>NZ_JBQCHT010000035.1:0-210231 GCF_051954415.1 Asticcacaulis sp.
GATCAGCTTGCGTCGCACATGGATTTCGCGCCCGACAACGTGGCGCGCGTCCGACGTTTCTGGAACGCACCGAATCTCGCCGTGCGACGGGGTTTGAGGGCCGTCGATCTTTTTGAGGCGGCGGCGGACGGCCAAGTGAAAGCACTCTGGATCGCGGCGACCAATCCCGCGGTCAGCATGCCGCGCGCGGGCCTCGTGCGTGAAGCCCTTGCGAAATGTCCACTCGTCATCGTCTCCGACGCCTGGCCGACCGACACCACGGCACTTGCCGATATCGTTCTACCGGCCGCGGCCTGGGCCGAGAAGGACGGCACGGTCACCAATTCCGAGCGCGTGATCTCGCGCCAGCGCCGGATGACCGCCCTGCCCGGCCAAGTCCGACCCGACTGGGCAATCGTCGCCGAGGTGGCGCGCCGCATGAACAGCGCCTGGGACAAAGCTTTCGGCTGGAAGGAACCGCACGAGGTCTTTGACGAACATGCCGGTCTGACCGCCTTTGAAAACAACGGCCAAAGATTTCTGAACCTCGGCGGCCTGACGGGTCTTGGTCGTGAGGCCTATGACGCCCTGATGCCGACCCGCTGGCCGGTGACTAAGGCCGGCTCGACGCAGCGTTTGTTTGCCGATGGTCACTTCGCCACGCCGAACGGCCGTGCCCGCCTGATCGCGCCAAAGGCTACCGGCCCGGCCAACTTGCCTACGCCAGAATTCCCCTTTAGCCTCAACAGCGCCCGCGTCCGCGATCACTGGCACACCCTGACCCGCACGGCCCTGGCGCCGGAACTGAACCGCCATATCACCGAACCCCTGCTCGATATCCATCCGAAGGACGCCAAACGTCTCGGCATCAAGGACAGCCGCCTGGCCATCGTGACCACGGCCTTTGGCGAGGCGATCCTGAAGGCCCGCGTCACCGACGATGTCCGCGAAGGCAATTTGAGCGTGCCCATGCACTGGACACGCCAGTTCGCTCCCTTTGGCCGCGCCAATGCCTTGGTCAATCCGGCGGTCGATCCTATGTCCGGCCAGCCGGAATTCAAGCATACGCCGGCGCGGGTCGCCGCCTATAACGAGGCCTGGCACGGCTTTATCATGACGCCGCGCGATTTCGACGGCGAACTGCCGGAATTCGCCAAAGAAACGGAAAATGGTGCGGTGTGGCGTCGCTCCAGTCATGCCTATGCCGATTGTTTCGAGATCGCCGGCATCGCCCCGATGGATATTTCCGCCATCGAGATCACCCAGAGCCTGGATGACCTGACGACCGGCCAGACCCGCCGCGTGCGCATCGAGGATGGTCGCCTGACCCGTGTGCTTTTTATCGCCCCCATCACCAAGCGTCTACCACCGCGCGACTGGCTGCTGGAGCGTTTCGGCGACCTGGTGCTCGACGCCAAGGACCGGGCTGCCCTGCTGATCGGCCGCCTGCCCGGCGTGCAGGACAAGGGCCGCATCATCTGCGCCTGCCGCAGCGTCGGCGAAAAGACTATCAATGCCGCCATTGCCGACGGCGCCCTCACGGTCGAGGCCATCGGCGAGGCCACCACCGCCGGCACGGCCTGCGGCTCGTGCAAGGGCGAACTGAAACAATGCCTGCTGAAACACGCAAAGGAGACCGCCCATGCCGTATAACCTTATCTCCTCCCCTGATTTATCGGGGGAGGTGGCGCGCGTAGTCGCGCCGGAGGGGGCAATTACCACATCAACTAAAGGCCCCCTCCACCACTTCGTGGTCCCCCTCCCCCGCTTCGCAAGGGAGGAGAAAGGACGCGGCTTCGTCTCGCTTGTTGGCGCCGGTCCGGGCGACGCCGATCACCTGACACTCGGCGCGCTGAAAGCCCTGCAATCAGCGCAGGCCCTGCTCTATGACGCGCTGGTGTCGGAAGATATCCTGGCGCTTGCCCCGCAGAAGTGCGTCAAGATCTGCGTCGGCAAACGTGGGGACCGCTTGTCTGTCTCACAGGAAAAGACCAATGAACTGATGGTCCGCCTGGCGAAAAAGGGCCTGCATGTGGTGCGTCTGAAAGGCGGCGATCCGTCGGTCTTTGGCCGCGTCGAGGAAGAACGCCTTTATCTCGAACAGCATGGCATAGCTCATAAGACCCTGCCGGGCGTTACCGCGGCCTCGGCCGCTGCGGCGCAGTTTTCCTTCCCCCTTACCCATCGCGGCGAGGCGCGCTCGGTCACCTTTCTGACCGGTCGCACAAAAGATGGCTCGATCGACCTGCGCGAGGAAAGCATCAACGACCCGATGACTTCGCTCGTCTTCTATATGTCATCGCACAATGCCGCCTATATCGAGGCCAGTCTTTTAAATGCGGGGCGCTCGCCGCAAACGCCCGTGGTCATTATTGAAAATGCCGGCCGCCCCTCGGCCCGTGCCCTTTCCGGCACACTCAGGGAAATGGCCGCACTGGTTGCCCAGGCGGCCTTTGAAGGTCCGGTACTGATGGGAGTCGGCATCGCTTTTGGCTACGCCCGTCTGGCCACGTCTGTTAAGGCGCGACTTCAAGCGTAAGGCTGTAGGACCAGTTGCGCGGATCGGCTTGATCCCCGTCCTGCCAGTTGCGGCTCATCTCGATGACATAGACGCCCGGTGTATCGAAGGTCACCTGCGCCTTGCCATCCGCACCCGTCGTGCCGGTATAGACATAACTGGCGTCACGGTATTGATCGCCGCCACGCTCGATCTTGAAATCCGCTGCCGGCAAGGGCTTGCCGTCGAATATAACGGCAAAGTCGAACGTGCTGCCGCTGAACAAACGGCTGGGGTGGGTCAGCGGCGCGACTTCCAGGCCCTTGCCTTCGAGCGGCGGCAAAGCTTCCGACGGTTTTTTTAGCGAAATATAGCTGTCGGCACGGGTCATGGCTTTTACCGTAACCGTTTTAGCATCGGCGGGAATGGCCGGTTGTTGCGGTGATTGCACCGGGGTTTGGCCGCCTTCACCGGGTGCCTTATTGCCGCCCGGCCCGCCTGGCCCGCGCATTGGGCGCCATTTGCCATCGACCTCTACCATCTGCATCGAGCGGACTTCCACATTACCGGTGGTCAGGCGGAAAGTGCCCTCATGCGGCAGGGCGGATTCGAAAACGGTCACCTCTTTGAACTGCGCCCCCTTGGCCGGCGTGGCGGCGCCCTTGTCATCGATGATCTGGAAGCTGTCGATTTTCAGCGCGCCTTCCGGCGTGAAAACATTCTCCGATGTCGCGGCTTCCGCCGTCACATAGGCTTCGGTCGGCGCGAAATTATAGGGCAGGATATAGCTGGTGCGCGCCTCGGCGGCGACTGCGGCGAACAGGGCGACCACCGCCAGACCGGAAAGAACAGGTTTCAACATGAATTGGCTCCCAAAAGCTGAATTAATAAAGGTCACGGCGGTATCGCCCGGATATCTTGGCGTCATCGACCCAGGCCTGGCCGAGGACGCCTGTCAGCGCCTGATCGACCGCCAGCCCCATATCGCGGCCGCCACAGCACAAGACAGCGCCCGTATCTCCCAGCCAGGCCGGGATATCCGCCGCCTGTGCGGCCACTATCGTCTGGACATATTGACCTGCGCCGTCATCGGGCCGTGAAAAGGCGAGGTCGAGCTGCGTCAGCCGGCCCTCTTCTCGCCAGGTTTTCATCTGATCCGCCAAGGCGCCGTCGCGCTCCGGATGACGTTCTCCGTAGATCAGCCAGACCTTGCGACCTTGCGCGTTCGCCTGAAGAATATGCGCCCGCAAACCAGCCAGACCCGACCCCGCCCCAATGAGCAGCAATGGCCCGTTTCCTTCCGGCATATGGAAACCCTTATGCGACTTTATCCGCAAAGGCAGGGCATCGCCGGGCTGTATGCCTTCGATCAGCAGGCCGGAACCGTCGCCCATTTCACCGTTTGCCTTGCGGACCTCGCGCACATAAAGATCGAGCCGCCCCTCGTCCGGCAGGGTTGCGATCGAATAATCGCGGCGGTGGCCATAAGGTGTGGTGATTTCCACCAGATCACCCGCCTGCCAGTCGGCGGCCTGACCGGTAAAGCTGAGATGATAGAGTGGATGACTGCCCAGTGGATTGAGCCGTGTCCGTGCCTCCAGCCGCCACGGCAATCCAGTGTTTGCATGAACCGTCTCCTGCCCACCGAGAGAGGCCAGCAGGTCGTGCCACCTCTTCAGCGCCGCCGCATCCAGGTCATCAGCCTCGATAACCGGTGCCACAGCCTCGCCCCCGCAGGCAACCAGCCAATTGAACACCCGATGGCCGAAGGCGCAGAACTGATCATATTTGCGGTCGCCCAAGGCCAGAACGGCCACGGACCGCCCCATCAGATCGGGTGTTTCACGCATCAGGGTGTTCTCGAAACGCAGAGCTTCGTCCGGCGCGTCGCCTTCGCCGGTGGTCGAGACCACGCAGAGTATATGTATCGCCGCCCGCAATTGTACGGCTGTCACCTTATCGGTGGAAACAGCTATCGCATCGCATCTACCGCCAACAAGAGAAGCCGCGCTGTCTCTGGCAATCTCCTCGGCCTGGCCAGTTTGTGAGGCATAAAGCACCAGATAATCGCTGGTCGTTTCGGCCTTTGTCCGTCCCTTGAGCGCCGCCCACAGGCTGACCGCCACAAAGCCCGCTGCCCAGGCACCGGCCGCAGCCCAGCGCGCCGGATCATCAGTCAGATTATCAAGCAACGGCGTCACAGCCAAGCCTCCAGGCGCGGACTTAAACGCTCACGGAAACCGCTGCCGTCACGCAGCCACAACAAGCAGGGGATATCGTGTGCCACGGCAAAATCCATGGCCCGCGCCTCGCCCAGCACCATCAGGGCCGTGGCAAGCGCATCGGCCCGCCAGCACTCGGCATCGAAAACCGTCACGCTGACAATGCCGGAGCGCGTCGGCGCCTGGGTCTGGCTGTCGATGATATGCGAATGGACTTGTCCTTCATGCACGAAGGATCGCACCTGTTCGCCGGATGTGGCCACCGCCCAATCGCACAGAGCGGCCACAGTGGCTTGCTTTACCGGTGTCTCGATTTCCACCCAAAACGGCAAGCCGTCCGGTTGTACGCTCCAGCCCTTCAGTTCCCCCCCAACCTCGACCAGAGCCGAACAGACACCTGGTTTTGCCTTGAGCAGGTCCATCAGGGCATCAACGGCATAACCCTTGGCGATGGCGCATAGATCGATCCGCACGTCCTTCGGCTTGATCAGGCCCTCCGCCTGCCAGACCAGATCGCGCCAGCGGCTGGCCGGCAGGATCGAGATATCGGGCAGACCTTCCGGCACCGACCTGGCGCCAAAGCCCCACAGTTCAACCGCCGGCAGGATGGCCGGATCGAAGGCGCCGTCGGTCAGTTCGGCCATATCCAGCGCATGGCGCATGACCGTCATCATCCGGGGCGGAAGGGCGACACATGTGCCCGTCGGCGCCAGGTTGAAGCGCGTCAGGTCGGAATCGATCCGATACGGACTCATTTCCCGGTCGATCTCATCCAGCACCCCTTGCAGCCGCGCCTTTAGTCCCATCAGGACCGCATCGGCTTCGGCATAAAAACTGACCCGCCAGGTCGTGGCGAAGGCTGATCCTTCCAGATCGTGACGGACCGTTCCGGCAGGCGGATGCGGTTCCGCGACCAGGTCGGGGATCAGGACACGTCGGTCAAGGGCGGGCAGCGACGGGGTCATTTACGGCTTATAGCTGAGCTTGACCTGACCGAGTTCGGTGGTGCCTTTTGCGCTGGCGGTCGCCGCCCTGGCCGGGTTCCAGGTCAGCGGCAGCTTTACCTGATCATGCCCGCCCTGCTCACGCGAGGCTTCAACGACGAAACTGTAGGCGCCGGGCTTCAGTCCCTTGAAAGCGGAAGTGTTGGTATCCAATGCCAGCGTATTGCGGCCAGGGGCGCGCGTGGCGCCACTGAAACCATCGGTCGAAGTCAGGTCGCGGCCGCTTTTGCGCCACCACGACCGCAGATCCTTCAGCCAGCGGGCGCCGCGGTTTTCCGGCTTCTTGACATCATACCACAGGAAGGCGTTGGCGACGTGATTGCCGGCCGTATCCTCGATCCAGCCGGCAACATAGGGCTTGTGATATTCGGCGACCTTCTGCGTCGGGATTTCGATATCGAGCACGACCTGGCCGGCATTTGCGATGGAAGCGGTCAGGCCGGTGGCCGCAACGGCGGCGAAGGCAAGGAATTTGAAAGTCATGGGAAACCTCAGGCGTGAACAAACAGCAGGAAAAGGATGAAAGGCAGCACCAGCCCCAGTGCCACCAGCGGCCAGGTGACGCGACGACCGCGAGCGTAAAGCCATAACAAGCCGAAACCGGTCACGGAGAAGACCACGCAGGCAATCGCGATCAGGTCGATAAACAGGGCCCAGACAGGCCCGGAATGCCGGCCCTTATGCAGGTCATTGAGCACGGCGATCAGCCCGCGATTGGTGCGTTCATAGGTAGCGCGGCCGTCGATGCGGCTGATCTCAAGCGTGGAATCGACGCCCGGCGCCGACAGGGTGAGATAGATGCCGTCGTCGTCAGCATCGACCGTGGCGCCGCGCACATCGACGCCGGTGGCGCCGCGGATGGCCGTGGCCTGAACGGGCGTCAGGGGCACATTGGCCGTGACCGAAGCCAGGCCCGTCAAGGTAGCTTTCGGCACCGTGCGTTCAATCTTCGTCACCTTGGGCTGGGCTTCAATCTGCGCGGCGTGATTGAGCGTAAAGCCGGTCACGGAGAACAACAGCAACCCTATCAGCGAAACCGCCGAACTGATCCAGTGCCATTGGCGTAACTGGTTACGCCAGAAGCCGGACTTTACCGTTATTGAACTGGGCATGAAGACAAAAATACCGCATAACTTTGATAATCATTCGCATTAGCAACAATTATCCGCCCTGACAAGGATGCAGCTCAAATTTTTGAATTGGGATCGACAGCCATCTGGCCTAGAAGCAGGACATGCAGGATATCGAACCGTTTCACGCCATTGCCATCAGCCGCCTGGCCCATCAACTGAAGGCCGAGGGCCGCTCCATCATCCACATGGAATTTGGCCAGCCCTCCACCGGCGCGCCGGCAAAGGCGATCGAGACCGCCCACCATGTGCTCGACACGGACGGCCTTGGCTATTGGGAAAGCCCGGACCTGCGCGCGCGCCTGGCCCGTCACTACCAGGAAACCTATGGCGTCACCGTCGCACCTGAGCAGTTCATCCTGACCTGCGGCGCCTCCCCGGCCCTGCTGCTGGCATTGATCTCCGGCTTCGAGCCCGGCGCCCGCATCGCCATGGCGCGCCCCGGATATGTCGCCTACCGCAATACCGTGAAGGCCCTGCGTCAGGTGCCGTTGGAAATTCCCTGCGATGCCTCGGTTCGCTTCCAGTTGACCGCCGCGGCCCTGGCCGCCATCGAACCAGCGCCGAACGGCGTCATCATCGCCAGCCCGGCCAATCCGACCGGTACGATCATTGAAGCCGCGGAACTGGAGGCTATCGCCGCCGTCTGCCGGGAACGCGGCATCCGCATCATTTCCGACGAAATCTATCACGGCCTGAGCTATGTCGAACCCGCACATTCCATGCTGGAATATGCGCCGGACGCTTTAGTAGTCAGCAGTTTCTCGAAATATTTGAGCATGGTTGGCTGGAGGCTGGGCTGGCTTCTGGTGCCGCCAGAGCATCTGGAAAAGGCCCGCGCCTATGTCGGCAATCTTTTCCTGACCGCGCCATCTCTCAGCCAGCATGCCGGCCTGGTGGCACTGGATTGCCGCGACGAGTTGGAGGCCCATGTCGCCACCTACGCCCGCAATCGCCAGCTATTGCTCGATGCCCTGCCCGCTATGTGCCTGACCTCGATTGCGCCGCCCGACGGCGCCTTTTATATATATGCCTATATTGGCCACCTGACCGACAACAGCCTCGATTTTTGCCAGATGTTGTTGCGCGACACCGGCGTAGCCACCGCACCAGGCCTCGATTTCGATCCGGTCGAGGGTCGTCATTTCATTCGCTTCAGCTTTGCCGTCTCCACACCTGAGATCGAGGAAGCAATCCAGAGGCTGACCGTCTGGTTCGCAGCAAGAACCTAACGTTCCAGCTTGGCGGCCAGAATGATTGAGGTGGTGGTGCGCTCCACACCATCGAGCAAGCCGATCCGATTGATCAGTTCGTTCATTTCGATGCTGTCGGCGGCCTCGACCATGACAATGATGTCGTATTCTCCGCTGATGGCATAGACGGCCGAGACTTCCGGGATTTCCGGCAGCTTGAGTTCGACCTCCTGGCACAGGCGCGGCAGGG
The DNA here is from genome assembly GCF_051954415.1 of Asticcacaulis sp. Classification (GTDB taxonomy): domain Bacteria; phylum Pseudomonadota; class Alphaproteobacteria; order Caulobacterales; family Caulobacteraceae; genus Asticcacaulis. The sequence continues at coordinate 8,276 of NZ_JBQCHT010000035.1, forward strand.
TCTTGATCATGACATGGGCGCGCAGACGCGATTTCGAGTAGGCCTGGCCCAGCCGCACCGTATAGCCGTCGATAATGCCTTCGCTTTCAAGCCGTTCCAGCCGGGCATAAACCTGGGTGCGTGGAATATCGAGCATGGTCGCCAGTTGCGATACCGGCAGGCGGGAATTTTCGCGTAAGGACGCCATCAGCTTGCGGTCAATGGCGTCCAGTTCCGGGGCAGGCTTGCGCGTGGTCATTATTTCAGTGTCTCGTCGCCATAGATTGCCGTTCGGATAACGGGGGAATCGGATGATACCGCCCCACGATACATGCCGACATCATTAATGGCAAAGGCCGGCTTGCCGCTGGCGTCCATGGCGATCAGACCGCCGTCACCGCCGATCGAACCGATCGACATGATGGTGTCATGCGCCGCGGCCTCGATATCCTGACGGTTCCAGCGCACGCGGTCACAAACCTGGCGGCCGGCGGAATCGCGGATGAAATATTCGCCAGTGCCGGTAGCCGAAACGGCGCAATCGCCATCACGCGCATAGGTTCCCGCGCCAATCAGCGGGCTGTCGCCGATACGGCCCCACTGCTTGCCGGTCAGGCCGCCGGTCGAGGTGGCCGCCGCCAGATGGCCGTCGCTATCCAGCGCCACCGCGCCAACCGTGCCGTACATATGAGTCGGGTTAATCATGGCCTGGTGATCCTTCTTCCAGTCCACCAGCATCTGCTCGCGCTCCGGCGTATGGAAATAGGACGGGTCTTCCTGCGCCAGACCTTGCGCCTTCGAGAACGCATCCGCGCCCTCCCCGGCCAGGAACACATGCCGCGTCTTGTCCATGACCGCGCGGGCCGCCAGGATCGGGTTCTTCGTCCGTGTCAGGGCCGCCACGGCGCCGGCTTTCATGGTGCCGCCGTCCATGATAGCCGCGTCGAGATAGACATTGCCATCCGCCGCGATCGCCGCACCCTTGCCGGCATTGAACAGGGGATTGTCCTCCAGCGGTTTGAGCGTGGCTTCAACGGCATCGAGCGCCGTGCCGCCGGTGTCGAGCACCGCCTGCCCCGCCTTCAGCGCCTCGGCCAGACCGGCACGGTAGGCGGCGTCGGTCTCAGGCGTCAGGTCACCGCGATCAATCACCCCGGCCCCGCCATGAATGGCCAGCGACCAATGCTTTTGCTGGGTGAGCACGCCATTGGTGACATCATAGGTGCGCGTGAAGGATGGCTGACCGACCTCAAGTGTCCGGATGTTGAAGGTGCTTGTCTTGCCGATGCCCGTCACACTCACATTCTTGATATTGAGTGGCTTGCCCGGCGCCAGATCGTGAACCTCACCGCCTTGCACCAGCCAGCCGTGGCCATCGAGATTGGAATAGACCTTTGCCGTGCCATCGGCCTCGACCGTCATCGCCGCCTCTTCATCAATGCCGAGGCCGACGAGCGGATGCGCATAGCGCTTGTTCGGCGAGGCGCGCAAGGATTCCGACTTGACCAAAAAGGCGATCAGGCGGCCCAGGCGGTCACGCACACCGAAATGGCTGTCGGTGACAATATTGGCCATCAGCTCCGAATGCAGGAAATCGGTTTCCATCGTCACCGCCGAACCGAGCGGGTCTTTCATCGCCTCCGGCGAGGTAATGCTGCCGCCATCCATGGCCCCGTATAGCCAGCTTCCCTGCACGGCCAGCCCCGCCGAGGTGCCGCCTATCGGCTTGCCGGCCGCCACATGGGCATCGAGCGCTTCGTTGAGCGGCGTGCCCTTCCACATGCGGACATAGTTGGACTGGTCGCCGCCCGCCAGGAAAATGCCGTCAGCTTTTTTCACCGCTTCCAGCAGCTTCGGATCGTAAGATGCCTTGCGGTCGGTAAACAGGAAGGTGCGCACCGAACTGACGCCCTTTACCTGATTATAGAATTCATCCTGCGATTCCGTGGTGCCGGAAGCCCGCAGCACGACGATATGGCCATGCCCGGCATGGGCCGTGAACCAGCGGAAGGCATCATAGGCCCAGTCACCGCCGCCGCTCAGCAGGAAGCCACCCTTTACCGGATCGGCGGTCGGCTTCGTCTCGTCACCGATCACAAAGGTTTTGTAGCCCGGTCCGCTCTTCCATGCCTTCGCCTCAGCTATATTACCCAAATTTAAGGTGACGACGGCGAGACTTAAGGCAAGGATCAAGGGACGCATGGCAGGCTCCGCGATTGTTAGTGCGCAAATGCAACATATCACCACAACTGTGATCGCAAATTGACCTCATGGCAACAATTTGATTGCCAAGTTTGACACAATGATGTCACTTTTCATCATGTTTCCGCAAAAATAGTGCACTTTGAAACTATATTTGCACATTTATCCCATTTGCATCCGCGAACACCGTTACATCAACAAGGAGCGTTCCATGAAGAAAACCAGGCCTTATATAACTCTTGGGCACCTCTGCAAGCTGACCCTGCTTGCCGGATGCAGCCTCTATGGCCTTCATGGCGTGGCAAGTGCGCAGGACACCACAACCGCTGCGCCGGCGGATGACGAACCTCAGACCGTTGTCGTTCTCGGTTCGCGCATCCCGCGCACCCAGAAGGAAGGCCCAGCGCCCGTCACCGTGATCACATCCGACCAGATTCGCGCCGGCGGCTATGCCAGCGTGCCGGACGTGCTGAAAACCGTGACGCAAAACGGCGGTGAAACGCAATCCCAGCAATCCGGCGACGCCGCCGACTATTCGCCGGGCGCGCAACAGGTCGATCTGCGCGGTCTCGGCCCCAACCATACCCTGGTCATGGTCAATGGCCGCCGCATCTCCGATTATCCGATGCCCTATGACGGCAACGGCAACTTCACCGACATTTCCAATATCCCGCTGGGCATGGTCGACCAGATTGAAATCCTGTCCGGCTCGGCCTCGGCCATCTATGGCTCGGACGCCCTGGCCGGCGTGGTCAATTTCAAGCTCAAGGAGCGCTATGACGGCTCGACGCTCGATTACCGCTACGGCTGGACCGAACAGGGCGGCGGACAATCGCACCGCCTGAACTATTCGTCGGGCTTCGACGCCGGCAAGTTCCATGGCGTCTTCGGCGGCGAAATCCTGTGGACCGATCCGATCTATGGCTACCAGCGCAAGCGCCAGGATTCGACGCTCGACGCGCCCGATCCCGCCTACCAGACCCCGGTCACCAACTGGCAGCGCGTCGATTATGATGTCTATGCCATCGATGCCACCGAGGCCGATTGCGCCCTCACCGCCTCCACCAATGGCGGCACAACCCACCTGGCGATCGATGACTATTACGGCGACGGCGACACCATTCTGGGCGCCTACTGCGGCAGCGAATCCGCCATCGGCTATAAGACCGTCCAGTCGCAGCGCCACGCTGGGAATCTCGTCGGCTCCTTTACCTATGATGTGTCTGACCGTCTGCACCTCTTCGCCGATGTCCAGTTCGGCCTCAGCCGGCTAGAACTGCTGAAGCGCCCGACCTCGTGGGGCTATCAGGATGAAACCGGCAACGATGTCGGCGACTTCTACAACAGCTTCACCGGCGGCACCGACAACTGGTATCGCATCTTCACCCCGGAAGAGATGGGCGGGCTGGACAAGGCCAAGCGCCAGGTCAATTCGACCACCTATACCTTCACGCCGGGTGTGCGCGGCACCTTTGGCGCCGATGACAAGTGGAACTACGAGGTGGCGCTCAACTACAGCGCCTATACCGCCGAGGTCATCTTTCCGCTGATCAATGTCGACAAGGCCAATGCCCTGTTCCTCGGCCCGAAGCTCGGCATGGACACCGACCCGCAATTCCTGGGCGAGGATGACGGCTACGGCCTGCCAGTCTTCAATGCCGACCCGACGCGCTTCTATACCCCGCTGACCCCGGAAGAATACGCCTCGATCGCTGAAAATGCCGTCTATCATCCGAAGAGCTCGGTCACCGAAGTCACCGCCCAGATTGGCACCCGCGACCTGTTCCAGATGCCGGCCGGCCCTGTTGGCTTCAACTTCCTCATCGAGGGCGGTCGTCAGGACTACGACCAGGGCACCGACCCGAAGGCCGCCTCGCCGCACTTCTTTAGCTGGACAGACTTCATCTCGAAGGGCCACCGCAATCACTACGCCACCGGCATCGAGTTCAGTATTCCGCTGCTCTCCACCCTGTCCTCCAGCGCCGCGGCCCGTTACGATCACTATGATTATGCCGGTCACAGCGTTGGCCAGAGCACCTATAATCTCGGTCTGGAATACCGTCCGCTCAAGACCCTGCTGCTGCGCGCCGCCTGGGGCACCGGCTTCCGCGCGCCGGACCTGAACTATGTCTATCAGGGCATCGGTTACGAAGAAGGCCGCGCCACCGACTACTACACCTGCTACAATGATACGCCGGAAGACTATCCCGGCGATTGCGGCCGCGGTTCGCGCATCTCGGTCAAGACCGGCGGCAACCGCGACCTGGAACCGGAAACCAGCGAAAGCTTCAATACCGGCTTCGTCTGGGCGCCGTCACGCATGTTCGATCTCAGCGTCGATTACTTCAAGATCAAGATGGAAGGCGTGGTCGAGGATCTGGTCATCAATAATCTGACCCGCACCGAAGGCGAATGCCGCAACGGCCTGCAGGACATAAACACCCCGACCTGCCAGGACGCCATTGCCCGTGTGACGCGTGATTCCGGCGGCGACATAACCCAGGTGTTCGTCAGCCCGATCAATGTCGCCAAGGAAGAAACCTCCGGTTACGACTTCGCCGGCCACCTGCGCTTCGATACGCCGATCGGCGTGCTCGGCCTTTCGGGCAGCTATACCCATGTCATCGACCATGACTATACCCGCTATGTCGGCGATCCAGCCATCAACAAGCTGGCGGTCGATTCCGACTATTACATCCCGCGCGACAAGGCTTCGGCCAGCGTCAACCTGAAGACGGGCAAGTGGAAGTTCAATATCGACGGCAACTATACCAGCCGTCTGCCAAACTATGACGAGGACGCCTGGGTGAAAGCCTACATGCTCTATAACGCCTCGGCGCAGTATGAAGTCAACGATAAGGTCACGGTGTCCCTGGCCATCGACAACCTGTTCGATACCAACCCGCCCTATGATTCCACCTGGACCAGCTACCCGTACTACAATGCCAACTGGTACGAAGGTCTCGGCCGTTCGGGCTTCCTGCAGATCACCTACAAGTACTGATAAAGTCTGAGTGAAAACCTACGGGCCGGCGAATATCCCCCTCGCCGGCCTTTTTCTTACTTCAAGTCCTCCGCCTCATACACAATCTTGCCGCCCACCATGGTCAGCAACACTTTCGTATCACCGATCTCTTCCGGCTTGATCTGGAACAGGTTGCGGTCGAGCACAATCAAATCGGCGAACTTGCCTTTTTCCAGAGAGCCCGTGTCCTTGTCCTGTCGCAGGCTGTAGGCGGCATTGAGCGTGATCGCCCGCAGGCCTTGCGCCACTGTCAGGCCAGGATCGATGCCCAGCCGGTCGGGATATGTCACAGCGTCCTCGCCGATGGCCTTGCGCGTGACCGCCACTTGCAGGGCCAGCCATTCATCGAGCGCATCCACCGGCCAGTCAGAGCCATAGACAATGCGTGCGCCATAAATCTCCAGCAGGCCCGCCGGTTCCATCAGGGCCGACCGGATCGGCCCCAGCGCCGGCATCGACTGCATGATGTCAATGGAGGGCCGCTCCCACTGGAAGGACAGCACCGGCAAGGCGTTCACCTCGGCATAGCGTTTGTAATCCGCCGGATCGACGATCTCGTCATGGGCGATGGCCGGACGGATATCATCGGCCGGATGGACTTTCCGCATGGCCTCGACCGCGTTCAGGCCCATACGCACCGAGCCGTCGCCATCGGCATGCATGTGCGGATTGAGCCCCACCGCCGCCAGCTTGATCAGGGTTTCATTGAGCTGATCCTGCGAAAAATACGGCTTCGGTCCGGTATTATGCCCCGGACGGCCATTCTCGAAATACGGCTCAACCATCACGGCTGAAAAAGCCGGCGCCGAATAGACGCCATCGAGGAACAACTTGGCGGTATCGACGGTCATGATCGGGGCGGCACCATTAGGCTTTTGCTCAAATTCCGCCTTTTCCTTCAGCACCTCGGCGATGGCCTTATCGGCATCGTAGTCAGCCGGAGAATCAATCAGCACGGCGAAATGCGCCCGCGCGGTCAGTCCCCCCTCTTTGGAGACCCTGCGGTAGGCGGTCATGGTCTCGATATCGGTATAGGCGTCGAGAAAGGTGGTGATCCCCTGCTCGCGCATGGCTTTCAGCGCCAGTTGCGTCGCCTGGTAATTCTTTTCAACTGAAGGGGGCGGCACCACCTTATCCAGCAAATCCTGCGCCGCGTCCTGCAAAAGCCCGGTCGGCTCGCCCGCGGCATCGCGCACAATGACGCCATCCTTTGGCTCGGGCGTATCGCGGATGATGCCTGCCAGTTGCAATCCGCGCGTATTGGTCAGGTTGGAATGACCGAAGGACGAATGGACCTTGATCGGCCGGGTGGTTTTCACGCTATCCAGCGCGGCCCGGGTCAGGACCGTGCCCTGCGGCTTAGCGCCCTGCTCAAACCAGTTGATCACCAATAACCAGTCATCCGGTCCGGCTGTCTTGTCGTCATCGGCACACTTTTGAATACGCGCCTGGAATTCCGCAATCGTCAGGCTTTCATAGTTGAGATTACAGCTCAGCATCCGCAGGCCGCCCGATTGCGGGTGCATATGGCCGTCGATCAGGCCCGGCATGACCATCCGACCCTTGAGGTCGATGATCTGCGTCTTTTTGCCAATATAAGCCTGAACATGACTGTCATCACCAACGTAGATGATTTGACCTCGTGCCACGGCCACGGCTTCCGCGGTACTGTCCTTGGCGTCGACCGTGTACACATAGCCGTTTCGGAAAACCGTATCAGCTTTGGGAATGGGTCGAGCTTCGACACCGAAAGCCACAAACGCCAGTCCGCACAGCAAAACTCTCTTCATCGGCGAATATCCCCTGTCGTTTTTTGGCGCATAACGGACTATATAGGTCACTCATTACCCCGCAAAGGAAAACAGATGGATTCGGTCATTTCGATCCGGCAACTCGACAAGACCTACAAGAGCGGCCACAAGGCGCTGAAATCCATCGATCTCGATATCCGGCGCGGTGAAATCTTCGCCCTCCTCGGCCCCAATGGCGCCGGCAAGACCACGCTGATAGGTGTGGTATGCGGGCTGGTCAGGCTGACCAGCGGCACGGTCATCGCCGACGGTCATGACATCACGAAGGATTACCGCGCCGCCCGCGCCAAGATCGGTCTGGTGCCGCAGGAACTGGCGACCGACATGTTCGAGACCGTGTGGGCCACAGTCAGTTTCTCGCGCGGCCTCTTCGGCATGGCGCCCAATCCGGCCCATATCGAGAAGGTGCTGAAAGACCTCTCCCTGTGGGACAAGAAGGACAACAAAATCGCCACCCTGTCCGGTGGCATGAAGCGCCGGGTACTGATCGCCAAGGCCCTGTCGCACGAGCCGAAGATTCTGTTCCTCGATGAACCGACCGCCGGCGTCGATGTCGAACTGCGCCGCGACATGTGGAAGATGATCGGCCGCCTGCGTGAACAGGGCGTGACCATCATCCTGACCACCCATTACATCGAGGAAGCCGAGGAGATGGCCGACCGCATCGGCGTCATCAATAAGGGCGAGATCATGCTGGTCGAGGAAAAGCACGCCCTGATGAAGAAGCTGGGCCAGACCCGCGTCACCATTGGCCTGAAGACAAAGCTCGACGCCCCGCCTGATATCCCGCAAGCACTCGACCTCTCCACAGATGGCGAGACCCTCACCTTTACGCTCACCGGTGAAGGCGATGCAGAAGATGCTGGCGTCGCGGACGTGCTTAAGGCTTTGATGGATAAGCGGATCGATTTCAAATCAGTCAGCACCAAACGGTCCTCGCTCGAAGATATCTTTGTCGACCTGGTGGAGAAAAAAGCATGAGCCTCAATTTCCATGCCGTCCGCGCCATCTACTTTTTCGAACTGCACCGCACCTGGCGCACCCTGTTCCAGAGCATCGCCGCGCCGGTGATCTCGACCTCGCTCTATTTCATCGTCTTTGGCTCGGCCATCGGCAGCAAGATGACCCTGGTCGATGGCGTCTCGTACGGCGCCTTTATCGTGCCTGGCCTGACCCTGCTGTCGATCCTGACCGAAAGCACATCCAATGCTTCGTTCGGCATCTACCTGCCGCGCTTTACCGGCACCATTTACGAGTTGCTGTCGGCGCCGGTCTCGGTGGTCGAGGCGCTTTTGGGTTATGTCGGGGCCGCCGCCACCAAGTCTGTGATTCTCGGCACCATCATCCTGATCACGGCGCGTCTGTTCGTACCCTATGAAATCGTGCATCCGGTCTGGGCGGCCATATTCCTGGTCATGATCGCCCTCACCTTTTCGCTGTTCGGATTTATCCTGGGCGTCTGGGCCGATGGCTTCGAGAAATTACAAGTCGTGCCCCTGCTGATCATCACCCCGCTGACCTTCCTCGGCGGCACCTTCTATTCGATCAAGATGCTGCCGGACTTCTGGCAAGGCATCACCCTGTTCAACCCGATAGTCTATCTGGTAAACGGCTTCCGCTGGACCTTTTACGACAAGGCCGATGTCAATGTGCTGGTCAGTTTCGGCATGACCCTGGTGTTCATGACCGCCTGCGTGGCGTTGATCGCCTGGATTTTCAAGACCGGCTACCGCCTGAGAACTTAAGCGAAAAGATCCGGCCGGACCTGGGACCAGCAGGCCCGGCGCGGAGTTTATGTGCGCGCCCGGAAGAGGGAGAAACAGTGCGCACGTGGGGCGCCGGGCGATTTCAGGGGAAAATCGTGACGCAACCTCAAGTTACAATTAAAGCGTTTAAATTGCGTTAATTTGCAACCTATTGGTGCGGATTATTTTTGCGCCATTTAGCCCCATAATCGCCGCAATAGCTTTGCACATCAAAGCCCGGCTCCATCGTCAAACCTGTAGGCAGACCGGACCGAATAGGGCATAAGACTCATCCTTCAGTGCCAGACCCGACATGTGCGAGCCTTAATGACCTCCGACCCGAACATGCCCGCCCCTTCCTTCATTCAAAAAGCGAAGGATTTCGCCGACCGTATGTGGAACGCCGATGACCAGACCCTGCGGTGGATGCTCGGCGTCCTGGTGATCGTGCTGGCCTGTTTCAATTTCGTGCGCGACCTGAATAACCCCAACCATGCCTTTTGGGACGAATCCTATTACCTGACGACAACCCAGAGATATGAGGAAGGCAAGGCGCAATATGCCTCGCATCCGCCGCTCGGCTTCATGTTCATGGATGCCGGGGTCAAGGCCGGCAAGCTGTTGGGCATCAACAAAAATATCGACACCCATTTCCTCGGCGATGTGAAAAAGATCGATTCGCGCGTCGTGCCGAAAGGCTATGATTTCACGCCGATCCGTATGCCGTCGGCCCTGTTCGCGGTCATCAGCGCCCTGCTGTTTTATCTGATCATCCTGCGCCTCAATGGCGAAGCTTTCGAGGCGTTCGTTTTCTCACTGCTGTTCGTTTTCGAGAACGCCTATATCGTCCATTTCCGCGCCGCTCACCTCGATTCCTACCAGTTCACCTTTACCCTGGGCTCAATCCTGGTCTGGCTACATACCTTCGGACGCGAACCGAAGCGGCCGCTCCTGACCTATGCCGCCTTCGGCCTGCTGTGCGGTCTCAGCTTCATGGTCAAGGTCAATTCGCTGGTCATGCTGCTTCTGGGGGCGCTCAGCCTCGGTCGCGCCCTGTGGATGGACCATTCGCGCCCCAACTGGCTGCGGCAATTCTGGCGCGGTTCCTCGATCGCCGGTGCCTTCCTGGCGGTCGTCGCGCTGTTTTTCACCCTGCATGTGGTCTTCAACCCCAATGCCCCCGACACCTCAACCAAGGCCGGCGCCCGCGACAACGGCGCCATGGGGCAGGTCTACAGGGACTATCTCGCCCACAAGCGTGGCCTGTCGCCCGCGGTGGTCTGGGACGCCACGGTTGGCTATTACAAGTATATGAAGTATGACTTCACCGGCGAGGTGAAGACCGAACCCAATGGGTCGCAACCGGTGCTGTGGCCCTTCATGGCCAAGGCCATCACCTACCGGTGGGATTTCGACGGCAAGAAGACCGCCTATACCCACATGGTCGGCAATCCGGTCAACTGGGGCTTAGGGTTAGTCGGCATAATCGGTGCGGCCGTGCTGATCTCGCGCCGCCGCTTTGACCGTAAGGATACTCCGGACGCCGAGGCCCGCGCCATGGACTTCGACCGCCTGGAAGCCCTGTTCGCCATGTTCATGTTTTTCTGGGTGTTTCACATCTATCTCGGCATCCACCGGGTGATGTACATCTATCATTACTTCATCGGCCTGGCCCTGACCTACCTGCTGGCGGCCCTGTGCTTCAGGATCGTGGCCAGGCAGATGCCGCTGGTGGCGAAGCACCGCTTCGGTATCCTGTGCGGGCTAAGTATCCTGATCGCGGTCAGTTACCTGTTCTATGCGCCGCTCACCTATCACCAGTCCATGACCAAGGCGGAATGCAATCTGCGCAATATTCCGGTCACCCTTGTGGTCTGCCAGCCGGCGAAGAAAAAGCCGGCGCCCCTGCCGGTAAAGCCATCCGCCGACCTTAACAAAAATTAATCCGCCGGATTTCGCTTTCTTCGGACACAATCCTGCGGCAGTGTCCTTAAGGATAACCGGAGATACCCGAATGCTGATGAAAAAGTCCCTGCTGACCGCCTTTGCAATTGCGGCCCTGACCACCACGGCCCTGACGCCGGTCAGCAGTTATGCCGAAGTACCGGTCGCCGCGCAGCCGATCGATATCAGTACGGGCCTCGACTTCCCCCAGAACCATTCCGACATCAAGGCCGATCCGGCGGTACGCTTCGGCAAACTGCCCAACGGCATGACCTATATCATCTTAAAGAACGCTACCCCGCCGGGCACCGCCTCGATGCGCCTGCGCTTCAATGGCGGGTCGCTGATGGAGGACGACAGCCAGCAGGGCCTGGCCCACTTCCTGGAGCATATGGCCTTCAACGGCTCGAAGAATGTGGCCGAGGGTGACATGGTCAAGATACTGGAGCGCCACGGCCTGTCCTTCGGCGCCGACACCAATGCCCATACCGGTTTCAGCGAGACCGTCTATGAACTTGACCTGCCCAAGGTGGCCGATGACGACCTCGATACCGGCCTGTTCCTCATGCGCGAAACCGCCGGTAATCTGTCGCTGGATGACGGCGCCATCGACCGTGAGCGCGGCGTCATTCTGGGCGAGGAACGCGCCAGCGACAGTCCCGGCCGTCACGCCTATATGAAATGGTCCACCGCGGCCTTCGGCGGCCAGAAATACCCTGTGCGTCTGCCTATTGGCCTGACCGATATCATCAAAAACGCCAAGCGCGACCGCTTCGTCGATTATTACAACAGCTTCTACCGCCCGGAACAGGCCACCTTGGTCGTGGTCGGCGATTTCGACCCCGATGCCATGGAGGCGCGCATAAAGGCGAAATTCTCCGACTGGCAGAAGCCCGCAGCCCCGATCCGCGTCACCGATTTCGGCGCCTACAAGCCAAAGGGCGTCACCTCCGAAGCCTATGCCGAAAAGGGCCTGCGCACCGAACTGACCCTGACCTGGTCGCAACCGATTACCGAGGTCTACCAGACTGAAGCCAAGGAAACCGCCGACTTCCTGGATGGCCTGCGCACCCAGATTCTGAACGAGCGCCTGGAGCGCCTGGCCAAGCTGCCGGATACCCCCTTCGCCGCCGCCTCGATCGCCCATGATGACGTCGATCATACGGCGACCGTCACGCAACTGTCGATCACGCCCAAGCCAGGCCGCGAGAAGGATGCCTTCGTCGCCGCCTATACCACCGTGCGCCAGTTCATCGAATATGGCGCCGATCAGGCCGAGCTTGACCGCACGCTCAGCGATACCGAAACCTATTTCAAGCAGGCCCTGCAGGGCGCCAATACGCGTAACAGCCGGCAACTGGCCGAATCCCTGGTCGATTCCATGGCCGATGGCGAGGTGTTTACCTCTCCACAACAGGACTGGGACTATTTCCAGAAACTGAAGCCTTCGATCACGCTCAATGCCCTCAATGCCGGCATCAAGCCCCTGTTTGCCGGCGACGGCCCCCTGCTGTGGCATGAAGGCGCGACGCTCGGTGATTTCGACCAGAAAGCCTTCCTCGACACCTATAATACGGTTCAGTCCGCCAAGGTCGCGGCTTCCGAAGCCCGCTTCAACAAGCCCTGGCCCTATACCGATTTCGGCACGCCGGCCAAACTGGTAAAGCGCGAGGAGATCAAGGATCTCGGCCTGACCCAACTGACCTGGGCCAATGGCGTGCGCGCCACCATCAAGACCACCGATTTCAAGGACGATGAAATCGGCATTACGGTCCGCTTCGCCGGCGGCTTGAGTGCCCTGTCGCCGGCCGCGAAGCCGCCGGTTTTCGCCGCCTCGGTGTCCGATCTGCAGGAAGGCGGTCTCGGCAAACTTTCGGCGTCCGAAATCAAGGACAGCCTGACCGGCAAGATCTACAGCGTGGGCCTGAGCATTGGCGAAGACGCCACCACCCTTTCGGGCGGTACCAATCCGACCGACTTCGCCACCCAGATGCAGGTGCTGATGGCCTTCACCACGGATGCGGCCTACAGCCCCGATGCCTTTGCCCGCCTGAAATCCTTCATCCCCGACTATTACAACCAGCTCAACGCCACGCCCGGCGGCGTCTTCCAGATGAGCGGGGCGGCTGCCTTGCGGAACAACGACCCGCGCTTCACCATGCCGTCCGAGGCCGATTTCCTCGCCACCACCAATGACCAGGTGAAGGCGCTGATCGACAAGCAACTCAAAACTGAGCCGATTGAAATCACCATTGTCGGCGATATTTCCGAAGCGGAAGCGGAGGCTGAGATCAGTAAAACCTTCGCCACGCTCGGCAAACGCGCCGACACACCGGCCCTGCCCGCCGACGGCCTGTCTCTGCATTTCCCCACCCAGAATCTCAACCGGGTGTTCGAGCATCAGGGCCGCGCAGACCAGGATCTGAGCTATATCGCCTGGCCGGGCACGGATTTCATGTCCGACACCCGGCGCGCCCGCGGTCTGACCGTCCTGGCCGAGGTGCTCTCGCTGCGCCTGACCGATATCGTGCGCGAGCAGAAGGGCCTGAGCTACAGCCCCTATGCCAGCAACTACTATTCCCAGACATTCCCCGGCTTCGGCTATCTCAGCGCCGTCGCCCAGGTGAAACCGGAGGACGACCAGGCCTATTATGACGCGGTGGCGGGCATTGTGGCTGATCTTAAGGCCCATCCGATCAGCGATGACGAACTGCTGCGCGCGCAAAAACCGCTGCTCGACCGCATGGATACCGACCTGAAGACCAATACCTTCTGGGCCGGCGCCCTGCCCGGTTCGACGACAGACCCGCGCAAGCTCGACTATATCCGCACCCGCCGCGACCAGTACAAGGCCGTGACCGTGGCCGATATCCAGAAACTGGCCAATGACTATCTTGATATGAGCAAGGCCATGCGCATCCAGATCAAGCCGGCAACAGCGGAAGCCGCTAAACCCTAAACCAGCCGGATCGGACCGGGATAATCGGCCACCTGACGGTCGGAGGTCAGCAGAAGAATGCCTTCGACCGTCGCCTGCGCCACCAGCAAGCGATCGAACGGATCCTTGTGAAGCCACGGCAGATCGGCGACAGCCACGGCATGGTCGCCGGAAATTGACAGTTCAGTGTAAGCATTATCCGAAAGACTGCGCCGTAATTGTCTTGCATCGGCTGGGAAATCACTGCGCCCCTGAGATTGTTTAATAGCGACCTCCCAGAGACTGGCTGAACTAAAAAACAGCTCATTTTCCAGATCACCCATCAAAGACTTAGCCTCTGCCGAAAGCCGGAAGGAAGTGCTGGATGCCCAAATGAGCAGGTGCGTATCGATGAGGAGCTTCATTCTTTACCGTAAAACATTTCGGCGATCTCATCTTCATAAAGACGATCGAAATTGTCGGGCACGGTGAAATCAGCCGGCAGGAAATCAAACCGCTGCGGCGTTTTCACCACCGGCTCATTGATCGGCACGACCTTGACCATGGCCCGGCCGGCCTTGGCGATGATAAATGGCTCGCCCTTTGCCGCTTCTTCGACCAGGCGCGACAAATGCGTTTTGGCTTCGTGGATATTGACCGCCTTCATGACAGACCTCACTAAACTAAGTTCGGTTAGTTTAGTTTAAAACTGCCGCGACGGCAAACAAAAACCCCGCCGGATGGACCGGCGGGGTTTTCAGTTATGTGCGCACTTTTTTAGTTTACTGAACGAAACCGCCGACGCCGCCATCGAAGCTCATCACGGCTGTGCTGGTGGCATTGCAGCTATTGCAGGCCATCTGACGCTGCTTGGTGATGGTTTCGGTGCGGGTCAGGGTCAGGATCTTGATGCCGACGCCAAAGCGGCGCAGCAGCGAACGTTCGTTGCATTGACGCTGCGGAATCTGCGTCTTGCAGGTCAGGGTGCCGTTTTCGAACCACAGGGCCTCGTTCTTGGCGCAGGTGGCGTTCTTGCCGCCGTCAAAATTGATGTGCGAACCGTCATAGTCCGAGTAGGTCCACTGCATATGCGTGCCGGCGATGCAGCGATAGACCTCGCCGCGATAGGAACCGGCGATATCGCGGCCCGAAAAGACCTGAGAGGCCGGGTGAGGTACGCCGGTATCATCGATGCAGCTCGCCTGGATGATGGTCTGCTTGGTGAAGGTCTGCTGCTCGCTGTAGCTTTCCATGGCGCCGCAGCAGTTTCCGCTGACCACATTCAGGGTGCCGGCGGCCTGCGGATAGCCAGGCGTCTGCGACCAGTTGCTGTAACCGCCGCCATAATAGGTGGTGGCCCCGGCACTGGCGCCGGCGCTCGCACCGGCGCCGACCTTGACATTGACGTTCACATTGACATTGCCGCCACCGCCGCAGCTCGTGCAGGGGGTATGCGGCGGACGCGGATTGTGCGGCACGGTGGGCGGCGCCGGCGGTGCGCATCCGGTCGTGCAGGCCGCGGCGGCGCCGGCGAAGGCCAGCATTCCGGCGCCCACCAGAAGGGTGAACAGGTTCTTCAAGGCTTTGCGCATCAAAACTTTCCTCATGGCTTTTTCGCCCTCATGGCTATTCTGGCCACTCATCAGCAAGAACCATACCGCGCCAAACTTGCCTTTTGATTAAGCCCGGCGTCAAAAAAGTACACAAACACCACATTTCCGGCAGCGATCTTGCCTTTCCCCTGTGTAAAGGAGATCGACGTGCCCCATTCCAGTACAGTTTCATTCCTGAGCTATTGGCGCAGCCTTCAGACCGATCCGGGCAAGGCCCCGCTGCGGGAACAGTTCGATCCCGCATGTCTCAAGACCCTGATCCCGCAGATGATGATGGTCTCAACCACTGATCACAGCCACCGCTTTCGCCTGGCGGGCGGCTTCCTGCGCGCCTTGCATGGTTGCGAACTCAAGGACACGTCCTTTACCGCGCTTTTCCAGGCGCCCTTTATCGGCCGGGTGACCACCGCCCTGATGCTCGCCCGTCGCCAGGCGCAGCCGGTGATCCTCAGCCTGTCCGCGCCCTGGCAGACCTCACATCCCGAAATGTCGCCGGAAGAAGCCGCCCTGTTTCAAAATGAAACGGTGCGTTTTGAAATCTGCCTGTGCCCCATGCTGAACGCCTATGGCAAGGTCGATCGCCTGGTCGGCATTTACCAGACCCTCAGCGCCATGCCGCAGAATCCGAACGGCGTGCTCGGCCGCTACGCGCTGGACTCCGTCCGCCTGTGCCCACCAGAGCAAGGCCCGCAGTCCGCCCACCTGCGCCTGATCGCCAGGGACGGACGGCTGATCGCCTAAATTTTGGAACACACTTGTTTCCTTACAAAATTCCGGCAAGCTGGCCGGGAATTTATGGAGGATCCCGTGTCGAAAAAAGACGACAAGAAAGCCGCCCAGAAGCGCCTCGAAGCCTTGCAGGTGGCATTGGTCGATACCCAGATCTGGACCATGGCCAATGGCCAGAAGGTGTGCATCCTTCTGGAAGGCCGCGACGCCGCCGGCAAGGATGGCGCCATAAAGCGCCTGACCGAATGCCTCTCCGTGCGCAACACCCATGTCATTGCCCTGCCCAAGCCGACCGATTTCGACCGCGGCGCCTGGTGGTTTCAGCGCTATGTCAACCGCCTGCCCTCCACCGGCGAATGGGTGGTCTATAACCGCTCGTGGTATAACCGCGCCGGCGTCGAGAAGGTGATGGGCTTTTCCACACCCGAACAGCAGGAAACCTTCATTAGGGACGTGCCCGATTTCGAAAGCATGATCGTGCGCAGCGGCATCACCCTGATCAAGCTGTGGCTCGATATCTCGATGAAGGAACAGAAAGAAAGGCTCGATGCCCGCCGGGCCGATCCGCGCAAGAAGCTGAAGGTCAGCGACCTCGACCAGGTGGCACAGGATCGCTGGGCCGATTATTCGGCGGCGCGTGACGACATGCTGCGCCGTTCGCATCATGAACACGGGCCATGGA
Organism: Asticcacaulis sp.; assembly: GCF_051954415.1. Taxonomy (GTDB): domain Bacteria; phylum Pseudomonadota; class Alphaproteobacteria; order Caulobacterales; family Caulobacteraceae; genus Asticcacaulis. Next base: position 24,923 of record NZ_JBQCHT010000035.1, read on the forward strand.
TGTGCGTCGCCACCGACAGCAAGGTCAAGGCGCGCGAAAACATCCTGCGCCATGTGCTGAAGGTGCTCGACTGCCCCCATGCCGGCCGCGATGTCTCCGCCCCCGATCCGGATATTGTCTTCTCCTATGACGAGGTCATCGAAGGCCGCAAGACGCTGGAGCCGTGAACAGGTCAGGAACACCGAATCGGTGCACATATTCCTGAAAAATAAAAGGTTAAAGTAACCGTTTATTGACTCTGTTTTGGGAGGCTTGCGGCGTTGCTGGCCGCAAAAGGGCTGCCAGTCTGGACAAAAGGTTCAGGGCCTATGATACCCCCCGTGACGCGAAGCGCACATGACGTAAACAGCCAGAAGGCACCGCCTGCGCCTGCAAAGCGAGCCAACCTGAAGGAATGCGGCACCTGCAACCTGTGCTGCAAGGTTTACGATATCCCTGACCTGGAAAAGAAATCCGGCCACACCTGCGTCAATGTCCGGCCCGAAGGCGGTTGCGGCGTCTGGGGACTGCATCCGCAAATCTGCCAGGAATTCAAGTGCCTGTGGCTGAAGCACGACGATATGAACGGCGTGTGGCGGCCCGATCACGCTGGCTTCGTCCTGCGCCTGGAACCCAATGGCACCACACTCGCGGTCGATGTCGACCCCGACCGACCGCACGACTGGCGCCGCCCGCACTATTATGATCAGTTGAAAATCTGGTCCGAGGTCATGCCGAAAAACGAGGGCCTGGTGCTGGTCTATGCGCCGGAAGGGCTCTACGTCATCACACCGATGGAAGACCTGTTCCTGAAAGCGCCCAAGCGCGGCGACATCCTGGAAACCGGGATGGAAGAGAGCCTCTTCGGCCTGCGCCCCTTCGCCCGCGTCATTCCGGCCGCCCAGGTGCGCAAGGATCGTTCGCAACTGCTGAAACGCAGGGCTTAGTTAAGGAAGCCCCATAAGAATTGGGCAGTAAATCACAGCTCTGTTAAAGAATATGATCGCAAGATAATAATAAGTGGTTGATTTCTTTTTTATTGTACTTCGTGTATGAGTTTTAGCAAAAGGATCTTCGAATGACGCAAAAAACTCTAGATGCCGTTAAGGCCTATTCAACAGCAAAAGGCTATATGCAGTCCGCCTTTATTTTGGCGACCAGCGAACATCGCCGGGGTGTAAAGGAGATCGATAGTTCCATTTTTTTAAGTTACTCCATGCTTTTAGGTTTCGCCGTTGAACTATACCTGAAAGCTTGGCTAATCGCGCAAGGTGTTGAAGCATGGGGTCACAGCCTTGAAAAACTACATACGAAAGCTCTTCAACATCAGCTGCCTGATATTGCCAGCGATCTAGTGGCTAAGCTGGATCATCATGAAAAAATGGAGTTCAGGTATATGCCTGACGAAGGTAGTTACAAGGCATTAAACATCAAACAGACGTTTTATATTATCGATCAGTTGGATGCCCTTGTGGACTGGAAGTGTGGTGCTTCTGCATTACATGGCAAGCCGCTTCGCGCGCCATTGGAAAATCCGCTCTGGACAATTCCTGATTGGGCGGCGGAATGGCGGTTCATTACCACAGAAATTTAGGTTTCGAAGCATACAAAAAACTTCCACTCGACAATTCCGGGTGAGCGGTTCATCAACGGCGTATGACAACTTCCGCTCCCCTGCCCGATGCCGCCAGGCTCAACTGGGTTGACCGCTACGCGCCGCGCCCGCTGCAACCCTGGCTGAAACTGGCACGACTCGATCGGCCGATTGGCATCTGGCTGCTGTTCCTGCCCGGTGCCATGGGACTGGCCTTCGCCATCGCCCACCCGTTCTTTGCCAGTAATCTGGACGGCACGGCCCGCCTTTTGCCGCCGCAGGAGGTTCTGCGTTACCATTTTCCATGGGTCAAACTACTGCTCTTCGCCATCGGCTCGGTGCTGATGCGCGCGGCAGGCTGTGCCTTCAATGATTTCGTCGATCGGGATTTCGATGCCAAGGTCGAACGCACACGCGGCCGGCCCATCCCTTCCGGCCAGATCAGCCCGAAACAGGCCCTGGCCTTCGCCGCCGGCTGTTCGCTGATCAGCTTCCTGATCCTGATCCAGTTGGGCTGGCTGACCATTGCTCTGGGTGCCGGCTCCCTGCTGCTGGTGGCGGCCTATCCCTTCATGAAGCGCATCACCTGGTGGCCGCAGGCGTGGCTGGGCCTGACCTTCAACTGGGGTTTCCTGATGGGCTTCGCCACCGTCACCGGCACGCTGACCCTGCCGGCGCTCCTCTTCTATGCCGGCCTGATCTTCTGGACACTCGGCTACGACACCATCTATGCCCTGCAGGATATCGAGGACGACGCCATGATCGGCGTCAAGTCAAGCGCCCGCGCCCTGGGCAAACATACCGTCACCGGAGTCAGCCTGTTTTATGGCGCCGCCTCGGTGTTGACCGGCGTGGCTGCGTTCCTGGCCGGCCTGCCACAGCTTTTTTTTGTTGGACTTTTGCTCGTAACCACGCATCTTTTCATGCAGATCGTCCGTTTGCGGCCGGATTCGTCCGGTGAGCGCTGGGAGCCAGCCCTGGCGCTCAGGCTGTTCAAGTCCAACCGCACGACCGGGCTCATATGGTTCTTCAGTTTGCTGGCGGTGCATTTCACCGGGTTCCTTAATGCATAGAGGCAGCATGACACAGTCCCGCCAACTCTTTACCGGCCTGGCCCTGGGCGCCCTGCTTGCCTTTTCCGCCTGCCAGAAAAAACCGAAAGACGATCAGGCGACCGCGACCGCCGTGCCGGCGGCGCCCGTACCCCTGAGCCTGGCCAATACCAATGCCGATGCGGAGGTCAATCTCACCCTGCCCGAAGCGATCAAGCTCTATCCCGAATTGCACACCCGGCTGTTTAACGAAGCGCAGACCAACCTTACCGCCTTTATGGACCAGGCCCACAAGGACCGCGCCCAGAACAGCGCCGACGGCATCGAGGAGCCGCCTTATTATCACAGCATCGTCTGGAAGATCGCCGCCCAGACGCCGCGGCTCGTCTCGGTCTTTTCCGAGGAAGACGATTACCAGGGCGGCGCCCATCCCAACCACACCATCCAGACCCTGTTGTGGGACAAGACCGCCAAGACGGCGATCGACACCAAACGCCTGTTCAGGCCGGGCGCCGATTTCAAGGCCATCGACGCCTATCTCTGCCATCAGGTCGAGGCCGAACGCTCGAAACGCGCCGGTGAGCCCGTATCGCAATCCGGCTCCGGTTTTGCCTGCCCGAAGTTCGCCGAAAGCCGGCTGGTGCTGATCCCGGCCACGGCCGGCGGCAAGGCAGGGGCCATCGATGCGCTTTATGCGCCCTATGATGTCGGCCCCTATGCCGAGGGGCCCTATGAAATCCGCATACCCCAGACCATGCTGGGCGATGTGCTGGCGCCGGAATTTGCCGATCAGTTCGGCGGCGATCCGGTCAAGGACCAGGCCCTGAGCGATCCGGATGCCGAGTGAGCGATCCTGAAGCGTTTATCCGGGCCCATACCCGCCCCCTGCCCGTGCCCTCCCTGCCGTCGATCCGGCTGTATCAGGCCGATGAGGTCACCCCTTTGTGGCTGATGACCGAGCAGGAGATGGTCGCCCAGCGTCTGGCCCCGCCCTTCTGGGCCTTTGCCTGGTCCGGCGGGCAGGCCCTGGCGCGTTATGTTCTGGAACATCCGGAAATCGTGCGAGGCCGCCGCGTGCTCGATATCGCCTGCGGTTCGGGCCTAGTCGGCATCGCGGCCAGGCTGGCCGGTGCGGAATATGTGCTCTGCAATGATATCGATCCCTACACCGAAGCCGCTGTAAGGCTGAATGCCAGCCTGAACGGTTTGGAACTGGCTTTCACCGGCACGGACCTTCTGGCTGGGCCAGCACCTGATGTCGATGTCATCCTGGCCGGTGATATCTGCTACGAAAAACCGATGACGGACGCCATGCTGACATATTTTCGCCGCGCCGCGCCCCACAAGATAGAGGTCTATATCGGCGATCCCCACCGAACCTATTTCCCGAAAACGGGTCTGACCCGGTTGGCGGATTACGATATCCTGACCAATGCCGATATCGAGGAAGCGGCGGTCAAGCCGGCCAGCGTCTGGAAACTGGAAACCTGAACATGCCTGAACATCATAAGATCAACTATATCGAGTTTCCCGTCGGCGACTTAGGCGCGGTGAAAGACTTCTACAGCAAGGCATTCGGCTGGAATTTCATCGATTACGGCCCGACCTATGCAGCGCTCGCCGATGCCGGGCTTGATGGCGGCTTCCAGGCCGATCCGGCCGAGGCTTCCGCAAAGCCCCTGGTGATCCTATATAGTGAGGATCTTGAGGCATCGCTTGCCGCCGTCAAGGCGCAAGGGGCAGTGATCGTAAAATCGATCTTTGACTTCCCCGGCGGACGGCGGTTTCATTTTACCGACCCATCGGGTAATGAACTGGCGGTATGGTCGGATAAGCAGAGGTCCAAGTAGAGGTCCAAGAAGAGGTAACGTGCGTAGGCTCGGCTGGCTTTCCCTGATAGTGCTTGCAGCGGCGATAGCGCAGCCCGCCACGGCGGCGCTTGTCCCGCCGAAACCGCCGACGCCGCAGGAACAGCTCAAGGCCCTGACCGACAAGGCCGAAAGCGGCGATGCCCAGGCGCAATACGACCTGGCCCAGGTCTATTTCGATGGCCTGCTCGATCAAAAAACCGACGCCAAAACAGCGCTTTCGTGGATCACCAGATCGGCCGAGGCCGGCAATGCCACAGCGCAATATGACCTGGCAGTCGCCTACCGCCTGGGCCACGGCGTCAAGCCGGATTCCGCCCAAGCACTTCACTGGTATGTACAGGCCGCTGACCAGGGCCGTGAAGAGGCTCGCGCCTTTGTTTGCGAAGCCTACACCCAAAGCGACACGATCACGCCGGACTGGCTAAAAGCCCTGCCCTATTGCCAGACGGCGGCGGAAAAGGGCGATGCCAACGCGCAATACGCCGTGGGCATGGCCTATCTTGAGGGCCGTGGCATCACGCCCGACAATGCCCTGGCCCTGGCCAGTCTGAAAAAGGCCGCCGATCAGGGCCATGCTGGCGCGCTGACCGAACTCGGCCAGATCTACATGATCGGCGACCTGGCGCCGCAGGACCAGACCGAAGCCGTCAACCTGTTCAAGAAGGCGGCCAAACGCGGCGATCGCCAGGCCGTGCGCCTGCTGGCCCATCAGTATGAGACCGGTGCGGGCACACCGGTCGATATCGGTCGCGCCGCCCGACTTTACCGTATCCTGGCGCGCGATGACACGGATACCGCCGCGAAGGACTGGCTGAAGGCCCATCCCGATGCGCCGGAAGCCCCGGCGCTCGATCTCGACAAGATCCCGCGCGACATCATGTTCTTCGCCACCGAAACCAATGATCCGCGCTTCCAGACCATGGATATTCACGGTTATTACGACCAGTTGAGCGTCTCGGCCTATCCGGTCAATGCGCAGAACGACAAGGTCGGCGGTCGGGCCTCGGCGGAATGCCGCTTTACGGCCTCGGGTGATCTGGATGACTGCGTGCTGACGGAGGAAGAGCCGAAGGACTACGGTTTCGGCGCCTCGCTGATGCGGATCATGGATCGCCTCGGCACGTCCGGCAACAAGACCGACTGGGCGAAGCAATATGACGGCAAGTCCCTGCGCCTCTCCATGCGCTGGAAACCGGACTGACTATTCAAATTCCGGTTTAAAAGGTCCGGGCCGGTAACCGAAATCCGTCGTGGCGGCGCTGTGATCGAACCACAGGTCGGTGTTCATGCGCAGCACCATCTGGACATTGCGCTTCAGCCGTTTGGGACGCACCAGATTTGCCATAAAAAAACCGATCCGCCACAGCAGTTCCGGCAGGGCGATGATCACCGGCGCGCGGCCGAGCGCCTCGAAAATGCGCCGCACCATGGCGGCATAGGTCAGGTCTTCGCCACCGCTGAGATTATATACCTTGTTGAAACTGGGCTTCGCCGTCAGGGCCTGCATGGCCGCCGTAGCCAGGTCACGGGCATGAACCGGCTGGCGCACCCCTTTGGCCAGGCCGCAGACCGGGAAGAAGCCGAGCTTGCGGATCAGATCGGCGATACGCGTGACATTCTCATCCAGACCCTCATCATAGATCAGGGTCGGCCGCAGAATGGTGAAGGCCACGCCGCGCGCCTCGCAGAAGGCGGTCAGGGTCGCCTCGCCGGCCGCCAGTTTGGCCACCACCTCGCGCTCCGCCGCCTCTCCTGATGCGCCCTTGGTCAGCCGGCTGGTCGAGGAAAAGGCGATTATGCGCTTCATGCCGAGCCCGACCAGTCGTTCCAGCAGGACATCCGTGATCAGCCAGATGGGCGCGCAGACAATAACCGCCACAAAGGTGCGGTCCGGCTGGAAGTCATAAGGCCGCGCGGTATCGAGGATAACGCCCTGTTTCGCCACAGGCTGGCGCGAACTGTAGAGCACGGACTCTTCCGGCCAGCCGGCCGCCCTGATCGCCTCCGGCATCCGCCGCCCGATCAGCGAACGCGCACCGATAACCAGCAAGCCTTTTTTGTCCGTTATCACACCTGTCTCCCAGCGAATCCAGACACCTTGGCCGAGTTGATGCCGATTTTCAAGCTTGCGGCGAATGCGACACCGGCGCCCATTGCCAGCGCCCGCGTTCCGGCTTATGCGGGGGAGCCGTCTCCGAGCCTGAGTACCAGAGGAACAAAATGGCCGCCTATAAGTCCCTGCGTGAATTTATCGATAAGCTGGAAGCCGCCGGCGAACTGGTGCGCGTGAAAACACCGGTTTCGACCCATCTCGAAATGACCGAGATCCAGACCCGGCTGCTGGCTGAAAAAGGCCCAGCGGTCCTGTTCGAGAACGTCACCCTGGAAGACGGCACGCCCTCCCCCATGCCGGTTCTGGTCAATCTGTTCGGCACAGTGAAGCGCGTCGCCATGGGCGTCACGCTTGAGGGAAAAGAACGTACCACCGCGCCGGAACTGCGTGAGGTCGGCGAACTGCTGGCATTCCTGCGCCAGCCCGAACCACCGCGCGGCCTGAAGGACGCCGTGGGGATGCTGCCCCTGATGCAGACCGTACTTTCCATGCGCCCGAAGACGGTGAAAACCGCGCCGGTTCAGGAGGTTGTGCTCACGGGTGAAGACATCGATTTAACAAAACTGCCGATCCAGGGCTGCTGGCCGGGCGAGCCGGCACCGCTGATCACCTGGCCGCTGATCGTCACCAAGGGCCCTTCGGATACGCGCGAGGACGATTACAATCTCGGCATCTACCGGATGCAGGTTCTGGGCAAGGACCGGACCATCATGCGCTGGCTGGCCCATCGCGGCGGCGCGCAGCATCACCGGCGCTGGAAGGCAGAAGGCAAGAGAGAGCCATTGCCCGCCGCGGCTGTACTCGGCGCTGATCCGGGCCTGATCCTGGCCGCCGTCACGCCGGTGCCGGATACGCTGTCTGAATACCAGTTCGCCGGCCTGCTGCGCGGCCAGAAGGCCGAACTGGTGCCGGCCAAGACGGTCCCTCTCATGGTGCCGGCCCATGCCGAAATCGTGCTGGAGGGCCACGTCCTGCTCGATGACTATGCCGATGAAGGCCCCTATGGCGACCACACCGGATATTACAACAGCATCGAGAAGTTCCCGATCTTCAAGATCAGCGCCATCACCATGCGCAAAAAGCCGATCTACCTCTCGACCTTTACCGGCCGCCCGCCCGATGAGCCTTCAGTGCTCGGCGAGGCGTTAAACGAGGTCTTTATCCCGTTGATCCAGCAACAGTTTCCGGAGATCGTCGATTTCTGGCTGCCGCCGGAAGGCTGCTCCTACCGCATCGCCGTCATCAGCATGAAGAAGGCCTATCCCGGTCATGCCAAACGGGTGATGATGGGTGCGTGGTCTTACTTGCGCCAGTTCATGTACACCAAGTGGATCATTGTGGTGGATGACGACATCAATGCCCGCGACTGGAAGGACGTCATGTGGGCGCTCTCCACCCGCATGGACCCGGCGCGCGACATCACGCTCGTGGAAAACACCCCGATCGATTATCTCGACTTCGCTTCGCCAGAATCGGGCTTAGGGAGCAAGATCGGCCTCGACGCCACCAACAAGTGGGCGCCGGAAACCCACCGCGAATGGGGCGAGAAGCTCTATATGGAGCAATCCATCATTGATCGCGTCTCGGAAAAGTGGGCAGAGATGGGCCTGCCAAGCCAAGGAAAATCCATCTGGAACAGATGAGATTTTCCGGTTAGAAAAAAAGCGGGAAAATCCATCTGGAAATGATCAGACGGCCTTGAGGGCGGTTTGCCCGCGCGCCGCCTCATTATGCAGATAGGGCAGCACCTCTTCGGCCAGCATGGGCCTGGAGAAGAGGTAGCCCTGGATATAGCGCGCGCGTATCTGGGCCAGTTTGTTCATTTCGCTCTGGGTTTCGACGCCTTCGATGACGCAATCGAGGTTCAGGTTTCGGCACAGGTCGATGATGGTCTTGATGATTTTCAACGCCGAACTGTGCTGGAGCAATTGCACGACAAAGCTGCGATCAATCTTGATTTTATCGACCGGCAGGCGGTGGATATAGCTGAAGCTGGAATAACCGGAGCCGAAGTCGTCGATGGCGATGCGGCAGCCCATGGCCTTCAGACGGGCCAGCGCCTCGCACGCCTGCTCGAAATCGGTCAGCATGGCGGTTTCGGTGATCTCGAACTCGATCCGGCGCGGATCTATCCCTGAGTCGCGCACGGCCTTGCAGATATTGGTGATCGAAATGCCTGAGCGCAGGTCGCGCGCCGACAGGTTGAACGACACGCGGGTTTCCGCCGGCCAGTCACGCACCTGCTTTAGGGCCTTTTCCAGCAGAATCAGGGTGATCTGCGTGATCAGGCCGGAGCGCTCCGCCGCCTTGATGAAGATATCCGGGCGCACGCTGCCAAGCTTGCGGCTGTTCCAGCGCGCCAAGGCCTCGAAACTGATGGTACGGCTTTCGATGACATCGACCTGCGGCTGGAACATGATCGACAGTTCGGCGTCGAGATCGCTGGTGCGCAGGGCCTGGTCGACCTGGCTGAAATCACGCATCTCGGCTTCATGCTTATCGGTGAAGACCACCGGCGCCCCGCGCAGGTTCTGCTTGGCGAAATAGAGGGCGTAATCGGCGCGCTCCAGCAGTTGTGATGGCGTGAACTGGCCCGAGGCGCAGCGCACGAAACCGACGCTGCCCGAAATATGGGCGGTCACGCTGCCGAGGAAGTAGGTATCGCGCAGGGCATCGCAGAGTTGCGTCCCGAAACCGTCCAGTTCGGCGGGCGCCGTATCGCCGTAGAGGATAATGGCAAATTCATCGCCCCCCATCCGCGCCGCGAAGGCCAGCTCACCGCAGACCTGGCGCAGCCGGTTGCCGACCTCGATCAGCAGGGCATCGCCAACGCTGTGGCCGTAGATATCATTGATAGGCTTGAAGCCATCCAGGTCGATCAGGGCCAGGTGAAACGGCTTCTGTCCGATGCCGACGCCGGCCAGCGCCGCTTCCATGACCTGGAAAAAACTGCGTCGGTTGGGCAGGCCGGTCAGCACATCGCTGTCGGCCATGGATTGGGCTTCCACGCGCAGTTTTTCCGCGATCACCCGCGCTTTCACGGCGCGCAAAAGGGTTTGGCGGACGATATAGGTCAGGAAGGCCGTCAGGGGCAGGATGAGCGCAACCAGCCCGACATTATCGGCATTCATCGGGGCGTGGTGCTGGTGCTTCAACCAGGCGACTGTGAAAATGCACAGCGATACACTAGGGATAACCACCCGCAGGCTCACCCCTGTGGTGGCGAAAACCAGGGCCAGAAAAACGAAATAGACCAGACGGTCGCTGTCGAAATGCAGGCTCTGGAAAACGACCGGATTGAGATACAGCAGGAAATTGATCGTCAGGCTGGCGATATTCAACTGGTAGACGCGCCGGGCGCTTTTCAGCCAGAAGAAATAGAAATAGAAGCCGGCCAGCATAGTGAGGGCCGACAGGCTGGCCATCAGGACCAGTCCCTGGCCGCTTTCGGTCCAGAAACGATTGAGCGTGACCAGGATATAGTAGCCGCCATTGACGAGGCAGAAGCTCGATACGATCGGCTTCATGGCCGATACTTCCTCGACCTCGCTCAGGCTGTCTTCCGCGCTGGCCTGTGTCGACCGGTTATTCAGCAAGGTGGCAAAGATCGACTTCATCCAACGCAACATTACCGGCCCAACCCTGTTTTAAACGCATCAGGCGCGGCCTGACCGCAACATTCATAAGGGCCACACCTAAAAAAAGCGCTAATCTGCGGTAATTTAATGCTGCACAGGCCGTCTTTTGTCGCGGAAAGTGGATTTTTGTCTGGTGTGTACGGGCACCAGATTTTCCAAACATGCGGTTTAAATTGTCACAAACGAGACTTGCTTTCACATCCTCGCCGGGCCTATAGAATTTTCATGTTGCAAACGCGAAACGATACCCCAAACGCTTCGGCAGACACCCGGTTCGAGCGCCTCGAAAACCTGTTGACGGCCGCCCGCAAGGCCGGCGCCGATGCGTGCGAAGCCGTCTTCGCCGAAAGCCGCTCGCTGTCGGTCGGTGTACGCAAGGGCGCGGTCGAAACCGTCGAGCGCGATGAAAACAGCGACCTCGGCCTGCGCGTCTTCGTCGGTCAAAAACAGGCGGTGGTTTCGGTTTCCGAGTTTTCACAAGCGACTCTGGACCGTCTGGTGGAACGGGCCGTCGCCATGGCGAAACTGGCGCCGGATGATGCCTATGCCGGCCTCGCTGATCCAACCCTGCTGTATAAAGGCGAACCCGTCGATCTCCAGCTTTTCGACGACACGCATCTCAGCGCCGAAAGCCTGCAACAGCGCGCGCTCGATATCGAAGCCGCCGGCTTGTCAATTGGCAACGATGCCCTTCAGAGCGATGCCGCCAGCACGGGCTATGTCCAGAACCAGTGGTCGATGCTGACCTCGGATGGCTTCCGCGGCCACCACCAGACCAGCCTGTTCTTCCAATCGGGCCGCTATATCGCCACCGACATCCACGGCAATATGGAGCGCGATGGCGAAGGCCGCAGCGTGCGCTTTGCCTCGGACCTGCCGGACGTAACCGAAACCGGCCGTATTGCCGCCGAGCGCGCTCTGGCGGCGCTTGGCGCCCGCAAAATCGAGACCCAAAAAGCCACGGTCATTTTCGACAAGCGCATCGCCAAGTCGCTGATCAGCCAGTTCATCGGCGCCATTTCCGGTTCCATGATCGCGCGCGGCTCCAGCTTCCTGAAGGACAGGCTTGGCCAGCAACTGTTCGATTCGTCCGTGCAAATCATCGATAACCCCTTGCGAGTGCGCGGCCTCAGCTCCTGCCTGTTTGACGATGAAGGCGTGGCCGTCTGCGAACGCGCCATTATCCGTGATGGCGTGCTCGACGGCTGGCTGCTCAACAGTTCCGCGGCGAAGCAACTCGGCATGACCTCCACCGGTCATGCCTCGCGCAGCCTAGCCAATGCGCCGGGCGTTTCGACGCACAACGTCACGCTCAGCGCCGGTACGGAAACGCCCGAAGGCTTGATGGCCTCGGCCGGAAAAGGCGTCATCGTTACATCTATGTTCGGCCCCAGCGTCAATAACGACACAGGCGACTGGTCGGCCGGCGCCTCCGGTTTCTGGTTCGAGAACGGCGTCATCGCCTATCCGGTCAATGAAATCACCGTGGCGGGCAACCTGATCGATATCTATAGCCGCCTCGTGCCCGCCTCTGATCTGGAAATCAAGGGTACGCTCGATACGCCGAGCCTGCTCGTCGAGTCTTTGAGCGTCGGGGGCAAATAATGCGCGATGACCACGCGACAGACCTTGAACTGATCATCGACAAGGTTCGTCGCGCCGGCGCGCTCGCCCAGCATCTCAAGACAAACGGTCTGAAAACCAGCTACAAGTCCGACGGTTCTATCGTTACCAATGCCGATACCGAGGTGAATCTGTGGCTGAAGGAAGCCCTGCTCGCCGCCCGCCCCGACTATGGCTGGCAAAGCGAGGAAGAGGCCGATAATGCCGAGCGTCTGACCTCCTTGCGCACCTTCGTGCTCGATCCGATCGACGGCACGATGGGCCTCTCAAAGGGCAGCCCCTACTGGACCATCGCCCTGGCCGTCATCGAAGCCAACCAGCCGGTGGCCGCCGCCGTGTACGCGCCCGACTCGAATGAAATGTACGCGGCCGCCTTCGGTGAAGGCGCCTGGCTCAACGGCGAGCAGATTTATGCCAGCCGGCGCGACACCCTGGAAGACGCCGAGGTTCTGGGCGATGCCCGCCTGTTCGGCAGGGACATCTGGCCCCTGCCCTGGCCGCGCCTCAGCGTGCATTCACGGCCGTCCGTGGCCTATCGCATGGTCAGCGTCGCCGCCGGAAAGGCCGATTTCACCCTGGCCCTGACGCCCAAGCGTGACTGGGACGTGGCCGCCGCCACCCTGATTGCCCAGGAAGCCGGCGCAGTGGTTTCGGACCATTTAGGCAATCCTTATGGATTCAATGCTATAGACAGCCTCAAACCCAGCCTGATCTGCGCGGGCGCGCCGCTTTTCGATGAAATCATCCGGCGGTGTGCTCACCTGGAACAGCTTTAATATCAAAGAGTAAGAATATGAGCGACAAGCAACTCCTCCATCTCGTCATCGGCGGCGAACTGACCGACCTTAACGGCACCACCTTCAAGGATCTGAAAAAGATCGAGTTTGTCGGCGCCTATCCGAACAATGCCGAAGCCGTCCTGGCCTGGCGTTCCAAGGCGCAATCAACCGTTGATAACGCCCTGATGCGTTACTTCGTGATCCACGCCCACAAACTGATCGATCCGTCGACCGACGATCACAGCCATTAAATATAGAAAAGCCGCCGGATCATCCGGCGGCTTTTCTATTCCCGTTTCAATAACTTATCGGTTAGCAGGGTGCCCCACCAACTGGCCTTGAAGGTGGCTTTCAACTTGTTTGGATCGTAGTCAGGGCCTTGCGTCCAGTCCCAGAAGCTGATGCCCTGCGGCTCTATATCGCGCAGGTAAACCTCGAACACATAGTCGAGCACGCCGGTATGGCCAGCCTTCATGTGCAAGGTGCGCAGGCCCAGTTCCTTCGCTGAATCGCGGATCGAATGGCCCAGGTGAAAATGACGGTAGAGCACGCTCATCATGCCGGCGCGATCGGCGCCCGACTTGCAGTGCAGCAGGGCCGGATATTCGATGCGATCGAACAGCGCCTTCGCCTCACGGAACTCCGCTGCCGTCGGCAGGCTGCGCGAGGTCAGGCCGAAATCCTCCAGCTTGAGCCCCAGTTTCTCGCAAGCTTGTTTTTCAAGATAATAGAACGATCCCTTCCCGCCACGCAGGTTGATAACAGTCTTCACCCCCTGCTTTTTCCACCACGCCAGTTGGAACGGCCAGGGCTGGTTGGTGCGCACCATGTCCGGCCCGATCCAGTGGGCATTGGTGAAGCCGATTCGCAGGTAGGCGTGGTCAGCCCACAGATAATGCAGGTAGGTGGTGAACAGCCCCCACTTGGTATCCGTCGGAAACGGCTTCACATGCGATTTTTTAGGGAGCAGCTTCAAGAACGCCTCGACTGTGGATTCGCACTGCAAATAACACATAAACAGGCGACAGGTTTGAAGAAATCACGCATAAGCCTATATAATCGCTCACAAAGCTTTTTCCAGACGAACATGACTGACAACCCGATCACCGCCGCGACTGAAATGCGCACTTCCGCGCTCGTCGCCCGTGTCTGGTCGCAATATCTGGCGCCGCAAAAGGGTCTATTGTCATTCGCCATCGCCTGCGCCGTACTCGTGGCGGTGACCACGACCGTGGTCGTCGGCTGGCTCGATCCGGCCATCAATCTGCTGTTTCACGCCAACAGCGCCGACGATCGCATCACGCCGCATCTGCCGGCATGGATCACTGCGCATCCGCTGGTTTCCGTGCCCGCCGTGATTATCGTCTTCGGCCTGCTGCGTTTTGCCGGCCAGCGCGGCCTGACCACGACGCTGAACCGTGTTGGCAATCAACTGGTCGGCCGCATCCAGGAGCAACTGTTCTCCCGCCTCGTCCGCGCCGATCTCGGTCACCTGCAAAAAGCCCATTCCGGCCAGTACTTATCGTCGGTTCTTTATGATGCAGATCAGGTGCGCGATGCCGCCTCGACCGGGCTGGTGCAATATATCCAGGCGCTTTTGCTTGTCATCGGCAATCTCGCCTTCATGGTCTGGACCGACTGGTCGATGACCCTGCTGGTGCTGGTGGCAGGCCCCGTTATCGGCGCGGTCATGGGCAAGTATCTGAAAGCCACTCGCAAGGCCGCCCAGGGCGCCATGGCCGAGACCTCATCGCTTTCCACCGCCGTCATGGAAAGCCTGGATGGCGTCAAGATCGTCAAAATCACCAATCAGGAAGCCGCTGAAGAGGCGCGCGTCGGCGAAGTCATCAATCGCCGCCAGCGCTTCCTGATCAAGAGCGCCAATGCCCGCTCGATGGCCGCCCCGGCCACCGAAGTCCTGACCGCTTTCCTGCTGGCAGGTCTGCTGGCCTTTGCCGGCTGGCGCGCCCAGGCCGGGCATCTGACCGTCGCCGGCCTGTTCGCCTATGTCGCCGCACTGGGCACCGCCAGCCAGGCCCTGCGCCAACTGGCCGGACTGCAAGGCACCTTTACGCAAGGGCTGACCGCTGCCCGCCGCCTGTTCGCCGCGCTCGATATCGAACCGGAAATCGTCGATGCCACCAATGCCAAACCTTTGGGCCGCGATTTCAAGACCATCACCTTTGATCGTGCCGGCTTTACCTATGGTGAAGCGGCCGTGCTACGGGATGTCAGTTTCACCGCCAGAGCCGGAGAAAGCATCGCCCTGGTCGGGCCTTCCGGTTCCGGGAAATCAACATTGCTAAATCTGCTGCCGCGCTTCTATGACCTGACCGGCGGGGATATCCGTTTTGATGACCTCAGCCACCGCGATCTGTCGATCACATCCTTGCGCAGCCGCATCGCCCTGGTGACGCAAGACCCGTTCCTGTTCGATGATACCATCCGCGCCAATATCGCCTATGGCAATCCCCACGCCACGCCTGAGCAGATCGAACAGGCCGCCAGGGACGCCGCCGCCGATGACTTTATCACCGCCCTGCCTCAGGGCTATGACACCCGCGTCGGCGAAGCCGGTTCGCGGCTTTCCGGTGGCCAGAAACAGCGTATCGCCATTGCACGTGCCTTTCTGAAGGACGCCCCGCTCCTGCTGCTCGATGAGGCCACCTCGGCGCTTGATACCCAGTCCGAGATCAAGGTGCAGGACGCGCTGGAACGCCTGATGAAAGGGCGCACCACCTTCATGATCGCCCATCGTCTCTCCACTATTCGCCACGCCAGCCAGATTCTGGTGCTGGATCAGGGGCAAATCGTCGAGCGCGGCACGCACGACCAGTTGATCCGGGCCAACGGCCTCTATGCCAGCCTGGCCGCCACCCAGTTCGGCACTCCTGAGTTAACGTATAATGGCGCGGAGGCCGCGCAATGAAGGATATCCTCCAGTCGCCCTTCATGCAGGATCTGATCGCCGGTACGCTCGTCGGCTATCTGAAATTCTGTTACCGAACAACGCGCTGGACCATAGAAAATCAGGCCCCGCTTGAAGCCATCTGGGACGGCAAGGGGCCGGTCGTGCTGATGTTCTGGCATGGCCGACTGCATCTGGGCCATGCGTCGTGGCCACGCGATCGCGGTCAGCCGGTTTGTGTGCTGGCCTCGATGTCGAAAAGCGGCGAGGTCAGCATGAAGATCAATACCCGCTTCGGCTACCATTCGATTCGCGGTTCCTCGGCCAAGAAGTCCGATCCGACCAAGCAGAAGGGCGGCGCCCAGGCCTTCCGCGAACTGATCCGCTGGATCAGGGGCGACCGGGAGACTGGCGGTCGCTGCGTCGCCATGACGCCCGATGGTCCGCGTGGCCCGGCGCGGGTGATGACCGAAGGTTCGCTCAAGCTGTCGCAGATGTCCGGCGCACCGCTGGTCGTGCTCGGACAATCGACAAAGAACTACATGGAATTCAAGACCTGGGACCGGATGCGCATTCCCCTGCCCTTCTCACGCGGTGCCATGGTCTGGGGCGTACTGCCCGCCATTCCGGCCGATACCGATGAAATGGAGATGGAAGCCCTGCGCCTCAAGGCCGAGCAAGCCCTGACCGCGGTGACCGACCGTGCCGATGAAATACTCGGTCTTGTCCCGCAGGGGGCATCATGAGCCTGTCCTTATCCCTCTATCAACGGTTGATGGGCGCGGCGCACGTCATCGCACCGGGTCTGCTGCAAAGGCGTGTCCAGCGCGGCAAGGAAGATGCCGCACGCTGGCGCGAAAAGCTGGGCCAGACCGATCGCCCCCGCCCGGAGGGCCAACTCGTCTGGTTTCATGGCGTCAGCGTCGGCGAAAGCCTGTCCGTCCTGCCGGTCATCGTAGCCCTGTCGGTCGAGCGGCCGGACCTTAATATCCTGATCACCTCGGCCACCACCACCTCGGCGGATATCCTGGCCAGGCGCCTGCCCAAGGGCGTGATCCACCAGTACGCGCCGCTCGATACCCCCCAGGCAGTCACCGCCTTCCTCGATCACTGGCGCCCGGACCTGGCGGTTTTCATCGAAAGCGATATCTGGCCCACCCAGTTGCGTGAACTGACCCGGCGCGGCACGCCGCACGTCCTGCTAAGTGCCCGCATCACTGAAAAGACCTACAGGGGCTGGCAGCGTTTCAAGGGCGCCATGCGTTCGCTTCTGACGGGCTATACACTGGTCATGGCGCAGGACAAGGCCAGCGAGGATCGCCTGAAGGCTATGGGCATCACGCCGGGGCCGCGCGCCAATCTGAAGACCCTCGGCACCGCGCCGCCGGTCGATCCCAAGGCCCTGGCAGAGCTGAAAAAGCAGATCGGCAAACAGTTCGTCTATTTTGCCGCCAGCACCCATTATGGCGAGGACAGCCTGATCGCCAAGGCGCTGGAACCGGCCCTCTGGGGCGGCGACCTGCTGATCCTGGCCCCGCGCCATCCGATCCGCGCCGGCGAAATCCGGCTTGATCTCCAGGCGATGGGCCTGAAGGTGGCGCAGCGTTCGAAAAACGAGCCGATTACCAGCCAGACCCATGTCTATCTCGCTGATACCCTGGGCGAACTCGGCCTGTTCTTCTCGGTCGCCGGTATCACCCTCATGGGCGGCAGCTTCCTGGAGGATATTGGCGGCCACAATCCGCTTGAAGCCGCGCGCCTCGGTAAATGCGTCATTACCGGCCCGGATATCAGCAATTGGGCGGGCATCTATGCCGACCTGCTCGATGCCGACGCCGGTTTCCGCGTCAAGGGCACGGCCGAACTGGGCTTTCTGCTGAGCCAGCTTCGCCAGCATCCCGAAGTCGTGAAGGCCACCGACAAACGTGCCCTGGAGGTCAGCCGCAAGGAAGCCGACACGCTCGATGTTGTCTGGGCAGCGCTCGAACCATTGCTGCCGCCGAAAGCCGCGAAAAGCGCCCATGGCGATTAAGACCCCCGACTGGTGGTATAAGCGATACGCCGCCGGCGCGCCGTGGTGGCGTTTCCTGTTGTGGCCGCCGTCGCTGGTTTGGCTTGCGGTCAATGCGTTCAAGGCCGCCAATGCCCGCCCCTACCGCTCCTCGCTGTACGTTATCAGCGTCGGCAACCTGACGCTCGGCGGTTCCGGCAAGACACCGATCACCGGCGCCCTGCTCGGCCTGCTGGCGCCCGAAGCCGTCGGTCTGTCGCGCGGTCATGGCGGCAGCCTCCCCGGCCCGATCAATATTGATCCGCACACACATACGGCCGCCGAAGTCGGTGACGAACCCCTGATGCTGGCGCAGGACCATCCCTTCGTCATCGCCCGCGACCGCGCCGCCGGCCTGCGCCTGATCGAGAAGCACCGCAAGGCGCCGAAGCCAAAGATCGTCATCGTCGACGACGCCCATCAGAACCTGAAAATCGCCAAGGACCTGCATATCCTCGTCATCGATGGCGATACGCGCAACGGCGCCTGGCCGTTCGGTGATGGCGGCGTATGTCCCTATGGCCCGATGCGCGAGCCACTCAAACAGGGCCTGGCGCGCGCCGATATCTTTGTGTTGTGGGTGCCGGACGAAGAGGCCCAACCCGATCCGGACCTGATGACGCTGCTGGGCGATAAGCCGGTCTTTATAGCCCGGCTCCAGGCCCAGGCCCCGGCTATTTCTGCGCCGGTCTATGGCTTTGCCGGCATCGCCAAGCCATGGAAGTTCGAGACCACCCTGCGCAGCGCAGGCTATGATATCGCCGGTTTCGAGGGCTTTCCGGATCACGCCGCCCTCACTACCGCCGAACTGCAAACGCTGACGGCAAGGGCTTTGGCGTCTGGCGCCCAACTGATCACCACGCAAAAGGACTGGATCAAGCTTGATCCGGCCTGGCGCGCACGCATCGCCTGCCTGCCGATTACCGCAAGCTTCGATGACACTGCCGGCCTGCTGGCCCTGATCCGGGCGCGGCAGGGCTGACTTGCCTTCCATCGTCAATTGCGCTTAGAATGACGAAAATAATAACATAATGCCAAATAAACAATTTGGTCGGAGGAGATAGAGTGTTCAGTAAACTGGCAGGCACGGCCCTGGCTTTGGCCTTGTGCGCAGGGTTGATGGTTTCACCCGCAAAAGCGCAGACGCCATTTCAACCGCTCACGCCCGAAGCGCAGGTGGCGAAAATGGGCGCCGGCATCAATGTCATCGGCGGTTACGATGCGTGGTGGGATGGCGGTGAAACAAAATTCAGCCTCAGTGATTTCGACAAGATCCGCGCGGCTGGTTTTTCGACCGTGCGCATTCCCCTGTTCACTTTCAAGCATCTGGACAAGGACGGCCACCTGGATGCCGCCTATTTCAAGCGCATCGATCAGGTGGTCGATGCGGCCCTGGCCAATGGCCTGACCGTCATTCTCGATGAACATGATTTCGAGACCTGCGCCAAGGATGCCGATGCCTGCGCCACCAGCCTGAGCAATGTCTGGTATGAGTTGTCCGAGCATTTCAAGTCCGCCCCCAACAGCGTGATCTTCGAACTGCTTAATGAGCCGAATGGGCAGGTGGATGACAAGATCTGGAATTCCTGGCTGGTCGATCTGCTGGCGATTGTGCGCGAGACCAATCCGGAGCGCAATGTCATCATTGGCCCGACGCACTGGAACAGTCGCAACGACCTGGTCCTGCTGCAACTGCCGGAAAATGACCGGCATATCATCGTGACCTTCCACTATTACGATCCGTTCCACTTCACCCATCAGGGCGCCTCATGGGCCGATCCCGAAACCCAAAAGCTCAGCGGCATTCGCTGGCAGGGCAAGCCGGAGGAGGTGGCGGCCATCAATGCTGATTTCGACAAGGTTGCGGAATGGTCAAAGGCGTCGAACCGGCCCATTTTCCTGGGCGAATTCGGCGCCTACGACAAATTCGGCAAGCTGGAGGACCGCGCCCTGTGGACGCGAACCGTATCGGAGTCGGCCCACAAGCATGGATTTGCCACAGCCTATTGGTACTGGGACGGCGGTTTTGGTGTTTATGACGCCGAAAAGAAGGTATGGGTGAAGCCGATTCTGGATGCTCTCATACCCAAGGGTAAATAATGGTCGCGAAAGCGAAACGACAAATGGAAGACGTCGCCCTGGTGGACGGTGTCTCTTACCGCTGGCACATCCACCGGGAGCCGCAATGGGCTTCGGTGGATGGCGCCAAGGGGCTGTGCATTTCGGTGCAGCACGCCGAAAATCCGCAGAAGGTGCTGCTGCTGGAATATCCGTTCCCGAAGCCCAGCCGCCATGCCCAGCGCCCGAAGGTCGACAAGCGCGACGTCGCCATCCAGATCGGCAAGGCCATCGCCTATGGCTGGGAACCTGAATCGCGCGGTAAGCCGTTCACTTACATGATCGAAGGCTGACCTTTTAGCTCACCCGCCTTTAGGCCAGAGCTTTGAGGCGAGTAGCAGGAGGTTAGCGCCGCAGGTACACTTGTACCTGCAAGCGATGCCGACGCACTAGAGCGGTATGAGTTTTAGCTGAATCGGGATTCCCAAATCAGCGATATTTTGATTCACTACCTTCAGCCGTTTTTTGCTGGAGGCAGTGATGGGTCGTCCTTTGTCCATGGACCTGCGTGAGCGCGCGGTAGCGCGTGTTCAGGCGGGAGAAACAACGCGTTCAGTTGGCGAGGCGCTGGGCATTGCCCCGTCGAGTGTCGCGAAGTGGTGGCAACGCTTTCGAGAGACTGGGAGTGTTTCACCGGGTCAGATGGGCGGGCATAGGCCACGGATTTTGAGCGGCGCGAACCGCGACTGGCTTCTTGAACGTGCGCAGCGTGACTTCACGCTTTGGGGCCTGGTGCATGAACTCGCGGAGCGCGGCGTGAAGGTCGACTATCATACGGTATGGACCTTCGTGCATGACGAAGGCTTGAGCTTCAAAAAAAAGCGTTCTGCCCAGCGAACAGGATCGCCCTCTGGTTCAGCGCCGACGCCAGCAGTGGAAGATGTATCAGGGGCGTCTTGATCCAAGTCGCCTTGTCTTCATTGATGAAACATGGGCCAAAACCAACATGTCACCCCTGCGCGGCTGGTGTCGGAAGGGACAACGGTTAAGGGCCAAAGCCCCATTCGGGCACTGGCAGACCATGACCTTTATCGCGGCCTTACGCTGTGATCGGATAGATGCGCCATGTGTCTTCGACGGCCCGATCAATGGCCGGGGCTTCGTCGATTACGTAGAACAGTGCCTGGTGCCCGTGCTCAAGCCGGGCGACATCGTCATCCTCGACAACCTCTCAAGCCACAAGGCTAAAGCCGCTCGTAAAGCTATCCGCAGAGCCGGCGCACGGTTGCTTTTCCTGCCCCCGTACAGCCCCGATCTCAACCCGATCGAACAGGTCTTCTCCAAGCTCAAACATCTCATGAGGAAGGCGGCGGAGCGAACCAAAGAAACCGTCTGGAGGAAGATCGGAAAACTCATTGATCGATTTCCTCCAGACGAATGCGCAAACTACTTCAGGAACTCAGGCTATGCTTCCACTTAAAGTCATAACGCTCTAGTGGCCATCTAGCGTCTAAATTGGCAGATTTTATTGAATTTTTCAAACATTCGCGGACTTTGGCGAACGAGGTAGTGGTGCCGCTTAGGTGACTCGAACACCTGACCCCCTCATTACGAATGAGGTGCTCTACCGGCTGAGCTAAAGCGGCCCGGAAACAGCGTCGCGGCGCGTGGCCTGCGAGCAGGCGCGTTCATTACACAGGTCTTGGCGGCTTGCCAAGAGCCTAAAAGCTATTTCTTTGTGCGCGGCGATGTGCGGCGCGGGCGAGCCGTCTTGACCTGCGGCACCGCAATCACATCCAAATCCTGGCCGGTAATCGCCGTATCGTAATCGCCCGGATCATCCGGTTGCGGAATCGGGCTGATCTTGCCACCCGCCGTTTTGCGCGCCGCCTTGATGAACGGCATGGACGGCACATAGCGCGACGACAGGTCCGGCACTTCCGGCAGGCCTTTTTCACCGCGTTCATAACGCGGATGGGCCAGGGTGGCGTTGCGGGCAAAGGTCAGGATGAGATCGCTCCAGTCCGAGGCGCTATAGGCAAACGCATTGCCCTCGGCATCGATATCCGACCACTCAGGCTCGCCCTTGGCCAGGGCCGCCTGCGCCACCCAGGTACGGGCCCCATCGAGGTCGCCCAGGGCTTGAGCTCCACGCGACATCAGGCCGCTTACGCGCTTGGTCAGCTTGTCTTCCGTGGCGTCATCGGCCAGGACCGCCATGGCGGTGGTGATGTCGGGTTTCGATCCGGCCAGCAGGGCGCGTTCCAGTTGCAGCATCCGGCTTTCGCGGTGGCTCTTGTTGCGGTCGATCAGCCCCTGCAGGCGGCGGGCGCGTTCCTTCGGCGTCTCGCTGGAAACGAGGTCGCGGTAGGTCAGCCAGATGGCCGGATGCGGCTGGGCGCCCCAGGCCGCTTCCAGCACATCCTCGGCGCGGCCCACTTTTTTCGCCCTGTTCAGCAGGCGCGCGGCGATGATCGCCGCCGGCGTGAAGGCCGGTTGCAGCTTGGCCGCGCGCAGGGCGTAATCGAGCGCCTGGTCGCGCATCTGGGCGTCGTCAGAGGTTTCAAGCCGCGCGGCAGAGGCGGCCATCAGCGATGCCTTGGCACGCTCGGAGAAGATCGGCGATATCAGCTTACGGTTCAGGGCGCCATCGATCAGATCGAGCGCTTCAGCCCACTCGCCGGCTTCGAGACGGGCCTCGAACAGAGTCTCAAAAGCCCACATGGCCGGTTTTGACTGGTTGTAGGCTTCGGTGGCCAAACGGATCGCTTCTGTCTTTTCGCCCTGGCCTTTTGCCAGTTGCATAAGGCCCTTGAGGCCGGCCAGCTTCAGTTCAGGCACATTCAGCATGGCGGAATAGGCCGTTTTGGTCGCCGCGTCGTCGCCGGACTGTTCGGCGGCCATGGCGGTCAGGATGCGGACGAGCGCGACATTATCGCAGACGTCAAGCGCCTTGGCGGCCTGACGGCGGGCCTCGGCGCCATCACCATTGGCCACGGCCAGGAAGCCGCGCGTGAGGGTCTCGTCACCCTGTTTGCGGCGGGCACGGGCGCGGGCGCGTTCGGCGCGCTGTGGCGAGCGCGACAGCCACAGGGCGATGTTCCAGAAGCTGACGGCGCAGAAGGCCATGACGCCGACGATGATAATGGCCGCCGACGCCGATGTATCGATGCGATAACCGAGCCAGACGAGCGACGCCTGACCGGCATCGCCGATACCGGCAATGGCCAGGGCCACCAGGGCAATGATACCCAGCAGGATAAGAACGGTCCGGGTCACAGGACGCCCCCATTGGTCAGCGGCGCCGACGAGCTGGCGGTCATCTGGCTCAGACGGTTGAGCGCGGTTTCCGAAAGGCGGCGTGTGGTGTCATCGACCAGCACACGGGCGCGCGCCTCCTCCAGCCAGGGAGACAGGGCCTTTTGCGCTGCAGGTGAAAGCGTATCGAGATAGGCGACGGCGCCTTTGAGATCGCCGCTGTTCAGCCGGATTTCAGCGCGTTCGAGTATGGCTTCCGCGCCCTGCCCGCCCGGATTGCCGATGCGCCGCACCGAGATGAAGCCCCCGAGCGCGTGGCGAATCTTGTCGAAGAGGCCAGTCTTGCCGTCATCAGCATGGGCGGCGATATTGGCGCGGGCGGCGACAGAGGGGAAGGTGACGGCCAGGGCCACCGCGCTCGGCACACCCTTTTCGGCATAAGGTCGCAAGGTGGCGGCCACGGCCGGATCGTTCAGCGCCGGCTCGGCCACGGCCAGTTCGGACAGGAAAGGCTTTTCATCCTGCGCCGCCAATTGCAGGCTGCGCGCGGCATAGGCGGCGGCCGTGGCCTTGACCAGTTCGCGCTGGGCGGCCTCGACGCGATCGAGACGCGCGGATAGTTGCGCCAAGGCTGTAGGGTCTGGCGCATAATAGGGTTGCGCCGGAGCCGCAGGAGCGCCTTCAACCGGATGAAGCTGGCTTTGCAGGGCCAGAAGCTGGCCTTGCAGTTGCGCAATCTGGGCATCCTTGTCGGTAGCCACGGCCGGGGCGCTGACGGCCGGCACCGGCGCGGTGGTGGCGACGGTCGGCTTTTTCTGGTGCGTCAGCCCCCAGAAGACGGCAAAAATGGCGATCAGGACGAACACGGATGGCAGGATGAAAAAAGCCATCAGACGTGCGATATTGGTGGTCTTCGGATCGGCCCAATCTTGAGTCTCTATGGCCTGGCCCTCGGCATTGATGTCGCTGGTATTTAGCGGGTCGCTCATATCATCCGTCCGTCTCTAACAGTCTCAGCATGGCGGCTTCATCGGGCGTCTCGGCAATGCGCCGGTCCAGGCCCGCAGCCACAGCCTGCCTGATTTCCGGTGCCGTGCTTTGGCGCAAACCCGCTTCCACGCCCTGCCATGCCGCTTCAGAAATACAGATAAAGCGGAGATTGGGAAAGCAAAGTTTATCGTGCCAGGCCATCACGGCCTCGGCGATGGCGCGGCCGGCCTTGGGCGATTGCACCAGGATGTGGCGGATGCGCGGCAGATCAGACGGATTCAGGCGCGGCACCACGCCTTGCGTTTTGTAAACCGCCGCCTCGCTAACCTGAAAGCCATCGGCGCGCAGGGCCTTGCCGAGGGCTGCCGCCGGCTCGGCCGGCGCGGCATAGAAAAGACGGCTGTGGCGATCGGCAGTCTGGCGAATCAATTCGACGAGCGCCTTGCCGTCGGCGCCGGCGCTGATAACTGGCTGAAAGCCCTTTTCGCGTGCCGCCTGGGCGGTGGCGTCCCCCACGCACCAGGCCGTCAGCGCGCGGCGGCTGCACAGGGCTGAGAAAGCGTTCAGGCCATTGCGACTGGTGAAGATAACCGCATCGAAACTGTGCGGATCGATGATCGGCTTCAGCGCCTGAATCTTCAGCACCGGCGCGACAAGGGTGTGATATCCCAAAGCTTCGACCGCGCGGGCGGTCCGGCGGGCGCCTTCGGTGGTGCGCGTAACCCAGACGAGAGGCGCGCGATCCGTCATCCCTAGCCGCCGATCTGAATCAGATCAGGCCCGGCCTCGACCTTGATCTCGACGCCGAGCCGCAGGCCGAGATTGCGGGCGCTGAGGGCATTCGGATGGGCCAGGGTTTCCCGCCTCTGCCAGCGGGTACGGCCATCGGCGCTCAGGGCCTCGACGAACAGCGACAGGGTATCGCCATCGATCATCGCATAGGCGCCCACCGCTGTGCGGCAGGAGGCTTCCAGCGCTTCCAGCGCGCCGCGTTCAGCCTGAACGGCAAGGAAGGTCGGTTCGTGATGCAGCTTGCGCATCCATTCGGCGCCGAGGTCATCGGAGCGGCACTGCACGGCCAGCGCGCCCTGGCCGGGGGCGGAGGCATGGATATCGGCGTCAATAAAGGAGCGGATATGGTGCGACAGCCCCATGCGGTTCAGACCCGCCGCCGCCAGCAGCATGGCGTCACAGTCGCCGGCAGTCAGCTTGGCCAGACGGGTATCGACATTGCCGCGGATCATCACAATTTCCAGATCGGGCCGCAGGCTGAGCATCTGCGCCTGACGCCGCAGGCTGGCCGTGCCGAGTCGGGCGCCGGCGGGCATGTCTTCGACGGTTTCATATTTCAGGCTGATAAAGGCATCGCGCGGGTCTTCGCGCACCGGTATGGCGCAAAGACTGAGACCGGGAATATCGGCGGCCGGCATATCCTTCAGCGAATGGACGGCGACATCTATATCGCCACGCAGCAGGGCGTCCTCGATTTCCTTGGTGAAAAGCTGTTTGCCGCCCGCCTCGATCAGTCTGCGATCCTGAATGCGGTCGCCCTGGGTGGTGATGATGGTCAGGGGCGCGATGTCACTGGCGTTTTCAGGATCTTCGCCCATCAGGGCCACGATCTGCCGCTGCACCCAGCCGCATTGGGTCAGGGCCAGTTTCGATCCGCGTGTACCGATTTTCAGCTTGCTCATGCGCCTTCACTAGCACTTTGTCATGCAGGATCAATGCAAAAGACTTGGCAAAGTACTTGACGGGCGACCATATGACGGGATGTAGAAGCCCCATGACACACACCCTCACCGTTTTAGGCATCGAATCTAGCTGCGACGAAACCGCCGTGGCGGTGGTGCGCCGTGATGCGGGGGGCACACAAGTGCTGTCATCGGTGATCCACAGTCAGGTGATGCAGCACAAGGCATTCGGCGGCGTGGTGCCGGAAATCGCCGCGCGCAGCCATGTAGAAACCATCGACGACCTGGCGCGGCAGGCGCTGGCAGAGGCCGGTGATCCTGCGCTTGATCTGGTGGCGGCCACTTCCGGTCCCGGCCTGATCGGTGGGGTAATGGTGGGGCTTTCCTTCGCCAAGGGCTTTGCCCTGGCGCGCGATTTGCCGCTGATTGGCATCAACCACCTGGAAGGCCATGCCCTTTCCGCCCGCCTTACCGAGGATGTGCAATTTCCGTTTTTGCTTCTGCTGATTTCCGGCGGTCACTGCCAGCTTCTGAGCGTCAAAGGTGTCGGCGATTACGAGCGCCTCGGCACCACGATCGATGACGCAGCGGGCGAAGCCTTCGACAAGATAGCCAAGGTGCTGGGCCTTGGTTATCCCGGTGGCCCCGCATTGGAAGCCTGCGCCAGGACCGGCGATGCGACACGCTTTACCCTGCCGCGTGCCCTGCTGGGTCGCAAGGATTGTGATTTCTCCTTCTCCGGCCTAAAGACCGCTGCCGCCCTGATCGCCCATGCCGAGGTCAAGACCGAACAGGACCGCGCCGATCTCTGCGCCGGTGTGCAGGCAGCGATTGCCCGGCAACTGGTGGAGCGTTCCGACCGGGCCATGAAGCTGTTCAAGGCGGATAATGACGTTGAAACACCCGCTTTTGTGGTGGCCGGCGGCGTGGCGGCCAACCAGGCCCTGCGCGCGGCTCTGACGGCCACAGCGGAAAAGAACGGCTTCTCACTAAAGGCCCCGCCGCTGAAATACTGCACCGATAATGCCGCCATGATCGCCCTGGCGGGGCTTGAACATTATGTAAAGCTGGGCAAGGGTGCGCTCCCCGACATAGAGACGGGCATGAGCACCATCGCGCGGCCGCGCTGGCCGCTCGATGAGACGAGCGCCGCCAATGCGCCGATCCATAAATATCCCGGCCGCAAGGGAGCGAAGGCGTGACGATACAAACCTTTGAAAAGGTAGGCGTGATCGGCGCGGGCGCCTGGGGCACGGCGCTGGCGCAGGTGGCGACACTCGGCGGCAACACTGTCATCCTCCATGCCCGCGAGGCCGAGGTGGTCGCCTCGATCAATGCGCAACACGAAAACAGTCTCTATCTCGGCGGGGTCAAGCTGTCGGCCGATATTACCGCCACCAGCGACTTCGCCGACCTGGCGGCGTGCGACCTGATTCTGGCCGTGCCGCCGGCCCAGTTCATGCGCGCGACCCTGACCGCCTTCAAGCCCTGGGTGCGCGACGGCCTGCCGGTGGTGCTGTGCGCCAAGGGCGTCGAACGTGGCAGCGACGCCCTGATGACCGAGGTGCTGGAAGACGTCCTGCCCAAGGCCAGCGCCGGCGTGCTGGCGGGGCCGAATTTCGCCAAAGAGGTGGCCATGGGGCTACCGTCGGCGGTGACTATCGCCTGCGAGGATGAGGCGCTCGGCGCGCGGATTGCCGCCACCCTGGCCGGGCCGACCTTCCGGCCCTATCAATCTACCGACCTGATCGGCGCCGAGGCCGGTGGCGCCATCAAGAACGTCATCGCCATCGCCTGCGGCATCGCCGAGGGCAAGGGCCTGGGCCGCAATGCCCATGCCGCCCTGATCACCCGCGGCTTCGCCGAAATGTCGCGCATGGCGATGGCTTTAGGCGCCCGCTTCGAGACCATGTCGGGCCTGTGCGGTCTGGGCGATCTGGTGCTTACATGTAGCTCGCCGCAATCACGCAATATGAGCGTCGGCCTGGCGCTCGGCCAAGGGCAAACCCTGGCGCAGTTTCTTGAAGGCAAGGTATCGGTCGCGGAAGGCGTCCAGTCGGCGCCCGCCGTGGTCGATCTTGGCCGCAGGCACAAGGTCGAACTGCCCATCTGCGAGGCCGTCAATGCTGTGCTGACCGGCGAAATGGATGTCTCCCGCGCCATCGAGGCGCTGCTGTCGCGGCCGCTGAAAAGCGAGCGGGCTTAGACGAAGCTTATATGAAAAATAAGAGCCTCATTATCAACGCCTCTTTCTTCGTAATTGCAGCAGCTTTTGCGACCGCCTTTGGCTATTTTCAAATACGTGGCGACGACCTGAAACACGACCCGATCGTCTTTTGGATTACGCTTACTGGCGGAATTGTTGGACTGTTATCTGCGGCAATTAGTCTCTTCTGGACTTTTCGTTTTATCTATTTGGCTCTCAAAAAGTGTCTTTCATTGTCAGTATTCATAGTGCTAATTGCACTTGATCTCGTTAAATATGCTGTTTTGGTTTTAGCGTTGATTAACAACAACCTTGCCTACAACGTCTTATGGCCGCTTCTAACGGCTATAGAAGTCGTATTTTATGCGCAACGAGTAAAATCCGCTCCTTGAGATTTATGTCGTAGGCTTATCAGCCCCTAGGCTCGCCACCCCCAGCAATCGTATACGATCACAAAATGTTGCAGCGCGATATTTTGTGATGACAGCGCTGTCAATGTGGTGCAGCCTCGGTTTGCCACGCCCCCTCTTTGGGCCGTGGCGCGCTATAAACCGCAACCCTGAACTTTGTGAGTGTGTCCCATGATGAAATCCGTCTCTCTCCTCGCCGGCGCCGCCCTGCTGGCCGCATCCGTTTCCGTTGTTCCGGCCTTTGCCGAAGGCAGCTTCAGCAACCCGTCGTCGCATAGCTGCACCACCGCCCAGGAAGAGGCCGTTGGCAAGCCCATCGCCGATGCGGCCGCCGACAAGGTGCGCGACAGCGCCCCCGCCCAAAGCAAGCGCCTGATCAAGGTCGAAGGCTGCAAGGTCAATAACGGCGTCGTCAGCACCTGGTTCACCTACAACTACGTTTCGAACAATGTCGCCTATGCCGTTGACGGTAAAGCAAAAGTCGATGCGACCGGCGCGGTCGAACTGGCACAGATCGAAAAGCCAGGCATCATCTATGCGTCCATCGACAGCAATTATGTCGAATAGGACCTGATACCCTGAGGAAAATAAAATGGCGCCGGTCGCTTAAGCGGCCGGCGCCATTCTTTATAACTACAGAAAATTCAGAGCGGCAGCTTGCTGACGGCATCGGCATTCGCGCCCACACGATCGGTACGGCGACGCGACGGGCGGTTGCCCTGCATCGAGCGGCGCATCGACTGCATGACCAGCGGCGCCATGACCAGGGATATGCCGAACGCATCGGCCAGCCAGTCGGGCACATTGCCATCGCGGCCCACCATGGCCTGCACCACTTCGATCAGGCCGCCGACGGCCAGGCAGATCAACGCCACGTCCCATTTGCGGATCTTCGGCAGGGCCAGCAGGCTTAAGCCCGTCAGGGCATAGAAGGCCAGTACGTGCGCCTCCTTGTCGGTGAAGCCGACCTTCTCTTCCAGACCGCCGAACGGCCCAAAGACCAGAATGGCAATGGTCAGGGTCAGCACAGCCAGGCAGGTACGGACAAGCAGGGTCATTTTGGCGGCGCGGGACATCTGGGGCAGCAAGGGGAACTCCATCGGTTGATGCCGGCACCTTAGTGAAAGTAAGCAAAAACGCGGTGAACAGACGTGGTTAAAACTTTATTTGCTTGCAGGATTGCATCCGGCGGTTAGTCTCGCCGGAAACAGATTGGAGACCTCCATGCTCAAGCGCCTGCTTCTGACCGGCACCGCCGCCCTCTTCCTGATCGGCGCCGCCCCCATCACCCAGCAGGGCAGCTCCACCCAGGCGTCTCCGCAGGAAGTCCTTGATGCCGCGCCGGCCAGCGCCTGGCTGACCGTATCGCCTGAAGATCTGGTGGTGATGACCCTGGCCGACGGTCATCAGGTCGAATACCAACTGGCGCCTGATTTCGCCCCCGTCCATGTCGCCAATATTCGCCAGTTGGTGCGCTCCGGCTATTTCGACGGCGCCTCGATCCTGCGTGTGCAGGATGCCTATGTGGTGCAATGGGGCCGTCCGGACGAGGACAAGACCGAGGCGAAGGGGATAAATCCCACGCCACCCGCGGAATATGAATTCGTCCCGCCGGCCGATTTAAAACCATTCCCCTATCGTGACGCCTATGCTGAGCGAGTTGGTCACGTCAAATCCTGGCCGGTGGCAAGCGACGGCAAAACGGACTGGCTTATCCATTGCTACGGCATGATCGGCGTGGCGCGCGACGTGGCGCCCGATACCGGTTCCGGCACACAGCTTTACACCGTGATCGGCCACGCACCGCGCCATCTCGACCGCAACCTGGCCGTGGTCGGCCGCATACTTGGCGGCATGGAGTTCCTGACCGACCGGCCGCGCGGCACGGAGGAACTGGGCTTTTACAAGGATGACAGCCAGCGCATCAAAATAATCTCCGCGAAAATGGCGGCAGACCTGCCGCCAGCCGAACGCCCGGTTTTCCAGGTGCTGGACAGCGACAGCCCGACCTTTGCCGCGTGGGTGAAGGCGCGTGCCAATCGTTCCGGCGCGTTTTTCGTCAAGGCTGCCGGCGCGGTCGATATCTGCAATGCGCAGGTGCCGGTTCGGACAGCACAATAATCAACTTTCGCGCGCCTTTTACAATCTTGAATTGCTCAGAATCTGTTTAGATGGAATTTTCGCCCTTCTGGCGAATATAGATCAATGTTCGCGGCCAGCGAGTGACCAATATACACGCCAAACTTGTTACGGTACGCAAACAATTTCACGCGGTCAGCTTTCTGCCGTCTCTGCATAAAAATGCAGCGACACAAAAGTTACTTTCGTTTATTTAAACGCATGACCAGTATTTATTTCCTTTACTGAATATAAAAATCCGTATCCGATATACGTAAAAAGTATCCGCTATATATTTATAGTTCAGTAAACCGCCCGTTAACCTTACACAGCCTAGCCTGCACCAGATCCGGAAGAGTAACCGTGTCAGGGGCGTGAGGCGTATCATGTTTTTCAAAAAGACCGACCAGACCGATACCAAGGCCATCATCGACGCCCTCCACGCTTCGCAGGCCGTCATCGAATTCACGCCGTCGGGCGAGATCCTGACCGCCAACAGCAACTTTCTCAACACCGTCGGCTACAGCCTGGGCGAGATTACCGGCCAGCATCACAGCCTCTTCTGCGATCCGGAATATATAAAAACACCGGATTACCGCCAGTTCTGGCACGACCTGGCGCAGGGACATTTTGCGTCCAATACCTTCAAGCGCTTCGGCAAGGGCGGCCGGGTCATCTGGCTCCAGGCCACCTATAATCCGATCCGTGATGAGGCCGGCAAGGTGATCAAGGTCATCAAGTTCGCCTGCGATATCACTGAGTCCCGGCTGCGCGAGCTCGATGTCAACGGCAAGATCGAGGCGATCAGCCGCGCCCAGGCCGTCATCGAATTCACCCCGACCGGCACCATTCTTACCGCCAACCCGAATTTCCTGGCAGCCGTCGGCTATAGCCTTGACGAAATTGAAGGCAAGCACCACGCCATGTTCTGCGAACCGGATTATGTGCAATCAGCGGCCTACCGCCAGTTCTGGGAAAGCCTGGGACGCGGCGAATACCAGGCCGCCGAATACCGCCGTCTCGGCAAGGGCGGACGCGACATCTATATCCAGGCCACCTATAACCCGATCTTCGACGACACCGGCGCGGTGGTGAAGGTGGTCAAGTTCGCTACCGATGTCACGGACACCGTGAAGCGGCGCATCCGCGGCGCCGAACTTAACAGCGAACTGGGCGTGGTGGTTGGCAGTATTTCCGAAGCCCACGAGAAGGCCGGCATCGCCGCCAGCGCCTCGACCGAGACGGGGGCCATGATCCACAGTGTCGCCGCCGCCTCGGAAGAACTGGCGCAGAGCGTGCGCGATATCTCCAACAGCATGGGCCATGCGCGTGGCAGCGTGGAAGGCGTGTTCAAGCATACCGAAGTCGCCAACACCTCGGCCGAATCCCTCAATAAGTCGGCTACCTCCATGACCATTGTGGTGACCCTGATCCAGGATATCGCCGGCCAGATCAACCTGCTGGCGCTCAACGCCACCATCGAATCCGCCCGTGCGGGAGAGGCCGGCCGCGGCTTCGCCGTCGTCGCCTCGGAGGTCAAGTCCCTGGCCAACCAGGCGGCGCGCTCCACCCAGACCATCGCCGCCGAAATCGCCAATATGCAGGCGGTGACCGGCGAGGTGGTCGGCGCGCTCGGCCTGATTTCCAGTTCGATGAATGAAGTGCTGGGCAATGTCACCTCGGTGGCCGGCACGCTGGAACAGCAGAGCGCCGCCACCAGCGAAATCACCGCCAACATGCAGGCGGCCGTCACGGCGGTCAGCGAAATCAACGAAAGCCTGGAAAATATCAGCCACACCTTTGCCCACGTGGCGGAGGAATCCGGGCGCGTGAAGCAGGAAATGGACAGTCTGGCGGCATAAAACGCGGCCACTAACCGATTATATACATAACTGCGCTATGGTTGTACCCGCCGCCGCCAGAGGGCGGGAGACAGGTGCAGGGTATTGGTGTCCGGTTTATTGCTTTTTCAGCGCGTAATGAATATCTTCCGGGTGCCCTCTGGCAATGCGGAGCTGTCGCGTGCCCAGTATGATGCCTTCGCCAAGCAGATCCCCCTGCTTTACCTGCTGCTGACGACCAATACGATTGCCGTTGCCACAAGCTATGTGAACGTGGCCCCCTTCTGGCTGACCGTGGGCCTGCCGGCCGTGCTGTGCCTGATGTGCATTCTGCGACTGGTCAAGTGGCTCAATCGCTCGCGCAAAAAGCCGACGGACGAGATGGTCCTAAAACAGTTGCGCCAGACCAACCGCCTGGCGATTGTTATCGCGGCTGCCTTCACGGCCTGGGGGCTTATCCTCTATGGCTATGGTGATGCCTATGCGCACGGCCATGTCGCCTTTTACATGGCGGTGACCGTCATCGGCTGCATCTTCTGCCTGATGCACATGCGCTCCGCGGCGATTATCGTGACCCTGATCGTCAACATTCCCTTCATTATCTTCTTCCTTCTGCAACCGCAGACGAGCCTGAAGGCCATGGCGCTCAACCTGGTCTTCGTCTCGGCCGCCATGATCATCGTCCTGCTGGTCTATTCGCGTGACTTCGCGCGGCTGGTGGAATCGCGCAGCGAAACGCGCCGGCTCGGCGACGAAAATTTCCGCATCGCCAATCTCGACGCCCTGACCGGCCTGGCCAACCGCCGCTGGTTCTTCGCCGAACTGACCAAACAGCACGAGCGGGCCCAGACGACCGGCGCGGCCTTTGCCATCGGCATCATCGATCTCGACGGCTTCAAACCGGTCAATGATACCTATGGCCACATGACCGGCGATCGCGTCCTGACCGAAGCGGCGCAACGCCTGAAGGAGGCGTGCGGCGACGACATCATCCTGGCGCGCCTCGGTGGCGACGAATTTGGCTTTATTATTTCCGGCAACCCGACACGCGATGAACTGCGCTGGCTGGGCGCCGCCATCAGCGATATTATCCGCCTGCCCTACGCCGTCGGCAGTTCGCAGGCGATGCTGGGTTCCTCTATCGGCGTCGCCGGCTATCCGCAATCGGCCGCCGATCCGCAGGCCCTGTTTGAACGCGCCGACTATGCGCTTTACCACGCCAAGCGCCACCAGCGCGGCCAGATGGTCATCTTTTCCGCGGAGCACGAGGAACAGATCCGCAGCCACAGCGTCATCGAGCAGGCCCTGCAAAACGCTGATCTCGATGCCGAACTGTCCATGGTTTTCCAGCCGATCGTCGACATTAATTCTGGCCAGGTCCGCGCCTTCGAGGCCCTGGCGCGCTGGCAAAGCCCGACTCTGGGCCATGTCAGCCCCGATCGCTTCATCCCCGTGGCCGAGCGCGCCGGACATGTGCGCGGCGTCACCAAGACCCTGCTGAAAAAGGCGCTGGCGGCGCTGGCGCAATGGCCGGCGGACATCCGCATGTCGTTCAACCTGTCGGCGCACGACCTGTCGGATTCGGAAACCGTGGTGCAGATCATCGCCATCATCAACCGCAGCCGGGTCGATCCGAAACGCATCGATTTCGAAATCACCGAGACCGCCGTCGCGCACGATTTCAAGCAGGCGGTGGCGGCGGTCCAGACCCTCAAGGCGCTGGGCGCGGGCATTTCGCTCGATGATTTCGGCACCGGTTATTCGTCCTTAAGCCACGTCCACCGCCTGCCGCTCGACAAGATCAAGGTCGACCGCAGTTTCATCACCGATATCGGCTCAAACCCGGTCAGCCTCAAGATCGTCAAATCTCTGACGGCCCTGTGTGCCGATATGGGCCTGGACTGCATCATCGAGGGCGTGGAAACGGCGGCGCAACTGGCGACCCTGCGTGATCTCGGCTGCCGAATGGTGCAGGGTTATTATTTCGCCAAACCGATGACGGAAGCAGAGGTGCCGGAATTCCTGGCCACGGCGGAAGAAAAGCGAGCCTGACCAAATCCGTGATCAGCCGAAGACCGACTTCAGAATCTGGGTGGTCCGTTTTGCCGGATCACGGCGGATGGCGGTCTCCTCTCGCCCGACAAAGATGAACAGGCCCTGTAAAGCCAGGCCCGTGACATATTGCCCGAGATAGGTCTTGGCGTCGGTCTGGAAATAGGATTTCAGGTTGTTGCGCTTGATCGCCCGGTCGAAATAATCGACCGCACCGCTGGCCTGCATGGCGTTTTCCATCGGCGGGGTAAAAGCGGCGGTGAGGGCCGGCGTCGTCTTCTTTTGCAAATAGAGCGTGCCGGCCGTATTGCCGCCCCTGATGATGCCCACCGCGTCATTGATGGTCAGGGTCTGGATGGCGTTGATGAACAGGCCGCGTGCCACCGGCGCGGCATTTTCAGCGGCGCGGTTCATGCGCAGGTGCAGGTCATCGAGCAGGCCGGACTGGCCCAGCGGCTTCAAAAGCTTTTGCGCACTGGCGAGGGTCTTCGGCAGGGGAATGCGGATCTGCGGATCCCCCCAGTAGCCATTGGTCTGGGAGAGATGCGTCACCGCCGTATCCGCACCCTGCTGTAATGCGGCGCGCAGGCCGGCCTGCGCATCCGCATTGGACAGTTTTGCCAGGGCATCCTGCGCAAAACCCATCGCCCCCAGGCTCACAACGCCCGTCAGTAAAAACCGCCTGTCCATTCCACCCTCCGCTGTTCTTGCGTCAAATCTACAGCAAATCGGCGGCCTGTCGCGTGCCTTTTCAGTGCATATGCGAGGTATTTAGGTGACACCAGGCGTATTTATGCCGCACTGCCGTTGTGCAACCTGGCGTAAAGCATTAACCTTTCGCAAAGTGGCTGTTGATTTCGCGGCGGAAAGCTTCGGGGGCGTGGAGTGAAGCGGGGGGCTATCTATTTTACGGGTCTTGTGGCGTTGGTCGCTCTGGCCGCCCTTGTCCTGCCCCGTGCAGGCCGAACCGTCGAGACGCGCCTGCAATCGGAAATGGATCTGGCCCTGGCCGACCGGGGCCTGACTGATATCGAGGCCCGCATAGACGGCCAGACGGTGATCCTTGCCTGCCGCCTGCCATCCGGTGATGAGGCAACACTCTGCCTCGCCAAGGATCTTAAGCCGGCCATTGAGGCCGTCAAAACCCTGCCGGGGGGCTATGGCCCGGTTCGGGGGCCGGTGACCCGGATCAGGATCGCCCCATGATCTACCTGGTCTATGAACTGCGCGGCGCCATAGTGATCGCCCTGTGCCTCGGCATTGCCTGCGGCTTCGCCGAACGCTGGATCAGCCGGAAAAGGCGCCGACGTCCATGATTTTGCTTATATTACAAGGCTTCCTCATCCTGCTGGCCGCCTTTGTGATCGGCCTGCCGATCGGCGACTGGCTGGCACGCGGTCTGCGCGACCGCCTGAGGCGGCCGCGACCGGAAACCGAACGCCTTTTGGCCATGATAGCCAATTCGGCGCCCGCAGAAGTGCCGCCAACCGAACCCGCCCCGTCCCTGACCTATCCGGTTTCCACGTTCGGCAACACAACCATATCCGTGCCCGTCCGCAGAGATACGCTCTAAGCTTATGTTTTAGCACTCAATCCACTTATTTGACGGTCGCTTCCGCCGCTTGTTCGGTAATGGAGGCATCGTACTGCTGTGGAAGATAGGGGACTTATTCCCCCATTTACTGCTTGCGAAAAATACGCCTCAAATCAGAATTTCCGGCAAGGACATAGCCTTGCTCAGTTCGCGGCAAGGCGATTTACAATCCCTTGACCATGGCGCGAATGTAGAGAAAATTCTCGTTGAGTACCCCATTCTAACCCGCCCCTGAAGTCAGTAGATTCGACAAGGAAGCCACATTGCGTCTGTATTATTTCACGACCGTCGAACACGGCTTGGCAGCTATTCGGGATCAAAGACTAAAAATCGCTCTTATAGACAAACTCAATGATCCATTTGAACTTATGATTGCCGATTTGTCTCACCTAGAAGAACGGAGAATGTTCTACAAATACAAAGATCAAGTCGCGTCAGAGGTTGGCATATTGTGTTTAAGTGATAGCTGGAAAAACCCTACGATGTGGGGGCATTATGCCGCCAAACATACAGGCATTTGCCTAGGTTTCGATGTTGCCCCTGAGGCAACCCTCAAAGTTACCTACCTTAAGGAAAGACTGGCTCAATCTCGTGAAGAATTGCGGGATGAAATGGCAAAAGAGCCTGAAAAATTTATAGATAAACTAATCTCGCACAAACATGCCGACTGGGCATACGAGACCGAATATCGAATACTTTGCCATATTAAAAACAAGCGTGGGGAAAGCGGTTTATATTTCGAGGAAATTGGCGGCTATATAAAGCTCGCAGAGGTTATTATTGGACATAAATCTATAGTTACATTCCCGGAAATACGTCGTGAAATCGCCAAAATTGCTCAAAATGTAGGCCTATTTAGAGCAGACCTACACCCTACTAAATACGAAATGGTCGCAAACGTTTTATAAGGATTACTTCTTCAACTGCCCCAGGTCACGCACGGCACCGGTATCGGCCGAGGTGACCAACGCCGCATAGGCTTGCAACGCCTTGGAGACATAGCGCTCGCGGTTCTTCGGCGTATAGGCATCCGTGCCGCGATGCTCTTCAGCGGCGCGGCGTTCGGCGATCTCGCGGTCCGACAGCACCAGATGGATGGTGCGGTTGGGGATATCGATCTCGATTAGGTCGCCGTCCTCCACCAGGGCGATCAGGCCGCCGGCCGCCGCTTCCGGCGAGGCATGGCCGATCGAAAGGCCGGAGGTGCCGCCGGAGAAACGGCCATCGGTCAGCAGGGCGCAGGCCTTGCCCAGGCCCTTGGATTTCAGATAGGTGGTCGGGTAAAGCATTTCCTGCATCCCCGGCCCGCCCTTGGGCCCTTCGTAGCGGATGACCACGACATCGCCCTCGACGATCTGGTTGTTGAGGATCGCCGTCGTCGCCGAGTCCTGGCTTTCAAACACCCGCGCCTTGCCGGTGAAGGTCCAGATCGATTCATCGACCCCAGCGGTTTTCACGATGCAGCCCTTTTCGGCGATATTGCCGTAGAGCACCGCCAGGCCGCCATCCTTGGTGAAGGCGTTCTCGACCGAGCGGATCACGCCGGTCTGGCGGTTGGTGTCGAGTTCGTCCCAGCGCTTCGATTGCGAAAAAGCCTGCGTCGTGCGCACGCCGCCCGGCGCCGCCTTGAAGAATTCAGCGACAGAGGAATCGTTGGACGACTTGATATCCCAGTGGGCCAGCGCCGCCGCCAGGGTGGGCGAATGGACCGTCGGTTGTTCGCCATGGATCAGGCCGCCGCGATGCAGTTCGCCCATGATGCCGACGATGCCGCCGGCGCGGTGGACATCCTCGATATGTACGTCCGATGACGCCGGCGCTACCTTGCAGATGCACGGTGTCTTGCGCGAAATCCGGTCAATGTCCTGCATGGTGAAATCGACGCCGGCTTCCTGGGCGGCGGCCAGAATATGCAGCACCGTATTGGTGGAGCCGCCCATCGCCACATCGAGCGTCATGGCGTTCTCGAAGGCTGCCTTGGTGGCGATGGAGCGCGGCAGCACCGAGGCGTCGTCCTGGCCATACCAGCGCTCGCACAGGTCGACGATGGTGCGGCCGGCTTCGCAGAACAGGCGCTCACGATCAGAGTGGGTGGCCAGCGTCGTGCCATTGCCCGGCAGGGAGAGGCCAAGCGCTTCGGTCAGGCAGTTCATCGAATTGGCGGTGAACATGCCCGAACACGAGCCGCAGGTCGGACAGGCGGCTTCTTCCACGGCCTGCACCTGGGCGTCGGAAATGCGGTCATCGCCGGCCTGCATCATGGCGTCGACCAGATCGAGCGCGTGGGTCTTGGCCTTGCCGCTTTCATCGGGCCAGACCACCTTGCCGGCTTCCATCGGGCCGCCGGAGACGAAGATGACGGGGATATTGATGCGCAGGGCGGCATTCAGCATCCCCGGCGTGATCTTGTCGCAGTTGTAGATGCAGACCATGGCGTCGGCGCAGTGGGCATTGACCATGTATTCGACGCTGTCGGCGATGATGTCGCGCGAGGGCAGCGAATAGAGCATCCCGCCGTGGCCCATGGCGATGCCGTCATCGACCGCGATGGTGTTGAATTCCTTGGCGACGCCGCCGGCCTTCTCGATCTCGCGCGCTACAAGCTGGCCGAGATCCTTCAGGTGGACGTGGCCCGGCACGAACTGGGTAAAGGAGTTGACGACCGCAATGATCGGCTTGGAAAAATCCTCATTCTTCATGCCGGTGGCCCGCCAGAGCGCCCGAGCGCCCGCCATGTTGCGGCCGAAGGTGGTGGTGCGGGAACGTAAGGCGGGCATGACAGAGCACTTTCCAAAAAGTGTGACGCACTTTTTGGGCTAAAAAGTGCGGTAAAACGAAAACCCGTTACCTGTGTAAGCAAATATAGGAGAAACAAGGCTTTGCGGGATGGGGGTCTATATAGTCCTCATCCGATTTTAGGCAATGATTTTGTATCTGCGGCAAGAAAGTAAGAAACCACACCACCGCATCTAGCGCTAACGCGCGTCGTGCGGTCCCCCTCCCCGACAAGTCGGGGAGGTATAAGATTTTAGCCCACTTATACCTCCCCAGTTTTACTGGGGAGGGGGACCGCGCCGAAGGCGTGGTGGTGGGGCTTCTTACTTTAATCCGTTCACATCATCCCGCCACATCCAGCGCAGGATATCCGGCAGCATCGCGCCGCCGTGCTGGTCGGAATGGCTGCCGTCGCCCCAGACATATTTCAGGTCATAGCGCGCCGGACCGAGGTTCCACTGATCGGCATTGGCATTGGCCCATTCAAACGACTTGACCATCTGCTGGCTGGACAGAAACCAGTTGCCATGCTCGTTGTCGAGATCGTTCGAGCCATCCTGCATGAAGATGCGCAAGGGCCGGATCTTCGACTTGCGGATCAAGCCGGGATAGGTGTCACCGCCCGGCACAAAGGGCGTGGTCGCCGTCGCCGGATGCATGCCAATCGAGGTGTAGGAGCCAATCATGCTGATGACATTGCCAAATGCATCAGAATGATTCCAAGCCACGGTAAAGGCCGCGATGGCCCCGGACGAGGTGCCGCCGATAATGCGTTTTTTCGGATCACTGGAAAAGGCATAGGTCTTGGCCACTTCCGGCAACAGTTCATCGATCAGCATCCGGCTATAATCGTCACTCAGGGCGTCATATTCCTCGGCGCGGTGGTCGGGATTATTCATGCCCAGATTATCGGGATAGTGCTCGCTGACATTACCGGGGGTGACGAAGACACCGAGCGTCGGCGGGATATCGCCCTTGGCAATCAGGTTATCCAGAACCGTATTGATGCGCAGCGGCCCGCCCGGATTGAGGGCGCGCTGGCCGTCCTGGAACACCAGCAGGTTGGGCGGCGCGGAGGCGCTGTAGCCCGCCGGCACATAAACCCAGTAGCGCCGCACCGTGCCGGGAATCGCCTGCGAGTGAAACTCCACCGGCCCGATCACCTGTCCGTGTGGCACGGCCTGGACCTGGGAATCGGGACCAAGCGGATAATCCCCCGGTTTCCGGACTTCCCCAGCGAAAGCAAGTGACGGAAGGCATAGGCACATCAGGACGATAGCGAGGCTGGATTTCATGATGGTGTTTTCCCTGCAAGGTCTTTTTTCTTCCACACGCGATAGATATTAATAACAGCCCATAACCAAAAAACCGGCAGAACTATCACCAATGCCACCGGATATGGCGCGAGTGACAGGATGGCTATCAGGCCGCCGATACCCCACAGAATGATATAAAGCGCACTCCATAAAAATTTTTTGCCCATCAACTCCCCCTGCTTAGTCACGGCTGGTTACCATCAACCTATAGCGTCATGATAAGCTCTATGTGGCGCCTGGCAAGTGAACGCCTGACGTAAGGGAATAGCACCGATCTCAATGGGGACATATTGTTGCGTTTTTTTGCCTTCCGCCCTGCCCTTTTTCGTGATTTCGCCCCCGTTTTTGAATAATTTTACCCATAATTTAGAAAATTCAGAAAAAATCTTTTGCTGCATCGCCGTAATGACTTGAATTACCGAAAAATTTTTCCAAATTTTCCTTTGCAATTTGAAAAAAGTTCTGGCTATATGTGGATAACGCACCCATCCGGGGTAGCGCGGAGTTGAGTTATGACCAAGGCTTCGGCCATCGCCATTGCAAAGAACAAGACGCAAGAGCTTCGCGCTCTGGCGACCTCGTTCGTCATGGCTGTCATTGTACTCGACATCGTATCGCTGCTTATTGGGGGCGTAGTACGCCCCATGCTTTCGGAGTGGTAGCGCAGGTTTAAACACCCGCACTAAAGAGGATACATCCTCCCGCTCCGGACCTGAGCGGGATTTTTTCGCACATCTCAATATCTGAACCAGAAGAGATTTTATCGTGACCATGCAGAGCCAGATCAACAGCCAGACAGCCACCCGTTTTAACGGTTCGGCCGCTGTGGTACGCGCTTCGCAAGCCACGAAAATGGGGGAATTCGCCATCCTTCACGGTTCGCTGGCCCCCGCCGGCTGCGTCATCCGCCTCGATGGTTTCGCAACCGAAGCCTATGACGGCCGCGCCCGCGTCTTTGAATCCGCCGGCGACGCCCTGGCCGCGGTTCATGCCGGCCGTATCCACGATTGCGATATCGTCATCATCCGTCACGAAGGCGACAGGGCCTATCGCGCCGACGATCTCGGCGACATCAGTGCCGCCCTGGAAGGCGCCGGCATCGATCGCGTCACCCTCATCACGGACGGCCATATCGGCGGCTGTTCGGGCGCCATCATCGGCCAGGTCGCACCGTCCGCCTCGGCGCGGGGGCCCATCGCCTATGTCAATGACGACGACATCATCCACATCGACATCGCGGCGCGCCGCATCGATATCCTCGCCGATATCGACATGCGCCGCGCCGCCAGGATGCAGAAGCCCGGTCAAAAGACCTTCGGCGCCGGCGCCCTGGAAAAATATGCCCGCATGGTGACCTCGGTCACCCGCGACGGCTCCTTTTAATCCTCAATACCCATACCTTGGAGACGACTGTGAAGATCTACACCAATGACGACGTTTCGCCGGACAGCCTGAAGGGCGAACGCATCGCCATTATCGGTTATGGCAGCCAGGGCCGCGCTCATGCCCAGAACCTCCGCGATTCCGGCGCCGACGTCATCGTCGGTGTCCGCAAGGGCGGTTCCGGCTACGAAAAGGCCACCCATGACGGCCTGCAGACCGCCGAAATCAAGGACGCGATCGCCGACGCCACCATCATCGCCATCCTGACCCCGGATATGTCGCACGCCGAAATCTACAAGGACATCATCGAGCCCTTCGCCCCCAAGGGCGCGGCCCTGCTGTTCGCCCACGGCTTCTCGGTCCTCTATGGCCGCGTCGTGCCGCGCGCCGACATGGATGTTATCCTGGTTGCGCCCAAGGGACCCGGCGATCTCGTCCGCCGTGAATACCAGCGCGGCCGCGGCGTGCCGTCGCTCTTCGCCGTTGACCGCGATGTCACCGGCACGGCCGCCCGCAAGGCCCTGGGCTATGCCCGTGGCATCGGCGGCACCGTCGGCGGCGTCATCGAGACGACCTTCCGCGAAGAAACCGAAACCGACCTGTTCGGCGAACAGGCCGTTCTGTGCGGCGGCACCACCGAGCTGGTCCTGATGGGCTTCGAAACCCTGGTTGAAGCCGGCTACCGTCCGGAAATCGCCTATTTCGAAGTGCTGCACGAGCTGAAGCTGATCGTTGACCTGCTGTATGAAGGCGGTTTCGCCAAGATGCACTCCTTCGTTTCGGAAACCTGCAAGTACGGCGACCTGGTCTCCGGCCCGCGCATCATCAACAGTGAAACCCGCGAGCGCATGCGTGAAGTTCTGAAGGACATTCAAGACGCCACCTTCGCCCGTGAATGGATACTGGAAAACCAGGCCGGCCGTCCGCGTTACAACTCGCTGATGAACACCGACCTGAACCACCCGATCGAAAAGGTCGGCAAGGATCTGCGCGGCCGCATGAGCTGGCTGCAGAACAAGGCCAATGTCGACGCCTAAGCATCATGCCAAAAAGTGGTCGCCACTTTTTGGTTAAACATGATGCGTCCTAAAAAGGGCATCGATAAAAGTTACCCTGGATTGGACGGGTTCAATCCAGTGGCGGCGGCGGACCTAGGCGGGTCCGCCGCACCCTTTCAAGATTTTCCGAGTTTTTACCGATGAGCAACCAACCGACAGGCGCACAACTGGTCATCTCCACGCTGAAAGCGCTGGGGGTCGAGACCGTGTTCGGTTATCCGGGCGGCGCCATCATGCCCATCTATGATGCTTTGGCCGGTTCTGGTTTGCAGCATATTTTGGTGCGCCATGAGCAGGGCGCGGCATTTGCCGCAGACGCCTATGCGCGCGCCACCGGCAAGACCGGCGTCTGCATGGCTACCTCCGGCCCCGGCGCCACCAACCTGATCACCGGCATCGCCAATGCCTATATGGATTCCGTCCCGCTGGTCTGCATCACCGGCCAGGTCGCCACGCACCTGATGGGGACAGACGGCTTCCAGGAGGTCGATATCCTCGGCCTGACCCTGCCGATCGTCAAGCATTCCTGGCTGGTTCGCAACGCCGCCGATATCCCGGCCATCCTGTCCGAAGCCTTCGCCATCGCCGCCGAAGGCCGCCCGGGCCCGGTGCTGGTCGATATCCCCAAGGACGTCGCCTCCAGCTTCGTTGCTGT
Organism: Asticcacaulis sp.; assembly: GCF_051954415.1. GTDB lineage: Bacteria > Pseudomonadota > Alphaproteobacteria > Caulobacterales > Caulobacteraceae > Asticcacaulis. The sequence goes on from NZ_JBQCHT010000035.1 coordinate 67,938, forward strand.
TTCCGGGGCCGCCACCTTCCCGGAATGGACCGCGCCCGAGCCTGACGCCGCCGCCATCAAGGCCGCAGACAAGCTGATCGAGCAGGCGAAGCACCCGCTGTTCTATATCGGCGGCGGGGTCGAGATGGCCCACGCGTCCGCGGCCTTACGCGCCCTCGTCGCCCGTACCGGCATTCCGGCGGTTTCAACGCTCAAGGGTTTGGGCACGATCCCGACCACTGACGATTTGTTCCTTGGTATGCTAGGGATGCACGGCACCCGCGCCGCCAATATCGCCGTTCAGGATGCTGACCTGCTGATCACTCTGGGCGCGCGTTTCGATGACCGCGCCACCGGCAAGCTGAACGCCTTCGCGCCCAATGCCAAGATCATCCACGCTGATATCGATCCGGCCGAGATCAACAAGCTGCGCCGCGCCGACGTCGCCATCGTCGGCAACCTCAAGACCACTATCGAGACCTTGAACCCGAAAGTCTCGGGCATCCAGAAGTGGGTCGAGAAGTGCAAGGCCGACAAGTGGGAATACCGCTTCAAGTACAATGCGCCAGGCAAGGGCATCTATGCGCCGGGCCTGCTGAAATCGCTGTCGGAAAAGGCCGGTGACAAGTTCATCGCCGCCTGTGACGTTGGCCAGCACCAGATGTGGGTGGCCCAGCACTGCGAGTTCGCCCACAATCGCGGTCACCTGACCTCGGGCGGCTCCGGCGCCATGGGCTATGGCCTGCCGGCCGGCGTCGGCGCCAAGCTGGCCCAGCCGGACCATCACGTCGTCACCATTTCCGGCGACGGCTCTTTCATGATGAACATTCAGGAGATGGCGACGCTTAATCGCTACAATATCCCCCTGAAGATCGTTCTTCTGGACAATTCCTCGCTCGGCCTGGTGCGCCAGTGGCAGGAACTGTTCTACCAGGAAAACTACAGTGAAATCGACCTGTCGGATAATCCCGACTTCGTCGAGGTCGCCCGTGCCTTTGGCCTGTCCGCCTTCCGCATCACCCATCGCCATGAGGTCGAGGGGGCGCTGGACAAGCTGCTGGCCGCCGAGGGTCCGACCCTGTTGCATGTGTTAATTGATCCGCGCGAAAATGTCTGGCCCCTGGTTCCCCCCGGCGCCTCGAATGCGGAAATGATGGAGGAGCGTTGGGATGAGCCACTTGATTCATATTGAGCTGGATCGCCTCGAAGGCAGCCTCCTGCGAATTCTTGGCCTCGTCGAGCGGCGGGGGTTCAATATCGATGGAGCTGAACTCTACGATCTCGGCGAGGACAAGCGCGGTCTGTCGCTGACAGTGCGTCCGCGCGACCCCTCCCGCAACACGGATATACTGGGCCTGCAGATCGATCGCCTCTATGGCATCAAACGCCTGGCCAGTGATCCGCGCACCGGCGCCACCGCGCCGGCGGAAAAGAGCAGGGTCAGCGCATGAGCACTCAGGCGAAGGCAATGAAGATTGAGGATGTGGGGCATCGGGGCCGTGGTCGCGGCCCCGGCCAAGTATGCGGTTTTGCGGGTCTTTAAGCAAAATCCATCTTTTTGGCGCCTGTGAAAAGGCGTACAGAACTCCCCAATACGAACATATCAAGATTGTTGAACATGACAAAACTCGCTGATAAAATCTGGATGAACGGCCAAATGGTTGCCTGGGAAGACGCCAAGGTCCACGTCCTGACCCACGCCCTGCACTATGGCACCTCCGTCTTCGAAGGCATCCGTGCCTATGACACGCCAAACGGTTCGGTCGGTTTCCGCCTGCGCGACCACCTGGTCCGCCTGGAAGATTCCGCCCGTATCTACGGCATCAAGATCCCCTACACTCTGGATCAGATGGTTCAGGCCTGTAAGGACACCCTCACCGCCAACGGCCTGAAAAGCGCCTACTGGCGTCCGGTCGCCTTCCTCGGTGAAAACGGCCTCGGCGTCACGCCGAAGGGCGACAACATCAAGGTCGATTTCGCCGTCGCCGCCTTCCCTTGGGGCGCCTATCTCGGTGAAGAGGGCCTGCAAAAGGGCGTGGATGTCTGCATCTCGTCGTGGCAGCGCGCCGCGCCAAACACCATCCCGACCGCGGCCAAGATGGGTGGCAACTACCTGTCGTCCTACCTGATCGGCAAGGAGGCCCGCGGCCGTGGTTATGCTGAGGGTATTGGCCTCGGCACCGACGGCCGTTTGTCGGAAGGCGCCGGTGAAAACCTGTTCCTGATCATGAACGGCAAGATCCACACCCCGCCGGTCGCGGCCTCCATCCTGGGCGGCATCACGCGCGATTCGATCATCAAGCTGGCCAGGGCCGATGGCATTGAAGTCATCGAACAGGCCCTGCCGCGCGAGATGATGTATCTGGCCGACGAAATCTTCATGTGCGGCACGGCGGCGGAAATCACCCCGATCCGCTCTGTCGACGATATCCCCACCCGTGCCGCCGGTCCGGGCAAGGTCACGAAGCGGCTGATGCAGCTCTTCCACGGCCTGTTCAACGGCACCACGGAAGACCGCTTCGGCTGGCTGGACCCGATCCAGGCGCCCGTCCCGGCCGAGTAAGACTATTTTCTCCTCCCCTGCTTGCGGGGGAGGGGGACCACGAAGTGGTGGAGGGGGCCGCCACGAGAGCAAAAGCCCCCTCCGTCGCGGACAAGCCGCGACACCTCCCCCGCAACGGCGTTGCCGCTTTGCAGGGGAGGAGAAAATGAAACGAACCAAGAGACGAAACCATGGCTAAATCGCTGTTTGAAAAAGTATGGGACGCGCACGTCGTCGAGCCGGAGGGCGCCAACAGCCCCGCCGTGCTCTATATCGACCTGCACCTGGTCCACGAAGTCACGAGCCCGCAGGCGTTTTCCGAACTGGAAGCGCGCGGCCTGAAGGTCCGCCGCCCGGACCGCACCTTCGCCACCCTGGACCACTCGATTCCTACCCTGCGCCCGGATGCGCAAGGCAACCGGCCCTACGTCACCAAACAGGCAGAAATCCAGGTTCATACGCTCGAACAGAATGCCGCCAAGAACGGCGTGCGTCTTTTCGGCTATGATGCCGAAAACCGCGGTGTCGTCCACGTCATCGGGCCGGAAATGGGCCTGACACAACCGGGTTATACGGTCGTCTGCGGCGACTCGCACACCTCGACTCACGGCGCCTTCGGCTGCATCGCCTTCGGCATCGGCACCTCGGAAGTCGGACACGTGCTGGCCACCCAGTGCCTGGCCCAGCGCAAGCCCAAGACCATGCGCATCACCATCGACGGCAAGCTCCAGCCGGGCGTCACCGGCAAGGACGTTGCCCTGACGGTTATCGCCACCTTGGGTTTTTCGGGTGGCACCGGCTACGCGCTGGAATATGCCGGTCCGGTTATCGAGGCCCTGGACATGGAAGGCCGCATGACGGTTTGCAACCTCTCCATCGAAGCCGGCGCGCGCTGCGGCATGATCGCCCCCGACCAGAAGACGGTCGAGTGGCTGCGCGGCCGCCAGTATGTGCCGCAAGGCGCGGCATTCGACGCCGCCGCCGCTGAATGGCTCAAGCTGAAGTCCGACGATGGTGCCACCTTCGACAAGGAAATCCGCATCGACGGCTCGGCCATCGAGCCGATGGCGACCTGGGGCACCTCGCCCGACCAGGGTGCGCCGATCGTCAAGGGCGTGCCCGTGGCCGCCAACGAGGACGAAGAACGCGCCCTGAAATATATGGGCCTGCATGGTGGCGACAGCCGCGATGTCGCCAAGGTCGATGTCGTCTTTATTGGCTCCTGCACCAACGGCCGCATGGCCGACCTGCGCGCCGCCGCCGAAATCTTCAAGGGCCGCAAGGTCGCCGAAGGCGTGCGCGCCCTCGTCGTGCCGGGCTCGGAATGGGTCCGCGTCGAGGCCGAAAAGGAAGGCCTGGACAAGATCTTCACCGAGGCCGGCGCCGAATGGCGTCTGCCGGGCTGCTCGATGTGTATCGCCATGAACGGCGACTTCGTCCTGCCGGGCCAACTGGCCGTTTCCACCTCGAACCGCAATTTCGAAGGCCGTCAGGGCCCCGGTTCGCGTACCGTGCTGGCCTCGCCGGCCACCGCTGCCGCCTCCGCCATCGCCGGCCATGTCGCCGATCCCCGTCAATTCATGGCTCTGGAGTCCGCATAATGTCCAACCAGGAACCCGTAAACAGCTTCTCATCGCGCATCGTCGTCCTGCCGGAAGCCAATATCGATACCGACCAGATCATCCCCGCCCGCTTCCTAACGACCACCACCAAGGCTGGTCTCGGCAAGGTGGCCTTCAATGACTGGCGCTACAATGCCGATGGTTCGAACAAGGATTTCATCCTCAACACCATCGACCCGACCGAGCACCGCGTGCTGGTGGCCGGCAACAATCTCGGCTGCGGTTCGTCGCGCGAACACGCCCCGTGGGCGCTGATGGACTATGGCTTCAAGGCCGTAATCTCGACCGAGATCGCCGACATCTTCAAGTCGAACAGCTTGAAGAACGGCCTGGTGCCGATCGTGGTCGACCAACCGACCTATGACAAGCTCATCAAGAACCCGCAGCAGCGCGTCACGGTCGATCTCGAATCCTGCACCCTGACCCTGGAAGACGGCACCGCCTTCACCTTCCAGGTCGAGGAATTTGCCCGCCAGTGCCTGCTGGAAGGCGTGGACGCCATGGGCTGGCTGCAAAAACGCCTGCCGGAAATCGAAGCTTACGAAAAAGCCAATCATAAGGAAGCCGCCTGATGGGTACGTTCAACATTGTCGTCCTGCCGGGTGACGGCATCGGTCCCGAAGTCGCTGCCGCCGGCGTATCGGCCCTGAAGGTCATCGGCGAGGTCTACGGCCACACCTTCAATTTCGATGAAAAGCGTATCGGCGGCATCGCCATCGATACCGACAACAATCCGTACCCGGAAGACACCGACAAGGCCTGTCTGGCGGCGGACGCCGTGCTGCTCGGCGCCGTTGGCGGTCCGAAGTGGGACTTGGGCAAGATGCGCCCGGAGCAGGGTCTGCTGGCCGTGCGCAAGTCGATGGGCCTGTTCGCCAATCTCCGCCCGATGGAGGTCAAGGCCTCGCAGGTGCATCGTTCGCCGCTGAAGCGTGAAGTGGTCGAAGGCGCCGACATGCTGATCGTCCGTGAACTGACGGGCGGTCTTTACTTCGGCAAGCAGACCCGCACCGAAACCTCCGCCACCGACGAATGCGTCTACACCGTGGAAGAAGTCGAACGTGTTGCCCGCGTGGCTTTTGAGGCCGCCCGCAAGCGCCGCAACAAGGTGACCAGCGTCGACAAGGCCAATGTCATCGAGACCTCGCGTCTGTGGCGCGAAACCGTCATGAAGCTGCACAAGGCTGAATATTCGGACGTCGAGCTGGAACATAACCTGGTTGACTCGATGGCCATGCACCTGGTCACCCGCCCGACGGCGTTCGATGTGATCGTGACCGAAAACATGTTCGGCGATATTCTTTCCGACCTCGCCTCGGTCCTGCCAGGTTCGATCGGCCTGCTGGGTTCGGCCTCGCTGGGGACGTCCGGCAAGGGCCTCTACGAACCGATCCATGGTTCGGCACCGGATATCGCCGGCAAGGACCTCGCCAACCCGATCGGCACCCTGAAGTCGGTCGCCATGCTGCTGCGCTTCTCGCTCAACCTGCTGACAGAAGCTGACGCACTGGACGCGGCTATTGATACCATCGTTGAAAAGGGCGTGCTGACCCGCGATCTCGGCGGCACCGCTTCGGGCAGCCAGGTCTCGGCTGCCATCAATGAACAGATTCGCGCCGCCGCTTCGGTCGCCGCGTAACAGAACCACCTCGCAAAGGTGAACTGGCCTCCGGTGCGCAAGCATCGGGGGCTTTCTTTTATGGGATTAACGCTTCTAGTTCGGCTTCATCCAGGCCATCTATCTCGATCTGCTTGAGACGCGCCGTATCACCGGTCAGCAGTGACAGACGCGATTTCGGCAGTTTCAAGGATTTGGCCAGAAAAGCGATCAGCGCCTCATTGGCCCGACCTTCGATCGGTGCGGCGCGGACACGGACTTTCAGGAAACGACGGCCCTTGTCGTCCGTGTCCCAGCCATCGATGCGCTCGACCGAAGATTTCGGCGTCAGGCGGACAAAAAGCTTAACCAATGAGCTGCTGCAAGGTCATGAAGGCCGGCGGCAACAGATAAATCTTGATGCCCTGAATGACCAGGAAGGCGACGATAAAGCTGATATCCAGCCCGCCCATCGGCGGAATGATGGCACGGAAGGGGGCCAGGATCGGCGTGGTGATCCGGTCAAGCACATCGAGGATCATATAGACGGCGCGATTGCGCGTATTGATGATATTGAACGCCACCAGCCAGCTCAGAATGGCCGAAAGCACAAGCGCCAGAATGATAATGCTGAACAGGCCATCGACCACAAAATAAAGAAAACCGGCAATACCGACTGGCATATAGAACCCCTGATCTGACTACGTCTGTGAATATAGGACATTCCCTATCGGTTACAAGTTAAGGACCGCTTGACAGGCGGCAAACTTGCCTTAATAAGACACCCACCGAACGGCACGGGGCTATAGCTCAGTTGGTAGAGCGCCTCGTTCGCAATGAGGAGGCCAGCGGTTCGAATCCGCTTAGCTCCACCACCGTGCCCCCCCCGGTCCTCCCCGTCCATCGGCAAATGCAATCAGCCCCGCTTCATGCCGGTCTTGGAAGCCCTGTTCCTCGACCTTTAAATTCGCACTTTGCAGGATTCAACTTGCCTTAACAGTGGGCGCGTAAGCTCCGAAGACAAGCGGCGGAAAAGCCGCACAAAGAGAGTAATACGGGGAGTGTCCAGTGGCTGAACAGGTGCTGGTTTGTGACTTTTCCAAGGGTGCGCGCGTTAGTTTTGCGCTGGCGGATATCGGGCGGCGCCCCGGCGAAGCCTCCACCTTCATCTGCGCCAGCCGGGCCGATTTCGATGTGGCGCTGGCGCATTTCCTGGACGCTCATGGCCATCCGAAACTGAAAGGCGCCGCCGTTTCCGCCCGCCGTTCCGAAGAGAACGGCCGGCTGACGCGCCTGGAAGACGGCATGGAGATCACGCGTGAAGACTTGCGGACGGCGCTCGATATCCAGCGCGTCAACCTGGTCAATTGCTTCGTGGCCCGCGCCCTGGCCATGCCCAAACTGCGACGCGGCGAACGAATCAGCGTCCAGGAAGGCCAACCGGGCGAAGAGACTGTCATGCTGGTGCTTGGCCCTAATTACGGCCTGGGCAATGCCGCCCTGCTCTCCGATGGCGCCGGCGGCTGGACGGCCCTGCCCGGCGAGGGCGGACATTCCAGCCTGGCGGCCAAAACCGAGCGCGAATGGCAGGTGATCAATGGCCTGCGCGACCTGCGCGGCGGCGTGGTGCGCGAAACGGCGATGTCGCAACAGGGCTTACGCGACCTGTGGACCATACTGCACGCCCTGGATGACCAGACCGCCGAGGAATTGTCGCCCGCGGAAATCGTCGAACGCGCCCGCTCAGGCAATCCCATTGCGTGCGAGGTCATCCATCTGACCACGGTCTGGCTGGCCGACATGGCCGCCGATATCGCCCTGATCATAAGCGCCACCAGCGGTATATATCTGGCCGGCGCCCTGATGGATATCATCGGCGACACCTTCGACGCGGATGTTTTCGCCGCGCGCTTTACCGACAACCCGTCCTTCAGTGGCTTCCTCGGCCGGATTCCGGTCTGGCGCACCGCCGTCACCGACATGGAACTGATCGGTCTGGCGACGCTGTTCGATTAACCGCCAATCGTCAGCGGATGATTGAGTTCATCCGCTATCTGTTCCAGCCATGCCTTGAAGCCGGTGAGATCGTGGATACCGGGCACGGCGTCCCTGCCTTCCCGGGTCCAGCGCGCGCCGAAGCGGTAGTTCGCATCGGTCGGTGATTTGAAGCGGATGAACAGGGTCTGGCCGTCATTGAACGGCGCGCCCGTCACATCATCGGCGCGATAGAAGACCGCCCAGCCGACCGGATCAGGGCCATGTTCCTGCGGTCCCCAGGCGGCGATATAGGTCCACTCACCCGTGGTTTTCGCTGCGAAGGTCTGGTCGCCGGGATGAACCGTCAGGCCGGTCACCAGCGGCTCTGACACCTGATCGGCCTTAACCGTCACCTCGGTGATGACGCTGCCCGCCGTAATAGCATAGGTGGCATGGACGCTGCCCTTGCCACCACCAATGGCATCGGCATCGACGCCGGCGATGGCCGTCACCGGTCCATTGGCGATCACCTTGCCGGTAATGGTCGAGGGGCCGATCTGCGTCGCCTTGCTATCCCGCAGCAGGCCGATACCGCCGACACCCAGCGAGGCGCCGACCTTGAAGATATCGCCACCCCAGGCTACCGGATACTGGTAGTCATCAAAGCCATGGCCGACCTTGGGAAAGATCATGCCTGAGCCATATTTGCCGAAGATATCGGTGACATTGCGCTCATCGAGATAGAGGCGATAGGCGACCCTGTCGGATTCCCAGCCGATGCCCTCAAAGGCGATCAGACCGTCATGGATGAAATGGTCCGGCGGCGAGGTGAACCGGTCACGCAGATGAAAGGTGCCGCCGGTGATGGCACCGCCTTTATTCGGCTCGCCTTCAAGATGACCGCCGTCCTGAATATTGAGCGTCACCAGTACACGCTGCGGCCCGGCAGGCGGTGCGTCGGGCGAAAAGATCACGGTCGTGTCACCGGCTTTCAGCGGCGCGACCAGGCGAAATCTGGCATTAAGCGCCTGCACCGGGTAGACCGCGTCGCCGATCTTGGCGGATCGCACCTTCAAATCCATCGGCGCGGGCAGATCGATCACGGCATTATCACGCGCCGGTCCCGGATTATGCACGGTCAGGCTTTGCGCATTTGCGCCCGTAGCCACGAGCGCCAGTGCAACAACGGAAATCAGGCGCATGGTGCCCTCCTATTTCAGCTTGAGATCGGCCACGGCGGTGCCGGCCAGCAGGAAGGCGCCAACGCCGTAGAACTGCGTATCATCATAGCCGACATTGTCCGGGCGATCCGACACCGGCTGGACGTAACCCAGCTTGCCATCGGGATGGACCGCCGCCACCAGTGCCGCCCACCCCTTACGGACGGCAGGTTCGTATTCGGCGCGGTCAAGCGTGCCGTTGCGCACACCCCAGGCCAGGCCATAGGTATAGAAGGCGGTGCCGCTGGTTTCCGGCAGGGCGGTTTTTGGATCGGCCAACAAGGAGGGCGCCCAGTAACCGGTATCCAACTGGATCGCTTTGATTTTCTCCGCCATCTCCTTGTAGAGGGCCATAAAGTGCGGGCGGTCCGGATCACTGGCCGGCAGGACTTCGAGAATGCGCGCCAGGCCGGCAAAAACCCAGCCATCGCCGCGGCTCCAAAACACCTTCTCGCCATTCGGGCCGCGGCGGTCGAAGAAGCGCGCATCGCGGTAGAACAGCTTCTCGTCCTTGTCGTAAAGGACGTCATACGTGGCCCAGAATTCCTTTTTGGCGAAGTCAGCATAGCGCGGATCACCGGTGGCAGCGGAAAGCCCGATCCAGGTAGCCGGGGCCATGAACAGGGCGTCGCACCAGCACCAGCGATCGGTACAGTTGGCATCGCCCTCCGCCGGATAAATCAGGGTGACATCGGACGGTTTGGAGAGAATTTCGTTGAAACGCGCCTGCATCGGCTTCAGTACATCGGCGGGAGCGCCGTGTTTCGCGGCCCACAGATAGGACTGACCGATCACATGGTCATCGGCATGATAGACGCGCTTGCCGAGTTCCCATTTATTGGCCTCGCCGCGCGCCAGGATCAGGTCTTTATAGATGGGATTCTGGCTATGATCGGCCATGTCGGTCAGGCCGACGAATAGCGCGCCCTGCACCCAGCCCTTCGGGTCCGGCGTATCCCAGGAGGCGTTGGGCGGTATCCAGCCAGCGGCCAGGGTGGCGATCTGATAATCGGCCACCTTTTCGGTCAGGGCGATAACATCCGCCGGCGCGAACGACATCTTCATCGAGCTGGCGCTGACAGGCGCCGCTGCGGCCTGCGCCTGCGCCATCATCGGCACCGGCAGCACACACATAAGACCGCAAATCATCCAGATCCGGTCTATTTTGATCCTGAAGATATCCATGTCGCTTCCTGCCTTTTTTGTATCCGACAAACATCAATGGCAGATGGGCTTTTGTCAAACAGGCAGATGCGTTACGCCAGCCTTTTACAGGCGCGGCAGGGTGGCCAGCACATCGGCACTGAACGGCCGTCCCAGCCGCCTGGCCGCATAAAGCGCCGATCCGATGCTCGGCGCATGGAGCGGTTTGCGCAGGTCGTAACGGGGGCTATCTGGCATCATCGAAAACTGGTTGAGGTGCTTGCGGAACGGCTCAAGGATCAACGCGCCGCATTTGAAAACACCGCCGGAATAGGACAGGGCCACCGGTTCATCGGGCGCATAGTTCAGCTTTATGCGAATGGTATCCACAATGGCCGCCAGTTCATAGCCCGCCGAGTCGAAAATCTTCAGCGCCACGCGATCGCCGGCCTCGGCCGATTGCGACACCCATTTCGACATAGCGGCGATCTTGTCACGCGACGGGGTTTCGCGGCCGAAGACATAGCCGCAGATATCCAGGTCGTTTTTCAGATCCAGCGCCTGCATGAACACATCATAGAGCGGCCCTTTGGCCAGCCGGCCATCGGCCATGCGCGAGAAGGCATTAAGGCCGGAAATGGCGATCCAGTGGGCCGAGCCTTCGTCGGAAAAAACCTCGCCCCAGCCACCGCCGCGCGCCGACAGGCCACCATGTTCGCCATAACCGATCGAGCCCGTGCCGGCGACGATATTGATGCCGTCGGCACCGGCGAGCGATCCGGCCCAGCCGCAGATCATGTCATTGCCGCAGGCATAACGCCTGTGGCCGAGCACCGCTTCCGGCACGACATCGAGCATGGGTTCGGCGATGGAATCCTCGCCATGCGCCGGCAGACCGAAAAAGGCGAAATCGATATCTTCCGGCTTTCCGGAAACCTGCGAAAGCACGGCCTGAACACCTTCGGCCAGCAGTTCATGCAGGCCATCGAAGCCGATCTGTATATAGTAGCACGAACCGCCCTGATGGGTGGCCCTGACATGGCCTTCGGCATCGACCAGTACGAATTCGGTCTTGGTGCCGCCGCCATCGACGCCTAACAGATACCCCATTATCCGATCTACCCCAGTTCGTGGATGCGCACGCCCTGCACAACGCGATTGACCGTGCCTGACGCATTCGGCTTGTCGGGCGTCAGGTTGTGGCGCAGGGATTCGTAAAAGGCGAAAACCTGCGGACAAATGATATAGGGGAAAAGCAGGTCGGTGTCGTCGGCCGTTTCCAGCCCCTTAATGCGCACCGTATCGGCGGCTTCGACGCCGACGCCGTCCTGCGCCGTAATGGCGATGACACGGGCGGCGTCATTATCCCGGCGCAGTTCATCGAGCAGGTCGCCGTCATAGCCGCGCGTATAGGCATTGTTGGAGAAGAAGACGACGACCAGGGTCTTGCTGTTGACGATGGTCTTCGGACCGTGACGGAAACCGAGCGGCGAATCGAACATGGTCACCAGTCCGCCATTGGTCAGTTCCAGCAGCTTGAGGCCGGATTCACGCGCCAGACCCTGGAAAATATGGCTGCCGAGATAGACGATGCGTTCATAACCTTCCGAGGCCGTCTGCTTCATGGCGGCGGTGTAGTCGGCAAGCACAGTCCGCGTCGCCGCGGCGATGGCCTCAATGCGGCCCTGCATTTGCTCGATACCGGAGAAGGCCGTCAGCGCCGCATAGGTCATGCACGAAAAGCTGGAGGTCATGGCGAAGCTGCGGTCATGCGTGGCTTCCGGCAGCAGGATGGTCAGCCCCTTAGCGCCCTGGCCATAGGCCGCCAGCGCCCCTTCGGCATTGCAGGTAATAACCAGGTGATGCAGATCGGTGACGAAGCGATCGGCCAGTTGCGCGGCGGCGACGCTTTCGGGACTATTGCCCGAACGACCGAAGGAGACCAGCAGGGTCGGCGTATCCGTCTCGAAATAGAGCTGTGGCGCGCAGGCCAGATCGGTGGTCGGAATAGCTTCGACGCGCGCTTTCAAACGCGCTGCCAGGGCCGGCGCCAGGCATTCACCGATAAAGGCCGAGGTGCCGGCACCGGTCAGGATGACGCGCACCTTACGATCGAGCAAGGGCTTGAGAAAGGCTTCGATCGCGGCTTTTTGTGCGAACAGCAGACCTTGCGTCTGGCGCAGCATTTCCGGTTGCTGCTCGATCTCGCGCGCTGTCCATAAGGCCTCCAGCCTTTGCAGTTCCGCCTCATCGATACCAAGTTGGGTTACAGGTTTAGGCATCAATTAACTCCAATATAGGCGTACAGGCGGCAAGATAGGCATCAAGGGTGGCGCCGATATGCGCGATCACCAGGTTTTCCGGCGTCAGTTTCAGGCCGCCAGCGCGGATAGACGCATAGGCATCCGGCAGGTACTGGCTGACCAGGGCCAGCGGCGGCGGCGACTGCGTCAAATTGCCGAACAGCCTGTCCTGCGCCGCCTGGATCTGGTCGTCAGGCCAGTAATAGCGGATGCGGTCGGAGAGGCTGTATTGCAGGTCGAACTGCAGGGCCGCGCCCGTGGCGTGATAATATTTCGCCCAGTTCTTCGGCTCGGCGGTCATGCGATCGATCACCACCTCGCGGAAGCCCGATTGTTTGTCCGGTGCGATCCATTCGCCTTCGATGGCATCGAGCGCCCACAGGGCCTCGCGCAGGGCGAAGGTCACGCCGGGCCCGACCTTGAGGATAGCGAAGTGGTCCTCGACCAGTTGTTTCAGTGCTTTGGGCGTCTGGTAATCGGTCGAATGGGCCTCGAAAACAATCGTCGGCAGGTTATCGATGGCGTGGCTGAGCCTGACCGCCTTGGCGCGATCATAGTCGATGACCTTGTGGTGATCGAACTCGACACCGGGCTGCACCACCGTGGCGATAACGCGCGGCCAGGCAGCCGCAAGACCCAGCTCGGCAAAGATCGCCTTGTGTGTTTCGATGGTGGCCAACGCCGCCTCGGGCGTGGTCACTTCCAGCTCCGGCAGGTCTTCATGGGCGCCGCCGGGCACCGGCACTTCGGTGCCAATGACATAGACCGGCGGCTCACCGCCAACCCTGGCGTGGGTGGCTTCGGCAATGGCAATCAGGCGCGCGGCACGGCGGGCGATGGTTTCTTCGGGCAGGGGCACCGGATCATCGGCGCATGACATCGAGCAGTCGGCGTGGATCTTGCGGAAGCCGGCAGCGACATACTGCTCAATCAGCACCTCGGCCTTTTGCATCGCCTCGTCAGCACTGAGATGCGTCCAGGGATTGGGACCGAGATGATCGCCGCCCAGCAGCACGCGCCGGCGATCAAGGCCAACCTTGTCGGCAATCGCGTGGACAAAAGCCACGAAATCGGCCGGTGTCATGCCGGTATAGCCGCCCTCCTGATTGACCTGGTTGCAGGTGGCTTCGATCAGGGTAACGTCGGATTTTCGCTTCAGCGCATGGACGAAGGTCGCTTCCACGACCAGCGGGTGCGCCGAGCAGACCGAGGTTATACCGACCGCCTGCCCGGCCTTATGGCGGGCGACCAGATCGAGCATGGCCTTCATGGAATATCCTTTAAGTCAGAGTCCGTGTGTTAAAGCGACTCTTACTGCAACAAACGACACAACGCAATCAAAACAATGAAAACGAAACATATAAATTTCGTTTTTGCGGGTTTTAGATGAAACGCGAAACAAAAAAAGACCGATCCTGAAGGGAACACAGGACCGGCCATCAGTTGAGACAAAAATCAGGCCGCCAGGGCCAACAGGGCCGAAGCGATCACCGCCAGCACCAGGCCGACGATTTTCAGTTCGCCGGGGATAACATTGGCGACGACCAGCGAAATCACCGCCGTCACCAGGGGCGCGCCGGCATTGGTCAGGGGCGCCACCACGATCGCCTTGCCGTGGCGGAAGGCATAGACCAGACACAGGGCGCCGATGGCGTTCAGCACCTGGATTGCCGCCGCCAGCCACGGCCCATCCAGCCCCCAGTTAATCGGTTTGCTGAAATCGGTCATCAGCCAGGCCACCGGCACCAGCATCAGGCCGGTGATCATCATGTAGAAGAAGATGCTTTCGGCGCTCATCGAGTTATTGGAGAGCTTCATGAAATAGGCCTGGACGCCCCAGCACGCCATGATGACCAGGGCGAGCGGAAACCACACCCCGCCATTCATGAAACTGAAGCCCTTGTCGGGTGAGAAATCGAACATCGGCAGGGCCACCAGGGCCAGCACCACGCCGAGCAGGCCAAGCCTCGTGGTGCGCTCTTTCAGGAAGGCGGCCGACATCAGGATGGTGACCAGCGGCGACAGCGAAATCACCGGAAAGATCAGATAGGCCGGGCCGGTATTGACGGCGTAAAAAAGCACCATCTGGCCGCCGGCGCCGAGCAGGCCGATGATCAGGCCATAGAGGATGGATCTGGGATCGCGGTCGAGCTTCCAGCCCGCCCTGGCCAGCACATAGAGTGCCGGCAGGATCATCGTTACCGCCCAGACGCAATAGGTCAGGGTTTCAGGGAAGCCCTTCTGCGCCGAGAGGCCGGTAAAGGCGCCCCAGACGCCCCAAAGGGCCACAACGGCGAGCGCGAATATCAGCCAGCGCTTGGATTGTTTGGTTTCGGTGATCTCGTTCATGATAATGCCCCTTTTATATACTCCCCTCTCCCTATGTATGGGGAGAGGGTGGCTTGGCTTGCCAAGCCGGGTGAGGGGCTTTACCGACAGTGAAATTGCCCCTCATCCGGCCCCCAAAAATGTTCCTGGGGACCACCTTCTCCCCGCAAGCAGGGAGAAGGGATTATATTGGCGTGGCTTCGATCAGCAGGAAGCGCTCGAATTTTGCCGGAATGCGGTTTTTGGCCGGCGTAATATCGCCCAGCGAGGCGTCGTTGAAATAGTCGCGCAGGCGGTAGCGTTTCTTCGTCAATCCGCGCAGTTCCACCTCGCCGTCCCATTTGTCAGCATAGAAGGCATAATAAAGCTTGCCCTCCTTCTCGACCGCGTGGGCCTCCGGCTTGTCGAAGCCGATATCATAAAGCTCGCCGCGGTACTGGCCCGTCGAAAGCATGTGCTTTTTGTACAACCCGACCCACTTGCGCCACATCACTTCGCGTTCCGGCGTCAACTGGAAGTTCTCGCCCTTCTCGTGGCCCGGCCCCGGCCAGGTGAACTTGGTCGAGACGATGCCGCCGATCCCGACCGTCGAGGCGAAATCATCGCCGCCATCGGAAAGTTCGACGTGATCGCCGGCATAGGCCGCATCGCGCCCCATCAGCCCTTTCAGCGACTTACCCTTTAGCCGCACCTGCCACGAACTGAGCGGATCGGAGGCCGGGACATGGTTGGTATAGGGCAGGTTATGGAAGGCGTAGGACGTGCCGCACGGGCAGAATTCGACCACCGCATTGGGGTTGATCTCTCGCGCCGTGTCATAGATCAGCTTCCAGAAATCCTGGAGGTGCTCGACCGAGTCTTCCGGTTTGGCATGGTTGTGCGCCGGATTATAGCACGGCGCCACGCCGTTCATGTGCTGGCCATCGAGCTTCAGCCCCTCGAAGCCCCACTCACCGATGATTTTCCGGATAAGCTGGCGGTAATATTCACGCGTCGGCTGGTAGGCCGGGCAGAGATAAAAGGCGTTCCACCAGGTGACATTCTGCACCGCGCCATCCTGATTGAGCAGCAGCATGTCGGTGTGATCGTGCAGCAGATCGGTGCCCGGATCAACGGCCAGAGGCGCCAGCCACAGGCGCGGCCGCAAGCCCGCTTTTTTATTCGACTGAACAAAGGCGAGCATGTCTTCGTCCTTGCGCGGGAATTTCTTCGTATCGAGATACCAGTCACCCTCGGAGGTCTGCCAGCCATCATCGAGCACGGCCCATTCCAGGCCCACATCCTTGGCCTTGGCAAACGTGCTCTCGATTTCCTCGACGGTGAAATTGCGCTGATAGCCCCAGGCGCACCATACCGGCTCATAGGATTCCGCCGGCGGTTTCGGCGCCGCCAGGCCGCGATCGGCCATCACCCGGCGGTAGGTATCGAGCGTGGCATAGTGGTCGCGCTGGTGAACGCTGACAAAAGTATCGAGCGTGGTCAGGCTGTCGCCGGTTTTCAGCGTGGCGGCGCGCTCATACCGAATGCCCACGCCCGCACCGGCCGCCGTGGCAATCAGCGGCAGGGAGATCAGCTTCGGTGTGTTTTCGATATGGCCGACCGCCAGGCCGGCATCCGGCCGCCAGACATCGACGATCGGCGTACCGCTGCCGTAGTCGGAGGCATTCATGCCCATGAAGTTCGGCTGGTCGAAACCGGCCTTGACCGGCTGTACCCAGTCGCGGCGGTCGTCATGCGACGAACCGGAGAAGGACCAGAAGGCGGTGCCCTTCAGCATGTGGCTGTGCGAGGTCCAGGCCGCGACTTCGAGATCGGCCGTGCCGGTATTGCGATAGGTGACGCGGCTGATGGCGAAGCCGGGATAGCGATCATAAAGCGCGACCTCGACCGTCTTTTCCAGACCTTCAGGCGAGGTGCCGCGCACGGAATAAAGAATACCCTTGCCGTGGATATCATTGACCGGTTTTTGGCTCTTGTCGGCAAATGTGAAGCGATCAACGACCGTACCATCCTTGAGCGTCACCGTTTCCGATGGCGCAAATTCGGTCAGTTCGACCCCCCTGCCATTTTGCCGGGCAATGATGCGGCTGTTCAGGCCGAGGTCGAAATCGATGGCGATAGCGGAGTCAGAAACGGTCGCCACTGAAGCGCTTTGCGCGCGGCCGGCCGTGGCCATAAGCCCCGAAGCCATAACTGTGCTCGACAACAATTTGAGCACGCCGCGCCGGCTGGTCATGTTCTGCGTTATCATGGTCGGCTCCTCCCCGCTGTTGCGCATGGTTCATTTTTGATCTTGCATAAGTCAAATTAAAAAGGCAAACAAAAAGACATGAAAACGCAACATTAAATTTCGTTTTCTTTCTTTTCAAAATTTGGGAGCCGGAATATGACCAGACGTCGCCTGTTTTTGAGCCTTCTCACCACGGCTTCATTGCTCGCCACAGGCGCCTGCGCCGCCGATCCGGGCTATACGGTGGCCGATTTCGCCAGAGTGAAAAAGTTCGACTCCCACGTCCATGTCAATGTCACCGACCCGGCCTTTGTAGACCAGGCGAAAGCCGATGGCTTTGAGCTTTTAAGCATCAATGTCGACTATCCGGAATTTCCGGCGCTGGCCGACCAGGCCGCCGTCGCTCATCACTTCCATAATGCCGACCCCGCGCATTTCCATTTTGCTACCGCCTTCACCATGAAGGGCTTTACCGCGCCCGGCTGGGCGGAAAAGACCAATGCCTGGCTCGATTCCGAATTCAAACAGGGCGCCGTGGCGGTCAAGATCTGGAAGAATGTCGGCCTGATCGAGCGCGATGAAAAGGGCCAGTTGATCTTCATCGACGATCCGCGCTTCGATCCAGTGGTGGCGCATATCATCGCCGCAGGCAAGGTTCTGATCAATCACCAGGGCGAGCCGAAAAACTGCTGGCTGCCGATGGACGAGATGAGCACCGACAATGACCGCTCCTACTTCAAGGCGCATCCGGAATATTACATGTACCTGCATCCGGAAATGCCGCGCTACGAAGCGCTGATGGCGACGCGCGACCGCTTCGTGGCCCGTCATCCCGACCTGAAATTTGTCGGCGCCCACTTCGCCAGCCTGGAATGGAGTGTCGATGAAGCGGCGAAGTTCCTTGATGCCTATCCCAACGCCAATATCGAACTAGCGGCGCGGATCACTCAGATCCAGGCCCAGTCCGTGCAAGATTATGACAAGGTGCGGAACTTCTTCATCACATACCAGGACCGCATCATGTACGGCACCGACCTGACGCTCAATCCGGGGGAAGACCCGGCGGAATTCAAAAAGGTGGCCCACGATTACTGGCTATCCGACTGGACCTACCTGGCGACTGGCGAAACCCAGACTGTCAACGACATTCACGCCGATGCCAAGGGACTGGCCCTGCCCAAGGCCGTCATCGACAAAATCTATTACAGCAACGCCGAACGCGAATACGCGTTACAAAATTAGGCCAGATGCAGCTTGAAACCGAGGTGGTCGGCGGCCTCCCGAATGAAGTCGGGGGCTTCGGCATCGGTGATCAGGGCATCGATCTCGCTGATATCGATGATGCGGTGCAGGCAGACCTTGCCGAACTTCGATGAATCGGTGATGGCGATCACCTGCCGCGCCGTCTCGACCATCTTGCGGTTCAGTTGCGCTTCCGGTTCGTGGTGCGTGGTGATACCGCGCTCGACATCGAAGCCATCGACGCCGAGGAACAGCTTATCGAGCAGCAGGTCATCGAGCGCCGCCACGGTCTGGGCACCGTAGAAGGCCATGTTTTTGCGGCGCAGTTCGCCGCCCAGCATGACGATCTTTATCTTTCGTTTCTGCGCCAGCGCCGACAGCACCTCGAAATCATTGGTGACGACCGTGACATCCTCGTCATCCGGCAGAAAACGGGCGATCTGGAGCGCCGTGGTGCCGGAATCAAGCATGATCGAATCACCCGGCTGCACCATCGAAGCGGCGAGCCGGCCGATCCGTTCTTTTTCTTCCGGGTGGCTGGTGCGCTTGGCCTCGATCGGCGGCTCGGCATTGACCGTCACCACTTCCGAGGAAATGGCGCCGCCATAGGCGCGCGTGGCGATGCCGTGCTCTTCCAGATAATGCAAATCCTTGCGGATGGTCTGCATGGAGACGCCAAACTGTTCCGACAGGGCCACGACCTGCACGCTGCCCCTTGACTTGAGCATGGCCGTGATCTCGCGCCGGCGCTCTGAGGTATCGCGCGTCAGTTTTACCGCACCTTCGGCCATTTTGTTTCGGTCCCCGGACTCACAGGTTTCGTTTCGATATGCCGCTTATCCCTCAAACCTCACCGGAATTCAACAACGACAATCGGTTTCAGGCTGGCAAAACCGGGCGGCCTGATCAAATATGTGTCAAATTTGCTTCTTTTTTGTTGCGATTAACATATAAAACGAAAGATAATGTAGACATAAGAACAAAAGCGTACATAAATCGCAACATAAGGGAATGAGCGCTGCCACGCGCCATTATATATGGAGACTAGAAATGCCGACCATAGGAATGAAACGCAAATGGCTTGCTTCGGGCGCCGCACTGATCGCTTTGGCGACAACGCCCCATGTCAGCGCCCAGGAAGCCCCCGCCGCCGATCCGGCCACCACCGAGCCGCCGCAAGAAGTCATTGTTGTCGGCGTCCGCGCCAGTGTCGCGCGCGCCGTCAAGCTGAAGCGCGATGCCACCACCGTGCAGGATTCGATCAGCGCCCTGGAACTTGGCATGTTCCCCGACGATAACGTCGCCGACTCGCTCAGCCACATTACCGGTGTGTCGATTTCGCGCACGGCCGGCGGCGAAGGCCAGAAGGTTAGTGTCCGCGGCCTCGGCCCGGAATATACGCTTTCCACCTTCAACGGCCGGATTCTCGCTACCGACGGTGCCGGCCGCGACTTCGCCTATGATGTGCTGCCCTCCGATGTCATCAGCGGCGCCGATGTCATCAAGGGCGCTGAAGCCTCGCTGACGGAAGGCGCCATCGGCGGCCTGATCAATCTGCGTTCGGCCAGTCCGTTCGACAAGCGCGGCCAGCACGGCATCCTGCGCCTGGAAGGCGACCGCAACCAGATGTCCGAACTCGACGGGCAAAAGCTGTCCGGCGTCTACAGCAACACCTTCGCCGATGACAAGCTGGGCGTCCTGTTCGGCGTCGTCCTCGAAAAGCGCGACGACCGCACCGACGTGGCCGGCAATGACGGCGGCTGGACGCGCAATCCCGACCCCACCGACGAAAGCTGGCTGTGGGGCAATGCCTGGGGCGGCAATATCGATCCGAACAACAACGGCGTGCTCGATCCGGAAGAATATGGCCTGATCGGTCCGGGCCAGTTCCGCGTCGGTTCCATCCTGGAGCAGAAGAAGCGCAGCGCCTTCACCGCCAAGGTGGAGTGGCGGCCGAACGATAATTTCCGCCTGGTGGTAGACGGCCTGACGACGAAACTCGATTCCCCGCAGGTCGGTTACCAGCAGTCCTTCTATCCACTGTATGCGCCCGGCCGCTGGTCCAACATGGTGATCGAGAGCGGCATCGTCACCAGCTTCGACATGACCAACCCCGATCCGGAAATGCGGCTTAATCCGGAACTGCTCAACCAGACCTCCTACCGCGTCGTCGAAACCGACCTGTTCGGTGCCAATGCCGAATGGCGCGTAAGCGACACCCTGACCCTGACCGGCGATGTCTATCGCTCGACCTCATCGCGTCATTCCGGCGGCCAGGACAGCTATGTCGTTCTGCGCATGAACCAGCCTAACTCGGCCCATATCGAACTGACCGGTGCCTATGTGCCGAGCGTCACCGTCAATTTCGACGACGGCCGCGATCTCGCAAGCGGGCTGGCCAGCGGCGCCTTCACCGACTCCGATTTCAACACCCACTATTTCTCGCTCGAAGGCGACAATATCGACGATGAAATCAACGGCGCCTCGTTCGCCGGCAAATGGGACGTCAACAAATCGTGGGTCGAGAGCCTGCAGTTCGGCGTCACCTACACCGATCGCAAGAAGTCGCGCGACCTGATCAACAACTCGCTGACTGGCGGTGCCGACTATTATTCCGGCGACAATGCGATCAATGTCGGCGATCTCGGCAGCAATGTGATCTCTCACAGCTTCACCCTGCCCAACTTCATGAGCGAAGTGCCCGGCAATTTCCCGCGCACCTTCCTGGCGTTCGACGTGCCCGCCTATGAGCAGGCCCTGGCCGCCTATGACGGCCACCTGCGCCCGGATGGCGAGCCCTATACTTATGCCGATGCCGCCCCGGTCTGGAACCCGCTGCAAAGCTATCGCGTCGGTGAAAAGACCTGGTCCGGTTTTGTGCAGGCCAATCTGTCCGGCGAGCGCTGGACCGGCAATGTCGGCCTGCGCGTTGTGCAGACCCAGACGACCGCCCAGGCGTGGGATGCGAAAATCCTCGATATCATCGAGAACGGCGCCTTCAACTATACCGCCGTCTATGCCGATCCGACCTCGGTGACGCAGGACAGCGAATATACCTACTGGCTGCCCTCGGCCAACCTCAACTACCGCATCACCGAGACCCTGCGTCTGCGCCTGGGCGCCGCCCGCACCATGGCGCGTCCGTCGGTTGAAATGCTGGCCCCGACCAACACCACCGAAAGCGTCTCGTGGGGCGAATTCACCCAGATCTACGGCGGCAATGCCGACTTGCGGCCCTATTCGGCCGATCAGGTCGACGCCTCTCTGGAATGGTATTTCGGCAAGAATTCGATCTTCAACTTCGCCGCCTTCCACAAGCATATCAAGGACCAGATCACCAGTAGCTGGGAACCGGGCCAGGATATCGGCGTGCCGGGCTATCTGTTCAATGTCAGCCGCCCGATCAATGGCGACTACGCCAAGGTCAGCGGTATTGAAATCGGTTTGCAACACTTCCTGGAAAACGGCCTGGGTGTTCGTGCGCAATATACCCGCAACTGGTCCACGAGCTTTGTCGGTGATCAGGAGCGTCCGCTCGAAGGCATCGCGCCCTCGGTCTACTCGCTGGGCCTCTTCTATGACCACGGCCCGATCTCGCTCAGCCTGACCGGCGACCATACGGACGGCTTCGTCACGGCCACCAATGTGCTCGGTGCCGGCTATAACGAGCAGGCAGATCCGATCACCTGGGTGACGGCGCACGCCTCTTACAAGATCAATGAACACCTGGACATTACCCTGGAAGGCCAGAATCTGCTCGACGAGGCCAATACCTACAGCATCAACGGCAATCCCTTGCTGCCGCAGGGCTATTACCGCTACGGCGCGTCATACAAGCTCGGCATGAGCTACCGGTTCTAGGCTGACTGACTGTTCTTATGTCTTAACGCCCGCCCGGCACAACCGGGCGGGCGTTTTTTTTGTCTCCGGACTGTTGCCAGGCGTGACAATCCCCGGCATGGCTTCGCGGTCAAGAAGGAGCTTTACATGACCATCAAGAGACTTGAACCCGGCAAGCGCATGAGTCAGGCCGTCATCCATAACGGCATCGTCTATCTGGCCGGCCAGGTCGGCGAACCCAGCACGTCGCTGACCGAACAGACCACCGCCGTACTGGCCCAGATCGACGCCCTGCTGGCCGAGGCCGGCACCGATAAATCTCGCCTGCTCACCGCCACCATCTGGCTGGCCGACATGGCCGATTTCGCCGCCATGAACGCCGTCTGGGATGCCTGGGTCGATCCGGCCAATCCCCCCACCCGCGCCACCGGCGAAGTCAAACTGGCCGCACCGGAATACCGCGTCGAGATCATCGTGACGGCGGTGCTGCCTTAAATTGAGTCTGAAAGCGCGTGGCCTCCGTCACGCGCTTTTTGCTTACGCGCTGTTGATGGGCCGTGCCGGAAGCGTGATGCCCATTTTTATGCCCGATGGTTTATGCTGACGATCCGCATAAGGAGCCCGTCATGACAGAACTTACCGTTCCCGCCCGGCAAACCCCTTTGACAAAACACGCCCCCTTCCGGCCGCCGTTTCATCCGAACGCGCTGGAACCGGAAAGCGAACACCCCGGTGTCTGGGACTGGACACCGCGCGCGGACGCCATATGGCAGGCCGCCGAAGCGCGCAATGCCCCGCTGAAGGCCAGGCGCCCGCTCGGCGGTTCGGAAGGTATTCCCGAAACCCAGCCCGATGCCAATGATCTGCTGAACGTGGCCCTGACGGTTATAGCGGGCTTAAGCCTCGGCGTGGTCGTCACCACGATACTGCGGGTGATCCTGCCGAAAGACTAATTGGGATTTTTCGCCAGGGTCATGGCGACATTATAGAGAAAATCGCTGTTTTCGTGCATCCGCTTGTCGGCCAGACGCAGGGCTTCGGCTATGCGTTCCGCTGGCGCCGGATGGCGCTCATCCTTCAGCCAGCGCTCGATCGAACTTTCCGACACACCGGTCGCTTCGGAAATCTGGCGCGCCAGCGAACCGCGCGGATCGGTGCGCCAGGCCAGATCGGCGATACGGGCGAATTCGAGCGGGGTCAGCAGTGACTTGCGCGTCTCGCGGGCGGGCTTGGTCGGTTCGGTCATGTCAAATCTCTTGATACCCGGAAATGCTTGAACTCAGAAATATTGGCCAACGGTGTCACCATGCACCACTTTCGGCGCTTCGGTAAAGAAGGGGCCGGCCAGTGCCCGCCATTGCTGGAAATTATCGCTGTTGCGGAAGGTGACCATGTGATGATCGACCGTTTCCCACAGGACGCGCAGATTATACAGGCCCGGCGTCTCGATCACCTTTTCCAGCGACATGCCGTGACAGCCTTCGGCGCTTTTGAAGTGCAGCGCGGCGGCCGCTACGGCGGCTTCAAAGTCAGCGGCCCTGGTGGGATCGATGGTCAGGGTGGCGATTTCGGTGATCATGTCGGTTCCTTGGCGGTCTGGCGTCCGGTGCGGCCTCTATGTCATGCCGCGCGGCCGATCTCAAGATGCTTATTACAGCCTTATTTTGACAAGGGATGATCGCCAGCGTGACTTTATCAGCCAGAGCTTAAACTTGGACCTTCACAGGAGGATATCATGGCCGATTTCGACATCAGGACCGATCACAACGCGGACGCCCGCACACGTTATCCCGGCAGCGGCACGCACCCGTCAGATGTGACGCGCGGATCGGGCCAAAACGACCCCTTCCCGCCGGAAGGTACGGACGAAAAAATCATCTCGCCGGTCAAAACCGGCGAGGATGCCATCAGCGAGGCGGACAGTCTCAAGGCGACGAAGACTGCGCTTGGTCTCGATGCCAGCCACAAGGCCGGTATGATCGACATTGTCACGACCTTCGTAACGGCCTTCCTGACGGGCTTTTTCCGCACCACGCCCCACCGCACGCAATTGCGACGCGATAAAAAATTGCGCGACAATCTCGATGAAGGTCAGATCGATTCCATGATCGATGACAGCTTTCCGGCCAGTGATCCGCCCAGCAGCTACTAATGCGCTCAAACAGGAAACGGGCCCGAAAGCTGGGCCGTTTTCCTTGCAGTTCGGGCAATAAAAAACCAGAGAGGTGAATGGATTGACATGTGTCAAACGCTTCGTCTCTCTGGCTTTTTTATTGTCATTGAGTTTGCCTCTTTGACATTCTCAGCATCTCAAATCGCCCATAAGGAAAAAAGCAGAAAGGCGGATCATTTCGTAAAAAAGCCGTAAGTGACATAGTAGGGCATCCCGCCGCCATACAGATACGCGCATGAATGGGGCGTATGCTGTTCACCAAATCCTTATGCCGCGAAAACGGTTCCGCTGTGCTTTCTGATGGTTTTTGCGGTTAGATCGGTTCAACAGAAACGAGGTGCCGCCATGGACTATATCGACGCCCCCAACACCTACGCCGCCATTCCAGCCAGGGACACGCTGAGCATGAAAGCTGAGCGTCTCTTGGAAAACTACCGCAACCTGCCGAAAACGAGCCTGGCCCTGGCCGGACTGGCTGGAGTAGGCGTGCTGGCTATCCTCGGCGGCCTGTGGATGGGGAAAAACAAGCTTTTCCCACGCCATGTCGCGGCCCACGTCGCGGATTGTGAAGACTAGACGCGGCCGGCAGAGGCTTCCGGACCGGTGCTCTTGATGATGTGCTGCGGTCCGATCAGCTTGGCCATGAGCTTGATGGCCGGGTCGTGGAACTCCGCACCCTTATCGCTGGCGCACAGGTCTTCCAGCACCCAGGGGCGTATATTCAGCTCAAACAGATCAAGTACGCTTTTGAGAATGCAGGCTTCGGTGGCGATACCGGCGATAAAGACCTCGCGCACACCCCAGGTTTTCAGGCGCACAAGCAGGGTTTCGGTAACGCAGCTATAGATCGGCCGGCTGATGACCACGGCGTCGTCACGCGGCAGAAGCGCCAGTTCGGTTTCCGGACTTTTCGGCGGCATTTTGTCATAACCGAGTATCTTCCGGAACGGAGAAGGCTCCGGATTATAGAACCGGGTGAAAATGACATGATCGAACTCGTACTGAAGGTTTTCCAGCGGGGTTATCACATGCTGCGAATGCGGCGTGATGAAGCCTTCCTGGACATCGATCACGATCAGCACCTGCGGCAATTCTTCCGACATCTTCCCTCCAAAGCCGGCACTATAGTGCCTGTTTATAAGGATTCGACGCCAGAGTGGATCAGTATTTTTAGTCTACTGTGATATTTTTGCGGTTTTTGGCGTCTGGCAGGTGCATTTTCAACCGCTTTTCATTCACCAGGTTCAGCAGGGCCGCTGCCGCCCGCGCATCGGCCAGCGCCCGATGGTGATTTACCAGCTCGATATCGAAGGCACGGCAAAGATTCGCCAGGCCATAGGATGCCTGGCCGGGGTAGTGTTTGCGCATGGCCGCGCAAGTACATAGTTTCGGGTGACGAAAGCGCCGCTCGATCCGGCGGAACTCGCTGGCAATGAAGCCGTGATCGAATGTCGCATTATGCGCCACAAAAACGGCGCCCTCGATGAAATCGGCGAAGTCATCGGCGATATCAGCGAATTTCGGCGCACCGCGCACCATCTCGTTGCTGATCCCCGTCAGTTGGGTGATGAAATGCGGAATGCGCTTTTCCGGATTGATCAGTGACGACCACTCGCCGATAATTTCCCCATTCCTGACCTTGACCGCGCCGATTTCGGTGACCCGGTCATTCGGCGGTCGCCCGCCAGTGGTTTCGACATCGACCACGACATAGACCTGGTCCGGATCGGTGCGGTACGCCACGCGGCAGATATCGGCCTCGAAGCCGATATTGCGCAGCAAATTCAGCCGCGCCAACTGGTGGCGGCGAATTTGATCACCTTCGCCCTTGATCTCGACAAAGCGCACCTGTCCGTCACGGATCAGCACCAGATCAGGGAAGCCATCGCGCAGGGCATGGAAATCCTCGGCCATTTTTTGCAGCAATGCCGCCACGGCTTCGGGTGGCGCCGCGGTCAGAAACGAGGTGACCAACGCCTCCAGACCATCGAACCAATAGAACAGGCCGTTGGGTTCGCCCTGCCTTTGCCGGATCGTTTCGCGCAGCATTTTCAGCGCCGTGCCGGACCGCACACGCCCCAGCTTACGCGCAATGTCATCAGCAAAGCGCATATGGAAGGTCTTGTCCTTCAGGCTTTGCGGACGGTGATCGAATTCGGAGGCAAAACCGGCGCCGCTGCCGAACAATTCCTCCCAGAAGATAAGCCCGAACAGCACCGGCCACAGGCCGTTTTCGGTGTGATGCGCCGTCCAGCCCTGCCGGGCGTAGACCTGCATGGCGGCAAATTCGGCGTCGCCGCGATAAAGCTCATCGACTTCGATCGTTTCCGCCGACCGGAGCAATTGCGTATAGACGCCTGTGCGCTGCTGGCCGAACTTGCGGGCATAGAAATCGCTGGCGAAGATATATTCCTCGTCATGCGCCGGGCTTTCCAGCATGGCTTCCAGCCGGCCCTTCGCCTCTTCGGCCGCACCGATATTATATAGCAGGCGCACGCTGCGCTCGTGACTTTCGAAGGCGCCGGACCGGGCATAGACGGCCAGCGCCGCCGCAGTATCCCTCTGCTTTTCAAACGCCAGGCCGATCTGGTGCAGCAAGGTGTCGCGCAGGCCGATCGCGGGTTCCGCCAGGGGCATCGGCCAGTCATCAACCGCTTCGGCCAGGCCGCGAAAATCAGCCCCGTCCTTCAGGGCGCGTAGCTGCCGCGTGTAGAAATACCCCGCCCGCGCCTCTTCCAGAGTCTCGAACCGCGCCTGGTAGCGGTCACGCGCCTTCACCGACACCACGCCCAGGTCACGCAGGGCGAAGCTGGTCATGTTGTCGCTGAGTTTGCCGAAATAGAGATAGAGCAGGAAGCCCAGCGTCTCCTTGTGTTCCGGTACGAAATGATCCGAGCGCAGGAAGCCGGCGGAAAAGCGCTCATACGGCAGGTGTTCATGCACGAAGTCCGCCAGCCGGGGCTTGCTCCAGCCACTTTTGACCTCAAGCCGGTGAGCGCGCGCCAGGTCGATCAGGTCCGGCTTCGGCCGATCATCCAGACAGGCGCGATAGTCGCGCGCGTCGATCTCACGAATAAAACCCTGTGCACGCAAATGATCGAGCCCGCCCCACAGGTCGCCGATCTCCTGATAGGCCAGGTCGCGCGGCGAAAAGACCGCCTTCTTGCGATTGCTCATGCGGATATAGAGGCACTGCGCCCACTCATCGAGCGTCTCGAAGCGCGCGATGAAAGCCTGCTCTTCCGCGCCCAGCATCTTGCCATAGACCGAAGTGATAAAGCCGATCATTTCGCGGAAATGATCCCGGTAATAGAGGGGTGGCAGGGTGATGAATTCGCGGGGCATGACCATGAGTTCTATATATGTTCCAGAAACAATCCACAAGGGCCCGCCGCAAGCGCGGCGATTGTATTCGATTACAATCCGTGCTTATCTGCCAGGGATCGCGGCGCAGACCGTGCTTTTTACAGGCTGGAAGATATCATGATGAATTTTATTCCCTCGCGCCGTCATATGCTGTTCGGTGCTGGCGCGCTCGGTATGTCCGCGCTCGCCGGCTGCAAGCCCGCGCCGACGCCTGCACCTGAAGCCAGGGCCAAAAGCGTTCTGGAAACCTGGCCGGTCGGGGTCCAGCTCTATACCGTCAATGCCGAACTGGCGAAGGACATCCCCGGCACGCTCAAGGCCGTGAAAGACGCCGGTTACGATGTGGTCGAGACAGCCGGCACGCAAGGCAAGACCGCCGCCGAATACAAAGCCCTGATCGAGGCGGCGGGGCTTAAAATCCGCAGCGCCCATTCCAACATGCCAAAGCTGATCGACAATCTCGACAAGGAAGTAGCCGAGGCCCTGGCGCTGGGTGCCGAATGGCTGGTCTGTTCTTCGCCGAAGACGCCCGCGCCCCTGCCCGCCGGTTCGGACTGGATAACCGGCATGATCAAGGCCATGACTCTGGATGCCTGGAAAATGAACGCCGAACACCTGGCAGCCATCGCCCCAGTCATCAACAAGGCGGGCCTGAAACTCGCCTGGCACAATCACCCGATGGAATTTACCGATCTCGGCAACGGCCAGACCGGCTACGATATCCTGATGGCCGCCGCCCCGGCCGACCAGTTGCGCGCCGAACTCGACCTCGGCTGGGTGGCGGTAGCCGGCGCCGATCCGGTGGCCATGATGAAGAAATATGCCGACCGCCTCGACCTGCTGCACGTCAAGGACATGATCAAGGACGCGACCATCCCAGCCGGATTCCGTTCGACCGAAATCGGCAAGGGCATGATCGACTGGAAGCCGGTTTTCGCCGCCGCGCAGGAACTGGGCGTGAAGAATTATTTCATCGAGCAGGAACCGCCCTATCTCAAGCCGGTTGTCGAGTCGCTCAAGGAAAGCCGTGCCTACATCGCTTCTCTCTAGCGCCGATACGTCAGCTTCAGCGTGACCATCCGGCGGGTGTCGAAACTGACCGTGCCGTCATTGCTGCGCTGGATCTGGATGGCCGTATCAAGCGCATTATCAACACGCAGACCCAGGTTGACCTGAGGCGTAAGCGGATAGTCCAGCGCCAGGTTTAACTTGCTGTAGGCTTTCAGTGGCAGGGCGTTGAGATCGTCCTCGAAGCTCTGCCCCTCAAACAGCCAGTCGGCACGCCAGCCGATCTTCGCCATCTGCCCTTCGGCACCAATAGAGCCGCTGTATGCCGGCGCCTGGGCGGGCCGTTTGCCGTTGACTGTAACGTTCGTCTGGCCGACGCGGGCATGGGTGGCCGTGAGCGCAGCATTCAACGCAAGGGCATCTCTGACCTGATACTGCGCCTGCGCCTCCAGCCCGTAGGCGCGGACTTCGCCGACATTCCGGCGCTGGCGGTAGGCGCCGCCAGCAGGGATAAAACCCGCCACCGGAAAAGTGCCTGGCCCGATACCGAGAGTCACATTGGTGATCGGATCACTGACGACATTGGAGAAGATACCCGCATCAAAATGCAGGCGCTGACCGGTGCGCCGCCAGCCGATTTCCGCCCCGGTCAGGGTTTCCGGCTTGAGATCGGCATTGGCCTCTGTGACATCATTGCCAACGCGAAATGGCCGGTAGAGTTCGTTCAGGCTGGGCGGGCGGAAGCCGCTGTAGATAGCCGCGCGCAGGGCATTTGCAGGCGTGACCTGATAGGCCACTCCCAGCCGACCGGAACCGACCGTCTGTTGCTTCGACCGCAGATCCAGATCGAGCACCGGCAAGCCCGTGGTCAGGTCGCGCTCGAAACGATGGGCGCCGGAGGTCTTCCAGTCATCGATGCGGACGGCGCCGGTCAGGGTCCACCGGTCGATGGCGTGTGTGCTCAGCATGTAGATTCCCGCCAGCGTATTTTCACCGCCGGCAACACGATAGCGCGTCGCTGCACCCGCCATGTAGCGGTAATATTCGCGCGATTCCCCTTCGCCGGTACGGGCATCGATGCCGATTTCCCATTCGGAACGAGCGTTCTGGCGGCGGATCGCCGCATTAAAACCATCGCCTGTCGCCGGCGTCTTGACCTGATCATTGGCCAGTGAGGTGCCGCTGCGCCCCGGCAGGACCGACACCGAGCGATTGGCAAGGTCTGAGTCCTTGTGCCAGATTTGCAGGCGATAACCGGGCGCTTCATCGGTCGGCTGGCGCGTCCAGGCCAGGCTGAACTGGTCGCCCTTCGATCGCGCCGTTGCCCCCTTCAGCCCGGTCTCGCGCACACTGTCATAGCCCCCGGCCAGCAGGGACAGTTCGCCGTCGGCCACTGTCCACTGTCCATTGAGCAAGATGCTGCGGTCGCGGCCATGGGTGGCCACATCTGCAGCGCCACGCTGGCTGCCGCGCACCGGTGCATCGCCTTCAAGGGTCCGGTCGGTAAGATGGACGCCGATATGATTGCCCATGACGAAACCGGCCTGAAGCCCGCCACCGCCATGATCATCGACACTCGCCTCGACATAGGGCCGCAAAGCCTGAGGCGGCACAAGCGACAGATCGACCACGCCGGTCAGAGCCCCCGCGCCATAGGCTCCGCCACCGGCGCCCCGCACCACATGGGCGCTGGCCAATCCTTCCGAAGGAATGCCCGCCCAGATGACCCAGCCGCCAAAAGGATCATTCTGTGGAATGCCGTCGAGCGTCACCAGCGCCCGGCCGGCACCGGAAGGCGCGATAGCCCGCAAGCTAATGCCCTGTACGGTCGGGTTGGCGGTCAGGCTGGAGGAACGGCGGAACAGCGCCGCCTGCGCCGATTGCTTAAGAACCTGGTCAAGCGAGGCGCCGCTCGTCAGTTCAGTGCCAGTCAGGTCTACGCGGCTGAAAACGGCATCTCCGCTGTAGGGGGCGAAACGCTGCCCCTGGACAATGACTTCCGTCGGCGGCTCCGCATGGGCCGACACCGCTACCATGGCCAGCAGGCTTACCCCCAGATATCGAACCGCCACTATCCCTCTCCCGCAAAAGCACCGGTACTCTTTTGCGGGAATAAAATAAGAAATCCAGCCAAAAACGTCAGACCCGTTTCAGCGCGGGCGATGTGTTGATCAGCCGTACAAACGCCTCTGCCGGCATGGCCTTGCCGAACAGATAGCCCTGCATGGTGTGGACGCCCGCCGCCTTCAGGTGGCTGTGCTGGCTGGCGGTCTCGATCCCTTCCGCCGTCACCTGCATTCCAAAGGCACGGCCAATGCCCGTGACCGCCTGGATAATGGCCAGGGCCTCCAGGGCGGCGCGCGGTTCGCCATCGAGCGCCATGACAAATTCCCGGTCGATCTTGATCTTGTCGAACGGGAAACGATGCAGGGCGGTGAGCGACGAATAGCCGACGCCAAAATCATCGAGCGCCAGCTTGATGCCGAGGCTGCGCAGGTCATTGAACAATTGCCGCACGCGATCGGGGTCGCCGAGGAAGGCGGTTTCGGTCACTTCCAGCACCAGTCGCTTCGGATCAAAACCGGTCTCGTAGAGCAGGGCGCGCACGCCGGCCACGAAGCCCGGCTTGTCCAGTTCGATCGGCGATACATTGATCGCCACGGGGATGTTCCAGCCGGCCGTGGTTTCCAGAACGCGACGGCGGGCGAAGGTGCCCAGGCGCGTGATCAGCCCCGAGCGCTCGGCCACGGGAATAAACACCGCCGGACCGATGGGGGCGCGGTCACCGCGGCGCCAGCGCATCAGGGCCTCGGCGCTGACGACCTCAGCGCCGGTACGGTCATAGATCGGCTGGTATTCCATCTCGAAGGCGCCCGCCTCGATATCGGCCTCGATCTCGCGGACCAGGGCGGATTCCGGATCGTCCTTCACGGCCTTCACCGGCGCGGCTTTTTTCTTTTTGGGTTTCGCAGCGGCTTTTGGGTTTTCCGGCGCGGCCGGCTCATCGCCGATCATCCGCTCCAGTCCAGCGAGCGTGCGTTCCACCCAGGTCGCGGCCATGGCGATCTCATCGGACGCAATGGCGCGGTGCTCGACCCGAATGGCGCGTTCGATTCCCGCCGCCACGCCGGCCACGGTTTTGGCGCCGATATTCAGGCTCATCGATTTCAGCGCGTGGGCCGCGCGCGCCAGGCGGTCGTCATCGCCCTCGGCATGGGCGGCCTGCAGGGTGGCGACGGCTTCCGGCGCATGGCTGCGATAGAGCCCGACGACGCGGCGGACGAAATCACCCCGACCATTGTGCAGCCCTTCGATAAGTCCTGTAATCACCGCCTTCTCGAACAGATCGCCATCGGCTTCCGGCAGGACGGACGCCGGCACCTCGATTTCGGCCACGCGCGGCAGGGCGGCGGTGCGCAGGTCTTCCCGCAGGTGTGTGCGCAATATGGCGGCCATATCGCGCAGGGTGAAGGGCTTGTGCAGCACATCGTCCATACCGGCGTCCTTCCACGCCTGGGCGGCATGGCCAACGACATGGGCGGTCAGGGCGACAATCGGCAGATGCGCGTCTGTTTCCTGGAGTCTCCACTGCCGCGTCGCCTCGAAACCATCCATCACCGGCATGGAGCCATCCATCAGCACGAGGTCGAAATCCTGCACCCGCATCTTTTCCAGGGCATCGGCGCCATCGGCCGCAACCGAGGCCGCAATGCCGAAGCGCGCCAGCGCCTCGATGGCGACTTCGCGGTTGACCTCGCCGTCATCGACCACCAACACCCGCGCCTGCGGCCAGGCGGCATCGACGCCTTCGGGATCAGCATCGGTATCATAAAGCACGAAATCCCCGCCATCGCGCAGGCGTTCGATCAGGGTATCGATATCGCGGTGACGCAGGGGCCGCGACAGCACAGCGGCGGCGCGGCCATCGCGCATCCATTGTTCGGCATCGGCATCATCCGGATAAGCCAGCAGAACCAGAGCTTCCGGTTTGACCTCCAGGTGATCGCGGCTGGCGGCATCCGCCAGAACCAGGCGGGGCCTGTCCGGACCGAAGCGGATATTCGCTTCCTTAAGCCGCTCGGCCAGGACTTCGTTTTCGACATCGCCACGGATATGGAGATTGACAACCGGCCGCACCAGGTCATGGATCACCGGCGGCGCGCAGGGTGGCGCATAATCCAGCGCAGGCATCCGCACATGGAACTGCGTGCCTTTTCCCTGTTCGCTGGTGACGGCAATGGCACCGCCCATGGCCTCAACGAGGCGCTTGGAGATGCTCAAGCCCAG
The DNA here is from genome assembly GCF_051954415.1 of Asticcacaulis sp. Classification (GTDB taxonomy): domain Bacteria; phylum Pseudomonadota; class Alphaproteobacteria; order Caulobacterales; family Caulobacteraceae; genus Asticcacaulis. Next base: position 100,795 of record NZ_JBQCHT010000035.1, read on the forward strand.
GCCGGTGCCGCCGAAGCGCCGCGTCGTCGTCTGGTCTTCCTGGGTGAAGGCGGAGAAGATGGCGCCCAGCTTGTCACGCGCGATGCCGATGCCGGTATCCCTGACCACCAGGCGCCAGAAACCGGGCTTTTTGTCCGGCTCAATGGATACCAGGACATGGCCTTTTTCGGTAAATTTCAGCGCATTGGAAACGAGATTCGATACCACCTGACCCAGCCGGACCGGATCGGCCGGCACCAGGCGCGGCGCTTCCGGATGGGCATGGGCGACGAGCTCGATGCCTTTTTCGCGCGCCTTGGCCTGGAACAGGGCCAGGGTGTCATCAACGCAATCGAGGATATCGACCTCGCAGATTTCGACCTCCAGCTTGCCGGCCTCGATCTTGGAAAAATCGAGGATGTCATTGATCACCGCCAGCAGTGACCGGCCGGATCTGGCGATGGTGCGGGCATGGCGTTTGGCGCGCGCCGGCAGGCTTTCGGCCGCCAGCAGTTCGGCCATGACCATGACGCCGTTCATAGGCGTGCGGATTTCATGGCTCATGGTGGCGAGGAAATCGGACTTGGCGGCATTGGCGGAAAGGGCCTCGTCGCGCGCCTTCAGGTAATCGGCTGTGCGGTCCTCGACCTCCTGCTCCAGCCCGATCAGGTGGGCTTCCAGTTTTTTGTCACGCACCCGGATGGCGTCGATCATGGTATTGAAGCCATTGACCAGAACGCCCAGTTCATCCCGGCTTTTGGTCTCGACCTGGCGGGTAAAATCGCCCTGCCGGGTGATGGCCTCGATGGAGCCGGTCAGATCGGTCAGAGGCCGGATCATCGCCCTTTGCAGGCGGCGCGCCACGAAAAGCGCCAGGGCCAGGGCTATGGCCGCCAGGCCGAAAATGCCCGCCAGCGCCTGCAACAGGGTGCGGGCAAAATCCTCCGATTTGTGAACCACGACCACCTGGCCGATCTGGTGGCCGCTGCTCATCACCGGGGCATGAACCTCGATGGTGCGCGTGGTGACCAGGGCCATGATATCGGGATGGCGGTTTTCGGCATCAAGCGTGACGTCGCTTTTCAGACGGGCGCCGGCCCCCATTTCAGCCAGGGCCGAGCCATCATGTGCCTCTACGCGGGCATAGGTGATGCCGGGCGTGCGCGTGACGGCGCGCAGGGCGGTATAGGCGCGGCTGCGGTCACTGACAGCGACCGCGTCTTCCGCGCTGGAGGCCAGGACATCGGCCGCGGTTTTCATCACCGACCAGCGGGATTCGGCCTGGCGCGTGGTTTCGCGGACGACAAAAAGACCGGCAACCGGCAGGGTTGAAAACAGCACTGATCCAATAACAAGCCAGTTTAGACGTGTGGAAATAGAGGATTTACTGCGACTGTTTTGGATATCTGCCGGCATTGCGCGTTTATTCACCCTCTATACATAAAACGAAATGAGCTTAAGCGCACACAACCCATGCGATAGTCTTATCTACATTGCGTCGTAACCAAGTCTAATAAGCAAATCTTAAAATCTCACTGCCATGGTTCAGGCTAAGGATAAATCCATGGCCCGGCTGAAACTTCAAACCTGTCTGACCTGGGCCTGCCGGCAAATCGGCGGCAATGTCAGCGTAATCGCGGCCCTTTCGGCCGTGCCTGTCATACTGGCCGTCACCGGCGTTCTCGAAATCACCGACATGACCAGCGCGCGTTCCGGCCTTCAGGCGGCCGCCGATGCCGGCGCCCTGGCCGGCGCAGGTCAGCTTGCCGTCGCCACGGTCGGCTCCACCCAGGTCATACAGACGGCTATAACCGTCGCCCAACAATCGATCGAAACCAGCGGCACCGGTGGCAAGACCACGACGCCCACCTTCACCGCAACGGTCGACATGCGCGCCGGTACGGTGACGGTCACCGGAACCGCCGAACACAAACCCCTTATCGGCTTCATGAATTTCGGCGATCAGGCCCTGGCTGCCACCGCCACGGCTGAAAATGTGCAGCGCGTACCCCTGTGCATCCTGCAAACGGCGAAGAGCGGCGGTATTCAGGTGCAGGGCCAGGCGCGCATCCGCGCCACGGGCTGCGCCGTTCATGCCAATGCCGATATCCGGGTGGCCAGCAGCGCGCTGATCCAGGCCGAGGCCGCCCAGGCCGCGGGCTCCGTCTCCGGCCCGGTGGAACCCGCCGGCCATTCCGGCGCCCTGCCCATCGATGATCCGTTTGCCGCCATGGACCTGGGCAGCAAGACGACTTGCAACCTGCTCAAAGGCCCGCTGCTGCCGATCCAGCTCGGTTCCGGCACGATGAGTCTGCCGCCCGGCCTGCACTGCCTGCCGATCACTGTCATCGGCAATGGCACCCTGTTCCTCCAGCCAGGCGATCACTATTTCCTGGCCCCGCTGATCATGACCGACAATTCGACCCTGCGCGGTGATGATGTGTCGCTGGTTTTCGGGGTCGGTAATGTGTTCAACTTCTCGAAGAACGCCACGGTTCGCCTCAGCGCCCGCAAGAGCGGCCCCAATGCAGGCTTCCTGATCGCCACCTCACGTGACAATCTCGGCACCTTCAGCATCGCCTCGGGCAATGTCAGCCAGTTGCTCGGCACCATCTATATTCCCAACGCCAACCTGGTCGTCGATACGCCGGGCAATGTGGCGCAGGATTCCGCCTGGAGCGTTATTGTCGCCAAGACCCTGACCCTGAGGCAAAATCCGGTCCTGACCATCAACAGCAACTATACCGGTTCCGGCGTGCCCGTACCCGAAGGCGTGGGCCCGATGAAATCCGCACCGAAGTTATCCTCATGACCCATTTTGTTGAGTTTGAATCCGCCCGCGTGCTGGTGGCCGATGATGATCCCATCCTGCGCGAATTCGCCATGGTTCACCTCGCAACGCCCGCAGTCGAGGTCGAGGTAGCCGAAGATGGCCTGATGGCGCTGGAACGGCTGAACCAAGGCGGCATCGATATTGCCCTGGTCGATCTCGACATGCCCCGCCTGGATGGTTTCGAACTGATCGAACGCATCCGCTGGGACGAGCAATTGAAGCATCTGCCGATCGTGGTGGTGACCGGCCGCGAGGACATGGTGGCGGTCGATCGCGCCTTTGCGCTGGGCGCCACGTCCTTCGTGGTCAAGCCGCTGAACTGGCGGCTGCTGTCGCATCAACTGGCCTATGTGCTGCGCAATGCCCGCGCTGAAGGACAGGTGCGCGGACAACTGGAGGCGCTGCAAAAGGTCAATGATCTCAAGGACCGAATCCTGCGCCTGTCGCGCCAGAAGATCACCGGTCCGCTCAATGACATTCTGGAGTCGGCTCAGGTTATCGAAACACACAGCGCCCTGCCGCAGATCAGCGAGAGCCTGAACCGGATCGCGGCGGCCTCGATGGCCCTGACGCGCGTTCACGCCGACATGGGTGAGGCGGAAAAGCTGGCCGTAAAGGATTGATGGCCGACCGTCAGACCGTTATGGTCAGGCCATGCTCAATCCGAAATCACCGCTGGCAGACCTGCTGAACGCACGGATGCGGCCGGGCGTGGTCGAGTGGATCGGCGTGCGCCCTGACAGGCGCGGACCGGTCCGCGTGGTCGACAGCGCGGCACTCGATACTCAGGCTGGCGTGATCGGCGATCACTACAACAACCCGAAACGCGGCACGCGCCATGTCACGCTGATCCAGAGCGAGGATATCGCCGCCATTGCCAGCTACCTCGATCAAACCGTGACGCCCGAACAACTGCGCCGCAATATCGTCATTCGCGGGCTCAACCTGCTGGCCCTGAAGGACAAGCCCTTTCGGCTGGGCGAGGCCCTGCTGGAAATGACGGGCGAGTGTCATCCCTGTTCGCGCATGGAAGAAATCTTCGGCACCGGCGGTTACAATGCCGTGCGCGGCCACGGCGGCATAACGGCGCGTGTGCTGGAGGGCGGCATGGTCCGGCTGGGTGATCATCTGACGGTGGCTTGACGATTATCCGTTACCGGCGCAATCATCCTTGAGGCACGGGGATGGCATCATGACGGCGGCGAAAAAAACGGGTCTCCTCGGCATTACCCTCTACGCCGCCGCGATGAATTTCAGCATCCGCTGGCTGGCCACAGGTGCCGCGACCGGCCCGGTGGCCCTGCCGATCTGGATCGCCGCCGCATTCTTGTTTCTCATTCCCCTGCTGACCGCCACGCTGGAGCTTTCCGCGCGCTTTCCCGAAGAGGGCGCCATCTATGCCTGGACGCGCGAAACGCAAGGCCCCTTCGCCGGCTTCCTGTGCGGCTGGTTATACTGGGCGTGCAACCTGCCCTATTTCGCCAGCCTGCTGTTCTTCATCGTCAACCTGTTCGGCCGGTCACTGGTCGCCACCGGCTGGGGCGCTCCGCTGGGCATGATATTCGCGCAACCGGCTGGCGCCTTCGCCGCCACCTCCCTGCTGGTCATTATCGTGGCGCTGATGCACGCGCGCGGCTTCGGCGTCGGCAAATGGCTGCCGGTGATCGGCGCGGCCATGTCGATTACGCTGCTCGTCTTCATCATCGCCACCGGATTTTACCTGAGCGGCCGCGACGGTTCCGCCACCGATTTCGCCGCGGCCAGCTACCTGCCGCCGCTCAATGCCAATGGCGCCATCCTGTGGTCGAGCATGTTGTTCGCCTATGCCGGCGTCGAGGGCGTGGCCCTGATGCGCAACGAGGTGAAGGGCGGCGTAAAAACCGTCGTGCGGGCGCTTGGCCTGCTGGCCATATTGCAGACCCTTGGCTACGCCATCGGCACCGGCGCCATGCTGATGATCGTGCCGCAGAGCCTGGCCTCGCGGCTGGGTGGCCTGCCCGAAGCGATCGGCGCAGCCCTGGACAAGCTGCATCTGGCGGCGGCGCAACCGGTCTTTCTGCTGGTCATCGGCCTGTCCCTGCTGGGGGGCTTGAGCGCCTGGTTCGGCGCGGCGGCCCGCCTGCCCTTCGCCGTCGGCGTCGACCGGATGCTGCCGGCGGCGGTGGGTCGGCTCGATCCGAAGACCGGCGCGCCGGTCGTCGCCATCTGGATACAGGCCCTGCTGACCGTCGCCGTCCTGGCCTTGAGCGCCCTGGGTTCGACCGTTGCCGGTGCCTATGATTTCGTGGTCGCCATGGGCGTGATCACCTTCATGATCCCCTATCTGTGGATGTTCGCCGCCTACTGGATTGTGCAGAAGCGCAATGACGGCGGGCTGGATTTCCGCACACCGGGCGGAAAGTCCTGGGCACTCTTTCTGGCGCTTCTTGGGATTGTCATGGTTCTGAGCGCCATAGCCGGCAGCCTGGTGCCAAGCCCGGAAGAGCCGCACCCGCTGATGGCCTTCCTGAAACTGCTGGTGGCTTCCGGGGTGATGATCTTCGTCGGTGCCCTGATTTATGGCGCGCACATATTGCGCACAAAAGGACAAAAATAATGGATACGGCCGACAGCTCCGCGAAAACCCGTTCTCCTGTCACGGCCCCGGCAAAATGGTATGTCGATCCGGCGTTCTGGCCCATAGAGCGCCAGCGGGTTTTCGCCGATCACTGGCAATTCCTGACGCATGAAAGCGCCCTGCCAAACCCGCGCGACTGGCGGGCCGATATGCTGGCCGGCTATCCCGTGGTCGTGGTGCGTGGCGATGATGGTCAGCTTCGCGCCTTCCACAATGTCTGCCGCCATCGCGCCGGACCGCTGACGCGCGAAGACTCCGGCACCTGTGACGGCTATCTCACCTGTCAGTATCATGGCTGGCGCTATACGCTGGATGGCCGCCTGCGCGCCGCCCGCGATTTCGGCGCGGCCTCCGATTTCGATCCGCGCGACTTAGGTCTCTTCCCGATCAGGCTGCAAATCTGGCGCGGGCTGGTCTTTGCCGGTATTGGCGAGAATTTGCCCGATTTTCAGGCCCAGATGGCCCCGCTGGACGCCCGCCTGAAAGACGCCGACTGGTCGAGACTCAAGGTGGGATTGCGACGTACGCATCTGCTGGACTGCAACTGGAAGACTTATGTCGAGAACTATCTCGAAGGCTATCATGTGCCGGCCATGCACCCCTCGCTCGATGCCGAAATTGTCTCCGAACAGTACAGGGTGACGGTCGAGGGCAAGGTCGTGCTGCACGATGCGCCGCCGAAATCAGGCGCGGTCTATGACGGCCTGTGGGGCTGGCTGTGGCCCAATATCGGCATCAATGTCTATAATCGCGGCCTGATGATCGAGCGCATGTCGCCTGTGGGGCACAAACAAACCCAGCTCGACTATCTGTACCTGACGCCGGATGGTGGGCCTGTACCCGACGCCACCATCGCCATGTCCGATCAGGTGACAGCCGAGGACAAATGGATCGCCGAGAAGGTGCAACAGAATCTTGATGCCGGCGTATACGATACCGGCCGTCTCTCGCCGAACCATGAGACGGCCGTTGCGGCATTCCAGAATTGGGTTCGGGCGCTGATCGCCTGACTCCTCTATTCGTGCCTCAGCGCCTTGCCCGGCTCGGTACGGGCGGCACCAAAGGCCACGCCCGCCACCGTCACCAGGGCGATCAGCAGCGCCGCCACTGAGGCCACCGGGAAGATCCACAGCGGCATGGCGATGGCGTCATCGAACTGCATCAGCCAGCGTTGCAGCGCCAGCCAGCCCAGCGGCCAGGCGATCAGGCTGGCCAGGGCCACCGGCAGCAGGAACTGCACCAGCAGCAGGCCCACCACCTGGCCGGCCGAGGCGCCCAGCACCTTGCGCACGCCGATCTCGCGCACCCGCCGTCCGGTATTGAAGGCGGCCATGCCATAGAGGCCGATACAACCGATCAGGGCGGCGATCCCCGCGCCGATGGTGAACAGGTGCGTGCGGTCGCGTTCGGGCTTGTAATACTTGTCGAGGTTATCGACGGCGCTCGTGGCATCGAACGGCACGTCAGGTGCGATCTGGCGCCACAGCTTGCGCAATTGCTCGCGCATCTTCGGCTCGGACTGGCCCTGATAACGCACCATGCCGACCACGGCATAGGAAGCATGGATGTCGAACAGGTAGAGCTTCGGCGGGATGCGCTCGTTCGGATTATAGAAGCGCATGTCTTCGACGACACCGATGATACGCACCTGACGATCGTTGAACTTGGCCGTCTGGTTCAGCGCGGCCTGCGGAGAGACAAAGCCCATGTCATTGGCGGCTCGCCGACTGATGACAACATTGTAAACGCGGCTTTTGTCATCCGCACCGTCGGCCCACTTCTGGTCCTCGCCGCGCTGCGCATCAAAGACACGCCCGGCCAGCACCTTGGCGCCAAGCATCTGGAAATAATCCTCACCCACAATCGACCAGTTCACCGTTGGCGACAGGGTCGGGCTATCGACCTGACCGGGGCGCACGATATTCGAACTGTTGCTCGTGCTGCCGTCACCGGGAATCGCATTGGCGATGGCGGCGTGGCTGACACCGGGCAAGGTGCGGGCTGCGGCGATGAAGCTGTCACGCTGCGCCTGGCTGACGGCATTGTCACGCACCGAATTGACGATCATCAGGTTGTCGCGCTGGAAGCCGATATCGGCATTCTGAATATGCTGAATTTGCAGCATGAAACCCATGATCAGGACAAAGGCGACGGCCACGGCGGCGAACTGCACCATGGCCAGGCCGACACGAAGAAATCCCGCCATGCGGCCGCCGCCTGGTGTTCGGCTCGACGCCAGGACCTGGGCCGGCTTGAAAGCCGCCAGGGCAAAGGCCGGATAGAGGGCCGCCACCAGACCCGCCGCCAGCACGATGCCCAGCACGCTCATGAGCCAGGTGATATCTGTCTTATAATCGAGTTTGAGAAACAGGCCGCCGGCGCTGTTGATCATCGGCAGGCTCAGTTCGACGAGCGACAGCGCCACCAGAAAGGCCAGCAGCATGGTCAACAGAGCCTCGACAAGGAATTGCAGGCGCAGGGTCGCCGGCGGTGCGCCCAGTGTCTTGCGCACCGCCACCTCGCGTGCCCGCAGGCCCGCCCGCGCCGTCGCCAGGTTGACATAGTTGATCAAAGCCAGAACCAGCGCCACAATGCCGACCACGCCCAGCGAGATAATGGCCGCTTTCAGCTTTGGATCGACCAGGTGCTTATCGGCCCATGGCACCAGCACCAGTTCGAGAATCTTGTGCGGCGTGACATCGGTGCCGAATTCCTGGCCAATCTGACGGTCGGTAAAGGCCGGCAACTGCCGCGCAAAGGCATTGGCCTGCGCAGGGGTTTTGAATTTGAAATAGGCTTCCAGTTGTCCTGAGCCCCAGTGATGCCAGGTATAGGGCTCCATCGCCGTGCGATGCGGCGTCAGGAGGCGCAGCATGTCCAGCTTGGTGTCGGTATTCTTCGGCAGGTCAGCGATGATGGCGCTGACCGTATAGGTCTTCAGCCCCTCCTCATCGTTCAGGGTTATGTTGCGCCCGATGGCGTTGATCCTACCGAAATACTTGCGCGCCATGCCGGCACTGAGCACCACTTTCGACGGATCGCTGAGCGCCGTCGCCGCATCGCCGTACAGCATGGGCACGCGGAAGAAGGCCAGGAAATTGCCGTCAACCAGTTCGATCTGTTCGTTATAGACTTCGGCCCCCTTATGGACGATGACCGGATTGGACCAGTCGCGGGTGCTCTCGATCTGCGGGTAAACGGTCTTGATCTCCTCGGTCAGGCCGCCCATGGCGCTCATGAAGATATCTTCAGCCATGCCTGGAAAATGATAGCGCGTGCCCATTTCATAGATATGCGGTCGTTCGGCACTCCAGCTTTCGTAACTGGTCTCGAAGCGATAGAAGAGGCTGAGCGCGATGAAGACGGCGATGCCGAAGCTCAGGCCCAGCAGGTTTAGCAGGGCATAAAGCGGATGGCGGATGAATGAGCGGAAAAAGGCGGTGAAGGCGGAGCGCAGCATTACAGCACCTTCCTAAAGAACTTGAGCGACAGACGCGACCAACTGGCCATCGAGGATATCGACCTGGCGGCTGGCCTGGTCGGCATGGGATTGCGAGTGGGTGACCATGATGATGGTGGCGCCAGCCTTGTTCAGGCTCTTCAGAATTTCCATTACCTGCGCGCCGTTTTCGGTATCGAGATTGCCGGTCGGCTCATCGGCCAGGATCAGGTCGGGCTGGCCGACGATGGCGCGGGCGATGGCGGCGCGCTGTTGCTGGCCGCCGGAAAGCTGGTGCGGGAAGTGGCGGGCGCGGTGGGCGATGCCGACCTTGTCCATGGCGCCTTCGATTGCCTGACGGCGGCCACCCTTGATGCCGCCGCGATAAAGCAGGCCCAGTTCGATATTCTCATAAATGGTCAGGTCATCGACCAGGTTGAAGCTCTGGAAGATGAAGCCCAGGTGGCGGGCGCGGTGCTTCGCCAGGTTCTTCTCGCTCATCTTCGCCAGGTCGGCACCGTCAAACAGATAGGCGCCGGCAGTTGGGCGATCGATGGTGCCGAGAATATTCAAAAGGGTCGATTTTCCGCAGCCGGAAGGGCCCATGATGGCGACGAATTCGCCGCGTTTGATATGCAGCGAGATATTATGCAGCGCCGTGGTCTCGACCTCGTCCGAGCGATAAAGGCGGGTGATATTCTGGAGTTCGATAAGGTTGGTCATTTGGCGCTCTTGCTTAGGGAAGAGGATGGGGTAAGACGAAGATGTTGGGCCTTGGTGAGGTTCTGGGTGCCGCCGGTGACGACGCGGTCTCCGGGCTTGAGGCCGGAAAGGATTTCGACATATTCCGGATTGCGGCGGCCAACAGTGATAGCGCGGCGGCTGGCCTGGTCACCGCTGCCGTTCAGGACGAAAATCGACGCACCGCCAGTATCATTCAGCCATGAGCCCGAAGGCGCCAGAAGCGCCATTTCGGTAGCGCCGAGCGACAGGCGGACATCGACGGTTTCGCCGCGCTTGAGATCGGCGGGCATCCGGTCGAATTCGAGTTCGACGGTGATGCGGCCGTTATTGACCTGCGGGAAGACCTTGCTGATATGGACAGGCGTATCGGTGCCGTGGACATTGGCGGTGGCTTTCAGGCCCACCGACAGGCGGCTGAGATAGAATTCATCGACCTCAGCCTTCAGTTTATAGGTGCCTTCGGAGTCGACCTCGCCCAGCGGATCGCCCATCTTCACGGCCTGGCCGGGCTTGAGGTCGAAATCGGTCAGGCGGCCTGCGACCGGCGCCGTGAGATTGAGCGCGTTCAGTCCGCGGCGGACCTCTTCGCGGCTCTGGCGCAGGTCGCTGGCGCTGGCGAGGATCTGCTGGCGCTGGCTGACATAGAATTGCGACTGCTGCGCCTGCTGGCTTTTCAGGCCCGCCAGGCGCTGCTTCTGGTAGGCGACCTCATCGACATAGGTCTGGACGGCGGCGTCATTATAGACGCCATGCTCGCGCAGCATCTGGCGCTTGGACAGCTCCTCCTCGGCCCTGTGCAGGGCATAGGCGACATCGGCTACGGCCTGTTCGTTCGCCTGCTGCTGGGTCTGCAGGTTCATCAACTGGTTGTTGGTATCGCTGAGGCGGGCGGAAATATCAGCCTCACGCGATGACACCTGGAGCGTGAGGTCCGGATTGCCGAGCATGGCCAGCGGCTGGCCGGGCGTGACCATGATGCCGTCCGATGCCGCCACGCTGATGACCCGGCCATTGGTCTCAGACGTGATATAGGTGATATCCAGCGGCTCGACGGCGGCGCGCAGAGCGACATAGTCCTGGAACGCCGCGCGGGTGACCTCGCCGGTATCGAGGCTGTCGGCGGCGACCGTGACGGTATTGGGCGGCGGCAAGAGGACGAAGGCGCCGAGGGCGACCACTACCACCATACCGGCGGCCAGGGCGAGATGGAACGGGCGGCGGCGCCACCATGGTTTCATGATGATACGGTCGGTGCGGGCGGGATTCAGAGGTCTATCGGGCATGGTAAGAAGCTAACACAGGTTTTTCAATAGACATAAACCACTATTTTTATTTGACTTTTCATGATTTTTCACCCCATACTGCCGAAATCGCCCGCCGAAAAGTGTCCGATTCCGAACATGACCAAGCCACCCCTGACCGCCCTGTTTCTTGACGACGACGCCGATATTCTCGATGCGGCGGAGCTGGTTTTGCTGCGGCACGGTTTTACCCTGATCAAGGCGCAGACGCCCGATGAGGCGCGTGAAAAACTGGCGGCCACGCCGGTCGATATCCTGCTGCTCGATCTCAACTACCGGCGCGGCGATACTTCCGGCGAGGCGGGCCTGAAATTCCTGGCCGAGCAGATGGCGCTGACCCCCGCCCTGCCCGTGGTGGTCGTGACCGGCCACTCCGGCATGAATATCGCTATCCAGGCCATGCGGATGGGGGCACAGGATTTCGTCGTCAAGCCGTGGAACAATGACCGCTTCATTGCCTCGATCCGGGCCGCTCTGGAGGCGCCGCGCATTGTCGCCGCGCCGCCGCCCCCGCAGGATCTGAACCTGGAACGCTCCGAAAAAGAACTGATCCGCGAAGCGCTCAACCGCCATCAGTTCAATATCTCACAGGCGGCGAAGGATCTGGGCGTGACACGAGCCGCGCTCTACCGGCGGATGGAAAAGCATGGTCTTTAAACGCGCCATACCCCCGGTTGTCTGGCCCCTGATGGCGCAGGCCGGCGTCTTCGTGCTGGGTGGCTTCGGCTGGCTGGCCCTGACGCGCGGTCTTTATGCCAGCGCGCTGGTCTGCGGACTGGGGGCGGTCACCCTCGCCTGGCTCGGCCTCAGCCACAGCGCCGTTGTGCTTGGCCGCGACCGGCTGAAACGCAGCCAGCCGGGCGCGATCTTCACCGCCGAACTGAGCCGCCGGCGTCTGCAGGTGCTGCTGGACCAGACACCTGCCCCGCTCCTTCTGCAACCGGATAACGGCCAGCTCATCGCCGTCAACCGCGCCGCCCGCAATCTGTTCGATGTCTCCTACGCCCTGCCGGTGGCGGCGCGCCGGGCGCTTCTGGACGATACCTCCGGCGCCGCGCCGCTGGGCCTGGCCGGCATGGCCTCACAGATCAAATGGAAGGGCCAGACCTTCGCGGTGCATATCGCCGAAATGGAAGAGGCGGATCACCTGTCGCATCTCGCGGTCCTGACCGATATCTCGGCCGATGTCCGCGCCGCCGAGGCCAATGCCCTGCGCGACCTGCTGAAGGTGCTGAACCATGAACTGATGAATGCCCTGACGCCTGTGGCCTCGATGAGCAAGAGCGCGCTCGACCTGCTGGGCGACGACACGCCGGACTCGCGCGCCGCGGCGATGAAGGCGCTGGAACGCGTGGTGGCGCGCACGGAGGGCCTGACCGATTTCATCAACGCCTATCGCGCCCTGACGCGCCTGCCGCCGCCCGTCATCCGGTCCTGCGGCCTGAAACTGTGGCTCGAAGTGCTGTGCGAAAGTTTCGAGGCGCAGTGGAGCGACAAGGGGGTGCGCTTCGAGACCGAAGTCGTCGAAAATGACCTGTCGCTGATGATGGACGAGGACCAGATGTGGCTGGGGGTTTGCAATCTGCTCAACAATGGCGCGCAAGCCGCGCTGGAAAAGCCCGATCCGCGCGTCCGCCTGCGGCTGAAACATGACGGCGAGGCCGTGCTGTTCGAGATAGAGGATTCGGGCAAGGGCATCCCGGCGGAAAGCGCCGACCAGGTCTTCATGCCGTTTTATTCCACCAAGGCGACCGGCACCGGCGTGGGCCTCAGCCTGGCCAAACAGATTATCGCCGGCCATGGCAGCGCGCTTGTGCTGGCTCCGCCGCAGGCACATCGCCCCGATCCGCTCGGTGGCGCCTGTTTCCGTTTTCAGATCAAGTTGGGGTGATATTTTTTCCGCACCGTGTTCCACGCCGATGCGGTAAATTTCCAGCCTTGAGACCAGTGCTAGCCGGCTAGCGACACGGGTATACTTGTACGGGGCCGCCGAGGTCTGCAAGCGTAGACTGCGTACTAATCGGCCAAGGATGGAGATTTACCTGGCTTTGGCGATTTCACCGAGTACGGCTTCCAGCGTTTCTAGATAGAGCGGCTTGACCAGGTGATGATCGAAACCGGCTTCCGCCGTCATGCGGCGGTGCTCGGCCTCACCCCAGCCGGTCTGGGCGATGAAGACGGCCTTGCCGATATCCGGGCGTGATTTCAACTCGCGGCAGAGGTCGTAGCCGTTCATGCCCGGCAGGCCGATATCGATCATGAAGACATCGGGCCTGTAGTCCGGATAGGTGGCGATGGCCGCGTGGCCATTGGCGGCCAGCCGGTAATCATAGCCGATCATTTCGACCAACCAGCCGGTGGTCTGCGCCAGGGCCTCGTTATCCTCGACGATCATGATGCGCATGGGCCCATTCCCATTATTTGCCTTACCTGGTCCGTCAGCCATGTTGCGGGTCTCCGGCTTTTGCTGCGGTGAGACGTATATCCGCCAACAATTGTGTTAGCAGGTCAAGACTCACCGGCTTGGTGATGTGATGGTCGAAACCGGCCGCAAACGCCTTCTGGCGATCACTTTCCTGCCCCCATCCGGTCTGGGCGATCACGGTTTTGTTTTTCATTTCGGGCATCTGCCGGAGTTGCCGGCAGACCTCATAGCCATCCATGCCCGGCATTCCGATATCCAGCAGCACGACATCGGGTGTCTGCTCACGGGCCATCTCAAGGGCGCGGATGCCCTCATGGGCCACCATACCCCTGTGCCCCATCAGGTCAAGCATCCACAGGCTGGTCTGGGCGGAATCGACATTGTCATCGACGATCAGCACCTTCAGGGGCGAGGCTTCCCTTGTCTGTTTTTTCCGCAACCCCTCATCGGCGCTTTCGGCCTCCGTATCCATCAGGGGCAGGCTGATCGTAAAGGTACTGCCCTTGCCGGCGCCTTCGCTGACGGCGCGACTGGTGCCGCCGTGCATCTCCACCAGCTTGCTGACCAGCGCCAGGCCGATACCGAGCCCACCCTGCGAGCGATCGAGATGGCGGTCGGCCTGGGTAAACAGGTCGAAGACCCGCGGCAGCATGTCAGGATCGATGCCCAGGCCATTATCAGCGACCTCGATATCGGCGTGACCGTCATGTTCACGCATTGTCAGCCGAATTTCACCGCCGGGCGGCGTATATTTGGCGGCATTGTTGAGCAGGTTTGAGACCACCTGCGCCAGGCGCGTCAGGTCGCCCTCCACCCACAGCGGTTCGGCCGGAATATCGAGGATCAGTTTGTGCCGGTTGTCCTCGATCAGCGGGCGCGAGGTTTCCAGCGCCGAGTGAACGGCCTCCTGCAGGCGCATCCGGCCCTTGCGCAGATCGATGCGGCCCCGCGACACACGGGAGACATCAAGCAGGTCGTCGATCAGGCGCACCATATGGGTGAGTTGGCGATCCATCATGCCGCGCACCTCCTCGGCGCGCGGGCCTTCAGGCGCCATGCGCAGGATTTGCAGGCCGTTGCGGATCGGCGCCAGCGGATTGCGCAGTTCATGCGCCAGGGTGGCCAGGAATTCGTCCTTGCGGATATCCGCCTCTTTCAGCGCCTGAGCGTTATCCCGGCTTTCCTTCAGCAGGCGCAGGTTTTCCTCGGCGAAGGCTTTCAGATTGTCGCGCTGCACAGCCAGTTGCCGGCGTTGCAGGTACAGCTCGGAAAACACCGCGACCTTGGAGCGCAGGATATCGGCCTCGATCGGCTTTTCGAGAAAATCGACCGCGCCGGCCTCATAGCCGCGGAAACGCCGCGCGCGGTCGGTGACGCCAGCCGTCAGGAAGATGATCGGGATGCGCCGTGTGCGCTCAGACCCGCGCATGGTCTCGGCCAGTTCGAAGCCGTCCATCTCCGGCATCTGGACATCGAGCAGGGCGAGCGCCACTTCCTGACGCAGCAGGATCTCAAGCGCCTCGGTGCCGGAGCGCGCCTTGATGAATTCCAGTCCGTCGCGGCGCAGCACTGCTTCCAGCGACAGCAGGTTTTCCGGCAGGTCGTCGACGATCAGGATCGGCACGGGAATATGGGCAGGATTCATGACGATACCGCCTCCCGCAGCCTTTCGGCGATCTGTTCGAGGCTGAGAGCCTCGGCCTGGGGGCTGAATTCGAGGGCGGCTTCCGGCATGGCGCTGGCGTAGGACAGATCAGGCCGCTGGACCAGCCCCCTGCCGCCGGCGGTCATGACCGCCTTCAGGCCCGCCGCGCCGTCCGGGTTGGCGCCGGTCAGGATGACACCGATCAGGCCCTCGCCATAGACATCGGCCGCCGTCTCGAACAGCACATCGACCGATGGCCGCGAGAACAGCACCGGTTCCTCCGAAGACAGCGACAGGCGATGATCGGCCTCGACCAGCAGATGGTAGTCGGGCGGGGCGAAATAGACATGTCCCGGCAGGATATCTTCCTTGTCCTCGGCCTCGCGCACGGTCAGGGCGCATTTTTCATCAAACAGTTCAGCCACCACGCTGTCGCGGTCGGGCGGCAGATGAATGACGATCATAACGGGCAGGGGATAATCGGCCGGCAGTTGCGGCAGGATAGCCGACAGGGCGTTAAGGCCGCCGGCGGATACGCCGATCACCACCGCCTGCGGTGCCGCTTCCCTGGGCGAGGGCTGGCTTCTGGCAGATATGCTCATGTCACATCCCGCTTCTGATAGATGCGCTCGTCGTGGGCGAAATCGCTGAAGGCATCGGCGCTGGAGGAAAAGCGCAGGGTCTCCTTGGATCCCAGGCCGAGAAAGCCTTTACGCGTCAGCGAGCCTTTGAAGAGGCTGATGGCGCGGTCTTGCAATTCACGATCGAAATAGATCAGCACATTGCGGCAGGAGACCATCTGGGTCTCCGCAAACACCGCATCGGTGGCCAGGCTGTGGTCGGAAAAGACAACATTTTTACGCAAGGACTTATCGAACGAGGCCGCGCCATAGGCGGCATTGTAGTAATCCGACAGCGACCCCTTGCCGCCGGAGAGGCGATGGTTCTCGGTGAACAACTTGATCCGGTCGAGACTATAGACCCCGGCCTCGGCTTTTTTCAGCGCATCGTGATTGATATCGGTGGCATAGAACAGGGTGCGGTCGAACAGCCCTTCCTCGCGGAACAGGATAGCGAAGGAGTAAAGTTCCTCGCCCGTGCTGCATCCGGCGATCCATACCTTGAGCGACGGGTAGGTCTTCAGGTGAGGCACCACCTTTTCGCGGACCGCCTTGAAATAGAGCGGATCGCGAAACAGTTCGGAGACCTGGACCGTCAGATAGGGCAGCATGGCCGTCATCATGCCGGGATCGTGCAGGATCATATCCTGCAGGGCGGAAAAAGTCTGGCAATGGAAATGCTCGCGCGCCTGGATCAGGCGGCGCTTGACCGAAGCCATGGCATAGCCGCGAAAGTCATAGTGATACCTGCGGAAGATCGCTTCCAGCAGCAGCCGGATTTCGATATCCTCCGTTTTCACAGTCCCGGCGGGCGTCACGTCTGTTACCTCGGCATCCATACCCGCACCAGTGAAATGAGCTTTTCGACATCGAGCGGTTTGGCCATGTAGTCATTGGCGCCGGCGTCGAGGCAGCGCTCCTGATCGTCCTTCATCGCCTTGGCCGTCAGCATGATGACCGGCAATTTAGCCCAGTCCTTGCGCTTGCGGATTTCGCGCGTGGCGGTGAGGCCATCCATTTCCGGCATCATCACGTCCATCAGCACCAGGTCTATGGCGCTGTCGCTGTCCTTGCGGTCATTGGTCTTTTCCAGCAGGTCGAGCGCCTCGCGGCCATTGCGGGCGATCGAGACCACGGCGCCCAGGGGCTCGAAAATATTGGTGACGGCATAGACATTGCGCACATCATCCTCGACCACCAGGATGCGGCGGCCTTCCAACATGGCGTCGCGATTCTTGGCCTTTTTCAGCAGGGATTGCTGTTCCGGGGACAGTTCGGAGACGACCTGGTGCAGGAAGAGGGTCACCTCATCGAGCAGGCGCTCCGGCGACTTGGCGCCCTTGATGATGATGGAGGACGAATAGCGGCGCAGCTTCTGCTCGTCATCGTAAGAGAGGTCGCGGCCGGTATAGACGATGACCGGCGGGAAGGCATAGGCGTCTTCCTGAGACAAGGTCTCCAGCAGCGAATAGCCGGTGGCGTCAGGCAGGGTGAGATCGAGCACCATGCAGTCGAAGGTCTGGCTCTTGAGCAGGTCCAGGCAATCCGCCGCCGTGCCGACGGCAATGGTTTCCGTGTCGTTCGATTTCAGCAGGCGGGACACGCTGTCGCGCTGGACTTCATCGTCCTCGACAATCAGCACCCGGCGCATCTGCTGGCTGAGGCGGTTTTCCAGCGACTTGAAGGCATCGACCAGTTCATCGCGCTTGACCGGTTTCAGCATGTAGCCGACGGCGCCGAGCGACAGGGCCGTATGCTGGTAATCCGCGCCGGAAACAACATGGACCGGAATATGACGGGTGCGGTTGTCACGCTTCAGGCGATCGAGCACCGACAGACCGGAATGGTCCGGAAGGCCGATATCGAGCACCACCGCCGCCGGGGTATATTGCTGCACCATGTCGAGCGCCTCTTCGGCCGAGGTGGCGACGAGGCACTGGAATTCCTGGCCGTGCGCCAGCTCATAGAGGATGCCGGCGAATGACACATCGTCCTCCACCACCAGTATGGTGCGGCGTTTCGGATCGAGCCGGTCGCGGTCATCCTGCACACGGCCGGGCGGCAGGGGCTTTCTCACCGCCTTGCTCTTGACGGCGGGCGGCGTGGTTTCGGACAGCACATGATCGTCGGGCTCATGCGCGCCGGTCAGGAGCGGCGTGATCAGGGCAGTGGAGACATGCCCCGGATCATAGGCCAGCGGCAGGGTCAGGGCGAAGGTCGAGCCCTTGCCCGGCGTGCTTTTCAGAGCGATAGCCCCGCCGAGCAGGCGGGTCAGTTCACGCGAGATCGACAGGCCAAGACCGGTGCCTCCGTATTTGCGGCTGATCGTGCCATCCGCCTGCCGGAAGGCTTCGAATATCGCCGCCTGGTGATCCGACGAAATGCCGATGCCGGTATCGGTAACCGCCATGACCACCTGGTCGTCGCCGTCCTTCGACAGGGCCAGTTCGACCGATCCCTTTTCGGTAAACTTGAAGGCATTCGACAGCAAATTTTTCAACACCTGCTCCAGGCGCTGACGGTCTGTTTCGATGGTCTCCGGCAGTCCCCTGGCGATCTTCACATTGAAGGCCAGGCCCTTTTGCGCCGCGATCGGCTCGAAGGTGCGCTGCATGTCCTTCACCAGCCGCGCCAGGGACAGGCTTTCGGCGCGGATTTCCATCTGGCCGGCCTCGATCTTCGACAGGTCGAGAATATCGTTGATCAGGGCCAGCAGGTCATTGCCGGATGACTGGATGGTCTGGGCGAACTTGACCTGTTCCTCGGTCAGGTTGCCGTCCGGATTATCCCCCAGCAGTTTGGCCAGGATCAGCGACGAATTGAGCGGGGTGCGCAGTTCGTGCGACATATTGGCCAGGAAGTCGGACTTGTAGCGGCTGGCCTGTTCGAGTTCGCGCGCCTTGGCTTCGATCTCCTTCGTCGAACGGGCCAGATCGTCTTTCTGGCGCTCAAGCGCGGCGGTCTGCTCTTCCAGTTGGGAATTGGTCTGTTCCAGCTCGGCCTGCTGCTGTTCGAGGCGGAAATGCGATTCCTTGAGCGCGCGACCCTGCTCTTCCAGTTCCTCGTTATTGACGCGCAGTTCCTCGCCCTGGCTTTGCAGTTCCTCGGACTGGCGCTGGGTTTCTTCCAGCAGGTTTTGCAGGTTGGCCCGGTAATTGGCTGTCTGCACGGCGATGCTGATCGATTCGGACACCCGCGCCATCAAGTCAAGCGTCAGGTCAGAAACGGGTTCCACGAAGCCGAGTTCGATGACCGCATCCACCCGGCGTTCCGATCGCGCCGGCGCTACCAGCAGGTGACGCGGCCGCCATTGCCCCAGCGCGGCACCGACCGACAGATGATGGTTCTCATCCGTGGCGGGCAGGTCTCGCAGCATGATCGCCTTGCCTTCGCTGACGGCCTGGCCGAGCAGGCCATCCTTCGCCGTGAACGTCACCGGCACCGGCGCCTGCTCCGGCACCCCCACCGTGGACATCCGGCGATAGGCGCCATCGGTCAGGGCATAGAAGGCGCCGGCACTGGCGTGGGCATATTCCGTCAGAAAGGCCAGAATGCTGTGACCCAGTTGATCCAGTCTCTGCTCGCCCATCATGGCGGCGGACAGCCCGACCTGGCCGGCCTGCAACCATTCTTCCTTGCGGCGCACGGCCGAGGCGCGGCTGATCATGATGGTGATGGCGACCGACAGCAGGACACCGATAAGGGCGGTTATCGAAATGCTGGCGACCGCCGTGTCGTAGGCGGCGTCCATCTCGGCGACCCGCGTCTTTCGCAGGCCGCTTTCGGTTGTCTGCATCACAGCGACCTGGGCGCGGATGGCATCCATGTCTTCCTTGCCGCGATTGGTGGCCACGCGCGCCATGGCAGCCTGCACACCTTCGCTGCGGCGCATCTCGATGACCGTGCTCAGTTCCTGGAGCTTGGCGGCGATATGCGATTTCAGCGGCGCGATGCGGCGTTGCTGATCCGGATTGTCACGGGTCAGTTGCTCGATGCGCAGAACCTGCTCCTCGATTCCGGTCAGGGCGTCATTATAAGGGTCGAGATAGCTTTCCTGGCCGGTGATGACGAAACCGCGCTGGCCGGTTTCGGCATCCTTCATGGTGGAAAGGATATTATTCAGCCCCAGCAGCACTTCGTGCGTATGGGCGATCTGCTCGCTGTCCCGGTTCAGGGTCTGAATATTGACGTATGAAATAATCCCGCTGATGAAAAAGAAGACAGCGACCACGGACAGGCCGAGCGATACGCTCATGTCCATTCTGAATTGTTTGCCTAACCGTCCTGTCTTGCCTCTGTTCATTCGCCTTCCATGCCCCTTGTGCCATGCCCCTTGGCGGTCAGGCGGACTGCCTGGCCGTTCATCCGATTGTCAAAAACCCTATAGGGCGCCCGCATAAGCATCCAATAAGGAGCCGGATATGCCTTATAAAAAACCCATAAGGAGAGTTATAATTCAGGCGCTTAGGGCTTAAACTGGGCTTTTACACCCGCAGCCACAGCATCAGACCGGCATATTATGACACCACAACTCGTACTCCTGGCCGGCGGCAAAGGCAAACGCATGGGCGGCAACAAGCCTTTTGCGCCCTATGGCCGTTCCACCCTGATCGAAACCCTGATCGCCCGCCTCAAGCCCCAGGTGCGCGGTCTTGTCATCAATGCCGGCGCAAAAGAATCCCCCCTCATCCTGCCCCTGTCATGCCTCGGCCTGCCGCTGATCTTCGATGCCCCGGACCTGATCGACCTGGGCCCGCTGACGGGTGTCCTGAGCGCGCTGGAAATGGCAAGGGCAGCCGGCGATACGCAGGTCATCACCGCGCCGTGCGACATGCCCGACCTGCCGGAAGACATGGTGGCGCAGCTTCTGGCGGCCCCGCCCGCCGATATCGTCTATTTCAAAGGCGAACGCGACTATCCGCTATGCGCCCTGTGGAATGTCTCGCTGATCGCGCCCTTGCGCACCGCCCTGGAACGGGCGGAAGGCGGGCTGGCGGTGATGCGGTTCCTGGACAGCCAGAACGTGAGTACAGTTAAGGTGTCCGATGGCACCGCCTTCGCCAACATCAACCACCTGTAAGCGACATAGTGCGCGCCGGCGCGTGCGGACGTTCCGGTTGCGCCAGCCCCGCCTCGGCAATGAAAAAATCATGCGCTTTCGGCTTGTGCGCCAGGGCTTCCCTCAGCGCCGCCTGAAGGCCAGCATTCGTGACATCCTCACGCAGGGCGGCGCGCAGATCGACATGGTCGTCCTGGCCCAGGCACATGTAAAGCTGACCGGTGCAGGTGATGCGCACGCGATTGCAGGTGTCGCAGAAATTATGGCTGAGCGGCGTGATCAGGCCCAATTTGCCCCCAGTCTCTGCAATGCGATAATATCGCGCCGGGCCGCCGGTCGTGTCGCTGACGCCCTCGACCTGCCAGAAACTGCGTAAGCTCGACAGCACATCTTTCAGGGAGACGAATTGCGCTTCGCGGCCTGAAATCTCATCGCCCAGCGGCATGGTCTCAATGAGAGATACATCCATGCCGCGCGCATGGGCGAAGCGGATGATATCGGGAATCTCCGCACGGTTATCCTCGGCCAGGGCGACGACATTGAGCTTGATGTGGATACCTGCGGATTGCGCCGCTTCGATCCCTGCCAGCACCTTGCCCAGATCGCCGCCACGCGTGATGCGGCGATAGACTTCCGGGTTCAGACTGTCACACGACACATTGATACGCTTGACCCCCGCTTCGGCCAGCACAGGCGCGGCATCTTCGAGCAGGGTGCCGTTTGTCGTCAGGGTCAGTTCTTTCAGGCGCCCTTCATGTACCTGCGCGCCCAGCCGGGCAATGAACTCAAGCACGCCCTTGCGCACCAGCGGTTCGCCGCCGGTAATGCGCAGGCGCTCGACGCCGCTGTCGATCAGGAATAGGCTGAGGCGCTCCATTTCTTCGAAACTGAGCAGATCCTTGCGCGGGAGGAAGCTCTGCTGCTCGCTCATACAGTAGGTGCAGCGCAGGTCGCAGCGATCCGTCACCGACAGCCGCACATAGCTGAGGCGGCGGCCAAATCCATCGATCAATGGGGGACGCGAAGACATGAGATCAGTTTAGTCCCGCGCCCGCGGAATAACAAGCTGAGGATATGTGACAACAGCAAAACAAGAAACCCCACCACCCCGCCCTTCGGGCGCGGTCCCCCTCCCCGGCACAGCCGGGGAGGTTCAAGAAAAAACCAGTTTTATACCTCCCCAACTTGTTGGTGAGGGGGACCATGAGCGTAGCGAAACGAAGTTCGCGGAGCAAATGGTGGTGGGGCATCTTGCCTAAAGCGCCAGACTCAATTGCTCGACCCCGGTTGGTTCGCGTTCGCCCAGCGACGACAGAGTCACCCCCAGCAAACGTATGCCCTTCGCCACCGGGAACACGCCCTCCAGCAACGCCCGCACATACCCTGTCAGTTCGGTCTTGCTCGTCACGGGCACAAGTCCCGACCGGCTGCGGGTAATGATGCGAAAATCGGAAAACTTGACCTTGAGTGTGACCGTCCGTCCCTTGATCTCATTGGCCTCGACATAGTGCCACACCTTGTCGATCAACGGTTGCAGAAAGCCCCACGCGGTATCGAAATCAGTGGTATCAGTGAAGAAGGTATTCTCCGCACCGATCGACTTGCGCTCGCGGTCCGGCCTGACCTGGCGGTGATCGATGCCGCGCGAAATGCCGTAGTAATATCGCCCGGAGACGCCAAAATGCTGCTCCAGGAAATCAAGCGTCTGGTTGCGGATATCCTCGCCCGTATAGAGCCCCAGCCGGTTCATTTTCGCTGCCGTGGCCGGGCCGATGCCATGGAACTTTTTCACCGGCAGCGAGGCAGCGAACACCGGCCCCATCGCGGGCTTGATGACGAACAGGCCGTTCGGCTTGTTCTGGTCCGATGCCAGCTTGGCGAGGAACTTGTTATAGGAGACCCCGGCCGAGGCGGTCAGTTGCGTCGTTTCCCAGATGCGCGCCCGTATTTCCTCGGCGATTTCAGTGGCTGAGGCCATTCCCTTGCGGTTTTCGGTGACATCAAGATAGGCTTCATCGAGCGACAGCGGCTCGACCAACGGCGTATAGTCCTCGAAAATGTCGCGGATCTGGCGCGAGACCTGCTTGTAGACATCAAAGCGGTGGCGCACGAAAATCAGGTCCGGACATTTGCGTTTGGCGGTGATCGACGGCATGGCCGAATGGACGCCGAACTGGCGCGCCTCATAGCTCGCCGCCGCCACAACGCCGCGTTCAGAGCCGCCGCCCACAGCCACCGGCTTGCCGCGCAGCTCCGGATGATCGCGCTGTTCCACCGACGCGAAAAAGGCATCCATATCGATATGGATGATCTTTCTTTGCGTAGAGGGATGTTCGCCGTCCAATTTGGTTACTCAAGGTCGAAACCACGAATGAACACGAATAGACACGAATGCGTCTTCGGCGCAAATCGCGGAAAATATCTCCAGGCCATTCCAGAATATTCGTGTCTATTCGTGTTCATTCGTGGTGTGTTAGAGGTCCGTCTTGACTCATGCCACAACACGAACATAAAGTGAACATGCAAAATACTGCCAGAAACAGGTTGCGCGCTTACGGCATAGTTTGGCACCACATCGGGCAAGACCTGTCAGGAGGAAAACGCACATGACCATCTATGTCGGTATCGGCGGCTGGACCTATGAAGACTGGCGCGGCCCCTTCTATCCCGAAGGCCTGGCGCAGAAGCGCGAGTTGGAATACGCTTCATCCAAACTGACCTCAATCGAGATCAACGGCACCTATTACGGCGCGCAGAAGCCCTCCTCCTTTCAGAAATGGCGCGCCGAGACGCCCGATGGCTTCATCTTTTCCGTCAAGGGCACGCGCTATGCCACCAACCGCAAGAACCTCGCTGAATCAAAGGACTCGGTGGAGCGTTTCCTCAGCTCCGGCATCACCGAACTGAAGGAAAAGCTGGGGCCGATCAACTGGCAGTTCATGGCCACGAAAAAATTCGATCCGGCTGATTTCGAGCATTTCTTCAAGCTGCTGCCGCCGGAGCAGGATGGCGTTCGCCTGCGCCACGCCGTCGAGGTCCGCCACCCCACTTTCCAGTGCAAGGAATTTGTCGACCTGGCACGGCATTATGGCGTGGCCATCATCACCGGCGCCGACAGCGATTTCCCGGTCATCGCCGACCTGACTGCCGATTTCGCCTATGTCCGCATCATGGGCACCACCGACCAGCATGAAAAAGGCTATAGCGAACAGGCGCTCGATGAATGGGCCTATCGCGCCCGCACCCTCGCCGAAGGGCAGGTGCCCGGCGATCTGGCAACCTATGGCGAGAAGCAGGCGCCTAAGCCGCACGACGTCTTCCTGTATGTTATCAGCGGCCATAAGGTGCTGAATCCCGCGGCCGCCATGGCCCTCATCGAGAGACTGAAATAGATGAAAAAGACCGTATGGGGCGTGCTCAGCACGGCGAAGATCGGCGTCACCAAGGTGATCCCGGCGCTGATGCAGAGCGAGCTGATCCGCGTAAAGGCCATTGCCTCGCGTGACGGCTCGGCCGCTAAAAATGCCGCCGAAAAGCTTGGGCTGGAAGCCGCCTATGGCAGTTACGAAGACCTGCTGGCCGATCCCGACATCGAGGTCATCTACAACCCCCTGCCCAACCACCTGCATGTGCCGATGACCCTGGCGGCGGCCCGCGCCGGCAAGCACGTCCTGTGCGAAAAGCCGATGGCGCTCAATGCCGCCGAGATCGACCAACTGGCCGAGGTGAGCCACAAGGTTCATATCATGGAAGCCTTCATGGTGCGCCACAGCCTGCAATGGCTGGAAGCGCGCCGGCTGATCCGCGAAGGCGCGATTGGCGCGCCGAAAATCATCCAGTCATGGTTCAACTACAACAACATGGACGCCAACAATATCCGCAACAAGGTCGAGTGGGGCGGCGGCGGGTTGATGGATATCGGTTGTTATCCGATCGTCGCCGGGCGTTTTTTCTTCGAGGCCGAGCCGGTGCGCGTCATGGCCCTGATCAGCCGCGACAAAAATTTCGGCACCGATACCATCACCTCCGGCCTGCTGGATTTCGCGGATGGCCGGCAACTTACCTTCGCTGTCTCCACTGCGCTCACTCCTGGCCAGGCGGTTACCATCATGGGCGACAAGGCCCGCCTGTCGCTGTCCATTCCCTTCAACCAGCCACCCGACAAGCCCCAGATCATCACAATCGATGACGGCCAAAGCTTCAATGGTGCCACTGCCGTGACGCACACCCTGCAACCGTCGAACCAGTATACCCTGATGGGCGAAGCCTTCACACGCGCTGTCACCGGCGCGGCGCCTCTGCCCTATAGCATCGAGGACGCCCGCATCAATATGCGCATCATCGATGCCCTGTTCCGTTCGGAGACCTCCGGGCATTGGGAAACCATTGTCGGTTAGGGCGTGGAGCGTCATTCAACGCTGTATCAGGCGCTGGGCGGCGGCACATAGACCGCCGCCTTAAAATCGACCTACGACTGAATAAAGGTTAGCAGGTCCGGATTGATGACATCAGCGTGGGTGGTACACATGCCGTGCGGAAAGCCTTCGTAGATTTTCAGTGTGCCGTGCTTGACCAGCTTGATAGCTTCGAGCGCTGCCGCCTTGTAAGGCACGATCTGGTCGTCATCACCGTGCATGATCAGCACCGGCACGTCGATGGCCTTCAGGTCAGCGCTCAGATCGGTTTCGGAAAAGGCCTTGATGCCTTCATAGTGCGCTTTGGCACTGCCCATCATGCCCTGACGCCACCAGTTGTCGATCACGCCGTCGATCGGTTTGGCGCCATCGCGGTTAAAGCCATAGAAGGGAATGGGCAGATCCTTGTAAAACTGAGTGCGATTATTAGCCGTCTGCGCGCGCAGGCCGTCAAAAACATCGATCGGCAAGCCCAGCGGAAAGGCCTCGGTCTTCAGCATGATCGGCGTGACCGCGCTGATCAGCACGGCCTTGGAAACCCGGCCATTCCCGCCGAATTTCGCCACATAGCGCGCCACCTGGCCGCCACCGGTCGAGTGACCGATATGGACAGTGTTCTTCAGGTCGAGATGTTCGACCACCGCATTGGCATCGGCGGCATAATGATCCATGTCGTGACCGTCGCTGACCTGCGAAGACCGGCCGTGACCGCGGCGGTCATGCGCCACGACCCGGAAACCCTTGCCGAGGAAATACAGCATCTGGGTGTCCCAATCGTCCGACGACAGGGGCCAGCCGTGATGGAACATGATGACGGGCGCCTCTTTCGGCCCCCAGTCCTTGACATATATCTCGGCGCCATCGGATGTGGTGACAAAATGGCTGCTGGTCATTGGCGACTCCTGTGAGCATCTGGGGTTAAGGTCTGGCCTCGGTAATGCCGGCAGTATGTCATCTGGTTGCGACACTTTGATCTGCGCATTGGCACTGAAACCTGTCAGCGGCCGTTATCCGCGTCAAGCATCCATATTGCGACGCAACATTTTCGCCGTTCAAAATTTCGTGCTTAAAAAAATCATCGGCAGAGCCGTGAAATCTGCGCTAGGATCGGGCATGTCTGCTGCCGATGTCGTTATCCAGGTCAATCCCGCCGCCCGCGTGCAACTTCGCCATTATGGCGAAGAACGGAATCCGCTCATCGTCATAGACGACGTTCTGCTCAACCCGGAACAGTTGGTTGAAGCCGCCACACAAACCCCCTTCTCGGCGCCGGAGGCCACCTTCTATCCCGGTCTCAATGCGCCGCTGCCGCCGGCCTATCTTCAGACGCTGCTGCCGATCCTCCGCCCCAGCCTGATGCGCGCGTTCGGCATTGGTGACGGCCGGCTGCTCTCCCGCGCCTTCTTTGCCTTATCGACCCTGCGCGCCGAGGAAATGCAGCCTCTGCAAAAGATTCCGCATTATGACCAGCCAGATCCGCACTGCCTGGCCATGGTCCATTATCTCGGCCGTGACCAGGCCGGCGGCACCGGCTTTTTCCGGCATATACCCTCAGGCTTTGAATCGGTCGACCGTACCCGCCGCGAAGCCTATATGGCTCTGGTTGCCAGCGAACTGGACACCTTGGGTGACCGCCTGACCGGCTATACCGGGCCGGATACCCCCAATTACGAACTGCTGGAAACGGTGGCGCCGAAATTCAACCGCGTGGTGATTTATCGCAGTCATGTGCTGCATTGTGCCCTGTTCGACGGCGCCAGCCTGACCGATGATCCCCGCACCGGCCGCCTGACCGCCAACAGCTTTTTCACGCCGGTTCGCACAGGCTGATTCACGCAAGTGTGACGGACCACTTATTGCGCCGCACCGTGAACCATACTGAATCTTTACAGCCGAACCGCCACTGTCAGTCAGAAGCGAGGTAATATCAGCCCCGCCGCCTTCATCCATCGACGCCCGCAAAGGTTCTTTCAGACGGTTTATCTGTGACTTTTCCGCTGGGCGCCTTCCATCTTCGCGGAGCCCGGACATGCTGCAAGCCAACAGTTTCGAAATTGCCCATGATGCCGAAGTTGAAACGGAAGGTTTGCCGCAAAGCATCGCCGCGACGCTGAATGACAGCATATCGGGCAAGGCGGTTATTCTGTCGAAGGCCGCGATTATCGGCAATTTCCCGCCGCGCCAGTGCGGCCTGGCCACCTTTACCCGTGATATGTATGCCTGCCTGAGCAAGGCACTGCCGAATACCGACTGGGACGTTATCGCCATGAACGATCCCGGTGCGACCTACGATTATCCGCTCGAAGTCACGCACCAGATTCCGCAGGATGACATCGCCGCCTACCGCGATCTCGCCGAAACGCTCAATGCAGATGGCACGCAGGTGCTTTTCGTGCAGCATGAATTCGGCATCTATGGCGGCCCGTCCGGCGCCCACTTGATCGAATGCCTGGAGCGCGTCAATTTCCCGATCGTCACTACCCTGCACACGATCCTGGAAACGCCGAATGACGAGCAGAAGCGGGTCATGCAGGCGCTGATCCGCCTGTCCTCGACCCTTGTCACCATGGCGCAGAAGGGAGCCGACATCCTCCAGCGCGTCTATGGCGTCAAGCCTGAGCAGATCAGCATCGTACCGCACGGCGCGCCGTCACGGCCCTTGCGCGATACCGCCGAATTCAAGCCGCATCTGCATCTGGCCGGCAAGAAGACCCTGACCACTTTCGGCCTGTTGTCGCCCAACAAGGGTATTGAAACGGTCATCGCCGCCCTGCCGGACATCCGCAAGACCTGCCCCGACGTGGTTTATCTCGTTATCGGCGCTACTCACCCGCACCTCGTGCGGCACGAAGGCGAAAAATACCGCGACAGCCTGAAAGCCATGGCGCATGAGCTGGGGGTTGAAGACAATATCCGCTTCATCAACCGCTTTATCAGCGACAATGACCTGATCGATATTCTTCAGGCGACGGATGTCTATGTTACGCCCTACCTGACCGAGACCCAGATCACTTCCGGCACCCTGTCCTATGCCCTGGCGCTCGGCCGGCCGACGGTTTCGACACCCTACTGGCATGCGACGGAAGCCCTGGCCAATGGGGTCGGCATCCTGTGCGATTTCCATGACACCCGGGCGTTCGCGGAAGCGATAACCAAATTGCTGGCTTCCGACGAGGTCCGGGCCGACATGTCGATGCGTGCCTATATGGCCGCGCAGCCCTCGCGCTGGTCCGCCGTCGCCGGCGCCTATGTCGCCCGCGCCACCGACGATGTGGCCCATTATGAAGCGCCGAAGCGCCACACCGCCGCCCTGCCGGCACCGCCATCCTGGGCCGCCATCGAACGCATGACCGATGACTGCGGCATTTTCCAGCATGGCAAGTACCGTCTGCCGGATCGCCAGCATGGCTACTGTGCCGATGACAATGCCCGCGCGCTTTCCCTGGTGGCCCGGCAGTCGCGCCTGACGCCCCTGACGGCCGAACAGGTCTCGCTGGCCTATCGTTATGCCGCCTTCCTGAACCATGCCTGGAATGGCGACAGTTTCCGCAATTTCATGTCCTATGGCCGCGACTGGCTCGATGACGGCGGCTTCGACGACTGCAATGCCCGCTCCTGCGAGGCCCTGGTCGATGTCGCGCGCTCCGGCCTGCCGGAAGACCTGAGGCGGTGGGCCTGCGATCTCGGCACCCAGATCCTGCCAAAGGTCGAAAGCTGGACCAGCCTGCGGTCACGCGCCGTCATGATCAAGTCTCTGGTGCGCGCTTTCGGAGTCTTCGGCGACGGCCAGGAAATGCAGGTGCTGGTCCGGTATTTCACGCGCGACCTGCACCAGCGCTTCAAGGCTCATGCGCGCCCCGGACACGAGTGGTTCGAGCCCGACCTGGCCTATGACAATGCCCGCATCAGCGAAGGCTTGATCCTGGGCGGCGCCTTCTTGGCCGAACCGGATATGGTCGAAGACGGCCTGACCGCGCAAAAATGGCTGATGAAGAAACAGGTCAGAAATGGCGTCTTCGTGCCGATCCCCAATTCCAAGTTCTCCGACGACGGCCCGGATCATCCGCTCTACGACCAGCAACCGCTGGAGGTGCTGGCCACGATCGACGCCGCTTTAAGCGCCTGGCGCATCACCGGCGACCATTCGTGGCGGGAAGAAGCGCTGCGTGCCTTCGCCTGGTTCCATGGCGAAAATACCGCCGGCCTGTCGCTGCTCGATGGGGAAGGTGGCTGCTATGACGGCCTCAATCCCAACGGCCTCAATCTCAACCAGGGCGCGGAATCGATTCTGTCTTATCCCATGAGCTGGGCGGCCCTGAAGGCTGACCTGTAGTCAGCGAAACAGAGGTTTCACAAGTTAGGCGGGTCGTGCAGGCGACCCGTCATCTGCGTTGCTTAAACTGCCCATCTGAGGGGTTACCAAATGACCGACATGCTGATCAGCCCGACAATGCTGCGCTCCAATCCGGACCGCGTCGTCATCCTGCCGTTTTCGATTTCCGTGAACCCGCGAGACAGCGCCATGGGGGCGATGTCACGCGTCACCCGCATCTGCAATGCGATCTCGGCCATGTCGCCCGATACGGTCAGGGAGGAGCTGGAGATCGTCAACCGCGACTTTACCGGCCGGCACTGGCAAACGCGCGGTATCTTCCTCGATCGCTTCAAGGCCATGCAGGCCATGCAGGGCGGAATGGAACACCTGGACGAGGACCACATGGCCCTGATCGGCGCCTATTTCTGCCATGAATACAGCTACCAGGCGGCCGCGGTCATGAACCCCAGCGTGGTGGTGCATCCTGACCAGAGCAATTCTAATGGCGGCACCAATTTCATCATGTCGACGCGCACGGTCGGCGAAGGCCACATCTCGACCATCTCATTCCGCGAAGGCACCTTCTATAAGGACGGCACGATGGAACTGAAGCCGGAAGCCGATTTCGCCGTCGCCGCCAAGCCTCTTGGCAATGCACCGCTCGATGGCGCCATCACCGTCCATGGCCATCAGGCGTGCCCGATTTCCGAAACCGTGCTGTTTCCGGTGACACGCTCGCAGACCAACGGCCTGGAAGACCTGCGCATGGTCAAGTTCATCGATGAAAACGGCGCCGCCGCCATCATGGGCACCTATACGGCCTATAACGGCCGTGAAATTGCCTGCGAATGCTTTGAGACCTCCGATTTCCGCTCGTTCCGCCTGACGCCGTTTCGCGGCGCCGCCTCGCAGCACAAGGGACTGGGCTTCTTTCCGCGCAAGATCAACGGCCGCTGGGCGGCGGTCGGCCGGCTCGATCACGAGAGCATCTTTTATCTTGAGAGCGACGATAAATACACCTGGAACAATGGCGACAAGATCCTGGGGCCGGAGGCGCCGTGGGAACTGATCCAGATGGGGAACTGCGGTTCGCCGATCGAGCTGGACGAAGGCTGGCTGGTGCTGACCCACGGCGTCGGACCGGTACGGCGCTATTCACTTGGCGCTGCCCTGCTGGATAAGAACGATCCGCGTGTTGTCCTCGCGCGCTCAAAGGAACCGCTGTTGTCGCCTTCCGAAGACAATCGTGAAGGATATGTGCCCAACGTCATCTATACCTGCGGCGCCCTGCGCTGCGGCGAATGGATCTTCATGCCTTATGGCGTGGCCGATTCTTCGATCCACTTCGCCTCGATCAAGATAAAGGATCTGCTGGCGCACCTGGGCTATGATGCCGCCGCACAGAGGGATGCCGCCGAATAAGTATAAAAAAGACCTCTTACCGAGCCGGAAGAGGTCTTTTCAGATCATACCATCTGGGCTCAGGAGCCCATGTGGTGCTTTTCCTTCTGCGTGCCGGGGACCGTCGTCTTCGGTGTCTTGCCGTTTTCAACGCGGCCTTCATTGCGCAACTGGCGGCCCTTGTCGGCCATTTTGGCGTCGCCCAGGGCTTCACCCAGTTCTTCTTCGGCGGCCCCCGTGGTTTCCTTGATGCTGGCTTTAACAGTCATGTGGCTTTCTCCTTTAAAATCAATGCCGCGGATATCCCCGCAGCCATCTTAATCCTAAGGTCTTGCCCGTAAAATTGATGCACCGGAGCGCCGGTTTACCGGTAAGAATGAGGTAAGTCGCTTTACGTCACGAAGCCCGTTTATGGCTTCTTTATTTATGGCCCTCCGCCTGCACATGGCTTCCTTAAAGCCCGGCCTTTAGTCTTCAATCATCACGTTCACATCCGCTTCTCTCAAGCCCTTCTCCGCCCCCCCAGCCCCTGGGTTTCAGACAAGCCTGATGTGAACGTGACCCCATTTCTTCCTCCCCGAAATATCTGTACCGCCGGGCTTTCCGGTTACCCTCAGTCAGGAGATTACCCCATGCTGTCTTCCGCCACCAAGGCCGCCGCAAATGTCACCAAGAGCCTGGCCGAACATGACATCCGCAGCAGCGCCCGCGAAGCCTCGGACAATGCCCGCGAGGCCGTCCGCGACCTGAATGACCGCAGCCACGATATCCTCCACGATGTCAGCGGCTATGCCAACGAAGCCGGTCAGAAGGTCCGCGGCCTGTTCGACCGCACGCTTGACGGCAGCAAGAATGCGACGCACCGCATCGAAACCGAGATCAAGACCAATCCGGTCCGCTCGTCCGCCATCGCGCTTGGCGCCGGCTTTATTCTGGGCGCCCTGCTAACCCGCCGTTAAGACGTCTCATATTCAGGCGCTGGCGGCTTCAGGAGACACGTCGAAATCATGTTCTGGGTCACGCGAATTCTCGAGCTTTTGTCGGCCACGAAGAAGCTCAACGACTCGAAGACCCATGTCATGAGCGCCGTGTCCAACCTGATGCTGGCAGCGCTTCTGGGCCTGTTCGGCATATTTCTGTCTGCCCTCATGATCGCCGGCCTGCTGTATCTGATCTATCTTCAGATTGTGGCGGCCGGCCTCAGTGTTACGGCGGCCGCGCTGTCCACGACCGCCCTGGCGCTTGTCATTCTGGCGGTGGCCGGTTGGGGCGCCGCCAAGCTTTTCGGCCGGGTGCGCATCGAGGTCGAGCAGATTTTTCACAGCCAGGCCCCGATCGTCGCCCCCGTCATAAACAAGGTCGGCGATGTGGCGGGCGCTTTCCTGTCCGGCCTGCGCACCTCGCGCAACAAGCCGGGCAAGCCCCCGAAATCCAGGCTGCGCTGACGATTTTTGGCCTTTGTCCGCGCAAATCGTCCTTACCTCTTCTTTATATTATCCCCCTCCTCGCTTATTGCCCTATTACGCCTCGTGCATTAGCGTGATCACGAGAACAATTTGCGTATGTAAAAACCTCGGGTTTTATCAATCCCGGCAAGGGGTTGATTACTGCGCCGAAGGGGTTTTGGCCGAGCCTGATGAGAATGCCGTGGGGACTCAACGTCAAGCACCTGTACCTGGCATTTTTCAGCGTCATTTCGATCGCGCTGTGCGCCTTCAGCCTCGTCATCTATGACCAGTACCAGAAGTCGCAAAACCTGAATGATTACATGCGTTATGAGTACGAAAATATCCGGCGCACCAAGAACATATTGATGGATATTGTCGATATGGAAACGGGGGTGCGCGGATACGTTCTGACGGGCGACAAGACCTACCTGAAGCCCTATGAAATCGCCTCGGACCGCCTGCCCGGCGAGATCATGGCCCTGCGCCAGGCCACCTATTACGAATCCAATGCCTTTGCCGAAACCAACAGCCTGCTCGATCGCGTCGACAGCCTGCAAAAGCTGCTGGAATCGCAGATGAACTATATGCATGCGCATGGCCGCGGGCAGGTCAGCCAGAACGCCCTCAGCATACAGCGCGCCCAGATGGACGAGGTCGAGGCCATCATCGAGGCCAGCATCGCCCACCGCCTGGCCAGCGTGAAGACCCGCCGCGACCTGGTCGAACCGCGCAAGACCAACTTCTTCTATATCCTCGTCATCGGCACGATCCTCGGTGTCGGTATCGTTCTGTGCGGCACCATCCTGATCATCCGTCTGGAAAGCGAAAACGAAGACATCCGGGCGCTCAACGAAGGCGCAGAAGCCCGTTTCCGCTCCGTGATGAACGGCACCAATGATGGCGTCTTCGAGCTGAACTTCATCAACGAAACCATCTATATGTCCAAGGAATTCAAGGCCATGCTCGGCTACGGTGAAGACGAGCTGGATACGGACATGCACACCTTCAGCGCCCTGGTCCATCCGGATGACTTCGACGCCTACATGCAGGTGCGCCACGACTACATAATCAAGCAGACCCCCACCTACAACAACATCTTCCGCCTGAAACACAAGGACGGCACCTGGCGCTGGATGATGGCGCGCGGTGTCGGCGCCTGGGACAAGTTCGGTCAGATACGCACAATGATCGGCACCCATACCGACATCACCGAGCAGAAAAACCGCGAGGAAGAACTGCGCCAGCTCAATAACGACATGGAAGCTTTCACCTATATCACCTCGCACGACATGCGCTCGCCCCTGGTCAATCTGAAGGGCTTTTCACATGAGCTGGCCCTGGCGGTGCAGGAGGTCGACGACCTGCTTGAACCGCAGCAGAAAAAGCTTGGCGCGGAGACCTGGGCGCGGCTGGAGCATATCCTGCGCAAGGATATCCCCGAGGCCCTGGGCTTCATCGGCAATGCCGTCGATCGCATGGATACCCTGACCACCGCCATTCTCGACCTGTCGCGCATCGGTAAGTTCGTCTACCGGGATGAACTGGTCGATGCCCAGGCCGTGTTCGACAAGTGCCTCGGTGCCCAGAGCTACGAGATCAGCAGCAAGGCGGTCGAGGTCAATGTCAAACCCCTGCCGAAGCTGATCACCGATCCGATCGCGCTCGAACAGGTCTTTTCCAACCTGCTCGATAATGCCGTCAAATATCTTAAACCCGGCGAACCGGGGCGTATCGAGATGTCGTGCCAGGAAACCAGCCGCGACTACATCTTCACCCTCCGCGATAATGGCCGGGGTATCGACGCCGAGGATTCCGACCGTGTTTTCAATATCTTCCGCCGCGCCCGCAATACCGGCGATGTGCGCGGCTTAGGCCTGGGCATGGCCTTCGTGAAGGCGACCCTGCGCAAGATGAACGGCGCCATCTGGTTTGAGTCCCAGTTGGGCGTCGGCACGGCCTTCCATGTCAGCCTGCCGAAGCGGATGCCCGTGACCGCCTCCAATGATCAGGCGGTAAAAGGTCCAGAAAAGGGAGAGGACGCGGCATGATCAGTACCTTTACCCAGCCCTTTTCAGTGGTCCTGATCGAGGACGACGAAGGCCACGCTAACCTGATCAACCGCAATCTCCAGCGCGCCGGCGTGCTCAACCCGATCACCCGCCTGCGTGATGGCCACGAGGCCCTGACCTATTTCTTCGGCAGCCAGGCCCATACCCAGCCACTCGACCGGACGGTTGTCGTGCTTGACCTCAACCTGCCCGATGTCGACGGGTTTGAAATCCTTGGCCGCCTCAAGACCGACGAAACCACCCGGCGCATTCCGGTCATCGTACTGACCACCACCGATAATCCGCGCGACATCGATCGCTGCTATGCGCTCGGCTGCAATGCCTTCATGACCAAACCGGTGGGCTATAACGATTTTTCCGAGGCTATACAGAAGCTTGGTCTTATGTTGACCATAGTTCGCGTCCCACATACCCGTCCCTGAGTGTGCCTGAACCATGCCTGACACCCCCGTTTCCAAGACGACGCACCCCGCGATGCAGAATATCCTTTATGTCGAGGATGATGCGGCGCTGGCGCGCCTGCTGCAAAGGCGCATGGAACGGATCGGACTGAAGGTCGAGACCGTCGTCACTGCCGAGGAAGCGCTCGACCTGCTGCACCAGCGTGATTTCGACCTGCTGCTGATCGATTACAACCTGCCGGGCATGAACGGCCTGCAGATGCTCGATCGCCTGACCGAACTGGCCGTCGTGCCGCCCGCCGTCATCCTGACCGCCGGCGGCGACGAGCGCATCGCCCTGGAAGCCCTGGAAAAAGGCGCCGCCGACTATGCGGTAAAAGACGTCAACCAGACCTATCTCGACCTGCTGCCGGCCATCATGGTGGCTGCCTTCACCAAGGAGCGTTTGCTGCGCGAAAATGCGCAGCAAAGCGTCGAGCTAAAACTGGCCAAGGAGCGCGCCGAGGCCGCCAACCAGGCCAAGAGCCGTTTCCTCGCCACCATGAGCCACGAAATCCGCACACCGATGAACGTGGTGACGGGCCTCGCCACTGTTCTGTCGCACACCGCGCTCGACGATCATCAGCAGAAGATTGTTGAAACTCTGCGCACCAATGCCGATCTGCTGCTCAAGCTGATCAACGACCTGCTCGATATCAGCCGCATCGAGGACGATCATATCGAACTGGAAAGCATTCCCTTCCAGGTCTCGGCCATCCTCCACGATATCCGCGTCATGTTCGGGCCGGATATCGAGCGCAAGGGCCTCTCCTTACGGGTCGAGGACGAGACGCAAGGCATATGGCTGCTCGGCGATCGTTCCCGGATTCAGCAGGTTTTGATGAACCTGGTCAGCAATGCGCTGAAATTCACCGACAGCGGCGAGATCGCCATCGAGGCGCATATCCGCCCTTCAAATGAAGACACCTGCGGGCTGATGATCCGGGTCCACGACAGCGGCATCGGCATCCCCGCCGACAAGCTGCCGCTGATCTTCGAGAAATTCACCCAGGCCGACGAAAGCATCACGCGGCGTTTCGGCGGCTCGGGTCTTGGCCTGTCCATCGCCCGATCGCTGGTGCAACTGATGGGTGGCGATGTCGTCGTCGAGAGCGATCCCGGCACCGGTTCCAGCTTCACCGTTACCCTGGACCTGCCGCGCGCGCCGGAGACAGCCGCGAAGGAAAGCCTTGCGGAACCGGAAGCGGAGCACCGGGCGCCGGTCATGGCGGAAGGGGCCAAGCCGACAGTGCTGATCGTCGAGGACTACGAGCCCAATATCATGGTCCTCAACCTGATGCTCGATGAACTGGGCTACGAAACCGTCGCCGCCACATCCGGGCGCGAGGCCCTGGACCTGATCGAAACCTCCCCGCCTTTTCACGCCATCCTGATGGATGTGCAGATGCACGGCATGGACGGCCTCGATACCACCCGCCATATCCGCGAAGGCGAAAAGACTGGAGCCCTGCGCCACACCATTATCGGGGTCACGGCCCATGCCCTGGCCGGCGACCGCGAACGCTGCCTGGCGGCGGGGATGGACGACTATATCTCCAAGCCGGTCCTCCCCGGCATATTGGCGCAGAAGCTGGACGCCATCCCGGTCCGTCAGCCGGCCTGACGGCCTTTACCGCTCCCTTATCCGCAATGCGAAGCTTAGGCACTGAGCCCTTGCAGGCTTTGGGGCTAGGCTAAGACCATCACCATTGCAGGAGGAGGTGGCCATGCCCGACACACACGTCCGCGACAGTTCTGTCCGCACCAGCCCGACCAGCCAGGGCGTCACCGCAAGCGAGGTCAAGAGCGCGCCGGCCGGCAGCGCGGCCCTGAATGCGACCCTGAATGCCCAGGCCCTTTCCGCGCTCTATGATCACGACCATATCGAATCCGTCCAGAAGATGTCGCATGACCTCAAGCGTCTTCTGGCCGGTTGCGATGCCGCCCGCCTCAAGACCGATGTGAAGCTTCAGGTAGCCCGGCTCAATGACTGGACCACCACCTATCTCAAGGGTCTCGATGCCGCGCAGAAGATCAGCGAGGCCGGCTATGACACCCTGATTGAAGCGCAGAAGGAACTGGCCCTGTCGCTCGACGATTTCCTGCGCTTCGAAGGCGAAGGCGGCAATGTGGCCCCCTCGGCCGACCAGGAACGCCGGGTCGAGGAAATGTCGAAGGCCCTGCGCCGTATCAGCGGCCTTATACCGGCGGTCGAGGAAACCTTTGCCGCCGCCGGTGATCCGGAGGTCGAGCCCGCCACCCCGGACACGACTCCGCCCCCGGACAATGCACCGGAATACGATCCGCCGGCGCCCGACGGCAATCCGGAACTGCCGTCGGAAATTCCGCCGGTTATGGATCCTAAGATGTAATTTTCCTGATGAAGGAGACAATCATGAACGCCCAGATCATTCCCTTCCCCGCCCCGAAGCCTGCCCCTGTCCGCCAGGTCAGCATCGACGGCGAATATTTCGAGGACGATATTCCCGAACTGTTCGACATTGATGAGGATTTCGGCGAACTGGCCATCTACGCTCATATCGCTGATACCTGGAATGATTAAGCGATGATGGAATATACCCGCGGCTCCGGTTTTGGCCGGTTTGTCCTGATCGTCATTCTTCTGCTGATCGTCGCGGTCGCCGGCGTCTGGTACTACAACCGAACGCATGTGGTGACCGCCGGCGATCAGGTCGGCAAGGCGGTAGATGCCCTGCCCGCCGTGGTCAGCAAAGCGGCCGATGAAGCCACCGACAAGGACAATATCGACAAGGTCGGCGATGCCCTGAAGGACACCGGCCACGCGGCTTCCTCAGCGCTGTCAAAGACCGGCAAGGCCGCATCCAGCGCGGTGTCGGAGACCTCGGCCGACGTCAAGGCCGCCGCCGACAAGCACGATGGCGACAAGCATTAGCATTAGGCACAAAACAAAAAGGATAAGGCATGAAAGGCATATTGTTGTGGCTTGTGGGGGTGCCCATCCCCGTCATTCTTCTTCTCTATCTGTTTGGCGTGATGCGCTGATCTCCGTCATTGCCGAAGCCGCAGTTTTCCCCTGGCTGACCGGCTTCGGTTCCTGAGGGAGCAAGGTGTAAGGCCTTGCTCCCTTTCTTTGCGCCCCTACTGAATATCGCCCAAGTCTGTTTGCGCAACCTGTACATTGTTGGTAAGAAATGGCTATGAAGCCCGAAGACATAAGCTCCCCGACACATGACGAGATTCGTGAATACCTGCATCGCCAGATGCTTTCGTCGGTATCCCATGACCTGAAAACGCCGCTGGCCACCATTATCGGCTCGCTGGAGGTCATGACCATGCTGTATGACAAGTTGAGCGAGGAAAAACGCAAGTCGCTGATCAGCTCGGCCCTGACCGAAGCCTTTCGTCTCGATCATTTCATTACCAACATTCTCGACATGGCCAAGTTCGAGGCCGATGCGGTCAGGCCGCGCTTTGAAAGCGCCCGCCTCGGCCAGATGATCAATGACAGCCTGGCGCGCTTGGGGCCGCTCAAGACAAAGGGCGAAATCAAGATTACCGCCATCGGGCCCGCCGATGACCTGGTGACCGATCCGATGCTCGGCAGCCGCGCTATCGGCCTGGTGCTGCACAATGCCTTCAAATTTGGCGGCCGCAAGACCGGCAGTCCGGGCATCGAGCCAATAATCGAGGTCGAATACGGCCTGGAAGGCAATGAGGGCTTTGTCCGCATCCGCGATCATGGCGAAGGCATCCCTCTGGAAAAGCAGGCAGCGGTCTTCGACAAATACACCCGCCTGCAAAAGACTGACCAGCAGAATGCCTCAACCGGCCTCGGCCTGACCATCAGCCAGTACATCATGCGCCTGCTCGACGGTCGTATCGAACTGCATAATCATCCCGAAGGCGGCGCTATCTTCACCCTGTGGTACGCCAATAAGAAGGCGTAGGAAGATCGCTGCCAGACACAAAAAAACCGG
Source organism: Asticcacaulis sp. (assembly GCF_051954415.1). Classification (GTDB taxonomy): domain Bacteria; phylum Pseudomonadota; class Alphaproteobacteria; order Caulobacterales; family Caulobacteraceae; genus Asticcacaulis. Next base: position 139,504 of record NZ_JBQCHT010000035.1, read on the forward strand.
CCCCGTTGCAGGGCCGGTTTTTCATAATCAAAGCTTCCAGCCCAGAAAGCTATAGTGGCGGATTGGCACTGCGGCCGGTGATCATGCGGTAGACCAGGCTGGCCACGAACAGGACCACGAAGATTACGGCAATGAACTTGGCGATTTCAGCGAAGGTGCCGGCCAGGCCCGTGAAACCAAAGAAGGCCGCGATAACGGCCAGAATAAAGAAGGTGACAATCCAGTTGAGCATAGCGTTCTCCTATACAACCCCGCCCTGAATGGCGCAGATAATTAAGTTTACGGTATGCGACCGGTCATAAATATACAAAGACAACCCACGATTAGAAGATAAGGATGGAATAAATGCGCCCTCCCTTCGGAAAACGGATACAAAAAATCCGGCAGGGGCATACCCTGCCGGATTGTGTTGCCGTATGTACACGAAACCTTAGCTGACCATATCCATGCGGTAACCGATGCCGGATTCCGATACGATCGACTTGCCGAGGCCCGGACGGGTCTCCAGCTTATCGCGCACCTGGCCGATATAGACGCGCAGATATTGCGTATCCTCCAGGTGGGCCGGGCCCCACACTTCCTTCAGGATCTGCTTGTGCGTCAGCATCCGTCCGCGATTGACCAGGAAGAAGCGCAGCAGGTCATATTCCTTCGGCGTGAAACCGATGCGCTCGTCATCGATGAAGACCTCATGGCGCACCAGATCCATACGGATCGGCCCATGCACGATCTCCGGATCACCGACCTCCTTGACCGCAGACTTGCGCAGGTTGGCATTGATGCGCGCCAGCAGGACTTCGGCCGAAAAAGGCTTGGTGACATAGTCGTCGGCGCCGGTATTCAGCGCCGGAGCCGCGTCGGCATCTTCCGAGCGGGCGGTCAGCACGACGATCGGCACATTCGACCATTCGCGGATCTTGGTGATGACTTCCTTGCCGTCGATATCGGGCAGGCCGAGATCGAGCAGGATAAGATCGGGACGAACCGAAGCGCTCATGCGCAGGGCCTGCTTGCCTGAATCGCATTCGCACACCTTGAAATCCGCCGCATCAAGAAAGATGCTCAGCATCTTGCGGATTTCTTCTTCGTCATCAACGATCAGAATGGTGTTTTTCTTTTCGAGCATGGGTATTCCGTGATCCTCTAAATATAGACGCCGCCGGACCCCTGAAGACAGGGGATCACTAACTAATTGGTAGAACCAGAACTACGGACAGAAAAATAAAAATTAAATGCGTGAGTGGCTTATACGCCTGAGGCGGCCCGATCGATCAGCCGGGCCAGTTTGACGTCACTGTGTGTGAGCCCGCCGGAATCATGCGTCGTCAGGCGGATCGAGACGGTATTATAGACATTGGACCATTCGGGATGGTGATCCATCCGGTCGGCCTCGGCAGCAACCCGCGTCATGAAGGCGAATGCCTGTTTGAAGTCGGCGAATTTAAGGTGACGCGCAATCGCCTTGCCGCCGTCTTCTAGCGTCCAGTCAGGCAAATCCCGCGGCAGAGCGGATAGGTCATCAGTCGAAAGCAGAGGTCGCATAATGGCATCTTGCGCGCCGGTCCGGCTTTTGACAAGCACCATGTCTGGTCAATTCTGCGGCACCTTGCCACCGGTGTCTTAAGCGGATAGCCTTGCTGAAAACAACAGGCAAGGAAACCGTCATGCGCCAAAACAGGCCCGTTCTCGCATCCACTGTCGCCGCCCTGATCCTGGCCGCCACGCCGCTTTACGCGGCCCCGGCCAAGCCCGCCGACAACGCCGCCTATGCCGCGCTGGTGCCGCAATTCGTGCTGGTCAATGCCGACCGGCGAGAGAATATCTCGCTGTCCGGTCCCTGGCATTACAGCGTCGACCCCTACCGCGACGGCCAGGCCGATTTCCTGGGTCGGCCTTTCAAGGTCTCCCAAACCCGCGGCGCCGATGTCAATGTCGAGCAGGCATCGCGCGACAATCCCAACGCGCTTTATGAATACGACCTGGGCCGCGCGCCGGTGGCCGACATACCCGGCTCGTGGATCGGCTACGATCCGCAACTGCGCTATTATAACGGCCTGATGTGGTATCAAAAGCGCTTCGACGCACCTGATAGCGCGGGCAAGCGCATTTTCCTGCGCTTCGGCGCGGCCGATTACCGCGCCACCGTCTATCTCAACGGCCAGGTCATCGGCGAGCATGAAGGCGGCTTCACCCCCTTCGCCTTCGACGTGACAGACAAGTTGCGGGCGAAAGACAACAATCTCGTCGTGGCCGTCGATTCGACGCGCACGCCCGATACCATTCCGCCGACCGTCACTGACTGGGAAACCTATGGCGGCATCACGCGCGATGTCACGCTCGTCACCACGCCACAGACCTATATCGATGATGATTTCATCCGCCTGACAAAAGATGGCCGCATCGCCGCCGACGTGGCGCTCGAAGGCGCTGACAAGGCCGGGCAGGCCGTTGAGGTCAGCGTGCCGGGGCTGAAACTGAGCTTAAAAGGTACGACCGATGCTGATGGCCTCGTCAGTCTCTCGGCCAGGGCGCCGGCCGGGCTGAAACGCTGGTCGCCGGACACACCGACGCTTTACGACGTCACCGTCATCTCGGGCACGGATACCCTGACCGACCGCATCGGTTTCCGCACCATCGAGGTGAAGGGCAGCCAGATCATTCTCAATGGTAAGCCGCTTTTCCTGCGCGGCATTTCTCTGCACGAGGAAGAGTTCGGCCCCAATCCCTCGCGCCGCATCACGCCGGAAGCGTCGCGCGCCCTGCTGACCGAGATCAAGACCGGCCTGCATGGCAATTTTGTCCGGCTGGCGCATTACCCGCATTCCGAAGTGACGACACGCATGGCCGATGAACTGGGCCTTTTGGTCTGGAGCGAAATCCCGGTCTACTGGAGCGCCAATTTTACCCGCCCGGAAACGCTCCAGGCGGCGCAAAAGATGATCGCCGAAAACATCCTGCGCGACCGCAACCGCGCCTCGATCGTCATCTGGAGCGTGGGCAACGAAACGCCGGTATCGGACGCCCGCAATCATTTCCTCGGCGCGCTGGCTCAGGAAGCCCGCGATCTCGACGGCTCGCGGCTGATTTCGGCGGCGCTCAATACCGCCACAAGCAACGGCCCCAACGACATTTCGATCAAGGATCCGCTGGCCGCCTATCTCGATGTCATCGGCATCAATACCTATAATGGCTGGTACGGCAACGGCACGCTGGAAGATGTCCGCAAGACCGTCTGGCATTCGGATTACGACAAGCCGATGATCTTCTCGGAATTCGGCGCCGGGGCGAAATACGGCTATCACGATCCGGCGCAGCAGCACCGCTTCAGCGAGGACTACCAGGCGAGCTATTATAAGGCGACGCTTGAAATGGCCGACCATATTCCCTTCCTGGCCGGCATGTCGCCATGGATCCTCAAGGACTTCCGTTCGCCACGCCGCCAGAATACCTGGCAGCAGGGCTGGAACCGCAAGGGGCTTTTGTCCGAAACCGGCCAGCGCAAAGAGGCGTTTTTCGTGCTGGGGGATTATTACCAGACGAAGGCGGGGTAATAGATTACTTCTCCTCCCCATCATAAGGGGGAGGTGGCGCGTAGGGCCGGTGGGGCGCCCCTCCGTCAGCGCTGCGCTGCCACCTCCCCACTTCGTAGGGAGGAGGGTTTTACCCCTTCAAAGTCCGTATGCTCGTGGCGATGCTGGCCCACGGATCGGTCGGATTGTCGTGTTCGACAAAGCCATATTTGATACCCAGTTCATTCGCCTTGGCCAATACGGCAGAGAAATCGATCGTGCCCTCGCCGACTGGCGCCATCGAACCATCCGCCAGCTTGTCCTTCAGGTGCAGCATCCGAATACGGTCGCCATGCTTTTGCAGGATATGCAGCGGATCATGACCGGCGAAGCTGGCCCAGTAACAATCCAGTTCGAAATTGACCAGCGACGGATCGGTATTTTCCAGCAGCAAATGATAGGGCATCTCGCCCCCGGCGGTTTTGGTGAATTCGAAATCGTGGTTATGATAGGCGAAGCTAAGATTGCGCGCCTTGGCCAGAGCCCCCCATTTATTCATCTTGTCGCCAAGCGCCTTCCAGTCCTTGCGATCTTCCGGCGGCATCCAGGCCAGCACGGCATATTCGGCGCCCAGCGCCACCAGGTCGTCGAGCGCCGCTTCGGGACGGGTTTGCCAGTCATTGAGGCCGATGTGGGCAGACGGTGCGCTCAGACCGATCTCCGCCAGTTTCGCCTTGAAGGTCGCCGGCGTCAGGCCGCCATAAGATATGGTTTCGACATAGTCGTAACCCAGCGCCTTGACCTTTTGCAGAGTGCCGGCCGGATCGGCGGCGAAGGCATCACGCACCGTATAAAGTTGCAACCCGATCTTCTGATAAGGCTGCCTGACGGCGGCGGCATTGGCGGACAGGCCGACAAGGCCGAGTGCCGAAAAGCTGGCCAGCAGGTGACGACGATGGATGGACATGTGTTGGCTCCCGTTTTCCAACCACAGACCACGGGCGCGACGCGCTGTCAAATTTTAGGCCAGCGCCCGGTGATATTCGCCCGTGCCGCGGGTATAGATATGATCGGTCGGCAGGACTTCGGCTAGGCCGTAATCCCGCACGGACTTCAGCCACTCATAGATCGGGCCGAAATCAGTATTGGCCATGTCGAACAGGGTATCGATCGACGGCATGACGAAATAGGTCTCCTGGAATTCGTCGATGCGGTAATGCGTGCGCATGACACGTTCCAGGTCGAAGCCGATACGGTTGGGCGACGGGCTTTCCAGCGCGAACCGCGTCTCGGTAAAGGATGACAGGATACCGCCGCCAAAGATGCGCACATCGCTGTTTTCGGCGATCAGGCCGAATTCGACTGTATACCAGTAGAGCCGCGCGATGCGGTCCAGTTCACCCAGGCGCATAGCCTTGAGGCCGCCCTCGCCATAGGCCTGCATGAAGTCGGCCATCACCGGATTGACCATCATCGGCACATGACCAAAGATATCGTGGAAGACGTCCGGTTCCTGAAGATAATCGAGCTGGTGCCCTTTGCGGATAAACTGCCCGGCCGGGAAGCGGCGATTGGCCATATGGGTGAAGAAGACATCGTTCGGCACCATGCCCGGCACCGCCACCACGCGCCAGCCGGTGCGCTTTTCCAAGGCGTCGGAGAGGCGCTCGAAATCCGGAATGGTATCGGCGGTGATCGGCAGGTCGGCCAGGCCGTCGAGATAATGCTGCGAGGCCCGGCCGGGGATCAGCTTCATCTGGCGCTCATACAGCGTTTTCCAGGTGGCGTGTTCCTCAGGCGTGTAGAGGTGCCAGTCCTGGTCGATGGTCCAGTCGGCGCGTTCCGGCACATAACCGCCGACGATCCCGTGTTTTTCATCCAACATTGGCGCCTCCTCTTTTCCGGAATTGTAACGCCGATCTGGTTGCAAATGAAATGATTTTTTCGTGAGGGCAGGAAGTAAGAACCCCCACCACCGCGCCCCTTCTTTCTTATACCTCCCCAACTTGTTGGGGAGGGGGACCGCGCCTCTCTTGAGGCGTGGTGGTGGGGGTTCTTACTTATCCTTCCGAGTCCGCGATCAGCTTTCGCATAGCGTCGAGATAGCCGATATAGGCAGCACGTCCCGAGTCGGTGAGCGTCACGGTGGTCTGCGGCTTCTTGCCGACAAACGCCTTCTCGATCAGCACATAACCCGCCTCTTCCAGCTTGCGCAACTGCACCGACAGATTGCCGTCTGTCGCCTGCAGCCGGTTTTTCAGCAGGGGAAAATCCGCCGAACCGGCCGTCGACAAAAAGGCCATGACGCCCAGCCGCAGACGGCCGTGGATGACGTCGTCAATGGCCTCGATATTGAAATCGTCGCCCATACTTAAACCTTTTCAGCGCGCATCAGCACAAGGCCCGGCACCATGGCGAAAAGAAACAGGCAGCCGGCATAGGCCAGCATCTGGACCGGCTGGCCGGCCAGGCAAGAGACGGCTGGCGCGGCGACAAAACTGCCGAGACTGATCAGCTTCAGCCAGCCCAGGCCCGACATCTGGGCGCTGACCCACCAGCCCATGCCGTAAAACAGCAGGATTACCGGGGCGATGACATAGGAGAGCGGCTCGAAGTTCTGGTAGATATTGGCATTCACCGCCACGCTGATCAGAAAGGCGACGATCCCCAGGCCAACCGCCGACCAGGCCGAGGCCGTGGCGCGGTTGCTGACCGATCCCTTGATGCGCAGGCGGTCAAGGCAGAAAACCGTGGCGATGATGCCGAAGATAATACTGGCGCCGAACCAGATAAAGGCCGAGACCGCGCCGGATTTCGGCAGCCAGCCCACGATCATGCCATATTGGCCGATAGCGGCGAGGCCGTAGAGCAGGCCGGCCCAGAACAGGGTGGCGCCATTTCTGAGCGGTCCCTTGCCGCCGGCCTCGGCCAGGGATTTCATGTAGTCGATATCGGATTGCAGATTGGACATCGTGATTATTCCTTGTTCGGATTAGTTGGTGGTGGGACGCAGCAGCAGCGACAGGCCCGGCAGGATGGCGAAGACGATGAGGGCGGCGGTATAGGCCAGCGACTGTTCAGGCCGGCCGGCCAGCAGCGCCAGGCCGATCGCCGCCCCGAAAGCGCCCAATGAGAGCCATTTCGGCCAAGATTTTCCGGTCATGACCCCCGCCACGCGCCAGCCGACACCGTAGACTGACAAAGCGACCGGCGAGATTATGAAGCTGGCATTGGCGGCGGCGCCGAACCTGACCATCATGATCATCAGGGCAGCGATCACTACAGCGGCGCCAAGGATCAGCGTGCCCCAGACCGCGCGAAAACGCCTGACCGCGGGCTGTTGCAGCATCAGGCGATCGCTGCCCACCTTGAAGACAATGCCGAACAGCACAAAGGCAAGGGCGGCGGCCATCCACAGCAGCCCCATCAGGGCCGGGTGCGGCAGGGTGATATGGCCGGACAGAATGAGATACTGCACGAAGCTGGCCGCGCCGAAGCTCAGGCCCGCCCAGAAGGTCATGCCGCCTTCCATCGCGGCGGGTTGGGAGGCATCGAATGACGTTTCGTTTGTCAGGGACAGGGTTGACATAAACAGCTCCTTTGAAGATGTCATCATAAATGACTAAAGAACTTTATTTTGTAAAGTACTTTTTCAAAGCCAATCTCCATCTTCTCCAAAATGCCGCACATTTTGGCAAGCGCGACGCGCGCCGAGGGGGGCGCCCAGTCCCTTTGCGAGGAAGGCCCCGCGGCCTGAGCGTTAAAAAAATGTAATCCAACGCAGCTTGCCAAGTCCCATAAAGCGGTTAGTTTCAACCGTTATCTTAAAAAGAAATATGAGGGGCCTCCGATGCAAATTTCCCTGAAATCGCTATGTGTGACAACGGCGCTGGTTGCGCTGCCCCTGTCTCCCTTTACCCTGCACGCAGAGACCATGACCACAGTTGCCAAGGCCGTCGCCGACAACCCCAATACCGCGCCGAAAGATGCCCCCGATCCGCGCGCCTTCCTCGATGAGATCGACGGCGCCGAGGCCATGAAGTGGGTGCTGGCGCATAACCAGACCACGATAGATAAACTGTCCAAAGACCCGCGTTTCGCGCAGAATCAAGCCGAGGCCCTGGCCATCCTCCAGGCCACTGACCGCATCGCCTACCCGACCTTCGCCCACAAGGGTCTGGTGCAGAATTTCTGGCAGGACAGCGACCATACGCACGGCCTGTGGCGCCAGACGACCTGGGAAAGCTACAAGACCGCCAACCCGCAGTGGGATACCATTCTCGATATCGACGCCCTCTCCAAGGCCGAAGGCAAGAATTGGGTTTATGAAGGCGCCAACTGCCTGGCGCCCGACTATACCCGTTGCCTGATCGAGCTGTCCGACGGTGGTAAGGACGCCACCATTGTCCGCGAGTTCGATATTACGACGAAAAGCTTTATCAAGGGCGGCTTCGAACTGCCCGAAGGCAAGCAGAGCGTCACCTGGCGCGACGCCGATACGCTCTATGTCACCCGCGAATGGACGCCGGGCGATGTCACGGAATCCTCCTACGCCTACATCACCAAGGTGCTGAAGCGTGGCCAGACCCTCGACCAGGCGGTCGAAATTTATCGCGGCACGAAATCCGATGTCAGCGCCGGACGTACCGTGCTGCGTGATGTCGATGGCAAATATGTCATGGACTACGCCTATCGCGGCCTCGACTTCTTCCATAGCCAGCAGCTTTTCTATGTCGGTGACAAGCCGGTCGAACTGCCCCTGCCGCAGTCGTCGAACTTCAATGGCTATATGAAGGGCCAGGCGATCTATTCGCTGAAAGAGGACTGGGCCTCGGCGAAGGGCACGGTCTTCAAGACCGGCGCCGTGCTGGTGTTCGACCTGAAGAACGCCCTTGCCGACCCGGCGAAGCTGGAACCCACCCTGCTCTTCCAGCCCGATGCGCATCAGTCGGTCGAGGGTATCAGCCAGACGAAAGACCGCCTGATCCTGTCGCTGTTGTCAAACGTCACCGGCGAGGTCTGGAGCTATGATTACACCGGCGGCCAATGGTCGGCGAAGACACTCGACCTGCCTGCCAATTCGGCGCTCGATATCGTCTCGACCGACGATCAGAGCGACCGTGTGCTGGTCAGCGTCTCGTCCTTCCTGATCCCCAACACCCTGCTCAATGCCGATGCGGCGACCGGCACGGTGGAGCAGATCAAGACCTCGCCGGCGCGCTTCGATGCAGATGGCCTCCAGGTGCAGCAATTCTGGGCCACCTCGAAGGACGGCACGAAAGTGCCCTACTTCCTGATTGCTCGAAAGGACATCCCGCTCGACGGCACGACGCCGACCATCCTCAATGCCTATGGCGGGTTCGAGGTTTCTTCGACGCCCTATTATTCCGGTACGATTGGCAAGCTGTGGCTGGAAAAGGGCGGCGCCTTCGTGCTGGCCAATATCCGCGGCGGCGGCGAATTCGGCCCGGCCTGGCATGAGGCCGGCCTCAAGACCAAGCGCCAGAATATCTATAATGACTTCCAGGCCGTGGCCGAGGATCTGATTGCGAAAAAGATCACCACCCCGCGCCACCTCGGAATCATGGGTGGCTCCAATGGCGGCCTGCTGATGGGCGTCCAGCTCACCCAGCGCCCCGATCTGTGGAACGCTGTCGATGTGCAGGTGCCTCTGCTCGACATGGTGAACTATACCAAAATGTCGGCCGGAGCCTCGTGGCAGGGCGAATACGGCGATCCGAACGATCCGGTCGAAGGCGCCTTCCTGCGTGGCATCTCGCCCTATCACAATGTGAAGGCCGGCGTCGCCTATCCGGAACCGCTGTTCGAGACCTCGACCAAGGACGACCGCGTGGGCCCCGTCCACGCCCGCAAGATGGCGGCCCTGTTCGAGGAAATGGGCCTGCCGTTCTATTATTATGAGAATACCGAAGGCGGTCATGCGGCGGCCTCCAACCTGCCGGAACGCGCCCGGAGGTACGCCATCGACTATACCTATTTCATGCAGAAGCTGATGGATAAGTAAAAATCTCCTCCCTAAGAAGTGGGGAGGGGGACCGCGAAGCGGTGGAGGGGCGCCCCTCCGTCATTTGCTACGCAAATGCCACCTCCCCATTTGAGAAATGGGGAGGAGATTTCCCCTACGCTCGCTGGCGCATCGGGTCTTTCTTCAGATTGTTGAACAGGCTGGCCTCGAAATCGACGAGCATGTCGGCAAATTCGATATCCTGAAGCGGCTTCGCGCCCTTGCGGTTAAGCCGCGCCATGCGGTATTTCCAGAACGACGATATATGGTTCAGGATGCCGATCTTGTGGCCGAGTTCGAGGAACAGTTCTGAGCCGAACAACAGGAACTGGCGGAAGGGTTCCGGATCGCGCCGCACCGCCAGGGCGTGATAGACCTGGTCATAGTGGTCAAGCGTATCGCGGGCGTCATTGATGATCTCGACCACCGCCTTGGCGATGCGCGGCCGCGCCTTTTTCAGATACCCCCGCAGCGACTCATCATAGCTGCCCGAGGTGCGGTAACTGCCCAGGCCGCCCAGCACATCGCGCAGGCCGCTCTGCAATTCGACGTGGCACCATTTGTAATAGAGGAAGCCGCGCCAGCACATGATGCCTTCCTGAAATTCCTCGTCGGTCATCTGCAAGGTCATTTGCAGGGGCGCCAGGGTCTTGCTGAGATTATCCGACAGGATCTTGTTGCCCAGCCGGGTGGCGCCCCGGCTGTTCTTGCCCTGCCCCAGCGCCACATTGACCAGGTTTTCAATTTCGCGCGCCGTAAAGGCGGTCATGGCCTTCAGATCCTGCGGCGAAATCTGGAAATAGACGCCGGACGGATGGCAGCCGGCCTTGTCGAGATGCTCACGCAGCAGGAACGGATCGAGGGACGGCAGGTCGTCGATACAGCGCAGGATCTTCGCATCCCGGTTCTTGCTCATGTCCTCGATGCCAAGATAGGTGCGCATCATCGGTTCATACTGGGTCTGGCGCACGAAGAACGAACGGCCGCCCAGGCGCAGGTCGTAGGGATCATAGGGCAGGATGACCTTGGTCACGGTGCGGCGGCCATTGGGAAAGAGATCGCGTTCGTCGAGCCGCAGGGTGTGCTTGAGGATCAGGGCGCGATTCAGCGCCGAATGCTCGAACAGGGGCTTGGCGAGATAATCCTCATTGTCCTTATAGGCCGTGTAGATCTTGGCGAGATTGAGCACCCGGCAGGACGACCAGGTGCGGTTCAGGTTGGCGAGGTTGCGCACCTCGCGTATCGAGGTAAAATCGCTGTCCGTGGCGGCGCGGTTCAGGCCGTCGCTGAAGGCGAGACTGGTGCCGATCATTCGCTGCGTGCCTCGTCATCCAGCGAGACGACCGACAGCGAGTCTTCGAAATCCATCAGGATGTCGCCATATTCAAACGGCGTCAGGCGCTGGGTCATCATCGACTGCCCCATACGGTAGCTCCAGAAGGAGGCGATGTGGCTGAGAATGCCGATGCTTTCCCCCAGTTCAAAGAACAGGCTCGGCCCATCGAGCAGGAAGCGTCGGAACGGGCCGGGATTTTCGCCATGCACGAGGGCATGATAGGCCCGGTCATAGACATTCAGCGTGCGGCCGACGCTGGCAACGGCATTGACGATGCGTTGCGCCAGGCGCGGGCGCACCTCTTTCAGGTAGTCGCGCGTGCCGTCATCGCAGGCGCCGATCGGCTGGTAGGTGGAAAGCCCCTCAAGTACCTTGCGCATCTCGTCCTGCAATTCGATGTGGCGCCACTTGAAATACAGGAAGCCGCGCCAGGAAAAGATGCCGTCGGAAAACTCATCGTCCGCCATGCGCAGGGTGGCTTTCAGCGGCCACAGTTCGGAATCCAGCTCATTGGCGAGAATCTTGCCGGCCAGCTTGATGGCCGATCCGCCGACCGAACCGGAAAAGGCCGTGCGCACCAGCCGCTCGATCTCTTCATTGGCGAAGCCGATCATGCGCTGGATATCGTAGGGTGAAATCTTCAGATAGCAGGCGCCGGGCTTATAGCCATGACGCGACAAGTGCTCGCGCACCAGGAAGGGATCGACCGAGGGTAACTGATCGAGCAGGCGCAGGATCTGCACATCCGCATTGGCATTGATGTCGTCGCCGAAATAGCCGCGGCAGAAGGCATCGAAACCGATCTGGTTTACCAGGATGGAGCGCCCGCCCAGCTTGAGGTCCGTCGCGTCGAAAGGCAGGATAATCTTGGTGGCCGTGCGGCGATAACGGCCGAACAGTTCGCGTTCGTTGGCGCGCAGGGTATGCTTGACCAGTATGGCCTTATTCATCTGCGAATCGCGGAAGAACGGCCGCAACTGGTAGTCTTTCTCGTGCGCGGAATTGACGTGGACGGCCGACAGGTTGAGGACACGGCTCGTCGAGGCTGTCTCGCCGAGATTGGCGAGGCTGCGCACATCCCGGTTCGACAGGGTGTTATTAAGCGATACGCGGCTGTCCAGAGTGGTGAAAGCGTTCATTGGGTAACCCTGGAGGCGAGCCGGCGGCTGGTTTTGCGTTTGGTGACGAGCACCTTGAGGTGGCGGACGATATTCAGGGCCTCGTCGGGATCAGCGTGAGGCGTCTCGTTCAGGCGGATCAGCGCATCGATATGCACGTCAATGACCTCGGTATCGGCAGCCTTCCCGGCTGATGTCACATAATCGTTCAGGGACTGGGTCGCCTGTTCGACAAGATGTCGGTGAAAGGCGTGCGCCTGGGCTTGTTCCGCCATCAGATGCCGGACGACCTGATTGATATTTTCGATTTGCGGCGCCTGGCCACGGGCGCCCATAAGGCCACGCAAGGTCTGGAGACCGGCTTCCACGGGCGTGTGCGTTGCCCCGCCTTCGGGCCGCCGCAGCAGCCCTGGAAACAGTTGCGCCTTACGGCGGCGACGCTCGGGCGAGGCTGATGCCGTCGAGGCCGGGCGCTTCCGGGTCAGGGCCGACGAGATGGCCTTCAGCAGGGAACTGGTGGAGAACGGCTTGACGACGAATTCACTGACCCCCGCATCGCGCGCCAGCGCCACGTCATTGGCGCGCTGACGGGCCGTCAGCATGACGACCGGCAAAGCCGGGTCCGGGACGCGCACATCCGGCCGGTGCGCCGCCGTGCGGATCAGGGTCACCAGTTCCAGGCCCGACATCCCTGGCAGGTTCCAGTCCAGCAGCATGAGGTCCGGCGCCTGGTTCTGCAAATGGTCGAGCGCCTCTTCGGCATTTCGGGCAAAGCTCAGATTGACGAAGCCGGCCGCCCGCAGCAACTCGATCACCAGGCGGCGCGAGGCATCATTATCCTCGACGATCAGCAGACTGACCGCCGGACAATTGACCTTTCGCAACAGGCGCTGGGTCTGTGAATGAAGCAGGTTCATGAGGTTGAAATTTGTCCGTCGCCCTTTGCCTTTATCAAAAATACCGGGAATCCCTTAATTCCGCGTTGACTTATGCCATTGAATTTATGGTAAATTTCATATTTACCTCATATAAACCGGACCTTAACGCCACTGGGGTTAGACTGCTGAAATGATCCGTAGACAGTTCCTCGCCCTTGCCGCCGCAACCGGTCTTATCGCACCGGCTGCCTTCGCTTCCGAACCCAAGAAAAAGGGCGGCGGCGAAAACTACACGCAGTTCAAGACAATAAACGTCTTTACCGAGGCCAGCCGCCGGCGGCACGGCACGCTCAGCGTCGACATGGGCCTCTATTGCGAGGACGCCAAGCTGGTCGAACAGATCAAGCTCTATCAACCGCGCCTTCAGGACGCCTATGTCGCCCGCCTGCAGGCCTATGCCGGTACGCTCAACTCAAGGGCCATGGTGAATACCGATTTCATCGCCATGCAGCTTCAGGCCGCCACCGACGCGATCCTAGGCCGCAAGGGCGCCAAGGTTCTTCTGGGCACCATTCTTTTGAATTAGCGCGGTTTTTTTAGTCTTTTGGCGGCACGGGCCTCCTCGCAACAGCCCAATAGGGTTCTTTGGCGGGCAGTCGCCCTTGCCAAGGCCAATGGCCTTGGAATTAGCCCTGCTTTGGTTGTTTTGCGTTTGCGCAACTGTGCGAAAACCGCCATAGTTTTGCGGTATTCGCCTGAGAATATGCCGCATCTGCCTGAGGAGTCAGCGGACATGACCACCCCCTCGTCCTTTGAGAATGGCCTGCGCCTGATGGCTGACCAGCAGCAGCGCGCCGCGCGCAGCCTGATCAACCTGATCGAGATGATCAGCACCACCTCGCACCGCTATGCCGAGGATACCGCCGCCTTCACCCAGGAAGCCATTGCCCTGATGAACGAGGCTGCCGCCAAGCACGATGCGGCCAGCATGGCCGACCTGCAGAAACGCTGGGCCGCCACCTGCCTGAAATACGGCCAGGACCAGACCCGTGCGACCATGACCTTTGTCGAACAATGCGGCAAGCAGGCGCTCAATGTCGCTTCCCACGCACAAGACTCCTCCCCCAAGAAACCTAAGGAATAAGCCCATGTCGCTCTCCGGTAAGACCGCCCTCATCACAGGTTCCACCAGCGGCATCGGGCTGGCGATAGCGAAAGGGCTGGCGGCGCAGGGGGCGAAGATCATGCTGAACGGTTTCGGCGATGCCGCCGAGATCGAAAAGGTCCGCGCTGATCTGGCGGCGGAACATGGCGTTGAGGTGCGGTTCAATGGCGCCGACCTGACAAAGGCCGATCAGATCGAGGCGCTGTTCAGGGACATCAACGACAATCTCGGCGGAGTCGATATCCTGGTCAACAATGCCGGCATCCAGTTCGTCTCGCCGATCGAGGACTTTCCGCCGGAAAAGTGGGACGCCATCATCGGCCTCAACCTAACCTCCAGCTTCCATACCACGCGCCTGGCCTTCCCCGGCATGAAGGCGAAAAAATGGGGCCGCATCGTCAATATCGCCTCGGCCCACGCGCTGGTGGCCTCGCCGTTCAAATCGGCCTATGTCGCCGCCAAACATGGCCTGCTGGGCTTTACCAAGACCATCGCGCTCGAAGGCGCCACCTTCGGCATCACCGCCAATGCCATCTGCCCCGGCTATGTCCATACGCCGCTGGTCGACAAGCAGATCCCCGACACCATGAAGGCGCGTAACATGACGCGCGAACAGGTGATCAAGGAGGTTATCCTGGCCGCTCAGCCAACCGGCGAATTCGTCAGCGTGGAGGATATCACCGCGCTGGCCGTCTTCCTGTGCTCGGATGCCGGCAAGGCGATCAACGGCGCCCCCCTGTCGATCGACGGCGGCTGGGTGGCTCAATAGCCGGGCCGTAAAATTTCCTTATGAGATTTTTATGGAATTCGCCCCGCAGCCACAGCGCTTCCATATGCCCCCTTCGCCATAGTCCTTCACGTCTTGGTGAGAAGGAATCACAATCATGCGCAATACGTTCAAGTTCATCGCTATCGCTGCCGTCGCCGCCGCTTCGCTTTCGGTCGCTGCCTGCTCTAAGCCGGCCGACACGACGACCACGACTGAAACCTCGACTGAGGTGACGTCGCCGGCCGTTGACGCCATGGCCCCGGCCTCCGACGCCGCCATGTCGGATGCCGCCATGTCGACCACGACCACGACGACGACCACTTCGTCTTCGATGTAAGCTGCCCAAAAAGCTAAGAAAGCCCCTCGCACCCTTTGGCGCGAGGGGCTTTTTTTTTGACCATTTCGCCTTCCCGCGAAGCGGAAGATTCCAAGCCTAACTTACTGGCGATAGCGGTAGCGTGAGATGATCACGAATATCTGTGTCATCTGTGGTTTCCCTTCTTTTCGGCGCCGGAGCGCGCGCAAAAGTCAGTTTTTGATCCACAGATGATACAGATATTCAGGGCAACCACACGCTACCGCTATCGCCTCAGAATGATGCAAGCTCTGAAAATGGCTATTCGACTTCCGCAGCGACTTTGGCAAGCGTTTCTCGGGCGGCGTCGGCGGCGCGCTGACGCTCCCACATCGAGTGATAGATGCCGTTCAGCTTCATCAGGTCGGAATGCCTGCCGCGCTCGGCTACCACGCCATCCTTCAGCACCAGGATTTCATCGGCGCCCACGACCGTGGACAGACGGTGCGCGATGACCAGGGTCGTGCGGTTCTTCGAGACGTCATCAAGCGACGCCTGGATTTCGCGCTCGGTATGGGTATCGAGCGCCGAGGTGGCTTCATCGAGGATCAGGATCGGCGGGGCCTTCAGCAGGGTGCGGGCAATAGCCACGCGCTGCTTTTCCCCGCCGGAAAGCTTGAGACCGCGCTCGCCGACCTCGGTTTCATAGCCCTTCGGCAGGGTGCTGATAAAGCCGGCGATCTGGGCGGCCTCGGCAGCATCCTCGATCTCCTCGCGCGAGGCGCCATAGCGGCCATAGCCGATATTATAGCCCACCGTATCGTTGAACAGGACCGTATCCTGCGGCACCATGCCGATGGCCTTGCGAAGGGATGCCTGGTTGACCTCACGGATATCCTGGCCGTCAATCTCGATCGACCCGCCCTTCACATCGTAGAAGCGGAACAGCAGGCGCGACAGGGTGGATTTGCCGGCGCCCGAAGGCCCGACCACCGCCACCGTCTTGCCGGCGGGAATCTCGAACGACACACCTTTGAGGATTTCGCGGTCGGGATCGTAAGAGAAGATCACGTCCTTGAACGCTACCTTGCCATCGCTGATCACGAGATCGGGGGCATCGGCCTTGTCGGTGACTTCCTGCGGCTCGTCCAGCAGCTTGAACATGGCTTCCATATCGATCAGGCCGGTCGAGATTTCGCGGTACAGCGTGCCGATAAAGTTCAGCGGAATGGAGAGCTGCATCATATAGGCATTGACCATGACCAGGTGGCCCAGGGTCTTGGTGCCGTGCATCACTTCCAGCACCGACATCACCATGACTGCCAGCATACCAATGCCGAAGATCACCGTCTGGCCGATATTGAGCCAGGCCAGCGAGGTATAGGTCTTGATCGCCGCCTTTTCATACATGGCCGTGGCACGGTCATAACGCGCGGACTCGTGCGCCTCATTGCCGAAATATTTGACCGTCTCAAAATTCAGCAGGGAATCCACCGCCTTCGACATCGAATCCGAGTCGGCCTCGTTCATGTCCTTGCGGATCGAGATGCGCCAGTTGGAGGCTACGATCGAGAACCAGACATAGACCACAACGGTCACCGCCACGACGGCGACATAGATCAGGTCGAACTGGAAGGCGATGATTGCCGCGGTCAGCACGAATTCGACAATGGTGGGGATGCCGACCATCATGGTCAGGCGAATAATGGTTTCAATCCCCGCCTTGCCGCGTTCGATCACCCGCGACAGGCCGCCGGTGCGGCGCTGGAGATGGAAGCGAAGGCTGAGATTGTGCAGGTGAACAAAAGCGCGATTGGCCAGGCCGCGCACGGCGTGCTGCCCCACCGCCGCGAACATGGCGTCACGGATATTGTTGAAGACGTTGAACAGGATGCGGACAATGCCATAGGCCGCCACCATGACCAGCGGCATACCGATGATCATCGTCCACCAGTCGGGATGGGCCAGTTGCGGCGCATGAACGGTCAGCGCATTGGTGGCCCATTTGAAGGTGAGCGGCGTAAAGGCGGTCAGCACCTTGCCGACCAGCATGGCCAGCAGCGCCCAGATGACCTGGATCTTCAGGTCGGTGCGGTCCGACGGCCAGAGGTAGGGCTTGAGAAAGGCGATCGTCTCCGATGCCTTGGCTTTTGGCTTCGGCATCGGGGCATTCTGTAATTGGGAGGGACTCATCAGACGGTCGCTTTCGACTGGCTCGGAATGGAGGATAAACGGCTATATAGGCCGCGCCTCCCCTTTCGCCAATTGAGTCGGGCAATTTATTTTATGCGGAGTCGCAGCCATCTATGCCGCAGGCATCGCCTTCGACGACCGGAGTCTTTTTGGCCTCCGCCTCAGCGGCCTGAAGCGTCTGCAGAAAAGCGGCCACCGGTTGCGCCCCCGAGACGGCATATTTGCCATCGACCACCACGAATGGCACGCCGCGCACGCCATAGGCCTGGGCCTGGCGCTGATCGAGCGCGATGGACATGTCGATATCGGACGAGGTGAAGGCGGCATCGATATCCGCGGCGGCCAGGCCAAGCTCCGCACCGATCTCATGCAGCACGGCGCGATCGAAGATATTGCGGCCGTTGGTGAAATAGGCACGATAAAGCCGATCGACGGCCTCGGCCTGCTTGCCATGGCCTTGCGCCAAGGCGATCAGGCGGTGGGCATCGGTGGTATCACCGGCCAGTGTGCCGTCGAGATGAAATTCCAGCCCGGCCTGTGCCGCACGCGCCGTGACCTGCGCCTGGCTGGTCGTCACCTGCTGCGCATTCATGCCGTACTTCTTCTGCAACATCAGGTCGGTCGGCATCACCGCCTGGCCGGGCGAAAGCCGAAAGGCGCGATGGCTGATATCGGCCTCGCCGCCCCATTCTTTAAGCGCGGTTTCCAGTTCCGCCTTGCCGATATAGCAGAACGGACAGATGACATCGGACCAGATTTCTATTTTCACGGCAGATACTCCTTCGATATCAACTGTATGTAATACGATTACAGTTCAGCGCAAGGGAAGCAAAGCAAGAAACCCCACCACCACGCCCTTCGGGCGCGGTCCCCCTCCCCAACAAGTTGGGGAGGTACAAGAAAATTATACCTCCCCGGCTTTGCCGGGGAGGGGGACCGCGCCCGAAGGGCGTGGTGGTGGGGTGTCTTGCTTAAGCAGTTTGCCGGTCAGGCCTAGCTATGCTTCTGTATACGCCTTGAACTTTGACTTGTTCTTTACGGACACCCTTCCAGCATCTGCGTCAACAACGATATTCCTATATGCACATGCCGCCGCATTTTCGGGCATGAATAGTACAGATTCTCCACAAATCCTGCATTCGTAGAAAATACCAGCCCCGGCAGGATACCCACCAAATGGATTGATAAAGAGATATTTCCTCGACATGCTTCCCCTATTTGAACAGCAAATCCCACGATGGGACGTGCATTAAATCCTACGCCGGCTCATCCCGCATCCTGTCCCACCAGGTGAACTTCATCACCACCGAACACAGCACCACCAATCCGAGCGACAGCCAGAAGCGGTCCATTTCGCGGATGATAAGGAAGATAGCCGAAGCGGTGATCGCCGTCTGCCACACCACGCCGGTCAGCGAATTGAACATATCGCGCCAGAAGTCACGATTGGGCTGGGTCTCCGGCTCATCGGCGCGCAGGGCCTCCAGAACCGGCTTCCAGAAACCCCAGGGCCGGGTCTTTTTGTAGAACAGCTTCAAGGTCGCCATATCGGTCGGTTTGGTCACATAGGAGCCCAGCACCGCCGCCGCCAGACAGGCCAGCAGCAGCCACGGAAAGGCCGCCAGCGCATTGATCGCCTGGCCGGTGACCGGATCTTTCCATACCGCCATCCACATGGCCACCGCTACGCCCAGCGCCATGGAGGCAGCATAGCCAGTGCCATTCAGTCGCCACCAGTACCACTTGATCACATTGGCCACCGTATAGCCGCCATAGAGGCCGGTCGTGATCCAGCCGACTATGCCGTCGATCGAGGTCAGTTGCCAGCCGATCAGCGCCCCCAGTACGGCAAAGGTCAGGGAGGTGGCATAGCTCAGGTGAACGAGCCGTTTCTGCGGCGCATCCGGGCGGATATATTTACGGTAGATGTCATTGACCACATAAGCGGGCGCCGCATTGAGCGAGGCCGAATAGGTCGCCATGAAGGCCGACAGCATCCCCGCCAGCGCCAGACCCATCAGGCCCGGCGGCATATAGTTGCGGATCACCCACGGCAGGATGGAATCGATATCGCCGGTGAAGCTCTGGCCCGAAGCTGCGGCCGCGGCCTGCATATGGGTCCATTGCGGCCCGATGAAACACAGGGCAAGAACCGCCATGCCGGCGATCATCAGATAGCGCGGGAACAGCAGCACCACATTGACAAAACCGGAAATCTTGGCGGCCTCGATCGGCGAGCGGGCCGACAGCAGCCGCTGCATGTCATAGTTGGGCGCCGGGCCTGACATGGCCTTGAGCACGCCCTGGAAGGTCATCAGGATAAAGAAGATGCCAAAAGCGGAGTAGCCTTCTTTCGAGATAACCGAGACGGCGGTATCGGCCACCACCTTCTGGTCCGGCGCGGTGCGGTGGGCCAGCCCTGCCCAGTCGAGATCGAGCTTCCAGCCGAACCAGATGTCATGCCAGCCCGCCGGGACCACGGCGCGGATCATCTCCGGCGTCACAAGCGACACGGCGATCCAGGCGATGGCGATGCACACCACCAACTTGATGAAGAATTGCAGGATTTCGGTCATCACCACCGAATACATACCGCCCTTGACCGAATAGACCGTGGTCAGCGCCACGACGATCAGGCCGTAGATCTTGTCATTGATCATCGGGTCGGCCGAAAACCTGTAGGGGATAAACTCAGCCGCCAGCTTGCCGATCCCCAAGAACCCGAAGGCCAGCATCCCGACCACCATGATCAGGGCGAAGACGACATTGATCAGATGCGAGGCGCGGGCGCCGAAATCTTCGCCAAAGCGGAAACTGATCCATTCGGCGCCAGTCAGCTTGCCGGAGCGCCGCAGCCAGATCGCCAGAAAGGCCATCAGGAACACCTGGTTGAACACCGGCCACAGCCACGGAATGAACACCGATTTCAGGCCATAGACAACCAGCAGCCCGACCATCCACATGGTACCGGCGACATCGAACATGCCGGACGCATTGGAAAGTCCCAATACCCACCACGGCAGTTTGTTGCCCGCCAGGAAGTAGCCCTGGATACTGCCGGAAGCCAGCTTCGCCACCCAGAAGCCAAGGCCCACGGTGAGCAGCAGATAGCCAGCGACGATGGCGAGGTCGATTGGTTGTAAGTTCATGTCCCTGCCCCTGTTGTGTTATATTTATGCGAGCCGGTGATCGAGTTCGATCATGGCCCGTCCGTTATGATAAGGGCACTTCCATTGCCCTGCCTTATAGATTTTATCTTTTGGTGCAGAGGCCGCATACCAGGTCCATTCGGACGCGCCACCGGCGCCATATTGCGCCCTGGTGTAGGCCCAGACCTTCTCAGCCGCGTCCAGCCAGTTCGCCTCGCTAGTCATCTGCCAGGCATTGACAAAGCCGACCAATGCCTCGGCCTGCTCCCACCATTCGCCATCCGGATCTAGGTGGCCCTCAAAACCCTTTTCATAGCTGAATGCTCCGCCCTCGCTCATGCCTTCGCCTCGCGCCGTTTCCGCCAAAGCCATCACAATTGGTCGCGCCCGCACAAGCAAGGCTTCATTGCCCAGGGCCTCAGCGGCTTCCCAGATCAGCCAGCTCGCTTCAATATCATGACCATAGGAGACTGAACGCGTCAGGTCGTTCCAGTTCATGTCGAAGAACAGCCGCAGATGACCATCTGGACCGGCGAAGCGATCGAGAAACAGGGTGAGAATACGGTGCAAAGCCGTGCGCGTGTCATCCGTCGGTGCCACCTCATGCAGGCGTGTATAGGCTTCCAGCACATGCAGGTGCGTATTCATCGTCTTCGGCGCATCGAGATCCTTGTCGGACAGACGCTGATCAAGCGGCGGATTCCATTGGCGGTCCAGCGCCTCGATATAGCCGCCGTTTTCCGCGTCCCAGTATTTCGCCTCGATAAGGCTCTGCAAATCGTGCGCGAAGATGAGCGCGGCCGCATCGCCCGTGGCGCGGTGATATTCAGCGAAGGCGTAGACGGCAAAAGCCTGCGCGTACGCTTGCTTGCGCGTATCTTCAGGCTGGCCGTCCGCCTTCAGTATCCAGTATAGGCCGCCGTGTTCGATATCTAGAAAATAGCTGCGGATATAGTCCGCCGCGCGCTTTGCCAGGGTCAGTGCCCGTGCATCGCCCCACCACCCGGCCATGGCGCTGAAGAACCACAGCAGGCGCGTATTGAGGATGATGCTTTTCGATGCGTCTAATACGAGTTTGTCATTGGCGTCGACCTCACCATAAAAGCCACCGCGGGCATCGACCAGATGGTTTGCCCACCAGTCGAGCAAACGCAGACTCTCAGCACGGGCTTCCTCGCGCAGACTCATTTGGCCGCCAGGTAAGCGGCATTGCGGTCTATCAGATCGATGCGCTGCTGTACGCAGGCGGCCGAGGTCAGCGGATCAGCCGGCGTGTTTTTGCAGTAATCAATCAGTTGCGCCACGCTTGAGGTTGCCACATGCAGGCGCGTATCGGATGAGGCGTAATAGATGAAGACCTTGCCGTCGTCATCGGCGATCCAGCCATTGGAGAAGGTAACATTCGACACATCGCCGACGCGCTCCGGCCCTTGCGGCGCTATGAAGTGCCCGCCCGGCGCATGGATGATTTTCCACGGTTCATCCAGCGCCGTCATAAACATGTAGAGCACATAGCGCAGCCCCGCGGCCGTATTGCGCACACCATGGGCAAGATGCAACCAGCCCTCCGGCGTCTTGATCGGCGCCGGTCCCTGGCCATTCTTGATTTCCTTGATGGTGTGGTAGGCCTTGTTATCGACGATCACTTCCCTGTCGACCACCGCCTTGGTCATGTCGTCGCACAGCCCCCAGCCGATGCCGCCGCCGGAACCGACCGATATAAAGCCATCCTGCGGACGCGTATAGAGCGCGTACTTACCGTCCACAAACTCCGGATGCAGCACGACATTGCGCTGCTGGCCGGAGTTCGTGATCAGGTCCGGCAAACGCTCCCAGTCGATCAGGTCCTTGGTGCGGGCAATGCCGCATTGCGCCGTCGCCGCTGACAGATCGTCCGGCAGGGCCTTGTCCTTACGTTCGGTGCAGAAGAGGCCATAGATCCAGCCATCTTCATGCTGCGTCAGGCGCATATCGTAGACATTGGTGTCCGGGTCGTCTGTCTGCGGCAGCACCACCGGCTTGGGCCAGAAACGGAAGCCATCGACACCATTGACGCTTTCGGCGACGGCGAAGAACGACTTGCGGTCATCGCCCTCAACGCGGACCACGACAATGTACCTCCCCTGCCATTTCATCGCCCCGGCATTAAAGGTGGCATTGATGCCCATCCGCTCCGCCATGAAAGGATTGGTTTGCGGGTTGAAATCGTAACGCCACTCCAGAGGCACATGGGCGGCGGTGACGACCGGATTTTGCCAGCGTTGATAGATGCCGTTAGTGCGAGGCTGCGGCGCATTGGGCGCCGTGATCAGGGCCTCATGCTCGGCGCGCAGGTCCGCCAGTCGCTGTTGCGCATTCATTCTATCGTCTCCCGATGTCCGTGTGGTCCGGATTGGCGAAATAACTAAAATTGATTTATTAAATACGCAAGGTCTTATTTTGGTATCCTGCTCAGTCGATCGACCAGGCCAGAATCTGACTGATATGGTTCAGGCCATATCCAGTTTCAGTGCGCCAGTCATCCAGCACGGCCTGCAAAGCAAGAAAAGCCTTTTTCGAAGTCGGCTCGCCTTCGATCACGCCCCAGTGGTTAAGCGCTTTGATAACTGTCGGGGTCAGGATCAAAGCATCGACGCCCATGCGCCGCATCATGCGCTGGCCGGTTATGCCGCCGAGCCGCGCGCCGCGCGCCTTCAGTTCCAGACACAGCTCCATATACCGCCCTGCAGGCCAGTCGGCGAACCAGGCGCCGGCCGAGCCATGCGTCTTGCCGATATCGGAAATAAACCGGGCATTTTCGCCGACCGAACGGATCTTCTGCGCATTAGCCACCAGACCGGGCGCCTTCAGCAGATGATCGAGATCGTCATCCGACATAAAGACCCAGCGGGTAATGTCGAAGTTTTCAAAGGCCGCTTCGAACTGCGGCCAGCGCCTGTCGATCAGATCCCAGTTGAACCCCGCCTCGAAAATGCAGCGCGTCATCTGCGACAGCCAGCGGTCATCGGGAATGGCGGCAATGGCCTTTACCGGCAAGGGATTATGCAGCAGCGGCACCAGGTCGCCCTTGCGCTCGATGGCCTGGCTTTCTATCTCAGCAAAGGTGATCATAGCCCCTCTTCACAATTATATTTCGCCTGCGGCCTTGCAAAAAGTTACAATATAACATATCTGCATGACTACGGCGTTTCCGCCGCCCCACGGTACCACTGCCCATGCCTTACCTGAAGAAAAAATGGCTCGATATCGCCTCTCTGGCGCTTTCCGCCCTGTGCGTGGTGCATTGCCTGGCCCTGCCGTTCCTGGTCGTTCTGCTGCCGGCGCTCACCCCCTTTACCGGAAGCTGGGTCCATGCCGCCCTGGTGCTGACCGCCGCGCCGATCAGCCTGTGGGCCATTCGCGCCTCGCATGTCTGGCGCAAATGGCAGATTTCCGCCCCCATCGTCAGCGGTTTGATCCTGCTGGCCCTGGCCGCCTTTATCCCCGCGCTCAGCGATGTGGAAGTGGCCATGAGCGTGATCGGCGCCCTGCTGATCGCCGCCGGCCACACCTGCAACTATCTCTATCATCGCCCGGTGCATGTCCATGATCGCGCCTGTGGCCACGCCGAAGGGTTGGCAGGGGAATAAAACACCCTCGAATAGCATCTGCGGCAAAATCGGCGCTTGACGGATAGGCCTCACGGTTTAAGGGAACGGGATCGTTCGATTTGTTACGAAAAGCCTGCCCAAAGAGCCGCCATGATCCGTCACATCGTTATGTTTTCCAGCCCGAATGAAGCGGATCGTGAGGCCATTTATCGCGGCCTGTCCGTCCTGACCCAGATCGAGCACGCCGCCCTGCTGGAAGTCGCCTATAACGAGAAAATCGACCAGATCGCCAATGAGATCGACGTCATCGTCTATGGCGAATTCAACACGATCGAAGATTTCCGCGCCTACAAGGCCCATCCGCTCTACGAAGAATCGATCCGCCAAGTGCGCCACCTGCGCGATGTCCGGGTCGCCGCCGATTACACCGTCTCCGCAGCCACCCGCGAACGGGTCAAGGCATAGGGGTCTTTACCCCGCTCCCCAAGGCCCGCTATAAGTCGGGACTGACTGGGGAGACCGCATGGCCGAATTCTACGATCTGAATAGTGAGCGTCCGCCGTTGGCGCTGCAAAAACCTTTCCTGGGTGATGACAAAAGCCTGATCCGCGCCGCCTTCATACTGGGCGCGATTCTGCTGGCCTGGAAATTCTATGTCGCCCTGATCAGTCATGTCATCTGGGAAGAAGGCCATTTTGTCGTCTCCGGCGCCTATCTCGATCTCGGCTATCCCGATATTCCCGCCGGCTTTCCCTGGCTGGCGCGGCTGGTGACAACGATCTTCGGCTGGCACGTCCTGCCCTTGCGGATCATCTCGCTGATCATCGCCACGATGATGCCCTTCGCCGTCTATTTCATGGCCACGCCGCTGGTCAGCCACCGCAACGCGCTGTGGGCGGCCATGATCGCCCTGCTCCTGCCGCCCCTGTCGCTCAATGGCACGGTCTTCTACCCCGAAGGCGCCCTGCAGGTGCTGATGGCCCTGATGCTCGGCTGCCTGATACGTGCCATTCAGCAGGACCGGATCAAGTGGTGGGTATTGACCGGTGTTTGCGCCGCGGTTGGCCTGCTGGTGCATTTCCGTTTCCTGGCGCCGGGTCTGGCTGTCGTCGTCTTCATGCTGGCCACTGCGCAGGGGCGCAAGCTGTGGACCAAACCTGGCGTATGGATCACCGCCGGCGTGGCCCTGCTGGGCCTGATGCCTTCGCTGATCTACAATGCGCTCAATGACTGGCCGGCCATCCAGTTCCATGTGCTGAACCGTCCGCAGTTCAAGCCCGATCCCGGCCGTCTTCTGAGCTATTTTGAAACCCAGTTCGCGATGGGCACGCCGGTCTTTTTCACCGCCATGGTTGTGGCCGCGAAAAATGGCCTGATCCGCGACCGCGACAAGCCGGAAAGCCTGCTGGCCTGGCAGTTTGTCGTCATTCTCTTCTTCTATGGCGTACAGACCATCTTTAACAAGAAGATCATGCCGCACTGGCCCTTCATGGCCTTTATTCCGCTGCTGCCCTTCGTGCCGGACCTGCTGGAAAATTTCATGAGCCGGGCCGCGACCCAAGGCAACCGCAACCTGCGCATGGCCGTGATCGCCACGGCGCCGCTGATGGCGCTGGCGGTCGGCATTGCCGGCACCGCCTATCAGTGGGCTTTTGTCCATTCGGCGGAACTGCCCTATGCGCTGCGCGAGCACAATATTCTCAAAAACGAAAACTGGTCCCTGCTTGAGCCCGATATCGCCGCCGCCGATGCCCGCGCCAAGCAACGCTTCGGCCCGGATGTGGCGTGGGCGGCCAACAGCCATATGAGCGCGGTCCATATGGAGTTTCCCGGATCGGGCGACAGCCATCGCCGCTTCTATACTCTGGACGATCCGAACGACGAACTGACGCGCTTCGTGGTGGCGCGCCACAAGTGGGGGCTGGATATGTCGGCCCTACTGCAAAAACAGGCCGGAAAGGGCGTGATGCTGGCCATGCTGGAACCGTCCTATATCTATCACGAGGCGGACAAGGTGGCGATGTACACCAAACTTTGCCAGAATTTCGAGGAGATAGAGCCGTTCCGTGTCGTGGCCCTGCCGCCGTACAAGATGGCCGTCGATTTCTACACGGCGCGGGTCAGGGTGCATCCGCTGGGTGATATTTCCGGCGCGCCCTGCGCCTTCTTCCCGCAAGCCTATATCGCTCATCCGGAGCGCGGGGAATTCCTGGCCGGCGACGACACCGGTAATTATCATGGCGTGGCGGCCGATCCCAAGGGCGTCACCGCGGTCGATGTGCTGCTGGACGGCAAGGTGGTGACGCGTGCGCGGTATGGACTTGATCCGGAGGCGTTCCGTGTGCCGGACATATTGAAATACGATCCCAACTGGCCAAAGCTGCAATATGACTTCAAGTTCCCGGCGGGGTCGCTGACATCGGGCGAGCACAAGCTGAGTATCCGCGCCACGCGAACGGATGGCACGACCTTCGACAGCGACGCGCGAACATTGTACGTGCATTGAGCGAACGGGGTTTGGGGTCCGTGACCCCACATCTTCTTCAATCCAATAAAAAAGCCTCGCTCTTAAAAGCGAGGCTTTTTTATTGGAAGGGAAAGGCTTGGGGCCACAGGCCCCAAACCCCATTAGCCAAAGCGACCGCCGATATAATCGCCGGTCTTGTCGACCTTCGGTTTGACGAACAGTTCTTCCGTCGGGCCAAACTCGACCATCTTGCCGAGGAACATGAAGCCCGTATAGTTCGACAGGCGCGCCGCCTGTTGCAGGTTGTGCGTCACAATGACGATGGTGTAGTCGCTCTTCAGCTCTTCCAGCGTATCTTCAAGCTTGGCGGTGGAAATCGGGTCAAGCGCCGAGGCCGGTTCGTCAAGCAGCAGGATTTCCGGGTTGACGGCAATGCCGCGCGCCACGCACAGACGCTGCTGCTGGCCGCCGGAAAGGCCGAGGCCAGACTTGTGCAGCTTGTCCTTCACTTCGTCCCACAGCGCCGCTTTGCGCAGCGAACTTTCCACCAGTTCATCCAGCTCCGCCTTGGACTTCGAACTGTGCAGGCGCACACCGAAGGCGACATTGTCATAGATCGACATCGGGAATGGCGTCGGCTTCTGGAAGACCATGCCGATACGGGCACGCAGGGCGGCCACGTCCACCTTGGGGCCGATCAGGTTTTCACCTTCAAACAGGATTTCGCCCTCGGCGCGCTGGCCGGGATAGAGATCATAGATGCGGTTGATCGTGCGCAGCAGGGTCGATTTCCCGCAGCCCGACGGACCGATCAGGGCGGTGATGGCGTTCTTCTTCACCGGCAAATCGACACCGAACAGCGCCTGATGCTGGCCATAGAAGAAGTTCAGCTTCCTGATTTCAAGCACCAGACTGCCTTCGGGCGGCGGAACGATGACGCTTTTGAAATCCGGGGAGGTCGTGTCGGTTGTCATGAACGTGTTCTCAGTTGAATGAGCAAAGAGGATTTAGTGACCGGCATTCTTTTCGCGGGCGATCCAGCGGCCAAGAATATTGACCCCCAGCACCGCGACAGCGACCAGGAGCGCACCGGCCCAGGCCAGCTTGTTGAGGTCTTCGTAGGGCGTAAGCGCGAAATTGAACATGGTGACCGGCAGGCTGGCCATGGGCTGGCTCAGGTCGCCGTTATAGAACTGGTTGCCCAGGGCCGTGAACAGCAGCGGCGCGGTCTCGCCGGAGATACGGGCAAAGCCCAGCAGGCCGCCGGTCAGGAGGCCGGAGCCGGCCGCCTTCCAGATAATGCTGCGGATGGTGGTGAACTGCGAGGCCCCCAGCGCCATGCCCGCTTCGCGCAGGGCATTGGGTTGCAGGTTGAGGATATCCTCGGTCGTCCGCGTCACGATCGGCGTCGCCAGAATAGCCAGCGAAATGGCGCCGGCCCAGCCGGAAAAGTGGCCCAGCGACAGCGGGTTGCTCTTGAAGACCAGCAGTTCGTAGACGAACAGGCCGATCAGGATGGAGGGCGCCGACAGCAGAACGTCATTCAGGAACCGGACGACGTGGCCGTAGGTCGTGTCGCCGCCGATTTCCGCCAGCCAGGTGCCAGCCAGGATGCCAACCACGACGGCGATGATCATGCCGACGCCGCACATCAGTATGGAGCCCACGA
Source organism: Asticcacaulis sp. (assembly GCF_051954415.1). Classification (GTDB taxonomy): domain Bacteria; phylum Pseudomonadota; class Alphaproteobacteria; order Caulobacterales; family Caulobacteraceae; genus Asticcacaulis. The sequence goes on from NZ_JBQCHT010000035.1 coordinate 167,667, forward strand.
TGGCGTTGCGCAGGCCGCCTTCGGAACCGGCCGCCGGCGTATCCATGGTAAAGATTTTCAGGTTCATCCCGCCGATGCCCTGCGTGAACAGCGACCACAGGATCAGGGCCAGGGCGCCCAGGGCGATGGCTGTGCCGATGACGCACAGGGCGATGAAGATGTAGTTGGCGATTTTACGGCGAAGCGCGCGATCCATGTGTCTCTCCTTAGTAACGCTGGGTGGACAGGAGCCAGCGCGCAATCGCCAGCACGGTAAAGGTGATCAGGAAGAGAATGAGACCCAAGGCCACCAGGGCCGAGGTATGCAGGTCTGAGGTCGACTCGGCGAACTCATTGGCGATGGTCGAGGCGATGGTCGAGGATGAATCGAACAGCGACTTCGGGAAACGGTGCGAATTGCCGATGATGAAGGTGACGGCCATGGTTTCGCCGAGCGCGCGGCCCAAGCCCAGCATGATCACGCCGATCATGCCCTTTCTGACATAGGGGATGATGACCGAGGTCGTGACTTCAAACGGCGTGGCGCCGACACCGAAGGCCGCTTCGCGGACCTGCGCCGGAATGGAGCGGAACAGCTCGCGGAACACCGAGGCCATATAGGGCAGGACCATGATCGCCAGAATGATCGAGGCCGTGAAGAGGTTGGCGCCATTGGGGATGCCCGCCACCAGCTTGGCGACCCACGAAGTCGGATCCTGCGAGGCCGCGATCATGAGCGGCATCTGGATGGTCTTGGCGAACCAGGGGGCGAAAACGAACAGGCCCCACATGCCGTAGACGATGGAGGGGATGCCGGCCAGAAGCTCAACCGCCGTGGACAGGGGCTGGGCGAGATAGCGCGGGCAGAATTGCGTGAGGAAAACCGCGACGCCAATGGCGATCGGCAGGGCGAAGAGCAGAGCGAGGAAGGAGGAGACGATCGTACCGACAATCGGCGCGGTGGCGCTGTAAACATCGGTCACCGGATTCCACGGCGTATCGATGCAGAAATGACCGCCATGCCCCGCCGGGCAGTCCTTGAACTTGAGGAAGAATTCCAGGCCGAAGGTCGAAAGCGCCGGCCAGCCGCCATAGACCAGGGAAGCGATCAGCGATCCCAGAACCACCAGCAGCAGGGTGGCGGCGCCGAACGACACCCAGCGAAAAATCGGGTCAGTCGGATCGAAGCGGGGCGACTTGGTTTCAGCAGACATAAATCTCGTCCTGGTTCATCTTCGGGATGCAGCTATAAGGGCTGCGGAGAGCAGAAACAAGAGAAGGCGAGGCATGGCCTATCAGGTCATCCTCGCCTTCCTTGTCAGGCCGTCCTGATCTTACTTGTTCGGCGAGTTATAGACCGCGGCGCCGTTCGCCTTGATATTGGCGGACCATTGCTTGCGGATCATCGACTTCACCGTGGCCGGCAGCGGCACATAGTACAGCTCATTGGCGTTGAAGTCGCCGGTCTTGTAGGCATAGTCGAAGAACTTCAGAACTTCGGCGGCCTTGGCGGCATTGGCCTGTTCCTTGTACATCAGGATGAAGGTGGCACCGGTGATCGGCCAGGCATTGGCGCCCGGCTGGTTCAGGATCAGCACATAGTTGCCGGGGGCGTGGGCCCAGTCGGCGCCGGCGGTCGCGGCCTTGAAGTTGGCAGCGGTCGGCATCGGCCAGGTGGCGTCCTTGGAAGCGACCAGGGCGTAGGCAATGCCGGTCTTCATGACATAGGCGTATTCGACGTAACCGATCGAACCGGCGGTCTGGCGAACGAGGGCGGCGACGCCGTCATTACCCTTGCCGCCAACACCGGCGGGCCATTCAACGGCGTCCGAGGCGCCGACATTCTGCTTCCATTCCGGCGAGGCGATGCCGAGGTAGGAGGTGAACAGGAAGGTGGTGCCGGAGCCGTCCGAACGGTGGACGACGGTGATCGGCAGGGCCGGCAGGTTCAGGCCCGCATTCCACTTGGCGATGGCCGGATCGTTCCAGGTGGTGATCTTGCCGAGGAAGATATCGGCCAGGACAGCGCCCGGCAGCTTCAGCTTACCGGTGGGGACGCCCGGAATGTTGATGGCCGGGACAACGCCGCCGACAACGGTCGGGAACTGGTAGAGACCAGCCGAGTCCAGTTCATCGGGGGTGAGTGGCTTGTCGGAGGCGCCGAAATCAACGGTCTTCGCCTTGATCTGCTTGATGCCGCCGCCGGAACCGATGGCCTGGTAGTTCAGCGCGATACCGGTCGAGCGCTTATAGCCTTCAGCCCACTTGGCATAGAGCGGGGCCGGGAAGGTGGCGCCGGCGCCGGAAATCGAATCGGCAGCCATGGCGGCCGAGCCGACCGAAGCGGTCATCACGGCAGCGGCGAGGGCCACTTTCAGAAACTTGAACATGCGTATCTCCTTGGAAGGGATGTTTTGCGGGCTGTCCGGATGCTCTATCGCGTTATTGCGACAGTTTTGTTACAGCGCGCGGAATTTAAAAGACAACCGAATGCGAAAGCGGGCCGTGATCACTCAGCGGCCCGCCCGGCAATTCTTAGTAACGAACCTCGGTCCAGATACCGATTTCGTTGGATTCGGTCTTGTGACCGATCGAGGTGATCTCGTCGTGCTTGGCGACGGCGGCGAACTGGATGCCCTTGTAGGCCGTGAAGTTGACGCCGAGGTTATAGTACTTGTCCTTCTTGGACGGCGAGAGCGTCTTCGAGGGCTTCACTTCTTCAGCGCGGGCAAACACGGTATAGACCGGGGTCAGGCGGTAGGAACCGAAGACCGACACGCCGTCAGCCTTGTCCTCGTTAAGCGGATCCTTGACCAGGGCGGCCGAATAGTCGTTGGCCGAGAAATATTCGACGCCGAAACGGCTGCGCTCGCCGATATATGCGGCCAGGGCGTTGAAGCGGGTGGCGGTGTTCGGCGTGGCGGCGCCGCCGGCGACTTCCTGACCGAGCTTGCCGGTGTAACCACCGATGGCGAAGTTCAGCGTGTCGAACTTGGCGCTCAGGCGACCTTCAAAGTCCATGCTCTTGGCGCGCGAGGGGTTCTTGTAGCCGGAGCCGTTGATGGCGGCTACCGCGTAGGAGAAGTTGCTGTTCAGCTTGCCCGAGGCGTGCAGGCCCCAGTCCGAAGAGGTGGCGAACTTGGTGCGGTCGGCAACGGTGTTTTCAACAAAGCGGAAGCCGTACATGTCTTCGGCATAGGGCACCCAGGGCAGGTCCGTGGCGCCGACGCGAACGACCAGGGCGTCGGAGAACTTCGCCTGGACATAGGCTTTCTTCAGGTAGATTTCGGTCGAGCTGATGGCCGAGCTGTACTGGAAGTCGGTCGTCACGTTGGCCGAGAACATGTCGGAGAACTTGTGGTCGATGCCGATATACAGACGCTTGATATCGAAGCCCGTGCCCGTCGGGGCGGCTTCGACGCCATCGACCTTGTTGTCGATATTGGTGAAGTCGGCATACATACGGCCGGAGATGGTCGTATCCTGGGCCGAGGCGCCCGAAGCAATGGCGGCCAGCGCAATGGCGGCGACGGCCGTGCCGATGACGAGGGATTTTTTCATGGTGAAATTACCTTGTGCGTGTGCTTGTAATTTTTTGGTCCCCGAACAGCCAGGGCCACGCACGGCGAAATAGGCGCGCTTCATGACAGTCGCGTGTAACTGATTTGACACTTATGTGACGACGGTCTTTATGAGGTCTTTACAAACCGGATAGGGACAGGGTGCGTTATTATGGCCACAGTTTCCGGCCTGTAACCCGATGCGAATTTTGAGCGTATAAGTCAGGGTAAGTCTTTTACGGAGTCTCCTATGTTACGCCGTCACTTTCTCTCCCTGGCCGGAATGGGCGCGCTGATGGCCGCCTGTTCGCAAAGCGAGGCCGAGACCATCGCGCCACTGAAACTCAGCGATGCCGAATGGAAGAAGCGCCTGCCGGCGGCCGCCTATAATGTGCTGCGCCACGAAGCCACCGAGCGGCCCTCCACCAGTCCGTTGCTCAATGAACACCGCAAGGGCATCTTCGCCTGCCTGGGCTGTGACCTGCCCCTGTTCAATTCCGACACCAAGTACGATTCGGGCACCGGCTGGCCCAGCTTCTTCCGCGCCATCCCCGGCCACCTGCAGACCAAGACCGACTTCGCCATCGGCATTCCGCGCACCGAATATCACTGCGCACGCTGCGGCGGCCACCACGGCCACCTGTTCGATGACGGCCCCGCTCCCACCGGCAAGCGCTATTGCAGCAATGGCGTGGCCTTGAAATTCATTCCCGCTTAGGAACCTGACATGCTGAGACGTTTATTTGTGACATCGCTGCTGGCTTTCAGTTTCGCCGGCAATGCCCTTGCCGCCGAGGCACAGGTGGCGGTATTTGCCGGCGGCTGTTTCTGGAGCACCCAGAAAGCCTTCGACCATGTGAAGGGCGTGACCAATACCCGCGCCGGCTTCATGGGTGGCTCGGTGAAGAATCCGTCCTATGAAGATGTGGTCAGCGGCGGCACCGGCCATGTCGAGGCCGTGGAAGTGACCTATGACCCCGACCAGGTCAGCTATCAGCAACTGCTCGATACCTACTGGCATTCGACCGACCCGACGACGAAGGCCCGTGTGATCTGCGATGGTGGTGACAACTACCGCACGGCCATCTTCACCTTTTCGGATGCGCAATATAATGCCGCCGTGGCCTCAAAGCAGGCGGTTGGCCGGCAACTGAACAAGCCGATCTATACGCTGATCGTCAAATCGACCAATACCGGCCTGCCCTTCTATCCGGCCGAGGACTATCACCAGCATTACTGGCAGACCCACGCCGCGCATTATAACGCCTATTATATCGGCTGCGGCCGCGGGCCGGCCCTGAAGAAGCTGTGGGGCGACCAAGCGGGGTAATCTATCTCCTCCCCATTTTCTAAATGGGGAGGTGGCGCGGTGAAGTCCGCGACGGAGGGGCGCTCCCAAGCAAGAAACTCCACCACCCCTGCGCTTCGCTTGTGGTCCCCCTCCCCATCAGAGATGGGGAGGTACAAGATTAAGCCGACTTCAGCACCACCTTACCACCGGCCAACCCGTCAGCCGTGGCGGTGACGATGATGCCCCCCGCGCCGGTCACCTGGACAATGGCGCAACACAGGCCATTGAACGCCTTGCGCTCCGACGCCTTGTCGGCTTCGTGGCTGTTCGGATTGCCATTGCCGACGCCGATCACCGCGCCCGGACCGGAAACGGCGAATTTGATCAGATTATCCGCCTTCGGCACCGGACGCCCCCTGGCATCGAAGACTTCCGCCTTGATAACCGTGCAATCCATGCCGTCATTGGTGAGCACCGTGCGGTCGGTGGTCAGCACCACCTTCGCCGGCGCACCGGCGGTTTCGCGCCTGTCTTTCAGAATAACCTTACCGGCCTTGTAAGCGAAGGCTTCGATCTTGCCGGGCCGATATGGCACGGTCCATTCGACGTGGAAATCCTTTGTGACAGTTTTGCGACCCGCCGACTTGCCATTGACGAACAGTTCGACCTCATCGGCATTGGAATGCGCCCAGACCGAAATATCCTTGCCTTCGCTACCTTCCCAGTTCCAGTGCGGGAAGAGATGCAGCAGCGGCTCCGGCCGCCACCAGGCGCGGTAATAATAGTAGTTGTCCTTCGGGAAGCCGCAGGTATCGAGCGCGCCGAACTGTGACGAAATCGACGGCCATTCGCTGTAGGGCGTCGGCTCGCCGCGATAATCGAAACCGGTCCAGATAAAACCGCCGGCGATATAGGGCTTGGCGTCGAAATGCGGCCACCAGCCCTCAGCCGTCGTCGCCCACCACGGGGCCGTCGTATCATATGCCGGCACGATATGGGCGGCGTCATCCTTCACATATTCGCCGCGTGTCGAAACGGTCGAGGCCGTCTCGGTGCCGATAATCGGCTTGTTGGGGAATTTGTCGTGGAAGCCGTCGATCAACTGGTCACGGTAGTTGAAGCCGATAACATCGATCACCTCGGTAATGCCCAGGCCATAACCATTATCCATCGCCGCTGTGATCAGACGCGTCGGGTCGAGGTCATTGCACAGACGCTTCATGGTGCGGGCGATATTGGCGCCGCGGTCCGTGCCCTGCTGAGGCTCTTCATTGCCGATCGACCACAGAATGACCGAAGGGTGATTGCGGTCGCGGCGGATCAGGGTTTCCAGTTGCGCCAGACCTTCCGGCGAAGAGGTCATCAGGCGCGTTTCGTCGATCACCAGAATGCCCATCTCATCGCACAGGTCGAGCAGTTCCGGCGTCGGCGGATTGTGCGAGGCGCGGTAGGCGTTGCAGCCCATATCCTTCAACTGTTGCAGGCGCCAGCGTTGCAGCGCGTCGGGGATGGCGGCGCCGACACCGGCATGGTCCTGGTGATTGCAGGTGCCCTTCAGCTTGACGGATTTGCCATTGAGCAAGAAGCCAGTTTCAGCGTCGAACCTGATATCTCGGAAGCCGAAAGGCGTGAAAACCGTGTCCAGAATATCCGGTCCACCGTCAATCGCGTGGACTACATCTTCCGCATGCAGTTGAGTATCTAGCCAGGCCACATAAGGATCTTCCAACGTCCACAGACGTGGCGTTGCACATTTGAAAGTCTGCACGTCCTCAATAGTCTGCCATGCCGCCAGTTGTTGGCCGCTTGAAGATGTCCAGCCACCGTCAGTTAGTTTGAGCTCGTAGGTAAGCCTATGTACGACAGCAATTTCCAAGGGTTTATCGCTGTCGTTCCTTACCGTTGTCGTGACCTCGACTGTGCCGTCTGCCTTCGCTCGCACGCAGACGCCATATTGCGGGATATGCACCGGATCAGTCTTGACCAGCCAGACATGTCGATAGATGCCGGCACCCTCATAAAACCAACCCTCACCCAGTGACGCATCCACCCGCACCAGCACCGTATTGGGTGTGTCATCGGTATTGAGGAAATCGTTCAGCTCGACACGGAAAGGCGTATAACCGCTGTCATTGCGCCTCACGATATAGCCATTGATGACCACCATGGCGTCACGGAACACGCCGTCGAATTCCAGTGAAATGCGCTTGCCCTTATCGGCGGCATCGAGCGTGAAGACTTTCCGATACCAGCCAACACTGGTTTCCGGATAGTCGCGCCCCAGCGGCTTGTAGCCGTGATTGGCGGCCGGGTCCCACACCGCGCCATGATCGTCGGGCTTCAGCGGCGTCTTCGGTTCCTTGTGCACGAACGGCAGCTCCACCGCCCAGTCGTGTGGCAGGGTGACCGGTCGCCACTGCGAATCGTCGTAATCCGCCTTGGCGACCGGCGTGGCGTCTATGCCCTGCTTGGCATAGGTGCGCTGGTCAGCCCCATAGCCGAAATCCTTTTCCACGTCGTAGAGGTGGCCGAATGCGAAGCGCCAGCCGGTATCGAAGCGGGTGCGGCGATCGTCCGACCTGATCACCTCACTCTGCGCCTGCGATGTGCCCGCCTGAACGGCAACGAATGTGGCAGCGGTGCCGGCCAGCAGATGGCGGCGGTTCAGATCGAGCATGGTGGTTCCTCTCAGGTTTGCAGATACAATGATGGCCAGCCCCTGATGAGGTCAAGGGCTGGCCATTGAATAGATTTTAAGAAAGCAAGAAACCCCACCACCAACGCGCAAGAGCGCGTCGGTTCCCCTCCCCGAATTAGAAGGCAAATTCAGGGAGGTATATTTTCTTATACCTCCCCACCTCCGGTGGGGAGGGGGACCGCGCGCCACTTGGCGCGTGGTGGTGGGGGTTCTTACTTACCTCTCACCTTAGTACTTCACCGTAAAGTCCAGCAGGTAACGCTTGCCATAGAGGTCATAGCGACCCAGGCGGTCCTTGACGTTGTCATTATAGGTACGCAGCGGCGTATCCAGCAGGTTGTTGGCCTGGAAACGGACCTGGACGATCGGGTTGATCTGGTAGCTGATCGAGAAGTCCATGGTCGTTTCCGGACGCACGCGGATCAACTGCGCATCGTTCCAGCCATAGATGGCCGTATAGGTGTCGTGATACTTGGTGCCGAGGCGGGCATCGATGCCGTGGTCGGAATACCAGAAGTCCAGCGTGCCGGTGTTCTTGGCCAGACCGTTCAGCGGCAGGCCCGCCGACATTTCCGTCAGGTCGGAATCGACATAGGCGTAGTTCGAATAGATGCCGAAGTGATCGAGACCGATAAAGCCGAATGACGACTGATAGGTCAGTTCGACGCCGTCTATGCGGCCGCCCTTGGTCGAATTGACCGGCGAGGTCAGGGTATAGACATTGCCGTCGATCGTTTCCTGGCGCGACGCATAGCCGACGAAGTTATCGACCTGCTTGTGATAGACGCTGACGGCAAACAGGGCGTCCTTGTTGAAATAGTTCTCGTAAGAAATATCCAGTTGCGTCGCCTCGAACGGCTTCAGGTAGGGATTACCTGACGAACCGGTATAGGGCGCACTGGAAGAGATCTGGCGCGTGATGATCATGTCATTGAGCGGCGGACGGGAGATCACCTTGGCAGCCGAAAGCTTCAGATACTGACCATTGCCGAAATCGAGGCGCGCCGTGGCCGAGGGCAGCACCTTGGAATAGCTGGCGCCGCCGGTGACCGGGGTCGTGACCATTTCCTGCACCCAGACGCCGCTGCCCGGCGGACTTTCGACCCAGTTGCCGGCGACGGTCGAGGTGCCGGACGAGGTGGCATCGACATCGACGACACGCACGCCGATATTGCCATCGACCGGAATGCCGCCGATCGTGGTGGCGTAAGTGCCTTCGAGATAGGCTTCGGAGACCTTTTCCTTGACCCGGTCGGTGATCGGCGTGGTCTTCGGATCGATATCGAACGAGGTGCCGTAAAGATGCGTCGCCAGGGCGCCGAAATCACCGGTCAGGATCGTCGGAATATTGAAGTTCTTGAAGCTGTAGCCCGACAGCAAATAGTCCGGCACGGCCCCGATGATCGGCGACACGGTGCCGTTCAGCGAGCCCAGCGCCTTGGTGCGGTCCGACGCGCGCACCCCAAAAAGTATGCTCTTGAACAGGCCGCTGTCGAGATGGCGTTCGAAATCGAGATGCACCGCGCTCAGTTCGTCGGTAACAGCGCCCAGCGAGGTCTGGCCGGTCTGCGCCGTCTGGGTGTTGTCTTCCGGCGCCGAGGAAACGGTGATGACCGGCTTGTCGCGGAAATCATAGGTCATCAGGCTCGGCCAGTAGGCGAGTTCGTTGGCCGCCCACAGATTATAGCGCTGCGCCTTGGAATAGGAGGCATCGGCCGACACCGTCCAGTGCTCGCTGGTCCACTTGCCGTTCAGGCCCTGGACGATCAGGGTCTTGTCTTCTGTATAGCGCGCCACAACCGACTTATCGCCAGCCCAGGCGACACTTGCCGCCACCACATCGCCATTGCTGTTGATAACCGGCGCCTGACCGGACGCCGTGGCGCCGTCGGTATAGTTGCTGTAGTTGCCGCCGTCCCAGTTGCCCCAGGCGCCATCACCATACCACGCCTGATCCTGCAATTCATGGATCTTGATGTCGGAATAGAGCAGGTCATAGCTGAGTTGGAAATTATCCGTCGGCTTGAATTGCAGGCCGAGCGAAGCGCCAAAGCGCGATTCCTTCAGGCGCTTCGCTTCGGCCTGCGCCCCCCAGGGCGTATTATATTTGGTGGTGTCACCGGCCACGACCGGACCGTTATCAGCGCCGGAATTATAGCCCCAGCCCTGCACGGATTCGTAGCCGTTCTTCTGGACCTGCGAGGTCAGGCCGAGAACCGCCGCGAAGCTGTTCGAAAAGCGATGGACGAAAGAGGCGGAGGTGCGATAGCCCAGGCCGTCATAGTTCGGGAAGGCCGAGCCGCCATCATAATAGACAGGGCCGGCGCGCAGCACGAAGGATGGCCCCTTGTAATCGAGCGGATGGATGGTTTGCAGGTCGACCGTACCGGAAATGCCGCCGGAGATCAGCCTGGCTTCCGAAGACTTGTAGACCGACGCACCGGAAACGACTTCCGATGGATAGACTTCCCAGCGCACATTGCGGTCGGGTTCGGATGAGGCCACTTCGCGGCCATTGACCGTGCCCAGCACCATGCGGGCGCCCAGACCCCGGATCGAGGCCTGGCTGTCATTGCCGCGGTCGCGCGTGGCGGTGATGCCCGGCAGGCGGTTGAGCGTCTCGGCGATGGTGACGTCCGGCAGGGCGCCGATGTCCTTCGAGGAAATGGCTTCGACGATGCCGGTATTGCGGCGCTTGACATCGAGCGCATCGCGCAGGGACTTGCGCACGCCGACCACCACCACTTCCTGCGGGTCGGCCGGGGCTTCGGCGGCGGCCTCGCTGGCCACGGCATCGGCAGCCGCGGCGCGCACGATCACGGCGGAGGCGCCGTCATTGGTCTTAACAGTCAGGCCGGTATTGGCGATCAACTGCGCCAGCGCGGCATCGTTGCTCAGGCTGCCGGAAACGGCATTGGTGCGCACGCCCTGCAGATCGGTGGCCGTGGCCAGCACCTGCAGGCCCGATTGCTTGACGAAAGCCGGAATGGCGCTGGCGGCGTCCTGCGCCGGAATGTTGAAGGTCTTTGTTTGCGCAGCGGCCGGCTGCGCCACCATGACGACCGCAGCTACCGAGCCCATGAGCGCCGCGCGGAAGGCGGCATTATTCCAATGTGACATATGATGTTCCCTGACTACTTTGTGCTTGCATCTTGTTGTCGAGGCGCGTTTTTTCACGCCTTCTGAAACCAAGATGTCCGGCTGGTTTTTTTCCGCCGAATTGTACGACTTTTTTATAAGGAGGCGCCGGCTGTGCCAATTATGATACGGTCATCCGTCTCGCTGACCGGTACATTGAGCGCCGTCTGGACCGCGCGAGCAAAGGTTTCCGGCTGATCGACATGGAAGCCGCCCACCAGTTTCTGCGCACCCAGGGCCGGATCGGCAATGATGATCTGGCGGCTGTTATAGCGGTTGAATTCGGCCACCGCCTCGGTCAGGGTTTCGGAATTGAGGACGATCTCCCGCTCGCGCCAAGCCAGCCGGCGCTCGACCTCTTCGGGGCGGTAGGTCACTTCAACCACCTCCGCCTTCACCGGCACAAAGGCTTCATGGCCGGCCGTGAGCGTCACCCGCTTATCCTTTTCATTGACGGTCCACGCTTCGACCGTGCCCTCGGTGACCAACACATCGGCGCCGCCCTCGCGCCGTCGCACGCTGAAGGCCGTGCCGACCGCGCGCACCCGGATATCGCCGGCAGAGACCACAAACGGCACTTCCGGGTTCTTGGCCACCTCAAACCAGGCTTCGCCCTTCACCAGGGCCACATGACGGATCTGGGGCGTCATATCGACATCGATCTGGCTGTCCGTATTGATCGAGGCGATGGAACGATCCTTGAGAGGGATACTGCGCAACTCACCGACACCGGTGGCCACACTCAACCGATTAGCCAGAACATAACCAACCGCCAGCGCGCCCGTCAGCGAAGCCGCCACCGCCCCGCCCATCACATAACGACGGCTGACAGAGTTGCGATGCCGCTTCAGCTTTTCTTCCAGTGCCCGCCGGGCCAGAAGCGTATCGCCATGCGTCATCACCTCGGCGCGGTCGAGCATCACCCACGCCGCCTCGGCGCGCAGAAAGGCGCCCTGATGGCGCGGGTCCGCGTCATGCCAGGCATCGAAAGCCTGTCGCGTTTCGTCACTCACTTCACCATTCAGGCGGGCCACCCACTGGGTCGCCTCCTCATCAATCCGCGACATGAATCCTCTTGTGCCCGGTACGGGTGGTGAGCGCCCTCACCACCCCCGATCCCGCTTCCGCCATGTGGCGCAGGATCAGGTTCAGCCCCCTGGCCGTTTCCTTCTCGACAATATTCTCGCTGATCCGCAGGGCCTTCGCGGTTTCGGCCTGGGAGAGACCATGCACCTTGCGCAGCTCGAACACCTGGCGGCAGCGCTCCGGCAGCCCTTCGATCAGGCCCAGCACCCGGACCAGTTCGGCGCGCGACGACGCGGCGCTTTCCGGGTTCGGCCCCAGATCGGCCACGCCCAGTTCATCGAGATTCTGCACCGTCATGATCGACACCACCTTGCTGCGCCGGACCTGCTCCAGCAGGACATTGCGCGCACAGCGAAAGAGATAGGCGCGCGGATCCTCGATATGATCGAAGCGCTCCAGCCGCAGCAGGCGGCAATAAACATCCTGGACAATATCATCGAGTTCATGCGCCTTCACACCCAGTCGCAGCAGCCAATGACGCAGATCCGCCTCATGCGGTAATATCTGCGCGCCTACAAAAGCCAGAAGCGCCTTGCGCGCTTCCCCCGACGGCCCTGTCTGTACGATGTTTGACATCGGAATTTCCGCCGCTCCCCGTGTGTTTTTATCCGCCTTTTTGAGGCTTTTGCGGATTTATAACACACTGACGACGATCTTCCAGATAATTGTACTACAATATTACGGCTGTGACTTTGCCAACACAACCGAACCGCCAGAATCGGGCACTGTCACATCCAGCGCTTCGGCATCACCCAGGGCGGCTTCATCCTCCGCCGTGCCGATTAGCACATGACTGCCCGGTCGCAGCCAGGCGGTATAGGCGAATTGCCTATCCATCTTCTGCATGGCCACAGGGACGCCGCCGGTGAAATCGCCGCCGAGATATTGCGCCGCCTGACCATGATCCGGCACGGTAAAGATGACCGCAACAGGCCAGACGTATGCGGCTTTCGGCCATTCCAGCGCTGGCAGGGCCTTGCCCTTATAGTCGAAGAAGGCAGCGTTTTCCCAGTCCGACCCTTGCGCCCAGCGCGTGCGGCATTTGGTCGAAACCCAGGCTGGCTCCCAGTAGACGACGCCGATACCGCCGGCATCGAGCGTCTGCTGCATCAGATCGTGCATATAATTCGCCTGACCGGCCACCGAGACCGGATAGTCTTTCAGCGCGTAGGCCGAGCCCAGCAGATTATTGGCGCTGTCGGCCGGCACGTCGGTAAAGGCATAGCCGGTTTCGACCACCACCACCTCCTTGCCGAACCTGTAATGGACGCGGCGAATGGTCTCGGCCAGGCCGTTCATGTCTTCCTTCGACCAGCGGCTGTAATAGCTCATGCCGATGATGTCATAGCCGGTGACGCCGGCCCTGGTGGCCGCCTCGAACCACGGCTCGACATTTTCCGGCTGGGCGATATGCAGCATGATTTCCGGCTTTATGGAACTATCCACAGAGGCATCGCGCACGCCCCTGATCCCGGCATTGAACAGTTTCGCATTGCGCACCCAGTTGATGGCGACATGCTCTTCCGGCTGGGTGCGCAGAATCTCACCATTGGTCTCGTTGCCCACCTGCACCATTTCCGGCATCAGCCCCTTGGCTTTCAGCGCATTCAGCGTATCGAGCGTATATTGATAGAGCGCCTTCGCCTGATCGCCCTCGGAGAGACCGGCCCAGGCGGCCGGCACCAGTTGCTTGCCGCCATCGGCCCAGTCATCGGAATAGTGGAAATCGAGCAGCACCTTCTGCCCTTGCGCCTTCGCCGCGGCGATAGTTGTTTCGACATCGGCCAGGTTCGAATAAGGCGTCCACTTGGCATCGACCCAGATACGGACGCGAACGAGATTATGCCCCGACTGCGCGAAGATCTTGTAGGCGTCGGTCTCGCCCTTGTAATCATACTTCGCGCCGCAAGCCTTCATCTCGTTGACATAGGAGAGGTCGGCGCCGAACCAGTAGTCGCGGGCATCAGCAGCGGCGGTTCCGGCCAGCAGGGCGATAGCGGGCAGAAGGGATATCAGTCTGTGCATTTTCATAGAACCTAAGATGCACCAGGTCGGATTTTCCGCCAACCTACCCCCAGCTTTCGCTGAACCCTTTGCGCTTGCCGACCACCAGCGGCTTCGGCGTGTCGATTTGCGGCTTCGGCTTGCCGAACAGGTAACCCTGGCCATAACCGATCCCCATCTCCTGGCACAGCGCCGCCATGGCGTCATCCTCAATCATTTCAGCCACAACCTCGGTGTGCAGATCGCGGCACAGGTGACTGACCGAGCGCACCAGGGCGCGCTGACGCGGATTATCACGCGCCTCCTTCAGGAAAGGTCCGTCGATCTTGACGAAATCGACATCGAAATGGCGCAGATAGGTATAGGTGGCCGCGCCGGCGCCGAAGTCATCAAGGCAGACCCGGTAGCCCGTGCGCCGCAGCCAGCGCAGGAAGGTGGCGGCGGCCTCGATATCCTCAATGGCATTGGATTCGGTCAGTTCGAACATCAGTCTTTGGCTCACACCGCCGGCGCCACCCAGCAACTGGCGCAGATGCTCGCGGAACTGGTCGCCCTGGACCGACAGGCCGGAGAGGTTGATGGCGATGGTCGCGTCTTCGTGTCGCCCCAGGGTCTCGATGGCCTTTTTCGCCACCGCCAGGTCGAAATCCTGTACCAGCCCCAATTGCTCCGAGAGGCGGATGGTATCGAACGGCGCCCGGCCGTCGGCGAAACGCAACAGGGCCTCGTAATGGTGTGTCGTGCGGTCGGACAGGCGCACCACCGGCTGGTAGAACAGCGTGTACTTATTGCCGTCGATCAGGGCGCGGATGCTGTCGAAATGCTGGACGGTCTCAGCCATGGCCGATTTCAGGCCCTGCGCCAGCGAACTGATCGGGCTGCGTTCCGGTTTGCAAAAATCGCTCAGGACATATTGCAGGGCCTTGGCGATGCTGTCCTGATCCAGATTGCCGGTGGAGAGTTCGAGATTGAGCACCGCAGGCGCCAGACTGTTTTCCGGCAGGCCCGCAGCCACCGCTGCCGCCCGGATATCACGCGAAATCGCGTCCGGCGAAGCGCCCTCGCCCTTGGCGGAAGGGATGTAGCTGAAGGCTTCGTCCGATAAGCGCGCCGCCGCGCTGCCGCCCACGGCCTGGGCGCGCAGAACCGAACTGATCTCGCCCATCAGCAGGTCGGACTGGGCCGGCGGCAGATTGCGCATGGCCTGAGAAAGGCCGGCAACGCGCACCAGTTTCATGTCCTTCGGCGCCGTCTCGCCTTTGACGCCGATTTTGCGCCTGGCAAAGCCGAGATAAGAGTCAAGATCGAGCAGACCGGCTTGCCCGTCCGCCGTGGTTTGCGCTACCACGCCGTCGGAAAGAACGGTCAGGCTGATAAAGGTGCTGCCTTCGCTGGTGCCGAGGTAACAGGCCCCCATATTGACCAGCAGCGGCGGGCCTTCCGCCTGTTGCAGGTTCAGACCACAGGGTTCGATACGGCCCACAGTCTTGGCGCGATTGAACAGGTGGCGGGCAAAGGCGCGATCGGTCGGAATAAAGATATCGCAGACCTCGCGCCCGACGACTCCTTCGCCAAGCCCGCTCAACAAAGCCTGGGTGGCGCCGATCGTCCTGATGATGCGAAAGTCGCTGTCCGCCTCGATCAAAAGGTCGGCCGCCGCCAGGGAAAAAGCGATATAGCGGTCGCGTTGCGTCTTGAGATCGTCGGTCATTCCCGTCCCCGAAAAGCCGCTCTTTTTTTGCAGCCGGTCGCGGTCAGACTACTGACTAAGTCTTAAAATACAACTTACCCGCAAGATTAACAGGGTTATTGCAGATCGAGCTTCATATCCGCCAGCAGGGCGCGCAGATATTCGCGGTTGATGCGGTCTTCATCTACCGGCGCATGTTTTGCTGGCTCAGATGGAGCGGCATCGAAACGCGGTCGCGGCGGCGCATAGGCCGGACGCGATTGCGGGGTATCAAAGGTCTGGCGCGTCAGGGTGCGCGGCACCGGCGTGGCCCTTGGGTCAGGCGCACTGACGATCGGCGCCTCCACCCAGTCGACAGGGATTTCAAACCAGACATTGGTGCCTTCGCCCGGCCGCGACACCGCGCCGATATGGCCGCCGAGACTTTCGACGATCGCCTGGGCGATAGACAGGCCCAGGCCGCGCTTCTTTTTGCCGCCACTAAAGAGCGTGCGCGGCTGCGCTTCCTCCATGCCAATGCCAGTGTCGCGCACACTGACATGCAGGCGGATTTCCGGTTTCAACGTCTGCGGATTTTCCGCCGTCACCTGACTGGCCGTGACGCTGATGACGCCACCCTGCGTGAACTTGCAGGCATTGGCGATCAGGTTTTGCAGCACCTGCCGGACCCGCATGTCGTCGAGACGGGCCTGTTTGCGGGTGAAATCGACAAAATGCGCACTGAGCCGGGTCTGCGCGGCCTGGGCCTGAAGCATGAAGGCGTCGACGGTCTCACGGATCGTCGCGGCCACATCGATGACCTCGTCTCCTTCATCGAGATGCTCCACCGCCTGCGGAATCGGCATGTCGCCAATCAGGTGCTTCAGCGCCTCGGCCGAGGCCAGCAGGTTTTGCGCATAGCCGGCGATCTCGCTGCCGGAAACCGGCCGCGTTTCGATCAGGCGGGCATAGCTTAAAATCTCATTGAGCGGCGCGCGCAGTTCATCCGCCACATGGCCCAGGAATGTCGCCTGTGAATGGCCAGTCACCTTTTCGGCCCATTCGGTGACATCACGCACCACGGCGCACAGCCGGACCGGTGCGCCATCGCCATCATATTCGACTCCGCCCTTTGTCCGGATGAGGCGCGCGGCCTTGTCCCGGCGGCGGATGACGCGCAATTCGAAATCGAAATCCTCGCCGGCATTGACCGCGCGCTGGAAGTGCTCAATCACCACCGGCCGATCCTCCGGCTGATAGATATCGAGCTGGGTGGCCACCATGGGCCGGTATGTCTTTTCGTTCAGGCCCAGCAGGCCATACATTTCCCTGGACCAGACGACCTCACGACTGGCCAGATCAATCGTCCAGTAACCGAAGCCGGCCAGTTCCGCGGCGCGGTCCAGACGTTTTTGCTGCATCTGCACCATCCCCCGCATGTCCGCACCCGATCCCTGCGCCAGGGCCAGCAGTGTGGCCACCTGATCGGCGAATCTCGCCAGCACAGCCTGTTTCGCCGCCGAAAAATCTTCACGCGCCGCGGCATCGGCCAGGGCGATAACGCCGATGATCCCGCCCTCATTCACCAGCGGCATATCGGCATAGAAACGGATATGCGGTGCGTGGAGGACGGCGCTTTCCAGGAAATAGCGGGCGTCATGCGCGGCGTCAGGGATGTTCAAGCCCTCGCCGGCCGTCAGCGGGCGCTGCGTGAAGGCGATACCGTCCAGCACATCGATATCCGGAATACCAAAGGCGGCAGCGGCGATCAGGGCCTCCCCATCGCGCAGGCTCAACATAGCCATCGGCACATCGAAAATCGCCGCGGCCAGTTCACAGACGCCGGCGCATATCCGATCGAAATCGGCAGCGCGGCGCTGTTTGCGCACCAGCGCCTGCGCGTTCGGGCGAACATCAAAAGGCGTTGATTCGTCTGTTGTTTTGGCCATGTGAAACCCTTTGCTTAACGGACGTTAACCAAAAAGGTTTACACTTTCGTAAACACTTACCCGGCGGACTTTACGCCATAATAGGCCATGAAGATATCGACGGCGAGATCGACCTGACGCGACAAATGCGCCTCGGTCGGCTGCGCCGCCAGGTTCATGATGCGCTTGAAGTGGCAGTCGCCGAAGATCAGGCTTTTCAGCACCATGGCCGCTTCCTGGCTGTTGGGTGCATTGATCTGTCCGCGCGCGTGCGCCGCCTGCAACAGATTGACCAGGTTGGAACCGCCCTGGCTCTGGATGACATTATGAAACATCTCGGCCAGTTGCGGATTGCGGTGGCTTTCCTCGACAATGAGCTGGAAGGTGCGGACCGCTTCATCCGACATGATCGCCGTAAGCAACTCGCGGCCCATGACCGCGAGCGTGGCGCGCAGGTCGTCCGTGCCGGTATGGGCTAGGAACAGGTCGGCAATCTGGCCGCACTGTTCGCGGATGATGGCCTCGAACAGGTCTTCCTTGCTATTGAAATAAGCATAGAGGGTCGCCTTCGAGCCACCAAGGCGGCTCGATATCATCGACATGCTGGCGCCGGCATAACCGACTTCGTAAAACACGCTGCGCGCCACCTGGATGATGCGTTCGCGGCGTTGGTCCTTAAAAGTAGGCGCATCCTTGAAAGTTGCGGCGCCCTTCAAGGTTTTTGTTGGCATTTCCATAAAAAATTGTACCATACTGTACAGTTAGAGCTTGACTTGATTTGCATCTTAGCGCAAATAAACCGAACTGTACAGTACGGTTCACCTTTTTGTGTTTCAGGACCTCCTCCAGATGCCCTCCCCCCATAAATTTGAAGCGCCGGTTTTCTCCCGCGCCTTCCTGACGAAAGCGGCCAACCTGAGTACGCTTGCGGTCGCCGCCGCGCTGCTGGCCAACTGCGCATCCGTGCCGGATTCCCACACCATTGCCCCACGCACCGACCTCGCCGCCACGCAGAGCCTGCCGGCTGAATCGGGCGAATGGCCGGCGCAGGACTGGTGGAAGGGTTTCAACGACCCGCAGCTCAATGCCCTGATCGACGAAGCCTTCGCTAATTCCCCCGATATCCAGACCGCCGATGCCCGCCTGCAAAAGGCCGTGGCCTCCAGCGAACAGATTACCGAAGCGCTGAAGCCCAGCCTGTCGCTCAACGGCTCGATCACCGAAACGCAGCAGAGCCTGAACATGGGCTATCCGGCGGCGTTCCGCGATTTCCTGCCGAAGGGCTACCACCCGCTGACCCGCGCCACCATCGGCGCCAATTATGATCTCGGTCTGTGGGGCAAGGCGAAAGCCGCCCGCAAGGGCGCCTTCGCGCAAGGCAAGGCGGCGGAGGTCGAAAGCATCGCCGCCCGTCAGGATATCGCCGTCGCGGTCGCCCGCGCCTATGTCGAACTCGACCGGCTTTACCAGCAGCGCGACGACCTCGCCGCTGTCAAGGCCAACAGCGACGCCCGTCTGCAACTGATGCAGGCCCGCGCCGCCCACAATCTGGAACCGAAGGATTCGGTGCTGAATAATGCCGACGAACAGGCTCGCCTGGCCGCCCGCCTTTCCGGCGCCGAAGCCGCCATCAAGCTGCAAAACAACCTGATCGCCGCCCTGGTCGGCGCCGGTCCGGATCGCGGCCTGACCATCCAGCGCCCCGCCCTCGCCCCGGTCGAATTCGCGTCCCTGCCCGCCGATGCCAGCCTGAACCTGCTCGGCCGCCGCCCGGATGTCGAAGCCGCCCGCCTGATGGTGGAAGCGCAAGGCCAGAACATCAAATATACCAGAGCCGACTTCTATCCTGACGTGAAGTTCAGCGCCGAATGGGGCCTCCAGGCCCTCGACTGGGACGGCTTGACCCGTCACGATTCCACGATAGGCAGCATTGGTCCCGCCATCAGCCTGCCCCTGTTCGCCGAAGGCCGCCTGCGCGCCCAGTATCGCGGCGCCGAAGCCGACTACAATTCGGCCGTCGCCAACTATAACAAGGCCCTGGTCACCGCCCTGCGCCAGGTTTCCGACGCGGCGATCAGCACCAAATCGATCGCCGACCAGATCACCGAGGCGAAAAGCCGCGTGGACAGCGCGCAACAGGCTTATGACCTGGTCAATCTGCGCGTCCAGCGCAACCTGTCCAGCAAGCTCGACCTGATCGACGCCCAGGTCAAGCTGACCTCCGCCGAACTCGACCTGTCCGACCTGACCGCCCAGGCCTATAATAACCGCATCAGCCTCATCGCCGCCCTCGGCGGCGGCTTTCAATCGCATTAAGCACACACGAAGTTAGCATCATGCCCGATCAATCCTCCCCCTCGGCAACCCTGGACACCGCCGCTCCCGCCAGGCCCGTCAATTCCAAAGCCCGCGGCCCGCTCTTTCTCATCTTCGGCGGCGTGGTCGTCCTGGCCGGCCTCGGCTTCGGCGCCTACACCCTGATCGAGGGCGGCAAGTCGGTCGAAACCGACAACGCCTATGTCGATGCCTCCACCGCCTCCATCACCCCGTTGGTTTCGGCGCCGGTGAAAGAGGCCAACATCTACGAGACCAAGCCGGTCAAGGCCGGCGACGTGCTGGTGGTGCTCGATGACACCGACGCGAGACTGGCGCTCGCCGCCGCCCAGGCCCAGCTCGACCAGGCCACCCGCCAGATCGGCACCTATTACGAAAACGACGCCACCCTGAAGGCTCAGGCCGATGCCAGCGCCGCCCAGGTCAATAATGCCCAGGCAACCTACGACAATGCGGTGAAATCCTATAACGACCGCAAGGCTCTGGCCGCCAGCGGCGCGGTTTCCGGTGAGGACGTCCAGAACGCCAAGACCGCCATGGACCAGGCCCTGGCGGCACTCGCCACCGCCAAGGCGCAGGCCGCGGCTGCCGTCGGTCAGCGCGCCTCCAACACCGCCCTGATTTCCGGCGTCGGCGTCACCGAGAACCCGCAGGTCGTCGCGGCCCGCGTCAAGGTGGAGCAGGCCCAGCTTGATCTCGACCGCACCATCATCCGCTCGCCGATCGACGGTATCGTCTCGCGCAATACGGTCGAGGTCGGCCAACGCGTCCAGGTCGGCCAGGCCCTGATGAGCATCGTGCCGATCCAGAGCGCCTATGTGAACGCCAATTTCAAGGAAGTACAGCTCAAGAAGGTCAAGGTCGGCCAGCCGGTCGAACTGACTGCCGACGTTTATGGCGGCAGCGTCAAGTATCACGGCAAGGTCGCCGGCCTTTCCGGTGGCACCGGCTCCTCCATGGCCATCATTCCGGCCCAGAACGCCACCGGCAACTGGATCAAGGTGGTCCAGCGCGTGCCGGTGCGCATCGCGCTCAACCCGACGGAACTGAAGCAGCATCCGCTTCGCGTCGGCATGAGCATGAAGGCCAAGATCAGCGTAATCGAGTAGATTAAAGTCAGAAACCCCACCACCGCATCTAGCGCTTTGCGCGTCGTGCGGTCCCCCTCCCCAACAAAGTGGGGAGGGACAAGGAAAGTAGATGCCTTTCTATACCTCCCCAGTTTACTGGGGAGGGGGACCGCGCCCGCAAGGGCGGGGTGGTGGGGCGTCTTGCTTAAAATTCCGCGTCACCAAACCCCAGTTTTTGGAAAGTAGCGCCCCATGTCCAGCGCCGCCACCACCGCCGACCCCGCCTACAAAGAACCCGTGCCGCTGACCGGCCTCACGCTCTGGCTCTGCGGCATCCTGCTGGCCATGGCCAATTTCGTCGCCATTCTCGACGTTTCCATCGCCAACGTCTCGGTGCCCAATATCGCCGGCGCACTCGGCGTCTCGACCTCGCAGGGCACCTGGGTCATCACCTCTTACGCGGTGGCTGAAGCCATCGCCGTGCCGCTGACCGGCTGGCTGGCCTCGCGCTTCGGCACGGTCCGCGTCTTTTCCGTATCCCTGATCGGCTTCGGCATCGCCTCCTTCCTGTGCGGCATTTCGCCATCGCTGGAAATCCTCGTCATGGCGCGCATCCTGCAGGGCTTCTGCGGCGGTCCGCTGATGCCCCTGTCGCAAACCCTGCTGCTGACCATCTTCCCGAAGAAGCTGCAACCGGCCGCCATGGGTATCTGGGCCATCACGACCCTGGTGGCGCCCGTTGCCGGTCCGATGCTCGGCGGCACCCTGTGCGATAACTTCGGCTGGGGGTCTATCTTCCTCGTCAACGTACCCGTCGCCATAGGCGCCGGCTTCCTCGTCTGGCGCGTGCTGTTCAGCCAGGAAACCAGGACCACGAAGGCCCGTGTCGATACGGTCGGCCTCGGCCTGCTGATCCTCTGGGTCGGCGCGCTGCAACTGATGCTCGACCTCGGCAAGGAAAACGAATGGTTCGCCTCGCCCTTCATCATCACCCTGGCCCTGATCGCCGCCCTCGGTTTCATCTCCTTCCTGATCTGGGAACTGACCGACGCCAACCCGATCGTTGACCTGCGCGTCTTCCGCCACCGCAACTTCGCTATCGGCATGGTCTGCATGGCGCTGATGATCGGTTCCTTCTTCGCCATCAATGTCATCGGGCCGCTCTGGTTGCAAAACAACCTGGGCTGGACGGCCTCCTGGGCGGGCAACGCCACCGGCATGATCGGCATACTGGCTATTTTCGCCGCCCCCATCGCCGCACAACTAGCGGTCCGGGTCGATCCACGCCGCCTGATCTTCTTAGGCGTCGGCTGGCTGGCCCTGATCACCTTCATCCGCGGCCTTTCCACCATGGAAATGAGCTTCGGCCAGATCGCCTTCCTGATCTTCCTCAGCGGCGTCGGTATGCCCTTCTTCTTCATGCCCCTGCTGCAGATCACCATGAGCGCGGTCAAGCCGGAAGAAACCGCCAATGCTGCCGGCCTGCAAAACTTCATCCGCACCATGTCGGGCGCCATCGCCACCTCGTTCGTCACCACCATCTGGGAAAACAACGCCACGAAAAACCATGAAGGCATTGTCGACAGCCTGAAGGGCATTCAGGCGTTCATCGATTCGCTGATGCAGAGCGGCATGTCACGAGAAGCCGCCATTGCGACGGCCGACCGGTTGGTGAGCGCGCAAGCCCTGATGATTTCGACCAATGGGGTCTTTATGGGCGCCGCCGTCCTGTTCCTGATCTGCGCCCTGCTGGTCTGGACCGTGCCGCGCCCAAAGGGACCGGTCGATATGTCCAACGCGCATTGATTATAAGGCAATTTCAGCTTTCGAGGCCGGTATTCCATACCCCCCAACCGGCCTTGAAAACGGCGGAGCGGCTCCCCTGACCGCTCCGCCTTCTTTTTGCGTGTCTGGCAGCGGCTTACCGGCGATGCCGAATTCCCTTATTAATCCTTTATTAATTTGCCCTCTTTCCGTCTTTTTTTCCCGCTTATAGAGAATTTCAGGCCAACTCAGAGGCCCGCTTTTCATTCAATAGGTTCTTTATGATACGTTTCAAATCCATGGCGCTTCTGACGGCAATGCCGCTTATGATCGCGGTTTCCGGTTGCGCCAGCCATAAATATGTCGATGAAAAAATCACGACCGTGAACGGCCGCATCGACCAGAACGACGCGCACCTGTCGCAACTCGACAAGACGACCCAGGACGCGCTCGACCGCGCCACCGCCGCCGGCAAGCTGGCCGAGGGCAAGTTCGTCTATTCCATCGTCCTGTCTGATGATTCGGCCCGCTTCGATACCGACAAGGCCGCTCTGTCGGAAGAGACCAAGGCCAAGCTTAGCCAGCTTGCCGATCAGCTCAAGACCGACAACAAGAACGTCTATCTCGAAATCCAGGGCTATACCGACGCCACGGGTACGGATGACATCAACTACCGTCTCGGCCAGGCGCGCGCTGACAGCGTCCGCCGCTTCCTGAACCAGCAGGGCGTGGCGCTCAACCGCATGTCGGCTATCTCCTACGGTTCGGAACAGCCGGTGGCCCCGAACAACACCCGCGAAGGCCGCGCCGCCAACCGCCGCGTCGTCGTGGTCGTTCTGTCGTAATAGTTAAGAGTGAGCCGGGGCCAGCCTCGGCTCACCCATCAAAAACCAGGCGCGCGCAATCAGGCCGTCATCGATCTCATAGATACCTATGACATCGACCTGACCGATGCCTTCGGGGAAATTGCGCGTCACCAATTCGGTATCGACGACGCGATTGCCCAAGACGATCCGGCTGATCAGATGGGCAAAGAGGTCCGGCTCCTGAAACCGCAGTTCATGCCTCGCGCGGATATCATTATGGCCACTCGCCAGCAGAATATCCGGGTGCGCGAAAACTTCAGCCGCCTTCGCCCAGCAGGCCATGAAGGCATCGATATCCCTGGCATTATAGGCATCTAGCTGCCGGGCGACGATATCCTCAGCGCGCATGTTCCGCCACCAGGGCGTTCGACGCCGTCTCCAGCTTTTCCTTCATCTGCGCCATCAGCTCGCCGCGCTTCAGGCCGGCCGGCAGGGGCGGCAGGAACTCGAACACCACCGTCCCCGGCGTGCGATCGATGCCGTGGCCGGGCCAGAACTGGCCGCTATTGGTCGCCAGCAGGTGGCAAGGCACTTCGAGATCACGGTAAAGCGCCGCCACGCCCGGCTTGTAGACCGGATCGTCCCCAACATCCGAACGCGTGCCTTCCGGGAAAATCAGGATCTGACGGCCCTCATTCAGGCGCGCCCGGCAGGCCGAGACCATGAGTTTCAGCGCCTTGGCGGCATCTTCGCGGCGGATGGCGACCATCTTGGTTCTCAGGGCGTACCAGCCCAGAAACGGCAGATAGATCAGCGAGTGTTTGAGCACATAGGCCGGCCGTTTCAGCACAACGAAGGGCGCGATGGTATCGAGCATACTCAGGTGCTTGCCGGCGATCAGGGCCGGGCCATTCGGCCGGTGCTCCAGACCGCGAAACTCGACCTTTACCCCCACAATCCAGCGCGCCCCGAAGAGCACTGAACCGGCCCACCAGCGAATAACCGCCATGGCGGCAGGTATCGGGAAAAGCAGCAGTGGCGAACAGATTATACCGAAAAAGGCCATGGTTCCGTAGAGCCACAGCATGAACAGCAAAGACCGGATACGCGTAATCAGAAAACTCACGAAGCCGAACTCGCCGCCATTGCGTCTTCAGTGCCGGCCTTCGGCTCCGGCGCGCCGCCCTTGTCGCCGAACCTGCGCGATACGCTCAGTATCGCGTCGCGGCCGAGAATGGCCATGTATTTGCAGTATTCCAGCACGATGATGCGCTGGCCCTTGCGCGATTTCCACCAGCCGCGGGCGTCAAGATCGGGCGTGGCGACCGGATAGGGAATAAGGGTGGCGCCCGGCATGTCGGCCTTCAGTTCCAGCAGCGAGCGCGGCATGTGATAGTCCGAGGTGACGACAATCAGAGTATAGAAGTCATGACCGCGCGCCCAGTCGGCGATCTCATGGGCATTGCCGACGGTATTTTCTGCCTGGTAGCCGAGATCGACGCAGCATTCATAAAGCCGCTTCGAGCCTTCGGTCACGGCCATCAGTTCCGGGCGCTTGACCTCAGGGTTGACGCCGGAAATGAACATGCGCGCGCCCTTGCGGCGTTCAAGCAGACGCATTCCAGCCTTGAGGCGCAGGTCCGACGCGCCCGTCAGCACGACGATGGCGTCCGCCGGTTCGGCGGGTTCGACGGCGGGGGTTGAGTCGATGACGCGGTCGGCAAAGGCGAAGAGGCCGGCCGTCCACAGCAGGACAACCACGAACAGGGCGATCAGGGTGCGCATATGTTTGATAATATCAGCCTCCCCCTCAATACAGTTCAGTCATGATGCGCCAGCAGCCGCAAGGTCACCATACGCGCGGTCAGGGCGCCGATCAACGCCACCAGGAACGGACATGGAATTAATATTAACAGGTCCGACCATGAAAAGGGAAGGGCTATGGCAAAGCTTTGTGAGGAACCTGTGGCTTTTATGAGCGCCATGACCGCACCCGCCAGGACCGCGCCCAGCAGGCCAGACTCGAACGCCATGCGGGCAAAGCGCCACTGGAATCGTTCGGCGATGAAGATATCGCTGGCGCCGCACAAGGACAGCACATCGACGATATCGGCGCGGGCAGTCAGGCCGGCACGCGTGGCGAAGCCGACCACGGCGCCGGTGGCGGAAAAGATGATGAAGAAGATTCCCAGCGAAATCAGCCGGATGGTCAGGGCGCTTTGCTCCACATCCTTCAGCCAGGTCGAATGATCATCGATACTGGCATCGATACTGGCATCGGTCAGGGCATTCATCATGGCCTGGGTCGTGGCCGGATGGCGCTGATCAAGCGTGACCTCGACCAGGTTGGGGATCGGCAGATCATCGAGTACCGCATCGCCAAGCCAAGGCTTGATCAGATCCTTGGCCTTTTCAGGCTCCAGCGCCGTCACCTGCCCCACCCCCTTGACGCCGGCCAGCACCTCCGCCGCCTTGGCCGCCGCGATGGAGCCGCTCTCCAGGCCGGTCGGGCGCACCTGCACGGTCACCTCGGCGCGGATATCGCGTGACCAGCCATGAGCGGCGCGGTCCGACGCCATGACCACCATGGCGGCCATACAGGCGAGAAAGCACAAAACGCCGATGACATAATGCAGGGCTACCTCGCGCTGGTCCTGCTGCGGCAACAGCTTGCCGGCCTTCAAAACCCCGAGTTTTGCAACGATCGGTCCGATCATCGCGCGCCCCCCGACACATCCCGCTGAAACAATTGTCCCTGGCGCAGTTCGAGCACGGGCATACCGGACGCCTTCACCAGACCTTCATCATGGGTAGCGATCAGCACCGTGGCGCCGAGCCGGTTCAGTTCGATGAACAGGCGCATGATGCGCAGGCCCATGGCGTAGTCGATATTGCCAGTCGGTTCGTCGGCCAGGATCAGGGTCGGGCGCGTCACCACGGCACGGGCGATAGCCAGGCGCTGTTTTTCACCGCCGGAGAGCACATTCGGCATGGCATCGAGCCGGTTTTTCAGCCCCACCCAGTTGAGCAGTTCGGTGACGTCGTCATGATATTCGCGGAAATGCGCGCCATGCACAAACAGCGGCAGGGCAGCATTATCGAACACATTCAGGTGCTCAAGCAGGCGAAAATCCTGGAAGATGATGCCGAGGCGGCGGCGCAGAGCCGCGGTCTGGGCACGGTCATGCGGCCGGATGGTTTCACCGAACAGCTCGATCACGCCGGTGGTCGGTTTCTGCGCCAGATAGATCATCTTGAGCAGCGAGGTCTTGCCCGATCCTGATGGTCCGGTCAGGAAGTGAAACGATCCCGCCAGCAGCTCGAAATTGAGATTTTTCAGGATCAGGTCGTCTTCGTTCAGCCCGGCGGCCAGCGTCTTCGGCATCCCCAGGTCATAGCCCAGCGACACGCCATGGAAGGCCACAACAGCCTCCGGTTCCGCGTGGCGGCGCGGCTGGCGATCGGTGTCTGAGGGCGCGGTCGTCATATCAGCTTTGCGAGGGCCTGGCTTGATCAGTTGTTAAGACTTTTGGGGACATAAGGTTAAGAACCCGTATGTGGTTAACGGGTTTATGTACTGATTCGGTGCCGTTCGACTTAACTGATCATGATCCTGAGCTGTCCTAACTGCGCGACGAAATACACGCTCAACGAATCCCAACTGGGCGTTCGCGGACGGACCGTGCGCTGCGCCGCCTGCAAGACCACCTGGCACGCCGAACGCCCGGAAAAGCCGATCGACCTGTCCTTCAGCGACGTCAAGAAATCCGAGAAGGAAACGGTCGAGGATCTGCATACGGTCAAGGCCAAGAAACTGCCTCTGAAATACCGCGCCATCCTGGAAGACAAGAAGCGCATGAAGGCCCTGGCGGCGCAAGGCATGGTCTGGGGCGGCATGGCGGCCGCCTTCGCGCTGATCCTGGCGCTCGGCTTCTTCCTGCGCGTCGATATCGTCCGCGCCTTCCCGCGCATTGCCGGCGCCTATGCCATGGTCGGCATGAAGGTCAATGGCACCCATCTCGTCTTCGGCGACAAGACTGCCGATGCTGCCTTCAAGAGCGGGCGCTTCGTGGTGACGGTCAAGGCGCAGATCAGGAACACCAGCGACAAGCCGGTGCCGGTGCCGCCCGTCCGCGTCAAGCTACTCGATTCCACCCTGCAGGAGTTCAATTCGGTCTTGATGCCATCGGACGGCCTGGTCGTGGCCCCCCATGCCACGCGCACCCTGGTATTCGATGTCGCCGATCCGAAAAACCTGACCTCGTCGCTCGACCTGGATTTCGACCTGGTGGCGATGAAGAAGATGAAGACCGCCGGCCCCGATCTGCGCGTCACGCCGGTGAGCGGCCATGACGAGGGCGCCGGTCACGAAGCGGCTGACGAACCCGCGCACGAAACTGCCGCACCGCCCGAAGCCGCGCCTGCCCATGCCGAGGCGGCGGATGAACCCGCCCATGACCAGCCTGAGCCGGCCCTGCGCTCAAGCCTGCCTCACGATACCGGTCACAATTCTGGTCACGGCGCCGGCTGACCCCCTGTTTTCGAGTATGCCTATGACTGATGCCCTGCCCGCTGTTCTGTTAAGTGAAGACGAGGTCCAGGGCCGCGTCACCGCCCTGGCCGACCTGCTCTGTGACTATATCAAGCCCAACTGTATCGGCATTTGTCTTTTGACCGGCGGCATCTGGTTCGCCGCCGATCTCAGCCGCGCCCTCAACCGCGCCGGCCGCGATATCGCTTTCGATGCCCTGTGGCTGTCTTCCTATGCGGACAGTCATGAAAGCGGCGCCATGCTGATCCGCGCGCCTTTGCAGCGCTCGGTCGAGGGCCGGCAGGTGCTGATTATGGATGATGTGCTCGATACCGGCGCCTCCCTAAAAATTGCCTGCGAGATCGCTCGGGAAGCCGGTGCTTCCGAAGTTCTGACCGCGGTTTTCGCCCGCAAGCCCGATCCGCTGAAGGACGGCAAGATGCGTGACATGGAGGTCGATTTCTGTGCCTGGGAAGCCCCCGCGCGCTATCTGGTCGGCTACGGACTGGATGACGGCGGCAAATACCGCGCCCTGCCCTATATCGGGGTAATGGATTAATCCCGGAAAGCAAGAAACCCCACCACCATTGCTACGCCATGGTCCCCCTCCCCAACAAGTTGGCGAGGTATAAGGCTCGCTCATTTCATCTACCTCCCCAGTTTTACTGGGGAGGGGGATCGCGCCTCTCTTGAGGCGTGGTGGTGGGGTTTCTTGCTTAATTACCTGCCAGACTCAAGCTGGCCAAACTCTGCACATGATTACCAACCAGCGGCATAAACCCGCTGGTTACTCGCTCAACCGATACCGGTCCCTGGATCAGAAAGCCCAGGATCGCCGCCGCCAGCGCCACATAGCGCAGGGCGAACGGATCGGATGCCGCTATCCCCGCCTTGGCCTTGCCGACTTTCAACGACGGCTGCTGCTTTTCATGGCGCATGGCCAGCAGGCGCTCCGGCCGCAGGTCGTTATCCAGCGCCAGGCGCGTATTGACCTCGGTGAAGGTCGGCATCCGGAAGTGCAAAATGGTGCGTACCGCGGCAATGATGCAAAGGATCAGCCCCACCACCAGCATGGCAATATGCGCCGCTTGCGGCACCAGGGCGAACAGCCCCCACTGCCCGGCCACGGCCACCAGCAGGGCCAGCAGGACAAAGGGAAACAGGGACGGCAGCAGCAGACGCTCCCAGATCATCGTCGCTTTCGTGAAGAACAGCCCGCGATTGAGCGGCGCCAAAGGTGATTTATTGCTCTGCTGCATAGGCCCCCCTATTCCAAATCAAGCCGTTTTGATGCGTGGAGACGATGACAACCAGGCCGGAATCGGCTCGCGCGCCATCATCTCTTCATAGCTCGGCCGAGGACGCACGACAGACCAGTCGGCGTCACGCACCAACACCTCCGGCGCGAGTGGCCGCGAATTATATTCGCTTCCCATCACGGCGCCATAGGCCCCGGCGCTCATGAAGGACACCAGGTCACCGGCCTGCATCACCGGCATTTCGCGGCCCCGCGTGAAAGTATCGCCGGTTTCGCAGATCGGCCCCACCACATCATAGGTCGCCGTCTCGTTACCCGGACGCGCCACCGGACGAATATCGTGGAAGGCATCGTAAAGCGCCGGACGGATCAGGTCATTCATCGCCGCGTCGATCACCAGGAACTGCTGGCCACTGTCTGCACGCTCATGGACATGCACCACTTTCGAGATCAGCACGCCGGCATTGGCGGCGATCAGCCGACCCGGCTCGAAGGTATAGCGCACGCCCAGATTGCCTGCGGCCAGGGCCGTCATTTCGGCATAGTCGGCCACGCTGGCCGGTTCCTTCTGGTTGAAATAGGGCACGCCCAGACCGCCGCCGAGATCGAGCCGCTCGACCGACAGTCCTTCGGCGCGCAACTGCTCGACCCAGCCACGCATCTTGGTGAAGGCTTCCTGCAGCGGCTTGAGGTCGAGAATCTGGCTGCCGATATGGCAGGCAATGCCCATAGGTGCCAGGTTGGGATGGCCAGCCGCAGCGGCATAGAGCGACAGGGCTTCCGCCGCCGAAATGCCGAACTTGTCCTTGGCCCCGCCGGTGGTGATCTTTTCATGCCCGCCGGCGCCGACACCCGGATTGATGCGGATAACGAAGGGCGCCACCATGTCGAGTTCGGCCGCCACGCGCGCCAGACGCTCAAGCTCCGGCCGCGACTCGACATTGAGCTGATAGATGCCGGCCTTCAAAGCGAAGGCCATTTCCGCATCAGTCTTGCCGACGCCGGAAAAGACAATGCGATCGGCCGGAATGCCCGCCTTCAGCGCCTTGCGGATTTCGCCTTCCGAGACCGTATCGGCGCCACAACCCTGCGCCGCCAATGTGGCCAGCACGCCCAGGTTGGAATTGGCCTTGGTGGCGTAGGCCACCAGCGGTGCCTCGCCCTTCGGGCTGCGCAGTTCCGGCTTGGACGACAGGGCGTCGGCGAAGACATTATAATGCCGTTCCAGCGTCGCCGAGGAATAGACATAAAGCGGCGTGCCGACCGTATCGGCCAGTTCGCGCAAGGCAACCTGTTCGCAGTAAAGCTCGCCGTCGTGGTACTCGAAATGGTTCATCTACGTATTGGACTTACTTGTTCGGGGCGTCGCGGAAGCCGTTATTGCTGCCCGTGCCTTCCAGAGGCGCATCCTGGATGCGCTTGTTGACGGCATAGGGGTTTTCCATGCTGTTCTTGGCATCGGCGTCCGGCGTCGCCTTTTCCGTGGCGCGCGAAGTCGAGGAATCGGTCGTGGTGGTCACGCCGCCGTCCGGATTTTGCGAGGTCGACCATTCAGCCGCCGCCTTCTTGTTCATCATCGGCGGAGCGCGTTCAAGATCGCCCAGCTTGCCGCAGGCCGACAGCAGGGAAGCGCCCACCAGGGCCGCGCCCAGAGCGGACATCGTCAAAAGGCGGGTCGTTTTAGGCGTCATCATGAGCGTTGATCCTTCCAGCGCTGGATTTGCAGGCGAACCTGATCGGGCGCCGTGCCGCCGTAGCTTTGACGGCTGGCGCAACTGGCCTCAGGTGTTAACACCTTATACACATCATCCGTGATCCTGGCTTCCAGATTTTGCAGATCGCCAAGGCTTAGTTGCGCCAAATCCACACCCTGCGTTTCCGCCAGCTTGACCGCCGCCCCGGTAATATGGTGCGCGTCACGGAAGGGAATGCCCAGATTGCGCACCAGCCAGTCGGCCAGGTCGGTGGCGGTTGAAAAACCGGCGCCGGCGGCCGCGGCCATTTTATCAGTATTGGCTTCCAGATCGAGCACCATTCCGGTCATGGCGCGGATGGCGAGGTCGAGCGCATCGAAGGCCTCGAAAACCGGCGGCTTGTCTTCCTGCATGTCCTTGGAATAGGCCAGCGGCAGGCCCTTCATCACCGTGGTCAGGGCGATCAGCGCGCCATTGATGCGGCCGGTCTTGGCACGCACCAGTTCGGCGGCATCCGGATTGCGCTTCTGCGGCATGATCGAAGAGCCGGTCGAGAACGAATCCGAAAGACGGATGAAGCCGAAATAGGGCGTGGTCCAGATAACGATTTCTTCCGCCAGGCGCGACAGGTGGCCGGCGCAGATGGCGGCATGGCTTAAGGATTCCAGCGCGAAATCGCGATCGGACACGCCATCAAGGCTGTTGCCGGTGGGGCGATCGAAGCCAAGCGCGGCGGCAGTCATATGGCGATCGATCGGGAAGGGCGAACCGGCCAGCGCCGCCGAACCCAGCGGGTTTTCATTCATGCGGGCACGGGCGTCGATGAAGCGCGAGCAGTCGCGGCCGATCATCTCGACATAGGCCATCAGGTGGTGGCCGAAAGTCACCGGCTGGGCCGGCTGGAGGTGGGTAAAGCCCGGCATCAGGGCATCGGCATAGTCTTCCGCGCGCTTCAGCAGGGCGCCTTGCAGGTCATAAAGCTGCTGGATGGTGAGATCGACCTGATCGCGCACCCACAGGCGGAAATCGGTCGCCACCTGGTCGTTGCGCGAGCGGGCAGTATGCAGGCGGCCGGCCGTGGCGCCGATCAGTTCGCGCAGGCGCGCCTCGACATTCATGTGAATGTCCTCGAATTCGGCGCGGAAAGGGAAGGTGCCCGCCTCGATCTCGGCGGTAATGGTTTCCAGCCCGTTCAGGATGATTTGGGAGTCTTCCGAACTTATGATACCTTGTTTCGCCAGCATGACGCAGTGGGCTTTCGATCCCGCAAGGTCTTGCTGCCAAAGGCGTTTGTCGACATCGATGGAGACATTGATGGCTTGCATAATCTCATCGGGTCGGGCAGTAAAACGACCGCCCCACATTTTCTGGCCCTGTTGAGGGGCCTGCGCGTTCGGGGCTTTTTGGGCGGATGGATCGGTCATGACGGAACCCAGGTTGAATGAGGACGGCGAGCAGCCCTCAACGGAATCTGAAATTCAGAGCGAGCCTTCTGTCGCCCCGGCGGTCATGCCTATAGCGGAGGACGCTGCGGAACCCAAGGCCGCAAACACGTCCAGGGCCAGAAAAATGAAGCGTCCGCCGGCGGCGGTGATTGCCATTGTAACCATAGTGGTTCTGGCATTGGTCGGACTGGTGAGCTGGCGACTGCTGTCGAAGCCAGGCGGCACTGTGCCCGGCACCGAAATCGCGGCCACAACCGCGCCAGTAGTGGCGCAGGCCAAGGGACCGCTCGCCGTCTATGCCAAGGGCGCGCTGGCCAAGCTTGTAACGAACGAGGCGCCGGTCGCCATCGCGGATATCAGCTTTATCGACCGCAATCAGAAGCCTGTCAAACTCAGTGATTTCAAGGGCCAGGTCGTGGTGCTGAACGTCTGGGCCACCTGGTGCGCGCCCTGCCGCTTCGAGATGCCGACCCTGGCCAAGCTCCAGGAACACTATGCCGGCAAGGGCGTTAAGGTGTTGCCGCTCAGCGTCGATACCGAGGACAAGTTCGCCGATGTGAAATCCTTCATGGACGTGCAGCAGCCGCTGGAAGTCTATGCCGACCAGGAATTCCAGGCGCCGTCGAAATACAACATCACCGGAATGCCCGGCACCCTGATCCTTGACAAGCAAGGCCGTCAGGTGGCGCGCCTCGATGGTGAGGCCAAGTGGGATACGCCGGAGGTTCAGGCCCTGCTGGATAAATTGCTGGCGGAGTAAGTTAAGCAAGAAACCCCACCACCACGCCATAAAGAATGGCGCGGTCCCCCTCCCCAATAAATTGGGGAGGCATAAGAATTCTGCCTTATCATACCTCCCCGACTTGTCGGGGTTTGGCGCCAGCGAAAGTATTGCTTTCGCAAGCCATGGGACC
The DNA here is from genome assembly GCF_051954415.1 of Asticcacaulis sp. Classification (GTDB taxonomy): domain Bacteria; phylum Pseudomonadota; class Alphaproteobacteria; order Caulobacterales; family Caulobacteraceae; genus Asticcacaulis. The sequence continues at coordinate 200,836 of NZ_JBQCHT010000035.1, forward strand.
ATAAGCGTAGCGAATGGTGGTGGGGCTTCTTACTTCAGGATCGGCATCCAGCGCTGATAGGTCAGACACCGCCAGCCCCATTCAAACGGGCCATAACGGAAGGCCGACAGCCAGACCGTGCTTAACACCAACTGACCGATCCAGATCACCATCACAATTGGCACCAACGCCGTATGGTTCATTTCACCAAACCAGTCCGGTCCGCGACCGCCGTAGAACAGTCCCGTCATGATCAGGGATTGCGTCAGATAGTTGGTGAAAGCCATCCGGCCAGCGCAGGCCAGCGGATATAACAGCACCGCCCCTACCGATGTCCGGCCGATCAGAACCAGCACGCTGAGATAGCCCAAAGCCACCGGCAGGCACAAAAGATCATTGGCCAGGGCGTAGAGGCCAAAAATCTCCGGATAAGGAAAGCCGGCCACCAGCGTGACCCGCGCCTGCCAGCCGATCAGCGCCAGGCTCACCATCCCCGCCGCGATCAGGAGAACATAGGTCCGCATCTTAGCCTCGCCACGCAGAACGCCCGATTTGAAAAGCCCAAGTCCGATCATCATCAGGCCCAGGGTGGTCGGCATATAGCCCAGAACCTCGCTGACAATGGTCTCGCTCCAGACCACGGCATTCTGCGTCATCGACATCAGGAAAGGCCCGCGCATCCGGTCGATAATGCCCGCAAGATCGCCATAATCCGGCGTGACGTGCTCACCCTGCAAAGTCGTGGCGATATTCGGCCCCAACATCACCACCGCACCGGCGAGAAACAGGCCGAGGCCCCAGACCAGCAACTTGCGCGCTGAAGCCGTCTGCCAGCGCCAGAAAACAAAGCCGGTCAGGGCATAGGACAACAGGATATCGCCATGCCAGATCAGGGCGCCGTGGATCAGGCCGAACATCACCAGCCAGGCCAGCCGGCGAAACAGCGGCGTCCGGTAAGCCGGATCGGCAGGATTTCGATCACGGCCTACCAGATAGACGCTCACCCCGAACAGCAGGGTAAAGCAGGTAATAAACTTTTCCTTGAAAAAGGTCTCGATCAGCCACCAGACGGTCAGGTCGTCAGGCGAAAGCGGCAGGGGCGATATATTCGGCTGGCTGTAGACCGCAAAGGGCTGCGCAAAAGCAATGGCATTGACCAGCAATATGCCCAGAATACTCAGGCCCCGCACATGATCGAGTGTGCGGATGCGCGCGGTCATCCGGCGGCCGGATTGCGCTGCATGTCACGCTTCAGGGCCACGGCCTGCAACAGAATGGCCGAAGGCACGGCCAGACAAAGCTGCATCAGGAGCAGCAGAAGGCTGGCCAGGCCCAGCGTCTTCATCACGCTGTTCAGAGTATAGTGCTGGATGAAGACGAGATTGGCGATGGCGAAAACCGAGCCAATGCCGCAGACAAACAGGGCGCAGGCCAGCACGGTCATGACGGCGTGCAGGCGCGAAGGCGACGGCGCGATCTTCCAGATGATCAGGGTGCCGATCATCCAGAACAGGGCCAGCATCACCTGCCGTTGCACTTCGGCAAACGCGCCAGAATGACCGTTCAGCATAATGGCGCCCAGCCAGCACAGGCCGTGCAGGCACAGCGCCGCGACGCCGGCGATCGCCATCCAGCGCAGTTCGGGCTGTCGATAACTGAGCCCCGGATTTGGCATCTAGCGCGTCGGCACCGGCTTTTCGCCGCGATAATCGTAGAAGCCACGACCTGTCTTGCGGCCATACCAACCGGCCTCGACATATTTGACCAGCAGCGGACATGGACGGTACTTGGAATCCGACAGACCTTCATAAAGCACGTTCATGATGGCGAGCACCGTATCGAGACCGATGAAATCGGCCAGCTCCAGCGGCCCCATCGGGTGATTGGTGCCCAGCTTCATGCCGGTATCGATGGCCTCGACCGTGCCGACGCCTTCATAGAGCGTATAGATGGCCTCGTTGATCATCGGGATCAGGATGCGGTTGACGATGAAGGCCGGGAAATCTTCGGAATTGGCGGTTATCTTGCCAAGCGACTGGGCAAAGGCGACCGCCGTTTCGTAGGTCGCGGCGTCGGTGGCGATGCCCCGGATGATTTCGACCAGCTTCATGATCGGCACCGGATTCATGAAGTGCAAGCCGATGAACTTGCCAGGACGATCGGTGGCGGCGGCCAGGCGCGTGATCGAGATCGACGAGGTGTTCGATGCCAGAAGCGCTTCCGGCTTCAGATGCTCGCATACCGACCGGAAGATGGCGTTCTTGACCTCTTCCTTTTCGGTGGCGGCCTCAATGACCAGGTCGCAGTCCTTTAGTTCGGAAACCGCGCCCGCCGGCATCAGCTTTTTCAGGGCATCGGTCGCCTGCTCAGCCGTGATCGCTTCCTTTTCGGCCAGGCGGCTGAGGCCCTTTTCGATACGCCCCACGGCGGCCTTCACGGCGTCGGCCGAGGCATCATACAGCACGACCTCATAACCGCCCTGCGCGCAGACCTGGGCGATCCCCGCCCCCATCTGGCCTGCGCCGATAATGCCTACGGTCCTAATCGTGGTCATGCTGTCCGCCTTGTAGAATTTGTATCTTGTTACGGAGATAAAGCGCGCCTTGCGGCAAGGCAATAGCCGTAAAAAAATTGTCCCTCCCCGACGGTTCGGGGAGGGACTAAATCAGCTTAGCCCAGGGCCTTCATCAGGTCGGGCACGGCGGTCTTGTAATCCGCCACCAGTCCATAATCAGCCACCGAGAAGATCGGGGCTTCCGGATCCTTGTTGATGGCGACGATCACCTTGGAGTCCTTCATGCCGGCCAGGTGCTGGATGGCGCCCGAAATACCGACGGCGATGTAAAGCTCCGGCGCGACCACCTTGCCGGTCTGGCCGACCTGGTAGTCGTTCGGGGCATAGCCGGCATCGACGGCGGCTCTGCTGGCCCCGACGGCGGCGCCCAGCTTGTCGGCCAGAGGATCGATCACGGCGTCGAATTCTTCTTTCGAACCGAGCGCGCGACCACCGGAGACGATGATCTTCGCAGCGCCCAGTTCCGGGCGATCCGAGGTGACCTTCTCTTCCGAGATAAAGCGCGTGCCGGCCTTGGCCGCCGGGGCAGTGACGGTTTCAACCGTGGCCGAACCGCCTTCGCCCGCCGCCTTGAAGGCGGTGGTACGGACGGTCAGCACCTTCTTGGCTTCCGAGGTCTGGACGGTTTCCAGCGCGTTGCCGGCATAGATCGGACGCACGAAGGTGGAGCCATCGACCACTTCGATCACGTCGCTGAGCAACGACACGTCGAGCGCGGCAGCGATGCGCGGCGCGAAGTTCTTGCCCGAGGCTGAGGCCGGAATGGCGACGGCGTCATAACTGGCGGCGAGGCCGATGATCAGGGCGGCGACGTCTTCGGCGATATCCTGCTTCAGGTCGGCGGATTCAGCGACCAGCACCTTGCGGACGCCGGTGATTTTAGCCGCCGCATCGGCGACAGCCGCAACACCTTCGCCATAGACCAGCACGTCGACATCGGACGACAGGGCAAGCGCGGCGGTGACGGTCTTGTTGGTCGTGTCGCGCAGGTGCGCGCCGTCATGATCGGCAATAACGAGAGCAGCCATTACAGAACTCCTGCGGACTTGAGGTTGGCGACCAGTTCGGCGGCATCAGCCACCTTTTTACCCGCCGAACGCTTGGGCGGTTCGGTCACTTTCAGAACTTTCAGGCGCGGGTTGACATCGACGCCGTAATCGGCGACGGTCTTCGTTTCCAGCGGCTTCTTCTTGGCCTTCATGATGTTGGGCAGCGAAGCATAACGCGGCTCATTGAGGCGCAGGTCGGTAGTGATCACCGCCGGCAGCTTGACGCCCAGGGTTTGCAGGCCGCCATCGACTTCGCGCGTCACCTGAGCTTCTTTTTCGTTATTTGGGCCGTTTTCGACCACGACCTTCGAGGCGAAGGTCGCTTGCGGCCAATCCAGCAAAGTGGAAAGCATCTGGCCGGTGGCGTTGTTGTCGCCATCGATCGCCTGCTTGCCCATGATAATCAGGTCGGGCTTTTCGGCCTCGGCCACGGCCTTCAGCAGCTTGGCAACGGCCAGCGGCTCGACATCCTGGTCGGTCTGGATCAGGATGCCGCGGTCGGCGCCGATGGTCAGCGCCGTGATGATGGTGTCCTTCGCCTGTGCCGGCCCGATGGAAACGGCGACGATCTCAGTGGCCACGCCCTTTTCCTTGAGGCGAGTGGCTTCCTCGACGGCGATTTCATCGAACGGGTTCATTGACATCTTGACGTTCGCCAGATCGACGCCCGACTGGTCGGACTTGACCCGGACCTTGACGTTGTAATCCAGCACCCGCTTGACGGGGACCAAAATCTTCATGGCTTCTAACCTTTTTCAGTTCGTTTCCTGATGCCTTTGCCGGGCATATCGGCCAGGGATTCATATGGGGCTTCACATGACGACCAACGTCCGCAAAGTCAATTCCTGTTTGGTATTTTAGCGGACGTTTTCCATTGCCCCATCCTCATTATTGGCGCATAAAGGAATAACCACATGTTTACGTTCACGTCAAGTTACGCCTTCGGAAAACCCTGCCCATGCCCAGCCAGATCGGCAAACTGAAATATGTCTTCATCATCCTGCTCGGCCTGTGCAGCGCGGGCATTGTCGGTTATGGCTGGCTCTACGACATCCCGAAGAAGAAGTGCGAAAGCGCCCAGGGCTGGTATTCCTGGAAGGCGCACAAGTGCTATGCGCCGATCGCGCTATCGACCATCACCGGCCGCAAAGACGGCGAAAAAGCCACCATCGATTATCATGACGATGCGCTGAAGGCGAGCAATGCCAGAGCGGTGAATGGCGCGGTCAGCAGCGCCCTGAACGAAAACGCCACGTCGAAATAATCAGTCGTTAGAGGGGATATCGCACTTCAGGACCGGCGGCTTGCTGCGCGCCATTTCAAGCCGGTCGCGGTAATAACTGCACCGGACCTGGCTGTCCTCGTTGCTGTCGGGCGTGATGCTGTACCCATCGACCAGCACCATGACGTCACCGCCGACAATATCGGCTAGGCCCTTCTGATTGAGGCCGCCGCCGGGCATATGCACCTTCGCCACAGTGGGCAGCACGCCCACCCGCTCCTGCCCCAGGTCGATCTGGTGCAGGCCGTTGGCTTTCGGCCGCGCGGCCTCGGTCGGGTAGCCGTAATAGGCGACATCCACCACCAGAGTATCGCCGGTCGCCTTGAAGCGCGCCGCGGCGGCCGGGGTCATTTCAATCGCCACGTCAAAAGCCACCGCCGGATTTTCAGCATTCCCCCTGCCGGCCGCCTTCTCGACAGCATCGCACTGCGTCAGCAGCAGACAGGGCAGGATAAGCGCAATGGCGGTAAAGGTTTTCGACATCATCATCCTCTCGCGGCGGCTATTTCGACGGCGCCCACAAAACGTCGGCGCGGCCCTGATCGTTAGCATGACGCGCCAGAACGAACAACAGATCAGACAGACGGTTGAGGTATCTCAATGCCTCCGGATTGACCGCTTCGCCATCAATCCGGGCCAGGGCAACGGCATCGCGCTCGGCGCGCCGGGCCACGGTGCGCGCCAGGTGCAGATGGGCGCTCAAGGCCGATCCGGCCGGCAGGATGAAAGAGGTCAGGGGCGCGATCGGCGCGTTAAAGACATCGAGCGCCGCTTCCAGCGCCACGACCTGATGCGCCTTGATGCGCAGCGGCGTCCACGAAACCTCATCGGACGGCGTGGCCAAATCAGCGCCAAGATCGAACAACTCGTTCTGAATACGCGCCAGCAGGGCATCCAGCGCCGGATCGCCTGCGCTGTTCAGCCGCACCAGTCCCAGGGCCGCATTGGCTTCATCGACGCTGCCGATGGCGACCAGGCGCGGATCGTCCTTTGGCCGGCGCGAGCCATCGGCCAGGCCGGTGGTGCCGTCGTCACCGGTGCGGGTGTAGATCTTATTGAGCTTGACCATCGGGGCTTTTCGTCTGTTTTGAAAAAGACCTCCAAATCTCATTCATTGAGATTTGGCAAGGGCGACGGCCCGCCGCGCACGTTTGCGCGTAAGCCTCGCGGCGCTTGAGCGATTAAGAAGAATGGTGCATGGCCCAGGCGAGAACAACCAGCAGGACAATCGCTATGGCCTGGAATAGCACGCGCAGGCGCATCAGCTTGTTCGACCAGTTTTCGCGGAAGCTGCCGCCACGCACCAGGCTGAATATGCCGGCGCCCAGCACCACAAGCACGGCGAACATGGCGATAAGCGCCAGATAGAAAAGTATTTTGGTCATGTGACAAAATCGCCTTTTTATAGCCAAAAGTCGAGTTATTTATCCGTGTACAGCGACGGATTTTCAGATGCCGCACGTTGAATCCGCTGTTCCTGTGCGTACTGAAAAGTGACGCACGGAATAACGGCGTCATCCTTGTAATGGGAAGACGGCCATACTAAATAGGGCAAATCCGACGAAAATTCTTCCCCGAAGGTAAACTTCTTTTTTGTGTGCGAGTAACGCGTTATGTACGATCCCCACCACCCCACCGATCCTGTGAGTGAGACTGCCATCGCCAGCGAAAAATCCGTTCCGGCCGGCAACCGCGCCAAGTCCAAGGAACGCAACCGCCTGAAGATTCTTGAATCGGCGGCAACCCTTTTCCGTGAGCGCGGCTTCGAAGCCGCCACTTTGCGCGACATCGCCCGCGCCGCCGGCCTTTCCACCGGCGCTCTGTTCGCCAACTTCGCGGACAAGAACGAAATCTTCCTGACCGTGCTGGAAAGCGAAAACACCCGCGTGATCCGCACCATGCGCGAGACGCTGGATGAAAAGCTCGACCTGGTCAGCCGCCTGCATACGCAACTGATGCGCGGCTATGAGGCCACCCAGCATAATGCCCGCATCGTGCTCTCCGCCTTTGTGATGAAATGGAGCCAGGGCCAGACCCCGGTCAATCAGGTCGGACAGATGAGCGACCAAATCCGCTTAGTGCTGCTCGACACACTGAAAGCGGCGCAGGCGCGTAATGAAGTGCCGCAATCCGTCAGTGTTGAATGTGCGGCCGAAGTGCTGGAAGACCTGTGCCTCGCCAATCTGCGTCGTGCCTATCAGGGCAGCGACGACAGCGGCGCTTTCGACATGGACAGGCTGGCCAAAAGCCTGAATGCCCAGGTCGCACTGGTCGTGGCCGGCTTAAAAGCAGCTTGAACTCGCGCTTAATAGCATAAACAAAAAGCCTTCAATCATCCGATTGAAGGCTTTTTGTTTAGCTCGTCCACTTCAGGGTCGTCGGCTTGACCGGATTGGCAAAGGGGCGCTTTTCGGCGCGCGCCTGCATCCATTCCTTCTTGAGCTGCTGATACCACTTGGCCTGGGTATCGGCATCATCGATCCAGATCAGGGCCGGATCGTATCTCAGACCTTCATTCTGCAGATTGACCATGTCGCCATCCTGCTTGAGGAAAGCCTTGGCGCCGTAACGGAACAGCGGCGCGATGAAACGGAACAGGCCGTGGTCAGACCAGAAAATCTGGGTGATACGGGTTTTATTGTCATCGATCGGGGTCAGGCAGGTCAGGCCGAGAACCTGCTGGGTGCCGATCTCGATATGCTCGTAACGGATGCCCGGCAGGCGGAAGGTGATCTCGGTGGCCGGCGCGCCGCCGAGGATCTTGTAGGCGCGGCTGTTGGACGACGGGGCGTGGCGCACCATCGAGAAGCCGTATTCGCGTGGCTCGAACTGCTTAATCTTGGAGAGCTGTTTCTTGGCTGAGCGCCACCACCATTGCTGATGCACGTAAGGGCCGTGCGCCGGGTCCATCAGGCCGACGACAGCATGATCGATATGGCTGTCGAAATCCATAGTCTCGACGATAATCGGTTTGCCCCCGACCACACCCGGCAGGATCGGCGGCTCGTGATCGGGTGCGTAACGCCCGTTATCGGCCGGGCGGCGCGGATCGGCGGTGATATATATCCAGATAATGCCCTGCTGCTCGCGGATATCGTAGGAGCGCACCTTGATCTTCTCGACATCCATCGGCTGATCGGCGGTGAGCGACGGGATGCTCTTGCAGGTGCCGTCGGTATCGAACGTCCAGCCGTGATAGCAGCACTGGACAACACAGGCCCCGCCCCTGCCATCACGGATCATCTCGCCGGCGGAAAGCGGGGCGGCGCGATGCGGGCAGATATCGCGCATGGCGTAGGCGCGGCCATCAAGGTCACGCGCCAGCAGGACCGGTTCGCCGAGAATGACGTAGCGTTGCAGTTTGCCGGCCACCAGATCGCCCGAAAGCGCGGCAAACCACCAGCAATCCGTCAGGAAGCCCTGTCCGAAGACGATTTTAGTACTGGCGGCAGGAGCAGATTGGTCAGGCATGGGTAAACTTCGGCTATGGCGGTATCGGCACTATAGATAGCTTAGCGCGATCCGGCAAATAATGCGACATTTCCGCGCTGCAGCAAGGAAAGTAAGATGCCCCACCACCAAAGCGCAAGAGCGCTTCGGTCCCCCTCCCCGGCATAGCCGGGGAGGTATAAAATATCCGCTTAATCCTGTACCTCCCCACCTTTGGTGGGGAGGGGGACCGCGAGCCTCTTGGCTCGTGGTGGTGGGGTTTCTTGCTTACTGTCTTTGAGCCGCGAACTTGCCCAGCGCCTCGATCACCGCCTGGTTTTCCTCATCCTTACCTATGGTAATGCGCAAACATTGCGGCAGGCCATAGTTCGCCACATGACGGATGATGATGCCCTGCGTCATCAGGAACTCATTGGCGCGTGCCGCTTCCCTGGCATCGCGGAAATAGACCAATACGAAATTACCCGTCCCCTTGCGGATATCGAAGCCCAGACCGGCAATGGCCTGACGCATCCGCGGCTGCCAGTTCAGAACCTGCTGGCGCGACGCTTCGATATGGACCTTATCCTGCAAGGCGGCCACCGCCGCATATTGCGCCGGCAGATTAGCGTTAAATGGCAGACGGATACGATCGATAGCGGCGATCACATCGACCGGGCAGTAGCCGAAGCCGATACGCAGGCCCGCCAGCCCATGAATTTTCGAGAAGGTGCGCGTGACGACCATATTATCCAGGCCGCGCGCCAGCGGAAACGCCGTCTCCCAGGTCGGTTCATCGACAAATTCGGCATAGGCTTCATCGATGCACAGCAGAATGGATGGATCCAGCCGCGACCGCAGGTCGGCGATTTCTTCCGGCGTATTCCAGGTGCCGGTCGGATTGGCCGGATTGGAAATGTAGACAATCTTCGTCCGCTCATCCACCAGTTCGAGCAGCTTTTCGATGCTGATACGCTGGTCCGGCTCCTCCGCCAGCTTCACCTCGGCCTGACAGGCGAGCGCCGAAATGCGATAGGCCAGGAAGCCATGCTCACCGGTGACGATATTATCGCCGGCTTCGA
>NZ_JBQCHT010000036.1:0-94718 GCF_051954415.1 Asticcacaulis sp.
TACGCCCATTATCGCGCCGCCTTCGTGGCAGAAAAGGCAGCGGCGGGCGAATGTAAAACCGGGCCGCCGTTACTTCGCCTCCCCATGCCAATGGGGAGGTGGCTTTTGGGTAGCAATTGACGGTGGGGCGCCCCTCCACCGCTTCGCGGTCCCCCTCCCCACTGCGTAGGGAGGAGAAAAGCTCTTGTCAGTTCGGCCAAACAATGCCCCTTCCGGCGCTTCGTGCCCCCCTTGGCCTTTACCCCCTCTTGAAAATTGCTGACCGCAATTTCCAATCTCCCCCTCCAAGAGGGGGAGATTAAAAAAGCACAGGCCCTTCCGCGTGTCCGCGAAAGGGCCCAAAAGCACATCTGACTTAAGGGTGCAGGGTCCGTGACCCTGCTCAGTGGCCGCGATAGCTGCGCACCTTGCCCTTCGAGATATAGTAGTAGTTCATGCCCGCCGGGCGGTCCTCGAAATAGACCACCTTGTGATCGGCGCGCGGCTTAGGCTCATAATAGCCCTTGGTGTAGACATAATAGTTGGCGCCGCGGCAGCGCACTTTCTCGTGCGAGTTCTTGCCGATGACATAACCTGCCGCGCCACCTACGGCCGCGCCGACCACGGTCGATTTGGTCTTGTCGCCCTTCTTGCCGAGCAGATTGCCGGCGATACCGCCCGCCACGGCGCCGATGGCGGCGTCCTTGCCCGCCAGGTCCGACTTCTTGACGTAGCAGTAGCCGTCATAGCTCTGAGCCGAGGCAGTCAGCGGGGCCGCCGCACCCGCGATCAGCGAAAAGGCGCCAGCGGCCAGGGCGAAAACCTTGAGGGAGGAAAACATGAGAAACTCCATGCGAAAATTGGCTATTGGCGGCGAGCTATCGGAAAACATTGTGGTATTTGCATGACATAACATCCTGGCTTTCCGTTACGGCTGCGTCAGAGAAAATAACGCCCGACACGAATTTGCGCTTTACCGGTAACGATTCGGCTATAGGTTATCCTCTATAGTAAACGCCTAGAGCGAATGTACCGGGAGCTTAAGCGCATGGGTCTTGCCGCCAATATCAAGCGTGATTTCATCTTCATGAAGCGCCTGCTGCGCATCCTGAAATGGGTCAAGCCGGTCAATCCCGACTCGCACGACCTGGTGTGCGACGACTTCGAAGCCGTGGCGACGAAATGGCCGAATAACCTGGCGGTCAAGTTCGAGGGCAAGTCCCTCACCTACCAGCAGCTTGATACCATGGCCAACCGCTATGCCCACTGGGGCCGCCAGCGCGGTCTGAAAGCCGGCGATACGGTGGCCCTTTTTCTGCCCAACCGGCTCGATTATCTGGCCATCTGGCTGGGCTTCAACAAGATCGGCGTCATCACTGCCCTGATCAACAATTCGCTGACGGGTGCCGGCCTCGCCCACTGCATAAATATCTCGGTGGCCAGCCTGACCATTGTCGACCAGACAACGCGCGTCGCCTTCCAGGAGATCGAAAGCCAGATAGAGCGTCACCAGGCCCTGTGGGTGCTCGATTTGCCGCGCGAGAGCGAGACCGAGAACTGCCGCAGCCTCGATTCTGCGCTGAAGGGCGTCTCCTCTGTCCGCCCCGATCGTGCCTTCCGCAGCGGACTGACCGCCCATAATGTCGCACTCTATATCTATACCTCCGGCACCACCGGCCTGCCCAAGGCGGCGAAGATCTCCAATGCCCGCGCCCAGCTCTACATGAAGGCGTTCGCCGGCCTGACGCAGATGAAGCCGAACGAAAAGGTCTATTGCGTCCTGCCGCTTTACCATGCCACCGGCGGGCTGTGCGCCGTAGGCGCCGCCCTGCTCAATGGCGCCGGCGTGGTGCTGAAGCGCAAGTTTTCCGCCAGCCAGTTCTGGAGCGATGTCCGCGCCGAGGGCATCACCCATATCGTCTATATTGGTGAACTGTGCCGCTATCTGGTCAATTCGCCGCCGGCGCCCAATCCGGATGATGAAACCAAGCACAAGGTGCGCATGGCCTTCGGCAACGGGATGCGGCCGGAGGTCTGGGACCATTTCAAGTCGCGCTTCCGTATTAAAGAGGTAATGGAGTTCTACGGCTCGACCGAAGGCAATGTGTCGCTGTTCAACCTCGATGGCCATTCCGGCGCCATTGCCCGCGTGCCGAAAATGCTCAAGAAGAGCTTCAACGTCCGGCTGGTCCGCTTTGATTTGGAAAGCGAAATGCCCGACCGTCAACCCAATGGCCTGTGCTATGAATGCAAGCCGGGCGAGATCGGTGAGGCCATCGGCCAGATCGCCGGGGACGCCCGTCACGCCTATTCCGGCTATGCCGACAAGGCGGCTTCGCAGAAGAAGATCCTGACCGATGTCTTCAAGAAAGGCGACCAGTGGTTCCGCACCGGCGACCTGATGCGCCAGGACAAGGCCGGCTATCTCTATTTCATCGACCGCATCGGCGACACCTTCCGCTGGAAGGGCGAAAACGTCTCGACATCGGAAGTGGCGGAATATTCTGCCGCAGCGCCCGGCGTCGAAGAAGCCATCATCTATGGCGTGCCGGTGCCGAACCACGACGGCAAGGCCGGCATGGCGGCGATCATCGCCCGCGAAGGCTTCGACCTGAAAGTGTTCAAGAACTTTGTCGATTCAAAGCTGCCGGTATGGGCCCGGCCGAAATTCGTGCGGATGCTGCATGATGTCGAGACCACCGGCACCTTCAAGTACAAGAAGATGGACCTGATCAAGGTGGGCTACGACATCACGCAGACCACCGACCCGATCTATGTCTGCCATGGCGACGACTATGTGCCGCTGACGGCGGAGATGATCGAAGATATCACCTCAGGCAAGCTTCGGCTTTAGACTGCCTTCCGCGACAGCCAGAAAGCCCCCGCGCAGCCTGACAGCAGCGAGCCCAGGACTACGCCCGACTTGACGGCGATCTGGGCCGCGTCATCACCCGCCGGGAAAGCCAGGGCGCCGAGATAGAGGCTCATGGTGAAACCGATGCCGCACAAGAGGCAGACGCCGTAAAGCTGCCAGGCGGTCGCCCCTTCCGGCATGGCGGCCAGTTTCAGGCGCATGGCCAGCCAGGCGGCGAAAAAGATGCCCAGTTGCTTGCCGGCGAAGAGGCCCAGGGTGACGCCAAGAAAGCGCGGATCGGTCAGGCTGTCCAGCCCGGCGCCGGCCAGTGAAAAACCGGAAGCCGTAAAGGCAAAGAACGGCAGGATGCCGAAGGCGACGTAAGGGTGGACATAATGCAGCACGTGTTTCAGCACGGGTTCGCCGTTCCTGCCAGGATCGAGCGTCACGCAGAAGGCGGCCATGACCGCGACCAGGGACGGCCCTAGCCCCGACTTGATGCTCATCGCCCAGATCAGCACGAACAGGACCGCGTAAAGCGTGTAAAGCACGACGGGCGACCGGCTGATCAGCTTCACCGCCGCCATGACGGCCAGCAGCCCCGCCACCGCCGCCAGATATCCCACCTGGAAGCCGTGGCTGTAAAATATGCCGATGACCAAGACCGCGCCGAGGTCATCGACAATTGCCAGGGTCAGGAGGAAAACACGCAGCGATGCCGGCAGGCTTTTCCCCACCAGCCCCAGTATGGCCAGGGCAAAGGCGATATCGGTGGCCATGGGCACCGACCAGCCACGCAGGTCGCCGCCCGGCAGGAGGTTGATCCCGGCATATACAAAAGCCGGCACCACCATACCGCCGATGGCCGCAATCACCGGTAGGGCCAGTTTCTGCGGGCTGGACAGTTCACCGCGGAAAATCTCGTATTTGATTTCGAGCCCGACAATGAAGAAGAAGATGGCCATCAGCCCTTCCTTGGTCCATTCAAGAACGCTTTCATCGAGGCTCCAGCCAGGAACGGACAGGGTGAAATGGTGATGGATAAAGCCGAAATAGCTTTGCGCGAAGGGCGAGTTGGCCCAGACCACCGCCACCACGGCGCAGAGGGCCAGGACCGTGCCGGAACCGGCCTCGGTTCTGAGGAATTCCAGCAGGGACTTGTTCAGGACTATGTTTTGGGGCGCAGTCATTTTCATGATGGATTTCTAACAGCCGCAGGCGTTATATCCAAGCAAAACCGGATGCCAAAACCATGATATTACCGCGCCTGCCTCTGATTTTTCCAGCCTTGCTGATGGCCGCGTCCATGGCCTGCGCCCATACCCCGGCTGAACCCACACCGCCGATCGTCGGCGGATACCAGACCGCGCCGGTCGATGACCCGGACATAAAAGCCGCCGCAGATTTCGCGGTTTCCGCCGCACCCAAACCCTATACCCTGACCGAAATCGTGACCGCCCGTCGGCAGGTGGTCGCCGGCGTCAATTACAGTCTGTGCCTGCGGGTCAAGACGAAAAAGGTCGGCCTTTTCACCCACGGCCGCTTTGTCGCCGCCAGGGTCTTCCGCGACCTGAACCAGACTTACCAACTGACCTCCTGGCAGGATGTGAAGACCTGCAACTGATGGATTACCAGCCCGCCCCCCGCCTGGCGCAGAGTGCGCTCGCCCTGCATGATCCTGTAACCGCGGCCGATTTTCCGCAGACAATCCTGCGCTACCGCAACCAACGGGCAGCGCAATCGGTGGGACTGGAACACCTGAGCGATGCCGACTGGATCGCCCATTTTGGCCGCTTCCAGCCTTTGCCTGACAACCAGCCGATCCCGCTGGCCCTGCGTTATCATGGCCACCAGTTCCGCCAGTATAATCCCGATCTCGGCGATGGCCGTGGCTTCCTGTTCGCGCAACTGCTGGACAATCAGGACCGCCTCCTCGATCTCGGCACCAAGGGCTCCGGCAAGACGCCGTATTCGCGCGGCGGTGACGGCCGGCTGACCCTGAAAGGCGGCGTGCGTGAGGTGCTGGCCACCGCTATGCTGGAGGCGCTCGGCGTGCCGACCTCGAAGTCCTTTTCGCTGATCGAGACCGGCGAGCCACTGGTGCGCGGCGACGAGCCATCCCCCACGCGGTCATCGGTGCTGGTCCGCCTGAGCCACAGCCATATCCGCTTCGGCACCTTCGAGCGCCTGGCCTACCGCAACGAGGTCGAGACCCTGCGCGATCTCGTCGCCTTCGTCCTGGCCAATTACTATCCAGACTGTAACGATACGGCCACCCTCTTCAACTCAGTGGTAACACTGGCCGCCCAACTCACCGCGCGCTGGATGGCCGCCGGCTTTGTCCACGGCGTGCTCAATACCGACAATATGAACATCACCGGCGAGAGCTTCGATTATGGCCCTTACCGCTTCCTGCCTTATTACGATCCGAACTTTACCGCCGCCTATTTCGACCATACCGGCCTTTATGCCTATGGCCGCCAGCCAGATGCGGTGCTGTGGAACCTCGGCCAGTTGGGCCGCTGCCTGACACTGCTCATCGAACCTGAGCCGCTGATCACCAGTTTCAACGCGTTCAATGTGCGCTACGAACAGGAACTGGGCCTGGCCATCTGCCGGCGGTTGAATATCCGGCCAAAACCAGACAATGCGCCACTGGTGGCCACGCTCTACGCCTTCCTTGCCACCCTGCGCAGCGACGGCAGTTTCGAGGGTCTGTTTTATGACTGGTTCGGCGGCTGTATGAGCGAAACGCGCGCCCTTTCCGGTCCGCGCGCCAAAAGCTATGCCGGCGCCGCCTTCACTGCCTTCCATAACCTGCTGAAAACCTATGATGCTGCCGCACCGGAAAAGCTTGATCATCCGCGCTTCAGGCAGGCCGATCCGGAAACCCTGCTGATCGACGAGATCGAGGCCATCTGGGCGCAGATCGCCCTGGAAGACGACTGGTCGCTCTTCGACGCCAAACTGGCCGCCACGGAAACCTACCGGCAGGCATTGGCATGGTAAAAGAACGCCGGAGGAAAGCTCCATCCGGCGTCTTTTCGGCTTGCCCTCTCAAGGGTGTCAGCGGCGGTTCCAGCGCCCCCGGTTGCGGTCTTCGTCGTCGCGGGCATAGTAGCGCTCGCGGTCATTGTAGCGGTCACGGTCATAATCCTCGCGGCCGTAATCAGAATGCTCGCGGCTCATCCAGCCGCCACGGTCATTTCCCCGCTGGTAACCGGAGTGATCGTCACGGTGCCGCGCCAGGTTCTCGCGTCGCATATCTTCTTCGTCGACACGGCGGTAGTCATTAAACTGGTAACGATAATCGGGTTCACGGTTTTCCCAGTGTCTGCGATGTCCGGCGCGATGACGGTCCTCGCGCTCCTGATCGGCGCTGTATCCGGCGCGGTCATCGCCATAACCCGGAACCAGGTCGCGGCGGTAGTAGGCATCCGCCTGGCGGTCATAACGGTCACGGTTGCGATAATCATAGTCGCGGTCCAGCGGGCGTTCATCCCTGCGGAGGTCACGACGGTCGCGCCATTCCTGGGCGTCATCTCTCAGGCTGCGCTGGACACTGACATCGTCATCATCCCGATTCCACGGGGCAACCTGGGGCGTGTAGGCGCGGCCAACCATATTGGTGCCGCCGGTGTTGTCGTTGATATTGTAGTTTCTGGGCATGGGAGTCTCCTGATCGCCTGGTCCGCGGATGTCCTCAGATGTCAGGGGAGTTTAGGCGCGCCTCTGTAAGATTGGCATCCCGATGGCGGGGCCAGCCATAAAGGTTTGGCAAAGTTACAGGACGGAACAGTTGGTCAGTTGCGCGAAATATTCCAGCGCCGCCGTACCGACCACGCTGGAACCGAATTTATCCAGTTCCGGCGACCAGACGGCGATGGTCGCCTGTCCCGGCACCACCGCCAGGATACCGCCGCCGACGCCGCTTTTCGCCGGCAGTCCGACGCGATAGGCAAAGGAGCCGACGCTGTCATAGGTGCCGCAGGTGAGCAACAGCGCGTTCAGCCGGCGGGTCAGGCGTGATGGGAAGATGGTCTCTTCGGCGATGGGTGAGAAGCCATCGGCCGCCAGCGGCAGGGCGGCGCGCGCCAGTTGCCGGCACGAGAGGGTGATGGCGCACTGACGGCAATAGGCGGCAATCACTGCCTCGACCGCGTGTGTTATGGTGCCGGCGCCACGCATCAGATTGGCGATGGCGCGGTTCTTGTGGGCGGTGTCAATCTCGCTTTGCGCCACCGCCGCATCGATCTCAAGCCGCGAGCCGCTCAACATGCCGATAAAATCGCGCACCAGCAGTTCCGGCGCCTTGACCGTATCGAGCAGGATATCGGTGATGGCCAGGGCGCCGGCATTGACAAAGGGATTGCGCGGCACGCCCTGCTCGTATTCAAGCTGGGAGAGGAAGTTGAACGGCGTGCCCGAAGGCTCCTTGCCGACACGGGTCCACACCTCGTCGCCGATCTGATTCAACGCCAGGCCCAGCGCGAACAGCTTGGTGATCGATTGCGCCGAAAAGGTCTCGTCGGCATCGCCTATGACATGCTCGCCACCGGACACGGTGCAGACGGCCATGCCGAACTTGCCGGGATCGATGCCGGCCAGTTGCGGGATATAGTCCGCCGGCCGCCCCTTGCCGAACTGCGGCCTGACCATCAGCGCCACCTCGGCCAGCACGTCGTCTATCGAAACGCCTGATTTCATGCTCAGGACGATGCGCTGGATGCGTCCGCTGTGTCCAGTGTTTCGACAAAGCTCAGCGTGTCAAAAACCAGTTTCGTAATGTCGGCGATGACCGAATTGCGGCCATCGGCATCGAGCGTGCCGCCGGAGGTATAGATAGACAGGAAGACCGGTGGCTTATTGGGCAGCCAGATAACACCGACATCATTGGTGGCGTTGTTGGCGCCGGTGCCGGTCTTGTCGGCCACCACCGCGCCTTTCGGCACGCCGGCGCGGATGCGGGCATTGCCGGTGGTCGTGGCGACCATCCAGTCCTTGAGCAGGCTCAGGCTTTGCGGCTGGAGCCCGGTGCCGGTAAAGACGGTTCGCAGCAGGGTACTCATCGCTTCCGGCGTCGTGGTATCCTGCGCGTCACCGTCGATATTGCTGTTGAGCGCAGGCTCGGTGCGGTCGAAACGCGTGACGGTATCGCCGAGACGACGCACAAAGGCGGTCAGGCCGGCCGGACCGCCGATCAGCGGCAGCAGCAGGTTCGCGGCCGTATTGTCACTGAGCGAAACCGCTGCCGAACACAGGTCGCCAATGGTCATTTCGCCTTTGGCGGCGTGCATGGAGGTGACCGGTGCATATTCAAGCAGGTCTTTCTTGTCATACTTGATGAGGTCCGCGACCTTGAGCTTGCCCTGATCGACCTGTTGCAGGATGGCCGCCGCCAGCACCCATTTGAAGGTCGAGCACATGGCGAAACGCTCGGTCGACTGCATGCTCAAAGAGCCATTGGCTTCGGCATTGGCGGTGGCCGTGCCCGTCAGGGCGGATACCCCGACCCGGCCGCCATGACGCTTCTGGATTTCTATCATGCGTTGGGCAAACCCGAGCGCCTGCGTCACTTTTTCAGAACAGCCAGCGAGCGCCAGCGCGGCCCCGCCACTGAGGATGAGACCGCGCCGCGAGATCATTTTGCACCTTCCGACTTGGCACCGATATGCGTATCCAGCCAGTTGAACACCGTGTCATGCCACTTCAGCGAATTGGCCGGCTTCAGCACCCAGTGGTTTTCATCAGGGAAGCGCAGGAACTCGGACTCGATGCCCTGGCGCTGGAGCGCCGTGAAGGCGCCGATGCCCTGCTCGACCGGGATGCGGTAGTCCTTGTCGGAATGGACGATCAGCATCGGCACCGACCAGTCCTTGGCATGAAGCGCCGGGTTGAAGGTGTCATACTTCGCCGGGTCGTCATAGATCATGCCGCCCTGCTCCCATTCCTCAAACCACAGTTCCTCGGTGGAATAGCCCATCATACGCGAGTCGAAGACACCATCGTGCGAGACGAGACACTTCCAGGGTTGCTTCCAGTTCCCGGCGATCCAGTTGACCATGAAGCCGCCATAGGAAGCGCCAAGTGCACAGGCTTTGTCGCCGTTGAGGAACTTGTACTTGTCGAGCGCATAGGCCCAGCCCTTTTGCAGGTCTTCGAGCGGGCGATCGCCCCAGTGTTGCGAGATGGCATCCTCGAAGGCCTGGCCGTAGCCGGTCGAGCCGTGGAAATCGATCATCACCACCGCGTAACCGGCGCCGGCGTAGGTCTGCGGGTTCCAGCGATAGGACCAGCCGTCGCCGAAGGAGCCCTGCGGCCCGCCGTGGATCAGGAAGGCGACCGGATAGGACTTGCCCTCTTCATAGCCCACCGGCTTGATGACGTAGCCGTGGACGTCCTCGTTGTTCCAGCCCTTGAAGCTAAACTGCTCGTACTGGCCGGTGGTCAGGCCGTCGAGCACCGAGTCGAACTGCGTCAGGTTGGTGGCGCCCTCATCGATAAACGCAGCCTTCGGCTTGGCCTGATAAAAGGTCGAGGGCCGGTTCAGGCTGTCCTGCAGGAAGACCATCCCGCGCGGGGTCTCGGCGTAAGAACTGGTGTGGCCATTCTTCGTCAGCGGCGTCACCTTGCCGGTCTTGACGTCGACACGGAAGAGGATGTGCTTGCCGACGTCATCGGCATCGACCAGCAGGCTCTTGCCGTCCTTCGACCACTGCATCCCGGCGACCGAGCGATCCCAGTCTGGTGCCAGTTCGCGGGCCTTTCCGTCTTCGCCCATCAGCATGATGCCAAAGCGATCTGCCTCGAAGCCGGGGCGCTTCATGGCCAGATAGGCGACGGTCTTGCCATCCGGCGAGACCCGCGGGGTGCCATCCCAGGCCTTGTTATCGGTCGTGTGGTCGGTCAGCGCGCCGCCGGTGACCGGCACCGAGTAGATGTCGAAATTGGTGCTCCACGGCTCGGACTTACCGGCCTCACGCGCCGAGAACCAGACCGTCTTCGAATCCGGGCTAATCGTGTAGTCTCCTTCGTCGCCATAGGGCTTGGAAGGCACATCCCCGTCATAGCCGTCGGTCAGGGCCACGGCATCGCCGCCCGCCATCGGCACATAGAACAGGTGGTTGCGCGTGCCATCGGCCCAGGTGTCCCAGTGGCGGACGAAGATCTTGTCATAGACCGTGCCGGAGGACTTGTCGGCCTTGCGATCGGTCTGCTTTTGAACGGTGCAGGCGATCTCCTGGCCCTTGCATTCGGGGAAGACGGCGAGGCCAACGACAATCCCCTTGCCGTCCGGGGTGATCTGGTAGGCCTGCACGTCGAGCGGCAGATTCGTCACCTGCATGGTGGCTGCGCCGATCAGATCAGTCTTCCATACCTGGTCGGTGCCGCCCTCGCCGCGGCCGGAGATGAAATAGATGCTGCCATCCGGGCCGAACTGCGCATTCGAGGCGCCGCCTTCGGAAACGGCCAGCTTCACTTCCGCCTTGGTCGGCTGGGTCAGGTCCTTCAGCCAGATCGAGTTAACGCCCTTGTTCTTGTCCATATCGGTGACGCGGATACTGAGAACAGCATAACGGCCGGTCGGATCAAGCTTGAAGCTATTGATCCGGTCGAGCTTGATCATTTCGCTATAGGTCAGCGGAGCCGCGTGAGCCGCACCACAGAGCGCCATCAGAGAAACCGAACCGGCCAGCAAGACAGCCGTGAATTTGGATTTGAGGAACATGGACCAACCTGTGTCGTTTGTTACGAGTTGGTATGTGTTAAAGACCCCTTTGACGGACTTGTCGAGCGTCGGAGCAGAAACATTGCCGAATTTTAATGTTACGGCACCGCTTCCTTAGCCAGCAGGGCACGGATGTTTTCCATGGTCTGGATGGTCTGTTTCGGCAGCTTCATTTTGAACATCGGCGACATCAGCTTGGCCATGAAGCTATGCGGCGTGATGTCGATATGGTGTGTCAGGCGCGTGCCTTCACCATTGGGCTCCATGCGGAATTCGACAATGACCTGCATCATTTTGTCATAATAGCGGTAGGCCATATGACGGTCTTCTTCATAGGCCGTGATCACCCCATCCATCAGGCCGTGGCGGCCGCCCTCGCAATAGGCATAACGCAGCTTGTCGCCGACCTTGTTGGGGCCAGAACCCTGCTTGGCCACGCCTTCGCAGCGCTTGAGCCAGAGCGGTACTTTTGAATAATCGGCCAGAAGCGTGAACACCTGATGCGGGGATTGCGGCAAATCGATACCATGCTGAAAACTGATCGCCATGAACGGACCCTGTTCCTCCCCGGATAAGGTAAAATTGACAAACGCCGGATCAAAGAGCCTAACATAGGCCGGCCAACTGACAAGTCTTTAGAGTCTCATGACACCCGCAAAAACCGGCTTCCTCGACCTTCATGTCATTCGCTATCTGCGCCACAAGCCGCAATTGCTCCTGTCTGTCGCCGTGGGGCTTGCCGTTCTGGCCGGCTGCCTGTTCCTGACGCCGCTGAACGGTATCACGGCATCTCTGGTCGCCTGGAACAGCTTCGCCGTATTTTATATACTCATCTCGCTGCACGCCATGATGACGGCGAATCATGAGACCCTGAAAAGCCATGCGCACCTTTACGACGACGGCGAAGGGGTGATTCTGCTGGTATCGATCCTGGCCGTCATATTGAGCTTCGTCGCCATCGTTGGCGAACTGGCGACCACGCAGACCGTCAGCAATCCGGCGAAAGCGTGGCATATCGCCCTTTCCGGCCTGACCCTCATGAGTTCGTGGACCTATATCCACCTCGCCTTCACCTTTCACTATGCGCACGGCTATTATGCCGAACTACCGCGCAATAAAGGCAAGGCCGGACTGATATTTCCGGGTACGGATGCGCCGCACTATATGGACTTTCTCTATTTCGCCTTTGTGATCGGCACGTCCGGTCAGACGGCCGATGTTGATTTCGCCACCACCGATATGCGGCGAATCGGCCTGATCCACTGCGTTTCGGCCTATCTGTTCAACGCCACCGTCCTGGCCCTGACGATCAATATCGCGGCTTCGCTGATCTCGAAATAGCCCCTATTCCGGCGTCGGCAGAACGGCGAGCACAAAGAAGAACTGCTCGATGGAGCGCACCACGTCGCTGAAGTTTTCCAGGTTGAACGGCTTGACGATATAGGCATTGGCGTGGAGCCCGTAGCTGCCGGCAATATCCGGCGGCGCCGACGAACTGGACAGGATAATCACCGGTATATGGCGCAGCACGTTGTCAGTCTTGATCTCCGCCAGCACGTCCTTGCCGCTCATCATCGGCAGGTTGAGGTCAAGCAGGATGATGTCCGGCAGGCTGAGACCGGCATGTTCGCCTTCCCGTCGCAGCATGGCCAGGGCCTTCTCACCGGTCTCGGCCACGGTCAGGTTGTTCTCGATCTCGGCCTGGCGGAAGGCGCGCGCCGCCAGCAGAGCGTCTCCGCGATTGTCCTCGACCAACATGATCTCGGCCGGACGCCCTTCCCGAATAAGCAGATTGGCCATCGTCTATCTCCCAGATGCGCAGCTTACCCGGATTTCGGATTTTTCGGAATGGTGAAAAAGAAAGTACTGCCGATATCCGGTTCGGAAACCGCCCAGATGCGACCACCGTGGCTTTCGACGATTTTCCGGCACACCGACAGGCCCAGGCCGGAGCCCTGTATGCCTTCCCAGCTATGCAACCGCCGGAAGGGTTCGAATATCTGGTCTATAAAGGCGTCTTCTATGCCCATGCCGTTGTCGCGCACGGATATCCGCCAGTCGTCGCCATCGTCCTCACAGCCAATATGGACGACTGGCAATCGCCGCGGTTTCTGGTACTTGATGGCGTTGGCGATCAGATTCTGCA
Source organism: Asticcacaulis sp. (assembly GCF_051954415.1). Taxonomy (GTDB): domain Bacteria; phylum Pseudomonadota; class Alphaproteobacteria; order Caulobacterales; family Caulobacteraceae; genus Asticcacaulis. The sequence goes on from NZ_JBQCHT010000036.1 coordinate 12,709, forward strand.
TCAGGCGCATCAGTTGCACGCCATTGCCGCAGATGACTGGCAGCGGATCATAGGTGATGACCGCCTGGCTTTCCTTCGTCAGGGTGCGCAGGTTTTCCAGCACATGGGCCAGCTCAACGCGCAGATCGACCTTGTCGTAACGTCCGCTGTCCTTGTCGAGCCGGGCATATTCGAGCAGATCCTGGACCATGTCGCGCATCCGCCCGGCCGAATCGCCGATGATCTTCAGGTACTCGCGGCCGTCATCGTCCAGCTTGTCGGCATAGTCATGGGCGATGATCTGGCTGAAATTGAGCACCATGCGCAGGGGTTCCTGCATGTCGTGCGAGGCAACATAGGCGAAGCGTTCCAGCTCGGTATTGGAATCGGTCAGGCGTTTCAGCAGTTTCTGGCGTGCCGCCTCGGCCTGCTTGGCCTTGGTAATATCGCGGATGATGCCGGTATAGTGCGGCTTGCCGTCGACATCGAAGGCGCTGACCGAAAGATCGGCGGAAAAGGTCGTGCCGTCCTTGCGCCGCGCCTGTACGGCCCGCGCGCCGGCATCGATCGGCAGGTACTCGCTGACATAACGGTCATGCTCGGTATAGGTCGGGTCGGGCATCAGCAGCGAAATGGGCCGGCCGATCACTTCACTGGCCTGATAACCGAACATGTCTTCGCAGGCGGCATTGAAACTGCGGATCCGATCGTGCTCGTCAATGGTGATGACGCCGTCCAGCACATTGTCGATCACCGCCCGGCTGGCTTCCTCGCTCTGCCGGTAGAGGCTTTCCAGGGCCTCATTGGCCTGGGAAAGCTGCTGCGGGCTGGGCTGGGTCAGGGCGCGCGGCACGGTGAGCAGAACCGCTACCAGGCACCACAGTGAAACGCCGGCATAGACGAGCCGGAACAGACCCGATGCCAGGTAATCGGCGTGCCAGATCAGCCAGATATCACCGAGCGCCAGTATCCCCGTCAGTCCGCTCAGGACCGCGAAGATCATGTAGAGATTGCGCATGGTCAGGTCGCGGCGCTTCGTGCGGATATACAAAAGCGCCCAGCCCATCCCGAAGGCGGAAAGTCCGATGCCGAGGTCGGACAGCACATGCAGCCACAATATGCCCGGCTGCCACAGGAAACCTGCTCCGTATGGCATGAAGGTGCCCACGCTGTGATGGATGTCGCCCAACGTCTTTCCCCGGCCTTATTCCCGCGCCTTCATAACATGAACGCCCGGCCTTGCGTTTAAAAAACAGGTTTACACCAAAGAGCCCCGCGAGGGTAAGTCTTGATTTTGAATGCACAAAGTTAATGGATTACCGCTTGCGGGGCCGTCAAAAATCAGACACCTTCGGCCAAACTGGACTGGGGAGGACAGAGTCGCATGAGCCGGATCGCAGACAGGGCGCGCACCGCACAGGTATTGCTGGTCGAGGATAACCGCGGTGATGCCGTGCTCACCCGGCGAGCCTTCAAGCGCGCCAACCTGGCCAGCGACATCGTGGTGGCGGAGACCGGCGAAAAGGGCCTGAGCATCCTGCGCCGCGAAGGCGAACATGCCGAGGCCGCCCGTCCGGACCTGATCCTGCTCGATCTCAACCTGCCGCACATGCACGGCCAGGACTTCCTGCAAACCGTCAAGGAAGACCCGGACTTCAAGCGCATACCGGTGATCGTGCTGTCGAGTTCCAGCGCCGACATGGATATTACCGACAGCTACGACCACCATGCCAATGGCTACATCACCAAGCCGCTGGATGCCGAAACCTATGACGATATAGTGACGTGCATAGAGCAGTACTGGTTCACCCTGATGCAGTTGCCGCCCGACCAGCCGCCGCCGGCCTACAGCTAAATCTTTTGTGGGGGATGGTGTCCCGTTTGAGTCTCGCTTACATTAGGGGCAATGACAAAGCTCCCCCGCATTCCGCGCGCCGCCAAAGCCCCTCATCTTCAGAAGCCTGTCGCATCCCGGCCTTCCAGAGGTTTGCCTGACGACCAGACCCTGCTCGACGCCCTGGCGGCTTCGCGCGAGATCGATGTCGGCGACCTGGCGAAACAGTTCGGTCTCAAGGGCGATGACCGCCGGGCATTGCGCCAACGGCTCAAGGCGCTCAGCGAGGAAGGCAGACTGCACAAGAGCGGCCGCAAATCTTTTGGGGCGATCGGCGCCCTGCCCGATACCGGCGTCTGCGAGGTAGTCGAGCGCGATATCGACGGCGAGTTATGGGTTAAGTGGGGCAAGACCGACCCGAAGAACCCGTCGCCGCTCGCCCGCCTCGCGCCCCTGAAACCTTCGGCCGCCCAGACGCCGCCGGCCATGGGCGACCGCATCTATGTCCGCTTCGAGCAGACCTCGGACGGCTGGGTCGCCCATCTGATCAAGGTGCTCGACCAGGGCGCACCCAAGCTGGTCGGCGTGGTGCGGATCGGCCGCTCACGCAAGGGGCCAAGGGAATACCGGCTGGAATCGGTCAATCGCAAGGAAAAGTCGAGTTTTACGCTTACCGGCGGCAATCTCGATACGCTGGAAGACGGCGACGTGGTGATCGCCGCGCCGGTCGGTGGCGTGCATAAATATGGCCCGAAGCCCGCACGCGTGCTGGAGGTCATCGGCAAGGAGGACAGCCCGAAGATCGCTTCGGTCATGGCCATCCACAGCCACGGCCTGCCGATCGGCTTCCAGTCGAGCACTGAGGACGAGGCGAAAACCGCCGAACCACCGACACTTGGCAAGCGCACCGACCTGCGCGACCTGCCCTTCGTCACCATCGACCCGGTGGATGCCAAGGACCACGACGACGCCGTCTATGCCCACGCCGATGACGACCCGGCCAATCCGGACGGTCATGTCGTCTGGGTGGCCATCGCCGATGTGGCCTCTTACGTCACCTCCGGTTCGTCGCTCGACCGCGACGCCCGTGACAAGGGGAATTCGACCTATTTCCCTGACCGCGTCGAACCGATGCTGCCGCACGTCCTTTCCTCCGGCCTGTGCAGCTTGCAGGAAGGCGAGAACCGCGCGACCCTGGCCGTTCGTATGGTCTTCAATGCCGCCGGCAAGAAGATCGGCCACAAATTCGTGCGCGGCCTGATGCGATCGGCCGCCAAGCTCTCTTACGAGCAGGCCCAGGCCGCCATCGACGGCAATCCGGACGACAAGACCGGCCCGATCCTCGATGCCCTGCTGAAGCCCCTGTGGGCGGCCCATGCCTGCCTGACGCGTGGGCGCACGGTGCGCCAGCCGCTGCACATCACCTCGCCGGAACGCCGCGTAAAACTGGACGCGGACGGCAATGTCGTTTCCATCGAACAACGCGTCTCGCTCGACGCCATGCAACTGATCGAGGAGATGATGATCCAGGCCAATGTCAGCGCGGCCGAGGAACTGCAAAAGCACAAGACGCCGCTGATCTACCGCGTCCACGAAACGCCTTCGCTGGAGAAGGTCAGCAATCTGGCCGACTTTCTGCAAACGATTGGCCTGCCCTGGAACAAGGGCGAGCCGCCACGCACGGAACGCTTCAATGCCCTGCTCGACAGCCAGAAGGAAGGTCCGCACGCCGAGATCATCAATGAGGTGGTGCTGCGCACCCAGATGCAGGCGCACTATTCACCGGAAAACTACGGCCACTTCGGCCTCAATCTCGATAACTATGCCCACTTCACCTCGCCGATCCGCCGCTATGCCGACCTGATCGTGCATCGCGGCCTGATCCGGGCGTTGAAACTGGGCGATGACGGCCTGACCGACTACGAGATCAAGACCCTGGCCGATACCGCCGAGCACATCACCGCCACCGAGCGTCGGTCCATGCAGGCCGAGCGCGAGGCCATCGAGCGCTATGTGGCGGCCTTCCTGCACGACAAGGTGGGCGCCACCTTCGCGGGCCGGATCGTCGGCGTGACGCGCTTCGGGCTGTTCGTGAAGCTGACCGATACCGGCGCCGACGGGATCATCCCGGTCTCCTCCTTGGGCAATGACTACTTCGTCCATGATGATGTGCAGCACGCCCTGATCGGCGAGCGCAGCGGCGAGCGCTGGCGCCTCGGCCGGCAGATCGAGGTGGAACTGACCGAGGCCATGCCGATCACCGGCGGGCTGGTGTTTAAAATGCTGAGCGAGCCGGAAGCCGCCGATCCCAATGCGCCAAAACCCCGCCTGGGCGTGCGCGGCCGGGGTCCGGGCTACCAGACGCGCGGAAAGGGCCCCAAAAAGGCCGGCTTCCGCGACAAGACGATAAAGTCCGGCGGGCCAAAGCACGGCGTCAAGAACATGAAGAAAAAGAAGAAGCGGTAGGCTTTGCCTGCCTTGACCTCGGACGATAGCGGTAGCGTGAAGCGGCCAGGAATATCTGTGTCATCTGTGGATACCACTTCCTGCTGTCGCCGGAGCGGGCGTGGAAGTTTGTTTTTGATCCACAGATGACGCAGATGTTCAGGATCATCACACGCTACCGCTATCGCTGGCGGACGAACACGCTGGCTTTTTCGCTGCGCGGAGTATCCTTTCAGCGGAACGTATAGCTCTGCTTTTCCAGGGTCAGGTCGCCGCCGGAGGCGCGCATGGAGAGCTGTTTGATCGCGGAATCGAGCTGGATGTCGTGGCTTTCCATGGTTTCCAAACCGGTGACCGGGTTGCGGCCATAGAGATCGAAGGTGACGCGGTTGCCGTTGTTCCAGTGGATACGCAGGTCGAAATCATCACCCGGTTTAGGCGACATCTGATAGCTCTGAACCGCTTCCTCGCCGGTGCCGCCGACCTTGGTGACCTTGGCCTGCAACTTGCCGTCCTCGGTGGCGGTAAAGGTCAGGGCCGCCGCCTCCCCGGCCTCGTCATCGATCGACAGGCCGAAGGCTGCCGTGGTACAGTTGTCATCGGCACATTTCAGGCGCACCACAAGGTCTACGCGGGTGACATCGGTCAGCGGATCGGACTTCGCCGTATTGGTCTCGCCAGCGGCCGCGCTCAGGCTTAGGGGCGCGGATGACTGGTAGCCGGTGGGCTTGTCGGCGGCGAAAGCCGGCGCTGCCAGAATTTGGGCCAGAATCAGTCCGGAGACAACAAGACCGGCGGTGAGAAGTCGTTTCATGGATTTGTCCCGAAAACAGCAAAGTGGCGCGCAGATAGCTTGACCTTAACGGCAAAAATGCGTCTATGCCGGTCTGACAGCGAAAAAACGCTTCTTTCACGTCATTTGTCCATTGACTTATGACGTTCTGTGAGTATTTTCCGCCCCTCTCGTTTATTTGCGTTCCATGACGGTTGTTTTTGGTCCGCACCCGAACCTTAAGGACTTTAAGTCATGGCAAAGCCAGCCTCCATCAAGATCCGCCTGAACTCGACGGCGGACACCGGCTTCTTCTACGTGACGAAGAAGAACGCCCGCACGAAGACCGAAAAGATGGTGCTGAAGAAGTACGATCCGGTCGTGCGCAAGCACGTCGAATTCAAGGAAGGCAAGATTAAGTAATCTGCCTTTGCTGTGTTTGTCCTTCGGCATCCCCCCGCCGGAGGGCTTTTAAGGAAGCCGCGCCTGAGTTCCCCCTATACTCGGCGCGGCTTTTTTGCGTCTGGTATTTGCGGTTTTTAAGTTAACCACGGATAAGTCACGGATTTCATGAGCTGCATGGATATCGCGGATCAATGACGCTTGAAAGGTTTTGCAAGGCTTTAAAATGAAGGCTTTACCGTCGAACAGGCTGTTCATCAGGGTCACAGTCGTCTGTAAAATACACTGAAATCCGTGTTGATCCGTGCAGAGGCGCAAAGCGCCTCATCCGTGTCTTATCCGTGGTTTTCTTCAAACAGACTTAAGCCGCGGCCCTGACAATCACGCGATTACGGCCGGACTGCTTGGCCTCGTAGACCCCCTCGTCCGCCCGCTTGAGCAGGCTTTCCGGTGAATCCCCAACGCCGCGCGAAGTGGCGACGCCCACCGACACCGTGACATCCAGCCGGCGCCCATCCGCCAGGGCAAATGGCGTATCAGCCACCTGCGAGCGGACCCGTTCGGCGATATGCAGGGCGTCCGTCTGATCCGTCCCCGGCATCAGCACCACGAATTCCTCGCCGCCGAAACGGCAAGGCATATCTATGGCGCGGACATTGAGGCTCAGGCGGCGGGCAAATTCGCGGATCACTTCATCGCCGGCATCATGGCCATAGGTGTCGTTGACGCGCTTGAAGAAGTCGATATCGAGCATCAGCACCGACACCACGTCTTCGGCCGCACCGCGATTATGACGGGCCATGGCCAGGTTGAGATGGTGATCGAGGAAACGGCGGTTGTTCAGGTGGGTCAGCGGATCGGTGATCGCCAGTTCCAGCGAGCGATCCAGTGTATTGCGCAGGAAATCGCCATAGCGCTTGCGTTTGATCTGGGTGCGGGCGCGGGCGCGCAGTTCCAGCACATCGACCGGGCGTGGCACCACATCATTGACGCCCAGTTCCAGCGCCTTGAGCATGGTTTTGCGTTCATCGGCATTGATGATGGCCAGGACCGGCCGCTGGCGCGTGGCTTCATGGGTGCGCAGGTGCGCCACCCAGCGCAGGGGATCGAACGCCTTGGCCGTCAGGTTGAGAACGACCAGATCGACGCGGCCGGCGGCGATCTTCAGCGCCTTTACCGGGTCGGTTTCATAGGCGCAGCGGTGGTCTTCGCCCAACTGAAGCATCAGGCGCTCGGCCTGGCGGATATTGTCATCGAGGATCAGCACATTGCCGGTGGCCGAAATCTGGCGGTCGTATAGTGCCTCGTCGCTCAGGCCGGCGCGGCGCGAAGACGACTCACGGGCGCGCAGGTCATCGACCATCTGTTTCAGACGCACCAGGGCCCGTAAACGCGCCAGCAGAACGACGTCATCGACCGGCTTGGTCAGGAAATCGTCAGCACCCGCTTCCAGGCCAGACAGGCGATCCTCACGGCCATCGAGCGCCGTGATCAGGATAATGGGAATATGGCGCGTCTCAGGCTTTTCTTTTAGTTGACGGCAGACCTCATAGCCGTCGATTTCCGGCATCATGACATCGAGCAGAATGATATCCGGCTGTTCCGCAATCGCCATTTCGATGGCGATGCGGCCATTGGGCGCCGTCAGGGTATCATAATATTCCGCTTCCAGCTTGGCCTGGAGCAGGCGCACATTGGCGGCGATGTCGTCGACGATCAGGACACGGGCGGTCATCGGCGCCCCCTAGCCCAGGTAACGGCGAACCGTATCGAGGAAATGGGTGACGGAAATCGGCTTGGAAATATAGGCTTCGCAACCGCCTTCACGGATGCGTTCCTCATCGCCCTTCATGGCGAAGGCGGTCACGGCCACCACCGGAATGTGCGACAGCTCGTCGTCTTCCTTCAGCCATTTGGTAACTTCCAGGCCGGAGATTTCCGGTAACTGGATATCCATCAGGATCAGATCGGGGCGGTGTTCGCGGGCAAGGGTGAGCGCGGACAGGCCCTCGCCCGTCTGGAAGGTTTCATAGCCCTGCGCGTCGAGCAGGTCGTGAAACAGTTTCATGTTGAGTTCGTTGTCCTCAACAATGAGAACTTTCTTTTGATTCATACCCAAACCTTCAAACATGTCAGCTCTCTGACCCCGTACCCATCACGTATTCCTGCCGAATCGGTCGCTGTGCGCGCCAAGGCTTTTGCTGCTGACAACCTACACGGACTCTCTTAAGCTCCGGTGAAGGGGAAGGTAACAAAAGGTAAAGATGGGGGTGGCCGAAGTCATTGCAAATCGGCTATAACCCGTGCCAGCCAGCGCCGCTACAGGCGCCAACCCGTTATAATTTCAGGATTTTCCCTCATGTCGAAAAGTGAAGACCGTCTGCGCGCCTTAGGGCTAACCCTGCCAGTCCCCACCGCGCCCGTCGCCAACTATGTGCCCTTCGTCCGCACCGGGAATCACGTCCATATCTCCGGCCAGCTTTCCAATGACGCCAGCGGCGGCATCAAGGGCACGGTCGGCGTGGATGTGACGGTGGAACAGGGCGTGGAAGCGGCCCGCCTGTGCGCCATCAACCTGCTGGCCCAGATGAAGGCCGCTGCCGGCGATCTCGACAATGTGGTCCGCGTGATCAAGCTAAATGCCTTCGTCCAGGCCGGGCCGGAATTCTACAATATCCCCCAGGTGATCAATGGCTGTTCCGACCTGATGGTGGCGGCCCTTGGCGATGCCGGCAAGCACGCCCGCTCGGCCGTCGGCATGTACAAGATCCCGCTAGGCTTCGCGGTCGAGATCGACGCCTTCATCGAAGTGACGGATCGCCGGTAGGGTTGCGCGTGATGGCTATTTCACAAGTGATGCCCATATAGCCGTCATGACCGACCTTAGCTTGAAGCTGTATAACCGAATTGCCGAGATCGGCGAAAGCGCATGGAATGGCTTAAGGGACGACGATAACCCCTTCACTTCATACGCCTATCTCGAAGCGCTTGAGGCCACAGGTTGCGTTGACCAGGCCAGCGGCTGGCAGCCCGTACATATCTCGCTGAGCGATGAAGGCGGCGCCGTCCGGGGCGTGATGCCGCTCTATGTCAAATACCATTCGATGGGCGAATATGTCTTCGACCAGTCGTGGGCGCGGGCCTATGAGCAGGCCGGCGGCGACTATTATCCCAAGCTGCAAGGCGCCATTCCGTTTACGCCGGTGACGGGCGCCCGCCTGCTCTCGCCCGATCCGGAGGTCCGTCAGGCGCTGGTGCAGGCGGCTATATCGCTGTGTGAAACCAATAAGCTGTCCTCGCTGCATATCACCTTCCCGCGCGAGGACGAGTGGCAAATGATGGGCGAGATGGGCCTGCTGCAACGCCAAGACCAGCAATTCTGGTGGGAAAACAGCGGCTATGCGGCGTTTGACGATTTCCTGGCCGCCCTCTCTTCCAACCGCCGCAAGGTCATCCGGCGCGAACGGCGCGACGTTCAGTCAACGGTTGACCTGAAATGGATCGTCGGCGACGAGATCACAGAAGCGCATCTCGATCGCTTCTACGGCTTTATCGAAAATACCTATGATCGCAAATGGGGCACCGGACGCCCCTATCTGACGCGGGCCTTCTTCAGCCGTATTCGTGAAACCATGGCCAGCCAGATGGCGCTAATCTTTGCCTATGAGGGCGGCAAGGCCGTGGCCGGCGCGATCAACTTTATCGGTGACGATACCCTCTATGGCCGGCAATGGGGCGCGCTGGTCGATATCCCCTTCCTGCATTTCGAGGTCTGCTATTATCAGGCCATCGATTTCGCCATTGCGCGCGGGCTGAAACGGGTGGAGGCCGGCACCCAGGGCGAGCACAAGCTGTCGCGCGGTTACCTGCCCAATCCCGTCTATTCGGCGCACTATATCCGCGACAAGCGCCTGCGCGCACCGGTGGAGGCTTACCTGGTGCGCGAACGCGAGGCCGTGGCGGAACAGATGTTGCTGCTGACGGAAGAAGCTTCGCCGTTCAAAAAGGGGATATGAAGACCGGACTATGGAACGTAAACTATGAGATGCTGTTTTCTTGAGAAGATAGAAGGTCGTACAGAGAGCGAAATCGAAAGCCTTCTTTCGAAAGAGCTTCCGGAACAACGTCACCCTTGGGTACTTTTTGATCGAGATGGCACCCCCATTTCCTATTTAAATCTGAGCAGAGAACGACGCCCGCTTTGTATTCAGGCAGACGTGAGTGGGCGACACGGCATCCAAGGTATGGAGACAACGATCGAGGCCCTGAAACGCCTTCAAATTCTTCTTGGAGGCGTCATCCGCGACGACGATGGAAAGATTATCTAGCTGATGTAAAATTCGAAAAATGTCGGCCAAGTGCAGAAGTGATATATTCTTCAAAGGTCGCAAACTTCGGAGGAAGCCATGGCCGAGCGTTACAGAACCTATTCCGCCTTTTTCGACTTTTATCTGAGCGAACACAGCCAGCCTGCGACACGCGCGGTGCATTATCTCGGCTCGACCTTCGGCATAGCGGCGCTGATCCTGACCATCGCCACCCGCAATCCGTTATGGATTCCGGCTGGCCTTATCGCCGGTTATGGCTGCGCCTGGATCGGGCATTTCTTTATCGAGCACAACAGGCCAGCGACCTTCAAATATCCGTTGTGGTCGTTCATGGGCGACTACCACATGTTTTTCCTGTGGCTGACCGGTAAATTGAGCTGGCGTCGGGCACTCGCTCTTTCCCGTCAGCGATAATACACTTCGCGGAACAGGCTTACCGCGTCACCATAAGCCTCAGCGCCACCAATGCGGTCCGTCGTAATTGGCGCGCGCACCTGTGCCACACTGGCCGTCATTACTGATCCCGACCTCATATGGGGGGTAAAGACCTGCGGCTCTTCAGCAAGGTCAACATGAGCAAGGATACGGCGCGCCCAGACATCCGGCTCACTGACCAGTTGCTCGTATGGTACAGTGAGAATACGGTCAGAGAATAAGGCCGTCCAATGGGCATATAAAGCGTCTTCGACGCGCATATATTCGGCGATATCACTTAGCGACCATGACCAGGGCAATGTCTGGCGGAAATGCGTCCGGAAGATGGACAGTGCATTGTCCTCAGGTTTACGCCTAAGCCAAATCATTCTAGCTTGCGGAAAACTATGCATCAGCAGTCCCAGAAATCTCGACTGGTTCAGTGACTTGTCGACAATGCGTTTGCCGGTGCCGAACTGTTCGGTCAGTATATTCAAATAGGCTTGCGCCAGTTCTCCCCAGGGATCGGCCAGATTTGCCTGGGTCTGGTATGAAATGGCACTGGAAAAGGAAAAGTCGCCGTTCTGCCTGAACAAGCTATTGCTGAGGTTGGTCTCTCCGCCACTAATGACTTCAGAATGGCTGGCCAATATCTGTTCGACGAGCGTCGTGCCTGACCGCGGCAGACCATTTACAAAAATAAGATGCTGGCCGTTACATTGCGACGGTCTCAAACGTGTCATGTTCTCGACGGTAAAGTCCTGTCTGATTTTGTAAGCGGCAGATTGCCAAAAGCCGATGTCATAAGACTGTGCATCGCGCATGGCACTGGCGCCGGCGTTGTACGCTTCCCAGGCTTTGGTGGCATCTCCGGCGTCATGGTAGGCCTTGCCCAGCGCATACAGAAAGGTCGACTTCACCTCTGGCGGCTTGTTGTTCATTTCACCACGTGCCGCTTCAAGCAACAGAATATCAGCATCATCCGGTTGAAAGGTTTTAATGGCTGCCAGAGCGTGCCAGGTCTGCGCAACCATCGGAGCCTTTACCAAGGCCCGGCGAAAATGTTTTTCCGCCTTATCGAATTCACCATGTTCGCTGGCGATCATGCCCAGAAAATGCTGCACCTGCGGATGCGCCTGAACTTCTCCTGGCAGGGTATTGATAATCTGCAAGGAAATTTCAGATTGACCATAGCGGGACAGCACTTGGGCATAGGCCAACAAATTATCGAGGGTCTGAGGCTGGGTTTGCGCCAGTCGCCGCATGGCCTCCAGTTGAATGCCTTTTTCACCGATAGTCTCTGCCAGATTAGCAACACTGCGCCAACGCTCTCCGCTTTCCGGTGCCTCAGCCATATCCTGACGCAACAAGCTGACCGCCTTATAGCGGTTCATTGCTTTCAGAGCTTCAAGAGCCTGAAGAACAAGCGGTGTCTGGGTAAGGTATGTCATAGTTTTCCTGCTAACCTGCCATAAATGCCAGCGGCCTCTTACCTTTGTAGAGGAAACACAATTTGTCAAAGATTTCACACAGCTAGGGCATGGAACCATATCGCCAGGCTTTGCGCCTGCGCCTTCATCCCGGCGGCGCGCTTGGCGGCCTCGGCGTCGACACCCCAGGTTTCCGACTGGAAGTCCTCGCCGATGCGCGAGGATTGATAAGCCGCCTCGCCCGTCAGATGACCGCGCCACAGGGCCAGGGCCAGGATCACCGAACCCAGCAGCGGGATGGCCAGCATAATCCCCGCCTGTTCATAGGCCGTGGCTTTGGCGATCAATGATTGAATGCGGCGGATGGTTTCCTTCGGCTGCGGCTGGTGGATGATACTCTGGTTTTGCTGGAACTGGAGATCGAGCGCCGCATCCGCCCAGGCCAGGATCGGTTGCCACGCGGCGGCTTCGCGCGCCTGCAAGGCCGCCGGATATTCCGACGGATAGCACAGCAGGTCGGTTTCGGAATAGCGCGTCACCTCGGCCAGGGTGTCGTCAAGCACCTCGTCCATGCGGTCGACGCTGGCAAAGCCCAGGCGGGTCAGCGGCATGGCTTCGTAATCGACATATTCACCGACTGCCGCCCATTCCGCTTCGACCAGCGACGCCAGGGCGGCATTCGGCAGGACCATGATATTGCCCCTGGGGGTCTTGACCGGCCGGCCATCGAGCGCAACGGCAAAACCGCCTTCCACTTCCATGGTGGCTGTGCCACCCCAGAAGCGTTTGGGGCGAAAACCCAGACTATCGGATTTCTTGTCAGGGGCTTCGGCTTTGTAGGTCATATCAATAACTTGCGCGTTTCGCTTCAGGCAGGACTTCCGGATTGAAGTTATCCAGAAGCGCCTTCAGCTCGGTGAAATCGTGGACGATATCGTGGGCGCCGGCCAGTTGCAGTTCCTCGACCGTATGAAAGCCCCAGGAGACGCCGACCGCGCGGACATAGGCGCTGCAGGCCATCTTCATATCATGGCTGGCGTCACCGATCATCACCGCTTCGTGCGTGGCCACGCCGAGCGCATCGAGATTGCGCTGGAGCATGTGCGGATGCGGCTTGGAAGGGCCATCATCAGCACAAAAGGTGACATCGAACAGATCGCCCCAGCCGTGCTTGGCAACGGTGCGGGTGACGCCGCGGCGCGAATTGCCGGTGGCCATGCCGATCAGCCAGCCCTCGGCCTTCAGCGCGCGCATGGTGTCCTCTGCGCCGAGATAGAGGTCTTCGCTGAAATCCGGATCGGCGTGGAAACGCAGGAACGCCTGCTGGAACTCATGCGTATAGAGCGCGATCGTTTCGCTATCGAGATCTGGTCGCATCATGGCCAGGGCATCGAACAGCGACACACCGACAATAGCGCGCACATCGTCATAGGTCGGCGGATCAATATTGATGGCATGAGCGGCTTCCACTGCCGCGCGGAAGATCGACGAGCGGCTATCGATCAATGTGCCGTCCACATCAAAAACGGCCAGACGTAAACTCATCTCTTCTTCTTTTTCTTATTGGCAAACGGATCAATCTCGGCCTCGTGCTCATCGAAACCGAAACGGTCAAAACCGGCCTGAATGACCGGATCGAGCGGCGCCTCGACGATCAGCGTGCCGTTGGTTGGGTGCGGCAGTTCGATGCGGCGGTGATGCAGTTGCAGGTTCAGCCCGGCAGAAAGCGACTGGCTCTCTTCGCTGCCATATTTCGGATCGCCGAGGATCGAATGTCCAATGGCCTGCATGTGGGCGCGCAACTGGTGGGTACGGCCGGTATGCGGACGCAGGGCCATCCAGGCGACGCGCGGACCGGCGCGCGAGATGGTGACATATTCGGTCTCGGCCACTTCGGCACCGGGTTCGTTCGGTTCGGCCGGCTGGACGATTTCGCGGTCGTGGAAGCCCTTCTTGACCAGCGGTGTATCGATATAGCCGTCTTCCGGCTTCGGATTGCCAACGACCAGCGCCCAGTAGGTCTTGTGGGCGCGGCGCTTGGCGAAAGCGCCCGAAAGCCGCGCAGCGGCCTGCGGAGACTTGCCGAGCAGCAGCACGCCGGAGGTATCGCGGTCAAGGCGGTGGACCAGGCGCGGGCGCTCCAGCCCCTCGCCCCAGGCCGACAACAGACGGTCGACGTGGTTCTTGGTCTTGGTGCCGCCCTGCACGGCCAGGCCCGAGGGCTTGTTCAGCGCTATGACGTCCTCGTCCTCATAAAGGACCAGCGAATGAGCGAAGCGGATTTCCTGCGGCGAAAGCATGGCGCGCTCGCGCTTCTGCTGGTCGACATCGGGTGCCTCCGGCAGCGGCGGGACACGGATGGTCTGGCCGGTAGCGAGGCGCGTATCGGTCTTCACCCGCCCGCCATCGACGCGCACCTGGCCGGAACGCAGCAGCTTGTTGAGCTGTACATGGTTGATATGCGGCCAGCGGCGCTTGAAAAAGCGATCGACGCGGATACCGTCCTCGCCGTCGGTAATGTAGAGGGTCTTGACGTCTTTACTCATGAAAATTTCCGTATCAGGAACAGGCCGGCCATCACGGCGGCAATGGAAAGAATGACCGACAGGCCGATATAGCCGGCCGCCAGTCCGTAGGCGCGGCGCTCCAGCATCTGCACTGTTTCCAGCGAGAACGAGGAGAAGGTGGTGAAGCCGCCCAGAACACCGATGCCGAAGAAAAGCCGGGCGCGTTCGGTGTCGAACAGACCCTTCAGAGGGCCGAACAACTCCCCCATCAGAAGCCCCATCAGCAGGCCGCCAATGACATTGGCCAGGAAGGTGCCCACCGGCCATTCATTGAGCGGCCAGCCCTCATGCCGCCACCATCCGGCGGACGCGAGGCCCAACAGATAACGGCACGCGGAACCTAACGCGCCGCCCAGCATGACTAGCAAGAGATTGATCATTGCCGTGCTAATACCCCTCTTGGCCTGCATATCATAGTCCTCTAAACTCGGAATCAGCACAAATTACAGGTAAATCATGAGCCTTTTCGCCCAATACGATCCGCAAAACATCTTCGCCAAGATCCTGAGCGGCGATATTCCCTCAGCCAGGGTCTATGAAGACGCGCGGATTTTGAGCTTTATGGATGCGTTCCCGCAATCCAGGGGCCATACGCTCGTCATCCCCAAGGTGCCGGCGAGCAATCTCTTCGATATCCCGGCCGAAGACCTGCAAAACCTGATCACCCAGACCCAGACCATCGGTCGTGCCGTGCGTGAGGCGCTGGCGCCCGATGGCATCCGTATCGCCCAGTTCAACGGCGCGGCGGCGGGGCAAACAGTCTTTCATATCCACTTCCATATCATTCCGGTGTGGGAGGGCGAAAACGAGCATCCGCACGCTGCCGGAACGATGTCAGATCTGAATGAACTGAAAGACATAGCCGCGCAGATTAAAGCGAAACTGTAATGACCTTCTATGTCCTTCGTCATGGCCAGACCGACTGGAACGTGCAGATGCGCCTCCAGGGCTCGACCGATATCCCGCTGAACGAAACGGGCCGTGCGCAGGCCCATGTGGCCGCGAAGATTTTGGCGGGCGAAGGAATCAACAGGATCATTGCCAGTCCCCTCTCCCGCGCGCTGGAAACGGCCCGTATCGTGGGCGCGGTCGCAGGGCTGGAGCCGGTGATCGACGGCCGTTTGATCGAGCGCAATTTCGGCCTGTTTGAGGGCATGACCATCGACGAAGTCCACCAGCACCGCGAGGACATGCGCGAGCATATGAATCCGCAGGCCGATGTCGATGGCAAGCATTATCCGTGGGACGCGGAGCCGCTGCCGGAGGTGATCGACCGGGTTTACGCCTGTGTCAATGAATACCGCGAAACGGGCAAGTGCCTGTTCGTTTTCCACGGCATCCCGTTCCGCGCTGTGACGCGCAAGTTCCTCAACGATATGTATTCTAGCCCCAATGCCGCGCCGGTCTGCTTTAAGGAAGATGGCGGCAAATGGCGGATGCTGCCGCTCGATCCGGACAACGCGCCGATCCAGCAGATTTACAACGCGCAAACCACCATGGGCAGGATATAGCGGCTGAACGCTTTTCGTGTTACCCCTATGCCATAAGCGGGGGAACGCCATGAACACTCAATCATTGAAAGCCAATGAATCCCTGATCATCCGCCTGGCGGTCGGGCTGGTATTCGGGCTCGGGATCGCCTTTCTGATCAAGCGCTTCGACGCCCTTGAGGGCCAGCATGTGCCGGTGTGGGCGCAGATCGTGACCAGTACCCTGATCCTCGGCGCCTTTATCCTGTGGGCCGGTGCCGGCGCCATGAAGCGGATCAGTCTCGCCATCTGGAGCGTGATCGCACTTGGCCTGATCGCCCTGATCGCCTGGAACCGCGCGGCCCATGGTCTCGATGACCGCTATAATCCGTTCTTCCTCAATCTGACCTTCCTGATCTACCCGTTTCTGTTCATCAGCCATGAACTGATCTCCAGCGCCGATCAGGCGGGCAAGCCGATTGCGCCCTACGCGCTATATTTCGACGAGGCGTGGAAGCGCGGCGTGCAATTGGCCCTGAGCGGTCTCTTCACAGCGCTGTTCTGGGCCATTCTGTTTCTCGGTGCGGGTCTGCTCGGCTTTATCGGATTTCATTGGTTCAAGGACTTACTCCTGAACGAATATTTCGCCTGGCCAGTGACAGGGCTCGCTATCGCTGCCTCGGTCAATCTCGGCGATGTCCAGCCGAAGCTGATGCGTAATTTCCGCGCCCTGGTGCTGGGGGTGCTGTCATGGCTGCTGCCGGTGATCACGGTGATCGGCCTGCTGTTTGCGGTGTCTTTATGCTTTTCGGGGCTGGAGCCACTATGGAAGACTAAGGCGGCAACGGCATCGCTTCTGGCGGGCTGCGTGGCGCTGGTCCTGCTGATCAATGCCGCCTGGCAACAAGGCGATGAGGATCGCACTGCGCATATCATCCTGCGCTGGTCGGCGCGGATCGCCTGCGGGCTGCTGCTGGTTTTCTCCAGTCTGGCGGCCTGGTCTCTATGGCTGCGTATCGCCCAGTATGGCCTGACGCCGGAACGCGTCATGGCGCTGGTCGGTGTTATTATCGCCGGGCTTTATGGACTGGGCTATGCCATGGCGGCCGTCATGCCAAAAAGCTGGCTGGCCCTGCTGGCGCCGGTCAATATTGGGCTGGCCGTTATAGCCGCGCTGATTTGCCTGTGCGTGCTGACGCCAATTGCCGATCCCTATCGCCTTAGCGCGTCATCGCAAACTGAGCGCGTTAATAGCGGCAAGGTGACGCCGGACAAGTTCGACTGGCGCATCTTGCGGTTTGAAACCGGCACCTATGGACTGAATGAACTGAAACGCCTGAGCAAGTCGGGAAAGACGGAAGCTATTCGGAAAAGTGCCAAAGATACGATCGTCATGCCTGATGGATATCGCTGGGGATCGCCGCCAAAGGATGAGGACAAACCCAAAACCTATCAACCCGATCTCAAACGCATCACCATGCTGACGAAGGACACTGTACCGGCTGACTTCCTGAGTCAGCATTACATGGAAGAGCCCTACCCTTTACCGGACTGCATTACCACCAGTGACAAAAAATGTGAGGGCCGACTGTTTGATCTGGATGATGACGGCAATCGTGAATTGCTGCTCTATGGTGAGCCATACCTATACGTCTTCACTCGCACACAGACCGGATGGGTATTGATCAATCAGGGGCAAGCCCTTGAAGGCGAGGCTGTCGGCAACTTCCGTAGCGGTAATTTCGTCGCCGAAAAACCACGCTGGAATAAACTGCGCTTTGGCACATCCGCCTCTGTTCAGTACAGCGACGACAAATTCAAGCAACCCACCCGTCATGCTGCCGATGTAAGATTCGTCTCCTACTAACCCACCTTCTGCATCAGTGGCAAACTGGCGAACAATTCCACCGATTTCAGGCGCGCGGCGATATCGTGGATCGGCATGGAGATGATCAGTTCATCGGCCCCCGTCTGCTCCAGGAAGCTGCCGAGGCGCTTTTCGATAGTGGCCGGTGAGCCGACCATGGCGTAGCGCAGCATGTGGTCGATCATGGTGGTCTCTTCCGGCGTCAGCGCGGCCACGGCGTCATAGGACGGCTTCGGGAACGGCGTACGGACATTGCGGCGCAGGTTGGCGAAGGATTGTTGCATTGAGGTGTAGAGATATTCCGCCTCGGCATCACTGTCCGCCGCTACGCCCATCACGCCGACCATGGTCTTTGGCTTGTTGAGCACCTTTGAGGGCCGGAAATGGGTGCGGTAAAGCTGGAGCGCATCGAACAGCAGCTCCGGTGCGAAGTGCGAAGCGAAGGCGTAAGGCAGGCCCAGTTGCGCCGCTAGTTGAGCGCTGTAGAGAGAGGAACCGAGCAGCCAGATCGGCACATGGCTGTTGGCGCCCGGCACGGCCAGGATACGCTGCCCCTCATCCGGCTCTCCAAGCAGATGCTGCAACTCAAGGATATCGTTTGGGAAGCTCTCGACACCGGCATCCATGTTCCGGCGCAGGGCACGCGCCGTCATCATGTCGGTGCCGGGGGCGCGGCCGATACCAAGATCGACCCGGCCCGGATTGAGCGCTTCCAGGGTGCCGAACTGTTCGGCGATCACCAGCGGTGAATGGTTGGGCAGCATGATGCCGCCGGAACCGATGCGGATGGTCTTCGTTGCCGCCCCGACATGGGCGATGACGATCGAGGTCGCCGCCGAGGCGATGCCCGGCATGCCATGGTGTTCGGCCAGCCAGTAGCGATGATATCCCGCCGTTTCCGCCGCCTGCGCCATTTTCGCCGAATTGGCCAGGGCATCGCTGATGCTGCTGCCTTCGGCAATCTGCGACAGGTCGAGGATGGAAAAGGGTATCATACGGCGCTCCTAAGTCTGCGCCTTATGTAGGCAGTACGGTTACGATTGCGAGGTTTTCATGCAAATTAATAGACACTGGTGTCGCATTAAATCTCTGGTAGCATAGTGCAAAACGGGGGGGGGATCAATATGAAATGGCTACTCAGGGGACTGATTGTAATAGTCGTCGTAATTGTTGGTTACGGTGTCACCGCCAACTATATACCGCAGGCGCGGGTTGCAGCTATATGCGTGCCCGCCGAAGTTCTGGCGATTAATCTAGGCCTGATTCCGCTGGATCGCGCCGACTGGGGGTATCTAAAACTGCGTTCGGGCAAGGTTGGACTGAATGCCTTACGCGATCTTGAACAACACGGCGCGACAGACAAAATCCGTCAGACCTCGGTAGCTATTCAGGAGCAATGGTTTGAATCTGGCCACATAACATATTGGGGCGGAGATCATTTGGGGGGGAGCAATATCCAGGAAAAGGAAACTCGTTTCAACGAACTGCGGATGCCTCTCGATGGTAAGACCCTGCGGCAAGATTTGTTATCCGGCCAGCAAATTCCGGAAAGATTCTGGCAGACATGGCGTTACCGCTTACCCTGTCTCCTGCCGCCAAAGACCTACGCTACCGGCGAATGCGTATTGCACATGGCAGACCTGACCGGCGATAGCCAGGATGAGATTATTGTCGACGCTCAGACTATCGGCACATGGGAGGAATACATCAAACCGGCCGTCGGGCACAGACTGACCATCTTTAAACTCAAGCGTGGCGGGTGGCAAAGCGCTGTGCGCATGCGCCTATGCCAGACGGAGTTGGCTACTGTGGAAAACAGACAGATCGGCTTTCCCGCCCAAGCCTTGGATATGTTGTGGATAAACGGACACGCGGTCAATTTCTTCGACAGTGATTGCATGGTTCGAGAGAATACGATTCCCGCTCCTGCTGGCGAACTTAATCAGGCGCGCGCTATGGCACCGCTGCTCACGCATATCGCGCGGCTGCCGCTTTCAAAACCGCTCCCTGAATCCCTGGCGAAGGCCCTCGCCGATCGCACCATTGTCCTGCCCTGGGCGACCGAGCCCCCGATGCGTGAAACATGGATGAAACCGGCATATCACGGCCTGCCGCCTTGTTTTACCAGCCACAATCTGAAAGCCTGCATGGCCATGGTCTCAGACATTAATCATGACGGCAGTGACGACGTGGTGATACTCGATCGAAACGTGCGTAAGGATGTCAGCACCTGGCGACTGGCTACCCTGCTGATGGTGCGGCAGGGCCGTTGGACCGTTGTTGCCAGCCACGCAGCCTGTGCCGAAGAAGGCCAGAAACCGGAAGATTTGAAGGTCGAGTTCAAGCCTTCGACCTGGCACCCTGTTGAATTCGCCGGAAGACTATACACGCCGGATGAGCCAAGCGACAATTGCAATGAGCATTATCTGCACATGTAAGAAAGTAAGACACCCCACCACCACCGCGCAAGAGCGCGGCGGTCCCCCTCCCCGGCATAGCCAGGGAGGTATAAGAATGAAAAAAGCCCTCCGGTTTGCACGGAAGGGCTATTTGTTTTTAGCCGTCAGCGCTTCAACACACGCTGTCAACGATCCGGGTGCAGGGGGCAAGCCCCCTGCCTGCCCTTACTCTACGATTTCAGCTTTCGCGCCCGGTTTATCCGCGCCCTTTTGCGAGGGCGTGATGTCGAAGGCGATCTTGCCGTCGGCCAGTTTCACCAGGATATGACCACCCTTGACCAGCTTGCCGAAGAGGATTTCGTCGGCCAGCGGCTTCTTGATGTTTTCCTGGATGACGCGGGCCAGCGGACGGGCACCATACAGTTCGTCGTAACCGTTTTCGGCCAGCCAGGCGGCCGCCTCGTCGGTCAGTTCGATCGAGATGTGGCGGTCGGCCAGTTGCATTTCCAGTTGCAGGATGAACTTCTGGACGACCTGCGAAATCACGTCCGGCTTCAGTTGCTTGAAGGTGACGATGGCATCGAGACGGTTGCGGAATTCCGGCGTGAACAGGCGCTTGATGGCCTGTTCGTCTTCGCCCGAAACCTTTTCGCGGCCGAAACCGATCGAATTCTTCTGGTTATCCGAAGCACCGGCATTGGTGGTCATGATCAGGATGACATTGCGGAAATCGACCTTCTTGCCCACCGCGTCCGTCAACTGGCCATGATCCATAACCTGCAACAGGATGTTGTAGATATCCGGGTGCGCCTTTTCGATTTCGTCGAGCAGGACTACCGAGTGCGGCTGCTGATCGACGGCATCGGTGAGCAGACCGCCCTGGTCGTGACCGACATAGCCCGGAGGCGCGCCGATCAGACGCGACACCGTGTGGCGTTCCATATATTCCGACATGTCGAAACGCAGGAGCTCGACGCCCATGGTGGCGGCCAGTTGCTTGGCCACTTCGGTTTTGCCGACGCCGGTCGGCCCGGAGAACAGGTAGCACCCCACCGGCTTTTGCGGATCGCGCAGACCGGCGCGGGCCATCTTGACAGCCGTGGACAGTTGCTCGATAGCCTCGTCCTGACCAAAGACGGTGCGGTTGAGGTCGGCCTTCAGGTCGCGCAGGGCCGTGGTGTCGTCACGCGAGACGGATTTCGACGGGATACGGGCGATCTTGGAAACCACGTACTCGATTTCCTTCGGACCAATCACCTTGCGGCGCTTGTTTTCCGGCAGGACCATCTGAAGAGCACCAGCCTCATCGATCACGTCGATCGCCTTGTCCGGCAGCTTGCGGTCGGTGATATAGCGCGCCGACAATTCCACCGCCGTCTTGATGGCGGCATCGGTGTATTTCAGATGGTGGAAGGTCTCATAGTAGGGCTTGAGACCTTTCAGAATCTTGATGGTGTCATCGAGCGTCGGCTCATTGACATCGATCTTCTGGAAGCGACGCACTAGGGCGCGGTCTTTCTCAAAGTGCTGGCGGTATTCCTTGTAGGTGGTCGAGCCCATGCAGCGCAGGGTGCCGGCTGCAAGCGCCGGCTTCAGCAGGTTCGAGGCATCCATCGCCCCGCCGGAAGTGGCGCCGGCGCCGATGACGGTATGGATTTCATCGATGAACAGGACCGCATTGGGGTGCGCCTCCAGTTCCTTGACAACCTGCTTGACGCGCTCTTCGAAGTCACCGCGATAGCGGGTGCCCGCCAGAAGCGTGCCCATGTCGAGCGAGTAGATGGTGGCACCGGCCAGAACGTCCGGCACTTCGCCGTCGACGATCTTCTTGGCCAGACCTTCGGCGATGGCCGTCTTGCCGACACCCGGATCACCGACCAGCAGTGGGTTGTTCTTGGTACGGCGGCACAGGATCTGGATGGCGCGCTCGACCTCGGCCGAACGCCCGATCAGCGGATCGACCTTGCCATGACGCGATTTTTCGTTGAGATCGACGCAATAGGCGGCGAGCGCATCGGTGGAACCACCCTTGCCCTTCTCTTCCGTGCCGGCATTGTCTTCCGTGGCGCCGCGCACGACGCGTGGTTCGGAAGCGCCGGGCTTCTTGGCGATGCCGTGGGCGATATAATTGACCGCGTCATAGCGCGTCATCTCCTGCTCCTGCAGGAAGAAGGCGGCGTGCGATTCGCGCTCGGAGAAGATGGCGACCAGAACATTGGCGCCGGTCACTTCATCGCGGCCGGAGCTCTGGACGTGGATGACCGCGCGCTGGATGACGCGCTGGAAGCCGGCCGTGGGCTTGGCCTCTTCCGAATTGGGCTCGACCAGTGATTTCAGGTCGGTTTCGATATAGGCGTCAAGCGCTGTGCGCAGCTTGGGCAGATCGACGTTGCAGGCACTCATGACGGCCGCGGCATCGACATCATCGATCAGGGCCAGCAGGAGGTGCTCAAGCGTCGCATATTCATGATGATGGGCATTGGCGTGACCGACTGCGCGATGCAGGGTCTCTTCTAATGCGCTGGAAAATGACGGCATGACGACCTCCGATAAAACTTGAAAACGCTTTACTCAACTCAAACTCTGGACCCGAATTCTTAACGCGTGGTTTAGAAAATTAACCATGCTCATTCTGGTCCCTTCAGTCTGAACCTGATCTGAATTCTCCCTTCAGAACTCAGATAAAATCCCGGCCGTCCGTAATCCCCCTCCTCAGTCCTTCTCCATCGTACACTGCAATGGATGCTGATGGGCATTTTGCGTTTTTGTCATCAGCACGCTCTCAATCTTTTTCCATCGTACACTGCAATGAATGCTGATGACGGGCACTTCTCTTTTGTCGCCCTCAGCCTGTCTCCGTCAGTCTTTCTCCATCGTACACTGGAGCGGATGCTGATGGCGACGGGCCATATCCACCACCTGCGCCACCTTGGTTTCCGCCACCTCGTAGGTATATACGCCGCAGACCCCCACTCCGGTTTGATGGACATGCAGCATGATCAATGTGGCATCCTCACGCGATTTATTGAAGAATCGCTCAAGCACGTAAACGACAAACTCCATTGGCGTGTAGTCGTCGTTCAGGATCAAAACACGATAAAGTGAGGGCTTTTGCGCCTTCGGCTTGGTGTCGATCAGCAGGCCGGGCGTCTGTCCGGGGCGGGTCACCGTGCCCTTGTCGGCCGCCATGACCACCTGTTGCTCTATGTCTGTCAAAACCCGTCTCATCTCAGTATGTTCTGTGCCTTGGGTGCTTTGCGCACTCTCCGCTAATAGATATGGCGGAGTCGCCTGATTGCAAGCCGCAATGCAGACGAGAGCACAAGATAGTCCAATTGCGCGCCTGTTAAGAGTCAAAATTTCAAAAACGGAAGGCGGATTTTTTGCGGCGCCGCCAAATGAAAAACCCCGCGCCTGATGGCACGGGGTTTTAAAAATCATCTGACCCGAAGGCCGGATTTATTTAGCGATAGGACTGGAACTTCTCGACGGCTGCGGTCATGCGCGCATTGATCGGCTTGAAGGTGTCCTTGAACGAGGCCGACAGGGTTTCGGTCAGCAGGTTCAGTTCGGAGACGTAGGATTCCATCGAGGACTTGGCGTACTTCGATTGCAGCTCGATGACTTCCTGAATGCTCTTGGCGCCTTGCAGCGTCTTGGCGGCGGTCACGGCTTCTTCCCAATTCTTCTTGGAGAAGGCGATGGCCTGGGCGCCAACGGTTTCCGCGCCCTTGGTGGCGGCGGTCAGGCTTTCGACCACGGCTTCAACATTGCCCTTGGCCAGGCCATTGGCTTCATTGATGCCGGCCAGGGTCTTTTCGACCGTGTCCTTGAACGCCTGGTTGCCGGCGGTGGTGAACTTTTCGACAGTGGCTTTTACGGTTTCAGCAGCTTCCGACATGGGTAACTCCTTTTTCATATGATGCGTGGGCCAATCCCCGACATCCCTGAACGCTTGAACTTGGATATCGGACCTTCTGCCCGGTTGATGCCTATATAACGCAAGCGCAGCATAACGTCAATCTTTATGTTGCGCTGCACAAAAATTTTACAACCTACAGACCTGCGGATTCTCCTCATATGGGAGTTTCTTGGCAACTTGATAAACGCGGTGGTTGTCTCGCATGGTGAAAGGCGCATAACCAGCGCGAAATACGCAGCCTGCGGTCACGTTACGGTGAGCTTAAGGTTTGCTTAAGGAAAATTCACGACAGACTAAGTCTCTGACGTTATGATGTTATAGCGCTCACATTGAGAACACATTGTTTTCTTATTTTAAGGGACACGGTTTTCTTATTTACCAGTTTTCTCATTGGGGCGTCCGGCGGCAATCTGAATGTGCAAATCGCGTGTGTAACGAGTTGAGGATAGGTTTTGATGCGTAGGATCGGGCGGATATTTAAACGGGCTGGCGAGACAATATCAAACGGGAACAAGGGGCTGAAAGCTGCTGTTCTCGCGGCTTCGGCTGTTTTCCTGATAGCCCTGCCTGCCGCCGCCCAGGACCTGACCGATAACGCCCGTTACGCCGCTATCGTGGTCGATGCCCAATCGGGCGAGGTCTTTTATGCCCAGCGCGCCGACTCGGCCCGCTATCCCGCCTCGCTGACCAAGATCATGACCTTATACATGGCGTTCGATGCCCTGGCGCACGGCACGCTGAAGCCGACCGACCAGATCACCATGAGCGCCCACGCCACGTCACAGGCGCCGGTGAAGGTCTATCTCAGGCCGGGCGATACCATAGATGTCGATACAGCCATGCGCCTGATCGCCCTCTATTCGGCCAATGACCTGGCCGTGGCCCTGGCCGAAAAGATCGGCGGCGGCTCAGAGGAACGCTTCGCCGCCATGATGACGATCAAGGCGCAGGAACTGGGCATGACGCATACACGCTTCGTCAATGCCAACGGCCTGCCCGATCCGCGCCAGATTTCCTCAGCCCGTGACCTGGCCATCCTGGCGCGCGCCGTGATGCGCGACTATCCGCAGTATTATGACTATTTCAACCTGCCCTCGCAGGAATTCCGCGGCCGCACCTATGTGAATCATAATCCCCTGCGCAGTATGCCGGGCATCGACGGCATGAAGACCGGCTTCACCAATGCCGCCGGTTATAACCTGGTCGCTTCCGGCGTGCGCAACAATCACCGCCTGATCGCGGTCATGCTGGGCGGCTCGAACAAGACGCAGCGCCGCGAGCACGTCACGGCCCTGATGAATACCGGTTTCGATGTCATTGCCCGGCGTGACCGCGGGGAGCGGATCGAGATCGCGCAGAATGAATTTACCCGCGCCATGGATGCCGAGGCACGGATGCCGGAAGGTCCGCAACCCTACACGATCCTCGCGGATAATGGTGATGTGGTGGGTGGTAACGCGCCCCTGAGCGATGCGCAACTGCGCGAAACGCTTGAGGGCAGCGAACAGGCCAATGCGTCGGATGTCGATGTCCAGCGCGCCAGCTCGACCATCAAGGCCCCGGCTGTCGCCCAGACCCTGAGCGCCGCCACCAACACCGCCGCCCTGGTGAAAAAGCCGGCGACCAAGGTGGCCGCGGCCGACAAGCCAACTGCCCAAACAACTGCCAAGTCAAAGAAAGCGGCGCTGGCTGACAAGGCGGCTAAGGGTAAAAAGAAGAAAGATCCGACGGCCGTCTATGCTGTCCAGATTGGCGCCTTCAAGGACAAGAGCCTGGCCAATGACTGGGCCAAGAAGATGAAGTCGAAGTTCAGCAACCATCTGGCCAACGGCACCACCGACATCAGCAAGAACGACAATGGCTGGTATCGCACGCGCTTCGTAACCCTGACCAAGGCCCAGGCGTCGGCCGCCTGCAAGGATATCTCGGCCAAACACCTGGACTGCATGGTGATCAAGCCAGACGCTTAAAGCTAATGGGGTTTGGGGCCGGTGGCCCCAAGTCCTTTCCCTACCAATAGAAAAGCCTCGCCCTATTCGGGCGGGGCTTTTCTATTGGTATAGAGAAGATGTGGGGTCACGGACCCCACGCCCCATAAGTTTAGCGACGGCGCTTGAGCAACACATCCCGTGCCGCATTCAGCGCACTGGCGCGGCCGACATCCCCGCCCTGATCCGGATGTGCCGTTTTCATCAGCCGCTTCCATGCCTCCTTGATGGCCTTGCGGTCCGCGCCGATGGCCAGGCCCAGCGTGTTATACGCTGCAATCTCTTCCGACGAATAACTGGCCGCCGCCGGGGCCTCGGGCTGGCGAAAGTATGCCTGATAACGCACGCTGCCGCCGAGGATAAACGACACCAGAAACGCCGCCAGCCCCTGCCAGATCAGGCCACGCAACAGCATAGTAACACCCAGCACCACCAACCCCATGGCGATAAAACTCCGCAGGGTGCGAAACTGGTTTATCCACGGCCCCGCTTTCAGGCGCCCCAGACGCGACTGCTTCCCGACCCACGCCAGGAACAGAAACACCGCGATGGCACCCGCGACCCACACCATCAGGCGTCCACGGCCTCCAGGTCTTCGGCTGTGTGCGGCACTTCCTCGCCGGCTTCCAGGCCCAGCGAGCCCATCAGGGCCCGTAGCTCAGCGCGCGCGGCGATATGGGTCAGCGACACCGCCACCGGACGGATGTCCGCCGACAGGTCGGCCACGGTCAGGCCAAAGGGAAACAGTTCCCGATAGATGACGCGGTCACGCAGGCCGGCCAGAACCTCGAAGCCGACGCGCTTGCCGAGGGCCTGCACGCGCTCATCGACCCGCTTGCGGTTGCGCGCCTCATTGGCCGCCAGGCGGTTGCGCAGCACGATCCAGTCGATCGACTTGCCATCCCACACGGCGCGCTGTTTGCGCGAATTCCACACGGTTTCGGCATAGATGGACGGGCGCTTGACATCTAGCGTCACCGGATCGACCTCGCCCAGCAGGTCGAAATCGATAAAGCTGTCGTTCATCGGCGTGATGATCAGGTGCGCCACGGCGTGCGCCCGGCGCGACAGAACGTGATCGCCACCCGGCGTATCGATGATGATGTAATCGGCCTGTTCAACGGCTTCATCGAGCGCGCGATCGAAAGCCTGGCGCGCCTCTGCTTCGGGCACAGCCAGCAGCGACGCCGGCTTGTCATGCAGGTGCGGCTCGAAGGCCATCGGCAACGCCTTTTCATTGGCCGCCGCCCACTTGGCGCGGTTGGAGAAGAAACGGGCAAGCGACCGCTGGCGCAGGTCGAGGTCGATAAAGGCCACGCGCTTGCCAAGATGCAGCAGATGCACGGCCACGTGCATGGCCACAGTGGACTTCCCCGCCCCGCCCTTTTCATTCCCGAACACCAGAATACGCGTATCAGACATTATGCACTCCCGCCCACCTTAATCCCCAGTGGTAACGCCTCATTTAGGCTGATCCGTGTCATGCCGCCAGAGGCGCGATTAACGAAGCGTTAAATTTTGGCGTGGGTAAGTTATTGGCTTACTTCCTTTGGGCCTACTGGATTTAGCCGGACGACAAGACTATATTGCCGCCATGACCACAGATTCCGACTATATGCTCCGCTCCGAAACCATCCGCATCCATACGGATGAAGACTTTGAAGGCATGAGAAAGGCCGGCCGTGTCGCCGCCGAATGCCTCGATATGCTGATCCCTTATGTGGTGCCGGGCGTGAAGACCTCATATCTCGATGACCTGGCGCGCGAGTTCATCGCCGATCATGGTGGACTGTCGGCCTGCCTCTTCTATCGCGGTTACCAGCATACGGTCTGCATTTCGCCCAACCATGTGGTCTGCCACGGCATTCCGTCGGAAAAGACCCTGCGCGAAGGCGACATCGCCAATATCGATGTCACCTGCATTGTCGATGGCTGGCACGGCGACACCTCACGCATGTATGAGGTCGGTGTGGTGGCGCCAAAGGCCAAGCGCCTGATCGATGTGACCTACGAAGCCATGACTCTGGGCCTGGCCCAGATCAAGCCGGGCAATACGTTCGGTGATATCGCCGCCGCGATCCAGAAATATGCCGAAAGTCATCGCATGTCGGTTGTGCGCGATTTCTGCGGTCATGGCGTCGGGCGCGTCTTCCATGACAATCCGAACGTCCTGCACTTCGGCAAGGCCGGCAGCGGTCCGCGCCTGGAAAAAGGCATGTTCTTCACCGTGGAGCCTATGATCAATCTCGGCCGGCCCGACGTAAAGGTGCTCAACGACGGCTGGACCGCCGTCACGCGCGACAAGATGCTGACGGCCCAATGCGAGCATAGCTGCGGCGTCACGGAAAACGGTGTGGAGCTGTTTACCGCTTCGCCGACCGGTCAGTTCAAACCGGCGCCTGTTCTGGGCTAAAGATCAAGCCGGGGGAGACAATGAAGAGAGAGATTTTCACAACATCAAGTGGCGAAGTCTCTGTATGGTTGGATGGTGGCATTCATCTGAAAATTGACAATGCGAACAATGATCCTGCTGAACTTTCAGAAGCAGAAGCTATTGAGCTAGCAGACATCTTATTGAAACTGGCTCGGGCGGAACGTTGATGGAAGAAGCCTCCGTTGCCTTTGATGTGAATTCAAATCCGCTTCTGCCGGATCATGGCGGCCATCGTAACCGTCTGCGTCATCGAGCGCGGCTGGGGGGCGTCTCCGCCCTGCCCGATTACGAACTGCTGGAGCTTTTCCTCTTCCGCTCAATCCCGCAACGCGATGTCAAGCCGCTGGCCAAGGCCCTGCTGGCGCGCTTCGGTTCATTACCGGCCGCCCTTTCGGCGCCGCTGGAAGACATGCTCCAGGTTTCGGCGATGGATAACAAGGGCAAGGCCCTGCGCATGACAGCCGATATCGCTCTGGACCTCGCCCTGATGTTCGAGGCGACGCGCCGGATGGTGGCCGAGCCGCTCAAGCGCACCACCGTCATCTCCTCCTGGTCGGCTCTGGTCTCCTATCTTAAGGTGACGCTGGCCCACGAACCGCGCGAGCAGTTCCGTATTCTTTTTCTCGACAAGAAAAACCAGTTGATCGCTGATGAAATCATGGGGCACGGCACGGTCGATCACGCCCCGGCCTATCCACGCGAGATCATGCGTCGTGCGCTCGAACTGTCATCGAGTTCTGTAATCTTGGTCCACAACCACCCGTCCGGCGACCCCATGCCGTCACAGGGCGATATCGACATGACCAAGCAGATTGTGGCGGCGGGCAAACCGCTCAAGATCACCATCCATGATCACCTGATCGTCGGCCGCGAAGGCGTGGCCAGCCTCAAGCAGATAGGCGCGTTTTAGTTTTTACGCGCTCTTTTAATCCGAAAAGTGCGTCACACTTTTCGGAAAGCGCTTTTTAACTCAGGAATTCGCGCGGTTCGGGGTAGGCGGCGCCGACATCGAGA
Organism: Asticcacaulis sp.; assembly: GCF_051954415.1. Lineage (GTDB taxonomy): Bacteria > Pseudomonadota > Alphaproteobacteria > Caulobacterales > Caulobacteraceae > Asticcacaulis. Next base: position 41,973 of record NZ_JBQCHT010000036.1, read on the forward strand.
TTGATCCGCAGGCCGGCCTCCCGCGCCGATTGCAGACTGTGCAGGTTCAGGATTTTCGGCACGACGCCTTGCGATGGCAGCGGCCGGCCATCGATATCATAGAGATAATCGCCGACGATAAAGGCCGCCGGATTGCGCCGGTCCTTCTGGACCTGAAGCGGTTGGTCTACGCCTTCAACACTGACCCAGGCCGTATCATATAATCTGGTGCTCACAGTCGTCCTCATCAAATCTGGTCCGGCAAGGCAGACTTTAGCCCGGATTTGACGCGCTGGCGATAGCCAAACCATCCAAACCCGGACACAAAAAATTCACCCCAGACACAGAGGCGGCGACAAAATTACCGATAAGCTACTGAATTAGAATGCATTTCACACGCCATTACGTCAGATGATACTGGCCACTTAATACCGCTGAATAGGTCTCCGCGGCTGACAAACGTCCCTCGATCAGATAGTTCAGCACGCCATTTTCGATATGAAGCGTCCAGCGCCCCTGTCCGCGCGGCGTCGTATTGAGCAGAATCAGGCGGTTATCGCTCCATTGCCCGCGTAACGGATGAAAAGGCGGAAAGCCTCGGTCATCGAACCAGAACCCGCACAGGTCTTCCGAATCCGGGTCGGCGCAGAAAACCCCGTGACCATCGAATCCGGAGCCATCCGGCCCGCTTTGCTCATAATCAAAAATCAGGTTCTTGCGGGCATCATCGAAACGAAAGCCCCAGCGCCCTAGGTTTGGCCCGCTTTTCGTCCACGGATTGGGCCCTACGACGCTTTCCCCGGACCAGTATCCGGCGAACGGATCGAGGCTGCTGAGATCGAACATTCATGACACTCCCTAAGCATTACACCTCAGGCGTAAGGCAGGTATTCGTCAAAATGCGATATGTTTCAGGCTTCGGTTGGCCCGCCTATGCGGATCGGCCCGCCGAGGCCGAACGGTTCACCGGCCCTGAGTTTGAATACCAAGCTCAAACGGCGCGCCCCGTTGAACGGAGGTATGGCGACGCTCAGCCCTGCCGGCGCCGGATCCGCTTTGCGGCCTATGGCCTGGCCATCGAGATAGATGTCGCAGATACCTGTAATATTGGTGAAAACGATCCTCCCGCCCGCTTTCTGTATACGGGCGAACGGCGTGTAATTTGCGGCCACAAGGCTATATCCTTCCGCCTTTGCGGCACCGAAAAGTTCGCCCGGGCGGAACCAGGCCCAGGAGTTCATATCGGTATCGGCGGCCTTCTGGTTGGGATCAGGAGGCCCTGCGCTGTCCGGGGCCCGAAACCAGCTATCCAACACCATCATCGGCGACATGGTCGGCTGCCGCGGAGTTGCGGACTTGGGGGCGTCGAGCCAGATTTCGATATTGGCCGGTTTCAGCCCGTCTGCCCTGGCCGTGAGATTGATGACGGTCGTCGGATTCCGCCCCATTTCCGGCGCCTGGATAATGACCTGTGCCAGACCATTGAACAGCGAGCGCGTCTCACCTTTCTCGGCTTCGAGGCAGTTCGGATCACCATTGCCGAGGCCAATGATCGCCGCCGTCCCGCCAAACGTGACCTTGTGATGGGCGTCTGGCACCACGCGCCCCTTGGCATCGATCGCTTCCACACGGACCGGCATGGCATCGCGGCCATCGCCGGTCAGGGTCGGGCGGTCCTTTACCAGACGCAGGGCAACGGCCTTGCCGGTCGTTTCATTACGCACCTTGCTGACAAGCTTGCCGCCTCTATACCCACGCACTTCAATAAAGCCCGGTGCATAATCGACCGTCCAATAGTTCATATTCAGCCGGTCAACGGCCTGCTTCCCTGTCGACTTGCCATTGACGAACAACTCGACCTCATCAAGATTGGCGCAGGCCATGACGCGGACCTTGTCGCCGCTATTCCAGTTCCAGTGCGGCGCCAGCCCCAGCACTGGCCGATCATCGATCCACTGCGCCTGATGGATGTAAAAGGCGGTCTTTTCAAAGCCGCACAGGTCCATAATGCCGAAAAAGGAACTATTGGTCGGCCAGGTGTGCGGCGTTGGCTCGCCGTGATAATCGAAACCGGTCCAGACAAAGGTGCCGGCAACGAACGGCCGCGGCGCTATCTCTTTCCATGCCTGACGATGGGTGGCGCCCCACGGCGCGGCGTCATCGTCGTAACTGGCCATGATGTGCTTGCCGGCGTCGGTTTTGTACTCACCGCGCGTCATGAAGGCCGAGGTATCCTCCGATGAGAACATGGGGATATCGGGGTGCGCTTCATGGAAGGCGTCATACTGGTGCTGCTGGTAATTGATGCCGACGACATCGACCGCATCGGACACATTGAGCGCGGTGAACAGGCCATCATTCATGGCGGCTGTCACCGGACGCGACGTATCGAGCGACTTCACCACCGCGCTCATGCGCCGGACCATCTCATAGCCCTGTTCGGTGCCCTGCATCGGCTCTTCGTTGAACACCGACCACAGGAAAACGCTGGGATGGTTGCGATCGCGGCGCACCAGCCATTCAAGTTGTTCAAGATAGTCCGTCGAGGCGTTGAAGTTGCGGTTCTCCGCCATGACAAGGAAGCCGTGGCGGTCGCAGGCGTCCATCAGGGCCTTGTTCTGGGCGTTATGCGAGAAGCGGATGGCGTTGCAACCCAGTTCCTTCAGCTTGCGCAGGCGGAAATCGAGCACGCCCTCCGGCACCGCGCAGCCAACACCCGCGTGGTCCTGATGCAGGCAGACGCCTTTTATTTTCAGTGGTTTGTCATTGAGATAGAAGCCGGTTTGGGCGTCGAACTTTTGAGTTCGGCAGCCAGCAAATTGCTCGACATAGTCAAGAACCACAGTGAACGGATGACTTTCAAATCCGGGGCTTGTCTGTCCCGGCAGCAGCAGTTCTGTTTCAACTTCATAGAGATATGGATCGTCAAGCGTCCATAAGCGCACTGGCCCTAAACTGTGATTGAGGCTTACAGTTTGTCTTTGCAAGGCGGGTACAGTCACAGAAATTCGCGCTTCACTGATCCGTATCCCGCCTGGGGCTGTGACGATCATATTTACGAATGCTGTGGCTTCCTTTGATCCGCTGTTAAAAACAGTCACCTCGGCGGGAATAGTCCACTCATCACCTTCCTTGACCGGATGGGCAAACACGCCATCCGTCACAATATGGACCGGGTTGCGCTTGACGATCCAGGCGTCACGGTAAATGCCGCCGCCCTCATACCACCAGCCTTCCATGGCCGTGGCGTCCACGCGGACCACCAGCGCATTGTCACTGTCGCCATAGGTGACGTAAGGGGTCAGGTCGATATAGGTCGAATTATAGCCGCTCCAGTTGCGCGCCACGAGCGTGCCGTTGAACCAGATGGTAGCGAAGGTGGCGATGCCGTCGAGTTGCAGTTCGATATGCTTGCCGCGGTCGGCATCGGAAAAGCTCAGGTGATTGCGATACCAGACGATGCCGCGCCGGCGGTATCCCTGATCGACATTGGTGCCATTCTCGATCGGCTGGAAGCTGACGAAATCGTGCGGCAGGGTGACTTCCGCCCAGTCGCTGTCATCATAGGCCGGACTGGCGGCGCCGAGAGCTCGGCCGGCCTTGGCGGCATTATAGGTCTGGTCGTGGGTGACCAGCACCGGCATGGCGATATCGCCGTCATGGAAACGCCAGCCCTTGTCGAGCAACAGGGTTTCGCGCGCCCCCTTATCTGCGGCATCGGGCCCATTGGTGCCGGCAAAAGCCGCCTGGGGCAACAAGCCGGCCACGGCCAGCGCGCTGGCGCTTTTGAAAAGTTCCCGACGATTCATATGTCCGCTCCCGTTTTTTCAGAGCATACACATGAAAGGGACGCGTTTTGTAGTATTATTTAATTCCGATTGAGGGGCACGAGAGGCACGCCCAGCATCTGCACCGCTTCCACTGAAGGCTGGCCCTGCGGCAGGCCGTTATCCGCCTGGAATTTCTGCATGGCGCTGACCGTCTGGCGGCCAAGCTGGCCATCGATCGGACCGGGGTTATAACCCTTTGCCGCCAGGGCGCGTTGAACCTCCATGATCTTGGCTTGCGAGGTATTCTTGCCGCAGATGACTTCGCGCCATACCGGTTGCGGCGCGCCGACGACGCGTTCGCGCGTCACGTCATCATAGACTGCCGGCACGGTATAGGTCTCGGTGTGGGCTTCCTGCATCACCTTGCGGACGCGGCGCTTTTCCATCACCGCCGGAATCACCACCTGCTCATAGCGCTCCGGCTGGTCGATCACCGTCCGGCGTACCTGGCGCGTCTCGGCCGGGATTTCGACACGGCGAACGCTGGCCGGCGCCACCTCGACGCGATAGCTGCGGTCTTCATAGACGCCCGGCACCACCTTGAGGCACCAGACCGAAGGATCGCGCTCGTAATAGGCGTCTTCCGGCGTGCCTTCGGCATATTTGCCCGGCCAGCTCAGGCTGCCATCGGCGCGATAATCAACCGGCTGATGATCGCCGGCGGTCACCATAGGCCCATCGGTCGGGATACCGTCGGTGCGCACCCATTCGCGGCGCGCATCCCGCACCATCACATGTTCGGTGCGTGTTTCGTATTGCGCCGGAATGCGTTCTTCGCGGAAGCTGGCCGGACGCACGACCTCGGTCACGGTCTCGACGTGGGTAACGGCCGGGATCAGGCGGCGCTCGACGCGTTCGGGCCGGACCATAATGTCTTCATCGACCATATCCACTACCTCGGGGATGCGGCGGGTCTCGACGCGTTCCGGCGACACCATGACATGCTCGACATAGCGTTCGGTCTTCGGCGGCATCAGCAGACGCGAGAAACACTGGCCGGGAATGGCGTGCTTGCGCAGTTCTTCCGGCACCTGCTCCCATTCCGGCGAGCCGACCGGGCCGCTGGGGCAGGCCACCGGCGCCGCTTCGGTCATGGTGATGATCTGTCCGATATCGCCCTGAACCGGTTCTGCGGCACTGGTGCCGGTCTGGATGACCGTGACGGTCCGCTCAGCGGTGACGCGCGACGCTTGATCGAACTGTTTCGATACCGGTCTTACCGTCGGCTTGTGCCCCGGCTTGTGCGCATGGGCCATGACCGGCATGGCCATACCGATGCCAGCTACCATCAGACAGGCGACACCCGTTTTCAGAAAAAGCTTACGCACAACAGCACCCTCAAGTTTCTCAGATTCGCAATCAGCCCCAAAATTAACCCTTTATAAACCCTTGCGCCAAGTCCGCACACCCGCAACGCGTAAATTAACTGTGTTTGGCGGCCGTGTCCGGCACCTGCCGTTTATGGCCCGGCGATGCTTTTGGGCTTGACATTGCGGCCCCATATTCCCATTGCCACCCCGACAATTGTTTCAAGCCCAAAAGGTATCGCCCATGATCTCCCGTTATGCCCGCAAGGAAGCCGCCGCCATCTGGGACGCGGCGATGAAATACAAGATCTGGTTCGAGATCGAAGCCCACGCCGCCACCAAGATGGCCGAACTCGGCGTCATCCCGACCGAGGCGGCCGAGATGCTTTGGGAAAAGGGCAAGGATGCCCAATTCGACGCCGACCGCATCGACGAGATCGAACGCACCGTGAAGCACGACGTCATCGCCTTCCTGACCCACGTTTCGGAAATCGTCGGCCCGGAAGCCCGCTTCCTGCACCAGGGCATGACCTCGTCGGACGTGCTCGACACCTGCTTTGCCGTGCAACTGCAAAAGTCGGCCGACCTGTTGATCGAAGATGTCGACCTGGTGCTCGCCGCCTTGAAGAAGCGCGCGCTGGAGCACAAGTTCACACCGACCGTCGGCCGTTCGCACGGCATCCACGCCGAGCCGGTAACCTTCGGCCTCAAACTGGCCGGCTACTACGCCGAATTCACCCGCGCCCGTAAGCGTCTGGTCACGGCCCGCGAAGAAATCTCGACCTGCGCCATCTCCGGCGCCGTCGGCACCTTCGCCAATGTCTCCCCGGAAGTCGAAGCCTATGTCGCCGAAAAGATGGGCCTGGAAATCGAGCCGGTCTCGACCCAGGTCATCCCGCGTGACCGCCACGCCGCCTTCTTCGCCGCGCTCGGCATCGTCGCCTCGTCGATCGAGCGCCTGGCCACCGAAATCCGCCACCTGCAACGCACCGAAGTTCTGGAAGTCGAGGAGTTCTTCTCCGCCGGCCAGAAAGGCTCCTCGGCCATGCCGCACAAGCGCAACCCGGTCCTGACCGAAAACCTGACCGGCCTCGCCCGCCTTGTCCGTTCTGCCGTTGTGCCGGCGATGGAAAACGTCGCCCTGTGGCACGAGCGCGATATCTCCCACTCCTCGGTCGAACGCGGCATCGCCCCGGACGCCACCATTCACCTCGATTTCGCCCTGCGCCGCCTGGCCAATGTCGTCGATAACCTGCTGATCTATCCGGAAAACATGCAGAAGAATATCGACCGTCTGGGCGGCCTGGTTCACAGCCAGCGCGTCATGCTGGCCATGACTCAGAAGGGCATGTCGCGCGAAGACAGCTACTCGGCGGTCCAGCGCAATGCCATGAAGGTCTGGCGCGGCGAAGGCAACTTCCTCGATTTTCTGGCCGCCGACGAAGATGTCTCGAAGTTCTTCACCCGCGAGCAACTGGAGCCGTTCTTCAATCTCGATTACCACACCAAACACGTCGATACGATTTTCAGCCGTGTGTTTGGGTAAGTTCAAAGAGGCCCCCTCCGGCGGGACTTCGCCCGCCACCTCCCCCGCTTTGCAGGGGAGGAGAAACGCACCCCCTCCTCCCCTGTAGCGCAGCGTGCGGGGGAGGTGTCGAGCAAGGCCGAAGGCCGCGTCGAGACGGAGGGGGCCACTCACGCGAGATCATCCCATGCCCACCCTGCTCACCGATCAGTTCGACTTTGCCGGCTATGAAAGCCGCTTTACCGGCAAGGGCCGCATCCGTCTCGAAGGTGCCCTGCCGGAAGACCACGCCCTGCGCGTCCATCATGCCCTCGAACAGCAGACCCCGTGGGATCTCCAGATCGTCACCAGGGACGGCAAGCCCGCCATCCTGTCGCGCGCCGAACTGGAAACCCTGTCGCCGGAAACCATCCAGACCCGTTTGCAGGATGCCGCCGAACGCGCCCAGACCGGCCTGTCATACCTGCGCCTTGGTCTCGACCTGATCGACGCCGATACCATCGCGCTGGCCCCGTTCTCCAACCTGCTGAAATCGGAAGCCTTCGCGGCCTTCTGCAGCCAGCTAACCGGCCTGTCGGGGCTCGACCTGGCCTCGCTCGATGCCGTCTGTTATCGCAATGGCGACTTCTTCACCCAGCATACCGACACGTCGGCCCGCCTGTGCTTCGAATGGAACTTCACGCAAGGTTGGCGCTCGGACTGGGGCGGTCAGATGCTGTTCCATTCGCCGTCGGGCGATATCGAAGGCGGGATTATGCCGCGCTTCAACGACCTGTCGCTTTATGCCGGCGACCAGCCACGCAGCATTGCCAGCGTCGCCCCCTATGCCGGCGGCCCACGTTTCTCGATTACCGGAAGGTTCGGCTAATCAGTTCCCGCCGGTTGGCGGCGGCGGCGGCGGGGCATCGACCGGCTGGGTATCCAACGGCGGCGGGGGTGGTGGCGCGCCGATCGGCTGGGTATCGAGGCCCGGCGACGGTTCGACCGTCGCGCATCCCGCCACGGCAGCCGCAAAACCGATGATCATGAACGCTGTAACAACCTTTTTCATAATCATCGCCTTCTAAGAAATCAGCTTTTCAACGCTTCAGCTTTTCAGAGCTTCTCTGGCCTGGGCCAGGAATTCCGCCGCCTTGGTGCGGACTTCGGATTCACGCACGGCGATATTGGAAGCCGTCAGGTCACCCAGAACCTTGCGAATCACGTCTTCTTCAGAAGGCTGTTCGCCATTGGCGCGGACCACGGCGGCGGCATAGTTTTCCGCCGTCTTGCCGGTCAGGCCCATCTTTTCAGCCCCCCACAGGGCCATCATGCGATTGCGGGCGGCAGCGGCCTGAAATTCAAAAGCCTCACTCCCCTGTAGCGGGGGTTCATTGGATTCGGCAGGCTGGGTATCGGACATCGGCATAGAGTAGAAAACCTTTCAGGTATAACCGGTTCTAGTTCCCCTTTCGTGCTGACGCAACTACATCTGACAGATAACCACCAGATTCTTAGCCGCACGCACACCGGAGCGGTTAAAAAAGACACGAAATGTCCGTGTCCGCCCTATACAGAACGGACATTTTTGTTTATTTGCGGCGCAAAAGCGCGTCCTTTAGGATGCTGCCCGATATTCCCGCCTTCGAGCCTTCTCCCGAAACGCCTCGCAAGGCCCCGCCTTCCCGGCGCGACCGCCGTTTTGGACATTCCGACTGGAACAGACAATGACCACCAAAAACCGCAAGAAAATCTACGAAGGCAAGGCCAAGATCCTCTATGAAGGCCCGGAGCCCGGCACGCTCGTCCAGTACTTCAAGGACGACGCCACCGCCTTCAACGGCGAAAAAAAGGCCCAGCTCGAAGGCAAGGGCGTCATCAATAATCGCATCAGCGAATTCGTGATGACCAAGCTCAACAATATCGGCGTCCAGAACCACTTCATCAAGCGCCTGAACCTGCGCGAGCAACTGATCCGTGAAGTCGAGATCGTGCCGCTGGAAGTCGTCTGCCGCAACGTCGTGGCCGGCTCGATGGCCAAGCGCTTCGGCCTGCCGGAAGGCCAGCAACTGCCGCGCTCGATCATCGAATTCTACTACAAGAACGACGCGCTCAATGACCCGCTGGTCACCGAGGAGCATATCACGGCGTTCAACTGGGCCAATACCCAGGAAATCGACGACATCCTGGCCACCACCCTGCGCGTCAACGACTTCCTGTCGGGCATGTTCGCCGCGGTCGGCATCACCCTCGTCGACTTCAAGATCGAATATGGCCGCCTGTTCGAAGGCGATTTCTCGCGCGTTATCCTGGCCGACGAGGTCAGCCCGGATTCGTGCCGCCTGTGGGATTCGACCTCGGGCGAGAAGCTCGACAAGGACCGCTTCCGCCGCGACATGGGCAATGTGATCGAAAGCTATACCGAGGTCGCCAAGCGTCTCGGCATCATGGGCGACATGCCCAAGGTCATCGAAGGCGGAGTGCAGTAACATGAAGGCCAAGGTTCACGTTTACCTGAAACCCGGCGTGCTCGATGTCCAGGGCAAGGCCGTTGAAGGCGCCCTGCACGGTCTTGGCTGGGACGGCGTTTCCAATGTCCGCGTCGGCAAGCTGCTGGAATTCGATCTCGATGGTTCCGACCAGGAAGCCGCCAAGGGCGAATTGAAGGCCATGTGCGAGAAGCTCCTGGCCAATACGGTCATCGAATCCTACAAGGTTGAGGTGGCTTAAATGGCTTTGAAGGCAGCGGTTCTCGTATTCCCCGGCTCCAACTGCGACCGCGACTGCAAGACGGCCGTGGAAACCACGGTCGGCGGCAAGGTCGAGATGGTATGGCACGAGGAAAGCACCCTGCCCTCCGGCCTCGACCTCATCGTCATCCCCGGCGGCTTCTCCTACGGCGATTACCTGCGTTGCGGCGCCATGGCCTCGCTGTCGCCGGTCATGCAGGCGGTCAAGGCCGAAGCCGAACGCGGTGTTTCCGTGTTGGGCATCTGCAATGGCTTCCAGATCCTGTGCGAAGCCGGGATGCTGCCGGGTGCCCTGCTGCGCAATGCTGCCCTGAAATATGTCTGCAAGCCGATCGAACTGAAGATCGAGAACCGCAATACCCGCTTCACCAATGCCTATGGCAATGCCCAGAGCGTCTGGATGACCCAGGGCAATGGCGACGGCAACTTCTTCGCCGAGCCGGACGTGCTGAAGGACATCGAAGACAACAACCAGGTCGTCTTCCGTTATGCCGAAAACCCCAATGGGTCTGTCAATGACATCGCCGGCATCATCAACAAGGCCGGCAATGTGCTGGGCATGATGCCGCACCCCGATCGCGCCTTCGAGGACGCGCTGGGTTCCGCCGATGGCGCGCCATTGTTCCAAAGCCTGGTGAACGCGCTCCAGACTGCTTGAATTTAAATATAGGTTCCTGATTTAGGAAGCTTGAGACGATTTATCCCCCCTGAAACACAGGGGGGATTCTTGTAAAGGGCATCTCGCATGACCACCGCAACCACCAAAACCATGGCCGAAAAGGCCCTCGAATATGGCCTCAAGGCAGACGAATATCAGGTCATCCTCGATCGTCTCGGCCGCGAACCGAACGACGTCGAACTGGGCGTCTATTCGGTCATGTGGTCGGAGCACTGCTCCTACAAGTCCTCGCGCCTGCATCTGCGCAAATTCCCGGTCACCGGCCCGCGAGTCATCTGCGGCCCCGGCGAGAACGCCGGCGTCATCGATATCGATGACGGCCAGGCCTGTATCTTCAAGATGGAATCGCACAACCACCCGTCCTTTATCGAGCCATATCAGGGCGCGGCGACCGGCGTCGGCGGCATCATGCGCGACGTTTTCACCATGGGCGCCCGTCCGGTGGCCCTGCTCAACGCCCTGCGCTTCGGCGAGCCCCGCCATCCCAAGACCCGCCGCCTAGTCGAAGGCGTGGTGTCCGGCATCGGCGGCTATGGCAACTGCGTCGGCGTACCAACCGTGGCCGGCGAGACCAACTTCCACGCCGGCTATAACGGCAACATCCTGGTCAACGCCATGTGCGTCGGCCTGGCCGATGCCGACAAGATCTTCTATTCCGCCGCGCCCGAACCCGGCCTGCCGGTGGTTTACTTCGGCTCGAAAACCGGCCGTGACGGCATCCACGGCGCCACCATGGCCTCCGTTGAATTTTCCGAGGATTCGGAAGAAAAGCGCCCGACCGTCCAGGTGGGCGATCCCTTCGCCGAAAAGCTGTTGATCGAAGCCACGCTCGAACTGATGGCTTCGGGTGCCGTCGCCGCCATTCAGGACATGGGCGCCGCCGGTCTCACTTCCAGTTCCGTGGAAATGGCCGGCAAGGGCGGCCTTGGTATTACGCTCGACCTCGACAAGGTGCCGCAGCGCGAAACCAACATGACGGCCTACGAAATGATGCTCAGCGAAAGCCAGGAGCGTATGCTGGCCATCCTCAAGCCCGGCCGCGAGGAAGACGGCTACCGCATCTTCAAGAAGTGGGGCCTCGATGCCGCCGTCATCGGTGAAACCAACACCTCCGGCCATATCGTCCTGAAGCATAAGGGCGAGGTCGTCTGCGACCTGCCGCTGGCTCCGTTGTCCGACGACGCCCCGCTCTATGACCGTCCGTGGATCGAGCCGGCGCAGGAACCGGAACTGACCGAGGCCGACGTGCCGGTGACGCATGACCTCAACGACGCCCTGCTCAAGATCATTTCCAGCCCGGATGAAGCCTCCAAGCGCTGGCTGTGGGAACAATATGACCGCCACGTCATGGCCGATACCCTGGCGGATTCATCCACCGGCCACGATGCTGGCATGGTCCGCGTTCACGGCACGAAAAAGGCCCTGGCCGTCACCTCGGACTGCACCCCGCGCTATGTCCAGGCCAATCCCTATGAAGGCGGCAAGCAGGCCGTGGCCGAAGCCTGGCGCAACCTGACCGCCGTCGGAGCCGAGCCGATCGCCATCACCGACAACCTCAATTTCGGCAGCCCGGAAAAGCCCGAGACCATGGGCCAGATCGTCCGCGCCATCGACGGCATGGCCGAAGCATGCCGCGAACTGTCCTTCCCGGTCGTCTCCGGCAATGTGTCGCTGTACAACGAGACCAACGGCATCTCGATCCCGCCCACGCCGACCGTCGGCGCCGTCGGCCTGATCAAGGATTACGACCAGCGCGTCGGCTTCAACAAGGTCCAGCCCGGCCAGGTGATCATCCTGATCGGCGAAACCAAGGGCGAGATGGGCTCCTCGCTCTACCTGCGCGAAGTCTTCGGCATCGAGGCCGGTGCGCCGCCGAAGGTCGACCTGGCTTGCGAAAAGAACAACGGCACCCTGGTGCGCCGCCTGATCAAGTCCGGCGTCGCCAAGGGCGTCCACGATCTCTCCGATGGCGGCCTGCTGTCAGCGGCGGTCGATGTGGTTCTGGCGTCAAAGGTCGGCCTGCAACTGAAGAACCCGACCGAACTGGCCGATCACGTCTTCGGTTTCGCCGAAGACCAGGCACGCTACCTGATCGCGGTCGATGAAGCCTCCGCCCACCTCGTCATCGCCCAGGCGGCGGAAGCCGATGTCCATGCCGCCGTTATCGGTGTCGCCGGCGGCACGGACCTCAGCTATACCGGCCTGTCCTTAAGCATCGAAGCCCTGCGCAAGGCGCACGAGGACTGGCTGCCGAACTACATGGCCGGCAAGGCGTAAACGATCTGCCAGCCTGAAAACAAGGCCGCCCCGCTCATGGCCGGGCGGCCTTTTTGTTTGCGAAATCGCTGCCCCGAACACGATTTCAACAACAGGCTTAAATCTCTCTTAACCGGTTTGCGGCCTAGTCTGGGACCAGACGAATCCTGTTGTTTTCAGCGTATATCTGCAACCGGCTAACTTGGGGCGGCCTGACATGACCATGATGATGCCCGCAGGCTGGCCAGCGGACAGGAGACCGTAGCCATGCGTTACCGTCCCTTCGGCCGTTCCGGACTGGCGCTTTCCACCATCGGCCTGCGCCTGAAATCCGAACTGCTCAACAGCAATCATGCCCTGATGCAGAAGTTGATCATCACAGCGCTGGAAAACGGCATCAATACCTACCATTTCGACAGTCTCGATCCGGCTTTTCTGCAGATCGCCGCCGATGCGTTCTCCGTGGTTGATCGCAAGCTGCTGTTCATTTCAGCGAATGCGCATGAGCCCTTCCAGGCAGGCGATCCTGACGCCTATGCCCTGGCCCCACTCAAGGAACGCCTGCGCGGCGCCATAAAGGACTCCGGCCTGCAATGGCTCGACCTGCTCTATTTCGCCCCGCCAGGCGCCGGCAGCCTGCCGGATGACAGCCTGAACTTCCTCTACAGCCTGCAAAAATCGAAGATGCTGCGCTTTCTGGGCGGGATGGGAGAGACGGACGATCTGTCGGAATTGATTGCTTCCGCGCTTTACAGTGTGATCCAGACCAGTTTCGACATCGATTCAAGCTGGGACAAGCGCCGCAAGATCGATGACGCCGTGGTACGCGACATGAACGTCATTGCCACCGATTTCTACCCGGCCACCTATCGCAAGGCCTCGGATGTCGTGCCAAAGGAGGCTCGCCGCGGCTTCTTTGGCGGCAAGCCCAAAAATCCGCTGGCCGGCGCCGGCACCCACGCCTTCCTGCACCAGACGCCCGACTGGACGCCGGAAGAACTGTGCCTGGGTTATGCGCTTTCCCAGCCCAGCATGTCGTGCATTCTGATCGATGCCGAAAGTCCGGAACATCTGGAAGCCCTCGCCGAGGTGCCGGAACGCCACCTGCCCTCTTCGGTGCCGGCCCAGATCGAGATGGCCCGCTTCAACGAACGCGCCCATAAGCTGGCGGGCGGTTAAAAAAGCCCCGCCTGCTCTTTATTTGCCAGCCTGCTTCGCCTATATGCCAGTTAGCCACTTTAGGAGAGCGTACCGTGAGCGCAGAGTCTGACGTCAATACCTTCATAGACACCACCATCAAGGGGCACGACATCGTCCTGTTCATGAAGGGCACGCCTGACCAGCCGCGCTGCGGCTTCTCCTCGCTCGTCGTCCAGGTGCTCGATCACCTGGGCGCTCAGTATATCGGCGTAGATGTGCTCCAGGACAATGACCTGCGCGAAGGCATCAAGACCTATTCTGACTGGCCGACCATACCGCAACTCTACATCAAGGGGGAATTCATCGGCGGCGCCGACATTGTCCGCGAGATGTTCCAGTCGGGTGAACTGAAGACGGCCCTGGCCGATCAGGGCCTGATCGAAGCTTAAGCTAACAGATTAAACGGCTGCTCTGGCGGCCGTTTTTTTTTTATGCCAGCAAAAAACCCCGGAAGATCGCTCTTCCGGGGTTTAATTCTACATCGTCGTTCGGATTACGAGGAGTAATATTCGACGATCAGGTTCGGTTCCATCTTGACCGGGTACGGCACTTCGGCCAGTTCCGGCATACGGACGAAGCGGGCCTTCATGCCCTTGGCGTCCAGTTCGATATAGTCCGGCACGTCGCGCTCGGGCGATTGCAGGGCTTCGAGGACCAGGGCCATATTGCGCGAACGCTCACGGACTTCGATCACGTCATCCGCCTTCACGCGGTAGGAGGCAATGTTGACGCGCTTGCCATTGACCAGGACGTGGCCGTGGTTGACGAACTGACGGGCCGCCCAGACGGTCGGCACGAACTTGGCGCGGTAGACAACGGCGTCCAGGCGCGATTCCAGCAGGCCCACCAGGTTTTCCGAGGTGTTGCCCTTGCGGCGATCAGCCTCTTCATAGGTGCGCAGGAACTGCTTTTCGGTGATGTTACCGTAGTAACCCTTCAGCTTCTGCTTGGCGCGGAGCTGGGTGCCGAAATCGGAGATCTTGGACTTGCGGCGCTGGCCGTGCTGGCCGGGGCCATAGGAGCGCTTGTTGACGGGGGACTTGGGACGGCCCCACAGGTTTTCACCCATGACGCGGTCGAGCTTGTACTTGGCGCTGTGGCGCTTCGACATATCGTACCTTCGATATCTAACCCTGACCGGCTTCCCGCGAGAGTGCGGAAGGCGATTGCAACGGCGGCTCAGGATCAACCCGTAGTGACGCTGTTCCTTATCGGAAAGCGTGGAAGTGGCGGCTTATGTCGGAAAGGTGAGCGGGAGTCAAGCGCCATAAGGCGTTTTAATCGCAATCAAGGCTTGCGCCCAAGCGTGCGGGAGACTTAACTGATCCGCCTGTTCATGCAAGACTGGAGCTATCCATGCCGGCAGATACCTCCGTTTCCGAGCCTGTTATCGATGTCCGCACCCGAGAGGAACTGATCTTCCTGCTGGCCGAGGCGGCGGAAATCGAGCACAACCTGATGTGCTGCTACCTGTTCGCGGCCTTTTCCCTGAAAACCGAAGCCGACGGCCTGACACCCGAACAGACGAAAGTGGTGGCCGGCTGGCGGCGCGACATCATTGCCATCGCCGTGGAGGAAATGGGTCATCTGGCCCTGGTCGCCAATATCACCATCGCGGTTGGCGGCACGCCGCACTTCGGCCGGCCGAATTTCCCCATTGCCGCCGGCTATCATCCCTCCGGCGTG
Source organism: Asticcacaulis sp. (assembly GCF_051954415.1). Classification (GTDB taxonomy): domain Bacteria; phylum Pseudomonadota; class Alphaproteobacteria; order Caulobacterales; family Caulobacteraceae; genus Asticcacaulis. Next base: position 57,164 of record NZ_JBQCHT010000036.1, read on the forward strand.
GTGGTCGAACTGCACCCCTTCAACAAGTCGACACTCGATCACTTCATCTATCTCGAACGCCCCGAAGGCGACACCCGGCCCGATGGCGCCGGTTTCGAGGCCGTCAGGCAGACCTATGACCGCAACATGGATGGCGACCGCCTGATGCCGAACGGTCAGGACTATGCCACGGTCGGGCATCTCTATCGCGGCATCCGCAAGGGACTGGCCGATCTCAGTGCGCGTCTGGGTGAGGAACATCTGTTCATCGGCGATATGTCGCTTCAGGTCGGCCCCGACCTGACGCCCCTGCCCGGCCTGAAGATCGTCAAGTGCCTGAAGACGGCGCTGGCCGCCTGCGACACTATTGTCGACCAGGGCGAAGGCGCCGCCGGGGAGAACGCGCGCTCGCACTATAACCGCTTCATGGCCATGTGCGACAGCTATCACCAGATGGAGGCCGTCGATCCGGCTTTTGCGCCGGCTCGTCCGGTGGCGAAGAACCCGCTGATGCGCAAGGGCCCGGAACGCAGCCATGCCGTGTGGGTCGATGCGCCGGAAGCCGCGGCGGTGATGGACCTGGCCAATGCCATCTATAACGTGATGCTGCGCGCGCTTTCCCAGGGCTTTGCCGACAATGATCCGGTGCGCAAGCGCGCCTTCATCGATGTCTCGATCGACGGCATGTACGCCCTGTCGCCCGTGGCCGAACACCTCACGCGCCTGAAGGCATCGACAACCGTGCCGGATGTCACGGCGGGGATGAGCTTCGCCACCCTGCGCGACGTCACGCCCCTGCCCGACGGCAAGCCTTCGCTGCGGTTCATCGCCGAGCGGCTGGAAGAACTGTCCGAAGGCGCGCGCAAGGCGCTGCACGGCGAACTGGCCGAAGGGACCGCCAGCCGGCTGGCGACGCTGGCAAAGAAACTGCGCGATATCCACGCCCCAACACCGAAGGAAGAAACCATCATGGCCGAACCACAACCCGGAAAAGCCGAAACAAAGGGGTATGAGAACGGCCAGGCGCCGGCGGTAGAATATGCCGAGGGCAAGGACGTGATTATTGAATTCGAAGCGAAGCGCTGCATCCACGCCCGTTTCTGCGTGCTGCAACAGCCAGGCGTCTTCAAGGCCAATGTAGTGGGGCCGTGGATAGCCCCCGATGATGCCGACTGCGCCGACAATCTGGTGGCCACGGCGCAGAACTGCCCGTCCGGCGCCATCCAGTACACCCGCAAGGATGGCCGGCCGCAGGAACTGCCGCCATTGGTCAACCTGATCCAGGTCCGCGAAAACGGCCCGAATGCCTTTCGCGGCGAACTGGTGCTCGATGGCCAGCCGATCGGCTATCGCGCCACGCTTTGCCGCTGCGGCCGCTCGAAGAACAAGCCTTTTTGCGACCAGTCACACAAGGAAGGCGACGATCCCTTCCTGGCTACGGGCGAACCGGAAACCGGCGACGTGACCGCGCTGGAGGTGCGCAACGGCCCCGTCAATATCAATCCGCAAAAGAATGGTCCCCTGCGTGTTTCCGGCAATCTGGAAGTGCTGAGCGGCACCGGCCGCACGATCCGCAAGGCGCAGGCGCTCCAGCTTTGCCGCTGCGGCCATTCCGGCAACAAACCCTATTGCGACGGCAGCCATGCGCGGGTGGGCTTCGTGAGCGAATAGCCTCGCGCAAAGCGGATAATGGTTAACACTTAAGCAACCGATTCTATCCACAGTCCTGCCCTGACTATGTGTACCAGTTAAGGGGTTGTTTATGTTGTCTCGCTCTCTGCCGGTGAAAATCGCGCTGATTTCCGCTGCTGCGCTCGCGCTCGTTTTTGGCACCAGCAGTTTCATATTATCGCAGGGCACCAGTCACAGCCTCACCCGACAGACAGACGCGCTCCAGGCCGATGTGGCCGAAAAGGAAGCCAATACGGTCCGCAACCGGCTGGACCAGGCCGCCACCGTCGCCGATGACATCGCCGCCAGCGCGTTGGCCATCAAATCGACCGGCCTGACTGAGCGCAGCGCCCAGGACGCGCTTTTGAAGGCTCTCCTCGAAAAGCACCCCGACATTCTCGGCACCTATACGGCTTGGGAGCCCAATGCGTTGGACGGCAAGGACGCCCAGTTCGCCGGCACCCCCGGTCATGATGCCTCCGGCCGCTACGTCCCCTACTGGAACCGCGGCACCGGCAGCGTGATCCGTGAAATCCTGCTCGATTATGACAAGCCCGGCGCCGGCGATTATTATTTGCGCCCGAAAAACGAAGGCCGGGCCGTCGCCATGGAGCCATACGTCTATCCGATCGCCGGCAAGGACGTGCTGATGACCTCCTTCACGCGGCCGCTGACCATTGACGGCCAGTTCGTCGGCATTGCCGGGGTGGATGTCGATCTCGGCTCGATCAATACCGAACTCGGCGCCATCAAGCCCTTCGACACCGGCCTCGTGGCCCTGATCACCAAGGGCGGGCTGGTCGTCAGCTATCCGAACGCCAAGGCGGCGGGCAAGGCGATCAAGGATTTCGACGCCGGCACCGCCGAGGCCGCCGCAAAGGCCATAGCCGCCAACAAGGTGGTCAAGTTCGATGCCAAGGGGCCTGACGGCAAGCCCTGGCGCTATCTCGCCTCTCCTATCGCCGCCGCCGGTACGGCAGACACCTGGGCGGTGGTCGTGCAGGTGCCGGTCGCCACGCTCAACGCCCAGGTCGATCACAATAACCGCTTCATGCTGGGCATTTCGCTGCTGTGCATCCTCGTATCGGCCGCGCTCATCTTCTTTGTCCTCTATTCCCTGGTCGGCAAGCCACTCAACAGTCTGAAGGGCAGTTTCGACAAGATGGCCGGCGGCGACCATAATGCCGACGTGCCGGAAGCGAAGCGCATCGACGAAATCGGCCTGATCGGCAAGGCGGTTATGGCCTTCCGCGAGGGTCTGCGCACCAAGGCCCATGCCGAATCCGAAGCTGAAATTCAGCGTCAGGCCCAGGCCGAGCGCGAACGCCACCAGGCCATGAGCGCGCTTGCCGCCGAATTCGAGCGCTCGGTCGGTTCGATCGTCAAGGCGGTCGGGGAAGCCTCCGGCGAGATGAAGACCTCCGCCGAGGCGTTGAACGCCATCGCCTCGCGCACCTCCGGCCAGACCACCTCCATCGCCTCCGCCACCGAACAGGCCGCCACCAATGTCCGCACCGTGGCCGCCGCTTCGGAAGAACTGTCGAGCTCGATCCATGAGATCACCTCGAAGGCGCAGATGTCTTCCACCATCGCCCAGCAGGCGGTCGAACAGGCCAACCTCTCCGATGCCCGCATCCGCGATCTGGAGGCCGCCGCCGGCAAGGTCGGCGAAGTGGTCAATCTGATCCAGGCCATTGCCCAGCAGACCAACCTGCTGGCGCTCAACGCCACCATCGAGGCCGCCCGCGCCGGTGATGCCGGCAAGGGCTTCGCCGTGGTCGCCACCGAGGTGAAAACGCTGGCCGCCCAGACCGCCAAGGCGACCGAGGACATCAGCTCGCACATCGGCACCATTCAATCGGCCACCAGCGGCACGGTAGAGGCCATCCAGTCGATCCGCGCCACCATCGACGAGATGAACCAGATCGCCCAGGCCATCACGCTCAACATGGAACAGCAGGGCGCGGCCACGGCCGATATCGCCCGCAACGTCCACGAGGCGGCGCAAGGCACTGACGAGGTCGCCAGCCACGTTCATGCCATGGCCGAGGCCACGCAGGAAACCGGTCACGCCTCCAACCTGGCGCTGGATACGGCGTCTCGGCTGGTCGAGCAATCCGCCCAGATGCGCGAGCAGATCACGCAGTTCGTGGCGCAGGTCCGTGCCGGCTGATCAGCTATTGTGGAACAGGAGTTTGTCGATGCGGCGTTCGTCCATATCGACAATCTCGACCCTGAACCGGCCAAGCGTGACGATCTCGCCCTCCTTCGGGAAGCGCCCCAGCTTGTGCAGGATCAGGCCAGCCACCGTATGGAAACCGGCGCCGGTCTCGAAATCCTCACTGATGGCGTCGCCCAGCTCGACCAGATCGGCGCGGCCATCGACCAGGAAGGAACCGTCTTCGCGGCGGACGATCATCAGGCGGTCGTCGTCGTGGGTCTCGTTCAGATCGCCGGCGATCATTTCGAGCAGGTCGGTCGGCGTCAGCACACCCTCGAAGCCGCCATATTCATTGATCACAAAAGCCATGTGCAGGCGCGACTCCTTGAAGCGCTCCAGCGCCACCAGTAATGAGGTGGTCACCGGAATATAGATCGGTTCCTGCGTCATGGCGGCCAGGTCGAGCGGCTTGTCGGCCAGCAGGGCATCGGCAATATCGCGCTTGTGCGCCACGCCGACCGGCTCCTCCATATCCTGACCGCGCACCACGACAAAGCGCGAATAAGGGCAATCGCGGATCTGGCTGATGACATCGGCTTCATCGATCGACACGCGATAGACCTCGGTGCGCGGGGTCATGGCCACGCGCACGGTGCGATCCCCTAAGCGCATCACCTCGGTCATCATCTGCTTTTCGCCGGGCTCGATCAGGCCGGCGCCCATGCCTTCGGCCAGGGTGGTTTCGACCTCCTCCTGGGTGATGGCCTCGCCCTTTTCATCGCGGATGCCCATCAGTTTGAGCACCAGTGAGGTCGAGCCGGTCAAAAGGCTGACGAACGGCCCCAATATGACCGACATCAGGTTCAGCGGCCGCGCCACCACGCCGGCGATGCGTTCGGGGAACAGCATGGCCAGACGCTTGGGCACCAGCTCGCCTATGATCAGCGACAGATAGGTCAGGACGACGACGACGATACCGGTGGAGATGGCTTCCGAATACGGCGTCAGGAAGGGAATGGGGTTGATCAGCTTGTCGAGTTCGCCGGCCACGGTGGCCTGGCCATAGGCGCCGGCCAGGATGCCGATCAGGGTGATGCCCACCTGCACGGCCGACAGGAAGCGGTTGGGGTCATTGGCCAGCTTGAGCGCAACGGCTGAGCCCTTGTCGCCGCGTTCGGCACGGCTTTGCAATTTGGGACGTTTGGAGGAGACCACGGCCAGTTCGGACATGGAAAAGATGCCGTTCAGCACCACAAGGAGCAGGACAACAGCACCAGCAAAGAGCAGCATGTGAGGGAGAATCCGGACGAGACCTTATGCGGTCACGGATTCAGGCTAACGGGCTTAGCCTTTATTAGCAATGGACAGGGTTTGACAACTGCGTGATGGCAGGCAGGAAAGTTTTATCCGCAGATTACGCAGATTACGCAGATTTTTCAGCGTGAAACGGTTTGCTTTTGAGTGCAGGCATGGCCGCAAAAACTGGCGCTTCGCGCCGAAAACAATCGATCGGACGACACTGAACTGCACCAATAAAGCACTGAAAAATCTGCGTAATCTGAGTAATCTGCGGATCACTTCTTAAAGCTGACCAAGAGCGCTAAATGTCGATCAGTTCTAAGGCGGGCCGTGAAACGGAGGTCGCGGAATTTGCGCTGATTTCGCCGCCGTCTGCCTTTGCAAGGCCAGTTCGGCGCTGGCCGCCTCGAAAGCGTCGGTTAAATCGGTATAGGTAACTTTCTGCCAGGACGGCGGACTATTCAGGGGCGCCTCCGTCGCTTTTTCCGGCGTGACGGTGGTTTGCGAGCGAACCGGTGCCTGAGGTGCGGGCTTTGTGGCGTCTTGTGTGACCTTCCCGGCGGCTTCCCACCATGGCCCCAGATCACGGCGGCGTTCTTCGCCCCATTTCAGCGTATTGGCCAGAGAGACCTGCGCCTTGATCGCCGCCACCTCATGGGTGGCGCGTTCGGCGTCAACCTTACGCGGCTCCGGCTTCCGGCGCTCGGCGCGATCGCAGCGGCTATAAATGCGTTCGATCATGGCGGCGGTTCGCACAGCCTTCTCGACGCCCGGCATATCTTCGGGATCGTCCATAGCGGTGACCTTAAGCAGCATCCGGTCGGCAAAGGCGCGCAAGAGTTCGCGCCGTTCTTCCGGGGTCAGGTGTGTCTGTGCTGTACGGTCATCGAGGGACATCCGGATAGGATGCACCGGGAATTTGGGAGGGGGATAGATTTTTGGGGGGATGTGTTGATCAGACGTCTGAATTTGATGCAATTAATATAGCACCACTTCAATTATCGAGACTATCGAATCAATATTAGGTCCAGCAACAATGCTTAGCCTTTTTTCCGCTCCCACAAGGACAGCGATCATTTCGGCCCAACTTTGAACCGTCTTCTTTTTTTGGCCGGTCCTTTCGCAAGTTAGTATTGAAGTGGACCACTGCTGCTCCTTCAGTAAAGGAAAAGCCACTCATTATCATTCCAACGTCAGCGGGAGGAGATGCGCTTACTTCTGGGTCGCCCAAGCTCCGCAAAAGCTCGTGAGCTATCTGTCGCATAGCGACTGGGACAACATCCGCCATAGGGACACCTCTCCCATCGGGACCAACAGTTTCCCAACCTAATGAGTTGTTCCTTCGTAGGTTATGATATGCTTCGTCGATTACCGGGTCGACGTGCGCTCCCCCCTCTTTGTCTGTTAAGGTGAGTACTATATCACGCCGTGAGAACTCATTCTTTTGTTTGTCAGCAAATACTGTTCCGTTCCACCAGTCTTCAAAATCGATCCACCTTTTTATAGCCCCCCCGTCTAAATCTGGTATGGGCCTTGTTCCGTTTGGAAAGAAACCAAATGAAACAAGACCCGAATGGCCAGAGAGATTTTTATCGTTATATGGGTGAGCGGTGTCTAAAAACTTTCCGTTTTTCATATCCAGCGATTTTAAAACGGATGTCTGATTTTTCGTATCATTGACAAGAACTCGTGCAGCTTGTGCCATACGCACGCTCTCACGATGGTTCCCTCGATCAAAAGCTGCTGCTGAAGATCGCAGGAACTCCTTCTGGGTAGAGAGATGATCGAGGAAATCTTGCTGCGAAAGTGTATGATTTGCCATTACTTATAAATAGCCAATCATCTTAAGATTGCAAGGCACGTGAATACGAGGGCGATTACGATGACAGGATCTGAATTACGTCATCAGACTCAATGAAAGAAAATAAGAAACTCCACCACCACGCCTGCGGCGCGGTCCCCCTCCCCGACAAGTCGAGGAGGTATAAGGTTATGGTGAAAGGATTCCAGTGCGGGACGATGTTAGGCCATAGAAGTTAGTAACTACCGCAGGCGTTCGCCGTGGAAGGCGATGTGGTCATCGATAAAACTCTGGATGAAGTAGTAGCTGTGGTCGTAGCCTTCATGATAGCGCATGGTCAGCTTCTGGCCGGCGGTGGCGGCGGCCTGTTCCAGCAGGTCCGGCATCAGTTGCTTTTCCAGGAACGGATCGCTCAGGCCCTGATCGACGAGGATATCGTCGAACGGTGCGGCCATGCCTTTTGCCATCAGGAGGGCCGCGTCATGGCGCTCCCAGGTTTCATGGTCGTTGCCGAAATAGGCCGCGAAGGCCTTCTGCCCCCACGGCGCGCGGCTGGGCGACGCGATCGGTGAAAAGGCCGAAACAGACTTATAAAGATGCGGATGGTTCATGGCCAGGGTGAGCGCGCCATGGCCGCCCATCGAATGCCCCAGAATGCCGCGCCGTTTCGGATCGGCAGGGAAATTGGCCTCGATGGCGGCAATGAGATCCTGGGTGATATAGGTTTCCATCTGGAAGTTCGGCTTCCACGGCACTTGCGTGGCATCGACATAGAAGCCGGCGCCCTGCCCCAAGTCGCTGGCCTCGTCATCGGCCGCCTCCCCGCGCGGGCTGGTGTCCGGGGCCACGACGATCAGGCCCAATTCGGAAGCCTTGCGATAGGCGCCGGCCTTTTCGGTGAAGTTGTTGGCCGTGCAGGTCAGGCCCGACAGCCAGTAGAGTGTCGGGAACGGGGCGTCGGTGCGGACCTCGGCCACATCGGGCACGAAGACGCTGGCGCTCATGCTCGACTGCGTGGCGGCGCTGTCGTGACGGATGAAATAGAGGATGCCGTCGAAAATCCGATGTTGGGAGATAAATTCCACTGAAAACATTCCATGGTCCCTGTTCAGAATGAAGCAACCTCAGATGCGGAACCAATAGTCTGAGACGTCGGGTTTGTGTTGTCAGTTTGATTTACGCGAACAGAAATTCAAGTTTCGATAAAGGCCCCTCACCCGATCGCCTTCGCTATGCTCGGCTCTCGTCCTCTCCCCATTGTCATGGGGAGAGGGGAAAGAGGTACGATGCCCCCTTGTTATTATAGTTAGAACACCACCACGCTGCGGATGCTTTCGCCCTTGTGCATCAGGTCGAAGGCTTCGTTGATGCGTTCGAGCGGCAGGGTATGGGTGATCATCGGGTCGATCTCGATCTTGCCGTCCATGTACCAGTCAACGATCTTCGGCACATCGGTGCGGCCGCGCGCACCGCCAAAGGCCGAGCCCTTCCAGACGCGGCCAGTGACCAGTTGGAACGGACGGGTAGAGATTTCCTTGCCGGCCTCGGCCACGCCGATGATGATGCTTTCGCCCCAGCCGCGGTGGCAGGCTTCCAGCGCCTGGCGCATGACCGTGGTGTTGCCGGTGCAGTCGAAGGTATAATCGGCGCCGCCATCGGTCAGCTCGACCAGGTGCGCAACGATGTCGCCGTCGATTTCCTTGGGATTGACGAAATGGGTCATGCCGAAGCGCTCGCCCCACTCTTTCTTGATGTTATTGATATCGACCCCGACGATCTTGTCGGCGCCGACCATTTTCAGGCCCTGGATGACATTGAGGCCGATGCCGCCGAGACCGAAGACCACGGCATTGGCGCCGGGTTCGACCCCCGCCGTATTGACCACGGCGCCGACGCCGGTGGTCACGCCGCAGCCGATATAGCAGGCCTTGTCGAACGGGGCATCGTCGCGGATCTTCGCCAGGGCGATTTCCGGCAGGACGGTGTGGTTGGCGAAGGTGGAGCAGCCCATATAGTGATAGATCGGCTGGCCCTTGTAGGAAAAACGCGTGGTGCCGTCCGGCATCAAACCTTTCCCCTGAGTGCCGCGGATGGCGGTACACAGGTTGGTCTTGCGCGACAAGCAGGATTTGCACTGGCGGCATTCCGGCGTGTAGAGCGGAATGACGTGATCGCCCGGTTTCAGGGTGGTGACGCCCTCGCCGACTTCCAGCACGATGCCGGCGCCTTCATGGCCGAGGATGACCGGGAAGATGCCCTCCGAATCGAGACCATCGAGCGTGTAGGCATCGGTATGGCAGATGCCGGTGGCCTTGATCTCGACCAGGACTTCGCCGTAGCGCGGCCCTTCCAGGTCGACCTCGACGATCTCCAGCGGCTGGTTGGCGGCAAAGGCGACGGCGGCGCGGGTTTTCATAGTCGGGACTCCTTAAATTCAGTGCGCCTTTGTGCGAAGCTTTGCCGCCTTTGACAAGAGACGAATGCGTTACAAACCGGGAATTGTTGGAGGCGGGTGACCCTAGGAAAGCTCGCAAAGGCTTGCACACCTTAGGATAGCCATTTTTCGCAGGCGCGAGACAATCCTCAAAAGCGACGGTTAGAGTCCATTAACCAGAGTCGGGGTAAAACTCCTTTATGATTCAGATGGATGAGTATTGGAGTACCACATGACCATCAAGGCGCGCATTCTTGCCCTCGTTGCCTGTTTCGCCCTTATGGCGGCGGCCATTACCGGCCTCGGGCTGATGACGATCAATGATTACAACCACATGCTGCAAAGTGCCGACCGGGCGCAGGACAACGCCTATAATGGCGAACACCTCAACCGCCTGGTCACCGGCGTGGTCATGGACTCGCGCGGCGTCTACATGTCGAAGGACACAGCCGAAGCTTCCAAATTCGCCGATGGCGTCGACAAGCAACTGGACGATATCGACAGCCTGATGAAGTCCTGGAAAGCGGGCATGAAGGCGGGTGAACTGCCGGAATTCGCCGCGGTGGAAGCCAAAGCCAACGAATTCATCACCCTGCGCCGCGAACTGGCGCGCCTGGGGCGCGAAGCCACCCCGGCCGATGCCAGCGCGCTCGGCAATAACGATGCCAACCGCGAAAACCGCAAGGCCTTCCAGGCGACGATCGACGCCATGGTCAAGCACATCAAGAGCGATGTGACGGCTTCCAAGGCCGATATGGCCAAGTACAAGCAGACCCGCGTCTGGCAATTCCTGCTGATGGCCGCCACGGGCACCCTGCTTCTGGTCGCAGCTTCTCTGTGGGTCGCTATCAAGTCGATTTCCCGCCCGCTGCACCACGTTACCGAGAGCGTCATGCGCATTTCGGAAGGCGCCTACGATACCGCCGTGCCGGAAGCCAAGGGCCGCGATGAGATTTCCTCGCTGTGGCGCTCCATCCGCACCCTGCGTGACCGGGCCGCGGAAGGCGAGACCCTCAAGGCGCACCAGCAGGAAGAAGAAATGCGTATCGCCGAGAACATGCGCGACGAACGTAACCGCATCGCCAGCGAATTCGAGCAAAGCATGGGCGAACTGGCCCGCCGCTTCGCCGCCTCTTCGCGCACCGTCGCCGACTCGGCCAAGAGCCTGACCCACGCCGCCGATGATGCCGCCGCGCGCGTACAATCGGTCAATACCGCCGCCGTCGACGCCGCCAACAATGTCCAGAGCGTGGCGGCCGCCACCGAGGAACTGTCGGCCAGCGTCAATGAGATCAACGAGCAGGTCACCCGCACGTCGCAGGTCACCCGCACCGCCGTCGAGGAAGCCGCCAAGACGGAGGCCGCCATTCAGACGCTCAGCACGGCCGCCCAGCAGATCGGCGAGGTCATCAACCTGATCCAGGCCATCGCCGCCCAGACCAACCTGCTGGCGCTGAACGCCACTATCGAATCAGCGCGCGCCGGTGAGGCCGGCAAGGGCTTCGCGGTGGTTGCATCCGAGGTCAAGCAACTGGCCCAGCAGACGGCCAAGGCGACCGACGATATCCGCAACAAGATCGGCGAGATCCAGTCGGCGACCAATGAAACCGTGTCCAGCATCGATACCATCGTCAAGACCATCGAGCAGATCGGCGGCCTGACCACGGCCATCGCCGCCTCGGTCGAGCAGCAGGGCTATGCCACGCAGGAAATCGCCAGCAACACCAACCGCGCCGCCGATGGCACCCGCGAAGTCACCGGTCATATGGCGGGTGTCGGCGATGCCGCCAGCCAGACCGGCGAAGCGGCGCAGTCGCTTCTGGGCCTGTCCTCCGATCTCGAAACGCGCTCGGAAGACCTGCAGCACGAGGTCATGGCCTTTGTCGGCCGCCTGCGCGCGGCGTAAATAGCTGCTGAATAAAAGAAAAGCCCGGTCAGTTCCGCTGACCGGGCTTTTTCATGTCATATCGGGTTAAGGCTCCGCCGATAGCGGTAGCGTGAGATGACCAAGGACATCTGTGTCATCTGTGGATCAAAAAGGCGAACGTCTTCGCGCGCTCTAAGGTCGGCAAGAAGGGGTATCCACAGATGACACAGATATTCATGGTGACGACACGCTACCGCTATCGGCGGAGCCCGATTTCAGACGTGGAGCGCGGCATAAAACGCCTTCGCATAGCCCGCGATCCTATCGGCGCAATCGAGACCGTTGATGATGCGGCGGGCGTTCTTCCAGTCGGTCGTTTTGGCATTGAAATAGCGTGCCAGTCCGACGCCGCTGAACCAGCCGCCCATCATGCCTTCATAAAGGATGCGTGCAGCGATCTCCGGTTCCACGGCCCGTTCGGGATGGCTGAGCAGGTCGATGCCGATCAGATCGCCGATGCGCCGGTAATTATTGGCCCAGGTCAATTGCACATAGCCGCGCCCGCAATATTTGACGCCATCGCCGGGATGGGTATTGCCATTCGCTTTCGCCAGCGCCGCCCGCTTCGGATTGGGGCTCTGCGGATCGTACATATAGGTCAGGTAGACTGCCCCGCCCTGCTCGCTTACCGGCTGCATGGTAAAGCCGGTTTCATGGTACGCGGTCGCCAGGGCATAGGCCAGCCAGCGGATATCCTTCCCCGAATGGCGCGCCTCCCATTGATCGAGCAGATGATTGAGGCCGTCGACGCGCCCTTGCAGCAATTTGCCGGCAAAGAGCGAAGCGCGGACGTGGTCGAAGAAGGTCTTGCGCTCTGCAAACATAAAGGCTCCTGTAAAAGCCTTCAGTCTACGGGCGGCGTTTTAGCCGGTGAAAACTTGCTGTTCCGGTTTTCATGCGGGAGCGTTTTGTATGATTATTAGTCTTGACGAAACGACGGGCAAAGCTTAGCCGTGACGCAAATGATAACGTTGTCAGAAACGTTCGACGATTGGGAGAAGATCATGCGTCACCTTTTAAAAACGGCCCTTTTCGGCGTGGCCTCGGCCCTGGCACTCGCCACCGCCGTACAGGCCGCGCCTATTTCCACGCTGGATCGCAACGGCGCCTATGTGTCGATCGAGGCCTATGGCCCGAACATCGTCCATGTCACCATTGCCGTGGATAAGGCCGAGGTTTTGAAGGCCCCCGGCTACGGCATCCTGGCCGATCATGCCGATAACGGCGCCTTCAAACAGACCAGCGATACAAACGGCGATACCTTTACGTCGAACGGCCTGACCCTGCATGTCAATGCCGCACCGGCGCCGCATGTGCCGAGCCAGGGCGAAAAGTATTTCGCGCCGTCGCTGGCCCCGGTGGCCTTGCAAATCCAGAATATTAAGGGCGAGACCGTCCTTTCCATGAATAGCTGGGAAATGTCGCCGCATGAGGTCAATGGCGAGCAGACCTACCAGGTCGGTGCCGCCTTCGCCGCCCCGGAGGGCGAGCACTATTACGGCATGGGCCAGAACCAGGAATCGATGAGCGATCTCGATCTGCGCGGCCGCGTCATCGACTGCCAGCACTGGTATGATGCCCCCGCCGGCGAACAGGTCTGCGTGCCCTTCATGGTCTCCTCCAAGGGCTACGGCATTGTCTGGGATAATCCATCGGCCACCCGCTTTGTCGGCGGCGTCAATGGCAAGCTCGGCTTCCAGTCGAAGGTCGGCGAGCGCGTATCTTTCTTCGTCATCACCGGCTCGACGCCGGAAGAGATTTACTCCGGCTATGCCCGCCTGACCGGAAAGACGCCGATCCCGCCGAAGTCCGCCTTCGGCCTGATCCAGTCCAAGGCGCGCTATGACAGCCAGGGCGAAATCCTGCGCGTCGCCAATACCTACCGCGAGAAGCAGTATCCGCTCGATATCATGGTGCTCGACTGGTTCTACTGGACGCGCATGGGCCAGATGGACATCAATCCGGCCGAGTTCCCCGATCCCGACGCCATGAACAAGCAACTGCACGATATGGGAATGCAGTCGATCGTCTCGATCTGGCCGCGCTATGAAACCGCCGGCCGCTACTTCAATGAACTGGACCACAAGGGCTTCCTGCTCAAGGACAAGGACGGCAAAACGGTCGATGGCCTGCCGTTCCGCTCGGATCGCACCGGCGGGCTGATCGATTCCACCAATCCCGAGGCCCGCAAATGGTTCTGGGAACATGCCCGCGACAATATCCTCTCCCACGGCTTCGACTATCCGTGGCTCGACGAGACTGAGCCGGACCTGGTGCCGGACGGCAATTTCTTCTCCATCGGCTCCGGCGACCGATATCACAATGTCTTCCCGCTGCTGCACGTCGAGGGCGTGGCGCAGGGGATGCGCGAGTGGAAGCCGAACAAGCGCGTGCTGATCCTGTCGCGCGCCGCCTATCTCGGTTCGCAGCGCACCGGCGCGCTCTTCTGGTCGTCGGATATCAACCCGACCTGGGAAGCCCTGGCCCGCCAGATCCCGACCGGTCTGAACATGACGGCATCGGGCATCGCCTACTGGGGCAACGATATCGGCGGCTGGCAGTGGCTGCCGCAGACCACCAGCTTCACCGGCACGCCCCTGCTCGATCCGTCGGATGCGCGCGAAACGGTGGGCCAGAATAACGACTATCCGGAGTTGTTCACGCGCTGGTTCCAGTACGGCACCTTCCTGCCGACCCTGCGCCTGCACGGCGACCGCAAACACACCGAAATCTGGGCCTTCGGGAAAGAGGCCGAGGCCATCCTGGCCGATTACGATCGCTTACGTTACCGCCTGATCCCCTATCTATATTCTTCGGCCAAGACTACCTGGGACACCGGCGCCCCCTTCATGCGCGCCCTATGGATGGACTTCCCCAACGATCCGAACGTCGCCGATATCGGCACGCAGTACATGTTCGGTCCGGCATTCCTGGTGGCACCGGTAACGAAACAGGGCCAGACGGAAAAGGACGTGTACCTGCCGGCCGGCGCCGACTGGTACAATTACTGGACCAACGAACGCTTGCCCGGCGGCCAGTGGGTCAAGGTGGCCGCGCCGATCAACCAGATCCCGGTGTTCGTGAAAGCCGGCTCGATCGTGCCGGTGGGCTCGGACATCCAGTCGACCGCTACGAAGCAGTCGATCACCGCGCTGAAAGTGTATCCCGGCAAGGACGGGGAGTTTACGCTTTATGACGATGACGGCACATCGTATGACTATGAAAAGGGCAAGGGGGCAACGACCACCACCCTGCACTGGAACGATGCCACGCAAAGCCTGACCGCATCGGGCAATGACAAGGTGTTCGCCAAATCGGCGCCGTCGCTGGTGCAGATTATCGGAAAATAAGCAGGGTAAAGATATGCGAGTCCTCAATAGCTTAGTCTGTCTGGGTCTCGCCTGCCTGGCGGCCCCCGCATTGGCCCAGCCCACCCCGCCGGTTTCGGTCACCGGCGGGCAGATATCGGGCACGGATAATGGCGAGGTGCGCACCTGGTTCGGCGTGCCCTTTGCCGCCCCGCCAGTCGGGAGCTTACGCTGGCGGTCGCCGCAAGCCGTCGTGCCGTGGCAGGGCGTGAAAGAGACGACTGCGTTCTCCCCCGCCTGCCGCCAGACCGTGGCCTGGATCAGCAATCCGCAGAGCGAGGACTGCCTCTATCTCAATATCTGGGCGCCGGAAGACACCGAAAAGCTGCCGGTCATCGTCTGGATACATGGCGGTGGTTATTTCGGCGGCACCGGCGCACAGCCGCTCTATGATGGCACCCGCCTGACGGAAAAGGGCGTGATCGTCGTTACGATCAATTATCGCCTGGGGGTGTTTGGTTTCCTGGCCACGCCGGAACTTTCCGCAGAATCGCCAGACCACGCATCCGGCAATCAGGGCATAGAGGACCAGATCGCCGCGCTTCAATGGGTGAAGGCCAATATCGCGGCCTTTGGCGGTGATCCGGATCGTGTGACCATTATGGGGGAATCCGCCGGTGCCAATTCGGTGGCCGTGCTGGTCGCTTCACCGCTGGCCAAGGGTCTGTTCCAGCGCGCCATCGCCGAAAGCGGCAATTACAGTGTGCCTCTGGATGCCAGTGAGAACACCCGCGCCGACCGAAAAACGGCGGAGGCCGAAGGCGCCGCCTTCCTCAAGGCGCAGGGCGCGGCCGATATCGCCGATCTGCGCCAGATGGATGCCGATACGCTGATCCGGCAGACCTGGGCGCCGCGCGTCATCGTCGATGGAGATGTGCTGCGCGAGGATATGACCACGACTTATCGCCACCACCGGCAGAACGATGTACCGATCCTGGTCGGCTGGAATGCCGACGAAGGCAAAGACCTAGCGCCGGAAATTCTCGGCACCGGCGATTTCACCGCGGCCAACCACGAGGGATTGGTGGAAAAGTTGCTCGGCCATGCCCCGTCCGAGGCCCTGCTGGCGGCCTATCCGGGAACAACGGACGCGCAGGCCCGTGCCTCCATCATTCAATTGACTACCGACTCGTGGGGCTGGCGGATGTGGTACTGGACCTCGCTGCAAGCTCAAAATGGCAAGCAAAAGCCTTATCTCTATTATTTCGTCCATTCGCCAACCGAACCGGCAACGCCGTGCGGCTATGGCTGCCAGGCCGGCCATGGCGCGGAAATTCCGTTTGTGTTCAATCAACTGGATCAAGACCCGCGGCCGTGGAGCACCGGAGACCGGCAACTGGCCGACCGTCTGGCCAGCTACTGGACCAATTTTGCCAGAACCGGCAATCCGAACAGCACCGACCTGCCGGACTGGCAGGCGTTCGACGGCTCGGATACTTCCGTTTTCCGCATCGGCACCGACGACGAAATCAAACGCCGCGGCGCCCTGCCGGATTTCAGGCTCTTCGGGACACCATAATCATCCGCCTTGATAAAACCGTCATGACTGGCTGATATGCCCCAAAAGAAAAGTCACCAGGGGTAATGCCATGTCCATCGATCGTCGTCGCTTTCTGCTGTCCAGTGTTCTGGCTTCAGCCCTGGGCACCCTGCCCGCCTCCATCGCCCGCGCGCTCGATATTCCGGCCGATAGTCGCACCGGCACGATCATGGACGTGCAGCACGTCGTCATCCTGACGCAGGAAAACCGCGCTTTCGACCACTATTTCGGCACACTTTCGGGGGTGCGCGGCTTTTCCGACCGCTTCCCGATCCCGACGGTCAATGGCACGGTGTGGTCGCAGCCGGACGAGCATGACAAGAAGCACCTGATCGCGCCGTTCCGCTTCGATACGGTGCAGGATTTCAAATATATGCGCGCGGAAGGGACGCCGCATAACTTCGTCAATGCGCAGGACGCCTGGGACTTAGGCCGCCTCGATGCCTGGCCTTCCGCCAAGCATAACCACAGCCTGGGCTATTTTACCCGCGAGGATATCCCTTTCCAGTTCGCTCTGGCCGAAGCTTTTACCATCTGCGACGCCTATCACTGCGCCATCCACGCCGGCACCAATCCAAACCGTCTGTTCATCTGGACCGGCACCAATGACCCTTCCGGCACACATCACGGCCCGGCGATCGACAACGGCTATGACAACCTGAAATCCGATCCGCAGGGCCATGGCGGCTACGAATGGGTCACCTATCCCGAACGCCTGACCGCTTCCGGCATAAGCTGGCAGATATATCAGGACATGGATGACAATTTCACCGACAACCCCCTGGCCGGGTTCAAGCTCTACCGCATGGCCAACACGTCGAAATCCGCGCCTTTGATGGATCTGGCGGCGCGTAGTTTACGCACCCGCGCGCTCGACAAGCTGAAAGAGGACGTTCTGGCCGACACACTGCCGCAGGTGTCGTGGATCGTCGCCACCGAAGCCGGTTCCGAGCACCCCAGCCCGTCCTCGCCGGCGCAGGGGGCAGAATATACCGCCCAGGTGCTCGATGCCCTGACCGCCAACCCCGCCGTGTGGGCCAGGACCGTCTTCCTGATCAATTTCGATGAGAACGATGGCTATTTCGACCATGTGCCGCCCCCTTCGGTGCCGGCCAAGCTGGACGGCGTCAGCTATGGCGAGAGCCAGATCGACGCCACCGGCGAATACCACAACGACAAGGACTGGAAGGACCGCCCCTATGGCTTGGGGCCGCGCGTCCCGATGTATGTCATATCGCCGTGGAGCAAGGGTGGTTTCGTCAATTCGCAGGTCTTCGACCACACCTCGGTCATCCGCTTCCTGGAGACGCGCTTCGGCGTGCATGAGCCGAATATCAGCCCGTGGCGCCGTGCCGTCTGCGGCGACCTGACCACTTGCTTTGATTTCGCCTCCCCGAATACCGACGCCTTCTTCCAGGCCCTGCCGGAGACCACGGCCACGGCCGAGCGCGCCCGTAAACTGAGCGGCCAGCCGACGCCGAAACCGCCCGCCGAGATCACGCCGCCGGTGCAGGAAAAGGGCCAGCGCCCAACGCGCCCCCTGCCCTATGTTTTCGAGGCCAATGCCGCCACGAAACCCGGCTTTGTCGTCCTCGACCTGGCCAATCAGAGCCATGAGACGGCCGTGGTCTTCCATATCTATGATCGCCTGACGCCGGCCACGCCACCGCGCCGCTATACGGTCAAGGCCGGCGGGCAACTGACCGCCCTGATCCCGGCAGATGAGACCTACGATCTGTGGCTCTACGCGCCCAATGGCTTCCACCGTCGCTTTTCCGGCAAGACCGCACAATCTATCCCGGCGCAATGGCAGGGCAACAGCCTGACCCTGACCGGTGATGGCCCATTGATCATTCGTGATGAGGCCTATGGCCAGCCGGAAAAGACCATCACGCTTACGGCCGGTCAAGCGCAGACCCTGTCCGTCGACCTGACGAGCCAGTGGTATGATATCAGCGTCAGTGGTGAGGGTTTCAGCCATCGTTTCGCCGGCCATATCGAAACCGGCCAGCCGTCCCTGACCGATCCGTCGCTTGGCGGCCCGGCCGTGATGAAGCTTGTCTGACCATACTTGTTTATGGGGGCGAAACCGGCCAATAAGGCAGTATGAGCCTGATTGATCGCCTGAGCCGCATTCCCTACCTGCCCCTGCTTGCGGGGGTGATGGTTCTGCGATTGATCGCCGCCGGTTGCGCCGGGCTGGTGCCGGACGAGACCTATTACTGGCTGTGGGCACAGCATCCGGCCTTTGGTTATTATGATCATCCGCCGATGGTAGCGTGGTGGATCGGCGCGTTTACCGGGCTGTCGGATGCAGCGCTGTTCGTGCGGCTGCCGTTTGTGCTCAGTTTCGTGGTTCTGAACTGGCTGATCTACGACACTGGCCGAACGCTTTTCAGCGAGGGTGTCGCACGCCGCGCGCTGCTGTGGCTTAATGCCTGCCTGCTGCTGAGCATCGGTTCCGTCGTCGCCACACCCGATCCGCCCTCGGTGCTGATGTGGGGTTTCGGGCTTTGGGCACTGGGGAAACTCCAAGCGACGAACAAGGGTCACTGGTGGCTAGTGTTCGGTCTGTTCGCCGGGCTGGGCATCGAGGCCAAATATACCAACTTCTTCTTAGGCTTAGGCGTACTGGCGTGGTTCGTACTCGACAAGCCGGCACGGAAATGGCTGCTGACGCCGTGGCCGTGGCTTGGCGGTGGTGTCGCCCTGACGGCCATGGCGCCGAACCTGGTCTGGAATGCGCAGCATCACTGGATCACCTTCGCCAAACAGTTCGGCCGCATCGAAGGCGCGCACCTGACGGCGCAATACCTGCTGGAATTCCTGATTTCGCAGCCCCTGCTGCTCAATCCGCTGGTCTTTGTGTTTGTTGTTCTGGGCGTGAAGGCGTGGCGAAAACAGCGCGATAACTCGCCGCTTACCCTGCTGGTCGCCCTGCCCCTGCCACTGATTGCCTATATGCTGGTCCATGTCTTCCACGACCGCATCCAGGGCAACTGGCCGGCGCCGATCTTTCCCGGACTGGTCCTGCTGGCGGCTATCGGCGCCGAAGGTGGCCGGTTCGGCTGGGCACGCAAGTGGCCCGCGCCGCTGGGGGTTGGCGTAAGCGTGATCGCTTTGCTGCTTATGGCCTTAAGCCCCGTCCTGCCGCAGCAAAGTGGCACCGCCGGTCTGGGTTTGGGATGGGAAAAGCTTACCTATGCCATTCATGATAAAGTCTCCGAAACCGATAGCAAATGGATCGCCACAACCGATTACAACACCCAGGGTGAACTCAGCCTGCATATGCCGGACACCTCAATCATCGGCATGGCCGAGCGCGACCGGTACAACTGGCCCGCCTCGCCGGCCATGGGTAAAAAAGCCCTGATCGTAGTCAATGCCAGCCATACGCCCAATCTCACCAGATGCTTCACCGACCTGCGCAATGTCGGCACGGTTTCGCGCCTGAAAAAGCCCGGCAGGAAGTCGGATTTCCAACTCTATACCGGGCTTTTAAAATCCGCCGATTGTGACGTGAATAGTTTGGATTAGTAGATTTAGCCACAGATGTCACAGATGGGCACAGATGTTTATGTTCATCACTAAGGTTTTTGGGCAAATCTGATTCTTGGGCGCGAAGCGTCATCTGTGCCCATCTGTGACATCTGTGGCTAAAAATCTTCCTTAAACCAGCGTCGCTTCAAGCGTGATCGGCACTGAAGACAGCGCCTTCGAGACCGGGCAATTGGCCTTGGCGCCGGCGGCGATGGCGTCGAATTGTTCCCTGGAAATGCCCGGAATTTTCGCTGTCAGTTTCAGCGTGATGCCGGTGATGGCGAAGCCGCCTTCGACCGGATCGAGCTTGACCGCCGCTTCCGTATCGATGCTGTCGGCCGTAAAGCCCGCCGCGCCCAAAGCAAACGCCAGAGCCATGGAGAAGCAGCCGGAATGGGCCGCGGCGATCAGTTCTTCCGGATTGGTGCCGGCCTGGCCGTCGGCGTTTTCAAACCGTAGCTTGAAGCTGTAGGGCTGGCTGTTCAGCACCTTACTCTGCGTAGTCAAGCTGCCTTCGCCCTGCTGGCCATTGCCAGTCCAGTGGGCCTGTGCGGTACGGATCATGCGGAACTCTCCTTTGCGGTGAAATACGCCTCTTCTTACGCCCGCTTATAAGACAACTCAATGAAGGGCGGACGCTTTTCCTTTGTCGAAATCGGCGGCAGCGCCTATGAAGGCGGCAAAGATGGGGAGACGGACCATGTCATCGGAAACCACGCCTGCAAAAGGCGGATCATTCACACTGTTTTTGCTGATCATCGTCTATGCGCTGAACTTCCTCGACCGGCAGATTCTGAGCATCCTGAAAGAACCGATCGCCGCCGAACTGCACCTCAATGACGCCCAGTTGGGCTGGATGGGCGGCCTGGCGTTTGGCCTGCTTTACAGCGTGCTGGCCATTCCCGTCGCCTGGCTGGCGGATCGCTGGTCCCGCGTCTGGATCATGACCGCCTCCCTGGCCATCTGGTCAGGCTTTACGGCGGTGTGCGGACTGGCCATGACCTTCCCGCAAATCTTCCTGGCGCGCATGGGGGTTGGCGTCGGCGAGGCCGGTGGCGTTCCGCCCGCCTACAGCCTGATCGCCGACCTCTACCCGCCAAAACAGCGCGCCCGCGCCCTGTCGGTCTATTCCCTGGCCATTCCCATCGGCAGCGCCGCCGGCATCCTCTTCGGTGGTCTGATGGCCGCGGCGGTCAACTGGCGCTGGGCCTTTCTGGTGATCGGCGGGATCGGCGTCCTGATGGCGCCCCTGTTTCGTCTGCTGGTCAGGGACCCGGCGCGCGGGCAATTCGACAAGGCGCCCGCCGCCCCCTTGCCGTTCGGCAATGTGACCGGCCTGGCCTTTGGCAAGCCCAGCTTCTGGCTGATGGCGTTTGGTGCGTCCTTCGCCTCGCTGGTCGGTTACGGCTTTCTCTACTGGTTCCCGACCTTCCTGGCGCGCTCTCTTCACATGGATATTGTCAGCCGGTCGGAACTGTTCGCCAGCGCCTTCCTGATCAGCGGCATCGTCGGCATTCTGGGGGGCGGCATACTGGGGGATTGGCTCGGCCCTGACCGCAAGGGTGCCTATCCGCTGATCCCGGCGATCGCCTTCGTGCTGTCGGCGCCGCTCTATGCCCTGTGCGTTATGGCGAAAACGCCGCATGAGGCGTTCTTCCTGATCCTCATACCGCAGGCGCTGGGCCTGATGTGGTTCGGACCGCTGGTAAACGCCATACAGCACCTGGGACCAGCCTCCGCGCGTGCCCAGATGGCGGCCTTGTTCCTGCTGATCACCAACCTGATCGGCCTCAGCGCCGGCCCCTATTTCTTCGGCAAGGTGTCGGATTTGCTCAAACCGGAATATGGCGCCGACTCGATCAAATGGGCCTTCGTGATCGGTCTGGGCTTCTATCTGGTAGCGGCGGTCTTGCTGTTTTTCGCGTCCAAAACCATCCGAAAGGACTGGGTGGAGTAAGCTGACACCTTACAAAAAAGCCCTCCGGTCGGGGACACCGGAGGGCTCATAACAGGATCAAGTCTGTATAAACTACTGCTTGATCCTGGATATCTTGGTGCCTTCAATGGAAACACCGGCCATCAGGCCCTTCTGGTCGAAGATGAAGGCATAGGCGTCGTCCTTCAGGGTCGAGGTTGAGAGATTGCGGGCCACGCCCTCATCCACCACCACCACGGTGGGGCCGACGCCAATTTCCAGACCTGAACTGTCCTTGAGATATTTTACGGCACTGTCGGTCATCAGGAAAACCGCATAGCCGTAGGATTGCGCCCCGGCCTGAAGCCCCCACGAACCGGAGAAGGAATTGTAGTAATCCGCCACGCCGCCGTTCATCAGCAGTTCGCCTTCACCATAGGCGCCACCGAACACCAGGCCGGCCTTGACGATGCTGGGGAAGATCAGGATGGCCTTGGCTTTGGAGCCGATCAGCTTGGCGGTGGGATTGCCGGCATAGAGCGAATTCAGGGCGGCCTGGGAATCGGCGTTGATATCAGCCTTGGTGGCCGCTTCGGCGGCCTGCGGCAGTACGGCAGGCACCAGGGCCGTCGTGGTCAGCGCCAGGGCCAGGGCAAAACCGCCGGCTTTGAAGGTGGGGAATTTGAACATGCGGATACCTCATAGGGTCAAATGCGATTTCCTTTCTCTATCGCCGGGGTGATGAGGCTTTCCATGCGTAGGGTCAGAGCAAAAAATCAGGATCATGTAAGCTATGGGTAAGACACCACACACTTGACATATGATGTATTATGTTTGAAGAGTGGCGCATAAAACAAGACACACAGTCCCGTGGGAGTGGATAATGCCAGTCGATCGCCGCCTAAGCCTTGTTGCCTTAATGGCCCTCGCCGCCCTGCCGGTGCAGGCCCAGACGCGCTGGGAACATCCGCGCATTGAAGTCCACGTTTCCCCCACAGGCGATGACAGCGGCGATGGCTCAGTGGCGCATCCGTTCAAGACCCTGCCCCGCGCCCAGGCCGCCGTGCGCCAGCTCAACACCACGGGTGATGTGACCATCATCCTGGCCGACGGCACCTATCCGCTCACCGCGCCGCTGGTCTTCGCCCAGGCCGATGGCGGCCAGAAGGGCTTTACCGTCACCTGGCAGGCCGCCCCGCAGTCGCGCCCGGTCCTGTCCGGCGGCGTACCCGTCACCGGCTGGCGCGTCCATGACGCCAAAAAGCATATCTATGTCGCCGATGTGCCCAAGGGTACGGACAGCCGCCAGCTCTGGGTCAATGACGCCCTGGCCGAACGCGCCCAGATCGAACTGCCGCGCGAGGCCGTCACCTTCACCGAAACCGGCATGGTGCTGAAGGATAAAAGCTGGTCATGGCTGGCCGGTCTGCCCGATCAGCACCGTATCGAAATCGAGAGCCAGGGCTTCTTCACCTCGCGCTTCTCGCCGGTGCAAGCCATCAGCGGCAACACGCTCACCATGCAGCAGCCGGCCTGGGCCAACAATATCTGGGGCTATGACAGCATCCCCTACCCGTTCCACCCCGAATGGTCGCACCTCTATCTGCAAAACAGCCTGGCCTTCCTGACGAACGCCAACCAGTGGTATCTCGATCCGACCGCCGGCAAGCTCTATTACAAACCGGCCGATGGCGTGGATATGAAACAGGCGAAGGTCGTCCTGCCGCGGCTGGAGGTGCTGGTCAGCGCCGCCGGCACGCCCGAAGCCCCGGTCACCGACCTGAAATTTTCCGGCCTGCAATTCTCCTACAGCTCGTGGATGGGCCCGTCCTCAGCTGAAGGCTTCGCCAGCCAGCAGAGCGGTTCCTTCCTGACCGGTCGGGCTACCGCCTATCCGAAGAACGTGCTGGAGGTCTGCAAGACCGGCTGCCCGGAATTCGAGACTGTGCGCGACAAATGGCACCAGACGCCGGCGGCGGTTCAGTTCGCCGCCGCCCAGCATATCGTGCTCGATGGCAATGTCTTCGCCCATCTTGGCCAGTATGCGCTCGGCATCGGCAATGACGCCAATGCCAACCTCACCGGTCAGGGCCTGGCCACGGCCGATATCGTCGTGTCGCGCAATGTCTTCACCGATCTGGCTGGCGGCGCCATCTCCTCCGGCGGGGTGCTGCCGGACGCGCATCACCCGTCAAACGGCAATCTGACCAATCGGCAACTGGTCGTCGAGAACAACCTGATCCAGAATGTCAGCCAGGATTACAAGGACAATTCCGCAATCCTTTCCACCTACGTGTGGAATACGGTCATCATTCATAACGATATTTCTGGCGCGCCCTATGACGCCATCGATGTCGGCTATGGCTGGGGCTATGTCGATGCCGGCGGCAATCCGAACTATCGCACCCGCCAGCGCGGCTATGAGGCCGTGGCCCAGGGCGGCGGCGGCCAGCCGATCTATGAGACCCCGACCACGCACAGAGATGTCTTTGTCGGCTTCAACCGCGTCTACAAGGTCAAGCAGTTGTTTAATGACGGCGGCGCCATCTACAATCTCGGCGCCTGCCCGGACTGCGTCTTCGCCGAAAACCATGTCTTCGATATCGGCGACAGGATCGCGCTCTATTTCGACGAAGGCTCGCGCGGTATCCTCGCACGCAACAATGTGGTGGAGGACGCCGACGTCTGGCTGAATATCAATACCGCCCGCTCTGCCCTGCCCCTGCGCACCTCGGTCAATAATACCGCGCGCGGCAACTGGCACAATACCACCAAGACCGGCGGCATCTGGACGGCCTATCAGGAAGACCTGATCCTCGATGACCATCTTATCACGGACGGTCAGTGGCCCGATGAGGCGAAGCAGGTCATGGCCAATGCCGGCATCATGCGAGAGGCCGGCCCTGTTGAGTTCGGCGCCGTGAAACCGCTGGCGCGTGCTGTCGGGCTACCCAAGCCAAATGGGTCTCCGGTCGCTGAAAAGACGCGCAAGGAATGATCCGGCGCGCACTTCTGACCGGCGCGGCGGCGCTGTTTGCACTCCCGGCTTTTGCCGCGCACGGCATTTTCGATGTGCGCGATTTCGGCGCGCGCGGCGATGGCGTCACGCTCGACAGCCCGGCAATCAAAAAAGCCATTGCCGCCGCGCGTAAGGCCGGAGGCGGTACGGTGCTTTTGCCTGCCGGGCATTATCTCAGCTTTTCGCTGCGCCTGTTTGATAATATTACGCTTTTGCTCGCCGAAGGCTGCGTGCTGGAGGCTGCCAACCCGGCGATTCACAAGGGCGGCTATGATTTCGCCGAGGCGGACCTGCCGGAGCAGTTCCAGGATTTCGGCATCACGCAGTTCCATTGCAGCCTGATCTATGCCGACGGCGCCGATCATGTTTCGGTCATCGGGCGCGGGATGATTTTCGGCAAGGGCTTGCGGCGTGAAGATCCCGGCGCGCGCTGGCATGGCGTCACCGGCTGGATCGCACCACGCATCGCCGATCCGAAGGAAGTTGCCATGCTGGGCCAGGGCATCCGCGCCATCGGCTTCAGGAATTGCCGCAATGTGTTGGTCCGTGATGTCACCATCCTGCAGGGCGGACATTTCGCCTGTCATCTGCTCGGCTGCACCAATGCCACGATCGATAATATCACCGTCGACACCAACCGCGACGGCATTGATATCGACTGCTGCCGCGATGTGCGGGTGACCAACTGCCGGGTCAATGCGCCGCATGATGATGGCATCGTTGTCAAGTCGAGCTATGCGCTGGGCCATAAGGTGGTTTGTGAGAATATCAGCATAACTGATTGCCAGACATCAGGTTTCGAAACAGGCTCTGTGATCGATGGCAGCTACCGCCTGTCGGATTATCGCTCGGTCGATGATATGGGCGTGCTCGGCCGCATCAAGCTTGGCACCGAGAGTAATGGCGGCTTCCGCAATATCCTCATCAGCGATTGCGCTTGTGAAAACACGCGCGGCATTCTGATCGGCGTGGTCGATGGCGGCGTTCTGGAAGATGTCGTCGTTTCGAACATAATCTTACGCAATCCGGTTAATCATCCGCTATTCATCCGTCAGGCGGCGCGTCTGCGGGCGCCGGAAGGCACGACGGTCGGCGCCTGCCGGCGGGTGCGGTTCGACAATATCCAGGTTTCCGGCGCCGATGGCCGCTATCCGTGCGGTGTGCAGGGCATTCCCGATGCGCCGGTCATGGATGTCAGTTTCTCGGATGTGCATGTCGTCAGTTCGGGCGGCGGCACGGCGGAAGACGCGGCCCGGACACCGAAGGAAAAGCGCGAGGCCAGCCTGGAGGTCAGTTTTATGGGCACCCTGCCCGCCTATAGTTTCTACGGGCGAAATGTGCGGGGCTTAAGCATAAGGGACTGCACCTTCGACGTTGAGACACCCGACGCCCGCCCGGCGATTGTTCTGGATGATGTCAAAGGCGGCCGGATTGAGGGCTTTGGCGCAGGTTCCGTTGTTCAAAAGAATAGCTCGGAAATCATTCTCCTCCCCTGATTTATCGGGGGAGGTGTCGCGGCTTGTCCGCGACGGAGGGGGTGAACGGACGGTGGAATCGCCCCCTCCGTCTCGACGCGCTGCGCTTGCTCGACACCTCCCCCGCTTCGCCAAAGAGGCTTGCAAGGGAGGAGAATTTAGACTTTCAGACTCGTGGGGCGGCGCTTTGTCCACGATCCTTCGATATGGTCGCGCATGGCTTTTGCGGCAGCTTCGCCATCATGCTTCAGGATCGCCTGGAAGACCTCGGCATGGGCGGCGTGGGTTTCCCGGATATGCTCGACATTAAGTTTGCCTGAATAATTCAGGTTTTTCAGCGCCTTGCCTTGAATACT
This sequence comes from Asticcacaulis sp., assembly GCF_051954415.1. GTDB lineage: Bacteria > Pseudomonadota > Alphaproteobacteria > Caulobacterales > Caulobacteraceae > Asticcacaulis. The sequence goes on from NZ_JBQCHT010000036.1 coordinate 83,649, forward strand.
GTTGATAATGGCTTCACTGAGCTTATCGCCCGAAATGCGCATGATGATGTCGTGGAACTTCACATCCTCATGGACATAGGCGGCCGGCGTCTGGATCAGGCTTTCCAGCTTTTCCATCTGGGCGGTGAGTTCGGCGATATCCTCCCCCGTTGCCTTCTGCGCCGCCTTGGACGCCATGGACGATTCGAGCGTCACGCGGATCTCGACCAGATTGTCGAGATAGGACAGGCCGTCATCACGCTGGAAGAGCGCGCTCAGCACCATCGGATCGAGCAGGCTCCAGTGCGAGGAATCCTGCACGATTGTGCCGCGCCCCTGCTGCGACACCACAAGGCCCTTTTCGGTCATGGCCGTGGTCGCCTCGCGGATAACCGTGCGGCTGACCTCGAACATGTCGCACAGCACGTTTTCCGGCGGCAGGGCCGAACCGGCCGGATAGACCTCGGTCACGATAGCGGTCACCAAATCCTCGACGACGGCGACGGCCAGGCGCGGACGGCGGCGGGCATTACGGGCGGAAAAGGCTACAGTGGTATTCAAGCGTCTTTACCTCAAGAGTCGATTCTTAATCAGCGTAACACGGATCGCGCAAATTCGCAGGGATTTCGCTGGAAGCCCCAGCCACGCACATTCAGCATATGTCATATATTTTTCAAAATCTTGCAAGTCTTATTATAAGGCGATTCAAAGACTTATGATTGCAAAGTAAGGAGATGCCCAATTCAGCCCTTGCCAAGCCTTACCGCCAGTGCTAATTTTCATCATACATATTATAACTCCACATCGCGGGATTTACCGTCTGTGGCGGCGTTGACGAGAAAGACCACAGATGAAGATTACCGGCTATCGCAGCCTCACCACGGTCCATGACTGGGGCCGGCCCATCGGTGACGTCAACGGCCTGGTGCGTTCCGGCATTACCGATGTGCCGATCCTGCTGCTGGAGACCGACGAAGGCATGACCGGTGTCGGCCTGGGCGCCCATGGTGATATCGCGCGTGTTTTTCCGGCGATCGAAGGCGAAGATCCGCGTGCCGTTTCAGCGCTTTACGACCGGATGCTCGCCCATGTGTTCAAAAGCGGCCATGCCGGCGCCACCTATGGCGCCATCGGCGCGGTCGATATGGCGCTGTGGGATCTGAAAGCCAAGATGGCCGGTGAACCCCTTTGGCGGACACTGGGCGCGCGCGCCCGCTTCGTGCCGGGCTACGCCTCCGCCCTGTGCATGGGGCTGGAGGACGATGCGCTGTACGCCCTCTATGGCGAATGGGCCGATCGTGGCTACACCTCCGCCAAGATCAAGGGCGGCCGCGATATCGAGCGCGATATCCGCCGGATGCTCGGCGTCCGAGACGTACTGAAACGGAACAGCCCGCGCCCGGCCATCATGTTCGATGTCAATGAATCCTGGTCACGCAAGCAGGCCGTGCGTCACATTGCCGAAATCGAACACCATCTCGACCTGACCTGGATCGAGGAACCCGTGCGCCGCTGGGACGCCGAGGGCCACGCCGTCATTACCCGTGCCTCGAAGTGCGCCGTGGCGACCGGCGAAAACCTGACGGGGCTGGACCAATACCTCCCCCTCTTTACCGCCGGCGCGGTTGATGTGGTTCAGGCCGGCATGGTGTGGGGCATCACTCATTTCAACCGCGTCGCCGTGGCGGCTCATGCCCATAACCTGCCGGTCTCGCCAGTGGGCTATAATGGCAATCCAGTGGCCCATGCCGCCGCGGCTGTGCCCAACCTGCTGACGGTCGAAGTGCAGGACTGGAAGGTGCCTTACGGCCTGACGATCGACCAGGAAATCGCTGAGGGCGGCATTATCCTGGGCGATGCGCCGGGGCTCGGCATCGAGGTCGATGAGACGGCGATTGCCGCCAAACGCCAGTCCGGTCAGTGGAATATCGCCGGCGGCCCGCATGTGCGGCCAAGCCGCGCGGGCCTGAGGCTGGTGCCGGAAAACTGATAGAAAAGTGTTATCCGCAGATTACGCAGATTACGCAGATTTTTCATAACCCTGATGGATGGTTATGAGGGTGACGTTGAGGATTTATCGGCGCGAAGCGCCATTTAATCTGCGTAATCCGCGTAATCTGCGGATAACTTTCCTGAAACAAATACCGCCCGGAAAAGGGCGTATGGAAAGTAAAGCAGGGATGCATACGACCTCACTCGGAGACAACGGCCCGGCCATATCCGCTCTTGCGCTTGGCGCAGCTTCGCTCGGCAGCGTCTATTCCGAAGTTTCGCAGGCCAATGCCGACGAGACCGTCCGCACGGCGCTGGAACTGGGCGTCAATTTCATCGATGTCGCGCCCTATTACGGCCTGACCAGGGCCGAAACCGCGCTAGGCCACGCCCTCATCGGCGTGCCGCGTGACACTTACGTGCTGGCCACCAAGATCGGCCGCTATGGCGACAAGGACTGGGATTTTTCGCGCGAAGCCACCCTGCGCAGTCTCGACGCCAGCCTCAGCCGGTTGAAATGCGACCGTATCGATATCCTGCAATGCCACGATATCGAGATGGGCGATTATCAACAATTGATCGATGAGGCCCTCCCCACCCTGCATGATCTCAAGCGCCAGGGCGTCATCGGTTTTGTCGGCATCACCGGTTATGATCTGGCCCTGCTGGAAAAGGTCGCGGTCGAGCAAAAGGTCGATACGGTCATGGCCTACTGCACCTATACGCTCCAGGATCAGCGCCTGGCACCGGTGGCCAGGCACCTGCAAGCCCAGGGCATCAGCGTTTTCAATGCGTCACCGCTCGGCATGGGCCTGCTGACCCGGCGCGGCCCGCCCGACTGGCATCCCGGCCATCCCACGGTTCATGCCGCCGCCGCCGAGGCCGCACGGATATGCGCTGAAGCCGGCAGCGACATCTCGAAACTGGCCCTGCAATTTGCCCTGCAAGGCGCCATGAAGAACGGCATGGCAACGACCGTGATCGGTTCCTCCAGCCCGGCCAATATGCGCGATAATGTGGCGGCGCTTTCCGAACCGATAAATCCGGAATTGCTGGCGCAGGTCGAGGCTGTGCTGGCGCCGGTGCTGAACCAGGGCTGGGATGTTCTGGCCGGCAATGGCGGTAAGGCCGGGAAATAATCAATGATCGATTCCCACCTGCACTTCTGGAATCCGGAACACCTGACCTACGACTGGCTGCAATATGTGCCGGCGATCAGCGGTCGTATGGGACCGGAAGACTTCGCGGCGACGGGCGTCCCTCTCGAAGGCACGATCTTTGTCCAGGCCGATTGCGAAGAGACGCTGGATGAGATCGACTGGGTGAATAGTCTCAATTTCCCCATCCTCGGCATTGTGGCCTATGCGCCGCTTGAACTCGGCGACACACCGCATATTCATGCCCTGAAAGCCAAACCGAAAGTCGCCGGCATCCGCCGTAATGCGCAGAATGAGCCGGATGGCTTTATGATATCGGAGGGCTATGTGGCCGGGATGATCGCCGCCACCAGAGCCGGTTTTAGCCTAGATATGTGCATCCGCGCGCGCCAATTGCCGGAGTTGCGCCGGGCATTGGACCGGTTGTTTACGGCAGTTCCGGGCGCGCGGATCATTCTCGACCATCTCGGCAAGCCGGATATCAAGGCGCATGACGCGAACATTTCCGGTGGTGATTGGGCGAATGAAATCAAGGCCCTGTCAGAGCTGCCTAATGTCTTTTGCAAACTCTCCGGCCTGCCGACCGAGGCGGATTGGGAGCGCTGGACGCCTGAGCAATTGCGTCCCTATCTCGATCATGCCCTGACCGCATTTGGCCCCTCACGCTGCCTGTTCGGCGGTGACTGGCCGGTGGTCAAGCTCGCCGGCGGCTATGCGCGCTGGCAGGCCGTGGTGGCTTCGGCCATCGCCCATCTGCCGCAAGATCAGCAAACAGAGGTCTGGTCAGGCACCGCCCGGACCGTCTATCAATTATAAAACCGAGGAAACAATGGACCAGCAACCAACCCTGACCGAAGCGCCCGCCGTTTCCCTATCTGGCATTCCACATGTCGAAGGCGGCCGCCGCTGGCTGTTGCTATGCTCGCTGTTTGTCTGTTTCTTCATGCTGCTGGCGCTCTATTGCGGTGTGCTGGCCGTGCTGCTGCCCAACCAGATCGCCGCGCTTGATCCGGCGCACAAGGTGGAAAACCTCGGCCTGATGTTTTTCGTCACCTCGATCTTCTCAACCTTGACGACACCGATCGCCGGCGCCTTTTCCGACCGTACCCGTTCGAAATGGGGCCGCCGCACGCCCTGGATCGTCGCCGGTTCGGTGGTCGGCGCCATTGCGCTGGCCAGCATCGCCTATATGCCGACCTTCTGGACCATCACCGCCGTCTGGGTCATCGCCGCCATCGCGCTCAACTCCATGCAGCCGGCCCTGACCACCGTGGTCGCCGATCGCTTTCCCGAACATGCCCGTGGCACGGCTTCTGGCTTTGTTGGGGCCGGCATGACCGCCGGCGGCACGGTCGGCATGATCGTCGCCGGGCGCCTGGCCAATAACATGCCGCTGGCCTATGCCGTCTTCGCCGGCGCTATCGCTATTTGCTGCATTGTCTTCGTGATCCTCAACCACGACACCTCGTCGAAGGGTGAACCGCTGGCCAGATTCCGCGCCGGCGATTTCCTGAAAGGGTTCTGGATTGATCCGAAAGCCTATCCCGATTTCTGGTGGGCCTTCGCCGGCCGCTTCACCATCTATATGGGCTACCAGGCCATCGTCACCTACCTGCTCTACATCCTGCAGGACTATATCGGCCTGGGGACCGACCGCGCCAATATCGTCATCGGCACGGTCTCGGCTATCACTTTCGTCTGCGTCATGACCTCGTCCTTCCTGTCGGGTGTGCTGTCGGACTGGATCAAGCGCCGCAAGCCGTTCGTCTTTGCCGCCAGCCTGATCATGGGCGCGGCCCTGGTCGTGCCGCTGTTCTTGCCGAATCTCGAAGGCATGTACGGTTATGCCGCCCTGATCGGGGTCGGCTACGGCGCCTTCATGTCGATCGACATGGCGCTGATGACGCAGGTTCTGCCGAAGGACACCGGCGAGGCCGGCAAGGATCTCGGCCTCCTCACAACGGCCGTCAATATTCCGCAGATCATCTCGCCGGTCATGGCGGCGCAACTGCTTAAATATTTCGACACCGATTACCGGATGCTGTTCATCGCCGCCCTGGTTTTCGTCTTCGCCGGATCATTCTTTGTCCTGCCGATCCGGTCCGTGAAATAGCCTGCCATCTTCACACCTGGTGATTTCAAGCCGCTTCTGCCCTGCGCAGAGGCGGCTTTTTTATCAAACTCGCCAAATAACTCAGACAATAAATTTAATAACAAATCAAAACACATCAAAAAATGATGCAATAATATATATTCAAATCACAGATGTGATCATTTGGTCACAAAACTATTGTCATTTACATTTTGCGCGCAAATCCCGAAATGGGTGCGGATAAACGGCACATTATCCATAAAAATAAAGCCTTATAAGTGGCTTGGGCTTCCGCGGCACACACCTCTTTTTTAGTCGCCGCCCTGAGGTAAATGCGCTAAAATATATGAAAGCCGCATCGGACAGCCGATTTTCGCATTTGAAACCATAACCCCGACCAGTGCCTTTACCAAACCGCAAGATTAAAAACAAATAAATACAGAGAGTTGAAGCGCAAACAGGATGCCTTCAAAAAAGAGAAAACAAACTGGCCCGTTGCAGGCCCTGCCTCGCAGCGGCTTCTTTCCCCTCTGCCTGGGCTGGGTTTATGGAAATGCTATTTTTGTCGGACATATGATGATCATTTGACACACATATTACCTTGAAATAGTGTCAGGCCATCAGCCCCTCACATAAGGGGGCGACCAAGGAAGGAAATCATGTCCAGGAAACTCGTATTATTGGCCGCCACAGCCCTCTCCGCCGCCGCGATCGTCGCACCGGCCTTTGCTCAGGATGCTGCCCCGCAAACCGACACGCCGGCCGCCGCCGCGCCTGACGAATCCCAGGTCGTCATCGTTCGCGGCATCCGCCGCTCCATGAAGGCCGCCATTGATATCAAGAAGGCCGCCATCAATACGGTCGATTCGATCGCCGCCGAGGATCTCGGCAAGCTGCCCGACCAGAACGTCGCCGAATCGCTGCAACGTATCCCCGGCGTGACCATCGAGCGCAACCGCGGCGAAGGCCGCTATGTCTCGGTGCGCGGCTTTGGGCCGAAGTTCAACGCCGTCACCGTCAATGGCCGCACGCTTGCCACCGATAATAACGGCCGCGAATTCTCCTTCGACGTCCTGCCCTCCGAACTGATCGCCGGCGCCGATGTCTACAAGTCGCCCCAGGCCAATATCAACGGCGCCTCGATCGGCGCCACGGTCGATGTCCGCACCCTGCGTCCGCTGGATCAATCGAAGAGCTTCACCGCTGCCGCTTCGATCGGCAGCCAGTGGGCCGAACTGGCCGACACGCAGAACCCGGAAGCCTCCGGCGTCATGAGCTGGCGCAATGACGCCCGCACCTTCGGCGTCGCCCTTTCCGCCTCCTATATGGACCAGGAAGTCCGCGACGATGAATTCACCATCGGCGCCGGCCACGTCCATCGTTCGAGCCCGCCTACCGACCACGTGTGTGGCACTCAGCCTGGGGATGACTGCTACTTTAATGGCCGGCTCGGCCCGGATGTGGCCCCGTTTAGCCATCTCTCCATGCCGTCAAATCTGTCGCCCTTCTTCTTTATTCGCAAGAAGAAGATGACCGGTCTTAATGGCTCGGTGCAGTGGAAGCCGGTCGAAAACCTGACCCTGACCCTCGATACCCTCTACTCCAAGGCGGACATCACCGAGGATCAGACGGGCCTGGCTTATGACTTCTCCGGCGGCACGCTGGTCGAGCAGGTCGTGCAGGGCAATGAAGCCGTCTATCAGCGCTATACCGGCGGTACGGTCGACCAGATTTTGCAGCACGATACGCGTGACGTGACCACGACCATGGTCGGCTTCAACGCCGCCTGGAAAGCGACCGACACCCTGACCCTCAGCTTCGACGCCTCGACCTCCAAGGCCCAGCGCCGCGGCAAGGAAGACAGCGACTTCACCACCATCCGCCGCAAGAACATGGACCTGTGGTTCGATCGCCGCAGCGGCAGCCCGATCTATGACTACGGCTTCACTTCACCGAACTACGCCAACGCCTCAACCAACCCGCAGGGCATCACCGCCCACTACTATATCTGGGGCGGCGGTTCGGATATCGACGACAAGACCAACGAGTTCAAGCTCGACGCCAAGTGGGCGCCCGAAGGTGCGGTCACGCTTTATGCCGGCCTGGCCAGCGAACAGCGCACCAAGACGATCACTACCAATTCCATGCCGTTCGGTCAGCAGTGTGCCTATTGCGGCTCCGATCGCGTCCTGCCGGAATCGCTGTTCTCCAACACCAATATGGACTTCTTCTCCAGCCACAGCGGTAATATCATCCGCGACTGGGTAGCCTATGATCCGATCGCCCTGATCAATCAGGTCAAGCAGTTTGCCGACGCAGACGGCAAGGCGTTTGCCCCCGGCGTCTTCGATCCCTCCGGTTCGTCGGTCGTGGATGAAAAGGTCACCATCGGCTACCTGATGAGCGATATCCGCACCGAGATGGGCGGTATGCCGCTGTCGATCAATGCCGGTGTCCGCGTCGAGGACACCAACTACACCTCGTCCGGCGCCTCGCGGACCGTTCTTTCCGCCGTGCCGAACGGCGCCGGCCAGAACATTATCACCGTGTCGGACGTTGTGCCGGTCAGCTTCGATGGTCACTACACCGATATCCTGCCCTCGCTGAACGCCAAGCTGAGTCTCACCGACGAACTGATCGCCCGCTTCTCCGCCTCCCGCGTTCTGACCCGGCCAACCCTGTCGGACCTGTCGCCGAAGCAGTCAATCCAGACCAATCCCGGCAACGAGACGATCAAGCGCGGCAATCCGGACCTGCAACCCTTCCGCGCCTCGCAGATCGAAGGCGGCCTGGAGTGGTACTTCAACCGCCTGTCCCTGCTGTCGTTCAACGCCTTCTACAAGAACATCGACTCGTTCGTAACCCTGACCACCACCCCGCAAAAGGTCGATCAGGTCACCTTCCAGGTCACTGTGCCGACCAATGGCAATGGCGCCGTGGTCAAGGGCTTCGAACTGGGCTACCGTCAGGTGTTCTCCGACCTGCCGTCGCCGTTTGACGGCCTGGGCGCCCAGGTCAGCTACACCTACGCCGAAAGCGACGCCAACTACGTCAATGCCGTGGCTAACGTCTCCTACGGCCTCGAAGGGCTCTCCAAGGACAGCTATACCCTGGTCGGCTTCTATGAAAAGTATGGCTTCCAGGCCCGTCTCGCCTACACCTGGCGCGACAAGTTCCTGCAGGTCGCTTCGGGCCGTAACGGCGAGCCGGAATATTTCGACGCCTACGGCCAGCTCGATGCCGGTGTCTCCTACGACATCAACGACCATTTCACCGTTTATGTCGATGGCCTGAACCTGACGGACGAGAACGAGTTCATCTACTCGGTCACGCCCGACCGGACCAAGGAATACCGCACCACCGGCAAGCGTATCTCCGCCGGCATCCGCTTCCGTTACTAAGCTTTCTCCCCGACCTGCTGTCTGTTGCGTAATTGTCCGGACCTGTATTCACCCGTTTTACAGGTCCGGTGACAGAGGCCCCCTGGCCCGCCCTTCTCCGGAAGCGGCGGGTCTTTTTTGAAGCAAGGAGCGCGGCCCCTTGACCCATAAATCTTGGCGCCGCCGGAGATTAAATGTCGTCTTTGGCATTTGGGGTTGACTTAAAACTATGCCTTACCTAGAACAATTCATAATATGTATTATGTAATGGAGTCATTTATGGGACGCCTGACAGGCAAAACCGCCTTTATTACCGCCGCCGGCCAGGGCATGGGCCGCGCCGCCGCGGAAGCCTTTATCGCCGAGGGCGCCACCGTTATCGCCACCGACGTCAAGCTCGAATTCCTGGAGGGTCTGGAAGGCGCGATCTGCCGCCAGCTCGATGTCACCGATCCCGTCGCCATCAAGGCGCTGGCCGCCGAATTCCCGCGGGTCGATGTGCTCTATAATTGCGCCGGCTATGTCCACGCTGGCACCGTCCTGACCACGGATGAAGCCGCCTGGAACTTCAGCTTCTCGATCAATGTCACCGCTATGTTCCACACGATCCAGGCGTTCCTGCCGAAGATGCTGGAGCGCAGAAGCGGCTCGATCATCAACATGGCTTCGGTCGCCGCTTTCAAAGGCGTAGCCAATCGCCTTGCTTATGGTGCGTCGAAAGCGGCTGTGGTCGGCCTGACCAAGTCGGTCGCCGCCGACTTCGTGGCGCAAGGCATTCGCTGCAACGCCATCTGTCCCGGCACCATCGATACGCCCTCGCTCCAGCAGCGGATGCGCGATACCGGCGATTATGAGAAGGGCCGCGCCATGTTCCTGTCGCGCCAGCCGACCGGCCGCCTGGGCACACCGGAAGAACTGGCCGCCTTTGCCGTTTATCTCGCTTCCGACGAATCCAGCTTTACGACCGGCCAGGCACACATTATCGATGGCGGCTGGCTCAACTAGCAAGGGGCGCGGCCCCGTGACCCGTTACTCGACTGCGTTGAACCACGCCTCCCCGTCTCTATTCAGGATTACAAAATGAAACTGCTCCGCTTCGGCCCGTCGGGCGCTGAAAAACCCGGCCTTCTGGATGCTCAAGGCCAGATCCGCGACCTATCCGGTGTGGTCGATGACATCGCCGGTGACGTGCTCTCCGCCGACGGTCTGGCGAAGATCGCCGCCATCGATCCGGCGACCCTGCCGCTGGCCCCGGCCGGTTCGCGCTACGGCCCGTGCGTTGGCCGCGTTGGCAAGTTTATCTGTATCGGCCTGAACTATGCCGACCATGCCGCCGAATCCGGCCTGCCCGTGCCGGATGAACCCGTCCTGTTCATGAAGGCCACCTCCGCCATTGTCGGTCCGAACGACGAGGTACTGAAGCCGCGCGGCTCGACCAAACTCGACTGGGAAGTCGAACTCGGCCTCGTCATCGGCAAAAAGGCGTCCTACGTGTCCGAAGCCGAGGCACTCGATTACGTGGCCGGTTTCTGCACCATCAATGACGTTTCGGAGCGCAACTTCCAGACCGAGCGCGGCGGCACCTGGGACAAGGGCAAGGGCTGCGACACGTTCGGCCCGACCGGTCCCTGGATGGTGACGCGCGACGAGGTGCCCGATCCGCAGCAGCTCGACTTGTGGCTCGAAGTGGACGGCCACCGCTATCAGAACGGCAACACGCGGACGATGGTGTTTGGCGTGGCGCAACTCGTGGCGTATCTGAGCCGCTGCATGAGCCTGCAACCGGGCGATGTCATTTCGACGGGCACGCCGCCGGGCGTGGGGCTGGGCATCAAGCCGAACCCCATCTACCGCAAGCCCGGGCAGACCATGCGCCTGGGCATTGCCGGCCTGGGCGAGCAATTGCAGCGCACGGTCTCGGCCGGCTGACGCCTAACCCTCCAGCTCGGCAAAGCGCTGCGCGACGAGGTTGCGCAGCCACTGGTTGCCGGCGTCCTGATGGAAACGCCGGTGCCAAAACACATTCGTCTGCAGCGCCGGCAGCTTGAGCGGCGGCGCCACAAACTCCAACCCGAACGGCGGCGCCGCGCGCTCGGCCAGCTTGCGCGGCACCGTCACCACCAGGTCGGTCGTGCTGACGATGTACGGCACCGCCACGAAGTGCGGCACCGAAAAGCGCGCCGACTGCGTTATCCCCGCCTTGTCCAGCAGCGGCCCGATCGCGTTGTACGGGCTGGCCGAACTTGCCACCACGAGGTGCGACGCGGCGCGAAAGCGCTCCAGCGTCAGCTTGCCCTCCGACAGCGCATGACCGCGCCGGAACATCGTCACGTAATCCTGCTGGAACAGGCGGCGCTGGAAGATGCTCTCGCCGGAAAGATCATCGAACGCGCCAATGGCAAGGTCGATGGCACCGGCCTCCATTTCGGCCTTCATGTCGAACCCGCCGGCCCGCATGGTATCGAGGCGC
>NZ_JBQCHT010000037.1:0-65228 GCF_051954415.1 Asticcacaulis sp.
CCCCCCTCCCCCCCCCACACCCCCCCCTTTTCCTCCAACCACTCCACCCCCCCGCCCGCGGGCGCGGGGGGGGGGGGGGCCGGCCCCCCCCCGGCCCCCCCCCCCCCCGGGCCGCAGTCTTTTATCCATCTTGGAGGGAATAATTTAGGATACACCGGTCACTTGCGTTTCCCTGTATCCTCCGCCATCTACACACAATGATCGACGATCTCTATTCCCGCGAAATCCTGCGCCGCACCACCCAGCTCCAGCATGTCGGTCATCTGGACCAACCTCAAGCCGTGGCCGACAAGGTGGCTAAGCTGTGCGGCAGCACCATCCATGTGGAACTGAATATGGAGGGCGATGTGGTGACGGATTTTGCCCAGCAGGTTCAGGCCTGTGCGCTGGGCCAGGCCAGTGCGGCGATTCTCAGCCAGCATGTCATCGGCGCTACGGGTGATGAGGTGCTGGCGGCCCGTGATGCATTGCGGAATCTACTCAAGGGTGAGCCGGCAATTTTCCCGGCACGCTTTGTCGACCTGCAAATTCTTGAATCCGTAAAGGATTTTCCCGCACGCCACGCCTCGACGCTTCTGGCCCTGGAGGCAACCAGTGCGGCTATTTCGTCACTGAAATAAACTAAAACTGGTATGGGCTTGCTTATGGCTTGCCAACCGGAGCGAATGTCTTTTCAATATGTGAGACGAGGGGGCTTGTCGCGGGGGTTGACGCCGTCAGGCTTTTTCTTCATTCGGTTGCGCATGACCGCTCTTTATGAACGTTCCGTGCGCGCGGCCTTGCGGGCTTACAAGCTCACATTGTCGCCCTATATCGGTCAGGCGTGCCGGTTTCGGCCAACCTGTTCCGAATATATGGCCGAAGCCTTGATAACACACGGACCCGTCAGAGGTTCGTGGCTGGGTATAAAACGTATCTGTCGCTGCCGTCCGGGGGGAGGCACAGGCTATGATCCGGTTCCGGGAAGGGAAACTTAGAGCGCATCCCGAACAGTGTGACCCACTTTTCGGACTTAGACGCGCGTGAGGGCAAAGAGTAAGGTCAGTGTGTTTTTGATGGCACACGGCGCCGGATTTAATGTGGCTTTTAAAAGGCAACATCGAATCCTTATTTAAATTATTGCGCGATGAAGCCCGCCGTAAGGGCTACAGGTCGCCAGCTAAAAGTGACTAAGATGATGATAGACTTGACGTTCCCCGATGGCGCCGTTCGCAGCTTTGATAAGGGGACCACCGGCAGGGCCATTGCCGAAAGCCTGTCAAAATCACTGGCGAAGAAGGCAGTCCTTATCAAACTCGACGGAGCGTTGCTGGACTTGGATCGACCGCTTGAAGAGGGGGGGGCATTGGAAATCTTGACGCGCGACGCCCCCGAGGCGCTCGAAGTGATCCGTCACGACACGGCCCACATTCTGGCCGAGGCGGTGCAGGAGCTGTTTCCGGGTACGCAGGTCACCATTGGCCCGTCGATCGAAGACGGCTTCTATTATGATTTTGCCCGCGACGAGCCGTTCTCGACGGACGACTTCGCCAAAATTGAAGCCAGGATGAAGGAAATCGTCGACCGCGACGAAAAGATCGTGCGCGAGGTCTGGGACCGCGATGACGCCATCAAGCATTTCGAATCGATCGGCGAAGCCTACAAGGCCGCGATCATCCGCGACCTGCCGGGCACCGAAACCATCACAGTCTATCGTCACGGTGACGCCTGGAAAGACCTGTGCCGCGGGCCGCACCTGCCGTCGTCGAAATTTATTGGCAAGGCGTTCAAGCTGACCAAGCTGGCCGGCGCCTATTGGCGTGGCGACCACAATAACGCCCAGCTCCAGCGCATCTATGGCACGGCCTGGGCCACGGAGGCTGATCTCGAAGCCTATATCCACCGTATCGAGGAAGCCGAGAAGCGCGATCACCGCAAGCTGGGCCGCGCTATGGATCTCTTCCACATGCAGGAAGAAGGCCGCGGCATGGTGTTCTGGCATCCCAAGGGCTGGCAGCTCTGGCGCACGCTGGAAGCCTACATGCGTCGCCGCCTTGATGCGGCCGGCTATGTCGAGGTCAAGACGCCGCAGGTGCTCGACCGTACCTTCTGGGAAAAGTCGGGCCATTGGGAAAAGTATCGCCCCAACATGTTCGTCTGCGAGACGGTCGAGGGCGAAACCCTGTCGCTCAAGCCGATGAACTGCCCTGGCCACGTCCAGATCTTCAAGGTCGGCCTGCGGTCGTATAAAGAACTGCCGATGCGCATGGCCGAATTCGGCGCCTGCCACCGCTACGAGCCGTCCGGTTCGCTGCATGGCCTGATGCGTGTGCGTGGTTTCACCCAGGACGACGCCCACATCTTCTGCCGCGAGGACCAGATTGTCGAGGAAACGGAAAAGTTCGTCCGCCTGACCAAGATGATTCACGCCGATCTCGGTATGGAAACCGCCTATATCAACCTGGCCACGCGCCCGGAAACGCGTGCCGGCTCGGATGAATTCTGGGACAAGGCCGAGGGTATGCTGGCCGAAGCCGCCCGCGCCGCCGGTGTCGAGCCGGTGATCGCGGAAGGTGACGGCGCCTTCTACGCGCCCAAGCTCGACTTCATTGTCAAGGACGCCATCGGCCGTGAATGGACCTGCGGCACGCTCCAGCTCGACTATGTGCTGCCGGAGCGCCTGGAGGCCGAATATGTCGCCGAAGACGGTTCGCGTCAGCGCCCGGTCATGCTTCACCGCGCCATCCTGGGCTCATTCGAGCGCTTTATCGGCATCATGATCGAAAACTATGCCGGCCGTTTCCCCCTGTGGCTGGCCCCTGTTCAGGTCGTGGTGGCACCGATCACCTCGGACGCCAACCCCTATGCGGAAACGGTCGTTGAGGCCCTTCGCAAAGCTGGTCTGCGCGTCGAGGCGGATCTGCGCAACGAGAAGATCAACTACAAGGTCCGTGAGCATTCGCTGGCCAAGGTGCCGGTGATCGCGGTTGTGGGCCGCAAGGAAGCCGAAACCGGCGAGGTGGCCCTGCGCTTCCTCGGCTCTGAAGGGCAGACCATCCTCAGCATTGCCAAGGCCGTGCAAAAGCTGGCTGAAGACGCCACGCCGCCCGATCTAAAGGAAGCCTGATGACTGCACTGCCGCCGTCCATTATCGAGATGCTGAAAGAACGCAAGCTGGCCACCAGCGAAGCGCACTATTTCATGCAGCATAACGAGATCGCCCCCTGCGATGAAAAGGACGGAATCACGGTCATCATGATCGTTTTCCATACCGGCCGTGTGCTGTTCGACAGTATCGGCCGGGTGCTGAATGATCCGTGTGTCAGGCAGTTCATCCTGATCGATAACGGCAGTTCCGAAAAGGTGGAGCAATGGCTGCGCGACCTGAAGGAAGAGCATGATCATATTCTGCTGATTCAGGGACAGGGCAATATTGGCTTCGCGAAAGCGGCCAATCTGGGGGCGCATCTGGCTACCCAGCCGTGGCTGGTGTTCCTCAATCCGGACGCCTTGCTGCAACCGGATTGCCCGCGCAAGCTTGTCACGGCGGTCAGTGCACAGAAAAAGCTGTCGCCAGACGGTCCCTGTATCGTTGGTGCCCGTTTGCTTAATCCGGACCTGACAGAGCAGCGTGGTGCGCGGCGCGGGGAGGTCACGCCCTTCACCACTTTGGTATCCCTTCTCCAACTGCACAAATATGTGCCGGCCTGGCGAAAGTACGAAATCCACCAGGAGGATCAGCCCCTGCCGGAAGCGCCGGTATCGGTGCCGACCATTTCAGGCGCCTGTTTTGCAGTATCGCGGTCGGATTTCAGCCGGCTGAAGGGCTTTGACAGCAACTTCTTCCTGCATGTCGAAGATGTCGACCTGTGCTGGCGCGCTCGTGAAATGGGCGGTACGGTGCTTTTTCACCCACAGGCCGAGGTGGTGCATGAAGGTCATACCTCGCGGGTCGAGCCGGTGTTCGTCGAGCGCAACAAGGGCAATGGCCTGATCTATTATTTCAACAAGCGCGCCAGAGGCAAGGGTTTTTGGCGCATGGCCTATGTGCGACTTTTGGCACCGCTGATTATCGGTGTATCCGTCACGCGCGCCATGTTCCGTGATCGCCTGCGTGATGAGGAAGACGAACTGCCGGCCGAATAACGCTTATTTCCGCTCAAACGCCGCCTGGCTAACGCGCCAACAGGCGCGACGGTCGGTCATCCTTGCCAAATGCAGGCATTTGGAATCACTGCGTGGGCGGATTATCGTAAAGCGTCAGGGTTTGATCGCGACCATTGTAATTGTGCCCCCTGACCTGGGTGACAGCATGGGGGGAAAGACCTTGCGCTGCCGCTTCGCTCTGGAAGGCTTTTTCAAATTGCGATTCCACGAACAGCGGCCGCCCTTCGCGCAGGGCCCGGACGGCACCTTTCACGTCATCATTGAGTAACTGGGTCTTGGTGCCCATGGCGAAGACGAAGCTGGGCTCGGAATAACCGATGATGGCCACCGGACCAGGCGTGCGCAGGTCATGGCGCGGATCAAGATGATTAGAGGCCAACGCGGCTTCCAGTTGCTTGGAAATCCAGAGAGGCTTGAGCTGAGCCAGTTCGCTGACAAAGCTGAGGTGGGCCAGTATGCCGGCGGCCAGGATGAAGGCAAAGCCGGTGCGCTGGCGATTGATCCACATCAGCCAGCCGCCCAGCCCGCCCAGAACACCAGCCGACAGGATAACCGCGATCATAAAGATGAAAGCGGCACTATTACCGTAAAGTACATAACCCGCGATCGCCAGCGCGCTTAGAACCAGTCCACCGATAACCCCTGTCGCTACATTGACGATCCTTGCCCACAACTTCAGCGGCACGTCGAGCGACAGGGCGCACAGCCAGGCCAGGGCCGCGAAGGTCGGAAGAGTATAGTGCGGCAGCTTGGTCGGGGACAGTTCGAAAATCAGGAAGGCCGGCACGAACCAGGCGATGGCGAAGCGGATGGCGGCTTCATGACGGCGGGAAATCGCTGTCTGCAGGGCGCCGCCCAAGAACCAGGCCGCCGGGAACATGGTCACTGGTAAAAGGGCCAGGTGGTAACCGGGCCACATGAAATGGCCTTCGGAGCCGCCTTTCAGCTTGTCGGCGAAATCCTTGCCGACTGCGCCGACCCAGAACTGGCCGTCGGTGGTGACGGTGATGGCCATGATCCACGGGCCGCAGATCAGCGCGACCAGGATCAGTCCCCAGCCCCAGCCGAGATTGCGCGCCCAGCGGATGCGGCGGTCCAGGGCCCACAAGGTCAGAAGGGTGGTAGCCAGTATCATCGGGCCGATGATGAACTTGATCATGATGCTACCGGCCAGGCCCAGCCAGAAGACCAGCTTGACCCAGGGCATTTTCGGGCGCGCATCGTCCCGGCCCAGATCGCGCGTTCGCAGGTAGATCTGCGCCAGCGCCGCCATCATCAGGGTGATGAAACCGCACTGTACGGCGTCGGTCTTGGCGATGAAGGCTTCGGTCGACAGCATGAAGGTGACGGCGAATATGATGCCGGCCTTGGTGCCGACGCGTGTGCCGAAAGCATAGGACGCGCCCCAGGCGCAGGCGAAGGCCGCCAGGGCCGCCCCAAGGATTGACGGCCAGCGGAACGCCAGCACATCGCGTTTGGCCACACTGGAGGTCAGCTTGACCGCCGCCACCTGAAGCCAGTGGATACCCACCGGCTTTTTATAGCGCGGCACGTCCTGGACATTGATATTGATGTAGTCGTGCGTCTCGATCATCTGGGCCGAGGCCTGGATGAAACGCGATTCGTCACGGTCGAGCGGCGGCATCATCACGGCGCAGGGCAGGGCGGCGGCGATGGCCAGCAGGGCGGCGATCAGCGGCCCCCGGCGGCCTTTTGAGACCAGTTGGGCGAAGTGACTCTGGATAAACTGAAACACAGTTTGTGTCGTTGCCGCTATCGAAGCCATCGCCGTCCCTATTTACGCAATATGGCAAACGGTCTATGAGGCATAAAACCCAATGGGTTTCAATCCCTTGCCCACACGATAGCGAGCCAGTCAGATCATGCCCTTAACCGTCTCTGCCGTGGTGCCCGTCTATAATGAAGAAGGGGCGGCCGTACAAGTCGCCAGGGAGATAGAGACGGCTTTCACGACAGCTTTCGGGGCCGATGGTTTCGAGATCATCTTTGTCGATGACCGCAGTTCGGACGATACTCATGCGCGCCTCCTGGCAGCGCAGGCGGGGATACCGTCCCTGCGCGTGTTGCGCCATGAAAACAATGTCGGCAAGAGCGGCGCCATGCGTACCGGCGTCTTTGCCGCCAGGGCACCGTTGATAGTGACGCTCGATGGCGATGGTCAGAACCCCGCGGCCGATGCTGCCCGCATGTCGCAGATCCTGCGTGACGCGCCGGAAACCGTGGGCATGGTGGCCGGCCAGCGCCGCAATCGCCAGGATACATCTTCCAAGCGCGTGGCCTCTCGCTGGGCCAATCGCATCCGCAAGGCGATGCTCAATGACAAGGCCGACGATACCGGCTGCGGTCTGAAAGCCCTGCGCCGGGAGGTTTTCCTGCGTTTGCCCTATTTCGACCAGATGCACCGCTACCTGCCTTCCCTGGTGACGCGGGAGGGCTTTGAAATCTTATTCGAGCCGGTGGATGATCGCCTGCGTACCACAGGTCAGTCCAAATATACCAATATTGGACGTTTAGCTGTAGCGCTTTCCGACCTCCCCGGTGTAATGTGGTTAAACAGTCGTTTACGCCAGCCCGGCAAGGTGACCGAAAGCGAGCGATAGGCGACAGCTCAGGAGCGGGTTTTTCATGGCTATCGATCGTGATCTTATCGCCAAGGAAGCGGCCATCGGCATGTACGACCAGCAGCCTGCTGATAATCATCAAAGGGGGTTCAGTGTGATTACCGCGTTTCCGCTACTCGTTATACCCTTCATCGTTTACAACATCCTTGCCCTGTTTTCGCTCGGTGGCAGTGATGAAGCGGCCTATAATGCCGTGACGCAGGTATTATTCAACCTGCCCATGCCTTCGGCCGGTACGCACTGGTCGGTCAATGTGGGTGATGTCATCCTGTTCGGCGCCCTGATCTGCCTGTTCTTTGAACTGCTGAAATCGACCAAGTCAGACAAGGTGGCCATCGTCAATCATTCGCTGTCGATGGTGCTGTTCATCGTCTGCCTGGTCGAGTTCCTGTTGTTCCGACCCTTCGCCACCTCGGCCTTCTTCCTGCTGACCTTCATGACGCTCATGGATGTGCTGGCGGGCTTTATCGTTACGGCGGTTTCGGCTCGTAAAGATATCGACTTCGGGCACTAGGACCTAAATGCGTTTTACAGCGGCTTTTGTGAGCTGTGGCGGATGTGGAGAACATTTACCGTTTGCGTCTGGTCATCGGCCTTGAAGATGATGCGGTAAACATAGGACCAGCTGGGATGCAGGATTTGCCGAAGGCCGGCTTTTTCCGGCACAGCGGGATGCCGGTGCGGCTGACTTTCCAGGGCAAGAATGGCGGCTTCCAGGCTGTTGAACCAATCGCTGGCGGCCTGTGAGTTTCGGGCATTTATCGTTTCATAGAGCCGCGCCAAATCCCTGATGGCGCGGCGGGTCAGTTCAACGCGGTATGCCATGCAGGCCGCGCAGCTCGTTAAAGACGTCCGAGGCGAGACGTGTCTGGCCGGCGTTTATATCTTCAAGCCCTTGGCGGATGCCTTCGTCGGCATTGGCCTGAGCGGCCAAATCCAGCAAATGTTGGTAGGAGTCTGCATCTTGCAGCACGGCGGCGGCCTTGCCGTTGACGGTCAGGATCATGGGGCGGCCCGTTTCGCGTATGCGCTTCATGAAATCTGCGGAGCGGTTGCGAAAGGTTGTCATGGGCTGAATGTCTTTAGTGATATCCATGCGGGCACCTCGATTACCTTATTAGGTATTTTAAGCGTGTCGGCCGCACGGGTCAACATTTATAAACTCAGCCAAACACCGCGAAAATCAGCGTTACCGCGAAAATATCGAAGGCGCGGGTGGCATAGCGTGTCCAGGTCGGACGGGGTTTATGGGCTTTGACAAGAGACAGCACGCAAGGCTCCGCAGTAGAGGAACCTGATCGGCTGCAATAAGCGTGCCGCCAATTTTCTGTTAGAGCACTTTCCGAAAAGTGTGGCGCACTTTTCGGATTAAAAAGTGCGTAAAAGCAAAAAACTAGAGCGCCGATCTGATCCAATCAGAGCGGAAAACGCTCTAAATTTCAGTCTTTGTCACGCGGCCGGGCGCGGGGCGGCGGTCATTTTGGCCGGAATATTCCGACTTGAGGTAGGTCGATTTTGCCCGACCCAGGGTTTCCGGCCCGCCGCGAAGACCGCGCTTTTCACCGCCGCTCAGAAGCTGGGCGGCATAGGTGGCGTCATCCGCTTCCGCAGATGCCCTCCGCTTCCGGTACGGTGCCTCCTTCGTCCCCTGGTCAATGACGGGGCCGGCAGGCACGGGCAGGTTATTGGGGGGCAGGTTTCCGCTCATGGCGGCAATATAGCCCGCATGGGTTAAAACAATAGAAAGCCGGGCGGCCACCGTCCAGATAACCGCCCGGTTCTTTTATCCCTTTTGAGCCAGGCGGTCGATCTGGGCCTTCATGGCTTCCATCTGTTCGCGCAGTTCGCGGACCTGGTCGGTTTCCGGCTTTGCGCTTTCAGGCGCTGGCTCGGCAGCCGGCGCTGCCTGTGCGGTTCCGGCCGCATTGGCAAACGAGAAGGGCGAGAACATGCGCATGGCGCGGTCGAACATGGCCAGGTTTTGCGATACCTGCTCGTCGAAGAAGCCGATGCCTGGTGCGGCACCAAAGGCTTGCGAAAACTGCGAGCGGAAGCGCTCCTGCTGCTTGGCGAAACCATCGAGCGACATTTCCAGATAGGTGGGCAGCAGGTTCTGCATACTGTCGCCGTAAAAGCCAATGAGCTGGCGCAGGAACTGGATCGGCAGCAGGTTCTGACCGCGGCTTTCTTCTTCAAAAATGATCTGGGCCAGGACGCCGCGGGTGATGTCATCGCCGGACTTGGCATCAAAGACCACGAAATCGACGCCTTCCCGTACCATGTCGGACAGGTTGTCCAGCGTCACATAGGAACTGGTGGCCGTATTGTACAAACGCCGGTTGGCGTATTTCTTGATGATGACGCGATCGCCCTCACCGCGCTTTGCCCGTGTCTTTGTTTCGGCCATCTGAGCAGTTTCTCCTGTACTCTATCCTTGAGATTATTGTGCCCGATTGATCGGGTCTGCGTTTATTTCGCACCTACAACATAAGCGCTTTTTTGCCTTTGCGTAAAGAGGGGGTGTGAAAATGGCGCAAATCCTTTCTTTTCAAGGCTTTCATTATTGTGTCCTGCGCAATTTCCGCGCAAGCCTTATTGCGGGTGATGCTGCGCACAAAAAGTTGAATAGATGGGGGCGGCCGGACCGGATTTTGGGCGTGACGCGGTCATCACGATAGGGCACGAATGCCGTCATAAACTGAAACCAGTGTTCAGGCGCAAGGATAACGGTGTAACTTGATTTCGCCCCTCGGGTGCCGTAAGTCGCGGTTACGCAAGTCTTTTTTGGTGTATACAGTCTACAAGGGAAGTCCGGAATGTCCGTCAATGAAGTGGTTATCGTCTCCGCCGCCCGCACGCCGGTCGGTTCTTTCCTCGGCAGCTTAGGCACTGTACCCGCGCATGATCTGGGCGCCCACGCCATCAAGGCGGCCGTCGAGCGAGCCGGCTTGCAGGCGTCTGACGTCAATGAAGTCATCCTTGGGCAGGTGCTCCAGGCGGCGCAGGGGCAGGGACCGGCGCGCCAGGCATCGGTCAAGGCCGGCATTCCTTACGATTCCCCCGCCTGGTCGATCAACCAGATCTGCGGCTCCGGCCTGCGCGCGGTCGCCCTGGGTGCCCAGCAGGTCGCGCTGGGTGACAGCGCCATCGTCGTGGCCGGCGGTCAGGAAAGCATGTCCATGGCCACCCACGCGGCCTATATCCGCTCCGGCCAGAAGATGGGCGACCTCTCTATGGTCGACACCATGATCAAGGACGGCCTGTGGGACGCTTTCAACAACTATCACATGGGCACCACGGCCGAAAACATCGCCACCAAGTTCGGCATCAGCCGTCAGGAACAGGATGAGTTCGCTGTCGCCTCGCAGAACAAGGCTGAGGCCGCCCAGAAGGCCGGCAAGTTCGACGCCGAAATCGCCCCCTACATCATCAAGAGCCGCAAGGGCGACGTGGTGTTCGACAAGGACGAATTCATCCGTCATGGCGTGACTATCGACGGCATTTCCGGTCTGCGCCCGGCCTTTTCCAAAGAAGGCACCGTTACCGCCGCCAACGCCTCCGGCCTGAATGATGGCGCGGCCGCCGTGGTGCTGATGTCGCGCGCCGAGGCTGACAAGCGCGGACTGAAACCGCTGGCCCGTATAGTCTCTTCCGGCATTTCCGGTGTTGATCCGGCGATCATGGGCACCGGTCCGATCCAGGCGGTGCAGAAGGCCCTGAAGAAGGCCAACTGGTCGATCGGTGATCTCGACCTGATCGAAGCCAACGAAGCCTTCGCCGCCCAGGCCATCAGCGTCAACCGCGAACTCGGCTGGGATCTCAGCAAGGTCAACGTCAACGGCGGCGCCATTGCCATCGGCCACCCGATCGGGGCTTCCGGCGCCCGTATCCTGACCACCCTGCTTTTTGAAATGCAGCGCTCAGGCGCGAAGAAGGGCGTTGCTACGCTGTGTATTGGCGGTGGTATGGGCGTCGCTCTCTGCGTCGAGGCCTAAGCTCGGTCCAACGGGCTGCAAATCGTCATCTTTCAAGCTTCCGGTGCTCACGTACTTGAGTACGCTGCGCTCCGGGTCTTGAAAGCTAACCATTTTCGCCTCGCCGGACCGGCTTATGCCACCGCGCAGGTGTTCTGAAACTAAAGAGTTTTCGAGGGAGAATATCTATGAGCAGAGTTGCACTGGTGACCGGTGGTACGCGCGGTATTGGCAAGGCCATTGTCAAGCGCCTGAAGGATGCCGGCCTGACGGTCGCCGCCGGTTATGCCGGTAATGAAGAAAACGCCAAGCGCGTCGCCGAGGAACTGGGCGTCTTCATCGTCAAGGGCAGTGTCGATAACTTCTATGACTGCAAACGTTGCGCTCAGGAAGTCGAAGCGGCTCTGGGGCCGATCGAGGTGCTGGTCAATAATGCCGGCATCACGCGCGATGGTTTCTTCCACAAGATGTCGCTGGAGCAGTGGCAGGAAGTCATCCACACCAATATGGACAGCGTCTTCAACATGACGCGCCAGGTGATCGAAGGTATGCGCGAGCGCGGCTACGGCCGCATCATCAATATCTCCTCGATCAACGGCCAGAAGGGCCAGGCCGGCCAGACCAACTATTCCGCCGCCAAGGCCGGCATGATCGGCTTCACCAAGGCCCTGGCGATGGAATCGGCCAACAAGGGCATCACGGTCAACTGCGTGGCGCCGGGCTATACGTCGACCGAAATGGTCTCGGCCATCGCGCCGGCCGTCCTCGACAAGATCGTGGCCGGTATCCCCGTGGGCCGTCTCGGTACGCCGGAAGAAGTCGCTGAAATTTGCGCCTTCCTGGCCTCGGACATGGCGTCGTTCATTACCGGCGCGACGATCGCTGTCAATGGCGGCCAACACATGCTCTAAGTCTACTTCGGTGGGCTGCAAAACGCCGTCGTTTTGCGCGCTCTTGCTCGTGTACAAGCGTACACGTCGCGGCGAGTGCTCAAACGCCAGCATTTTTCGCCTCACCAGAGCGACTTAGCCTGCATATAATCAAAAGGCGCGGATGGTGATGTCCGCGCCTTTTTTGCGCCCGCATTGGGGCGATCTAAATGGATTTGGCGTCTTAAATCTGCCCAAGTCGGCCGGTAAATCTTCGCCCAATGAACAAGACCCTGGCACATCCTTTGGCTCGATCTCTGGCACAGTTCTTGGCCGCATTGATGCTCCTGTTCTGCCTGGCGGAATCGGGTGCGGCACTGGCCGACGGGCCGCGCTCGCTCAAGGAAGCCATGTTCGGCAAGAAGGCCGATGACAACCGTTCCGCCAGCCGCCCACCGGTAGCGCATTTCACCTCCGAAGACGGCCAGGGCTTTATCCTCGATGAATCCGGCAACCGCAGCCTGATGCGCTTCGATGGCGATGACGAGGTCTGGCTGCTGACACCGACTCAAGGGCCGAAAGGCGATGTCATCTACAAGAACGATGTCGGCGAATCCGTCCTGAAATCGACGCGCTGGGGCGGCATGATCCTGTTCAGCGATGACCGGCCGATGGGCGATCCCGCCGCCGTCACCGGCAAGGCCGATGCCTTTACGCCGGGCCGCATGTCGCCCAGCCTGCTGTTCCAGTCCCTGGTCCATGCCAGCCGCCGAGTCAGCCTGGCGGTCGGCCGCACGATTGGCTTCGATGCGCCGGACGTGACCCCTGGTGCCGATTTTCTCTATGCCGATGCGGCCGGCGTGGCCGCCGAGGCTTTGGTCCAGGCCTCCCAGCAGCCGCGCGGCAAGCAGATCATGGCCCCCTTGCGTGGCGTGCAGTTCATCGAAGGCCGTCCGCCCAGCGCTACCATGCAAAACGGCGTGCTGGTGCTCAAACTTGATGTCTCGCGCGGCGACTGGAGTGGCCGGCCATCTTCGCGCCGCATCCTCAATGTCGTTGTAACGTCTGTCCCTGTTGGCAGCACGGCCCGGCGCTGATTATAGCCGCTAAAACCGGTCCTTGGCTTTGCGCAATTCGCCGAATTTGGCGGCCTGGGCGGCAAAATCCTTTTCCCTTAGCGGATAGACCAGGAATGGATTGGTCGCCTTTTCCTCGGCCACGGTCGATGGTATGGTAGGTACGCCACGCTCTCGTTTTTCCCGGATAAGCCCGGCCCGTGCCTCAAGTGCCGGATCGCTTCCCAAACTCTCGGCGAATTTCAGATTGGACAGCGTATATTCATGGGCGCTGTAAAGGACGGTGTCGTCCGGCAGATCGGCAATGCGTTTCAGCGCGCCCCACATCTGCCGCGGCGTGCCCTCGAACAGGCGGCCGCATCCCAGCGGAAAGATCGTATCGGCCACGAAAGCCTGACCGCCAGCGCGATCATAATAGCCGATATGGCCAAGCGTATGACCGCTGAGATCGATCACCTCCAGCGCGGTTTCGCCGAGCCGGAATACGTCGCCGGGTTTCAGCACATGATCGAGCGGCGCGATCCGGGTCACTTCCTGCGGCCCGTAAATTTCAGCGCCGTATTGTTTTTTCAGCAGGGCATTGCCGCCGGCATGGTCCGGGTGCCAGTGGGTATTGAGGATATAGTCGAGCCGTTGCAGCCCCAGAGCGGACAGCCTTTCCATGATGGCGCGCGGCTCAGGTGCATCGATGATGGCGACCTGACGTGATGCCTCATCCTGGAGGATAAAGCCGTAATTGTCCTGCAGTGCCGGGAAGATATCGACCTTTAGGCCCATCTTAGGAGTCGCCCTGATAAACTGGATGTTCTAACCTATATAGGACTTGCCAGAGCCAAAGGAACCCCGTTGCGTCGTCCGGTCGAAGATCTCAACCGCTTTTACCAGTCGCCGGAAGGCGCTGCGGCCAGGCGCCTGATTGATCGCAAACTGGGCGAAGCCTGGCCGGATGTGCGGGGACTGGATGTGCTTGGCATCGGTTACTGTACGCCGTACCTTGACCGGTTCAACGAAGCCCGGCGCGTGCTTTCGGCCATGCCCGCCTCGCAAGGCGCGGAAATATGGCCGGCGGATATGCGCGTCCGCTCGGTTCTGGTTGAGGAAGAGGCCCTGCCATTCCCGACCGCCCTGTTCGACCGCATTCTGATGGTCCATGCGCTTGAAGAATCACCCGTGCCGCAGGGGCTGTTGCTGGAGGCGTCACGCCTGCTGGCGCCCAATGGCCGGCTGATTTTGGGCGTTGCGGCGCGTGGCGGCTTCTGGGCCCATGCCGAAAAAACGCCCTTCGGCTATGGCCAGCCCTATAGCCGGATGCAGCTTGAATCCGCGCTGCGCGATGCCGAACTGGAACCGCTGGCCTGGTCCTATGCCCTGTATGCGCCGCCTTTCAGTCCGTTCCTGCGCTGGTCGGGGGCGCTGGAAAATATCCTGCCGCGGGTCTGGCCGATCACCGGCGGTCTGATCCTGATGGAGGCCGGGCGCCGGCCATTCATCGCCCATACGGCGCGGCCGCAGAAGTCGATCCTGCAGGAACTGCGGGGGGTGCTGGCTCCGGCGCAGCAGCCGGTGCCGACCTCGCGTGATCAAGCGCCGGTGACGCGTGAGCTGGCTTGACCCTCGGTCAGATTCTGCGCCATAGGGAAAGCATGAAACAGCTTATCATCATGCGCCACGGCAAGGCGGAAAAAGACGCCGAATCCGGTGAGGATTTCGACCGCACTCTGGCGGATCGCGGCCGGGCAGAGGCCAAAAGCGTCGCCGAAGCGTTGAAAGCCTATGGTCTGAAGCCTGATTTTGCCCTGGTCTCCAGCGCGGCGCGCACGCGGGGTACGTTTGAAGCCGTGAAGGCCGTGATGGGCGATATTCCGGCTGTGGTCTCGAAGGATTTCTATAATGCCGGTTCCGAGGCTCTGCGCCGTGCCATAGAGGCGCATGAGGATAATGGCCAGTGTGTGCTGGTTGTGGGGCATAATCCCGGTGTGCAGTATCTGGTGGCTGAGTATCTGTTTGAAGGCGCGGCAGGACCGGAGATCACCGACAAGGTGCGCGGCAACTATCCGACCGCGACGGCGGCGGTTTTTGAGATCGATGCCGCCGGACGGCCGATCTATGATGGACTGTATTTAGCCAAATGATTTATGGTCTTGCCACTCGCGCCCTGCATATTTTGCCGCCCGAAGATGCGCACACCCTGACCATCCTGCTGCTCAAGGCCGGTCTGGGGCCGGTTTCGCGCCTCAATACGCCGCAACTGGCTGTCGATGTGCCTTTTGAGGGCGGCACCTTGCGCTTTCCCAACTGCATCGGCCTGGCGGCCGGTTTCGATAAAAATGCCGATGTGCCCCTGGCCATGGTGCGCGCCGGCTTCGGGTTTGCCGAATGCGGCACGGTGACGCCCCTGCCGCAGGAAGGCAATCCCAAACCGCGTCTGTTCCGCCTGAGTGAAGACCAGGCTGTGATCAACCGCATGGGTTTCAACAACAAGGGGCTGGACGTTTTCCTGCGCCATCTGGAGCATATCAATGCCCACAGGAAGGGCGCGGTGATCGGCCTCAATATCGGCGCCAACAAGGACGCCACCGACCGGATGGCCGATTACGTCACCGGGCTCAAGCGCCTATGGGGTCAAGGTAGTTATTTCACCGCCAATATCTCCTCGCCCAATACGCCGGGTTTGCGCGCGCTGCAGGGCAAATCTTACCTTGATGACCTGCTGGGCCAGATGGCGGAAACCCGTGCGGCACTGGTGAAGGTCTCCGGCAGCAACTGCCCGATCTTCCTCAAGATCGCGCCGGACCTGACCGAGGCGGAAATTATAGATACCGTCACCTCAACGCTGGATCACAAACTCGATGGCCTGATTGTGTCCAATACTACCCTGTCGCGTGACGGACTGGTTTCCGCGCAGGCGGCGGAAGCGGGTGGCCTTTCCGGCGCGCCCTTGTTTGAGGTATCGACGCGGGCGCTTAAGGTGGCGCGGGCGGCCTCCGGCGGCAAGCTGACCCTGATCGGTGCCGGCGGGGTATCGAGCGGCGCCCAAGCCTATGCCAAGATCAGGGCCGGCGCTTCGCTGGTCCAGCTCTATTCGGCCTTGGTTTACAGGGGGCCGCGCCTGGCTGATATCATTTGCCGCGATTTGGTGGCACGCCTGAAGGCTGACGGTTTCCGATCGGTCACAGAAGCCGTCGGGACAGAAGCTTAAGCTTCGACCTCGTTCGCCGTCAGCCGGGCCAGGGCGCAGACGAACAGGGCCCAGATCAGCGAATTCTGCGACAGGATAAAGCTTTCCGACATAATGAGGAAGCTGAACAGCAGCAGGATCAGCACCGAAAAAAAGCCATCCTTCACGCGGGCGAAGCGGAAGAGGGCGCAGAAGAAACCGATCGCCAACACCCCTCCGAACAGGATCACGCCGCCCCAGCCCAATTGGATCAGCAGGTCGAGCCAGCCATTATGCGCCGAGGGCACGTCCCAGTGGGTTTCGGCGCGCACCACCGAGGCAGGCACCGAGGTCGGCGTCCAAAACGCCTTGTAGCCATAACCCAGCCAGGGGTGCTTGTCGGACAGGCGCATCAGCGAGGCCCAGATTTCGGTGCGTCCGGTAAGGGTCGGATCCTTGCCAAGCATTTTGAAGATCATATCCGGCGCGATGTAGAACAGCGCGCCGCCAATCAGGGCCGCCGTCGCCGCCAGCCAGGTAAAAACGATGCTGCGTACGCCGCCGCGCTGCAGGGCGGTGAGCACGGGGAAGGCCCCGGCGCTGGCCATACAGGCCAGAAGTGACGTTTTCGAGCGCGACAGAACGACCAGAAGAAAGATCATCACCGCCAGTCCGATCCATACTCTCCGGCGTTCCGGCGCGATATAGGCGGAGGCGCAGGAAGCGATGAAGCCCAGAACCATCATGGCCGCCATCTGGTTTTTTTCGTACCACAAGCCCTTCCAGGCGCCGGCATTGATGTCGTCGTGGATGCCGAGGTGCGGCACAAAGAGGCAGACAAAATAGCTGCCGGCCGCCAGCACTGCGAAGCTGAAGGCGATGATTTGCACCAGGTCAGCGCCTGCATAGCGGGCGGCAAGGTAGAGCCCGAACAGGGAGGTTACGGCCACGGCTATAGTGCGCCGAGTGGTTATATCCGGCGCGATCGACCAGTAGCTAGAGGCAAAGCACAGGCCCACCAGCAGACCAGTCATGAACAGGGCCGGCAGGATGCGCATCAGGCGGGTCGCGCGAAAGCCGATCAGGAGGAGGGTCACCACATAGACCGGCAGCCACATCACGCGCAGGATGGCGGAATCGCTCTCCGCCGCCGCAGCATCAAGCGTTTGCGGTGCGAACAGCGGGCCGATCAGGGCATTGGAGAACATCAGGAGGCAGAAGACGGTCAGCGCGACTTCGGTGTATATAATCCATTGCGCCGGGCCAGCGGCGCCGTCTGTCCGCATTCTGGGGCGGGCGTCCTTCAGGCTGGAAGACGAAGCGGGCATAAGACCTTGTGGCGATCAGGGAACCTGACCGCCACTTCTAGCCGATAAGTCTCAATATATGGTCAAGGGCGGAGAATATGTACCAGGGCTTCAGTCTTTTCTGAAGCCCTGGCAGGGGCGACCGCCCGCCGCGCACGTTTGCGCGAAAGCCTGCGCGGCCTGAGCGCAAAAAATGGATTTTGATGCGTCAGCAATCAAAACGGGGAGTATTTTTCCATCAGGGCCTGGGCGGCGGGCGGCTTCTGCATGTTGGTGATGTCGCCGCGGCCGCCATAGGAGATGCGCGCCTCGGCCAGTTGCGTGTGCTTGATGGTGTTGGTCGAGGAAATATCTTCGGGGCGGGCGATGCCGGAAACGGTCAGTTCACGCACTTCGCGGTTGGTGAGGACTTCCTGCGTGCCCTGGATGATCAGGTTGCCATTGGGCAGAACGCCGGTGACGGTGGCGGCGATGGTGAGGGAAATTTTTTCTGAGCGCTTGACCGAACCGGCGCCGACCGAACTGGAATCACTCGAATTGCCCAGGGCTTTGGCCGGGTTATAAGCGCCGGGCAGGATCTTGCCGAGCGAGGATTCCAGCCCGAAGAACGACGGTGTGGCGGCGTTGAAACCGTTGGTGCGTGAGCGGTCGGTGGCGTTGCTGGTCTGGGCGCTGTCATTGATATCAACCTGGACGGTCACGATATCGCCGAGCGCGCGGGCGCGCTGGTCATTGAAGAAGGTGCGGGCGCCGACGCGCCACAGCGAATTGCTGGAGGCCGGCGTGTTATTGGCCTGAGGATAGGCAATGGCCTGTTCGGAAGGCACCAGGGCGGACGGATAGGCCATCGGCGTCAGGTTCGGGCCGTTGACGGCGTCGCGGACGGAGCCGCAGCCACTGAGGACGACAAGACCGGCGAGCAGGGCGGGGGCGGCAAGGAGGAGCTTGGACATATGAAGACCTTCGATACTTAACGCGAAGACAGGAATGTTTGATTACGGATCTGGGCAGCGGCCTGGCCGGAAACGGCGCGGCCGGGACCGATGATGACGGCGTCGATCATCTTTTTCGATGAGGGGTTCTGCACCTGGATGACATCACCGATGGCGCCATCCTTTTGCGCCGGGCCGGAGAGGGTGAGGCTGAGGCCGTTCTGCGTCCAGGTGACGGCGACCATTTCAGAACGTTTTACAGCAATTGGCCCGCTGACCGAGGGCTGGCCCCAGTTCGCCGGGCTCTGCGGGCCGGTGATGGTGGCCA
The DNA here is from genome assembly GCF_051954415.1 of Asticcacaulis sp. Lineage (GTDB taxonomy): Bacteria > Pseudomonadota > Alphaproteobacteria > Caulobacterales > Caulobacteraceae > Asticcacaulis. The sequence continues at coordinate 18,432 of NZ_JBQCHT010000037.1, forward strand.
GTTGCGGGGCATTGCCAGATACGGTTCCGGAGCCAGTTTCCGGACCGGCGGCCACGATGATGCGGCGCAGGCCGCGGGCATTATCCCAGTAAACGCCGTTGCGCGCCGCGATCGACTGCACGATGGCGGCATCCAGCACGGCCGTTGAGCCCTGGCGGTAGCCGAGCAGGACGTCCGAGGCCTGGCCGGCATTGTCGAATACGTCGCCGAGCGTGATGCGACCGTCGCCATCGGTGACGCTGGATTTCAGGATCAGCGGATTCGGCGAGGTCTGGGCATTTGCCAGGGCGGGAACTGCCAGCAAAATCACGGAAAGGGCGGCTAGAATTCTCATTTACTTACGCCCTCGCCAGTTGACTGGTGGTTTGCAGCATTTCATCGGCCGTGGTGATGACCTTGGAGTTCATCTCATAGGCGCGCTGGGCCACGATCAGGGCGGTGATTTCCGAGACGGCGTCGACGTTCGACGATTCCGTATAGCCTTGAAGCAGGGTGCCGTAGCCGGTATCGCCCGGCGTTGAAATGTTGGGCGCGCCCGAAGCACCGCTTTCGAGGAACAGATTGTCGCCCTGGGCATCGAGGCCGGCGGGATTGGCGAAGGTCGCCAGTTGCAGTTGGCCGACGACGGTAGGGGCCGTTACACCGGCTGTGGTGACGGACACCTCGCCGGCCTTGGAGATGCTGACACCTGTCGTGCCCTGAGGTATGGTGATGCTGGGCTGAACGAGATAGCCGTCCGTGGTAACAAGGCGGCCCTGATCGTCGAGCGAGAAATTACCGGCACGCGTATAGGCGGTTTCGCCGGAAGGCAGTTCGATCTGGAAATAGCCCTTGCCCTGGATCATGACGTCATAATCATTTCCCGTCTGGGTGGCGCTGCCATCTTGCATGATACGGTAAACACTGCCGGTTTTTACACCGGAACCGACCTGAATGCCGGTAGGGACAACTGTGCCGGCATCGGAAGACTGCGCGCCCATCCGCTCGACGTTTTGGTAGAGCAGATCCTGGAACTCGGCCCGCTGCTTCTTGAAGCCGATCGTGTTCATGTTGGCGATGTTGTTGGAGATGACTTCAACATTCATCTGCTGGGCGGACATGCCCGTTGTCGCGGTTCTTAAGGCGCGCATATGACTATGCTCCCAAATTCAAATTGATAGCGACTTCCGGATCGTGATGCGATCCGGCAAGCGCGATTGCGCGCCCGAGCCGTTGCGAGGCTAAGCCTGCGTGGTGTTTGAACGCAAAGGATGAAGTGATGGCGATGGCTGTCATTGTCATCACGCAACTCTGCCCAGGCGCTCTACGGCGCTGCGGTTCAGTTGGCTGTTCTGGTCGACGATGTTGGCGAGGGTTGTGTAGGCGCGGTTGATGCGCACCAGGTTGGTGATCTCGGTCATCGGATTGACGTTGGAGGATTCGAGGAAGCCCTGGCGGACCTGGGCGTCGGTGGCGGTGATCGGCGTCTGGTTGCTGGTCAGGGTGTAGGTGCCGTCGCCCTGCTTGGAGAGATCGCTCATATTGGCGATACGGACCACATTGAGCTTGCCGACGCGTTCGGCCTGGCCCTGGTAACTCTGGGTGATGATGCCGTCGGCCGAGATGCTGGGCTCGCCCTTCTTTGGGTCGAGCGTGATCGGGCCGCCATCGCCCTGGACGACATAGCCCTGGGCGGTGACGAGCGTGCCTTCGCCATTGAGTGTAAAGGCGCCGTCGCGGGTATAAGCGGTCTGGCCGTTCTTGCCGGTGACGGTGAAGAAGGTGCCTTCGCCATTCAGCGCCAGATCGAGCGGGGCGCCGGTCTGGTTCATCGTGCCCTGGGTGAAGTTGCGCCCGACGCCGTTATCATAGGCAAAATTGGCCGGTGTACGGATGGGGGCGTTGACGGCCGGAGCGCCCGGCTCGGCATTGACCAGCAATTCCTCGAACTTGTAGCCCGTGGTGTTCATGTTGGCGAGGTTATTAGCGCTGATATCCAGCTCCCGTTGCAGGGTGATCTGGCGCGACAAGGCGACGTAGTTGGCATTATCCATGTCAGCGGCTCCCGATTAAAGGTTCAAATTCAGGGTCTTACCGGAAAACGTCGCCGATCCTCAGATGCGCCGTTAACCATGTTTTTGTAAGATGCAAGCGCCGTGCCACGAATGGTTAATTTTGCCAAAGCCTTGTTTTAAAAGGAAGTTGACGGTTTGCGCCGAATCCCGACACATGGAAGGGCGGCAAAAAGTGCCGTGCGGGGCGCGGATAACAAGCAATCGTTAACCATGTTTGGCGATAGTGATCTTAACACTTGAAGGCGGGTGCTTAAGGTTTGTTTAAGAGTTGGGCCTAGACTTCGGCTTTCAGCTTTGTCGCGTATTATCGATGGGTGGGCAGTTTGGCCAAGAAAGAGAAGAAGCCTAAGGACGCGGAGGCCCCGCCGGTAGACGGTGGTGAAGGCGGCGAAGGCGAGGCCGCGCCCAAGAAGAAGTTCCCCCTGCTGATCGTCATTATCGCCGCGGCCGTGCTGCTGCTGGGCGGTGGCGGAGCTGCGGCCTGGTTTCTTTTTCTGGCGCCCAAGCCGCCGGCGGATGCCGCGAAGGCGGGCGAGCATGGCAAGGATGAAAAGGCCGGCCATGGCGAGAAAAAGGACGCCAAAAAGGACAAGAAGAAGGAAGGCGGCGAACACGGCGGCGGGGCGGATGCCAAGCTCGATCCGGCCACACAGCCCGTGCCCTCGGAAGGGCCGAACGGTACGACCTATCTTTCCCTGCCGAACATGGTGGCCAATATCCAGTCGCCGGACGGCCGCGCCAGCTATCTCAAGCTCAAGCTGACCCTGGAATGTCCGGACGACGAAACAGTGGACGCCCTGACCGAGAACATGCCGCGCATCAATGACGTGATGCAGGGCTTCCTGCGCGAACTGCGTCCGGAAGACCTCAGCGGTTCGCAGGGCAATTACCAGTTGCGCCTGGAAATCCTGCGCCGGATCAACCTGGTTCTGGCGCCCCACAAGATCAATGCCGTTCTTATTGAAGAAATGTTGATTACCTAATGGCGGAAGAAGTCGATCAGGAAGCCATGATGGCGGCTTGGGAGGCGGAACTCGCCGCCGAAGCCGAAGCCGCCTCCGGCGGATCAGGGGGCGGCGGTGGCGGCGATGGTGACGCCGGCGGTGACCTTGCGGCCGAGTGGGAGGCCATGGTTGGCGGCGGCGGCATGGGGGAGCGCTTCAATGTGCCCTCCGGCGCCGAACGCATTCTCAACCAGGACGAAATCGACAGCCTGCTCGGCTTCGATCTATCGGAAGACGACTACAATGAACGCTCGGGCATCCGGGCGATCATCAATTCGGCCATGGTGTCTTACGAGCGCCTGCCGATGCTCGAAATCGTCTTCGACCGGCTGGTGCGCCTGATGACGACGAGTTTGCGGAACTTCACCTCCGACAACGTTGAAGTGTCGCTCGATAATATTTCCTCGATCCGGTTCGGGGACTATCTGAACTCGATTCCCCTGCCGGCGATCCTGGCGGTCTTCCGCGCCGAGGAACTGGACAATTACGGCCTGCTGACGGTCGATTCCAACCTGATCTATTCGATCGTTGACGTGCTTCTGGGCGGGCGTCGCGGCACGGCGGCGCTGCGGATCGAAGGCCGGCCCTATACCACCATCGAGCGCGTGCTGGTGCAGCGGATGGTCGAGGTGATCCTGAACGACGCCAAGGCCGCTTTCGAGCCGCTGACGCCGGTTAATTTCAACCTCGATCGCCTGGAAACCAATCCGCGCTTTGCCGCCATCGCCCGCCCGGCCAATGCGGCGATCCTGGTCAAGCTGCGCATCGACATGGAAGACCGCGGCGGACGCGTCGAACTTCTGCTGCCCTATGCCACGCTGGAACCGATCCGCAAGATGCTGCTCCAGCAGTTCATGGGCGAGAAATTCGGCCGCGACAATATCTGGGAAAGCCACCTGGCGACCGAAATCTGGACCACCCAGATGGAGGTCCGCGCCGTGCTCGATGAGCAGCAGATGCCGCTGTCCAAGGTGCTTAACCTGGAGGTGGGCGAAACCCTCATCCTCAACGCCAATGCGGAATCGCCGGTGCAGATCAAATGTGGCGCCATCCCGCTGACCACGGGCCGGATGGGCCGCAAGGGCCATTCGATTGCTGTGCGGGTCGATTCTCCGCTCGCCTCGGCGGCCAAGCGCCGGCTGATGCAGGTGAAGAAATAGGGTGCCGCAATGAGCCTGACGAACATTATCATGGATGTGATCCTGATGGCGCTGCTGGTGGCGGCGCTGGTGTTCGGTATGCGTCTCGACAAGCGCCTGAAAGCGTTGCGCGCCGCCCATGAGGGCTTCGCCAAGGCCGTGCATGATCTCGATGACGCGGCCATCCGGGCTCATGCCTCTCTGAAGGAACTGCGCGGCAATGCCGACGAATCGCAGGATCTTTTGCATGGTCGTATTCTGGCGGCGCGCGATGTGCTGCAAAAGCTCGACATGCAGGTGGCGCGCGCCGAACGGGTTCAGGCCGAACTGGACAAGGGGCTGGTCCATTACGAAGCGATCCGCAGCCAGCCCGTGACCCGTCCGGCCGCGAACGAGGTCATTCGCCCGGCGCACCATGAGGCCGAAGCGGTAGCGCGGCCGCGTGATCGCTCGGCCTTCATGAATGAGGTCCGGCCAGATCGGACGCCCTATGTCCGCACCGGTCGCAGCCTGCTGCCTGATATCGAACCGGAAGACGAGAGTGAGATCATCGACAAGGTCCAGATGTCCGAACTGGTGGTCGCCAATCTCAACGAAATGATCCGCACGCTTAACCTGCCTGCCCGGCAGCTCGCTGCCGTTGAAGACGACCTGTTCGCCAAGGACGCGAGCAGAGACGCGGCCAGGGACTTCTCCAAGTACGCGGCAGATGACAAGACGACGACCGTGGAAGCGCCGAAAGGCCGTCCGCGTCAGTTCCATATCAAGAGATAGTATTTATTAGATGGCCTTACCCCGTTTCCTGCCGCTTATCGCCGTCGCCGCCGGTGGTGTGCTTGCCCTCAAGGCGATCACCAGCCTGGAAGTGATGCCGGATGTATTTCATGCGGCTTCGGCCTTTGCCGCCGATGGCAAAAAGGCGGAAAAACCAGTAGCGAAGACAACGGCGCCGAAAGCGAGCGGCAAGGGCGAGGTCGATCGTGCCGATGACCCGACTCAGAGCTACGGTGTCGATCCGGCCCTGATGGCGGCCGATGCGGCCTCGCAGGGCAAGGATGCGGCGGCGACCGCGCCGATGACGCCGATCTGCGCCACATCTGTAAACGATCTGGCCAAGCAGGCGGGCATTTCGCCCAATGAACTGAATATCCTGCAAAGCCTTGGCCAGCGCCGGGCCCAGCTTGACCAGCGCGAGCAACAGCTTAATTCGCGGGCCCAGTTGATCGAGGCCGCCGATTCCAAGCTCGATGCCCGCATCACGCAACTGGCCGACCTGAAGACCCAAATCCAGGGCCTGCTCGACCAGGCGACCAAGGTGCAGGATGACGACACGACGCGCCTGGTTGCCGTCTACTCGGCCATGAAGCCCAAGGATGCGGCCGCCGCCATGACGATCATGAGCGACGATGTCCGCCTGCCGATCGCCTCGAAAATGAAGGACCGCGCCCTGGCGGCTATTCTCGGCGCCATGTCGGCCGATGCCGCAAAAGATCTCACGGAAAAGCTGGCGAAGCGGATGCAGCGCGCCGACGGCCTGCAGCAGCAGCTCAACAAGACGGCCGCTGGCGGACCGGCGGCGCCGGGGCCAGCAGGCGCCAAGCCGGCAACGCCCCCGAAGAAGGGCTGATAATACCTGCCATGAATGGGGAAGGGGACCGAGCCATTCTTCATGGCGTGGTGGTGGGGGCTTGATTTGCCTCATGACTGAAGAGAGCAGAATTTCTGCACGATCAGCCTTATAGACCCCTACCACCCTTCGCCTTTGGCTCGCGGTCCCATGGCTTGCGAAAGCTATACTTTCGCTGACGCCAAACTCCGCAGGCGGGAAGCTACAGGACAGGTAGTCTAAGGCGGGCCGCGAAACGGTGGGCGTGGCAGTGGTGACGATTGCGTCGCTAAGCGTTTTTTCAAGGCCAGTTCGGCGCGCGCTTGCGCGATACAGTCGGTGTAATCGACATAGCTGACTTTGGGCGCAGACGGCGTGAGAGGTTCAGGCACGATAGCCATCTGCGGCGCCGGTGTTGTAAGCTGAGCCTCCTGAGTGACCGTCTTTGTGACGTTCTGGGCCGCCTCCCACCATTGGCCCAGATCGCGGCGGCGCTCATTGCTCCATTTCAGCGTACTGGCCAGGGACACCTGCGCCTTGATCGCGGCTTCTTCATGGGCAGCGCGCTCGGCTTCGGCCTTGCGCGGCTCCGGTTTCTGGCGTTCGGCACGGTCACAGCGGCTATAAAGGCATTCGATGACGGCGGCTGTCCGCACGGCCTTCTCGACGCCCGGCATATCTTCGGGATCATCCATGGCGGTGACCTTAAGCAGCATCCGGTCGGCAAAGGCGCGCAGAAGCGCATGCCGCTCTTCCGGGGTCAGTTTTTCCTGTGCTGTGCGGTCATCGAGGGACATCCGCATAGGATGCACCGGGAAAAGGACAGGGGGATAGATTCGGTGAATGTGCGGGTATTTAAAGAGGGCAGGAATTACGCAATTGATATCCTGTGACCGTAATTCCGCTTAGAAATGGGCGACTTTTCCTTTGCGTGATTAGCAATCGAATATTAGTAACAAAAATCGCCCGTGCAAATTTCCCACTGCCTCCCCTCTTGATCGGGGCCTTTGATACGGCCAAAAGTTGGCATACAGCTTGAAACAAACTTGTAGCCGCAGATAAGAAACGAAGGCTGTTCCGCATAGCTTTTTAGGGCTTTGTATCGCGTTGAAGTGGTCGCTTCATTAAGCTCCATACCGGTGAGGAAGTTGGCATCGACTTCATACCATTTGGAGGCGCCTTCTGAGGTTTCATATCTAACCTTTACAGTCTCGGTCAGGCGAGCATGAGCGGTTGCAGGTGATAACGCAATTACTGCTACGATTATTGCACGTATTAGATGGCCCATTCTTATCCCCTTGGCTGGAAATAAAAATATCATGCGGAAGTCAAGTTTCTAAAGTCTAAAATTTAGAATTACAGTGGAGTTACGTTGACAGGATATCAATTGCGCCAGTCTTTTTAGAGATAGCCAGATGCCCCACCACCCCGCCGCAAAGGCGGCGCGGTCCCCCTCCCCACCATAGGTGGGGAGGTATAAAAGGAGGGTGTCACTGATACCACTCACAGTTCCTGCTGTGGTCAAAAAGTAGTCACGCCTGCCAGGACGGGTTGGCTAAGTCGGTAGTCAGGCACGATGTTTCCAGGCGCGCGGATTTCGACTGGAGTGAAAGCAGGAGATCACAAAAACCGCAGTTCCCTTTTCGCGGAAGAAAATCGCATAGGGAAAGATATGCAGGCGTGCCCGGCGCACATCGCGCAAGACGCATGGAAACTGGTCGGGAGCAGCGGCAATCCGTTCCAGTTGTGGATCTAATTCATCAATAAACCGATCGCCGAGGCCGGGACTTTCGCTGTCGTACCACGCTCTGGCTTCGGTGATTTCCAGTTCGGCGGCGGCAAATATCCGAATGTCACGCATCAGGATTTGTGCGCAACTCGTTTGGTTTTGACCTGTTCCCAGGTCATTGCCCGATCGGCTTCGGCATCGAAGTTTTCAAGGCGCCGTTCAAGTTCCAGGCGCTGTGCCGGTGGCAGGGGAAGTTCGGTATCGTCAAGGCTGTTCCACAGGTCACCAATAAGCGTCAGCCGCTCAGCGGGGGTCATACGCTTTATGTCATCGGGCGACAGGGTGGTCATAGACAGATTGTATCTTAAAAACCGTCATGAACAAGGGCGGATTTAGATCGGCATCCGCATGATTTCCTGGTAGGCGTTGATCACCTGGTCGCGGATGGCGATGACGGTTTGCAAGGATGTTTCGGCACTCGAAACAGCGGTGACGGCGTCGATCAGTTCCGCCTTGCCCTGCGATTGCTGGACCATCATGTTTTCGGCGCCCTGGGTCGTCTTCATCGTGTGCTCCAGCGCGCCCTGGAGCATTTTGCCGAAATCGGGCGCCGAGGTGGCGCCGGCTTCGTTGCTGCTTTCTTTCGCAGCGTTTTGCGCCTGTTTGACGGCGGCGCCATAGGCGCGGGCAGCGGATAAGGGGTCCATGGTCTACGCCTTATTTTTCAAGAATATCGAGGGTTTTCTGGGTCATTGCGCGCGCCGTCTCGATGACGTTCAGATTGGCTTCGTAAGACCGCTGGGCCTCGCGCATATCCATGGTCTCGATCAGCGGATCGACATTGGGCTTCTTGACGTAGCCGGTGGCATCCGCGGCCGGATGGGTCGGGTCGTATTCCTGCTGGAAGGCGCTCATATCCTGCACCACATTGGCCAGTTTGACGCCCGTGGCGCCATCGACCGGCGCCGAGGTGAAAACGGGTGTCTGGCGGCGATAGGGATCGGCGCCCGGTGTGCGGCCGGTCGAATCGGAGTTGGCGATGTTTTCGGCGATGACGCGCATCCGCGCCTGCTGCGCCTTGAGCGCTGAGGCAGCGACCGCCATGGTCTGGCTGGATTGGGTCGGCTTGTCGTTATTGATCATCACCTATCTCCTTATTTACCAGGCGCCTTGGCGGCCATGCGCAGCATGGACATCGATTTTTCATAGAAGGACACCGCCGCCTGGAACTGCATCCGGCTCTCGGCCATTTTGAGCATCTGTTCTTCCAGCACGACGCTGTTGCCGTCCATGGTGGTTTCCGAATCGAGCGAGGTGATTTCCCTGGCGCGCGTGGCGCCGCCGTCGGGTGAGGGCAGGTGCATGGCATTGGTCATGGTCATGCCGAGGCCATTGGCGGCGTCATCCTGTCCGGCCATCAGCTTGCCGAAGTCCTGGCCCATCAGGTCATGCGGCTTGAAACCGGGGGTCGAGGCGTTGGCGACGTTCTGGGCCACGACCTTCTGGCGGTCATTCAGCCAGCTCATGCGCGATTGCAGCGCGTTGAGGAAGCCTATGCCCTGATTAGCCATGTTTGTCGTCATGCTCGGCCTTTCCGAAATCCCGCGACTCAACCTAATGAGGGTTATGCCACAGATACGGGGCAAATTATGCCCACCTTTTGGTTAACGAAGGCTTTAAGTAAACGGCGCGTTAACTCCGGTGGGGGCAAAAGGACGAGATGAGTCTGGTAGAAATCCTGCGGGCCTTTTTTGGTCTGTCCATCGTCATCGGGCTGATCCTCGGCCTGGCCTATGTGCTGCGCCGCTATGCGCCGGCGCTGATGGCGAAGCTGCAGGCCCAGCGCGGCGCCAAGCGGCTGGAGGTGATCGAGACCCTTGTGCTCGATCCAGCCCGCCGGCTGGTACTGGTGCGACTTGATAATGCCGAACGCCTGATCCTGCTGGGCGAGGGGCGCGAACTCGATGCGCCCGCCTCTGTTTCCGTGAAGCCTGCGCCTGTTTCCTCAAAAGCGCCTCTGGACCCCAATGATGACCTGTTCTGACGCGCCTGCCTCCGAGGCTGAACCGAAAGGCCGCAAGCCTTTAGGGCCGAAAACGATGAATTTTATCGTGCTGGTGGTGTTTATCCTTGGCTTCACCATGATGATCATGCCGTACAGCGCCCTGGCGCAGTCGGTGAATGTCGATCTCGGCAAGGGCGGCAGTTTAAGCGCTCGCGTGGTGCAGTTGATCGGCCTGATGACGGTGCTGTCCCTGGCGCCGTCGATCGTCATTATGACGACCTCGTTCATTCGCATCGTGGTGGTGCTGTCATTGCTGCGGACGGCGCTGGGTTTGCAGCAGAGCCCGCCCAATGCGGTGATTATTTCGTTGGCGCTGTTCCTTTCGGCTATCGTTATGGCCCCGACCTATGAGGCCGCCTACAGCCAGGGAATCCGGCCGCTGATGGATCAGGAAATGGAGCTGCCGCAGGCGTTTGACGCTGCCAGCCAGCCGGTGAAAGCCTTCATGCTGGCTCAGGTCGACCAGAAGGATCTCGGCCTGTTCGTCGGGCTGTCCAAGCTCGAAATGCCGGCCGACAAGATGGACCTGCCGGTGCGCGTGGTGACGCCGGCCTTCATGATTTCGGAGTTGAAAAAGGCATTCGAGATCGGCTTCATGCTGTTCGTGCCGTTCCTCGTCATCGACCTCGTTGTTGCCTCAGTGCTGATGTCGATGGGCATGATGATGCTGCCGCCGGTGGTGATTTCGCTGCCGTTCAAGCTGATCTTCTTCGTGCTGGTCGATGGCTGGCACCTGGTCGCAGGCTCGCTGGTGCAGAGCTTCCACCCGGTGGCTACGGGCGGCGGGTAGGGTTAGTTTTCTGACAAATCCACGGCGTCCATTAGACGGGCGCCATGCGAGATGCGCAGGATGATTATCTTTTCCGATTGAACTAAATAGTAGATCACATAATTGCCATGCGGCACTATTCTAAGATCATCAAGCACGTCAGGACGCGGACTGCCTGAGTACGGATTTTCAACCAGGCCTTGGCACTTGCCGCGCAATTCACCAATGTAGCTTTGGGCACGCACAGGCGCGTCGCGGCCAATATAGGTGGCGATATCGAGCAGGTCTCGCCGGGCTGTCTTCCGGAATACGACCCGCACTATCCAGCGGCTTTCATCGCCAGTTGTTCGATCAAGGCTTCCGCCTCGGCAAAAACCTCTTCTGCATCGTACTCAGTTGGATCATCAACTGCCGCCTGCAAATCCGCCCGCAGCGCTTCCAGTTTTGCCTGGCGGTCCTGCTGGCGGTCCTCCAGCATACGCAGGCCGTCGCGCACCACTTCGCTGGCGTTATTATACCGCCCTTTGGCAACCTGCTCCTTGATAAAGGCTTCGAAATGAGGACCAAGAGCGACGGATGTCGGCATGACTGTCTCCACTAACAATTACTAACTAATAATATCACATTCCCCGCAAAGAAAAAGGGAGGCTGTCAATGGCAACCTCCCTTAGTTTTTAGCGCTTGCTGATATCGATAAACGGCACCGCGCCGCCAGTGGTTGTCGGCAGCTTGCCATCCCACTTTTCAATGGCGCGCAACTGCACCACTTCCGGAGACGAGGCGATCGACTGCGCCAGCAGGCGGTTGGATTCGGCCTGGCCTCGCGCCTGTTCGATCAGGGCATCGGCCTGGGCCTTGGCCACGGCTACCTGCGCCTGAGCCGCGGAGGCGTCGGCATCGGCCTTGGTCTTGGCCTGGATCGAGTCGAGGATCACCTGCGGGTAGCGGATGGTGCCGATCCAGTCGAGCTGGCTGATATTGACGCCTTGCGCCTCCCATTTGCGGTTGACGCGCGCCAGGGCCTTCTGGATCACCTGCTGGCGGCCGCCGCGATAGAGATATTCGACGCTGACCAGTTCGGTTTCCGCCGCGATCGATGAGCGCACATCATTGCGGATCGGCCCTTCAAAGAGCTGGTCAAAGGTCAGGCGATAGCGCGTGTAAAGCGCCGGCGCCTTGGACGGATCGATGCGCATCACCAGTTGGACATCGGCGGTCATCGGCAGGGCGTTGTTGTCGGAGAAACTAATTTCCTCGTTTTCCGGCCCGCGTTCATCTTTTTCTGCGGTGTAGGTATAGGTGCGCTGGATCACCGGGAATTCGGCAATGCGCTCGCCGGGCAGGTTGAGATGCCAGCCGGAGGGCAGGGGTGTCTTATCCACGCCGGCATTGGGGCCGAGCGTACGAATCTTGACGCCGACATTACCCGGCTGGATGGTTTGACCGCAGGAAACCAGCGACAGCAGGACCAGTACGGTGACCGCGCCGGCGGGGAGCAGGACTTTCCACTTGCCGGGAATGGAGATGCCATTGGGACGGATGTTGTTCATATTCATGTATTTTGTTTCAAGGGCTGCGGCCATCACGAACGCGGCTCAGGTCCCCCGACCTTTCATAAGTTGAGTTAATCTATAAACAGAACAAGCGAATGCGCGCTCTCGGATTTGAGAGTGACTATAGTCTTGGTTTCGGGGAGGGCTTGATCGCGTAAGAGCAAATATGGGCTGGTGCCGAGATTTCGACGAATGGCCGCGCATTAAACTTGCGGCTATGCCTGACTTAACTGACGATCATTTTCCTTCATTTGATTCACATCCCCTAAATCTTGGGGACACGCATATATTACAGGTTTGTCGAATTTCCTTAAAGCGAAACACGACATTGATCACATGGATGTGACTTTGCGCACGGAAGTGTCCTCACGAATTACATGAATTTTCGCTTCTTTAAGACTCGAACGTCCTTAGGGCTGAGTTTGAAGAACTCGCTATTGTTTTTGGCTCGCTTCTCAGCGAAACGTTTGTGCCAGTAGGCTTCGATCCCGAAAGGATCGTCAGTCCGGATAGCATGTAGCAATTCGCCGTCTTCGGGTAATTTGGTAGCAATCTGCTTCACCCGCCGCTCAAGATCGCTGCCTGCACCAATTTTGTAAAAATCTCCATATTTAAGTATATAAACCCAGCCTTCTTTTACTGATATGTCCTCGTGGTGCTCAGGTTCAGGTTTGTCTGTAATTTCAGAAAGCATGTCGAAAATATCAGAAAAATGAGCCTTACTGGCCGCCCATGTTTTTAGTCGGCGCAGCATTTCCTCTTTGGAGCCAAAAGTTTTATCGAAAGTGCTATGTGCGGGCATCGACGGATCAATATTGCGGTATAATCGCAACTCTGTAGTCGTCGGAATTTTGTGGAAGTGGCGGAATGCTCCAGCCAATCTTTCATAGTAAAATTCTGGATCAATTTTAGGAGTTTTGGAGTTTTGTTCTAATCCTGCCTCTGCAAGCGCATCGCCCCAACGCGCCCAATAGACTCCAAGCCAAGCATGTTTTCCAATCGCGGTTTCTTTTTCAAATAACTCCCGACCGATTGGCCTTCCGTGCTTAATAGAAAGGCGTTTGATCTCAGTGATTATTTGTTCGCGCATCTAATTACGCCGCCTTGCCCTTTGGTGCATTCGCCGCCGCTTTTGCCGCGGCATCATCCCGCTCGCGGAATTTCTTCTTCATGCCCGTAACCCAGCCGGCAAAACTGTCGGTGGCGGCGGTAGAGGCAGCGAAATCCTTGGCACTGAGTGTGCCGCCGTCAAGCGGGGCCAGCGCCACGCGAATGGCGTCGGAGGAGGCCGCCGTATCGGAAAACTTGCCATAGCGCGTCGACAGGCGGGTCAGGGACGGCTGGTCCTTTTGCAGGCTGTAGGCGATGGCGGCGCGCAGCAGGCGGCCTTCGTCGGCAAGCGTCAGGGGCGTGTCGCTTTTCCAGCGGTCACCAAGGCGCTTTTCAAGAATGGCGCCGGCATGGGCATAGTCCTGCTTGTTCCAGAAGATATCGGCGCGGATATCCTGTGCGTCGGGCGAATTGTCATTGCCCAGCACGTCCAGCGCCTTATCCGGCTCGTTCAGTTCGTTGAGGGCGCGGGCTTCCAGCACGCGGCGCTCGGCCATGACCGCCTTCGGCAGCAGGGTGGTGCGGGTATTCCACAGGGCCGCCAGGGCCTTTTGCGGATTGTGATCCATCAGGTAGATGGTGGCGAGGTCGGCGGCCACCGTGGATTTGGCCACGCCATCCAGGCGGTGGCTGACCTGATATTCCAGCAGGTCGGCGGCCTGGTCGAGCAGGTCGACATCGACGAGGCGGCGCACGATCCGACGCACCATCTCATCGCCGTCAGACCCAATGGGGGTCAGTTCCTTGAAGTCGTTGAACAGGCCGAGCGCCTCGACCGGTTGCAGGCCGTCGGCCATGCCGCCCAGGAACAGGCCGCGGAACGCCTGATTGAGCGTCGCCTGGATCTGGATCGATTGCGGATCGTTCATGAAGGTCTGGCCGCCGCTCTTGAGCACCATCAGGGCCTCGCGGTAGCGGCCTTCGCTGAGATAAATGCTGCCCATGTCATTGATCAGCTTCATTTCGGTGTCGCCGCCGCGCCAGCGGAAGCGCAAGCCATCGAGCGTGGCCAGGGTCTCGGCCGAAGTCGCCTTCTTGAGGTCGTAGCTCAGCATGGCGGCGTGCATGGCGGCGGGAGCGGCGATGCTGTCATCCGTAGCGCGCGCCACCGCCTGGTAGACTTTCAGGGCGCGGGCCTTATCGCCCTGGGCCTCGATGATCTGGGCGTCGATCAGATAGGCATAGAGTTTTTGAAGGGGTGTTACCGCCTGGGCGAGGCTGTAGCCGATCATGGCCTCGGCGGTGGCCAGGTCGTTCTGTTGCAGGGCGGAATAGGCATAGGCCGAACCGATCTTGACGCGCCATTCCGGTGGGAACTGATCGAGCGCCTTGAGGCCGAACTTGAAATCCTTAACGGCATCGGCGTGGTGGCCGGACTGCATTTCGCCATAGCCGGCCCACAGACGCGAGGCCGGGTCGTTGACGAGTTGCGAAGAGGACAGGTCGCCGGTGGCGTCGGCATAGCGGCCGGATAACATGCGCGCGACGACGCGCAGGCCGCGGACCTGGGGATTATCCTGGGCGCGCGGGCTTTCCTTGATCAGCAGGTCGAGGACACCCTGCGCCTCGAAGTTGAGGTTCTGCCCGACCAGAAACCGCGCCAAAGCCAGGCGCGCCTTGGTGGCAGCGGCCGGACCCAGGCTGGCCTCATCGGCGGCGGCGGCCTGAAGGGCATTATAACGCACGAGGAAACCTTCGGCTGGCGCGGCCGACCAGTCGGCGTTCATCAGGCCGGGATAAAGGGCGTTTTTGTAGGCCAGGGTTGGGTCGCTGGGTGACGCATTGGGATCGAGGGTGGACAGTGTCAGGCCGCCCGGACGCGATATCTCGACCAGGTCGCCGGAGACATCGACCTTGACGTCCGGCGTCATATGCACAACCGCCGCGCCTTGCGCCGTCGAGGCCAGGGTGGCTTCCAGCACGGTGCGGGCGGTGGTCAGGTTCTTCACCGGGCCGCGCGCCGGAACCACTGCCATGCGGTCGCCGACACTGGGGTCACGAATCCAGGCAATGCGGGTGGCGCCGGCCAGGTTGATGTTCAGGCCCGGCACACCGGCGCTATCGTCGCGGATGACGCTGGCCTCGACCGCCTTGTTATCGAGCGGCCGGCCGCCCAGCCGGACGCGCCACACCAGCCCGTCATTGATGGCCGACAGGGCGCCGATGGTCGGGGCCTTGAGGCGCAGGGCGGTGAAGCCGTCATTGCGCGTCCACTGGGCGTCCTGGACGATGGCGCCGTCCTTCAGTTCCGGCGGCAGACGCAGGTCGACCTCGGAATCGAAGACGATCCACACCGATTCGCCGCGGCGGAAAACGGCGCTGGCAACGGGGCCTTCAAACGGGAAGGCGATATCCTTGCCGCCATCGATGGCCTCGACTTCCAGCGCCACAACCGGCACCTTGGCCGCCTTGTTGACACGGGCGTCATTCGGCGCGGCGGGTTTGGTCTCTTCGCCCTTGATGATGTCCTGGAGGTTGACCGTGACCTGGCCGTCTTTCTTGCCATCGTCCGGTTTGGCATTGTCTTCGGCGGTCGGATCGATCTGGACGAAAACGGCGCCATCCTCCCGGCCGAAATGGGTCTCGAATCCGTCATTGACCGTGAGCCACAGTTCGCTGGCGCGGGCGTCGGACTTGAGATCGACCCCCTTGATGCCGACCGGCGGGTTTGAGCGGATATCGCCGAGATCAGGCTTTTTCTGGCCAGGCAGGCGAATGACCACCTGTCCTTTTTCGCGGCGGACCGAGGCGCGGCTGCCGATGGCGCCGTAGATTTCGATGCGGCCCGAGGACTTGTTGCGGCCGACGCGGATATCGATATCCGATCGCGGCGCTACCTGAGGCGAGGCGATGGTATCCCCAAGCGCTAAGGTAGCCATACCCATGCACAGTGTGGCGGCAAAGATGGCCGTGGTGCGCAGGGCGGCCTGGCGAGAGGACTGAGGCGGTGACGGTGCGTCGAGTAAAACACGCGCACGCTCAAGCGCCGGCTCATGTGCGGGCGCGCTGCCGGCAGGGCCGGCATTCGTTGCAGACGGTTTACGGTCTCGACTCATTGCCTGTTAACTTGCCTGAACGGGGTTTAACCATAGTTAATGCCGCGATAATTTTCCCTGTCATTTCGGGCTTTAAGGCGAATGAGAATCTCATCATAGGTTAAGGGCAAATTAACCGTTCGCGCGGCAAATATTGCCGGGTTGTGTTGTGATTTAACGGGTAAAACGAATGTCGGGTGCCGAGGTTCTGGGAATTGGGCGTGACGCCATCTGGCTGACCATCCAGCTATGTCTGCCGATCCTGCTGGTCGGGCTGGTGGTGGGCGTGGTGATTGGCCTCTTTCAGGCCCTGACGCAGATTCAGGAAGCCACGCTGATCTATGCGCCGAAGATCATTTCGGTCTTTCTGGCCCTGCTGCTGCTGCTGCCCCTGATGGGATCGCTGCTGGCCACCTTCATGCACGAAATCATCAACAAGATCGCGGCCATCTAGGCCATGCTTCTGTTGCAGGCCGTACAACTGCGCTCAAGTCTTCCGGATACGGGCGGCGATGATCTGGCCTCCTTTTTCGGCACGTCGGCACAATTGTGGGTGGTTGGGCTGATCTTTATCCGCCTGGCCAGCATTGTTCTGCTGGTGCCGGGGCTGGGCGATCCGGCCGTGCCGCCACGCCTGCGCCTGTGCTTCGCCCTGCTGCTGGCTATGATGATCACGCCGATTGTCGGGGCCTATATCCCGGCCATGCCGCCGACGCTCGGCGCCCTGACCGGCATTGTGCTGCACGAAACGATTATCGGCCTGATGCTGGGCAGCCTGATGCGTGTGCTGCTGTTCACCCTGGTGACGACGGGCGAAATCCTGTCGCTGCAAACCACGCTCTCGTTTGCGCAGACCGCCAATCCGACCGAAGCGCAGTCCAGCACCAGCCTTGGCGCTTTCCTGGCCATTTTCGGATTGGTGATGATCTGGGTGACCAATACCCATCATCTGTTCATCCGCGCCATGGTCGATTCCTACCAGATATTCTCACCAGCCAAGACCGTCATGATCGGCGATGCCGGCACCCTGATGGTCAAGACCCTGGGCGAAAGCTTTGTTCTGGCGCTTCAGCTTTCAGCGCCGGTGATTGTGTTCGCCCTGGTCTTCAATATCGCCACCGGTTTTATCGGGCGCATGATGCCCAATTTCCCGATCTTCTTTGCCGCCACGCCGGTGAGCGTCCTGGCGGGCCTTGCCTTGCTGGGCCTCTCTCTCGGCACCATCGGCATGGTCTTCATCGACCATTACCAGGAGTATCTTGGGGTGTTCCTGAAGGGAGCCCGCAGTGGCTGACGAAGCGGACGGCGAAGATAAAACAGAAGAGGCGTCCGGGCGGAAACTCCAGCAGGCGCGGGACAAGGGCGATGTCGCCAAGTCCGGCGACCTGCCGCAAGCCCTCTCCCTGATCGGCGCCTGCGCCATCGTGGCCATGAAAGGCCCCGAACTGGCGCAAACCCTGACCGGTGACCTCCTGCCCTTCCTGGCCCATCCGGAGCAGTTGCTGGGGTCTCTGGAAGGCGACGGCGGCATGGGAATCGCCCGCGCCGTGGTAATGGATATCATCCCCATCCTGCTTATGGTCATGGGCGCCTCCATTGCGCTGGGTGTCTTCGGCAATGTTATGCAGACCGGCCTGATGTTCACGCCGTCGAAACTGGCGCCGGATTTCAGCAAGCTCAATCCGATGAACGGCCTGAAAAAGCTGTTCGGTGTCGATGCGCTGATCCAGTTCGGCAAGACCCTGCTCAAGCTGATCATCACCGGCACCATCGTCTGGATGGTGGTGAAGAACCGCCTGACCGACATCCTGGCCCTGACCGCCGCCTCGCCAATGTTGATCCTGCCCTATGTGCATGAGGCCGTCATTGCCCTGGCGATTGCCGTCTGCATCTTCCTGTTCGTCGAGGGCGTGGCCGATTTTGCCTTGCAGAAGTTCCGTTTTCTGCAACGCATGAAGATGTCGAAGCAGGAGCAAAAGGAAGAATACAAGCAGACCGAAGGCGACCCGCATATCAAGGCCAAGCTGCGCCAGTTGCGCATGGAAAAAAGCCGCCGGCGCATGATGTCCAATGTGAAAAATGCCACGGTGGTGGTCACCAACCCGACCCACTATGCCGTGGCCCTGCAATACGAAATGGGCGAAATGGCGGCCCCCGTCTGCGTTGCCAAGGGCATGGATAATGTGGCGCTGAAAATCCGCGAGGAAGCCGGCAAGCATGATGTACCGATCATTGAAGACCCGCCCCTGGCGCGCGCCCTGTTTGCCAGCATGGAGGTGGACGACGTGATCCCCGAACAACACTTCGCTGCCGTCGCCAAGCTGATCAGCTTCGTCATGGCTAAGAAGAAGCGCGCGTTCTAAGGCCAGCGCCTTGAAAAGGCACGGTTTTGTTAACCTGCGCATGGAATGCAAAATGGTCTAGTATTCAGGAAGTGATTCGCTTGCATAACGGGCGTTTCAGCATCCGCATTTCGCATGGAGAGGTTGTCTCTTGTCCGCAGCGCCTATTGCCCCGCCGGTATCCGCACCGGAAAACACCGCGACCTCGCTGATCAGCCGGCTGCGTGATCTCGTCAATCCGCTGACGGCGGGTATTGTCGCGGTGATCGTGGTTTGCGCCTGCGTGGCTGTGTGGCTGGTGTCCGGGCACTTGCCGGTTGGCATCGTGCTGGGTATCCTGATCGCGGCGGTGGCCGGTGTGGCCCTGCTGGGCCTGTTCGCCTTTACGGGCGAGACGGATATTCTGGCCGGCGAAGGCTTCCGGGCGTCCGATATTGTGGGCGCCTTGAGCGAGCCGGCCGCGGTGGCGGCTTTTGACGGCCATGTGCTGGCGGTTAATCCGGCCTGGAGCGATGCCGGCGGCGGCACAAAGCGCCTGCCGCAGGGTGAACATGCGCCGGCGCTTTTCGTGGCGCTGCGCGAAGCGAAGGCGCAGGGCATCGGCCGGGCGCTGGTCCGGCTGGGCGGCTTCGATTACGAGATGGTGGTGTCGCGCCTCGGCGAAGACCTGGTGTTGGTGCGCGCGGCTTCGCAGGGCGTGCTCGGCAACGGCCTGATGCTGAAGCATGAAAATCCGCCGGCTGTGCAGGATGATACTTTCCTGCCGGAGGTTTCGGAACCCCACAAGGCCGACCTGCCGGAAGCCGTGATGGATGCTTTCGCTGAAGCGGCGCCCTTCGGGGCGGCCCTGGTGGCGGGCAATGATCTCTTCGCCGCGCGCATCACCGATTTCAACACGGTCTTCGCCGCCCTGACCGAGCTGGCGCCGGATAAGCTGACCGGATTGGCGTTCGGCGACCTGGTGACCGAAAACTCCCGTGCGGCCCTGGCCGAGAAACTGGCGACCCACAAAAGCGGACCGTTCGATATCAGCCTGAACGTCAAGTCCGACCGGGCGCTGCAAATCTATGTGTCGCAGGTTTCCGGCGGTTACAGCCTTTATCTGTTCGATGTCTCCGAGCAGAAGAAGCTGGAACAGACCCTGGTGCAGTCGCAGAAAATGCAGGCCATCGGCCAGGTGGCCGGCGGCATGGCGCACGATTTCAACAACCTCCTGACCGGCTTCAAGTTCCGTAATGACCAGTTGCTGGTCAATCACCCGCTTGGCGACCCCTCCTACGAGGATCTGAACGGCATCCGCCAGATCATCGCCCGCGCCGAGGATCTGGTGCGCAACCTGCTGGCCTTTGCCCGCAAGCAGACGGTCAAGCGCGTTACGCTCAATGTCGGCGAAATGGTCTCCGAGGCCGAGGTTCTGCTGCGCCGCCTGGTGCGCGAGGACGTGAAGCTGGAAACCGAATATGGCCGCAACCTGCCCAATGTCCATGTCGACAAGGGGCAGATGGAAATGGTCATGATGAACCTGGTCGTCAATGCGCGGGACGCCATGCGCGCCCAGGGTGGTGGCAAGGTCAATATCCGCGCCGCCAGCCTGAGCCAGGACGAGGCGAAGGACTACGGTTGGCCGGAAGCGCCGGCGCAGGGATCGGCCCTGATCGAGGTTTCCGATACCGGTCCCGGCATTCCGCCCGAAATCCTGGCGCAGGTGTTCGAGCCGTTCTTCACCACCAAACCGCTGGGGGAGGGCACGGGGCTTGGCCTTTCAACCGTCCACGGCATCATCGCCCAGGCCGGCGGTCATATCCAGATTGTTTCGCCGCCGGGCAAGGGCGCGACCTTCCGCATCTTCCTGCCGGTGTGGATCGAGGCCGAAAAGCCTGAGGCGGAAGCGAAGCCCGAAGCCGCCGCCAAGCCGGTGCCAAAGGATCTGTCGGGTGTCGGCCGCATCCTGTTCGTCGAGGACGAGCAGATCGTGCGCGGTATCGCGGCGCACCTGCTGCGTCAGCGCGGTTACGAGGTGCTTGAAGCAGAGGATGGCGAGGAGGCGCTGGCCATCATTGAGGCCGAGGAAGGCCGGTTCGACCTGTTGATCTCGGACGTCATCATGCCGGGCATGGACGGGCCGTCGATGCTGAAACTGGCGCGGCCGATCCTGGGTGACGTGCCGGTGATGTTCATTTCCGGCTATGCCGAGTCGGAATTCTCCGACCTGCTGGAAGCCGAGCAGAATATCTCATTCCTGCCCAAGCCGCTGGATATCAAGACCCTGGCCGAACGTGTGAAAGAGCAACTGGCGGCATAATTCTCCTCCCCATTTCTTAAATGGGGAGGTGGCGCGCAGCGCCGGAGGGGCGCCCCTCCGTCATCTCACCAAGTGCTCGATGCCACCTCCCCACGCCAAGGCGTAGGGAGGAGATGTCTAAGGCGCATCGATACAGGCCCTGGCGCCGCCAATGGCTAAGGTCTGGGTGCCGCCCTTCCAGGTAACGATTAGCTGGCCGGTCAGCGGACGCACCGTCTGGCCGGGCGCGGCGTCCTTGATATCGTAGGACTCGACCACTGACAGACTTTTCGTGCCATCGACAAAGCTGCGCACGCTGTGAATGCTGTCCGAGCCGCCGGAGGTCATGGTAATCTTTGTCAGCCGGCCGTTGAGGCGGATATAGCCCAAAGCGCCGCCCTGCAGGGAATCCTCGATCAGGATGTATGAGGGCCTGTCACCGGCGCGGGCGATCCTGGTGATGCAGCCGGTCAGGTCGGCGCCATCGCCCGGCTGTAGCGGACTGACGGTAAAGGCGGCTGCGGCCTGTTCTTCGGGCGTCGGCGTGTGGCAGGCGCCTAAAATCATCAGCAAAACAACAGGCCAAAGCGTCTTTGTCATGAGAAGTCCCGCGCGGATTTGCGCGACGCTATCATGACGATTTGTAAGCAAACAATGTGAGCGTCAGCGGCTGGCTATGGCATCGAGGCGCGTAATCAGGCGGTCGCGTTCCAGCGTCAGGCCCTTATAGTCAAGCTGCGCAGGGTTGTAGGCGCGCAACTGACTGATCAGGGCCTGGGCCAACTCGGCGGCATTGGGCTGGGTTTCCATCGCTTCCAGCGGATCAAGATAGATGCGGATGGTGAAGAGGATATCGCCGCTTTCCGGCAGCCGGCGCAGAGTCTGGCGTTCCAGCCGGAAATAAAGGCTATCGATCTTTTCATCACCAAATCGCCATTGCCCGGCGGAATGGGGGTGATGTAGCACGTCATCGGCGTGCAGCGACCAGTTCCAGCGCATCACCGGCTGCTCGGTGCGCAGATTGTCGAACATGCGCTCGATGATGGTGGCATTGCGGGTGTCGCGGCCGAAATCGGGCACCGGGGCATGGATGTCCTGCAGGGCCCTGCTGAATTTCTCATGCAGCCGCCACGAAGACGGGAAGCACAGGTGGGCCGCCGCCAGCCGCCAGCCGTCCTCACCGCGCCGCATCAGCACCAGGTCTTCCTGCACCAGACCGCCGGCGATGAGCAAGGGCGGGTAGGGGGTATCGAGCCGGACGCGGCGGAAGGCGGGTATGATGTCGATCTGCGGCCCCAGACGCTGATAGATATCGGGAAAGCGTTCGGGCAGATGATCGGCCAGCAGGGTCAGGACTTCGCCTTGCGCGGTTTCCGTGCCCGGTTCGGCGACGAAGATGTTCTCAGGCACGCGTTCGGCCAGCCGATCCTTTTCGTCGAGATAGGCCAGCAGTTGGCCATCGACATCGATCCAGTCAGCCGGATCGAGCGGCTTGACGCCGATGGTGAAAAGCTTGTGAGAACCGTCATAGGGCGTGTGCATAGGCTGGTTCTAGCATGGGAAAGGCAGAAAGTAAGATACCCCACCACCACATCTCGTCGCTTCGCGTCTCGTCCGGTCCCCCTCCACACCAGAGGTGGGGAGGTACAAGAAAGATACTTTCCCGACCAAAGAAAAATCCGGCCCAGGTTGCCCCGGACCGGATTTCCAAACTCTGACAAGTGACCGCAGCGGAGCGGCCCCGCCTTACTTCTTGAGGAAGCCGGCGAACTTGTTGTTGAAGCGCGAAACGCGGCCGCCGCGGTCGAGCAGGGCGCCGGTGCCGCCGGTCCAGGCCGGATGGGTGCGCGGATCGATGTCGAGGTTCAGCACGGCGTCTTCCTTGCCGTAGGTCGAACGGGTGCGGTAGGTCGAACCGTCGGTCAGGGTGACGGTGATCCAGTGATAGTCGGGGTGACCTTCTTTTTTCATCGATCTGTTCCTTTATACGTCCGGCCAGCAGCGTGCGGACGCCATAAAAAGTGTGAGGCATGAGTGCCGAAGGTGCGGCTCTTACAGGAAGCTTCCTTGCGAGGCAAGTCCTGACTGTATAAAGCTCAGGTCCATGGCTGATTCAACTCCCGCACAGACTGACACCGCCGAAGGCCGCCCCGGCACGGGCGCCGAACTGGTCGCCGATATTCGCCAGGCCGCCGGCACACGCGGCAAGACGCGAAATTTGAGGCCGCTGGCAAGGCTCATCCCCTATCTGTGGAAGCAGAAGGCCCTTGGTGCGGCGATGGTCCTGTTCCTGCTGATCTCGGCGGCGGCCACGCCTGCCATGACCTTCGTCGCCAAGCAACTGATCGATAAGGGCTTCGGCTCGCGCAATATCGCCGTGCTGAACCAGTGGTTTCTGGTCCTGGGCGCGGTTGCGCTCGTCATGGCCATAGCCACCGCCCTGCGCTACTACTGCATCACGCGCATGGGGGAGCGCGTGGTGGCCGACCTGCGCGAGGATGTCTTCGCCCACATCCTGAAGCTTGATCCGGGCTATTTCCTGAAGATCCGGACCGGCGAGGTGATTTCGCGCCTCACCGCCGATATCCAGATCATTGAAACGCTTGTCGCCTCGTCCATCTCCATCGCCCTGCGCAACCTGCTGACCTTCGTGGCCGGGCTGGTGATGATGAGCTTCGTTAGCCCGAAACTGACCCTGATGGTCTTCTGCACCTTCCCGTTCGTGCTGGTGCCGCTGATCGTTTTCGGCCGCCAGGTCGGCAAGGCGACGCGCGAAACGCAGGACCGCTTCGCCCGTGCTGTCGGCTTTGCCTCCGAATCGCTGGATGCGCTGGAAACCGTTCAGGCCTTTGTGCGCGAAGCCTTTACGCGTAAGCGCTTCGATGCGGCGGTAGAAGAAACCTATCGCACCTCGGTCGGGCGCATGGCGACGCGCGCCACCATGACCGCCATGGTCATCACGCTCGTCTTTGGCGGCATCGCTTTCGTGCTGTGGCTGGGGGCGCAGGACGTGCTGCATGGCCGCATGTCGAACGGTACCCTGGTCCAGTTCGTCATGCTGGCGATTCTCACCGGCGGTTCGGTCGCCAATCTAAATGAGACCTGGGGCGACGTGCAGAAGGCGGCGGGCGCCATGATGCGCATAGACGAACTGCTGGGATCGCGGCCGACCATTACCGTCCCCGAAAGCCCGACCGCCATGCCGGTGCCGGCGCGCGGCGAAATCCGTTTTCAGGACATCCATTTCGCCTATCCTTCGCGGCAGGATCAAAAGGTGCTCGATGGTTTTTCGCTGATCGTGCAGCCGGGCGAGACCGTGGCCCTGGTCGGGCCTTCGGGCGCCGGCAAG
Source organism: Asticcacaulis sp. (assembly GCF_051954415.1). Taxonomy (GTDB): domain Bacteria; phylum Pseudomonadota; class Alphaproteobacteria; order Caulobacterales; family Caulobacteraceae; genus Asticcacaulis. The sequence continues at coordinate 42,468 of NZ_JBQCHT010000037.1, forward strand.
TCGACTGTCTTCAAGCTGCTGCTGCGCTATTATGACTATGCGAGCGGCCGTATCGAGATCGATGGCGTCGAAATCCGCTCTGCCGACCCTAAGGCGGTGCGCGAACGCCTGTCGCTGGTGGCGCAGGATACGGCCCTGTTCTCCGGCTCGGCGGAGGACAATATCCGTTTTGGCCGCGAAGACGCCACGGATACCGAAATCCGCATCGCCGCCGACAAGGCCCAGGCGCGCGCCTTTATCGAGGCCCTGCCGGAAGGTTTCAAACAGCCACTGGGTGAGCGCGCCAAGTCATTGTCTGGTGGCCAGAAGCAGCGCCTGTCGATTGCCCGTGCCTTGGTGCGGCGGGCGCCGATCCTGCTGCTCGATGAGGCGACCTCGGCGCTCGATGCCGAAAATGAGCGCCTGGTGCAGATGGCGCTCAATGAAGCCATGTCTGAGCGCACCACCCTGGTGATCGCCCATAGACTAGCCACCGTGCTCAAGGCCGACCGGATCGTGGTGATGGACGCCGGCCGCGTCGTCGATGTCGGCACGCACGATGAACTGGTGTCCCGCGGCGGCCTTTATGCCCGCCTGGCGCAGTTGCAGTTCAACAGTTAATTTAAATAATTTCAGTTACTTGTAATGATATCACGGCCTGCTTCCGCCTGTGTATAAACATGTGATAACGATACCAATTGCAAATACTGAACGTATAGTATATATATTGCCCATCATTCAGACCCCGCCGTGGTTGAGGCATCGGGCCTGAGCCCGTCAGATGGAAGGTCTGAAGCGAATGTCCTCTTTTGCGAGTGCGGCCTCTGCGCCGGCTGAAGCTATGCCTGCGCCAAAGCCAAGGGTCTGGTTCATTTCCAACCTGACGCGCGGCTTTGGCCTCGAACTGGTGCGCCAGGTTCTGGCGCGCGGCGACAAGGTTGTGGCCACCGCCGCCAATATCGACAAGGTGGTGGAGGCTTTCCCCGATGGCGATGCCAGCCTGCTCGTCCTGTCGCTCGATCTCGCCGATGCCGGCCAGGTGTCGTATGCCGTGGATCAGGCCGTGGCGCATTTCGGCGGCATCGATCTGCTGATCAATAATGCCAGCATGGGGGTTCTGGGTGCCATTGAAGAGGTGTCCGACGCGGAAGTGCTTCAGGCCGTAGAAGGCAATCTGCTGGGCGTGGTGCGCATGACGCGTGCTGTATTGCCACAGATGCGTCGGCAAAGATCAGGTCAGATCGTCAATATGTCGACCTTTGCCACTACGGGCGAGGGACCGGGCTGGGGCATTTACGCCGCAACCAAGTCGGCAATCGATGGTTTGTCCGAAGTGCTGGCCGAAGAGGTCGGGCCGCTCGGCATCGGGGTCACCCTGCTGGAGCCGGTGCCCTTCCGCTCGGATTTCATGATCGATTCGCTGATCGTCGGCCAGCGGGTGATCGACGATTATTACGACACCTCCGGTCGGACGCGCCGACGCCAGGGCGTGCCGCTCGGCAATCCCGCCTGGTACCCGCTGGCCGGCGTCAGCTCGGTGATCGAGGCTCTGACGGCCGAAAAACCGCCCCTGCGTCTGGTCCTGGGCCACAAGGGCTATTACAAGGCTCTGAAAAAGCTTGAAAGCCTGCGCCAGGAACATATGGCCTGGCACGATGTTTCCCTGGCGATGGACCATATTCTGTGACGACACCCGCGGCAAATGAACCGAAACGCAAACCCGGCCGTCCGCGCAGCCAGGCGGTGGAAGAGGCGGTGCTCCAGACGACGGTCGACCTGCTGATCGAGGTGGGGCTCAAGAATATGAGCATGGACGCCATCGCGGCGCGCGCCGGCGTCAGCAAGGCTACACTCTATAAATGGTGGCCGAGCAAGCTCCACCTGGGGCTGGATGCCTTGCTGAGTCGCGGCAAGGTTCAGGCAGTGGTGCCCGATACCGGTTCGGCGGTGGAAGATTTCGTCCTGAATGCCCAGGGGATTTCACGCTTCTATACCGATCCAAAGATCGGCCCGTGCATCATGCAGCTTTGGGGCGAATGCCTGAACTCGCCGGACCTGCTGGCGCTTTACCGGGAGCGGTTTCTCAGCCGGCGGCGCGCCGGCCTGCATGTCATCCATGAACGCGGCGTGGCGCGTGGTGATATCGACGGTCGCTATGGCGTCGAACTGGCGCTGGATATCATCTATGGCCCGCTGATCATGCGCCTCCTGACCGGGCACGGCCTGGTCAATGACCATGAGGTCGAGCAACTCGTCCGGGCCTCGTTTGCGGGCCTGATCCCGCGTTAAATAACGCCTCTTAAAAATATTCATCCAAATGGTTGACTAATTCATTGTGTTCATATATTCAACTAAATGGGTGAATAAATGAACGACGATGATCTGTCACGCATACTGAAGGCCGTTGGCGATACCACGCGACGGCACATCCTCACGCTACTTGTTCAGGAAGGGGCGATGAGAGTGACCGCGCTCGCCGCGCATTTCGACATGTCCCTCAATGCCGTCTCCAAGCACATCAAGGTGCTGGAGGAGGCGGGGCTTGTCACTCGCCAGACCTTGGGCCGCGAACATTTCCTCACCGCGGCGCTTGAACCGCTGCGGCTGACTGAGAGCTGGTTCGGGCAACTGAAGTCGATCTGGGACCTGCGCCTGGCGGCGCTGGAAAACATACTCTTACCTAAGGAGAAACCTGATGAGTGAGCTTGAACTAACCGTAAACCGTACTATTGCCGCCCCGCGCGAGGCCGTATTCAATGCCTGGCTGTCGCCGGCGACCCTGGCGAAATTCATGCGCACCGCCACTGATGGCGTGGAAGCCGCCCATGTCACGACCGATCCGGTCAAGGGTGGGCGTTTCAGGATCGTGATGGTGACGCCGGAACGCGAAATCCCGCATTCCGGCACCTATCTGGAGGTATCGCCCCATTCCCGGCTGTCCTTCACCTGGGAGTCGCCGCATTCCCTCGATGACAGCGTGGTGACGATCGATTTCGCCGAACCGGCGCCGGGCCAGACCGAAATTACTTTGAAGCAGGTGAAGTTCCGCAGCGAAGAGGCCCGCGACGGCCATATCAAGGGTTGGACGGCGATCCTCGGCTATCTGGCGGCGGACCTCGTTCCGGCCTGATCCCCGGCCTGCCGGCAAGTGCATCACCTATATATCGATGATGACCTTGCCGGCGGGTTTGCCGGTGACGGCGGCATGGGCGGCGGTCACATCCGCCAGTCCAAAGCGGCGCGGGTCAAGGCGCGGGACGATTTGTCCCGCATCGGCCAGCCGGGCGATGTCGCGCAGGATATCACCATGGTGTTTGCGGCCCTTGCCTGTCAGCAGGGGCAGCAGGGTGAAGACAGCCGAATAGGTGGCGGCCCGCAGGGAGAGCGGTGCCAGATTGTGGGTCTCGCGTCCCAGGGCACTGGTGACGTGGCCGCGAACCTTGACCGCCTCAAAGGCCATATCGATGGCCGGGCCGCCCACCGTGTCATAGACGATATCGAAGCCTTCACCACCCGTATATTGCGCCACCAGATCGGCGACCGGCATATCGCGGTCAATCGGCGTGGCACCGATCGAGGCCAGGTAGTCGAAGTCCTTTTGCGAGGCTGTGGCAAAGACCTTGGCGCCCATTGCCTTGGCGATTTGCACCGTCACATGGCCGACCCCGCCGGCGCCGCCCAGAACCAGGACCGTCTGGCCCGGCTGGAGGCGGGCGTGATCCACCAGCCCTTCCCAGGCCGTAATGACCACCAAGGGCAGGGCAGCGGCCTGACGAAAATCAAGCGCGGCGGGCTTTAGCGCCAGGAAGTCCGCATCGACGGCGGCATATTCCGCCTGGGAACCCTGAAGGCCGCCAATGCCCGTGGCCATGCCATAGACTTCATCGCCGGGCTTGAAGGCGGTAACGCCGTCACCGACGGCTTCCACCACGCCGGCCAGATCCATGCCGAGCACGGCGGGCAGGGGCTGTCGCGCGTGGGCCGCGACTCCAGCGCGTATCTTGGTATCGAGCGGATTGACGCCGCTGGCTCTGATGCGCACGCGCACTTCGCCGGCTTTCGGTTCGGGGATGGGCAGGTCGGCAAGGGTGAAATCGGCCTGGGCGGCGGTGAGGAGGGCAGCGCGCATGACAGTATCCTTTCGTGAATGATGACACTTTAAATCATGCAAATTTGATTTGAAATTGCTATTCATGCATAGTCATCGTGCAAAATTGATTGAGACGATATGGACTGGGGTGACCTGAAAATCTTTCTGGCGGTTGCGCGCGCCGGCACGCTCGGCGCGGCCGCGCGGCAAGTCGGCCAGACCCAGCCGACCCTGGGGCGCCGCCTGCGGGCGCTGGAACAAGCCTTGGGGCAGAGCCTTTTCCAGCGCACATCCGGCGGATTTGTCCTGACCGATGAAGGTCAGGCCGTGCTGGTTCATGCCGAGCGGATGGAGGAGGAGGCCCTGGGCATTGCGCGCCAGGTCAGCGGCCAGCCGGATCGCCTGAGCGGCTTTCTGCGTTTGTCGGCATCGGAATGGTTCGGCACCTATGTGCTGACGCCGGTTCTCGCCGAATTCAGCCGCCGCCATCCAGACGTGACGATCGAACTGGTAACCGATACGCGGCTCTACAGCCTGTCACGGCGCGAAGCCGACCTGGTTTTCCGCATCGGCGCCTTTGACGAGCCCGATATCAGGCAGCGCCGGCTGCTGGTCCAGACCTATGGCGTCTACAAAAAAGCGGGCAGCGATCACCACAACATGGGACTGATCCTGATGGATACGGCCCTGGATCACCTGCCGGATGTCGGCTGGCTCAAGGCGAGGCGGCCGGATGCGCCGGTCGTCTTCCGCAGCAACAACCGCGAGGCCCAGGCGCACATGTGCCGGATGGGGGCCGGACTTGCGGTCCTGCCCTGTCGCCTCGCGGCGCAGCTCGACGGCCTGGAACCGGTCGATCTGGGCGAGGTGCCGCCGCCGCGAAATCTTTACTTTGGTTACCACCGCGACCTGGGAAAACTGGCGCGGCTGCGGGCGCTGGTGCAACTTGTCACCGAACGTTTGGGGGATTAGCCCGCGAAAGCGTTGGTCGGCGCGCCCCTGTGGCCGCGGAGCAGCGCCACAGGCACCTCGAACAGCGTGCCGGCCAGCCGGTCATCGGCAGCCACGGGGGGCTGGGCGGCGGTGGTGATGAACATCCGGTCGAGATTCGGACCGGCGAAGGTCAGGCTGGTGACCTGTTTGGCCGGCACCCTGATATCGAAATCAAGCTGGCCATCCGGCGTATAGCGGCTGACCCGGCCGCCGCCGTAATGTGCCACCCACAGGCCGTTATCGGCGTCCACCCTCATGCCGTCGGGCAGGCCGGCATCTTCGGAAAACCGGGTGAAAATACGTTTGCCGGAAAGCGATCCGTCCGTAGCCAGATCAAAAACGTAGATGATGCGTTCACCGGTTTCGTTGTGATACATATGCCGGCCGTCATGCGAGAATGCCGGGCCATTGGTGCAGATATAGGGGGCGTCCATCAGGCGAACGCTCAGGTCGGTATCGATGCGATAGAGAGCGGCATCCCTTTTCTTGAAGGGCATGTGCATGGTGCCGGTCCATATTCTGCCCTTGGCGTCGACCTTGGCGTCATTCAGCCGGTTTTCTGTTTTATCGGCCTCGATCGTGAAAAGCGGCGTCAGCAGAAAGGGGTTAAGCGTAAGGGTGTAGACCGTGCGCAGAATAGCGACCAGGAAACCGCCTTTTTCCCGTAATACGACCCAGTCCATCAGACCCGGCATCGTCCATGACTTTGTGCTGGCATCCGTCAATGACAGGGCGTGAAGCGTTTTGCCACGAATATCGACCCAATAAAGGGTGTTATCCCGTGCTGACCACAGAGGTTCATCTGCGAGGATCGCACCTGGCGGAGAGCGGGGAATGAGCGCGGGCGCATTGTCCAGTGTGGGCAAGGCGAGGGCGGTCATTCCAATGGCGCCTCCGGCAGCTGCGCCCGAAATCAATACGCTACGACGGGTAATCTTCATCATTTCATCATTCTGCAACGCGAATGAATTGGCACTTTACCAACTGAGTCGGCAAGCTGTTTCCCCAATCAGGAATGAGGTTTCCGCCTGATCTATCCCGCGAAGGCGTTGGTTGGCAGCCCCTTATGGCCGCGCAGAAGGGCTTTCGGAATTTCCCACAATGTGCCGGCGTGCGAGTCATCGGCATCGACCGGCGGCTGAGCCGCAGAGGTGACGAACAGGCGGTCGAGATCCGCGCCGGCGAAGGTCAGGCTGGTGACCTGTTTCGCCGAGATCATGATGTCGAAATCGAGCTGGCCATCAGGCGTATAACGGCTGATGCGGCTGCCGCCGTAATGCGCCACCCAGACACCGTCATCGGCGTCGGTGGTAATGCCGTCCGGCAAGCCGACGCCTTCGGCAAATTTGGTAAAAACACGGCGGTTGGAGAGTGATCCGTCGGCCAGCACATCGAAGGCATAGACGAAGCCTTCGCTGGTTTCGTTATGATAAAGCCGTGTGCCGTCCTTTGAAAAGGCCGGGCCATTGGTGCAGAGATAGGGGGCATCGACCTGATGGACGCTGAGGTCGGGGTCGATGCGATAGAAGGCGGCGGTCTTTTCCTTAAACGGCATGTGCATGGTGCCGGTCCACAGCCGGCCTTTCGCATCGACCTTGGCGTCGTTCAGGCGATTGTCGGTCTTGTCGGCTTCGATGGTGAACAGGGGCGTCAGGCTGAAAGGCTCAAGTGTCAGGGCATGGACGGTGCGCAGGATGGCGACCAGGAAGCCGCCTGATTTCCGCAGCACGATCCAGTCGATCAGGTCGGGCATGTCCCAGCTCTGCGCGCTGTTGTCGCTAAGTCTCAGGGCATTCAGCTTCTTGCCCCGGATATCGACCCAGTAGAGGGTGTTGTCCGCGGCGGACCACAGGGGGCCTTCGCCGAGAATGGCGCCGCCCGGAGAGCGGGCAACCGGCGTGTCTTCGGCATGTGCCAAGGTGGGGAGGGCAAAGGCAGGCAAGGCAAAGGCGGCCGCGCCGGCGGCCAAAGCAAAACGGCGGGTGATTCCCATGGTGTCCTCTCTGTTTTTGCAGAGTAGTTGCCGGAAATCGCCCGCCGTCAAGCTATTTCATTTGTAATATCAATGAGCTATTTCGCCAGGTGCAGCTTTTCCAGCAGCAGCGGATAAAGCTCCAGATTGCCGCAGATCAGGTCGCCGGTGAGGAGCGGGCTGCGCTCGTCAGTGTCGATCGATCCGAACTTGCCGCCGGCTTCGTGGATGAACAGCAGGCCAGCCGCCATGTCCCAGGGCTTCAGGCCGCGTTCCCAGAAGGCGTCAAGCTGGCCGGCGGCCACCCAGGCCAGGTCGAGCGAAGCGGCGCCATTGCGGCGGATGCCGACCGTGCGCTGCATGATCTGGTGCAGTTCCTTGAGCGCCTGGGCATGACCCGCCTTGCCAATAAAGGGCAGGCCGGTGCCGATCAGGGCGTCATCGAGCGTCTTGCGGCCGGAGACGCGCAGGCGGCGATCATTGTGATAGGCGCCCTTGCCCTTTTCGGCCCAGTAGAGGTCGTTGGTCACCGGATTGAAGGTGACGCCGGCAACGATTTCGTTTTCACGTTCCAGGGCGATGGTGCAGGCGAAGTGCGGGATGCCGTGCATGAAGTTGGTGGTGCCGTCGATGGGATCGACGATCCAGCGGTGGGTCTTGTCGGTGCCGATGACCTCGCCGGATTCCTCGCCCAGGAAACCATAGCCGGGGCGGACGCGCAGCAGTTCTTCCTTGAGGGCAGCCTCGACGCGCTTGTCGGCGGCGGTGACGAAATCACCAGGGCCCTTTTTCGAGACCTGTAATTCGGTGATTTCACCGAAGTCGCGGGCTACACCCTTGCAAGCCTTGCGCACGGCGCCGACCATAACCTGAATGAGAGAGGATTGAAGTACGGTCACCATGAGGAGGGCCTTTTAACGGGGATTTACAATGTAGAAGGGGGATGTCGCCATCCCCCTGAAGTCAGTTAAGCTTAGTCAGCGCGCTTCATGTATTCGCCGGTCTCGGTCGAGACGACGATGCGTTCGCCTACGCCCATGAACGGCGGGATCATGACGCGCATACCGTTGCTGGCCTTGGCCGGCTTGTAGGAGGAGGAGGCGGTCTGGCCCTTGATGGTCGGCTCGGTTTCCATCACTTCCAGAACGACCGTATCCGGCAGGGTCATGCCGATGGCGCGTTCTTCGTGGAATTCGATGGTGACGATCATGCCGTCGTGCAGGTACTGGACCTGGTCTTCACCAACCCAGTCCTTGCTGAGGCTGATCTGCTCGTAATTGTTCTGGTCCATGAAAACAAGCATGTCGCCGTCTTCATAGAGATAGGAGTGCTCGCGCTGCTCCAGCGTGACGCGCTCGACGGTTTCTTCCGAACGCAGGCGCTCGTTGAGCTTGGTGCCGGTGATCAGGTTCTTCAGTTCGACCTGGGCGAAGGCGCCGCCCTTGCCGGGCTTGACGTGTTCGGTCTTGACCACGGTCCACAGACCGTTCTGATATTCGAGCACCTGGCCGGGCTTGATCTGGTTGGCGTTGATTTTCGGCATGGATACAACTTGTCAATTTCGTTTGAGTTGGCGGCGTTCCTACTCGGAATGGCGGTCAAAGGCAAGGGGGGCGGCCATCCCGTCTCTTTTGACAATTATATAATCATATAAAGATATCTTTATATCTTTATTGACTCTTTCAAAATGAAGCGTTACCGTTCCCGTGACTGAGGTCTGCCGTCGCATTCGTGTGCCGGGAGCTAAGAGGGAAGCCGGTTTAAATCCGGCGCTGTTCCCGCAACTGTAAGCGCGGAGTTCCGAGCCAAAATCCACTGGGTGACAGCCTGGGAAGGTGGTTCGGAGCCTCATGCCAAAAAGTGTCCTCACTTTTTGGATAAACAAGAGGCGTCTGAAAAGACGCATTGAGGCGCAAGCCAGGAGACCTGCCCCAGTTCTCATATTCACCACGGGCGGGAGTTCCGGTGGCGCGCTTCAACCCGTGCCGTCCGGCGCGTGGTCCCTTTGCGCGCAACGATCTCCGCTCTTTTCGACGGGATCGAAAAACATGACTATCATCCAAACTGCCAATCTCGGTTTTCCGCGGATCGGCAAACGGCGCGAACTGAAGACCGCGCTGGAATCCTTCTGGTCGGGGAAGAGCGACGAAGCCGCCCTGAGCGAAACGGCCGCCGCCTTACGGGCACAAAACTGGCAGCGCCAGAAAGACTTCGGCATCGATATCCTGCCGTCCAACGATTTCTCGCTTTACGATCATCTGCTCGATACGGCCTTTATGGTCGGGACCATTCCGGAGACGTACAAAGGCGCGTCCGATCTCGATACCTATTTCCGCATGGCGCGCGGCGCCGGCGAGGTCTCGGCCTGCGGCCATAATCACAGCAGCGTCACGGCGCTGGAAATGACCAAGTGGTTCAATACCAACTATCATGTCCTGCTGAGCGAACTGAAGCCGAACCAGAGTTTTGAACTGACGCATAACAAACCACTGGCTGACTATAACGAAGCGAAGGCGCTGGGCCATCAGACCCGTCCGGTGCTGGTCGGGCCGGTGACCTTCCTGGCCCTGTCCAAGCCGGCGATCGGCGGCTTCAATACGCTCAGCCTGTTGCCGCGTCTTCTGCCGGTTTATGCCGAGGTGCTGCTGTCCCTGCGCGATGCCGGCGCCGATTGGGTGCAGATCGATGAGCCGGTGCTGGCGAATGCGCCGGGTGGCCAGATCGCCCTGGCCCTGACGGAGGCCTATGCACATCTGGCGCGTGAAGTGCCGGGGCTCAAGCTGATGCTGACCAGCTATTTCGATGTCCATGATGCCAATCTCGACCTGGCCTTTTCCCTGCCGGTGGCGGGGGTGCATGTCGATCTGACCGTCCGCCCGGACGTGCTGGAAAAGCTGCCGGTGCTGGCAGGCGACAAGACGGTTTCGCTGGGTGTGATCGATGGCCGCAATATCTGGAGAACCGATCTGAATGCCCTGCTGGCGCGGTTGAAGCCAATAGTGAGCCAGCTTGACCCGGTGATCCTGGCGCCATCCTGTTCGCTGCTGCATGTACCGATTGACCTGGCACAGGAGGAAAAGCTGGATGCCGACCTGAAATCCTGGCTGGCCTTTGCCGAGCAAAAGCTGGAAGAACTATCAGTGATTAAAGCTGCGCTGTCGGGCGAAAATGTTGGCGCGCAGCTCGCGGAAAATGCTGTCGCCATCGCCGCGCGCAAGACCTCCCCGCGCATCCATAATTTGGCGGTGGCCGGACGCGTCGCCAGCCTGACGCCGCCGATGTCGGAACGCCAAAGCCCGTTTGCCGAACGCATTCTGAAACAGCGCAAGCGCCTGAACCTGCCGCTTTACCCGACCACGACCATCGGTTCCTTTCCGCAGACGGCCGAGGTGCGCGCTGCGCGTTTGCAGCACGGCAGGGGGCAATTGAGCGATACCGATTATGATGCCTTCCTGAAGGTCGAGACCGAAAAGGCCGTCCGCTGGCAGGAGGAAATCGGCCTCGACGTACTGGTGCATGGCGAATTCGAGCGCAATGACATGGTGCAGTATTTCGCCGAACAGCTTGAGGGCTATGCCTTCACGCAACATGGCTGGGTGCAGTCCTATGGCTCGCGCTATGTCCGTCCTCCGGTCATTTTCGGCGATGTGTCGCGGCCAAAGCCGATGACGGTGGAGTGGGCGATCTACGCGCAATCTACTACCTCCAAGGTGATGAAGGGGATGCTGACCGGCCCGGTGACTATGCTGCAATGGGCTTTTGTGCGCGATGACCTGCCGCGCGCCACAGTCTGCCGCCAGATCGCCCTGGCCATCCGTGACGAGGTGCTAGATCTCGAAGCCGCGGGTATCCGCATCATCCAGATCGATGAGGCCGCGTTCCGGGAAGGGCTGCCGATCGACCCGGCGCAGTGGCAGGGCTATCTCGATTGGGCGGTTGAGTGCTTCAAGATTGCCTCGGCGGGAGTGGCGGACGAAACCCAGATCCACACCCACATGTGTTATTCGGAGTTCAATGATATCATCCGCGCCATCGCCGCCATGGATGCCGATGTCATCTCGATCGAGACTTCGCGCTCTAACATGGAACTGCTGGAAGCCTTTATCGACTTCAAATATCCGAACGAGGTCGGACCGGGCGTCTATGACATCCACAGCCCGCGCGTGCCGGAAACCGAAGAGATGGTGCGCCTGCTAGCCAGGGCGGCGCAACGCCTGAAGCCGGAACAGATATGGGTCAATCCCGACTGTGGCCTCAAGACGCGCGGCTGGGCCGAAACGAGGCCCGCGCTGGAGCGCCTGGTCGAGGCCGCCAAGGCCATGCGCGCCACTCAGCCGGTTTGGGTTTAGCGGAAAGTGTAAGGGGAGCCACAGATTTCACAGATGGGCACAGATATTCATTGCGTGGATACATATTCCAATTGTCGTAACATAGGGGCGCGCAGCGCCATCTGTGGTCATCTGTGAAATCTGTGGCTCCCCTTCAAACTTTTTGGTCCAAACGCAGATAGACGCCGGGCTCGCTCGACGTTAAGCTGTTAAGGGATAGGGGAGGGCATCATGAAATCGAAGATCGTAGCGGCCAGTTTGGTCGTGATCGTGCTGGCGGGCTGTTCACCGCGCGAGCCTGCCGAAACGCCCGCCTCATCCGAAGCGGCGTCTGAGGCGGCAGTCTCCAGCCTGGCGCCGGCCGACTATACGTCTCTGGCCAATGTCATGACCTGCGACTGGCCAGTGAAGAAGACGGACACCGCCGAAAGCCTGCTGGCCACCTACAAGAGCTATGCCCAGGTGACCGATATCCCCGGCGCCGAAGGCATCACGCAAAAGGGCGTGGTGCTTTATGGCAATGACCCGCGCCGTCGCGTAGAGGTGTTCTTCTATGATGACGCTCTGACAGAGGCATCAACCGTGCTGATCCGCGGGGATTCCCAATGGTCCGGACCCAAGGGGTTGCATCTCGACAGCAGCCTGGCCGAGGTCGAAGCGGCGAATGAAAAGCCGTTCAAACTCGGTGGTTTCGACTGGGATTATGGTGGCTACGTCAGTGATTTCAATCGCGGCAAGCTGGCGAAGATCAAGGGGAAATGCACCTTTGGTGCGCGCTTCGGTATCCCGGAAAACGGTGGGCCTGTGGCGGAGTCGATTGAAGGGGAGAAGACGCTGGTCTCGACCGATCCGGCGGTTATTGCGGCAAAGCCTATCGTTCAGGAACTGTCGGTCGGCTGGCCGAAGCCTGAGGCGTCGACAGAGGATGATGCCGATTAATAGGATAGCAGGCCAGCCGCCAGCACCAGGCCGGCGACAAAGAAAAAGCCCAGGGCCGCAAAGGCGACCGTATATTTGAGTTTATAATTCATCCATGGCCCCCGCCAATTCGGGCGCACCATGCCATATTTCCGGGATATGCCAAGTTACAACCCTGTCAGGTTGCAGAAATCGCCGCGATCAGCGCTTTTACACCCGCCGCCGCGCCTTGCGGATGGTTCCACACCGCGCCGCTGACGGCGATAAAATCGGCCCCGGCCGCCGCCACTTCGCCAGCATTTTCCGCCGTGATGCCGCCGATGGCGACGCAGGGGATTTCGACCATTTCCTGCCAGATGGTCAGGGTTTCCAGGTCGGCCATGTGCTCGACCTTCTTGGTCGTGGTCGGGTAGAAGGCGCCAAAGGCAACATAGTCGGCGCCGGCCTCGGCCGCATCCATGGCGAGGTCGCGGCTGTTATGGCAGGTGACGCCGATCATGGCCTCCTTGCCCAGTAAGGCGCGGGCTTCTTTCAGCGGCATGTCCGACTGGCCGATATGGGCGCCATCGAGCTTCAATGATTTCACCAGTTGCACACGATCGTTCATCAGAACGGCCACGCCCCGGCTTTGCGCGATCGGCGCGATCACCTTTGTCGCCGCGATCAGGTCGTAGTCATTGATATCCTTCAGGCGGATCTGCAGGGCCGCGACATCGCCGGCATCGAGCGCCGCTTCCAGGTCGCGTGCAAAGGCGTCGACATCGGGAATAACCGGCGGCGTGATGAGATAAAGGCGGGTGGTGAATGCGTTCTCTGACATAGGCGGTGTTTGGCCGAAATTGGGCGCAAACGCAAGATTGAAGTCCGGAAAAGGCGTTTGCGAACAAGGAAAAGCTAAGGGTGACGCCTTACCTGCATTTTACGTCAGGCCATGCCTTTCAAATGGTTTTCCTGTTCCCCTCACCTAGAATGGCGGACATCTGGCGGGCGGCAGAAACAGGCACGAACGGAGAGTATCTTATGACCTTCAATACCAAAACAATGACGGCGGGGGCCGCGATTATCCTGGCCTTGGCTGCCGGCGCGCCTTTGGCGGCGCAGGCGCAAAGCCAAGGTTCGGCCCAATATGACGGTTATTGCTACGTCAAGAAGGGCTCGAACACCACGGGCACGGTGGTCGGCGCGGTAGCCGGCGGCGCCCTGGGCAGCCAGGTATCCAAGAACGAGCGCGGCCTCGGCACCATTGCCGGCGCGGTTCTGGGCGGCGTCATCGGCAACAAGGTCGACAAGAGCAACGACACCTGCCTGAACGGCGAATACTATTCCTATCAGAACGGCTCTTATTCGCCGGCCTATGCCCCCGATGGCTATAATGTCGTCTATTACAAGTCGCGCCCGAACGCCAAGATGTACAGCACGGTCTATTATGATGCCGAGCGCCACACCAGTGCGAACTATGGCTATAACGGCGGCTACAACAATGGCGGCTATGCCTATAATTCAGGTGTTCAGGGCTGGCGCGACGACAACGGCACCTGGCATGAAGGCCGCCCGGTCGCCTTTGGCTGGAAGGACAGCCGGGGCAAATGGCATGAGGGCCAGCTTCAGGCCTATGGCTACAAGGACAGCAGCGGCCGCTGGCGTGAAAGCAGTGCCCCGTCATACGGGTACAATAATAACTAGGCCGACTTCAGGAACCCTTCGGAACTTTCCGGAGGGTTCCTTTTTACACCAATTTTGATGCGAATGACTTGCAATCGAACTGCCGGCGTGTTATTTGAGACGCATTCGCATTTTCATCCAGCCTGAGTTTGCCGTGTACGTCTGTAACTGTAACGCCATCCGCGAACGTGACGCCCGCAACGCCATTGATTCCGGCGCCGCTACAGTCAAGGCGGTTTTCGACCACTGCCAGACGCGCCCGCAATGCGCCAAGTGCGTCTGCGATATCCGTGAGATGATCGACAACGCGCAGATCACCCTGTCCATGGCGGCGGAATAGTATTTAAATTCCAGTGCTTATGCGTGCGACTAAATCCTATTGTCATTCGCACAAGCTTTTGTTTTAATTTAAAAATGTCTTCACAGCGGTGATTTGCCGCGATAGGATGCGCGCTGATCAATCTGCAGGCAGGAGCGCGCCATGAAGGGCCAACCCGAAATCATCAAGCTGTTGAACAAGGTGCTCACCAATGAGCTGACCGCCGTCAATCAGTATTTCCTGCACGCCCGCATGATCGAAAACTGGGGCATGTATCACCTCGGCCGCATCGTCTATAAAGAGTCGATCGAGGAGATGAAGCACGCCGACCTGCTGATCAAGCGCATCCTGTTTCTCGACGGCCTGCCAAACCTGCAGGATCTCAACAAGCTGAAGATCGGTGAAAACATCACCGAATGCCTGACGGCCGACCTGGCGGTTGAAACCGGCGGCCACGCCACACTGGTGGCCGGTGTCAAGTATTGTGACGATCATATGGACTATGTCAGCCGCGAACTGCTGCGCCGTATCCTGGAAGATACCGAACACCATATCGATTTCCTGGAAACCCAACTCGGCCTGATCAAGCTGATGGGCGAGGCCAACTATATCCAGAGCGCCATGAAGGAAATCGAAGGCGAGGGTTAATAAACTCCTAAATGAGCTTTGACCTTTTCGGGCGAACCTCCTAACCTGCCGCGGCAAATCGCATTGATGAAGTGAGCGGACGGGTCTTTTGAGCGTTTATAGTCGCAGAGCCTTTACCAGGCTGGGTTTGGCCGGCGTGTTCGCGCTGGGCGGCTCAGGGCTTGCGGCCTGCGGACGCAAGCGGGACGACGATGTAGTGATAGATCCCGATGCCGATACGGCCACGCCCATAGACCCCAAGCTGGCGGCGCAGGAAGGCACGCTGGAATGGGCGGTCAGTGGCAACTGGCGCAATGCGGTCGACAAGGGGCGCGACAAATACCGCCATCCGGTCGAGATGCTGACCTTCTTCGAGATCAAGCCGAAGGACGCGGTGATCGATATGTGGCCGGGTGCCGGCTATATGACCGAAATCCTGGCGCCCTATCTGAACAAGGGCAAGGGGCAATATATAGCCGCCCTGATCGAGGCCGGGCCTGTGCCGGAAGATGCGGCCGCTTCTCTTGAGGCCAAGTACCGGGCGCATTTCGATGCCGACAAGAAGCGCTACGGCGAATTGACCTATGCCGCTTTCGGCGAGACCAGTGGCCCCCTGGCCGAGGGCGGCAGCGTCGATTGCGTCCTGTTCCTGCTGGTTATCCATGACTGGATTGCCAAGGGCATCGCCGAAAAGGCTTTCGCGGATGCCTTCGCCGCTTTGCGTCCGGGCGGTATTCTGGGGGTCGAACAGCATCGTGCCGATATCGGCAATGTGCAGGATCCAGGCGCCACCACGGGCTATGTTCAGGAACCGCTGGTCAAGCAGATGGCGGCGGAGGCCGGCTTCCAGTTCGTGAATGAGAGCGAGATGAACGCCAACCCGAAGGACGACAAGGATCACCCGTTCGGTGTCTGGACTTTGCCGCCTCAGAGATTGACAGCGCCCCGCGGACAGGCGCCTAATCCGGAATTCGACGGCAGCCTGTACGAATCGATTGGCGAGAGCGACCGCATGACGCTGAAGTTCAGGAAGCCGCAGTAACGCCGTAACTATGGGGAAGTTATAACCGTGAGCCGTATCGCCGCCCTTTCAACCAGCGCACCGCTGATGTTCACGCCGGAATCGCGCGTGCCCGAAGGCGGGGTCGGCGAATGGTATCGCGGCGCCGGGGGGTTGCGTCTGCGGCTTGGCTTCTGGCAGCCCGTCAGGCCGGCGCGCGGCACGGTATTCATTTCGCCGGGCCGTTCCGAACCGATTGAAAAATATTACGAAGTGATCCGCGATCTGATGGCGCGCGATTTCTGCGTGGTGGCGCATGACTGGCGCGGGCAGGGGCTTTCGGCCCGGCTGTTGCCCGACCGCCTGAAATGCCATGCCCGCTCGGCGGATGAGTTCCTCGACGACTACCAGCGCCTGCTTGATACCTTCGAAGACCGGGCGCCCAGGCCCTGGCTCATGCTCGGTCATTCGATGGGCGCGGCGCTCAATCTCGCCACCCTGGCCAAGGGCGAGCAGCGCATTTCCGGCGCATTTTTCACCAATCCGATGCTGCGCGTCAAAACCGGCAAGCACTCGCTGTGGTCGGTCAATTTCCAGGTCAACTGGCAGGTCAATCATGGCAGGGGCACGGACTATGTGCCGGAACTGTTCGATGATCCGTTCATGCACACCTTTGAGGAAGATGCCCTGACCCACGACCGCGAGCGTTACGCGGTGTGGCACGAGCAGTTATTCGCCTGCCCGCACCTCGCGGTGGGCTCCCCGACCTGGGGCTGGCTGCAATTTGCCCTGAAGCTGGGCGAGGGGCTTCTGCTCGATAAGGCCAAGGTGCTAAAAAAACTCAAGCTTCCGATCAGCATCGTGTGTTCGGGCGATGACCATGTCATCAATAAGCAGCCGTCCAAAACCTTCGCCAAGAAACTGGGCAAGGGGCAGTATCTGGAGATCGCCGGCGCCGAGCACGAGGTGCTGATCGAGATTGATGACTATCGCCGCCAGGCAATGGCCGAGTTCGATGAACTGGCTGATTTCGCGGCGCCCCGCGGCATCAGCCACCATATGCATGTACAGGATAACCATGCCGGCGTCGGCATGGGGCTGATGGCTGCTGATATCGCCGAGGTGGCGTCGGAACGGCCGGAAGGCATTTCGCCGGAAAGCCTGATCGCGGAAGAAGAGGTTTTGCCGGATGTGCCCGATCCGGAAGGCCAAAAAAGCGCTTAATTGGCCGCCGGCTTGAGGTGCATCAAAGCCTGATCGAGCAAGGCTTGCGAGCCGGCAGCGATCACCTGGCCTGCTTCCGGGCCGATCGGTGTGCCTTGCCAGTTGCTGACCGCCCCGCCAGCATTTTCGATCACCGGGATGATGGCTTCGATATCCCAGGGCTTGAGGCCGGTTTCGAGCGCGATATCCATTGTGCCGGCCGCCACCATGGCGAAGGCGTAGGCATCGCAGCCATAGCGCACCAGCTTTGTGGCCTGGCGCAGAGCGGTATAGGCGGCGACTTCCTTACCGACATAAAGATGCGGATCGGTGGTGCCGATCACGGCGTTGGCGAGGTCGGGGCAGGTGCGCACGGCTAACGACGTGCTGCCGTGTGGCGTCACCAGACGTGATCCCAGAGGCGAGCCGAGATAGACCTCCTGAAGCACCGGCTGGGCGATCAGGCCGAGCATGGGGCGTCCCTGGTGACGCAGGCCGATCAGGGTCGTCCATAGAGGCAGGCCCGAAATGAAGGCGCGGGTGCCATCGACCGGATCGAGCACCCAGACATAGTCAGCATCAACGTTTTCGCTGCCGTATTCTTCACCGATAATGCCGTGAGCGGGATAGTGCTGGTTGATCAGGGCGCGGATGGCGCGTTCGGCGCCCTTGTCGGCCTCGGTTACCGGATCGAAATGGACATCGGCGCGGCTGGCATTGCCCTTGTTGATCTCGCTTAAGTCGCGGTGGCGGAACAGGGGGACGGCGACAGCGGCGGCGGCGGCGGCCAGGTCGAGCGCGAAGGCTTCGAGGACGGCGAAATCGGGGGTGTTTTGTGACATGAAACCCGCATAGCCTGAGCGGCCATGCGGGTCCAGATGTTTGTACGCGGTATCCAAGGAGAAGCAAGAAGCCCCACCACCATCCGGCTTCGCCAAGGGGCTATGCCGGACGGCCCCCCTCCCCATCAAAGATGGGGAGGTACA
Organism: Asticcacaulis sp.; assembly: GCF_051954415.1. GTDB lineage: Bacteria > Pseudomonadota > Alphaproteobacteria > Caulobacterales > Caulobacteraceae > Asticcacaulis. Next base: position 60,545 of record NZ_JBQCHT010000037.1, read on the forward strand.
AGAAAAACAGGCTCCAAAATTCATACAAGAATCAAGCCGTGTAAGCCAAAGGCTTAAGCCGCCTGTTCGTTGTCACCATTGAGCGACTTCGCCAGGTCCAGCAGGCGGCGGCGCGGGCGCTCCGACAGGCGGTAATAGGCCTGGATCAGGTCCAGCGTTTCCTTGCGCGAGAACACTTCGATGCCTTCGTTATTGACGGCGGCCACTTCGGTCTTGTCGTCGGACAGGCCGTCGTAGAAATAGTTGATCGGCGTTTCCAGCGCCTTGGCGAGCTGGAACAGGCGGGCGGCCGAGATGCGGTTGGCGCCGCATTCATATTTCTGGATTTGCTGGAAGCGGATGCCGACCGCCAGCGCGAGTTGTTGTTGCGTCAAACCGAGCAGACGGCGGCGGCGACGCAGACGCTTACCCAGGTGCAGATCGATATCGGTGGCCATGATTGGAACCCCTAAACAGACGTGTGGCGCTGTCTCAGAGTGAAACAGCTCGCCTTATAGGTTTCACAACTCGTGCCACACGTTTAAACAGGAGTGTATACGCACCGGTGAAGGGAAATGCGGACTAAGGCGTTGCGGCGGCGCAATCGCCGGAGAGCCTGCGCTGATAGGCATCGACGAGGGCGGCATAGGGCGGGACAAAGGCGTTTGCCGCCAGTTGCTTGCCGTCGCCCATGGTTTCGGCCTGGGCCACCCGGACCTCAAAATGCAGGTGGATGGTGGTATATTGCTGGACGCCATTGGAGACGCCCAGATTGTTCGAGACCAGTCCCAGCTTCTGGCCGCGCACCACATGGTCGCCGACCGCCACCTGGACCGACGTCTTTTGCATGTGCAGATAGCGATAGATCCTGTGGGGCGTCGCATTGCCGGTGATGGCGACCGTATATGAGCCCACCTGGGTGACGGTGCCGTCTTCCGCGGCTACGGCCCAGTACAGGTTGGCCTTGCAAGTCGAGGGCCTTATATCCTGGCCCTGATGGCCGCTGCCGCTGGCGCAGACAGGGTTAGTCCAGCTTCGCGCCTCGCAGAAATTGTCGTGCCAGGGATAGGCATAGTTTTTTGAATCGCACTGGCTGCCATGGTTGCTGGCGCTGGTGGTGGGGTAGTGATCTCCGCCGGGGCTGTAGACCTGGGAATTGGCATAGGCCACGCTCTGTATGGGGAAGCAGATGCCGGGCGCCCAGTTGCTGACCTCGGCATAGCCGCTGCCTGAACCGCTGACCAGTTTGGTGGGGTCGTCATGCGGGAAGTCCGACAAGGCGGCTTCGGAGACCGAGTCCGAGGCGGACTCGCTCGCCTCTGACAGATCGGCACTGGCCTCGGCCGAAACGTCAGCCTCAGAGGCCGGGGACGAAACTTCAGTGCCGGATGATGAAGGCTCGGCCGTTTGCGTGAAGCGGTCGCAGCCGGCCACGATGAAGAGAAGACCAATGAGGGCAGGCTGAAGGCGCGTGCGGGTCTGCATGATCAGCCCCCCTTTGTCAGGTCGCGGAAGCTCTTGGTGAGCTGATCCACAAGACTGCCGGTCTGGTTGGCGTTTGCCCTGAACCTCTCGGCCTCTGCCTGTGCCCTGGCGCCCAGGCCGACATCATCAAACTGCGTAATGACCGTTTTCAGGTAGCCGTCTGTCTTGCATTCGGGCGCGGCGGCATCATCGCAACTCACATCGAGGGAATAGACCATGCCGTAGCGGGTGAAGGTCGCCGTCCAGCCGTCTTCCATCTGGGTGATGCGGATATCTTCAGCCACGTCCTTCAGCCGGGTAATGGGGCGCCGGGACACGGCCCCCGTCGGCGCCGGCAGGAAGGTGCGATTGCCGTAGGCCGTGATATGGACGCCCTTGGGCTGCGGCAGGTCGAGGGCATAGGCGTCACCAAAGCTCATCAGCCTGGCCTTGGCGGTGTCCAGCACGCCTTCCCGCGGCAGCAGCACTGGCAGTTCCGTCTTGTCGAGTTCGGATTTGACGAGGCGCGCCACGACGCCGGGCCCCTGACGGCTGGCCCTGACGCGGGCCAGGCGATCGAGGACGGCCTGCCACTGGACCGGGGCCGGGGGCAGGGGACGGCGCTGGAGGACAGCCGGCGGGCCATTGCCCCCCTGAAGCCCCTGTGCGTCAGCCGCTCCCGTCATGGCGGCCATCACCGCCGCCATGCCAAAAATCCAGACAGAATGATATTTGATCATAATCCGAAGCCCCCCACAGGCCATGACAGGCGACCGCGCCGCGTATCGCTGTTAACCTTAATAAATAACAGTGAAATGTCAAAATATATAGAGGGGGGATTCAGGCGCCCACTTTACGGCCACCTTGATGCAGAACAGGCGCGCATGGCTGTGCGCGCCTGTTGAAGAAAAGAGTTGGCTGATCGGCCCGATTTACTGGCCAATGAAGACTTCACCGGCGAAAGCGCTTTGCAGCATGGCCATCTGATTCATGACCGGGTTGACCGTGATTTCTTCGGCCTCGCCATCGATGAACATGCGCTTGTCCATGTGCGAGATGCGCTCATAAAGGCGGTTGGAGCGGTCGAGCAGGTTGAGCAGACCGCCGGGCAGGGTCTGGGGCTTTTCCGCGCCTTCGGCATTGAGGGCGGCGATGCGGTATTTTTCATCGCAGGCATCCTGAGCGGGCATATCTCCTTCGCGCACGGCACGCTGTACCAGAAGCCACGAGGCAATCTGCATCAGACGGGTGGTCAGGCGCATACTTTCGCCGGCATAGAGCAGGGCGTCTTCACGCGGCAGCAGACGGGAATCACGGCGGCCGTCGCCATCCAGATAGGCGGCCGTTTCTTCGACCAGCGCCATGCCTTCCTTGAAGGTGCGATCGAACAGATCGGAGGAGGCGAAATCGCGCACGATACTGACGCGGGCGTTGGAGGCGGTGCTGTCGGACATATACTGTAAGCCTTATGCTGAAATCTGGTCGGCGAAGGTCTGTTCTGACCTGCGTAAATCCGGGCGGGCACCTGACCCGGCGGACGTACCGTCATTGAAACCTGCCGCGGACACTGCAACGCTTGTGCCATTCAGACAGGACGCATGACGGTTAGTAATCGTTAGTTATCCTTAAAAGAGAATAAAGCATCGGCGGCGGAACGGCGGTTTTTTTTGCGCTCCAGCGCCGCGTTCGCCCGGCTGATCTCACTCTGCAGCATCTCTATACGCGCTTCGAGATCCTCTACGCTGTAAGGGTCCAGGTCTTCGCGGACCAGGCCATGCAACGGTCCGGCAATCTGCCGGGCCAGGGGTTCATTGTCATCCTGTATCGCCATGCTTATCTATCCCGTATGGACATCAGGCAGCGTTCCGCGCCATCCTCCGCTCACAGATGAAACGCCTCTTGCGCGAAGAAATCAAGGAAAACGAATCAGTCATGAAAGCCATTTCGGTCCGCGGCGACGGCCAAAACCCGTCAGACTTATACCTGAATGAAACACAAAGGCCGGATGTGGCGCCCGGACATGTGCTGATCCGGACCGCCTTCGCCGGCGTGAACCGGCCGGATGTCCTTCAAAGGAAAGGCAGTTATCCGCCGCCGCCGGGTGCCTCGCCGATCCTGGGGCTGGAAATCTCGGGTGTGATCGAAACTATCCGTCCGCCTGTGAATTTCGGGGACGATATCGGCTGGAAAGTTGGGGATGAAATCTGCGCATTGGTTAATGGCGGGGGGTATGCGGAATATGTCTCGGTCGATATCCGCCACCTGCTGCCCGTGCCGCGCGGGCTCAGCCTGGCCGAGGCCGCGTCCCTGCCGGAAAACATCCTGACCGTCTATGCCAACCTGATGGAGCATGGCGCGCTGAAGGCGGGTGAGACCGTGCTGGTGCATGGCGGAAATTCCGGTATCGGCGCCATGACGATCCAGATGGCCAAGGCATTCGGGGCTAGGGTCATCGCCACCGCGCGCGGCGCGGATAAATGCGCCTTTGCCCTGTCGATGGGGGCGGATCTGGTGATCGACAGCGATGCGGAAGATTTCGTGACGGCGGTCAAGGCAGCGGGCGGTGCCGATGTGGTGCTTGATATTGTCGCGGGTGATTTCTTCGCCAAAAACCTGGCTGGCCTCAATATGGGCGGGCGCATCGTGCAGGTCGGGTTCGGCAAGGATGCGGTGGTCGAGGTTGACCTGCGCCGCATCATGGCAAAACAGGCGATCGTTACCGGTTCGATGCTGCGGCCGCGCTCGCCGGATGAAAAAGCGCGGCTGACGGCCAAGGTCCACGAGCGTGTCTGGCCGATGATCGAGAGCGGAGCTATCCGGCCGATCCTGGCGGCTGAATTTGATTTCGCAGAGGCTGACAAGGCTCACACTTGGATGGACAAGGGCGATCACAAGGGCAAGGTTGTGTTGCGCGTTTCATCATGATATAGAAAATTGAACGTTGTTCAATTTTATGGTGTGCTTATGAAGAAATGGATGATCTGGTTGGGGCTGACCGTAGTCATTATTGCCGGCGCCGCTTTGGGCGTTGCCAAGGTGTTTGATCCGCATGATGCCTGCCGCAACAGCGGCGGGACATGGATAGAGACGCACTGCGAGTATTAGGCCGTAGACTCATAACGCTTTGATCCAGATTCTGGTGGCGACGATCTTTACGGCTGCCAGAAAATTCAGAGGGTTTTTGTCGTAGCGAGTGGCAATACCTCTGAATTGCTTGAGTTTATTGAAGAAGCGTTCGACC
>NZ_JBQCHT010000038.1:0-33981 GCF_051954415.1 Asticcacaulis sp.
GTCATCCACACGCGGTACACCGTGCGACAGCGGAAAATACGGACGCGATGCGGGTGGAACTGGCGCTCAGACAGCAAAAACAAATCACTCATGGCAAGTCACTCCTGAAAAGAGTGAAACACAACAAACCTGATTTCGGAATCCTGTTAATCAACAGGTCCTGAGCCTAGTCACCTTGTTCTGGTTGATGTTTTACTTGTGAATGGAAATGAATCTGCACACGATTTTTTATGGGGTGAAAATCGCAGCGGTTACTTCGTTCACCCTAAAAGGCCGATTGATTTCTCGTTGATCGAACCGTTGTTTGAGATTCCAGACTTTATTAAATTGATAGAACCACGAATTCAATTGAATGTGAAAAGAGTTGGCTTACCCTCAAGGGAGGGGTGAAAGGTAAAATTTCACTTGCTAAAAAATCAGGTGGCCTTCTGGGCTTTTCTTTAAAAAGTGACGGTGTTTAATCCAGATTAAGCGTCAGGTCGTCCAAAGCGTCATAGCCGGACCTAATCGCAGCCAGATGGGCGGGGGCATGGTTCAGGACATGGGCAAAAAAGATGCGCATCAGTTTGATGCGGTTGGTCAGCCAGATTTTGTCCCCGTTTTCCAGTTGTTCACTCGCGGCCACGGCGCCTTTCAGCAGCAGCCAGCCGCCGACCAGATCGCCGGAAAGCGTCAGGTAGGTCGTGGCGGCGGTGGCGACATCAAGGGGCGCGGTCGCTTTTTGTAACAAAAGACGATCTGTGGCAGCGGAAAAGGCCGCAAGCGCGGATTTCAAGGCTTCACACTCTGCCTTGAAATCCGCTGGCAAGGCACTGTCCAGGAAAGATTTTATATCATCGGCCAGTTCTTTTGCCGCCAGGCCGTCCGATCCCAGCTTGCGGCCGACCAGATCGGCCGCCTGGATGCCGTTTGTGCCTTCATATATCGGCGCGATACGGGCATCGCGGTAATATTGCGCGGCGCCGGTTTCCTCGATGAAGCCCATACCGCCATGCACCTGCACACCGGCGGACGCCACTTCAACGGCACGATCCGTGCTCCACGCCTTGGCAATAGGCACGAGAAAGTCCTCCCGGCGTTTATGGCGTTCGGCATCATTGCCGCGCTTGACTGCATCGATAGCCGAGGCCGTCAGCATACAGATGGCGCGCGCGGCCTCGACCTTGGCTTTCATCACGGCCAGCATCAGGCGGACATCCGGATGATCATAGATCGGAGCATAGTCCTGGCCAGTGATCAGTGACTTGCCTTGCCGGCGTTCCAGCGCATAGGCTTGCGCCTTCTGCCAGGCGGCATCGGCCAGGCCCACGCCTTCAAATCCGACAGCCAGGCGTGCGGCATTCATCATGGTGAACATGGCCGCCAACCCGCCATTGGGCGTGCCGATCAGTTCGGCCTGTGCGTTCTCGAACGACATGACGCAGGTAGGGGAGGCGTGAATGCCCAGCTTGTGCTCCAGCCCGACGCATTTGACGCTGTTGCGCGCGCCGAGACTGCCGTCCACATCGACCAGATATTTGGGACAGAGAAACAGCGATATGCCGCGCGTCCCTTTCGGCGCATCCGGCAGGCGGGCCAGCACCAGATGGACTATATTTTCCGCGCCATCGTGCTCGCCCCAGGTGATGAAGATTTTCTGGCCGGTAATGCGGAAAGTCCCGTCTGCATTGGGTTCAGCTTTGGTGGTTAGCGCTGCCAGATCGGAGCCGGCGCCAGGTTCGGTCAGGTTCATGGTGCCTGACCATTCGCCGGCGATCAGCTTCGGCAGGAACAGGTCTTTCTGTCCTTGCGTGCCGTGCGCGTGGATGGCCTCGATGGCGCCCTGGCTCAGGGTCGGCAGCAGGGTAAAGGCCATGTTGGCACCGTGGAACATATCAAAACAGGCTTGCTCCAGCATTTTCGGCAGGCCCTGCCCGCCATAGGCGGGATCGGCCGCGAGACCGTACCAGCCGCCCTCGGCATAGGTTTTTATGGCCTCCAGGAAACCCGGTGCGATTACGACCCGGTCGCCTTCCAGCCGGGTGCCCCCCAGATCGCCTGCGCGGTTGAGCGGCGCCAGCACATCCCCGGCCAGTTGCCCGGCGGCGTCAAGCACGGCGTCACGCAAGGACTCATCGAAATCCGGGAAAGCGGCGTGACCATAGCTGTCCGACATGCCGATGACATGATCGAGGCAGAAGGTGATATCCTTGAGGCTGGGACGGTAGGTCATTTCGACTCCCTGTTTTCCAGCAGTCTATGACGGAGAAAATTGCGCCGCAAGTTTAATTTACGCGAACGTCAACTTTGACTAAATTGTAATCGTGACTATTGCATTTATTTTTACATGACCCCTTATGACGGGTAGTGTATGCAGGGCATATCTGAGGAGAGTGGCATCATGACAGACCTGACCCCGACCAGCTATAACCGGTATAGCCGCTATATTCACTGGCTGATGGCCTTCCTGATCCTGTTCATGGTCTTCCTGGGGTGGCGCTTCGAGGATAAGGATACCTTCCTGCTCAATCGCGCCAACCTGCATAAGTCGATCGGTATACTGATTCTGTTGCTGACTTTCCTGCGTATCGGCCTGCGTCTGGCCTATAAGGCGCCGCCCGAACCACCTATGCCGAAATGGCAGGCCCTGGCGGCCAAGGCGCTGCATCTCGGTTTCTATATTGTCATGATCGCCCTGCCGCTGTCCGGCTGGCTGATGGTGTCGACCTCGGCCCGCGAAATTCCCTTCTTTGGCATCGCCTGGCCGCATCTGCCGGTGCCGCAGAACCACGAAACGCACGAAACCTTCGAGACTGTGCATGGCCTGTTCGCCAAGCTGATCTTCTACGTCATGATTCCGCTGCATGTCCTGGCGGCTTTGAAACACCAGTTCATCGATAAGGATACGGTGGTTGAGCATATGGTGCCGGGCCTGACCCCGCGGCCGATCCTCAATTATCGCTGGCTCCTGCCGATTGGCGTGGTCGCATTGGCTGTGGCGCTGGGCTTTGGCATCTATCGCGGTACACCGCTGAATGAGGGCCGGGACGCGCCGCCCCCGCCGGAGGCCGCGGCTGTGTCTGCCTCAGTCGAAGCGCCGGCCTCAGATGCCGCGTCTTCGGCCGAAACCGCTTCGAGCGTTTCGTCTGCTGCCGCGGTGACCAACTGGATCGTTGACAAATCCGCCACCACCATCGCCTTCACTACCACCTTTTCCGGCGAAGCGATCAATGGTGGATTCAACAGCTACGCGGCCAACATTGCGTTCGATCCGGAGCAACTCGGCACATCGCACGTCAAGGTGACGATCGACCTGGCCTCGGTCAATTCCGGCGATGGCGACCGCGACGGCACCCTGAAAAGCGACGCCTTCTTTAATGTCGCCGCCACGCCCAAGGCGATTTACGAAGCATCCAGCTTCACCAAAACCGACGCCACCCATTTCGTCGCCAGGGGCAAGCTGACGATGCACGGCACGACCAAACCGCTCAACCTGCCGTTCACACTGAATATCAAGTCGGGCGTCGCCACCATGTCGGGTACGGTCGATTTGGATCGCACGGCCTTTGGCGTAGGCACGGGCGACTGGGCCAAGACGGATTCCGTGCCGGCCAAGGTGACCGTGAAGATCAACCTGAAGGCCAAAGCCTCGAAATGAGTGACGTCGATGCGGCGGTAAGCGCGCTGCGTGAGGGCGCGCTGATCCATCTGCCGACCGAAACCGTCTATGGACTGGGTGCACGCGCCGACGATCCGGAAGCGGTCATCAAGGTCTTCGAGGCCAAGGGACGGCCGCGTTTCAATCCGCTGATCGTGCATGTCGGTGATATAGCGCTGGCGGAACGGATCGGTGCGTTCGATGACCGTGCGCGCGCCCTGGCGAAAGCCTTCTGGCCGGGACCACTGACCCTTGTTGTGCCGGTGCGTGATGCATCTCTGGCCTGCGATCTGGCGCGCGCCGGGCTCGACAGCGTGGCCCTGCGGATGCCCGCGCATCCTATGGCGCTGGAGATACTGCGCGGTTTCGGCGGCGGCGTCGTGGCGCCGTCGGCCAATCGGTCCGGCCGGCCCAGCCCGACGACACAAGCGGATGCCTATGAGGAAACCGGCGCCTTTGTGCAGGCGTCACCGGATGGTGGTGATTGTCCCGTCGGTGTGGAATCAACGGTTGTCAGTTTATTGGGTGATGCGCGCTACCTGCGTGCCGGTGCCGTAACGCGGGCACAGGTCGAGGCCGTGATTGGGCCGCTCGCGTCCGATGAGGCCGAAGGCCACCGCTCGCCAGGACGGCTGAGCCTGCACTATGCGCCGGATGCGCCCGTTAAAATCAATGTTGATACACCGTCCGCCGGAGCGACTTATCTGGCTTTCGGCCCGACGGATTATACCGGGCCGGTCATCCAGCTCAGCGCCGCGTGCGACCTGCATGAGGCAGCCGCCAATCTCTTCCGGGCTTTGCGTGAGGCCGATCGCCTGAAGCCGCCGGTGATCGAAATCGCGCCCATACCGGAAGAGGGCATAGGTGAGGCAATCAATGATCGTATCAAACGCGCGACGGGATTTGTCGGTTAAGCGGCCTTCTTCTTCGTTACCAGAGCCGGCTGCGGGCGGGTGAACACCCAGTCGCCGTCCTTCGACAGATCGCTGCGGAACTGATAATCGGCGACCTTGAAATCCTTCAGGCCCTCGATGCGGTCGATGCGGTTGTCAATCATGTATCGCGCCATCAGACCGCGCGCCTTCTTGGCGAAGAAGGAGACGATCTTCGCTTCATTGCCCTTGATCTCCAGGAAGCGCGGACTGACGACCTTTGCCTTCAGCGCCCTGGTCAGGGCGGCGCGTGAATATTCGGCGCTGGCCAGATTGACAAGCGTGTCATCGCCTTGCGCTTTCAACTCCTCGGTCAGACTTTTGGCCAGAGTGTCGCCCCAGAACTGATAGAGCGACTCCGTCCGTCCGGTTTTCAGTTGCGATCCCATTTCCAGACGGTAGGGGCGGATCAGGTCGAGCGGCCGCAGAACGCCATAAAGGCCCGACAGGATGCGGATATGATCCTGCGCCCATTCCAGCCCGGACGGATCAAGCGTTCTTGCTTCCAGCCCGCTATAGACATCACCATCAAACATGAAGGCGGCGGCGCCCGGTATCTGGTCTTCAAAGCCCTGATACCGCTCATAATTCATCTCGCTGAGCGCCGGTGAAATGTCCATCAACTCGGCGATGTGCTTCGGCTTTAATCGCTTGAGGCTTTTCAACAGTTTCGCGCTCTGTTCCGAAAACCGCGGTTCCGTAGGGGGGGGGCCGCCATCAAATGGCGTGAGGTCGAGTGACTTGGCAGGCGATAAAAGAGTGAGCATGAACGGTTTTTTTAAGCTTTGCGGTTTAGGGTGCGCGTCATCGGCCAACATACGGATGTTCGACATCTAAAACAATAGAGCCGGCCTGACGGGAGTTCAGGACAGAGGCCAGTAGCGTTCCAGTTGCTTAAGTGTACCCCGTAACCGATTTCGGCACGTCCGATCTCGGCGCGTAAGTGTATGACCAAGACAATAGGGGAGCCATCCACATGCCCGTATCCGCAGGTACTGTACTTGTTCTGGAAGACAGCCGCGTCCAGGCGCAACTGATCTCGCGTATGCTCACGCCGCTGGGCTGGTCGGCGGTGCTGAGCTTCGATCACAAGATGGTTTTCCAGCAACTTAAGGCGTCGCGCGTCGATCTGCTGCTGCTGGATGTCTATGTCGATGACGGCAATACCCTGACCTTGCTGCCGGATATCCGCGAACTGGCGCCGGGCGTGCCGATCGCAATTATGAGCGCTGGCGGCGCCGGCGGTGCGGCGCTGAATTCGACCCTAAATGCCGCGAGGCGCGCGCAGGCGGATTTCGTCCTGCCCAAACCTTTCGCGCCCGATGACCTGGCTATTATTCTCGATGAGGCCGCCAAAATGCGCCGCGCGCCGGTTCGGCCGAAGCATGTGCTTGTGGTCGATGACTGCCGGGTGGTCCGCAAGTTGACGACTACGGCGCTGGCGGAGGAAGGCTACCGCATCAGCGAGGCGCGTTCGATGGAGGAGGCATTCGATCGCGTCGATATCGCCCACGTCGATGTCGTCATTACCGATATCTTCATGCCGGGCATGGGCGGAATCGAGGGCATCCAGATCATCAAATCGACGTGGCCAAAGGTAGCCATCGTGGCCATGTCCGCCGGCTCGGACAATCGCGTGGGCAATGCTCAGGCGCTTTCCGCCGCGAAATACATGGGGGCGGATGCCCTGCTGCCCAAGCCGTTTTCCGCCACTGACCTGACCTATCTGATTGAAGCGATCCTGAGTGAAGCCTGCACCGTTGCCTGACGGGATGGTTTTATGGTTATCTGCCTGTAAACCACAATAATGGTTAAGCAAATACCTTGCGTGTAGCGGTAACTGGAAACCATAATTGTAATATATTGCCGCATGAGTCGTGAAAACTGGTGCATATAAAGGCGTCTGCGGGCCGTTATTAAGATTTTAAGTGTTTTTTACTTAAATTCGGGACACAAGAATAAAGTCGCCGTTTCAAGGGTTCCGTATGAGTCAAGGCAGTGTGCTTATAATGGATCAGAACCGTGATCTGGCGCAGCGCATTGCCTTGATGCTGCATCAGCAGAAATGGACCTCTGTTCTCAGCTTTGATCAGAAAATGGCCATGCGGATGCTGAAGGGCAGCCGTTTCCATCTGCTGCTGTTCGATGCCTATGACGCCAATGGCGCCACTATTGAGCATATCGATCAGATTCGCGGTGAAGCCCAGGATGCGCCTTTGGCCATTATGTCGGATGGTGGCGGGCGCGGCAATGCCATCAATGCCGCCATGAACCAGGCGCGCGTCGCCGGGGCCGATTTTGTTCTGCCCAAGCCGTTCAATCCGGAAAAACTGAAAAGCCTGCTGGCCGATACCAATGCCTATCATCGCGCCCGCTCAAAGGATCACAATGTCCTAGTCATCGAGGACAACGAAGACCTTCGCAATGATATCTGCCGAGTGCTGAAGCAGGTTGGCTACAAGGTATCTTATGCCGCCAATATGGAAGACGCCTTCTTCGATCATAATCTCGGCCTGATCGATGTCGTGGTGACGGCGGTGCTTATCCCCGGTATCGGCGGCATCGAAGGTACGGCGCAGATCAAGAGCGACTTTAGCCACTGCAAGGTTGTGGCCATGTCGGAAGGTGTCGATGCCACCATTACCGCCGTTCACGTTCTGGCGGCTGCCAAGGCGGCCGGGGCGGATGCTCTATTGCCCAAGCCTTTCACCATGCATGATCTGCTTAAATCCGTGGCCGGCGTTATACGCGCCAAGGATGATCCTGCGGAAGACCTGGCCCAGGCGGCTGTCGACGCGATTTTCGCGCGCTGAACCGTTACACTATCAAAAACCTTCCAAAGCCGATAGCTTTGGCAAGCGCGACTGCGCGCCGGCGACGTTTCGCCGAGCCATGCGGCGTTTGAGCTTAGAAAAGCACATGCGGGTTCATGATCCTCTTTGGATCGAGCGCCAGGCGCAGGGCCTGCATGGTCGAGACCGCCACCGGATCTTTGTAGAGCAGGGCTTCTTCGGTTTTCATACGGCCAAGGCCGTGTTCGGCCGAGATCGAACCTTCATATTCATTGACCAGATCATGGATAACCTTGGCACCGGCGTCGCGCATGGCATTGAATTCGCCGGCGTCCATGCCCTCGGGTACGATCACGTTGAAATGGACATTGCCGTCGCCGACATGGCCAAAGGCCACAAGACGCGCCCCCGGTAGGAAGGCTTCGATGGCCTTGGCGCCTTCTTCCATATATTCGGCCATCCGCGACAGGGGCACGGAAATGTCGTGCTTCCAGGCGGCGCCCTCGGCCTTTTCGGCGGCGGAATGATCTTCGCGCAGTCGCCAGAACTCGGCGGCCTGGGTCTCATTCTGAGCGATGACGGCGTCGAGCACTAAGTCTTCCTCGAAGGCGGCCTCCAGCAGGCGCTCCATGGATGAGGCGGCGCCTTCCGGATCGCCGGACGCGACCTCGATCAGGGCGTACCAGGGATATTCGGCACCCAGCGGTTCGCGCGTGTCGGGGATGTGCTTCAGCACCAGCGACAGGCCGTAACGGCCCATCAGTTCAAAGGCTTCGACCTGGCCGCCGGTTTCCTGCTTGGCGCGGACCAGCAAGTCGATTGCCTTCTGCGCGCTGTTAAACGCCACGATGGCGGTGCAGCGCGAATTCATGATCGGGAAGAGTTTCAGCGAAGCGGCGGTGATGATGCCGAGCGTTCCCTCCGCACCGATGAACATGTGCTTGATATCATAGCCGGTATTGTCCTTGCGCAGGCGTTTCAGGCCATGGAAAATCTCGCCATTGGGCAGCACCACCTCAAGTCCGGAGACGAGGTCGCGTGTCACGCCGTAGCGCAGGACAGCCGTGCCGCCGGCATTGGTGGAAATCACGCCGCCAACCGTGGCTGTGCCTTCAGCCGCCAGTGACAGCGGAAAGTAGCGGCCGGCCTTTTCGGCGATCTGCTGGGCATCGAGCAGGCTGAGGCCGGATTCGAGCACCATGGTGTCATCGGTCGGAGCCACATCGCGGATCGTCTTCATGCGTTCCAGTGAGATCAGAATTTCACCGAACGGAATCTGGCCGCCGACCAGGCCGGTATTGCCGCCCTGGGGCGTGATGGCCACGCCATTATCATAGCAGATCTTGACCACGGCTGAGACTTCCTCAGTCGATTTTGGCAGGACGAGCAGGGGGGTGTGACCCTTCCATTTGCCGCGCCATTCGGTCAGCTTCGGGTCGACGCGCATCGGGTCTTCGCTATAGCCGGCTTCCCCCACCACGGCCTTGATCTGCGCGAGCACTTCGGACGAGACGGGCGGGGCGTCGGTAAAGGCGGGCGTGGACATGGATGAGACTCTGGCTAAAGGTTAGGTGTTGGCGTTGCGTTAAGCGAGAGAGGCCGGAAGTGCAAGACACAAAACCTAATCCATCCGGTCAGTCCGGCTCACATCCGGTGCCGGCTGTAGGGGTTGTGTGCTGGCGGGGCGACGAAGTCCTGCTGATCCGACGTGGACAAGCGCCACGCCTGGGCGAGTGGTCGATTCCCGGCGGCAAGGTGAAGCGGGGGGAGGCGCTTCATGAGGCCGCCGTGCGTGAGTTGTTTGAAGAAACCGGCGTGCGAGCCAAAATCGGCGGATTACTCGCCATCTACGAGATAATCGAGCATGAATTTCATTACATTCTGATCGATTACGATGCCGAGTGGCTTTCAGGGGAGCCGGTAGCCGGAGACGATGCCGATGCGGTGCGCTTTGTGCGGCTGGATGAGGCTATGGCGTTGATTAATAATGCAGATATGCACGACGTGCTGTTGAAATCCTGGAGTGGCCGACGAGACTCCGGTCGTTAAAAAGGACTGTGACCTTTCGGTCGCGTATGGTTAAAGAATACAAAAAATCTATGCGAAGGGGCGTGTGCGGTAATTTCGCGTCTTGTGCGAGTTTCATTTTTGTGGTTAATGGCTGTTAACGGTAATAAAGGTGGTTAATACCACTCGAATCCGTGCGGCAGGGCTGTAATTCCAAACGTCAGTGCGGAGCTCCAGACTGCGTCAAATGTTCATTTTGGTGAGTCTCAGGAGTAAGTTTATGAAGAAGTTGACTATCGCTGTTGTCGCTATGGTTGCCGCTGCCGGCGCCTCTTTCGCCGTTAGCCAGGCGGTTGCTCACCAGATGCCGACCTGCAACTGCTCGCCGCAGTTCGGTTGCGTCTGTGGTGGTATGCGTTAATTACGCCCGAAACTGACGGAATTCAGTAATAGCTTTTACGCCCCGCGCTTGCCGCGGGGCGTTTGCATATTACCGTCTTCGTAACCCTTCAGTTTAAGTGAATCCTAAGGTCTTTATGGCCAAATGGAAGAACTTTAGGTAACGGGAGACGGCATGGGTCGCTCTGATCGCGCAATGAGCATTGCGACCGTAAGGCATTGGCGTGCTTTAGGGGGGGCGCTCCTGCTCGCCTTTTTTGTGATGCCTATATCGGTGTTTGCGCAGGAACAACCGATCGCCCCGCGGCATGATAAATTGCTGGCTGTATATAATCTGGTGGCCTCCAGCCCGTTTACATACACTGAAAATGAGATTGACGCTTATGGCGAGCGCGCTGTCAGGCTTTCCGGCGATGCTCGAATTCACGCCTTGTGGCGGGTATTATATGCCTACAAAACTGACCAGAATGAAACCAAGCTGTTGGTTTGGCACGACCGCATTCTCAAACTGGCTCAAAAAGAAGACGACACCAATCTCGATTTGCTGGCTCGCTTTATGTACCAGGCATACCAAAGTGAAATCGGCGATTTTAAAGGTTTCTCGGATCGTGAGTGGAGCGCCTATCTGACGACGCCCAATCAGGCGCTGCAAAGCATCGTCATGATCGAACGGATACGTTACTTGCAGCATTTCGAGCAGTGGGCAGACGCCATCGATCTGGGTGACAAGCTTATTGTACACCTCAAGGCGGAAGGCCCTGATGCCGAACCCGTGCTGGAAGCGGCATATCAGGTTATTGCTTTCTCGCTCGGCGCTGTCGGTGATTATGACGCCTACGCCAACAACATGCTGGCCATGGCGAAATTATCGCAAAAGAATGCCTTTTTCTCCCAAAAGCTCGATATGGTCTACGATCTGGCCTTATGGGCGGCGCACGAAAACGATATGCCGGTCGCCGAGCAGTTTCAAAAGCTGCATACTGACTACGTCAACAAGTATAATGTTGAAGACTTAAAGACGTGGGATGAGTTTCTGTGCGCCACTATTGAGGATCAGGCACAAAAATATGCCGCCGTTAGAGAGTGCCTGGCTGAGTCATATGTTACCAAAGGCATCATCAATAATGTGCTGGATGTGTGGAAAATGCGCCTGTTGGCGCGTGCTTATGCTGATGGAACAGACACAACGAAGGCTCGTTTTTACTTAGCCAAATTGCGGGCCTTACCTGAAAGCATGAGCCCGCCTGATCCGTCGTTCGATAAGCGTCTGCAGGCTTATATGCTGCGTGCCGATGGCCGTGGCAATGAAGCTTTCGACGCGCTGGACGAATGGACACGCACTCAGGCCGCCTATTACGAAAAATCTCGCGTGGACTCAGTACAGGGTATGTACAAGGCCCTACGCAAGGAGCTGGACAGCAAGACGGCCGAAAGCCGTTTGCTGGTCAAGCAGGTGCAGATGCGAAACCTGCTGCTCGGAGCGGCGGGGCTGATCGCGCTGCTGCTTCTGGTCATCCTCGTTGGCGGTGCCCTGTGGGTGTTCCGGATGCGGCGGATGCAATGGCATCTGCGTGATGCGCATGAACACGCCGAAGCCGCCAATGCCGCCAAGTCGCGCTTCCTCGCTGTCATGAGCCACGAACTGCGCACGCCGCTGAATGGCGTGCTCGGCATGGCTCAGGCGCTCAAGAAAAACGACCTCACCGAAAGTCAGCGCGAACAGGTCGACATCCTTGTCGATTCCGGCCAGACCCTGCTGGTGCTGCTGAATGATGTGCTGGACATGTCGCGCATCGAAGCCGGCAAGATCGAGCTGGCGCCGACGCCCACCACGTTAAAAGACATGATAGAGCGCGTCATCAATACCTACGGTTCCCTGCTGGATGGCAAGGACGTCATGCTGCGTTACGAACTGGATGAAAATGCCAGGGCGCCGATGACCTTTGACGTGCTGCGTGTTTATCAGTGCCTGTCCAACCTCGTATCAAACGCCCTGAAATTTACCGAAAAAGGCACGGTGCGGATCCTGGCTTCGGCCACGCCGCGCGAAGAGGGCGGGTATCGGGTGCGTGTCGAGGTCCGCGACACGGGCATAGGCATGAGCAAGGCCACGCTCGACAAGCTGTTTGAAGCCTTTACCCAGGCTGACGCCGTCACCACCCGTAAATACGGCGGCACCGGCCTGGGCCTGAATATAAGCCGTCGTCTGGCCGAACTGATGGGGGGCACGCTGAGCGTCACCAGTGAAGAGGGCGTCGGTTCGGTGTTCGTCATGACTTTTGAGGCCGGTGAGGTTATGGCCGTGCCCGAATCGGAGCAGCCGGAAATGAAGCCCATGCCCAAGCACGATGACAACGCCGACCTACCGGGTATGCACATCCTCCTGGTCGACGATCACCCGGTCAATCGCAAGGTGGCGCGCCTGTTCCTGGAGCCCTTTGGCTTTATCATCACCGAAGCTGTCGATGGCCAGGAAGCGCTCGATCTCGACATGTCGCGTTATGACCTCGTCCTGATGGACCTCAACATGCCGCGCCTGGGTGGCCTGGAAGCCACGCGCATCTTCCGTTCGCAGGAACCCGAAGGCCAGCATGTGCCGATCGTTGCCCTGACTGCCGATGCCATGCACGATCAGGTCGAAGCCTGTTATGCCGCCGGCATGGATGCGCATATTCCCAAACCGATCATCATGGATACGCTGATCGATACGGTGGCCGGGCTGCTGCGCCTCAAGGAAGATCAACCGGACGCAAAGGCGGAAGTGGCTTGAGCCGCTTTCACGCCGATTTGGCTAGGGCCCGGCCGGAACCCCCTGTATAATGGCCATCACATACCCCATATTGGTGGTGTGATTTCGGGGGAGGCCCAATTGCTGCAATCCATTTCCATTTTCGGACCCTTGACCTTTGTCGTCATCGTGCTCGGCGTCATGATGCTGTTCAGCATCGTGAAGATCGTGCCACAGGGCTACGAATTCACCATCGAGAACTTTGGCCGCTATACGCGCACGCTCAAGCCGGGCATCGCCTTCCTGACGCCATTCGTCGAGGCGATCGGGCGCAAGGTCAATATGATGGAACGCGTGTTTGACGTGCCGCAGCAGGACGTCATCACCAAGGACAATGTCAACGTCAAGGTTGACGGCATCGTCTTCACCCAGGTGATCGATGCGGCGCTGGCCGCCTATCGCGTCGATAATCTCGATAACGCCATCACCCAACTGGCCATGACGAACCTGCGCACCGTGGTTGGCGCCATGGAACTGGACGAAGTGCTTTCGCAACGCGATGCCATCAATTCGCGCCTGCTGAATGTGATTGATCATGCCACAAGCCCGTGGGGTGTGAAGGTAAATCGTATTGAAATCAAGGATTTGAAGCCGCCTCATGACATAACGGATTCGATGGCGCGCCAGATGAAAGCCGAACGCGAACGTCGTGCCCTGATCATCGAGGCCGACGGCGAAAAGCAAGCAGCGATTGCCCGCGCCGAAGGCTCGAAACAATCCGCCGTGCTGGAAGCTGAGGGCCGCAAGGAGGCTGCCTTCCGGGATGCCGAAGCCCGCGAACGCTCCGCCGAGGCGGAAGCCCGTGCAACGGATGTGGTCTCCCAGGCTATCGCCAAGGGGGACGTCAACGCCATCAACTATTTCGTGGCACAGAAATATGTCGAGGCCTTCGGACGCTTCGCCGAATCGAATAATACCAAGACTTTGATCATGCCCGCTGACATGTCGTCCCTGGCCGGAATGGTTGGCGGCGTGGCCGAGCTGATCAAGTCGGTCGGGCCGGATACGCCCAAAGCGCCGGCGAAAAAGGTGTAGGAGGCAACCATGGATATGAATGCCATTCTTCTGATGGGGCCGATGTCGATGAACGCCTTCTGGTTCTGGTTCGTCTTCGGCCTGCTGCTGCTCGGTATTGAAATGTTTCTGGGCACGCAATGGCTGCTGTGGGCCGCCGCCGCGGCCGGCGTCGTGGCGGTAATCTGCCTGACCGGCCTGCCGTTCGGCCTGTTCCTTCAGGCCCTGACCTTCGCGGTCCTGAGCCTGGTGATGGGGCTGCTGACGCCGAAATTTCTCAAGGTGAGCAGCCACAGCCCGGATGTCAATGATCCGCACCGGCGCATGGTCGGCAAGGAGGCCCAGGTGCTCAGCGGCTTTGAACTGGTGTCCGGCGGTGAACGTACCGGCCGTGTGGTGTTCGATGGTGTCGAATGGCCGGCCGTGCTGGGCGAAGCGAGCCAGATGAAGCTGGCGGCCAGCGATCGTGTCATCATTGAGCGCATTTACGAAGGTCGTGTTTTTGTGCGGCCGGCCTGATTCGCTTTAAAGTCGCATATTGCCTCCTTAACTATTTTTTGGTTTGATGCCCGGCGGACATCTGGTCCGTTTGGGGGAAATCCATGAAAATCTGGTTGCGGCTGGCCATGCTTGTAGTGTGTCTCGTATTGCCGACTGTGGCTCAGGCGGGGGCATGGCCGCAGATGAAGGGCGATACGCAGGCGATTATCACCTATGAACCAGGCGCTGCCGATGATGGGTTCGACGCCTCCGGCGACAAGACGATCGCGCTTGACAGATGGAAGCAGAACAACCTGTCGCTGTTCGTCGATCATGGCGTGACCGAGCACCTGAGCCTGACAGCCAAGGTCAACTACCGCGACTATACCACTGGTTCGGAACGCTTTTCCGGCCTGAGTTCGATTGAAGTCGGCGGACGCTGGACAATCAGACGAACCGACGATTTCGTCTTTGCGCTGGGTGCCACGGTCGAAGGTTTCGGCAAAGGGCGGCGCAGTGATTACGACCTGACCAGCAAGGGCGGGACCGATTACGACCTGCGCGCCTATGCTGGCCGGAATTTCAGGTTACTGGGCAAGGATGCGTTCGTCGATCTTCAGGCGGCGCGTCATTTGCGCCAGTATGAAGCCAATGAATGGCGTATCGATGCAACCCTGGGGATAAAGCCATCGCCAAAATGGATTGTCATGGCCCAGGTTTTCGCCGGCCGCACCGATAAGGCTGTCTGGGGACATGCGGAATGGGCCAATACCGAACTGAGCGTAGTGCGCCGCTTCGGGCCGCAGCAGCAGACCAGCCTGCAACTCGGCCTGCGTCAAACGGCGGCCGGCCGTAATGTACCCGCCGTCCAGGCCGTCGTTGTCAGTCTGTGGAAGACGTTTTAGTTGGCACTTGAAGCCGATTGCGAAGCCGCTGCCGGCGGCGCATAGGGCGTTGTTTCCAGCTTGAGCCAGGCAATCAGATTGCGGCGGTCGGTTTCATTCTGGATGCCCTGATAGCTCATCTTCGTGCCTTTGACGACGGACTGCGGCGCGGCGAGGTAGGTGTCCAGCGTGTCGAAGTCCCAGGTGACATTATGGGCCGTCATGGCTTCGGTGAAGGTGTAGCCTGGCTCGGTGCCCGATTTGCGGCCGAAGACACCATACAGATGCGGTCCCACCAGGTTCATCTTGTCGGGACCGAT
Source organism: Asticcacaulis sp. (assembly GCF_051954415.1). GTDB lineage: Bacteria > Pseudomonadota > Alphaproteobacteria > Caulobacterales > Caulobacteraceae > Asticcacaulis. The sequence goes on from NZ_JBQCHT010000038.1 coordinate 15,254, forward strand.
CGTGTGACAGGCACGGCATTTGATGAACTGCTTTTCGCCGGCAGCCAGGTCGGCTGTATTGTAAGGGGCGGGGAAGGTCGCCTGGATGGCGGTCTTTTCCGCGTCGGTATAGACATGCGGTGCCGCCATCACGACGTCCGGCGCATCGTCATTATCCGCCTTGGAATCGCAGCCGCTTAAGATCAGTGCGGCGGCGGAAAATAGTAATATGGCCTTCGTCATGTGATCTGCCTCTGAATGAACGCCCATCTCTTAAGCCAGACCGAGGCGTCTGGCGACCGTTAAAATGTCGCACTCAGGACGAGGCGCTGCTGTCCATGGGGGCGGAAGCCGGTACTTCGCTAGGTGCGGAATCGCCGGGCTCCTGATTACAGGCGGACAGCAGAACTATGGACGCCAGCGCCAGTAGCAGCAGGCGGACAGGCGTTTGATGAGCAATCATGGGAGGCTCCGTATTGCCGGTTCGTAGGGCTTTAGCCGGCTTTTCTCCATCATAATCCACAGCGATCCCTTCAGCCTATCGGAAATATCGCAAGGTGATCCAATGCCGCAGGACTGTGGCAAAACCTCCTCAATCAGAAGAGGAGCGGGGTCTCGAAATCGAGCAGTTTCTGCTTAAGCGGCAGGCCGCCGCCATAGCCCGTCAGGGCACCGTTCTTGCCTATGACACGGTGGCAGGGAATGATCAGGGCAATTGGGTTCTTGTTATTGGCGCCGCCGACCGCCTGGGTGGCCTTGATGTCGCCTGTGGCAGCGGCAATCCGCTGGTATGACCAGGTCTCCCCGAAAGGGATGTTGCACAAAGCTTTCCACACCTTGAGCTGAAAATCAGTGCCCCTTGGTTTCAGGTCCAGGGTGAAAACGGTGCGCTTGCGGTCGAAGAATTCATGAACCTGCCGCGTCACGTCCCTGAGCCGCGACGGCGCGTGTTCCGCCTTATCAGGGCGGGAGAAATGACCGGACATTTCGCCATTCAGGAAGGTGAACTCAAGCAGAGCGCCGTCTTCGTCTACGGTGGCCGCCGCCATGCCAAGCAGCGTGTCGATATGTGAAAAATAGAGAGCCATATCACGAGTTTCTCACGCACATATGAGAGTCTCAAATCAACTTTTAAGCATCGTGGTGGCGGCGGCTTGACCAAGCCTTAAGACATACGTCAGTAATTTGCCTCAATAAAAGTACGAACATGACTGACGTATCATGTCGCCTGAGATGCGCGTCGCGGTTTGTATTGTGCGTGCGCGGTTCAGCAGGAAACGAAGGATATATTCTATGAGCACCGATGCCCTGAAGATAGATCAGCCGCTCGCCAATGTGCTCCTGATCGACGATCGCAAGGCCGATATCGAACTGGCCCGCGTCTTTTTGCAGGTCCGGGACCGGATGCAGTTCAATCTCAAGGTCGCCCATGGGGCAAAAGAAGCCCTGGAGGTCCTGGAGCAGGCAATGACCCAAGGGGAGGCGGTCGATCTGTTATTGCTTGATATCAACATGCCGGGCATGGATGGTTTCGAGCTTCTGGAGGCAGTGCGCAGGCATGCGGGATTGAAGCATGTGGCCGTGGTGATGTGTACCGGCTCCACCTATGATCAGGATCAGGCCAGGGCAAAGGCGCTGGGCGCGGCGGGCTATATGGTCAAGCCGGCTTCCCTGGCGCAGCTCGGGCCGATGCTGGCCGCCATCCCGACACTGAAACTGGAATCCGAAGGCGAGGGGGTTCGCCTGCTGCGCGCGGCCTGACATCTGCTGCCGGCCTGACAGCTTTCAATGTAACTTCCGTATCTTGTTTTTATGCGGCATCGTGGCAGAGTGTGCTTATTGAAGGAGCACCCAAATGGCTGAGACGACCTACCACATCTTCGACAACAACACCGGCGAGGAAATCTACCTGTCGAACGATTTCCACTTCCAGAGCACGCCCCAGCCGGAACATCGCATCAATGATGAAAACATGCGCGATCGCTTTGGCGGGCCGGCGGTTGTCAATCGCGTGGAGGCCGCTCCGGACGGTTCGATCAACGTGTATGTGGATGGGGCCGAAGAACGCCTGAACGCCGACAACCAGGATAGCGATCAGTCTTATCGGCGCTCATAAGGCGGTCAGGCCAGGCCGAGGTGTTCGATGCCGAGGCGGCTGGCCTCGGTTTTCAGCCCTTTTTGAGCCGCGGCAAAACCGGGCGCCCCGCCGCCATCGCTGTTATAAAGAATAGCGACGGTCAGCTTGCTGTCCGTAAAGCTGCGCAGGTGACCGGTGAAGCCATTGATGCGGCCTCCATGCGCCGCCAGTTTCAGGCTTTTCATGGTGCCGAGCCCTTGACCCAGTCCATATTCCAGCGGATCAGCACCCTGGCGCTCGTAGGCGGGCTTGCCGTTCCGGAGCAGGGTGGGGGTGAGCATGGCCTCCACGCTTTCCGGCTTCAGCACCTTTCCGCTCAGCAGGGCCAGATGCCACAGGCACAGATCTTCCGTGGTTGAGCGGATGGCGCCGGCGCCGCCGGCGAAACTCGGGGAAATAGGCATGGCCAGGTCATATTTCGTTGGTGCCCGGAAGTTTGGGCGATAGCCGTTGCAGATGGCCGTGGTGGTGCAGGTTTTGTCGATCACTGTCTGGCTCAGTCCGGCCGGCGCAAACAGATGCTGGGCACAGAAGTCCGCAAAGGCCATGCCGGACAGTTTTTCGACTACAATGCCCAGCAGAGTGAAGGCGCTGTTGCTGTAAAGCCAGGTGGCGCCGGGCTGGGCGCGGTAAAAGGGCTGGCGGGCGGTAATGATTTTGATCAGTTCGTCGGCCGTGTAGTCGCGGGTCTGCGCCTCGGTCAGGATGCTGCTGACCTGCCCGTTGATATAGTCCCCCATGCCGGAGGTGTGGCTGAGGAGCTGGCGCAGGGTAATGCTTTCACCGCGCGGCACGGCCGGCAGGAATTTCGATAACGGATCATCAAGGGTCAGAAGACCGCCTTCGGCCAGAAGCAAAATAGCGGCGGCCGTGAACTGCTTGGTGATCGAGGCCACGCGAAATCCGGTCTGCGGCGTGGCGGCGGCATTGCTCTCTATATTGGCCAGGCCGAATCCCTTGGAATAAAGCAGTTCGCCGCCAGCCATCACGCTGAGGCTAAGGCCTGGCGTCAGCTTCTTGTCGACCATCGCCTGGCCGAGCGCCGTCAGGCTGGGCCAGTCGAGCAAGGGCGGTCCCAGCGTCTTTTTTGCCGGCGTCGCCGGGGTGGCTGCCTTTTCGACGGTCCGGATCAGGGAGGGAGCGGCGGCATTGCCCGCCAGTGCGGCCAGCATCAGGCCGAGGGTTGAGCGCCGTGTCAGGATGGCCGGGTTTTCATGCGTTGCGGTCATAAGCTTACAAACCAGTAGATGCCCCAGGCGCGCCGCCGTCCTGCGCTCAGGGGTGTAAAAAATCGATAGCGAATCTCACCGTCATTTGCCGGAAAGACTAGGCTAATCGGTAAATGGTTTCAAAATCGTTTTGGTAAACGGGAAATTCACAGGGTCATATTTTTGTGAGCAAAATTGTGTTCCAATAGCTGGATTGGCCTGAAAATGCCGGCAAACATGGCTAACGGCCGGTTAAAATTGCCGCCCGGCCGGGAATTGCGGAAGCTTTTGCCGGGGAGGCGTTTTTAGCGGTTTGATTCGGCCTCTGGCAACTAAATAATATTATTTAATTTCAAGGTATTAAATTAAAATTCGCCCACCCTTTTCCTGGCCTCCGGCTTGCTGTGTGCATCACCGGCTAAAATAGCTGTGCGGCAAAAGCCGTTTAAATCCCCCGACCAGAATGGAAAGGAAATCCGATGTTGAACAACTCGGTGAACACCAATGTTGGCGCAATGATTGCGCTGCAGAACCTGAACAAGACGAATTCCGAACTGTCTACTACCCAAAACCGGATCAACACCGGTTTGAAGGTGGGCTCAGCCAAGGATGATGGTGCGACCTTCGCTATCGCTCAAAGCCAGCGATCCACCGTCGCCTCCCTGGATGCGGTAAAAGACTCGCTGAACCGGGCAACCTCCTCCGTGGATGTGGCCATGTCGGCGGGTGAAAGCATTTCGGATATGCTCACCCAGATGAAGGAGAAGGCGCTCGCAGCTTCCGACACGTCGTTGGACACCACCAGCCGGGAGGCCCTGAACACGGATTTCGCTGCCTTGCGTGACCAGATCACCAAGACCATGTCGAACGCCAAGTTCAACGGCATCAACCTGATTGATGGGTCTTTGCCGGGCCTTGAAGCCCTGGCGAACGCCGACGGCAATTCACGACTGACCGTCGCCGGGCAAAATCTGAGCCTTGGCGGCACGATCGTGACGTTGGGAACAGCCGCTGCGTTTGCAACCGCTTCTTCGGCCGGCGCCCTGCTGACGACTATTGATGACTCTATCAACAATGTCTCGGCGGCCCTGGCGAAACTGGGTACGTCTTCCAAGGCTCTGGAGGCGCACATGACCTTCATTGGTAATCTGCAAGACTCGGTTACGGCAGGTATCGGCAACCTCGTGGACGCTGACCTGGCGAAAGAAAGCGCGAAACTCCAGTCGCTGCAGACAAAGCAGCAATTGGGCGTGCAGGCGCTATCCATCGCCAATCAGGCGCCGCAAACGGTGCTCAGCCTGTTCAAGTAACCCTTACGCCGGGGCGGGCCGCGTCCGTCCCGGCTTATTTTCCGTTGTCCCCATTTTGAAAGGGGGAGGCGAAGAGCGCAAGCTTGTGGGCAAAAACTACCGGCCCCGGCAAATATTGCCGCCTTCCGGCAAAAATTGCCCGGCAAAAATACCCTTAACGCGTTGTTAAAATCAAGTAATTCAATTTGTTATGCGTTTTTCGGAATTTGGCCGCTGTGGCCTTTTTCTTGCAGTCTCGACCTCAGGCAAAATGCCGCCGGCAGACAAAACGTCGCCGGTTCACTTCTAGAAGAAAGACTAGACCGATGCCCGTGAATAGCGTCAATACCAATGTCGGGGCTATGATTGCCCTGCAAAACCTCAATAAAACCAACACCGACCTGCAAACGACTCAAAACCGCATCAATACCGGTTTGAAGGTTGGCAGTGCCAAGGACGACGGCGCCGCTTTCGCCATCGCCCAAAGCCAGCGTTCGACCGTTTCGTCGCTCGACGCTGTCAAGGACTCCCTGTCGCGCGCGACTTCGGTTGTGGACGTTGCTTCGTCCGCCGGCGAATCCGTTTCGGACATGCTGACCCAGTTGAAGGAAAAGGCCCTGGCCGCTTCCGACACCTCGCTGGACTCCACCAGCCGCAGCGCCCTCAAGGCCGACTTCGAATCCATCCGCGATCAGATCACCAAGACCCTGACCAACGCCTCCTTCAACGGTATCAACCTCGTTGACGGCAGCCAGGGCTCGGTTACGGCTCTTGCCAATGCCGATGGTTCCAGCGTCCTGACGGTTGCCGCTCAGAACATGTCGCTCGGCGGCAGCATTGTGACCCTCGCCAGCAACGCGTCGTTCTCGACCGCGTCGTCGGCCGGTGCCCTGCTGACCACGCTCGACAGCTCGATCAACTCGGTTTCGGCGGCTCTCGCCAAGCTGGGTACGTCGTCCAAGGCGGTTGATAACCACCTGGAGTTCGTCGGCAAGCTGCAAGACTCGATCACTGCCGGTATCGGCAACCTGGTCGATGCTGACCTGGCCAAGGAAAGCGCCAAACTGCAAGCTCTGCAAACAAAGCAGCAGCTCGGCATTCAGGCCCTGTCCATTGCCAACCAGTCGACCTCGACTGTCCTGAGCCTGTTCCGTTAATCGGTCCAAAGCCTCTTGAAATCGGGAGGCGGGCCGCAAGCTCGTCTCCCTTTTTCTTTAAACCCATTCTATCGGAGGGCGCCTGACGTGTAAGAGCGCAGGCGAGTTGCGAAGATGATCAATAATATTCTCAGTTTCCCGCAGGTTCCTGACGTATCTCATGTAAAACCTGCGCCTGACGTGCCTGTCGAGGTTGCCGCCGGTAACGGTTCGGAGCAATCGAAGAATGAATCGGGCGCCGACCTTTCCAAGGGAAGCAGCCAGGGCCAGACGCCGGCCTACATGTTGCGGCTGACGGTCGACAAGGATCCGGACACGGGCGATTGGGTCTACAAGGCCATCGATCGCTATACCGGCGAAGTGGTTCGCGTCCTGCCGCGCCAGGAGCTTACCAGGATGAGGGAAGCGTCGAATTATGAGGCCGGTTCGGTTATAAAGACAGACGTCTAAACCGGACTTTCAGGTCAATATTTGTATTTATCCACCGTGCATTCCCTAATGCGCGGTAAAAGTCGTTTGCGCTCATTAACCATTTGCTTACCATAAAAGTTAAGACTCTGCTGAGTCGGCGTTTTTATAGAAGGTATTTAGGCCATGACAGTGAGCGTTCATACGAACTCCTCCGCGATGATTGCCTTGCAGAATCTGAACGTAACCAACAAAAGCCTGGAGGATGCGCAGCAGAAGATCAGCACGGGCCTGGCGGTTTCTTCGGCCAAGGACAATGCCTCGGTCTACGCCATTGCGCAGGGGCAGCGTGCGGACCTGGGTGGCCTGAACGCCGTGACTGACAGCCTTAACCGCGCGTCTTCGATCGCTGATGTGTCTCTGGCGGCCGGTGAATCGGTTTCCGATCTGCTGAACCAGTTGCGCGAAAAGGTCGTCGGCGCGATGGATACGTCGATCGATACCACTTCGCGCAACGCGCTCAGCAGTGACTACAAGGCAATACTCGGCCAGATTACCCACGTCGTGGAAAACGCTACCTTCAACGGCTCCAACATTATCGATGGCTCGCTGTCCAACGCCATCCAGTTCATCGCCAATGCCGACGCCAATTCGGTCATCACGCTGAGCGTCCGCACCATGGCCCTGGGCGGACCGATCATCACGCTTTCGGCCGCCAGCGACATTTCGTCGGCTACGGGGGCGTCGCTGCTCCTGAGCCAACTCGATCAGTCGATCGACAATCTCAATGCCAATCTGGGCGCGCTGGGTTCGCAGGCCAAGCAGATCGAAGGCCATTTGAGCTTCGTGTCGAAATTGCAGGATTCGATCACCGGCGGTATCGGCAACCTCGTGGATGCCGACATGGCCAAGGAGAGCTCGCGCCTCCAGGCGCTTCAGGTCCAGCAGCAACTCGGCACTCAGGCGCTGTCTATCGCCAACCAGTCGCCGCAGCAGATCCTGTCGCTGTTCAAATAGGGCGGGCGGTATCCGGATATCTATGAAAAGGCGGGCTTCAGGCTCGCCTTTTTCAGTTTGGCGTGACCGTCAGGGCGTTATTTTGTCAGGACTTCCGGCGCATTAATCTCAAGTGTTTACGACTCTTAAGGATTATGCGCCGATACTGAGCGCTGATACCTGTCATTCGCCGCCGGACCTGTTGTGACCATCTCCTTCGATGCCTCATTGCTGACCAGTTACTACAATGCCAAGATGGGCATTGCGTCGACGGATGCGTCATCGTCTGGTTCGTCGTCGACCAGTTCCGCCAGTACGAAAACCAATTCCCCTACAGGGCAGGCGGCGGCTCCATCAGCGCCGTGGACCGGCAGCTCCGGCATGATGTCGGAAGACGATCTTGTTACGAAGGTGCTGGGCGGTCGCCGGTTTATTGATCCCAATGCCGTCACCTCCAATGTGGCGGGCGCCTCGCCCGACTATACCAAGCTCTTTACCCTTTATCAGGGGCTTAATGCTCTGGAAGGGCTGGCCAGCAAGGCGCAGGATTCAAAGATATCGGCGCTGACCCTGGCCGCGGTCCAGCGCCGTTTTGCCGCCGGCATGGCCGAGGTCGGCAGCTACCTGTCCGATACGAAATACGACCACCTGTCCCTGACCGAAGGCACGCTGACCAGCGAACTCAAAGGTACGGTCGGCACGGCGCGGACCGACACCCTGTATACCGGCCCGGCGATCCAGACTGGCTCGGCTTCGACCGCGGTGAAGGCGTTCGAGGGCGATGTCAAATTCACTATGAGCGTCAAGAAAATCGGCACGGCCACGCCATTTACCGTCAATATCGACCTGGGCGACATGGGTACGCAGACCCGCAGCATGTCGAACGTGGTCAGCTATATCAACAGCAAGCTGAAAGAGCAGGGGCTCCAGACCAAGTTCGTAGTTAACCGCACACCGGCTGTACCAACGACAACCACGATCAACGGCAAGACGGTCACGCTGTCTGCCGGCCAGGATACGTTCGGTTTGCAGATCAAGGGGGTGACGACCGAAGCGCTCACCATGAGTGCGCCGGCCCTGCAGGATTCGGTCTATGTGGTGCAGACGACCGGCGACCCGACAATCACCACCACCAAGAAGGCCAGTGACGGTACATCAACCACAACTAATAGCGTCACCTCGCAGATATTGAAATTCCAGACCGACAGCTCCAGCACGGCTGAACAGCCGGCGGGGGCGATCTCCAAGGTCGGCGCGCAATACTGGACGGCGGGCGAATCCGGCCAGACCGTCCTGCCGGATTCCGTTGCCAATGTGGACGCCAACGGCTCTGCCGACGATACCATCGCCAATGCCCTGCAGACCGCCGCCGGGCCGGACGGATCGCTCTATGTGCTGGCCAATGTCGATAATACGACCGACGACCAGACCATCAAGGGCACGCAGGACGTGGCCCTGATCAAGTACGATTCCGCCGGCAAGATCGTCTTCACACGCACCCTCGGCGCCAGTGACACGGCCTCGGGCCTGGCCCTGGCGGTGTCCGCCGATGGCAAGGTGGCTGTGACCGGCTCGGTGACCGGCGCGCTCGATGTCGCTACAACCAAGGTCACGACCTATGGCAGCGGCACGAATACCGCCACCAGTACCTCGACTACGACCACCAGTCTGAATGGCGCCGACAACACCACAACCGACAGCTTCGTCACGGTCTATGATGCCGCCGGTGTCGAGCAGTGGACGCAAAGGCGCGGTGCGAGCGGCGCCGATGAAGCGACTTCGGTGACGTTCGGCAATGATGGCTCCGTCTATGTCGGCGGCAAGACGCAGGGGTTGATGCAAGGCGCCAGCGGCTCGGCAAAGGGCGGCTATGACGGTTACGTCATGGGTTTTTCAGCCACGGGCGATTACAAATTCACCGTCCAGACCGGCACGGCGCAAAGCGATACGGTGTCGCAATTGAAAACGGACGGTAATACGCTCTACGTCGCCGGCGTGGAGAACGGCAATGTGGTCCTGAAAACCTTCGACCTGGGCTCAACCACGACGACGGACGCCAAGGGCGTGACCACGACCAAATACACAGCTACCCAGTCGGCTTCGCGTGATCTCGGCGGCATTGGCGGCGGTGCGATCAGCGGCATGGATATCTATAACGGCAAGGTCTATCTTGGCGGGTCTTCGGGGTCCGGCAGCCTTTTGAGCGCGACCGGCAACGAAACCGCGCAATATGCCGGCTCCTACGACGCGTTTGCCCTGTCGGTGGATGCGGACATGTCCGTCACCACCAATGACCGCATTGCCTTCTATGGCGGCACGGGCACGGAAAAGGATGCCAAGGTGCAGTTCGCCAATGGCAAGGCGTGGATTTCCGGCCAGACCAATGGCGCGATCGACGGCACGACCAAGATCAACGGCAATGACGCTTATCTGGCGCGGCTGAATATCGATACCGGCGCCGTGGAATACCAGACGCGCTATACCGGCACGAACGGCATGGTGACGCCCAATGCCATCGCGGTATCCGCCAATTCCGGCAGCGTGCTCGATCGCCTCGGTCTGCCGCTCGGCAAGATCGAAACCACCGATTCCAAGCTGATCACATCGGGCACCAGTGTGCGGACCGGCGATCAGTTCTACCTGGTCGATCCCAAGACGGGCGTGAAGAAAACCATCACCATCGAGGCCAATGACACGCTGGAAAGCCTGGCCACCAAGATCACCCGCGCTTCCGGCTATAAGCTGACGGCGGATGTCACCAAGGTCACCGGCAAGCAGATCGACCGGCTGGACATCAAGCCGGCCAACAAATCGAGCCAGATGGAAATCGTCAGCGGGCCGGCGGGCAAGGATGCGCTGGCCGGCCTTGGTCTGGCATCAGGCATGGTTACCAATGACGCCGACAAAACGATGGATGCCTCTTCGAGCAATTACCTCAAGTCCCAGAAGACGATGGGGCTGGAATTCGATACCTCGCTGAACCTGAATTCCGACGCCAATATCGCCAAGGCGATCGCCTCGCTTCAGGACACGCTGAAAAACGTCCAGAAAGCCTATACCTATCTGCGTTATGGCGACCCGCAGGACAGTGGTACTTCCAAAAAAGGCAAGACCGGAAGTGCGGTGCCGCAATATATGACCGACCAGATCGCCAACTACCAGGCGGCGCTGAATCGCCTGACTGGCGGCGGCTAGCCCAACCGGCGCTTGACAGCAGCGCGCGGAACAGGGCTTTTACGTTCCTCATAATGCAGCAGGACGGCGGCCGTCATTCGGTTGCCATCTTTTCGCGTCAATCGTATTATGGTTAGCAGTCAGGACGCGTGTTTGCGTCAATGAGGGGAGTTCATGGCCAAGGATCAAAAGCGCTGGATCGCCATCGGCGTAGGGGCGGCGGTGGCAATTGTTGTCGGCATTATACTGGCCATGGGCGTTTCGCGCGGCCATAAGGACGACGAAAAGATGAATGATCAGCCGACCGGCCTGACCTTCAAGGTGGCGGATCCGGCGCCGTCGCTCGATACCAAAAAGCCGCTGCGCTGCTATGTCAATGGCGCCTATGTCGGTGACGTCACCCTGGCGGAATGTGCCAAGAAGAACGGCGTCGCCGCCCAGTCGCTTGATGTCGGTATCGATGACAACGGCAACCAGGTGGCCGCGCCCACGGCTTCGCTGGTGCCAGTGCCCGGCGCGCCGGGCAGCGCCGAAGCCGCCCAGCCGGCCGATCCGGCTCAAGGCGCGGAAATCGTCCCGCCCACAGCAACAGCCGCCGGTCCGACGGCGTCCTGCCTGCGCTACAGCAGCAATTCGTGGAACAAGCTGGCGGATAATATCACGATCGGCCAGTGCGCCATTCTTCTCTTTGACACGCGCTGCGTATCGCCTGGCCAGGCGTCATACGGCCGCTGGGGCAGCAAAACCCTGCGCCTGGTGCCGCGCCGCGTCGAACAATCGGATGATAACGCCACCTTCCGCCCGCTGGTTGACCAGGGGCAGGGCTGTTCGGTGCCAATGGTGCGCTGAGGTAATTAAAAGGCGGGGCGTTTGTCCCGCCTTTTTCATGGATTTTCCTTGGTTTTTTACGGCTAAACGTGGTTAAATCCGCTGTCAGATAAAGGGGCGGATTACGAAGGATAAGCCATGAAGACCAAGACAATTCTGCTGGCGGGCCTGATCGGGGCCGCCGCCATGACCGGCCTTGCCGGATGCCAGAAGCGCGTAAAGGCGCCGGAAGTGGCAAATGCCTGCTATTATGTTGGCTTTCCCAAGGCTGGCGGCCTGAAATTCAACGAGCTGTCCAAGAGCGAACCGGACCTCGAACACTGCGCTGTCCGGCTCTATAATGCCCGCATGGACCTGATGGCGACCCGCACGGCCGGCGAGCAGACGATTGGCGCCTATAATGGCACCTTCCTCTTCGCTAGTGGACGCGAAGTGCGCTATTCGCAACACTATGAAGGACCGGCTTTCCCGCTGCTGGTCAAGGCACCGGACGGCCGCCTGGTGGCGCCGGGATCGGTGGTTCAGGAAGAGGCGCCGACCGGTGAAAAGGTGACGGTCGATATCCCGAAAAATCTGCCGCAAATGCCTTCGGATGCCAAGAAGTAACTATCTGTGGAAGAGGCGGCGAGAAGCGGCGGCAAAGCCGTCGCGGGCCTTCCCATGAGCGGCATAAGGTTCTAGTGTTAACTATTCGGCGCCCCGACGGCGAACCGATTCGTCATGGAACAAAAGAGCGTGGAAAGCGCTCAGGTAATAAAGGAAGTTTACGATGGCAGGCAGTGTCAACAAGGTCATTCTGATCGGCAATCTCGGCAAGGATCCCGAAATTCGCAACATGCCCTCCGGCGACCGGATCGCCAACCTGACGATCGCCACGTCCGAGCAGTGGCGCGACAAGGCGACGGGTGAGCGCAAGGAAAAGACGGAATGGCACCGCGTCGTCATCTTCAATGACAACCTGGCCAAGATCGCCGAGCAATATCTGCGCAAGGGCTCCTCTGTCTATGTCGAGGGCGCGCTCCAGACGCGCAAGTGGACCGACCAGAACGGCGTCGAGAAGTATTCGACCGAAGTTGTCCTGCAGCGTTTCAACGGCAACCTGACCCTTCTGGGCGGCCGTGGCGACAGCGGCGGTGCCTCTTCCGGTGGCAGTTATGACCAGTATGAGGATTCCTATGGCGGTGCACCCGCATCCTCCGGTCCGAAGGCGGCCCCTTCCGGCGCGCCGCAGAACTTCGACCTGGATGACGAAATTCCGTTCTAAGGCCGAACTGTACCTCTACGCGTTTTAACAATCCGCGCCGCCGTTAAAGGCGGCGTGGGTGCATACAAGACATTGAATTCATGAACGATACGACATCTGGCGACGTTTTGGGGCCTGAAGACGAAGATCCCCGTAACGGCTTTGGCGGCCAGCCGCCGGCCGGCATCAGCTTCATCACGATTGAAGACGAACTGAAGCGATCCTATCTCGATTACGCCATGAGCGTCATCGTGTCGCGCGCCCTGCCGGATGCCCGTGACGGCCTGAAACCCGTCCACCGCCGCATCATGTATTCGATGCACAAGGAGGGGCACACGCCCGAAAAATCCTATGTGAAATGCTCGCGTATCGTTGGTGACGTGATGGGTAAATACCATCCGCACGGCGACCTGGCGATCTATAACTCGTTGGTCCGTATGGCCCAGCCCTTCTCGATGGGTCTGCTGCTGGTCGATGGCCAGGGCAATTTCGGCTCAGTTGATGGCGATGCCCCGGCCGCCATGCGTTATACCGAGTCGCGCCTGTCCAAGCCGGCCATGTCGCTGCTGGCCGATATCGACAAGGATACGGTCGATTTCCAGCCCAACTATGACGGCAAGGAAGACGAGCCCTCGGTCCTGCCGTCGCGGATCCCGAACCTGCTGGTTAATGGCGCCGGCGGCATCGCCGTCGGCATGGCCACCAATATCCCGCCGCACAATCTCGGCGAGGTGATCGACGCCTGTCTGGCCCTGCTCGATAATCCGAACGTCACCCTGGAAGAACTGCTCGATATCGTGCCGGGACCGGACTACCCGACGGGCGGCGAAATCCTCGGCCGTTCCGGGGCGCGCCAGGCGCTGATGACCGGCCGCGGCTCGGTGGTCACGCGCGGCAAGGCCAGCGTCGAGACGATCCGCAAGGACCGCGAAGCCATCGTCATCACCGAAATCCCGTATCAGGTCAATAAAGCGACCCTGATCGAATATATTGCCGACATGGTGCGCGAAAAGCGGATCGAAGGTATTTCCGATATCCGTGATGAAAGTGACCGCCAGGGGATGCGTGTCGTCGTCGAACTGAAGCGCGAAGCCTCGGGCGATGTGATCCTTAACCAGCTTTATCGCTATACGGCCCTGCAATCGAGCTTCGGCGTCAATATGCTGGCGCTGAATCATGGCCGTCCGCAGCAGATGGGCCTGCGCAAGCTGCTGGAACTGTTCCTCGAATTCCGCGAGGAAGTCGTCGTTCGCCGCACGCGCTTCGAACTGGGCAAGGCGCGCGATCGCGGCCATACCCTGGTCGGCCTGTCGATTGCTGTTGCCAATATCGATGAAGTCATCCATATCATCCGCTCCTCGGCCGATCCGTCGGAAGCGCGCCAGCGCCTGACCTCGCGTACCTGGCCGTCCGGTGATATGGCGCCGATGATCGACCTGATCGCCGATCCGCGCTCGATCGTGCTCGAAGACCGTCAGGTCCGCCTGACCGACGAACAGGCCCGCGCCATCCTGGCCCTGACCCTGTCGCGCCTGACCGGCCTCGGCCGCGATGAAATCGGCGACGAAATCAAGACCCTGGCCGCCGCCATCGCCAACTATCTCGAAATCCTGGGCTCGCGCGAACGCATCCTGGCCATCGTGCGGGAGGAACTGAGCGAGGTGAAGGCCCTCTATGCCGTGCCGCGCCGCACGACGATCGTCGATGGCGAAGGGGATATCGAGGACGAAGACCTCATCCCGCGCGAAGATATGGTGGTCACGGTGACTCACTCCGGTTACGTCAAGCGCACGGCGCTGGCCGCCTACCGCGAGCAGCACCGCGGCGGCAAAGGCCGCTCCGGCATGGCCATGAAGGACGAGGACGCCATCACCGGGGTCTATTCGGCCACCACGCACCAGCCGATGTTGTTCTTCTCCTCAACCGGCAAGGCGTACAAGCTCAAGGTCTGGCGCCTGCCGCTGGGCAATCCGCAGTCCAAGGGCAAGGCGTTCGTCAACCTGCTGCCGCTCGATGGCGGGGAAACCATCACCAATATCCTGGCCCTGCCGGAGGATGAAGCCGCCTGGGAACGTCAGGATATCATCTTCGCCACGCGGTCAGGCGATATCCGCCGCAACAAGCTGAGCGATTTCGTCAATGTCAATCGCGCCGGCAAGATCGCCATGAAACTGGAAGAGGGCGATGCCATTGTCGGCGTGGCCGTCTGTAACGAGGATCAGGACGTTCTGCTGTCCACCTCCGGTGGCCGGTCGATCCGCTTCGCCGTCGATGAAGTGCGTGTCTTCAAGGGCCGGGATTCGACCGGTGTGCGCGGTGTGCGCCTTCTGGGCGAGGATACGGTCATCTCCATGGCGATCCTGAAGCGCGTCGAGGCCACGCCAGCCGAGCGCGCCGCCTATCTCAAATATGCCGCCCAGCAACGCGCGGCGGCCAATGTGGAAGAGGGCGAAGAGGTACCGGCGCCTGCGGATGATGACGGTGAGGAAGGCGGCGAAGAAGCCAGCCTGTCACCGGAACGCATCGCTGAACTGGCGGCGGGCGAGGAATTCATCCTGACGGTTTCGGATATCGGTTTCGGCAAGCGTTCATCCTCCTATGATTATCGCCGCACCGGCCGTGGCGGGCAGGGGATCGTTGCCATTGATCTCAGCAAGCGCGGCGGCAGGCTCATTGCCTCCTTCCCGATTGATGCGACAGATGGATTGCTGTTGGTGACATCGGGCGGACAACTTATCCGCACCAATGTGACAACGGTCCGCATCGCCAGCCGCAATACCCAGGGCGTCACCATTTTCCGCACATCGGAAGGCCAGAAGGTCGTTTCGGTCGAGCGGATCGTGGAGTCGGGCGAGGACGACGCGGATACAACGGACGAAACCGCATCGGTCACGGACGCGACCTGACATCAGCCGCAGCAAGGGGCGCCGCATGACAACCGACCACAGGACCGGTCTTTATCCGGGGACTTTCGACCCGATCACCAATGGCCACAGTGATATTATCGGCCGGGCGGTCAAGCTGGTCGATAAGCTGGTGATCGGCGTGGCGCGCAATATCGGTAAGGCGCCGATGTTCACCATTGATGAGCGGGTCGAAATGGTGCGCGAGCAGGTGGCGCCGCTCGGTGATCGCGTCGAGGTGCTGCCTTTCGACAGCCTTTTGATGCATTTTGCCCAGGAGGTCGGCGCCGGGGTCATCATTCGCGGCTTGCGCGCGGTGGCGGATTTCGAGTACGAATTCCAGATGACGGCGATGAACCAGCAGCTTAACCGCGATATCGAGACGGTTTTTTTGATGGCTGATCCGCGCCATCAGGCCGTCGCGTCGCGTTTGGTCAAAGAAATAGCCCAATTGGGCGGCAGTATCGCGCCGTTTGTGGCCCTCAGCGTGGCGGAACGCCTGCTGGCTAAGGTCGCTCCCAGGGTTGCTCGTTGAATTTAGACAGGAAGAATGATGTCATTGGTGAAAAAAAGTGCGCTTCTGGCGGGGGCGATAGCGGCTTTGATGGCGACTTCCGCATTGGCTCTCGATCCCGGCTACCGGATGGCGGACCCGAACAATACCCTGGTGATCGATACCACCAAGGGCCAGGTCATCCTCGAAATGTATCCGTCGCTGGCCCCCAATCACGTCGAGCGCCTGCTGACCCTGACGCGTCAGCACTTTTATGACGGCCTGACCTTCCACCGCGTCATCGAAGACTTCATGGCCCAGACGGGTGATCCGAAGGGCGATGGCACAGGCGATTCCACCCTGCCGAACGTCAAGGCCGAGTTCACCGTCCGTCACGATTCGAGCTTCCCGTTCACGGTAGCCACGCGGCCCAAGGGATCACTGATCGGCTTTGTCGGCGCCATGCCGGTACAGAGCCAGGTCAATGAACTGATGGCGATTTCCAATGATGGAAAGGTCAATGCCTGGGGGTTGTTCTGCCAGGGCACGGTCGGCATGGCTCACAGCTATGACCCGGATTCGGGCAACAGCCAGTTCTTCCTGATGCGCGGCGCCAATTCGTCGCTGGAGAAAAAATATACCGCCTTCGGTACGATACTCACCGGTCTGGACGTGGTGCGCAAGCTGAAGATCGGCGAACCGCCGGTCAATCCGGACAAGATGAACACGGTGCGCGTGCTGGCCGATATTCCGGAAGCCGAGCGTCCGCAGGTCGAGGTCATGGATACGGCGTCGCCGCAGTTCCAGGCTGTACTTGAGGCGACGCGCAAGGAAAAGGGCGACAATTTCTCCGATTGCGACGTCACCGTGCCGGCCAAGATACTGAACGCCGCGCCCGCCACCGCTGAAGCCGCACCGACGCCGGCGGCACCGGCAGGCAGATAATTAAAAGCGCCGGGCTACTCCGGCGCTTTTTTATTCCGCCACAGGTAATGGGGCTGCCTTAACAGCCGGGCGCGGGCCACGCCGACGTCGACGCCGGGCTTTTTTCTTTGCCATTGAAAGCAGCAGCCCTTCGCGCAGGCCGCGATCCGCCACACGCAGTCTCTGGCACGGCCACAGTCGCTGAATGGCTTCCAGTATGGCGGCGCCGGCCAGAACCAGATCGGCGCGATCCTTGCCGATACAGGGTTCCTGTTCGCGCCCGGCATGTCCGATATCCAGCAGGCGGGTGATAACGGACTGCACATGCGCGTGGCTCATCCACAGGCCATCGACGCGGGAACGGTCGTAGCGTTCCAGCCCCAGATGCATCCCGGCCAGCGATGTGATCGCGCCGGACGTACCGACGATATAGGCTTCGCCCCGGTCAAAATGCGGGCGCAGGGTCTCCGGATCGGTGAAGTGTCGGACCGTTCGGCTGACATCCTCGACCATGGCTTCAAACCAGGCGGCCGTATGGCCGGAAACGGGCTCCGGAAAGCGTTCAGCCAGATTGACCACCCCAACCGGAATCGAGATCCAGTAGCGCGGGCGTGGCATCCGGCGGGCCACCTTGAGCGCATTGCTTTGCGCCAGCGCCTGCGCGTCCAGAGGGGACGCGGCCGGCGCCGGGGTATCATCCGCCAGTTCCACCCAGCTCAGTTCGGTTGATCCGCCGCCAACATCCATGACCAGGGCGGCGCGCGCCACGGGGCTGACCTCGCGCGGGTCAAGGAGCGAAGCGCAGCCCATCACCGACAGATGCGCCTCTTCCTCCGGCGAGATAATGGTCAGTTTCAGGCCGGTTTCGCGCTCCACGCGGGTAATGAATTCGCGGCCATTGCGGGCGATGCGGCAGGCTTGCGTCGCCACTGCCCGGATGCGTACGGCGCCGCGCTTTTCAATCTTTTCGGCGCATATCTTCAAAGCTTTCAGCGCGCGATCCATGGCGCGCTCATGGAGCTGGCCGGAATGGGCCAAGCCCTCGCCAAGCCGCACGATACGCGAAAACGCCTCTACGATGCGAAACTGTGAATTGGCGAAGGTGGCGATCATCAGGCGGCAATTATTGGTGCCGAGGTCGAGCGCAGCATAGACGACCGCAGGTTCGCCCCGGACGGTCGGTCCACCTGATGCGTTGCGCGGACCGCCCGACGAACTGCCCCGCCGGCGATCGTTTGAGGGAGCCCGGTACATGGCTCATACCCCGCTTATGGACGGTTGCCGGTCCGACACCATGTCAGAGGCCAGGTCTTCACAACCTGACAGGCAATCTTTCCCCCTTACTTTATGGTCTGTGTCCGGACATGCCAACCCAAAATCGGGCCAGGCCGTAAATTACCCAACCATAATCGCCGTTATTGAAAATAATTTGAAGTCACAACCACATGGAGAAGGGCAGTGCGTTATCCCTCGGGTTTGGTTCATTATGACGCCAGGGGAATGGGGCAAGGAAGTCGTTTCATGCCAGAGCAGCGGTCAGCGAAATTCGATATCGGTCAGGTGGTCAAGCATAATCTGTTTGAGTTCCGCGGCGTCGTTTTTGACGTCGATCCGGAATTTTCCAATACGGAAGAATGGTGGCTGGCGATCCCGGAAAGCGTGCGTCCGCAGAAGGACCAGCCGTTTTATCATCTGCTGGCCACCAATGGAGAAAGTTGTTACGTCGCCTACGCGTCCGAAGGCAATCTCTGCGCGGATGACACCGGCCAGCCCTTTACCCATCCGCAGACCCAGTTGATCTTCGAGCGATTTGAAAACGGCCGTTACAAGCCGAAAAGCCGCATGGCTAATTAGGCCGTAGACTCATAACGCTTTGATCCAGATTCTGGTGGCGACGATCTTTACGGCTGCCAGAAAATTCAGAGGGTTTTTGTCGTAGCGAGTGGCAATACCTCTGAATTGCTTGAGTTTATTGAAGAAGCGTTCGAC
>NZ_JBQCHT010000039.1:0-56870 GCF_051954415.1 Asticcacaulis sp.
CAACAAAGGCGCGATGACATCCCATTCTGTATCGGTCAACTCGTAGCGGCGACGCGTCATGAAAAAGGCTCCCTGTTCACCGGAAGCCTTGAATCACGATCAGTTCTAAATGGGAATCCCGTTTATGGGTTTACGCCCTAAAAGAGTGAGCCGATCGATCAGGGCGCGATTGACCGCTTCCGGCTGTTCGAGTGTCGATATGTGGCCGCAGTCCGGCACGATCACCAGGCGGGCACCGGGAATGCAGGCGGCCATTTCTTCGGCGCGATCGGGCGGGGTCAGCGGGTCTTTGTCACCGACCAGAACGAGGGTGGGAATGGCAATCCCCGGCAGGTCCGGCCGCGAATCCAAGCGCGCGATAATGGCCGCCTGCTGGCGCGCCATGCCTTCGATCCCGACCGCCAGTCCCATGCGCATCTGAACATCGCGCAGATGTGTATTCCGTCGATGCGCCGGATGCACAAGGGTCGTGAACATCTGGGCCAGAATGGTCCTGAAACTGGCTTTGCGGCTGAGCGCGATCAGCGCCCGGCGCTGGGCGGTCTGTTCCGGCGTATCGGGCCGTGCCGTGGTATCGAGCAGGGCCAGCCTGACCACCCGTTCCGGCGCCTGGCGCAGGATCTCGAAGCAGATATAGCCGCCCATCGAAATGCCGGCCAGGGCAAAGCGCGGTGGTGCATCGGCCAGAATGTTGGCAGCGATTTCCGGAAGTGTGTCGCCTTCGAGCGTCGAGGCCACGGTAACAGGGCCATAAGGCCAGAGCGCGGCCATCTGCGGCGCGAAGATTTCCGCCGTACACAGCAGGCCGGGAACGAGAAGGATGGGGGTCATGGAGTTGATCATGCGAGGAGCAGAATAAGAAAGCAAGATACCCCACCACCAACGCGCTCCGCGCGTCGGTCCCCCTCCCTATCAAAGATGGGGAGGTACAAGAAATAAAGCCTCTTACAAACTGCCTGTTAACCTTTCTTAAGCTCTCATTTACCATAATCGCCGCCATGCAAGATCTGGTTGAAGTGGTGAAGAATATCGATCCCCTGCGCGTTTTCGGGCGCGTGGCGGTGGTCAACGGATTGCTGATCGAGGCGCGAGGCGGCCTTTCCTATATGCAGGTCGGGGCGCGCTGCGAAATTATTCGGCGCCACGATACCCCCTTGCCGGTCGAGGTCGTCGGTTTCCGCGAAGACCGCGCCCTGATGATGCCCTTTGGCCCCGTGGAAGGCGTGACGCCGGGCGCCGAAATCCGCATCTCCTCCGAAGGCGCCAAGGTCTACCCGACCACGGCCTGGCTGGGCCGCATCGTCGACAGTTTCGGCAATGCCATCGATGAGCATGGCCCCCTGCCGCAGGGGCCGCAGGGCTACCTTTTGAAGGCCGCCCCGCCGGCGGCGCACAAGCGCGCGCGGGTCGGTGAGCGCCTCAACCTCGGCGTCCGCGCCATGGATGTCTTCACCACCTGCTGCCGCGGTCAGCGCCTCGGAGTCTTCGCCGGCTCGGGGGTCGGCAAATCGGTCCTGCTCTCCATGCTGGCGCGCGAGGCGACCTGCGATGCCGTCGTCGTCGGCCTGATCGGCGAACGCGGACGGGAAGTCCGCGAATTCATTGAAGAAACGCTTGGTCCTGAGGGACTAAAACGCGCCATTGTCGTTGTCGCCACTTCGGATGAACCGGCCCTGAAGCGCCGCCAGGCCGCCTATATGACGCTCGCTCTGTCTGAGTTCCTGCGCGATCAGGGGCTGGAAGTGCTGTGCCTGATGGATTCGGTCACCCGCTTCGCCATGGCCCAGCGCGAGATTGGCCTGGCCACCGGCGAACCGCCGACGACCAAGGGCTATACCCCCACCTGCTTCGCCGAACTGCCCAAGCTGCTGGAACGCGCCGGCCCCGGCCCGATGCTCGATGACGGCACCCAGACGGGCCCGATCACCGGGCTTTTCACCGTGCTGGTGGATGGCGACGACCATAACGAGCCGATCGCCGATGCCGTGCGCGGTATCCTTGACGGCCACATCGTCATGAGCCGGACCATTGCCGAACGCGGCCGTTTTCCCGCCATCGACGTGCTGAAATCGATCAGCCGGACCATGCCGGAATGCCAGTCGATCCCCGAACGCGAGGTGGTGCGGCAGGCGCGCAAGGTGATGTCGGCCTACTCGAATATGGAAGAACTGATCCGCATCGGTGCCTATCGTTCCGGCGCCGATCCGGACGTCGATCGCGCCATTGTCCTGAACCCCGATATAGAACAATTTCTGCGTCAGGATAAGGATGATTACACACCTCTTGACGAGTCCTTTACCCTTTTGGCCGACATTCTTAGCAAGGGTTAACTTTTTGACCCAGTGCGCGTCAGCAGGAGTGATAAATGACCAAGTGGGCAAAGTCTTTGATCCGTCTTTCCACCTTCGAGGTTGAAACCCTGCAAAAGCGACTGGCCGAAGTGGTCACCCGTCGCACCCACGCCGAAATGAAGCTGGCCACGCTCGACGCCGAATTCGAGCTGGAATGCGTGCGCGCCGCCGAAGACCCCATGCTGGCCCACAGCCTGACCGCCTACAAGCGCGGCTTCCAGTTCCGCCGCGATGCCGCCGCAACCGAACTCGACCTGATCACCCAGGAAGAAGACGGCGTGCGCGATTCGCTGGGCCTGGCGTTTGAAGACCTGAAGAAGTTCGAGCACGTCGCCGAAATCACCCATCTGAAGCGCGTTGCCAATGACAAGCGCGCCGAAAACGCCATGCTGGATGAGGTTTCGCTGCGCATGAGCCGCCAGGCTTAATGGCCAAGGCCATGAACCGCCGCGGCCTTCTGACGGGGCTTTCCGCCGGCGCGGCCGCGACGGCGCTTTGCCAATTTCCGGCGGCGGCGCAAACCTACGGGGCCATTCCGCCGCTCAAATCCGTCACGCCCTATCCGCTGGGCGTTTCCGCCAGCTACCGCAAGCTGTCCGATACCGCCTGGACGAAGCTGGCCGCCACGCACTTTTCCCGCTTGACGCCCGAGTGGGAAATGAAGATGGAATATCTGCTGCGGCCGGATGGCAGTCTGCAATTCGACCGCGCCGACGCCCTGGCCGGCTTTGCCCGCCGCAATGGCATGGGTCTCCACGGCCACGCCCTGATCTGGTATGCGCAGGATGGCGCATACTTCCAGAAACTGAAGACAAAACCCGACGCGTTTCTGCTGGCCTATACCCGCTATATCCAGGACGTCATCAATCACTTCACCGGCTTCATCAGGGGCTGGGATGTGGTCAATGAACCCGTTTGGAACGATGGCCGCGGCTTAAGGCCCTGCCTGTGGCGTGAGGTGCTGGGCGATGACTATATCGGCCTGGCGCTGGAAGCGGCGCATCAGGCGGACCCTTCGGCTACCCTTTTCCTCAATGATTACAATCTCGAACTGACACCGAAGAAACGCACCACCTTCCTGAAACTGTGCGAAAAACTGCTGAAGGACGGCGCCCCGCTCTCCGGCATCGGCACCCAGACCCATATCGATTCCGGCATCGCCCCCGGCCTGATCAAGGCGGCGGTCAAGGATATCGCCTCACTGGGCCTGATGGTGCATGTGTCCGAGGTCGATATTTCCCTGCGCGAGGATCATCCGGTCAATCTTGCCGAACCGCGCATCCATCAGGTAAGGGTGCTGAGCGAACTGCTGGAAGCCTATCATGATGTGCCTCAGCGCCAGCGTTATGGCCTGACAATGTGGGCGTTGCGGGATTCCGATTCCTGGCTGAACACGCCGCAGGGTGGCAAAGGCTTGCTGCCCGATGAACCTGTGCTGTTCGATGGTCTCGGCCGGCCGAAGCCTCTGGCCCAGGCGTTTGTCAGCGCTATGAAGTGAAAAATCTCCTCCCCATCCTGATGGGGAGGTGGCGCGTTAGCGCCGGAGGGGCGCCCCTCCGTCATCTCGCTTCGCTCAATGCCACCTCCCCAGCTTCGCCAAGGGGCTCGCAAGGGAGGAGTGTCACAAATCCTTCCGCTCGAAGCGCGGACGGAAGAACGGATCATCGAGGATATTATCTTTTGGACCATTTGGCGCGGCTGGTTCGGCCACGGCCGCCGTATCCGGCGCCGCCACGGGTGGCGGCGTCACAGGTTGCGGCGTAACCGGCGCGAAGCTCTGGGGCGTCAGCTTTTCCTGGAACTGGCGCAGGTAGCGCAGGTCTTCGGCGATATTCATCACCGCCATATAGAGTTCGCAGACCGACCGCCAGGCCAGCACGGCGATCATGAAGCCGAGGAAACCGACCACCAGCAGGCCGAACGACAGCAGCCAGCCCATGATCGAGGCGTCCTTGATGCCGGTGCCGACCATGATGCCCGCCCAGCCGAGCGCGCCGATGAACAAAAGGCCCAGTCCGCACCAGTAGACGATATGGATGATCGGGCGCGTCAGCAACTGGTCAAACGTGAACAGGTTGAGCCAGATATCCCTGGGGCGCGTGGTGCCGAAAACCTGTCTGATGGTACGCTGCATTATGCCGAATTCCCCGCAAAGACGAATTTGTCTTCCGTCGCATTGTTAACGTCGTTTACGATGAAATTGTCAAGACGCCAGATTGGTTAACCGCGTGCCGCCCACTTGCGGCCCGAAAGATCGGGCTGCGTTTCCGCCGGATCGAAGCCCGGCTGCCAGGGCAGAAAACCCTTGGAGTCCGGCACCACCATCTGCAGGGCTTTGAACGTGTAATCGCCCCAGAACCAGACGCTCCAGCCGAGATAGCGGTCATACCAGCGCTGCTCGATGGGCTGGAAAAAGACCGGGCAATCCTCGAAAAAGCCGTCATAAGGCTTGCCGGGCCGCAGTTTTACCCCGGCAGCAATCTGGCGATAGGCTTCGGCCAGCAGGTCGCGCGCCACATGCGACGCCTGCGCGCACACCACGATTTCCGGCGCCTTCAGGCTCCAGCCAAAACCGGTCGTATAGGCGTGGTGGCTATCCGGCGCATAGGACCAGCCGTGCAGGCGGATGGTGGCCAGCACATCGCGCGCACCAGGCGGCAGATTGGGTTCATGACGGTCAAAGGCGTTTGGCATAAGGATTGATCTATATGAGGTCTGTGAGTCCGAATAAAGATACCCCACCACCATTGCTGCGCAATGGTCCCCCTCCCCAACAAGTTGGGGAGGTATAAGAATGATTTTATACCTCCCCGGCTATGCCGGGGAGGGGGACCGCACGACAACGCGGAGCGGCTAGATGCGCTGGTGGGGTATCTTCTATCAGTTCAGGATTTTTCCGCCCCAATGCCCTGCCGATAAATCCGGCTGCAGGTCAAGCAGATTTGAAGTGAAGTCTGCTTCCCATGGAAACTTGTTCTGTTTATCCGGCCAGATCAATTGCCAGCAATCGAACGCATCACCCGCATAAAACCATCGGCTCCACCCCAAATGCTCATGGTATTGCGACTTGTCGACGACCTGAAAACAAACGTCAAATCCTTCCAGAAAGTCGGTATATGGCCGGCCTGTTTCGTAGCGTTTTCCCGTTTTCAAGTCGCGGTAGAGATTCCACAAAAGGCCATGCGCCACCTCATCCCGCAATCCAAATACGATGATCTCAGGTGCGCCCAAATTCACCTGAAAGCCGGTTGTAAAATTGAATTCAGGCTTTCCATCGCTTTTCAAGATATGCGTATTGAACCAGCCATGTTCACGAATAGCGCTGACGAACTTCCGTTCGGCTTCGTCCAGCTTGCCTTCGTCTGCATCCAGCGCGGTCAGCATTACACCTGCCCGACGGTTTTCAGCTTCACCTTCGGGTGGATTTCGTTCTGGCTCATCACCACCGTATTGGCCCTGAATCTTTCAATGATCGAGCGCACAAACGGCCGGATAGTGGGCGAGGTCAGGAGCACCGCCACCTCGCCGTTCATCGACACGCGCTCAAACGTATCGCGCACGCCGCGGATGAAATCCTGCAAATGCGACGGCGCCATGGTCAGTTGCCGGTCCTCGCCCTGCCCCACGAGCGACGAGGCAAAGGCGTTTTCCCAGTCGGGCGACAGGGTGACGATCGGCAAGGAACCATCGTCCGAACGATTGGCCCAGCACAGTTGGCGGGCCAGGCGCGACCGCACATGCTCGACCATCTGGGTGATGGACTTGGTGTGCGAGGCCGCCTCGCCCAGCGCTTCGAGGATGGCCGGCAAGTCGCGGATCGATACACGTTCTTTCAGCAGCGCCTGCAATACGCGTTGCAGGGTCGCGGTCGAAACCACCTGCGGGATCAGGTCATCGACCAGCTTCTTTTCATCCGAAGGCAGGTCGCGCAGCAGCTTGGTCAGTTCCGAATAGCTGAGCAGATCGGCCATATTGTCCTTCAGGATTTCCGTCAGGTGGGTGGTGATGACGGTGGCCGGATCGACGATGGTATAGCCCAGGAAGGTGGCTTCCTCGCGCAGGGCGTTATCGATCCAGGTGGCCGGCAGGCCAAAGGCCGGCTCCTTCATGTGCTCGCCGGGCAGTTCGACCTGACGGCCTGTCGGGTCCATGGCCATCAGCGAACCGATACGCACCTCGCCGGCACCGGCTTCCATTTCCTTGATGCGCACGCAATAGCCCTGGGACGGCAGGCGCATATTATCGAGGATGCGCACCGACGGCATGATGAAGCCGTATTCCTGCGCCAGCGTCCGGCGCAGGGCCTTGATCTGGTCGGTCAGCTTGCGGCCGTCCAGATCGTTGATCAGACCGAGCAGGCCCAGACCCAGCTCGATCTTTACGTCGTCTATGGCCAGGGCCGCCGAGATCGGCTCTTCTTCCGGCGGCATATTGGCGGCATTGATGGCATCGAGTTGCGCCTGGCTGGGCGGCGGGGGCTGGCGGCCAATGCGCCAGGCCAGCGCGCCGGTGGCAAGCGCAATGGCGCCGAAGAAAACAATCGGCATTCCGGGGATCAGCCCCATGACGCCGGAAGCTGCGGAAACGACGCCGAGCGCCACGGGATTCCTGGCCAGTTGCAGCACGATGGCCTTGTCGGCCGAACCATCGACGCCGGCTTTCGAGACGAGGAAACCGGCGGCGATCGAGATGATCAGGGCCGGAATCTGGGTGACCAAGCCGTCGCCGATGGTCAGCAGCATATAGGTCTTCGCGGCTTCGCCGGCATCCATCTGGTGCTGGAAGATGCCGATCAGGATGCCGCCGACGATATTGACGACCGTGATGACGATACCGGCCACGGCGTCGCCGCGCACGAACTTCGAGGCACCGTCCATGGCGCCGAAGAAACCGGATTCCTGCTCGACCTCCTTGCGGCGGATCTTGGCCTCTTCCTGATCGATCAGGCCGGAGGAAAGGTCGGCATCG
Source organism: Asticcacaulis sp. (assembly GCF_051954415.1). Lineage (GTDB taxonomy): Bacteria > Pseudomonadota > Alphaproteobacteria > Caulobacterales > Caulobacteraceae > Asticcacaulis. The sequence continues at coordinate 7,320 of NZ_JBQCHT010000039.1, forward strand.
ATGGCCATCTGTTTGCCGGGCATCGAATCGAGGGTGAAGCGCGCCGCCACTTCGGCGATACGGCCCGAACCCTTGGTGATGACGACGAAATTGACCAGCACCAGGATGGCGAAGAGGATCGCCCCGATGATGAAATTGCCCTGGGTCATCAACATGCCGAAGGCGTGGATGACCGCGCCGGCCGCTTCAGACCCGTCCTGGCCGTGGGTCAGGATGATCCGCATGGACGTAATATTGAGCGCCAGCCGGAAGAGCGTCGTCACCAGCAGCACGGTCGGGAAGGAGCTGAATTCCAACGGCTTCTTGATGAAGAGGCCGGTCATCAGGATCAGAATGGCCGAGGTGATGGAGAGCGACAGCAGGATATCGAGCACGAAGCTCGGCATGGGCACGATCAGGATCACGATGATCGAGATCACGCCGACGGCCATGATGACCTCGCCGCGCTTCAGCCAGCCGCCGATTTCGGAAGGCTTGAAGGGAATGGTCGCAGCGTTGGCCAAACGGGTCTCCGGACGCAAAAACTATCCGGCAGCCGGACTAGGCAAAAATTACCCGATCCGTGGTGAATGAATGGTTAATTTTCATTAAAAGAGTCCCGCTTCATGCCCTTCCAGCGCCAGCAGGTACGCCTTGGTTTGCAACCCGCCGGCGAAACCGGTCAGCTTGCCGGAGGCGCCGATCACACGATGGCAGGGGGCGATGATCGAGATGGGGTTTTTGCCATTGGCAGCGCCGACTGCCCGGCTGGCAGAGGGCTTGCCAAGCTGTGCGGCAATCTGGCTGTAACTGCGCGTTTCGCCGAAGGGAATGGTCAAAAGCGCCTGCCAGACGGATGTCTGGAAGCCGGTGCCGTTGAAATCCAGCGGCACGGTAAAGGCGCTGCGCTTTCCCGCGAAATAGTCCGTCAGTTCGGCTTCAGTCTGGATGAGGAAAGGGTTCGCCGCGTCTTCGGTCAAATCCCCCAACGGCACACGTTTTGGATTGTCATCGGGCCAGAGAACTGCTGCCAACCCTTTTTCGCTGGCCACCAGTTTCAACCGCCCGACCGGCGAATCCATCCACTTGAAAACATGAGACATGCTTCATCCTTCTGACCATTAAGCAACGTATATCGCATTCGACGGAACGTGTTTACGTCAGGATGGCAACTCTTTTTCCTCCCTTGCGAGCCTCTTGGCGAAGCGGGAGAGGTGTCAGCGCGAGGTTCGCAGAACCGGTGTCGCTGACGGAGGGGGCAAAACCAGCGGCGGGATTGCCCCCTCCGTCGCGGACAAGCTGCGCCACCTCCCCCGTACGCTGCGCTACAGGGGAGGAGAAGTGTTTTAAGCCGCGCTGGAGCCCGATTGCGGGGCCGGAACGCTGAGGCCCGCCGCTGTATATTCGTTCAGCTTGTTGCGCAGGGTGCGGATCGAAATGCCGAGGATATTGGCGGCGTGGGTCCGGTTGCCCAGGCAGTGCGACAGGGTATCGAGGATCAGTTTTTGCTCGACCTCGGCCACCGTTGAGCCGACGAAGGAGCGCGCGGCACTTTGGGCGGCCTCGGCGGCGCGATTGACATAATCCATGCCGATCGGCGCCACCGGATTGAGCGGCTGGCCATCCGGCAGACGGATCGCTTCGGCGTCGATTTCCGGCCCTGACGACAACAGCACAGCGCGGTGCATGGCGTTTTCCAGCTCGCGCACATTGCCCGGCCACGGATGGGCCTGCAGGCGGCGCTTGGCCTCCAGCGAGATCGGTTTCAGCGGGATGGCATTGGCTTCGGAGTACTTCTTGGCGAAGTGTTCGGAGAGCGCCAGGATATCCGCCGGGCGTTCGCGCAAGGGCGGAAGCGCCAGGTTGATGACGTTCAGGCGGTAGAGAAGGTCTTCGCGGAAAGTGCCCTCTTTCACGGCCTGGGCCAGGTTGCGGTTGGAGGTGGCCAGCACGCGGATATTGACCGGCACCGGCTTGGCGCCGCCGACGCGATCGATGACGCGTTCCTGCAGGGCGCGCAGCAGCTTGGCCTGCAGACGGGCGTCCATTTCCGAGATTTCATCGAGCAGCAGCGTGCCGCCGTCGGCCTCCTCGAACTTGCCGATACGGCGGGCCATGGCGCCGGTGAAGGCGCCCTTCTCATGGCCGAACAGTTCCGATTCCAGCAGGTTATCGGGGATGGCGGCGCAGTTGACCGAAATGAACGGCCGCTGGGCGCGCTTTGACTTTTCATGCAGGTAGCGCGCCATCACCTCCTTACCGACACCGCTTTCGCCGGTGATCAGGATCGAGGCATCCGAGGCCGCGACCTGATCGGCCAGTTTCAGCACGGCCTGCATGGAGGGATCGACCGTCACCAGCGGGCGCGAATCGTCCGACACGGCGGCCAGGACAGCGGCGATCAGCTCGGCATCGGGCGGCAGGGGGATGAATTCCTTGGCGCCCTGCGAAATGGCGAAGGCGGCCTTGCGCGGATCGGGATTGACGCCGCAGGCCACGACCGTGACGAAGATATGCTCGCGCTCGTTGGTCTCGATCAGCGATTTGATATCGAGTTCGTAATCCACCATCAGCAGGTCCGCACCCTGGCCTTTCAACAAGGCGGCGGTGGCTTGCGTCGGCGTTTCGACATGGGCCACCTTGGCGCCGGTTTCCATGGCCATCTTGACCGCGACGGAGAGCTGGCCGCTCAGCTTGCCTACAACTAACAGTCTCATTGACCCGAATCCTCGCTCTTGATGATTTCCGTCATGGTCACGCCCAGACGATCATCGACCACCACCACTTCGCCACGGGCGACCAGGCGGTTATTCACATAAATATCAATGGCTTCCCCGACCTTACGATCGAGTTCCAGAACGCTGCCCTGTCCCAGCCGCAGAAGCTGGGAAACCGACATGTAGCTCTTGCCCAGCACGGCCGAGATATTGACCGGCACATCGAAGACCGGCGCCAGGTCGGCGGCCGACTTGTCGCCCTCGTCTTCCGGCCCCGGTCCGGGGATGCCGGTATCTTCAAAATCTTCCAGACCCAGATCGGCCATGACTTACTCCTTACTCATGGGTACGGCTTTGGTGATATGCCTCGGCTTCGAGGGCTTCGTTCAGGGCGTGTTCGAGCGCTTCGAACACGGATTGCGGGTTATATTCGGCGCGGCCGTCGCTCCACACCACCTCGAAGCCGCCTTTCGGCAGGGTCGGGTTGTCGCGGAACTGCACGGTGCCGGTAAAGCCCGCCAGCATGACGGCTTCCTCGGCGGCGGCCTTGAGTTCATCGCTTGGATTGCTGGCGAAAAGCGCCAGGCGCGTCGCCGGCTCGATCTCCTGGCTCAGCGCATCGAGCGCGGCGGTCAGAGGCGCTTCGGGGAAACGCTCCAGCGCCTCGGCGGCAATCTTCTGCGCGCAGACGAGCGCCAGCCGGACGGCGGCTTCCTTGTGGGCGTGGATGGCGTCGGTCAGGCCGCCCAAACCTTGCTGCGCGGCATCGGCCAAGGCCTGCAAAGCGGCGGACTGAGCCATCTGCGCGCGGGCCAGGGCGGAGTTTTCACCGGCGGCCTGGGCCGATTTACGGATGTCCTCGACCTCTTCGGGCGTGTAGAACTTCTTCTCGCGCGGCGGCGGCGCAGAGACGATGCGGCCGCCATCGCCAAAGACGGTGCCGAATTCAAAGCGCTTGTGAACGGGCTGGGTCATGCGACGGCTCCGCAGGGGAAGTAAGAAACCCCACCACCACGCCATGAAGCATGGCGCGGTCCCCCTCCCCGACAAGTCGGGGAGGTATAGTCAGCGATATTTTTCTTATACCTCCCCAGCTTGCTGGGGAGGGGGACCATCGAGCGAAGCGAAGATGGTGGTGGGGTTTCTTGCTTCCCTAATCCCTTAGTAAATAAGCTCATCATCGCCTGCATGATCCCGCTTACGGCCAAAGGCCTCCGCGAGGGCGGCGAAACGTCGCCGGGGCGCGCTTGCGCCTTGTCCGCGCCGCTGACCTTAATATATAAGCTCATCATCGCCTCCCTGACCGGCCAGCATGATTTCGCCCTTGGCAGCGAGATCCTTGGCGACCTGCACCATGGCCATCTGCGCGGCGTCGACATCCTTGAGGCGCACCGGCCCCATCGATTCCATGTCGTCGCGCATGATCTTGGCGGCGCGTTCCGACATGTTGGACATGAACATGTCGCGCAAGCTGTCCGACGACCCCTTGAGCGCCAGGGCCAGTTGGTCCTTCTCCACCGCGCGCAGAAGCGTCTGCACACCGCCCGGATCGAGCTTGGAGAGGTCTTCGAAGACGAACATCAAGGCGCGGATGCGTTCGGCGGATTCGCGGTTGCGTTCTTCCAGGGCGGCCACGAAACGGCTCTCGGTCTGGCGGTCGAAATTGTTGAAAATCTCGGCCATCAGTTCGTGCGAGTCGCGCTTGCTCGTCCGCGCCAGGTTGGACATGAATTCGATGCGCAGGGTCTGCTCGATCTTGTCGAGAATTTCGCGCTGCACCGGCTCCATGCGCAGCATCCGCTGCACGCATTCGAGCGCGAAATCCTCCGGCAGGGAGGACAGCACGCGCGCGGCGTGATCGGCCTTGATCTTGGAAAGGACCACGGCGACGGTCTGCGGATATTCGTTCTTGAGATAGTTGGCCAGCACCGCCTCGTTGACGTTGCCGAGCTTGTCCCACATGGTCCGGCCGGCCGGGCCGCGGATTTCCTCCATCAGCGCCTCGACCTTGTCGGGCGGCAGGAAATTGGTCAGCAGGCGCTGGGTCTGCTCATACGAGCCCATGATGGTGCCCGAATTGCTCATGCCGGAGACGAATTCGACCAGCAGATCCTCGACCACGTTCGATGTCACCGTGCCGAGCGACGACATGGCCTGGGAGATTTCCTTGATCTCTTCCTCATCGAGCGACTGCCACAGCGAGACATGCTCTTCGCCGAGCGCCAGCAGCACCACGGCCGCCTTTTCCACGCCGGAAAGCTTCCTGGGATCGTCAATGATATTCTTGCGCGCGCCGAGAGCCATCCCTTATCCCTCGTGCAGCCAGGAACGCAGGATCGACACCGATTCTTCCGGATGGCGATCGACGAATTCCGACACCTTCTTGACCGAGGAGGCCCGCACCTGGCCCTCGATACGGGCGATATCGATGCCAGATGCCTCGTTCACCGAAGGCACCATGCCGCCGCCGCTGATCTGGGGGAAGCCGCTGTCGGCCGGTCCGCTGACGCCCGGCACGGCACCGCCACCGGCACCGGCACCGGCCAGGGCCATGCCGGCGGGCAGTTGCCCATCCGGACCGGCCACCAGATAGTTGGTCGGGGCCGTGGTGATGTATTTGAGCAGCGGGCGCGCCACCAGGAACAGGGTCAGCAGGGCGACGACGAACAGCACGGCCACTTCCAGGACGCGCATGATATCGTTCTTGTCGAAATCGAACATCGATGCCTTGCCGCCAGTGCCGCCATTGACATCGATATCGCCGTGGCTGAAGCGGATATTCGCCACCTGAACCTGGTCGCCGCGCGTCTGATCGTAGCCGATGGCGGCCTTCACCAGGGTATCGATCTTCTGCATGTCTTCCGGCGAGCGCGCGGCGTAGGCCGGCGGGGCCTTGCCATCCTTGGAAGGGGTCAGGGTGCCATCGACGACGACGGCGACGGCCAGCTTCTTGATCTCGCCGGGTGCCGTGACGGATGTCGTCTTGGTGGTCGAGATTTCGTAATTGGTGGTTTCCGATGTCTGGCCGCTCTGCTGGGTGGCGGTGGAAGCGCCGGGCTGCTGCGCGCCACCGGGAATATTGGCCGAGGCCGTCACCGCGCCGTTGCTGTTCGGGTCGGTGGTGCTGTCCTTCGATTCCGAGGTGGTGGTCGAGCGCACCACCTGGCCATCGGGGTTGTAATCGACCTTTTCCTGGGTGGTGGCGGTCTGGTCGAGATCAGCGGTGACGGTGACGCGGGCCGCGCCCGGCCCGACCACGCCCTCGACGATATCGGTGATGCGCTTGCGCAGCTTGTCTTCCACCTCGTCGCGGTGTGCCGCCCCCAGGCCATTGGCCGATTCATCGCCGCCCGCCGCCAGCAGGTGGTTGCGGTCATCGACAATGGTGACGTCGGACGGCTTCAGATTGGGTACGGCGGAGGCCACCAGATTGCGAATGGCGCCGACCTGTTCGGCATTGGGATTGCTGCCCGATAAGCCGAGCACGACGGTGGCCTTGGCCTGTTCCTGCGTTTCACTGAACAGTTCGCGCTTGGGCATGACCAGGTGAACGCGCGTCGAGGAGACGCCTTTCAGTGTATTGATGGTGCGCGACAGCTCGCCTTCGAGGGCGCGCTGGTTATCGAGGTTCTGCACGAACTCGGTCTGGCCGAGCGTGGGGGCATTGTCGAAAATTTCATAGCCGACCGAAGCGGCGGTGGGCAGGCCCTTTGAGGCCAGCATCATGCGCGCCGTGGCCACCTTGTCGCGGTCGACCATGATGACGGAGCCATCGCCCTTGGCGGTATATTTGATCCCGGCCTGGTCGAGATTCTGCGTGATTTCCCCGGCTTCCTTGAGGTCGAGGTTCGAATAGAGCAGGGCCTGCGGCTGGGCGCTGACATGCAGGACGATGGCGGCCAGTACCGCGGCCACGCCGGCGGCGGCGCCCAGAATGGCCGTCAGCCGGCCGATACCGAACTTCTGTAAACCAGCGAAAAATGAGTCCACGCGCCAGACGCCCCATTACCAAACAAGCGGACAAACGCGTTCCCGACGCATCAACCACCGAACCAGGCAATAATTTCCCAGTGCGGGGTTAATTAGGCATTAATTTTTGATGGGGATTTTATGAATTTAATCAGCCGTATGCGTGAAAAGGCTTATTCCGCAAGGCAATTTGCTTTTCAAAACCGAATTAACTTTTTAACACGGGCACAGGCAAGGCGCGAGTGGCGGCCGTTCAAATTCACGTTATTGGAGAAACGGTATTTTCATAATCCTGTTACGCCGTCGTCAGTCCACAGAATGTAAGCGCACTTTCGATAAAACCGGCAGGCGCAGTGAACGGCGGAATACCCAGCATAAATTTATTCCCGTGCAAATTAATACAGCGCCTCACTTCACTAAAGGCTTACAATCATGTCTCCCGTTTCAAGCCAATGATCTATGCCCCTATATATGTATTCAATTGGAACAGCGCCGCCCCACTCCATGTCCGCAAAAGCCTTCACAGGCTTGCCGGTACTGTTACGTATCCCATCAAATTCCAGATGTTGACTATATTTGTGTACTTGAACACCCACCAAGGCCATTACCTCGCCTTCCAGTTTGAACACCGGGCAACCAGAAGCGCCTCCGTAAGCGCTGGGTGTATATTTCAGCATCCATGAATGACGGGCGCGCGAGTTAGGAAAATCTGCTGCTCTAAACGTCCGTGGAGTTGCATTTAGGTCAGTGCCCGGAAATCCTTGCCACGCGTAGTGGGTCAGGATTGGTACATTCACGGTTTCGGTGGTGTCATATCCGCCGATACTCATGTGAGTAGGAAAAGCAAATCCCTTTAAATCCATATCCATTTGCGCTTGGAACCAAGGCATGTCCGGGCGCTCACCTGCATGAAGTTCGATCGCCGCAATGTCCGCATGAATGCGACCTTTGCGCACCCCAATTATTGCTCTATTTTTTAGATCCAGATTGATCGTTGCAGGATTTACAAAGGCAATCGATTCCGCTGTCATTTCACCAGTCAGGTCTAACGTTGAGCCGGCCTGTAAGGGGCCAAGATTATGCCAACAAGTAACCAACCATTCGCGGTCTTTATAGCCGACGATAAAACCAGAACCCAAGGTCTGTTTTTCAGGAAACGTGATTTTCAGTTTCTGAGATATAGCAGGAAATCCGACCAATTCCGTATTTGTTTGAAAGGTCATCCGCCCCCCCTTAATTGCCACAACCAATTGCTCAATTGGTGGCCGCATCACTACAAGTCAAGCCCCTCTGGGGTCTGACACTCAGAGATGTTTTTCATATTGTAATGTTAAATTTAAAAACTCTCCAGCTCCTGATATTTCACGAGTTAACGATCTCAATGGCTTCACTCATCACAGGCGCTCCGCAGTCATCACATCCGACAGGCCGCAGAAGGTCAATGCGTTGCGGATCAGGTCCGGAGATGCCTGCGCCTCCAGCATCAGCAGCGCGCCGTCGCATTTCAGCAGGCCGAGGCAAGCCTTGATATCGGCATCGGGCGTGGTGCAGACAATCAGGTCGAACGCGCCTTCGAGCGCGCGATGCGTCACCGGATCAAGCGTGGCGAAATAGTGATCGGCTCCCATCCACAAACGATCGGTGGCAGATATGACCGGCGCCAGTACGCTGACCTCGGCGCCGGTAGCGCGGGCGATGCGGATGGCCATGTGGGCCAGGCCATCCGTGCCATAGATGGCGACGCACTTGCCGGCCCCGGTCTGGCGGTGGCGCAGGAGCGACTGGAAGACGTGAGGGCGGGCGGCCGCGCCGCAGGCGGTTAGGGAAGCCATGTCGTATGTCCGATGTTTGCTGATGGCCTAACATGCACCGGTCAGGGGCGGCAGCGGTATAGCGATCCTGCAAGCCTTATGCACGATCCTGCAAAAGGCGCGCATTCACCATTCCCTGCGGGCGCGGCTCTGCTATGGTCATTTTCCACACAGCAAACGGTTTCGTCATGAGTCTGCCCTTTACGCCCTATCGTGAGCTTGCCGCGCTCATTGCCCGTTACGCCACGGAAGACGGCGATATCGGCACGCCGATCGACGGCCTGTTCATCGGCCGCCGTTCCGCGCCCACCGAACCGTTTCACAAAGGCCAGCACGCCTGCTTTGCCCTGGTGGCGCAAGGCGCCAAGAGCGTGACCGTCGGGTCGGAAACCCACCATTACGGTGTGGGCTCGTGCATCGTGATCTCGCTCGACCTGCCGGTGATTTCCTGCGTCACCGAGGCCAGCCCGGAGGTGCCGCAGCTCGGCATGGGGATGCTGATCAATGCCGGCCGCCTGCGCGAGGTGATCGCCCGGCTTCCGGTGCCGCATCCGGCCTTCACCACCGCGCCGATGCGCGGTGTCGGGGTCAATCAGGCGGCGCCGGAACTGCTGGATGCCGTCATTCGCCTGTTGCGCCTGCTCGATACGCCCGCGGATATTCCGGCCATGGCGCCGCTGATCGAGCAGGAAATCCTCTACCGCCTGCTGACCGGTCCGGATGGCCCGCGCCTGCTCAATATCGCCCGCGCCGATACGCCGGGCAACCGGATCGCCCGTGCCGTTGCCTGGCTGCGCGAGCACTATGCCCGCCCCCTGCGCATCGAAGACCTGGCCGGTGACTGCGGCATGAGTGTTTCGTCGCTGCACCACCATTTCAAGGCGGTGACGGCCCTGACACCGGTGCAATACCAGAAGCAATTGCGCCTGCATGAGGCGCGGCGGCTGATGCTGGTGGAGGCTTGCGATGCCGGCACGGCGGGCCATCGCGTCGGGTATTTAAGCCCGTCGCAGTTCAGCCGCGAATACAGCCGGCTCTATGGTTGTCCGCCGGCCCGCGATATCGAGACACTGCGGGTACGGGCCTAGACCGGCGCCGTCGATTGGCGGATGACCAGGCGCGGACGAGTCATTTCATAGGGCCGGTTCACGCCCTTGATGGCATCGGCCAGGATATCGACGGCGCGCGCCGCCATGACATCTATGCCCTGCGACATGGTGGTCAGGGGTGGCGACAGAAGCGGCGCGAAGGGGGCGTCATCGAAGGCGGCGATGGAAAGATCGGCCGGCAGGCGCAAGGACTGTTCGTGCGCGGCATGGATGGCGCCGGCGGCGGATTCGTCATTGGCGCAGATCAGCGCCGTGGGACGGAAACCGCTTTCCCTGATCCGCCGGAAAGCGTGATAGCCGCCATCAAAGTTCAACCCGCCCGGCGCCTCGACAATATGACCACCAAGCCCTTGTTCGGCCATAGCGCGACGAGCGCCGGCAAAGCGTTCCTGCGCCGACAGGTGATCCGGCAGGCCCAGCGAGAAACCGAAACGCCGGTGGCCCTGCTGCAGCAGGTGCATGGCCAGTTCGTAACCGGCGCGTTCGTCATCCATGCCGATGCCGGGCGCCAGGCCACGCGTCGCGCCGCCGGAGGCCACCAGCACAAAGGGCATATGGCGGGCCTGAACGGCGGCGATCAGATCCGCATCATCCGAAAACGGCGCCGCCAATATGACGCCGACACACGCCTTATCGGTGATCGGCTTCAGTATCCGGATATCCCGGCGCGGCGAATCCGGCAGAACGAAGTGGGGCTGAAGCTGGAAGCCATGCCGCGCGCAGCCACGCAGAATGCCGGTCTCCAGCAGGTGAAAATACCAGGTCAGCGGCGACTCGACCATCGGGTGGACCAGAAGGACCGTGTTCGGCCGCCCGCCGGCCAGCAGCCGCGCCTGGGCATTGGGCCGGAAGCGGAGGGTCTTGGCGGCGGCCAGTACGCGGTCGCGCTTGGCCGCGGAGACCCCGGCGCTGTTGTTCAGCACCCGCGACACGGTGGCCTCGCTGACCCCGGCCATGCGGGCGACATCCTGAATGGTCTTCCGATCCGACATGGCGGCCAGCAAAGCCGATAATCGGGGGCCACGCAACCGCCGTGATCAATTTGTCACAAAATGCAACGGAAACTTACAATAATCGATTGAATTAAAATGATTTTAGAGCCGCGCGAAAAGCCCGACCGTCTGAAAGCGCTTTCAAAATCGCCATTGAAATTGACAACTGACGGCAGATTTTTCGATGATACCGGCAAAACAGGCGCTGGCTGGCGCTAATAAACAGTGAGGACAGATGATCACCACGCCCGACACCACCGTCACCGGTAAAGCGCACTATGAGGTGCTGGATGGCCTGCGCGGCAGCGCCGCCGTTCTGGTCGTGCTGTTTCATATCATGGGCATGACCGTTTCCTGGGCCGATACCGGCCAATTGCTGCACCATGCCGCGCTTGCCGTCGACTTCTTCTTTGTGCTGTCCGGCTTCGTTGTCGCCTACGCCTATGATGACCGCTGGAAGACCATGTCGACCGGGCAGTTCATCCTGATCCGGCTGGTGCGCCTGCATCCACTGGTGCTGCTGGGAGCGGTGCTCGGCCTGTTGAGCTTCATTTTCGATCCCTTCGCCACCAACCAGAAGGCCATTCCGCTGGCCACCGTGCTGGTCGATTTCGCCCTGATCTGCCTGATGCTGCCGCACGCCCCCCTGCCCAACCGCTGGACGGATACCCACAGCTTGAACAGCCCCGCCTGGTCACTGCTGCAGGAATATATCGGCAACCTGGCCTATGCCCTGGTGTTGCGCCGGCTGGGCACGAAAACACTGGGCCTCCTCGTCGTTCTGGCCGGCGCGCTGCTGGCCTGGTGCGCCTGGGACAAGAATACGCTCGACCTCGGCTCGTACTGGGAGACCCTGTGGCAGGGCACGGCGCGCATGGCCTTTTCCTTCATGATGGGCCTGTGGCTCTATCGTGTCCGTGACCGTTTCCCGAAATTACGTCTCGGCTGGATCGCCGCGACGATCGTACTGGTGGCCGTCTTCGCCATACCGCTGATGCCGAAAGACTTGCCTCTTTTGGGCCAACACGCCAACGGCCTCTACGAAGTCTCTATGGTGATCGTGGTCTTTCCGCTGCTGATCCTCTGCGGCGCCCATTCGCAGATCCCCGCACTGGAAATGGCGCTGTGCAAGTTCGCCGGGCGCATTTCCTACCCGATCTATATCCTGCACTACCCTTTCCTGCTGATCTATATGAACTTCGTCACCTTCACCAAGCCGGACCTGCAAACCGCGCATATCGCTGGTGCGGCCGCCTTTGTGATCGTTGTGACCTTCGCCTGGCTGGCGGTGAAGTTCTACGACGAACCGGTTCGCAACTGGCTGAAACCGCTGACGCGAAAGGCGAAGGCTTAGACATGGCGCCCGCTTAGTCCCTATTGCGGCAAACTATCCGGCCATTGCTGCGCACCGTGAAGCACGCGCAGTATGCGCACCTTATCAGATGTAACACGATAGGCGATCACATAGGGCAATTGCGCCACGACAACTTCCCTGGTCCCCATTATGCGCCCCGGGCGGCCGCTTTCGGGGAAATCAATCAGCCGTTCAGCCTGAGCTTCAATGGCGCTATCCACGTTTATTGCCGAACGCGGACTATCGGCTTCGATAAAGTTAAAAATGCCATCACGATCGGCCAGGGCGAAGACAGACCATTCAAGCTTCACGCCTGGCCTTCGGCTTTCCTGAGGGCTTTTGCGCGACGAGCAGCAAAATGCGCCTTCACGTCTTCATCAGGTATGGCGGGACGTGAGTCCTCAAGGGCCTCCTGCACCTTGGCACGAAACCACAGATCATGTGCGGCTTCATCAACCGTCAGCCCGGCCGGTAAGGCGCCTTCATTGGCGATCCGCGTCAACAGGATACGAATCGCGTCGGAAACGGTCAGCCCCATATTGCCGAGAACGATCCCGGCACGTTCTTTTACAGATGCCTCAATGCGGGTTTGGACAGGTACAGACGCCATGGGTTTGCCTTTATGATTGATCACCATTGTATTGCAATTGCATTACAAAAACCAGCCTTTCCTGCCGAACGACAAGCGTCTTTACGCGTCCGGTTTTTGCCTCTATAAGCGCCGCCATGTCCATGATGTCCACCACAAAACCGACAATGACACCGACCCGTATGCGGGGCGGTCCTGTCGTGCTGGCGGTTTAACAGCAGACACCGGACAAAGCCCCGCGAAAGCGCGGGGCGGTTTGTATTCCACATACCAAAACCTCGCGTTTCCGCCTTATTTTTCAAGGAAACGTGACTTATGAATTCCCAACCTAATATTGGTATTGTCGGCGCCAGCGGCCTGGTCGGCAGCATGATGCTGGCCCTCTTGGCCGAGCGCAATTTCCCCCTCGCCAGCTTGCGCCTGTTTGCCTCGGCGCGTTCCGCCGGTAAGCGCGTGGCGTTCAGGGGCCAGGAGATCGTCATCGAGGACGCCGCCACGGCAGACTTTAGCGGGCTCGATATCGTCTTCTTCTCGGCGGGCGGCTCGACCTCAAAGGCTTTGGCGCCGAAGGTGGCCGCGGCCGGCGCCATCGTCATCGACAATTCCTCGGCCTGGCGCAGCGATCCCGACGTGCCGTTGGTCGTCTCCGAAGTCAATCCCGAAGCCCTGCGCCATATCCCGAAGGGCATCGTCGCCAACCCCAACTGCACCACTATGGCTGCCATGCCGGTACTGAAGCCCCTGCATGACGCCGCCGGGTTGAAGCGCCTCGTCGCCAGCACCTATCAGGCCGTCTCCGGCGGCGGCATCGAGGGCATCGAAATCCTGCGCGATCAGATTTTGACCGCCGGAAAGGATATCGAAAAACTGGCCCATCATGGCTCGGCGGTCGATATGGGCGAGATCTGCAAGTGGGCCGTGCCGATTGGCTTCAACGTTGTGCCGCTCAACTATGTTCTCGGCGAGGACGGCTATACCGAGGAAGAACTGAAACTGCGCGACGAAAGCCGCAAGATCCTGGGCCTGCCCGACCTCAAGGTGGCCGCCACCTGCGTGCGCGTGCCGGTGTTTACCGGTCATTCTCTGTCAATAAACGTCGAGTTCGAGCGCCCCCTCTCCCCCGAAGCGGCGCTGGAATTGCTGCGCGATGCGCCGGGCGTGGAAATCGCCGATGTGCCGAACCCGCTGGCCGTAACTGGGCGCGATCCGGTGCAGGTCGGCCGCATCCGCCGCGATCCGTCGGCCGATAACGGCCTGGTGCTGTTCGTGGCCGGCGACAACCTGCGCAAGGGCGCCGCGCTCAATGCCGTGCAGATCGCCGAAGTCCTGCTGAAGCAGAGGTGACGCAAACGACAACAGCCACACCCGTCGCCGGGTGTGGCTGTCAAATCTCGTATACCCGCAAGAGTTAGCGGTAGCTCTGGATGCGCGTGGTGCGCAGGCCGGCCATGCCGTGGGTCTCGATGGCCTTTTGCCAGCCCAGGAACTCTTCCGAGGTAATGTTGTAGCGCTCGCACGCCTCGTCGAAGGTCAGGAGACCGCCGCGCACGGCTGCCACCACCTCCGCCTTGCGGCGGATCACCCAGCGTTCCGTGCCGGCGGGCGGCAGGTCGTTGAGCGTCAGTTTTGCCCCGGTAGGACCAATCACGTATTTTTCGCCTTTGTTATCGCGGCGTTGCTCTTGAAGCATGGCGTTTTGCCTTTGTTACCATCACATAAGAGCATCCTATACGACCTCCTTAAATATCCGCTTAATTGCCATGGTAAATTTAGCGTAAAATTTGCGGCAAGGTATCGTTAATACTCTGTTTATTATGTGTTAAGGCATCACTTCAAGATTAACGCGTATTAATTATTTTCATACATGTAAGTATAGATTGAAAAAGAGTGATTAAAACTTCAATAACCACTCTTTCTCAATTCAGTTAGCGCTTGATGCTCAGCAGTTCCTGAAGCATGTCATCGGCCGTGGTGACAATCTTCGAGGCAGCCGAATAGGCGCGCTGGGTCGTGATCAGGCCGGTGAACTCCTGGGCAATATCGACGGTCGAGGCTTCCAGGGTATCGGCGTCGATGGTGCCGGCGCCATTGGTGCTCGGCACCTTCAGCGAATAGGCGCCGGAGTCGGTCGAGACCTTGTAGGCATTGCCGCTGACCCCTGTCAGGCCGTTGGGATTGAGGAAGGTGGCCAGGGCGATCTGAGCCAGGGTCTTGGTGTGGCCGTTGTTATAGATGGCCGTCACCAGGCCGTCCTTGCCGATCTCGACATTGGACAGCGAACCGAATTCCGTGCCGTCGGCCGTGATCGACTTGGTGGTGGTGTCGCTGGCGACCTGGGTAATGGTGCTGAGCCCCGACGTGCCGAAGCCCATGTCGATAGACTGCCCGGCGGCCCCCACATTGGAATTCCAGTAGGCGCCATCCGCTGGCGGGGCAGCGGCATCCGCCGAGGCGCCAATGGCAAAGCCGCCGTTCAGGATGGCCGGCAGGGTGCCGCCATAATCCGCCGGATCGGTGGACAGGGCGCCATTGGCATCGAAATAGAGTGATCCGATGTCGATCTGGTGCAGGCCGTTGTCCGCGCCGCCGACCGAGCTGGTGACATCAGGGGACGAGACTTCATAGTACCATTGTGTCTTGCCGGTCGTGGAATCGATATTCCCCTTCAGCAGGGAGATGGTGATCGTATGCTCCTGGCCCAGCGAATCCGAGATGCTGGCCGAGATGGTGGCATCCGGCTTGGTGCCGGTATTCGAGGTCGAACTGTAGGTCGACATCGCCGTGGTGGCATCAAGCGTATTGTTGGTGATGGCGTCGGCATAGGTGCCGGTGCCGAAGGTTGTGGAATCGTTGGGATCGGGATTGACCGCCGTCGACACCGTGGTCTTCGAATTCAGGTTGGCGGTAAAGTTGACGTTCGTCGTGGCGGCCGGCTTGTTGGCCAGGTCGCTGACATTGATCGGCGCCAGCAGGTTGGCATCGGTGGCCGAGGTGGTGATGGTGCCGGTGGAATCAGCCGGCCAGCCCTGCAGGTAGAAGCCGCCGGAATTGACCAGATTGCCCTCCGTATCGGTCGAGAAGGTACCGTCGCGCGTAAACAGCAGGGAACTGGAGGAACTCACCGTGCCGGCCTGATCGGAAACGACAAAGAAGCCCTGGCCGTTGACGCCCAGGCTGTAGCCGGAGGTGTCGCTGTTCAGTTCACCCTGGGTGGTGTTGGTCTGGCGATTTACCGAGACCACGCCGCCCGACGTGTAGGAGTGCTTGTTGCTGGTGCCGCTGACCAGGTCGGTAAAGCTCGTGGTGACGCGCTTGTAACCGGTCGTGTTCGAGTTGGCGATGTTGTTCGAGATGGTGGCAAGGGCCGTGGCGTTCGCGGCAAGGGCGGTAACCCCGGATTGCATGGCGCTGTTGATACTCATGTGTGGAACTCCCGGAAAACGGTGTGAAGCAGGGTTAAAATCAGGAAACGCTGGTGATGCTGTCGAGCGAAACGGATGAATTGCCGATCTTGAGGACGGTGCTGCCGTTCTCTGTCTGGGCGGAGGTGACGATGCCGGTCAGGCCGGTCGAGGCATCGATGGCGCCGTCGGCATCAGCCGCGGAGATGCTGAGCGTGTACTTGCCGGCCCCCACCGCATTGCCGGAACTGTCCTTGCCGTCCCAGGCAAAGCTGTGCGTGCCGGCGGTCAGGTCATCGGCGGCATCGGACCAGACGGTCTTGCCGTCGGCATCCTTGATGGTCAGGGTGGCAGCCGTGGCGGTGGACCCGAGCGTATAGTTCCAGGTGGCCGAACCGCCATCGCTGAGGGTGGCCGTCGGCTCGTCGCTGCCGATGGTCTTGCCGATATAGCTGACCGCCGAGGTCATGGAGCCCGACGCGCCGGAGGCATTGGCGATGGTTTCGAGATAGCCGTTGGCCTTGATCTGCTGCTCGACCGAGGAATACTGCACCAACTGGTTGGTCCACTCGGTGGTATCCATCGGCGACAGGGGATCCTGGTTCTTCACCTGCGCGGTCAGCAGGTTGAGGAAGGTGGTGTAGTCGGTGCTGAACTTCGAGGAATCCGCCGCGGTATTCGAGGTGGGATTGCTGGCGGCATTGGTGTTGGCGACGCTGGTGACCATGGGGGTTTCCTAGACGCTGAGATCGAGCGCGAGGCGCGACGGGGATTGACGGTAGTTCAGGCGGGCAGCGGCCAGATCGACCGCGCCATTGAGGGCATCGAGTTCGGCATCGGCCTGGTCGGCCGCCGCCTGGGTGCGCGCCATCTGGGCCAGGTGCTGGCTGTTCGGACGGTTCTGGCCCTGCTGGCTATCGGCCTGTGTGAAGGTGTTTTGCGGCTGCGGCGAACCGCCGGAAGAGGAACCACCGGAAGCGGAATCATCAGCGCTGCGGGCACCGGCATTGACCGAATGCGCCTGGGCCTGGACCAGCGCATCGGTCTTCTGGCGCGTCGAGAAGCTCAAGGCGTCATCGGAGAGTTGCAGGCCGGTATCGCGCAGTTGCTGGCGCAGCTCGGCTTCATGGGCGCTGAAGGTGGCGGCGGTGACGTCGGAATCGAAGGTCATGTGCGCCGTCATCTTGCCGTCGTGGCCGATGCTCAGCGCCACGTCGACCTTGCCGAGATCGGCCGGGTGCAGTTCCATGGTGAATTTCGTCGCGCCCTCGGCGTGGCGGCGATTGATCTGCACGCTCAGGGCATTGAGATTATCGACGGCGGTCTGCGACATCAGGCTTGCGGCCGGCGTCTGAGGTGTGGCGGCGGAGGTGTAGCCGGTCGTTTCCGTCGTCTGCGGGTTGCTGACCAGTGAGAAGCCGGACGGTCCGGCGGCGGCGGGCGGCGGGCTGGCGGGCTCGCTGACGTTTTCAGGTTTGTTTTCGGGCGGCGCACTGACGGACTTGCGAGGTGTCGCCTGGACCTGACTTTGAACCTGGGCGGCCTGGGCCTGAGATGCCTGAACCGGCGCAGAACGCGTTTGCGCCGTCTGCGCCGGTGCGGCGTCATTTGCGGCTACAGGGGCAGGCGTTTCAGTGGGCGCAGCCGGATTGGCGGTCGCAGAGACGGGAGCGCCTACCGATGGGGCGATGGCCCCCGGTGCCGGTGCCGGCGCCTTTGCGGCGGGCACGGCGGTTTGCGGCGCCGCCGTCATCAGAGCGGCAAATTTCGGCTGGGCGGCAGCCTCCGCTTTATTGTCAGTGGCGTCGGCATCAGCGGCATCGGCCTGATTTTGCGGCGCGGACGATTGTGGGGCGGGCGATTGCGGGACGACTGGCGCAGTTTGTCCCTTGGGTGCCGGTGTGGCCCCCTTATCGCTGGCCTTACCATCGCTGGCCGCGACAACCGGCTGAGTGGCCGGAGACGCAACCGGCACGGTCGGCGCGATCATGGCGGGCGCGACGACAGCGGCGCTGACGATATCCGGCGTGGCAGCGGGCTTTTCGGCAGGCTCAGCCGCCGCCGTGTCCGCGTCTTCCCTTTCCGCCGTCGGGGTTTTGGCAGGTTTCGCCTCTGTCGCTTTTACGCTCGGTGCCGTGACGACCGGCGCTTCGATCGGCACAGGTGTCGCGGCGGCCATCGGCGTCGGCGCCTGAACGGTGGCGGTTTGCGGGGGCACGACGACCGCCTGAGCCACCTGCACTTGAGCGACCTCGGCCTGAGGTGCTGTGGTTTGAGTTGCCTCGGATTGTGTCACCACCGCAACGGGCGCGTCGATTGCCGGTGCTTCAGCGCGCAGGATCGGTTTTGTCGTTGACGGCTTTGTCATCGCTGGCTGGTTGTCGGGCAAGGCCGGCGCGGCTTCGGCCTTGACAGCCGGGGCCGGAACCTGAGCCAAAGCCGGGGCCAAAACCGTGTCCGGAATTTGGGGCTGAACCGTTTGTGTCATGCCCTGAGGCCCGGCAGCCGCCGCAACTGCCGGCGTGGTGGCCTGGACGGCTTCCGCCACAGGCACCTGTACCTGCAACAGGGTCGCGGCAACCGGCAGGGCCGGGACATTGCCGGTCACCGCCACGGGCACACCGGCGGGATTGACGGTGGATGGCGTAGCCACCTGCGGCAGGGTGTTTTGTTGCGCGGGTGTTGCGGCATTCGTGGCCGGCATCACCTTCAGGGCCGCCAGGAGGCTGGCGAAATCACCGGCGGCGGTGGCGGCTGCAAGGCCCGTCGCGCTGCCCGTTTGCGGCGCAGCCGTATCCCCGCCGGTGGACACACCGGACGCCGCCATCGGCAGGAAAGGGAAATCGAACAGCGCAGGCATTCGGGTATCCGCGAAAACAACGGGAACAGCCGGTCGCGTCTTGCGGCAGGCGGTCGGGGCGAAGTCAACGCATTTTGCGCATCTGATCCGGAAAGCCCCTGCAAACGCCGGGCCAGTCATTAACCAACTGATTTAACTAAAACTATTATCCTTTAAGCCGGCTCGAAACGGCGGCATTTGCCGGGGCCTGAGGTCAAATTTGCCTAGAGCGGCGGCGTTTTTCGCCGGGCGCCGGGCCTGCATCAGGCGACACGACCGACGCCTCCCCGGCCACCCTCACGCGCGGGCGCGCGATATGATGACCCCGCGCGGGCGCGTACCTTGACGACAGGCCACGCTGGCACAGGACTTGAAACTGTTAACGCAGACAACCACCCCCTTCGCTGCCAACGAAATGCTAAGTTTATGAAAACAAAATGTTTTTTAAAATTGAGCCGTAAAAGCCCCCGGTCATTTTTGCCGGGTCAGGTGCAGGGTTTGCCTATAAACGCCCGCCGGGAGGCCGCCGCATGTCACTAGGTTCGATCATGAACATCGGCGTTTCGGGGCTGATGACGGCGCAGGACCAACTGCACGTCGTCTCCGACAATATCGCCAATCTCAACACGCCGGGCTATATCCGCAAGGTTTCGCATCAGACCAGCGTGGTTACCGCCGGCGTCGGCATGGGCGTGCAATCGGGTCAGGTCACCCTGGCCGCCGATAAATTCCTGCAGGCGGCGACCCTGAAGGCGAGCTCGATCTCCGCCCAGTCCGACACGTCCTACGAACTGCTTGACCAGATGCAGGCGCAGTTTGGCGATATCACGGACACCAACAACCTGTTCGGCCAGGCCAGTTCCGTCCTGTCGTCGATGGCGCAACTCGGCGAAGACCCGACCTCAAGCGCCAGCCGCCAGGAAGCGATCAGCTATGTGTCGGGCTTCCTGTCCGAAGCCGGTCGGATTTCGACCAAGATCCAGACCATCCGCGGCGACGCCGATACCCGCATCGCCAGCGCCGTTACCTCGGTCAACGACCTGCTGGTCAGCATCCGCGATCTCAACGGCTCGATTTCGGGCGCCGCCGTTTCCGGCACCGATACCACCGGCGCCCAGACCACGCAGATGAGCTATATCGACCAGTTGTCAAAGCTGGTCGATGTCCGCGTCACTCAGGAAGCCAATGGCGGCGTCACCGTGCGCACGCAATCCGGCACGGTGCTGGTCTCCGGTGCCAGTGCCGCCACCCTGGCCTATACGCCGGCCACCAGCGTCGACGCCTCCACCAGCTTCGGCCCGATTACGCTTACGGGCGTCAATAACGAAACCCGCGACTTCGCCGACAGTCTGGCTTCAGGCGAGATCAAGGGCCTGCTCGACATCCGCGACAAGACCTCGGTGGCGATCAACGACCAACTCAACGAGTATGTCACCCAGTTCAGCAACCAGCTCAATGCCGCGCATAACGCCTCCAGCGCCGTGCCGGCGCCCACCTCACTCACCGGCAAGAATACCAGCCTGACCGAGGAAGAAGCCATCACCGGCTTCCAGGGCGAGACCAATATCGTCACCCTCGATTCATCGGGCAACATCACCCACAAGATGACCCTGACCTTCGATACCGACGGCAGCGGAAACGGCAGCTACCTGATGGATGGCGTGGCGGGCACCTTCTCGGCATCCAGCTTCGTCAGCGACATCAATGCCGGCCTGGGCGGGGCGGCGACGCTCGACTTTACCAACGGCAAGATGAGCCTGACCTCCGGCGGAACGGATGGCGTGGCCGTCGTCGATTCCCCGGCGAATACAGCCACCAGCACAGTCCCTTCCAACAAACTAGGCCAGGGCTTTTCGCAGTTCTTCGGCCTGAATGACCTGGTCACCTCGGACGTCCCGACCAATTTCAAGACCGGCCTGACCGGCAGCAGCGCTCACGGCTTCACGGCGGGCGATACGATCAGCTTCGCCATCAAGTCGGCTACCGGCGCGACCGTCGCCAATGTCCAGTATGCCATCCCCGCCGGCGCCACCACCATGACTGACCTGGTCACCGGTGCGGGCGGCCTGAATGACACCACAACCGGCCTCGGTCGTTACGGCACCTTCGCGCTCGACGGCAACGGCCAGCTCACCTTTACCGGCTTCGGCAATCCGGCCAATACGCTCGGCGTTACCAGCGACACCACCTCACGCAACGGCACGGGCGCCTCCTTTACCCAGTTCTTCGGCCTGGCTGACAGCGCCGGCAATGCGGCGAACCATCTCACTGTCGCCACGCGCATCGAAAACAATGTCGCCAATCTCTCCCTGGCCCAGGTCAATCTGAACGCCGCTACCGGCGTCAGCGCCCTGGCCGGCGGCGATGGGTCTGGCGGCCTGGCCATGGCGGCCATCGGCACCCAGTCCACCACCTTCAACGCGGCCGGCCTGAACGCCGGCGGCACCTCGACCCTTGAGCGCTATGGATCCGATCTGGCGGGCCAGGTCGGCAATCTGGCCGCCACCGCCAAGACCACCAAGGAAAGCAATGCCTCCCTGCTCGACGAGGCGACCTCGCGCCGTTCCAGCCAGGAAGGCGTCAATCTCGATGAGGAACTCATCCATCTCACCACGTACCAGCAGGCGTACAGCGCCGCCGGCCGCCTCGTCCAGGCCGCCAAGGACATGTATGACGTCCTGCTGAACATGATGTAAGGCCAAGAACATGCGTATTTCGACATCCGAATCCTGGTCCAACGCGCTCAATAACCTCATGAGCGCCCAGACCCGCCAGCAAACCGCCAATGACCAGGTCGCCACCCAGAAGGTGGCCACCGACCTGGGCGGTTATGGCCGCACCTCGGAAATCATCGCCTCGTATCAGTCATCCCTGTCGCGCACCAATGCCTATCTCGACGTGACCCAGACCGTGGCCGACCGCCTGAACAGTCAGGACCTGGCCATCACCACGACGAGCGACGCCGTCTCGTCGGCCAAGGATTCGATCATGAGTTCGCTGGCCAATGGCACCGGCACCACCCTGATGCTGGACATGCAGGGCAGTTTCTCGGCGGCGCTTTCCGGCCTGAACTACCGCCACAACGGCCAGTATCTTTTTAACGGCGGCAATGACAATGCCGCGCCGGTCTCGATCACCAGCATGTCACAACTGGCCGGCGTCACCTCGTCCGACGATGTCTTCACCAACGGCACGGTCAAGAAAAGTTCGCAGATCGATGCCGGCACCACCATCCAGACCGGTATGCTGGCCTCCGAACTGGGCAGCAAGCTGATGAGCCTCTACAAGGAGGTGCAGGACTATAATGACGACCCGGCGACCGGCCCCTTCGGCGATCAGTTGACCGACGCGCAGAAGGACTTCCTGACCACCAAGTCCCAGGAATTCGGCAAGCTCTATGACGACATGCTGCAACAGGGCGCGCTCAACGGCACCATGCAGAAGCGCGTAGAAAACACGCAGACCTCCTTGCAGGGACAGGCGGATTCGCTGTCGCAACTGGTCGATAAGCGCACCTCGGTCGATATGGCCGAAGCCTATTCCAACCTGCAGCAGGCGCAGGTGGCGGTCCAGGCGTCGGCGCAGGTGCTGGCCAACCTCAACTCGACCAGCCTGCTCAACCTGCTGAAATAACGCGCTTAAATCAGGCCCTTAAATCAGGCCCTTAAATCAGGCGCTGGCCTTCGGCATCGATCATCAGTTGCCCGTCTTCCTTGGCGAAGGGGCCAGGCGGATAGCGGTCGATCAGGTCGAGCACGATCTCGGATGGCCGGCACAGCTTTACGCCGCGATCGGTAACGACGAAAGGCCGGTTGACCAGGACCGACGTTTCCAGTATGGCGGCAAATATCCGCTCGTCGCTTACGCCGTCTTCCAGCAGACCCATCTCTTTCGCCGGCGATTTCGTTTCGCGCAGCGCCTGACGCGGGGTCAGGCCGGCGGCGGTCAGCAGGGTCAGCAACAGTTCGCGCGTCCAGCCGACTTTAAGATATTCGACGACCTCCGGCTGGTAGCCCGCCGCTTCCAGCACGGCCAGCACATTGCGCGAGGTGCCGCAGTCGGGGTTATGAAAAATGATCGGGGTCATGCGGATATCTCGTGTGTGGGTTTCAGGAACCAGGTGCAGACGGCCAGGGCCAGCAGGGCGCCGGCGATCTGGGCGATGATGAAAGCCGGGGCATCCGCCGGGCGGATACCGGCGAAGGTATCAGAAAAGCTGCGCGCCAGGGTGACCGCCGGATTGGCGAACGAGGTCGAGGCGGTGAACCAGTAGGCGCCGGTGATGTAAAGCCCGACGGCGACCGGCACGAAATCCTTGCGCGCCTGGTGCGTGGCGAAAATGGTCAGGATCAGGCCGAAGGTCGCTACCCCTTCCGACAGGGCCTGTGCCGGGCCCGCGCGGACCTTCTGCGATATCTGTACGATTGCCTCGCCGAACATGACGTGCGCCAGCCAGACCCCGGCAATGGCGCCGATGATCTGCACGGCGACATAGCCAATGGCCGGTACGGTTTTTATTTCGCGCCGCAGGGCGATGATCAGGGTGACCGCCGGATTGAAATGCGCGCCGGATATTGGCCCCAGCATGGTGATCAGCACCACCAGCATGGCGCCGGTGGCCAGGGTATTGCCCAGCAGGGCGATGGCGTCATTGCCGCCCGCCAGACGCTGCGCCATGATGCCGGAGCCGACCACCGTGGCCAGTAGAAGACAGGTGCCGATGAATTCGGCAAACAGACGGCGCTTCAAATCCGGCATGGTCAGCACATACAGGCCAGTTTATCGATAAGTGGCTGGCACAGTTCCTTGCGGCCGCCGCAGCAATCTTCGAGCAGGAAGGCCAGCAGCCCTTTCACGCCCTCCATATCGGCGAAGTAACGGATGGCCCGGCCTTCGCGCGAATGACGGATCAGGCCGGCCTGGGTCAGGATCGCCAGATTGGCCGACATGGTATTTTGCCGCACACCGAGCGCTTCGCCGATTTCGCCGGCCAGCCGCCCTTCCGGCCCCGCCTGGATCAGCAGGCGAAACACGTCGAGCCGGGTATCCTGGCCGAGCGCCGAAAAGGCAGAGAGCGCGTGCAATTTATCCATACATCAAGATTACATGATATATTGATTGATTCAAGATAAAATATGCCGCTACTGAATAACCCTGTTTTTATTGCGCTTTCGGGGTAGACCTTGGCGCAGTGGCGGCTATTTTAGTCATCTGCGGTTCATCCGCAGCGGTTACGACGGGGGAGCCGCGCGGCCCGTGCCGCGCATCCATGAAGGGCCTTTACTGGTTAAGGCCCGTTTCAGGGAGGCATTTGCCCCATGATCAGCCTTTTGGCCAGCCTGCTTATTTCCGCCGAGGCCGCAACGGTTCCGGATATAAATGCCCTTACAGGTTTCGATACCGCCGCCTGCGAAGGCGAAGGCGAGGCCCGGCAACTGCCCCGGCAAAAGGCCATCGCCCAGCTTCTGGCGCGCTACCCGATTGTGGTCGATGTCGCTGATTTCAGCGGCCCGCAAACGCCCCTGGCCCAGCGCGTGGCCAATGCCTGTCCGGATGACACCTGTCCCGCAGACGAAAACAGCTACACCAAACTGAACGCCGCTGTGGCGGCCGTGCTCGATGCCCGCGAAAACAGCCAGTTGCGCTTAAGCTGGACCGGCGAAGGTCCGGAACCCGCCGGCCGCCCGGAGCGGATAGCCGCCTTCTTCGACCTGTCGCGCCCGACCTACGCCCTCACCTGCCTGGCCGCAGCCCCCTTGCCGCCTGCCGTTATTGCCGCCGCGCCACCGGAAGACGCGCCTGCTGAGAATGGCCTGCGCGCCGCCATCTCGCACTGGCGCATCGCCTCGACCGTCAGCGAAACCGAAAAGGACGACTACACCAAGCGCGATCCGGCCCGCCTGACCTATACCGACAATGCCGCTGATGCCGCGCCGGTCATTTCCGCCAAGGGCACCATCGCCGCCCCGGCCATCGTCACCTGGGGGGACCAGGCCGTGGCCACGAAGGGCTTCGGCGATATCCGCCCCTTCACCAGCTATGAGCGCATTTCCAACATCAATATCGCCAATGAGGTCAATAATCTTGATCTCGGCCTGCGCGGCCATTTCCGTTTCGCCCGTAATGACGGCAAGGAAGCCTATATCGGCGGCCTGACCGCGGCCTATGAAACCGACGACCGGCTGGAATCGGCCCTCACCCGGTTCGAGGCGTCGCTCACCCTGCCGGTCAAGACCTGGCTGGACGCCAGCCTGCCGGCTCTGAGTTCAGCCGGAAATAATGCTCAGTGCGTCATCTGCCAGACCACCAGCATGACCCTCGTCAGCGACTATGTCGATGTCAGCGATCCCGGCGCCAAGGCGGCCCTCATCGACCTGCCGCAATATGCCCGCGCCGGTTTCGACGCCCAGTGGGATGTCCGGCTCAATCGCGGACCGGACAAACCCAGCTTCGGCTTCAACCTGCAATATAATCGCCGTCAGGATCTGAGCAACCAGGGCGCCACGGCCGACCGCCTGATCTCGCGCGCCGCCTATTACCCGACGCCGCAGAGCCACTATGTCTTCGGCCTGGAATACGACAAGGGCAAGGACCTGACCTCGCTGACCGGTATCGATCGCTGGATGTTCACCTGGGGCTATCGGCAATAACTCTTCTCCTCCCCTGCGAAGCGGGGGAGGTGGCGCCGCGAAGTCGGCGACGGAGGGGGCCACTTTACTGATTTGGAACGCCACCTCCGTCTCGACGCGGCCTAAAGGCCTTGCTCGCCATCTCCCTCACAACGAAGTTGCTGTTTCACAGGGGAGGAAAAGTAAGTCCCATACCCTAGCAATTTACTCGGTTTTCCCTTATCTAGCGGCGCATGACCGTCTGCGCCATCCCCCTTATCCAATCGGCTGATCTCGATGCCGCCATCGCCGCCACCCGTGTCAGTGTCGGCCTGCCGGAGGGCGCGCGCGTGGTCGCCGCCATGTCCGGCGGGGTCGACTCAACCGTGGTCGCCGCCCTGCTCCATCAGGCGGGCTATGAGGTCATCGGCGTCACGCTCCAGCTTTACGATCACGGCGCAGCCCTGAAAAAGACGGGCGCCTGCTGCGCCGGCCAGGATATCCACGACGCCCGCATGGCCGCCGAAAAGATCGGCATTCCGCACTATGTGCTCGATTACGAAAGCCGGTTTCGGGACTCCGTGATCGAGGAATTTGCCGACAGCTACCTGCGCGGCGAAACCCCGGTGCCGTGCATCCGCTGCAATCAATCGGTCAAGTTCCACGACCTGCTCGATGTCGCCCGCGATCTGGGCGCCGAGGCCATGGCCACCGGCCACTATGTCGAACGCGCCGATATTAATGGGGCCGCACAATTGCGCCGCGCCGCCGATACCTCGCGCGACCAAAGCTATTTCCTCTTCGCCACCACGCGCGAACAGCTCGACTTTCTGCGCTTTCCGCTGGCTGGCATCCCCAAGCCGCAGGTGCGCGATATTGCGCAGCAATTAGGTCTCAAGATCGCTCACAAGCCGGACAGCCAGGACATCTGTTTCGTGCCGGAAGGCAAGTACACGACGCTGATCGACAAGCTCCGTCCGCAAGGACGCGAAAAGGGCGATATCCGCCATATCGACGGCCGCGTGCTGGGAAAGCATGACGGCATCACCGGCTACACCATCGGCCAGCGCCGCGGCCTGAACATCGCCGTCGGTGAGCCCCTGTTCGTCACCCGCATCGATCCGGACGAAAAGGCGATCATTGTCGGTCCGCGCGAGGCCCTGCTGACCCGCGCCCTGACGCTGAAAGAAACCAACTGGCTGGGCGAAGAGGCCGACCTGCTGGCGGCAGCTAAGGTGCAAAAGCCGGTGCTGGCGCGCGTGCGCTCCACCCGCCCGCCGGTGCCGGCGCGCCTGGTCGCCGAAGATGGCCGCATAGAAGTCGAATTCGATGGCGCCGAAGAAGGCGTGGCCCCCGGCCAGGCGTGCGTGCTCTACGATCCCGCCGATGATGGTCGCGTGCTCGGCGGCGGTTTTATCGCCTCTACCCGCGCGGCGATGGCATAAGCGCCGGAATGGCGTCATAATACCGGTTGCACCGACAGACCCGACAATATATCGTATACGAAATATTGTCAGGAGGTCTCCATGAAGCCCTTAGTTCGCGTCGCCCTCTTCCTGTCATGCGCGCCGTTCGCGGCTCATGCCCAAACAGCTCCGGACACAACCGCCATCAGCGCCGAAGCGCCGGAAACCGTCATCACCGTGACTGAAAGCGCCAATCTGCGCGCCCTGGCGGACCAGAAGGGCTATGATGGCCATTCCGCGGCCAACTATCTGTTCGTCGTGCCGGCCAAAACCAATATCCTCGGTAAACAAGGCGGCGGCCCCGGCATCGATACCGGCAAATGGCCGGAAGGCGTGTCGCTAGTCCTGCTCATTCGCGGCAATGTCTATGGCGGCGGCGGCAATGGCGGCGATGGCGGCGACACACCCCTGATGCGTGACGGCACCCGTGGTGGTGACGCCATCTATGTTCAGGCGCCGATAGGCATTGCCATAGCCAAGGGCGGCTCGGTCAAGGCCGGCGGTGGTGGCGGCGCGGGCGCGGATGGCATAGGCTCCGGCGGCGGCGGCGGTTTCCCCAATGGCAAGGGCGGTGAAGGCGGCAGCGCGCTGCAAGGCGACGGCGGCACCATCGTGGCCGGCAATCGCGGCTATTACGGCACACCCGGCGGCGGCGGCAGGGGCGGCCAGCGCGGCACACCGGGGGGCGATGGCGGCAATGCCGGACAGCCAGGGCAATCACTCAACCGCCTGGGCGGCGGCGAGGGCTTTGCCATCCGCACCAATGATTTCCCCGTTATGCTTGATAATAAGGGCGACCTGCGCGGCCAGATTGGCTAGACGCGCCTGGCTAGGCGATGCCGGCGCTGTACCAGTCGCCGCGCCCGATGACCTCGACCGGCATACCGAAAAGCTCGGTCAGGTGCGCGCTGTCGAGCAGTTCGGGCTTGCCGCCCTCGTGCAATACCTTGCCATCGCGCAGCATGACAATATGGCCGATCTCCGGCAGGATTTCCTCGATATGATGGGTGACCATGATCAGGGTGGTATTGGCGGCCAGCCGACACAGGGATTCCAGGAATATCCGCCGCGACGCCGGATCAAGTCCTGCGCACGGTTCATCGAGCAGCAGGGCTTTCGGCCTGTGAACCAGGGCCCGCGCGATCAGCACGCGCCTGGCCTCACCGGTCGAAAGGGTCGACATGTCCCGGCCGATCAAATGATCGGCGCCGGCCTGGACGAGCGCCTCATGGCTGCGCAGCCGCATCTCGTCGCTGACGGCGTGCTGCTTCCACAGGCCACGCGCCGCGAAGAAACCCGAAACGACGCAGTCGAAAACCTCCAGCGGCGGATGGGCGTCGAAATCGAGTTGCATGGAAGACGACACAATCCCGATCAGGCCGCGCAGTTCGGTGACGTTCCAGCGCGTTTGACCGAAAATCTCTACGTGGCCGCCAGCCAGCGGATAAAGCTGGCGCGTGATCAGCTTGACCAGCGTGGATTTGCCCGAGCCGTTCGGCCCCAGGATGGCGGTATGCTGGCCAGCCTCCAACCGCAGACTCAGGCCATCGAGCAGATAACGTTTGCCGCGCACGACAGAAGCATTTCGGATATCGATCATAGGTTTTGGAATGGTTAGGACATGGATTTGGGCATATGATGGCCCTTCGGCGAGGGCATAGCAGGTCATATCTGTGAGGTCGCGGTAAAATTTACCCAAGCCGCCCGACTTTAGTGTCCTGGCATTACAGCCGTCCCGTCTGCATGGCCGCCATATGACGCTGCGCCTGTTCACGCAGGGCGGTCTGTTTTTCAGCGCCCATACGGTCCCATGTGGCGTAGACATAAGGCATTCGGGCATTTCGGCTGAACCGTTCGCGGTGCCTGGCCATGAAGTCCCAGTAAAGCGCATTGAACGGACAGGCGGCCTCCCCCACGGACACAGCGGGGTCGTAAGCGCAGCCGTCACAGAAATTGCTCATGCGGCGAATATAGTTGCCGCTGGCTGCATAGGGTTTCGAAGCCAGCAGGCCGCCGTCGGCATGGAGGGCCATGCCCAGTGTATTGGGCGCCTCGACCCATTCATAGGCATCGGCATAGACCGCGAGATACCATTCATGAACGGCTTTGGGATCTATCCCCGCCAGAAGCGCGAAATTGCCGGTCAGCATCAGGCGCTGGATATGATGCGAATAGGCGTGGTCATGGGTATGTCGCAGCGCCTCGCGCAGGCAGGCCATCCGCGTTTCACCCGACCAGTAGAACCAGGGCAGCGCTGCGTGCGCGTTCAAAGCATTACGTGTCAGGTAATCCGGCATGAAGCGCCAATAGACGCCTCGGATATATTCGCGCCAGCCCAGGATTTGCCGGATGAATCCCTCGGCGGCATTGAGGGGCGCCTGTCCGCGACGATAGGCGGCTTCAGAGGCCTGGCAGACCTCAAGCGGATACAACAGCCCGGCATTGATATAGGCCGACAGCAGGGAATGATTCAGATACGGCTCCCCGTTCAGCATGGCATCCTGGTGATCGCCGAAGGCCGGCAGGATGTGGGTGATGAAATGGGCCATTTCGCGCCGGGCCTGCTGACGCGTTACGGCGAAATGAAAGGGCTCAAGCCGGCCATAGCCATCGGGGAACCGCCGGCGTACAAGATCAAGCACCTCAAGCGTCAGGGCATCCTTTCGAAAACTGATGCGCGGCGGTGCCCGAAGCTCTTTTGACGGCGGCTTGCGGTTCTCGGCGTCAAAATTCCAACGCCCCCCGCAGGGACGGCCATCCGTCTCCATCAAAATGCCGTGCCGACGACGCATCTCGCGGTAGAAATATTCCATGCGCAGCCCATCGCGCGCACCGGCCCATTCGCTGAACTGATCATGGCTGCACAGGAACCGTGTATCGGGCAGGATATCCA
The DNA here is from genome assembly GCF_051954415.1 of Asticcacaulis sp. GTDB lineage: Bacteria > Pseudomonadota > Alphaproteobacteria > Caulobacterales > Caulobacteraceae > Asticcacaulis. The sequence goes on from NZ_JBQCHT010000039.1 coordinate 37,047, forward strand.
GCGGCACCGGTAGGGCCAGGCGGAGCGCCTCGAATCCTTCCCTCAGCCGCCATTCGCCCGGTTCGGTGATCATGACGCGATCCGGAGACAGTTCGGCGACGGCCCGCTGAATTTCACCATCGAGGCTCTGGCTGTTTTCAGAATCTTCCAGTTTGACATAGCGCACGCGAAAGCCGGCGCGGCGCAGCGCTTCGGCATAATGTCGCATGGCGGAAAAGAGAAAGGCGATCTTCTTGACGTGATGACGAACATAGGTCGCCTCGGCCATCACCTCCGCCATCAGGATGGTATCACGGGCGCGATCGGCACCGGTAATGACTTCCAGCCGGATCGACAACTGGTCGCCCAGAACCACTCTGAGAATGCTTTCGCCCATCTGTAAGCCCTGTCATCCGGCGCGCCCTGCACCACACCGATGGTACGACGCCAGGGAACCATCGGATGTCCTGGAGGAAGCGTGACAGGAAACAACCGGCGCGTTCCCGCTCCAGAAAGGTTTCGGGCATATCATTATAGATGGAAGAGACGACGTCAAAAATTGACGTAAATACAGTCGCTTCTTCGAATGAAGGTAAAAACCGGAATCATAATTCGCGTATAAGAAGTGGTGGTGCTGGCAGTTGCCAGCTACCTAGCCTCAAAACCACTTTACCCTGTTAATTGGGAAATAAAGGGAATTTTGCCAATGCCACCTTTGAAATGGCAGCAATATGGCGAAAATATATAAAGGAACCAGCTTCTTGTGTGAGAATTCCCTAGAATGAAACAGGGAATTTTAATAACGTGGCAGGAAATCACAAAAGCGGATCAGGAACTTACTTCATTATTTGAAATCCCGCGATTTTACGAGAATAATCGGTGACTGGGCGGCACGGCTGCCGGTACGGCGCTGGGTCCGTGGATCAGGCCCCGGCTCGCCATGACGGAATTCGTCACCGCGATTGCGCGGCATGACAAAGGCGTCATTGCGTTCGCTGACACTATCCAGTTCGGCAGACAGATCATGCAGGCGGCGCGCCACGATATGCACCACCTCACCTTCCTTCTGGACCTGCCCTTCAATCACCACCATGCGCGCCGTCAGGATCAGCCGTCGCTGCTCTTCGTAAAGCCGCGACCAGATAACGATATTGGCCGCGCCGGTCTCGTCCTCAATGGTCATGAAGGTGACGTTCTTGGCCGTGCCCGGACGTTGCCGCACCAGCACCATACCGGCGACACAGACTTCCGATTTGTCCGTCTGCGCTGTGGCGGCATGACAGGTGACGACCCGGCGGCGATCGAGTTCGCCCCGCAGGAAGGCCAGCGGATGGCGACGCAGGGAAAGCCCCACCTGGCTATAGTCCGTCACCACCTCATGCCCGGCAGTCATCGGCCGCACCGCTACCACCGGCTCCACCGTATCCAGGCCATCAAACAGCGGCAGCGCACCATCACGCCGGCCTTTCAGCGCCCACAGGGCTTCGCGTCGTGACTGATGCAACGCCGGCAGGAAGGCGTCGGCCTCGGCCAGGGTCACAAGGGCGGAAACCGGCAAACCACTGCGCCGCCAGGTATCGGACAACGATCCGAACGGTTGCTCACCACGCGCCGCCACCAGCTGGGCGCCATGGATATTGGACAGGCTGCGCACCAGGCGCAAGCCGAGCCTGACCGCGAAGCCCGTGCCAGTGGCTTCCAGCGTACTGTCCCAACGGGAGGCATTGATGCACACCGGCCGCACCTCGACGCCATGATCGCGGGCATCGCGCACCAGCTGGGCCGGCGCATAGAAGCCCATCGGCTGCGAATTGAGCAGGGCGCACAGGAAGACTTCCGGATGATGGCATTTCATCCACGACGAAGCATAGGCGATCATGGCGAACGAGATGGCGTGGCTCTCCGGAAAGCCATAGGAGCCAAAGCCTTCTAGCTGCTTGATCATGCGCTCGGCAAATGCCTGCTCATAACCGTTGGCCAGCATGCCGGCCCTCATCTTGTCGCGGAAAGCATCGACCCCGCCGGTGTGCTTGAAGGTAGCCAGACTGCGGCGCACGTGGTCGGCCTCATCCGCCGTAAAACCGGCACAGACCACCGCCACCTTCATGGCGTGCTCCTGGAAAAGCGGCACGCCATGAGTTCTTTCAAGAATATCCCGCACCTGCTCGTTGGGATATTCAGGCACTTCCAGTCCATGCCGCCGCTTGAGATAGGGATGGACCATGTCGCCCTGGATCGGGCCCGGCCTGACAATCGCGACCTCGATGGCCAGGTCATAGAAGACACGGGGGCGCAGTCGCGGCAGCATAGACATCTGTGCCCGGCTTTCGATCTGGAAGACGCCGATCGTATCGGCCTTGCAAATCATGTCATAGGTCGGGGTGTCATCGGCCGGAATATCTGCCATGTCGATGCAGTCGCCGCGCGCCCGCACGATACCCTTGTGTGCTTTCAGCAGTTCGAAACTGCGCTTCATGCAGGTCAGCATACCGAGCGCCAGGCAATCGACCTTCATGAATTTCAGCGCGTCGATATCGTCCTTGTCCCATTCGATCACCTGGCGATCCTTCATGGCGGCCGGCTCGATGACCGCCAGCTCGTCCAGACGTTCGCGCGTCAGTACAAAGCCACCCGGATGCTGCGACAAATGGCGCGGAAAGCCGGTCAGTTGAGCGGCCAGATCGAGCGTCAGGCGCAGGCGCCGGTCGGTCATGTTCAATTGCAGGCCTTCAAGATGGCGCTTGTCCAGACCGCTGGCCCAGTGGCGGTATTGCTGCGCCAGCGTCTTCACCACATCCTCCGGCAGGCCCAGCGCCTTGCCGACATCGCGCAGGGCCCCACGCGTGCGATAGCGGCTGACCACCGAGACCAGGGCGGCGTGATCGCGGCCATAGGTTTCGAAGATCCACTGAATCACCTGCTCGCGCCGCTCGTGCTCGAAATCGACATCGATATCGGGCGGCTCGTTGCGATTGCGCGAAATGAAGCGCTCAAACAGCAGGTCGTGATCGACGGGATTGACCGCTGTGATGCCGAGTACGAAACACACCGCGCTATTGGCAGCCGAACCGCGCCCCTGGCACAGGATGCCTTGCGAGCGCGCATAGTGGACAATGGCATGGACGGTCAGGAAATAGTTGGCATAACCCATATCGCCGATGAGCGAGAGTTCCTTTTCCAGTTGCCGGGCGATCTTTTCCGGAACGCCATCGGGATAGCGTTCGCCGGCGCCTGTTTTTACGAATTTTTCCAGGCAGGCCTGTGGCGTCAGGTCGGGATGGCTGCGTTCATCCGGGTACTGATATTCCAGTTCTCCCATGTCAAAATGGCAGCGCTGCACGATCTCGCGGGTGCTGGCCAGGGCATCGGGATAGGAGGCAAACAGGCGTGCCATTTCATCCGACGCCTTGAGGTAGCGGTCGGCATAGCGCTCACGGCGGAAACCCAGCTCGTCGATCGTGCAATTGTGACGGATGCAGGTGATCACGTCCTGCAGCATGCGCCGGTCGGGTTCATGGAACAGGACATCGTTGGTGACGACGGTCGGCACACCGGCCGCCCCGGCCAGTTGCGATAACTCATGCAGGCGCATCTGGTCGTTCGGCCGCCGGCGCAGGGTCAGAGCCATATAGGCGCGGTCGTCGAACAAGTCCTTCAGCCGGCGCAGGTTGCAGGCACAAGCGTCATCCGCCTCGTCCGGCACCAGTATGGCGATCTGCCCCTCGGCAAAGCCTTCGAGATCGCTCCAGGCCAGGTCGCAGCGCCCCTTGCCGGCGCGTTGCTTGCCGAGCGACAGCAGGCGGCACAGGCGCGAATAGGCGGCCTTGTCCATCGGATAGACCAGCAGGGAGACGCCATCGCGCAGATCGAGCCGGCAACCGACGACCAGCCGCACGCCGTGCGCTTTCGCAGCGACATGCGCCTGGACGATGCCGGCTAGGCTGTTGCGATCGACCACGCCGAGCGCTTCGATACCCAGCGCCCTGGCCTGCGCGAACAGTTCGTCCGGCGAGCTGGCGCCGCGCAGGAAGGAAAAATAGCTCGTGACCTGCAATTCGGCATAGCTCATGCGAAGACCCCGTGCAGGAACCATTCATGGCAGCCGGTCGCCGGGTCCTCGCCATCGCCGGACCGGTAAATCCACAGGCGTTCGCCGCTTTCCAACTCGACGCGGAAATAATCCCGCACCGCCTGGCGCTCAGTCGTGCGCCGCCACCATTCGCCGAAAATGCGCTCTGGCCCATCCGCAGCCGTGACGCGATGCCGTTTGCCGCGCCAGATGATATGGGTCGGCGGATGATCGGGCAGCCGCGCCAATGGCTGGATCGGCTCGGGCGGCGTGAACAGCCGCACCGGGCGCGGCCAGCGCGGATCGAACGTCCGCGCAGGCGTGGCCAGGGGCGGGATGCGGCGGGTCGAGCGCTCCGGCACGTCGCTTTCCACGGCCTCGACGCGATAGATGCGCTCAGAGCCGATGCGGTTGCTCAGGGTATCGATCAGCCCGGTCAGGTCCGCGACTTTGTCGTCCGTGGTGCTGGTCTGCCGCAGGGCCAGGGGCTCGGCCTGGGTGGCGATCAGCCGCATGCGTTCGATGCCGAAGCCCGGATCTATGGTCTCGATCTGGTCGCACAGCAGCCGCGTCAGGCGGACGGTATCGCGCATCGGCTGGGCCATGGCGATACGGATCGCCTCGATATGATTGTCGACGCGCGTGAACAGCAGATCGGCCTGGCGCACGCCCAGCCCCTTGATCTCCAGGGCATCGCAGAGCCGCGCCGCCAGCATGCCCGTATAGCGGGCGATGGTTTCCGGTGCGCCGATCGGCTCGGCAAACCCGCGTTCGACATCGGTCGTGTCGGGCATATCCACCGGTTGGATCGGATCGGCCATGTGGCCCAAAAACTGATCGAGGCGTCGCACCAGTTCGCCGCCAAACCGCCGCACCATCGGCGCGCGTGGCTGGGCGACTACCTCGCCGATGGTATCAAATCCCAGAGCGCCGAGACTGTGAACGGTCTCCGGCGGCAGACGCAGGGCCATGACCGGCAGGGCGTAGAGTCGCTTTGCGCCATCTGCGGCAAGGCATTGGACCTCATCCGTACCGAAACGCGCGGCGGCATGGGCCGCCCCCCAGGTACTGGCTGCGGCGGCACGGGCCTCGACGCCTTCTGCGGCCAGGCTATTGACCAAGGCGCGCAGCAAGGTCGCTTCACCGCCATGCAGGTGCGCTGCGCCGGTGATATCGATGACCAGTCCATCCGGCGCATCAGGGGCAGTGATCGGCGAATAGCGTCGCAAAGCCCAGCGCGCCAGTTGTTCAAGAGCCTGCATATCCGCCTGCGGATCGGCGGCATAGACGACGAGCCCTTCGAGCAGAACCTGCGCCCGCGCCAGCGGCATGCCGACATGGATGCCAGATGAGATGGCCGCGCGATTGGCGGCGGTGACGATCCGACGGCGGCCGTCCGACCCTTTCAGCACCAGGGGCGCGTCAGGAGGCGGCGCGGAAGCCGGTGTGTTCTTCAGCCTCTGCCGCCGCAGCCGGTCTGTGGACCAGCGGGGCAGCCAGAGCGAGACGACCCTGCGCATCGCAAGCCTCCACATCAAACAGGGCGGTGTCTCCGCCCTTGCAGCGCATCAGTTCCAGACGCCAGCGCGCCCGAACCAGAATCTGGCCCAGACCCCGCACAGGCAATGTCTGAGACGCCAGCGGCGCCACGCGCCAGCGTGTCACGGCCGCGTTCGGCAGGCCGAAAGCCACCGCGTCCTTTTCCCGGCCCCAGCGCCGCACGATCAGGCACAGGGCGTGCGTTTCCTCGGCGGCCAGTTGCAGGCGGCGCGAAGTGGTCAGCGACAAACGCGACACCTCGCCCACTACCGCGCCAATGCCCTTGTGACGCAGGGCCTCCTCGCAGCAGGCCAGCACCGTCTTTTCATCCCCGGCCTCGACCTGGATCAGGCGTTCAGGTTTCAGTCCCGCCTGGGCCAGACCCGGGGCGAACAGATCCGGCTGGCACATGCACCAGACCACCTGGCCGGATGTACGCGCCGCAATGCCAGCAGCGAAGACTGCCGCGACGGCACCATCCACCGCGCCCTGCCCCATGCCCGCGACTTCGTGCAGAACCCCCAATGCCAGCCCGCCCCCCGGCAGGCATTTGTCGATGGCCGCTACGCCGAAGGGCAATACACCCCGAGCATGGCTGTGGCCTTCCAGCTTTTCGATATGCTGGCGCAGCTCGGCAAGTTCGGTAGACCGCTTTGACATAAGACCATCCTCGCTGAATTTTTCAGCACAATGTTCTCCTTTTGTTCCCGACGTAAACAAGAGTCAATAGGAGTCGTAAGCTGCCGTACTCATATTCTATCTTATCTTCGTTCGAGAGCTTTTTGAACATCAATCAGCCTCAACTCAATCTTGCGCAGGCACTGCCCCGCAAGAGTTGAGGGAATAAAAATTTAACGAATTGCGATAGTCTCAGTTACAGTTAATGCACTGTTTGACAACGCTTAATCAGCGTGAAACGAGGAACTTATGAAACAGTCTCTAAGGAAGAACTGGTGGTTGGAGGCGGGATCGAACCGCCGACCTGTGGGTTATGAATCCACCGCTCTAACCATCTGAGCTACCCAACCGTACCAGTATCCATATGAGAGCGGATGGCTCACGCTCCCGGAGGGAGGGCCTATAGCCAATATGTTTGGCGGGTTCAAGGCCCAAAGTGCAATCAAAAAAGTGGTCACCACTTTTTTGGCTAATTGCACGTCTAAGTCAGCCGCAATCCGAAAAGTGGCCCCCACATTTTGGCTAAATTGCACGTCTTGCTAAGAAGTTATGTGATTTTGTGCAATTTGTTCGAGCGTCCGCACCAGACGTGCCTGGCCAGCTTCCAGGCTGAACTGCGACAGGGCATGGCTTTGCGCGGCGCGGGCCTTTTCCAGCGTGGTTTTCCAGTCGGCCAGCGCCAGGCCGATAGCCGCCGCCAATGCTTCCGGATCTTCCGCCGCGCACAGTTGCCCCAGCGCGCCGTGCTGTAAAATCTCCTTCGGCCCGTCGATATCGGTCGCCACCACCGGCACGCCCGCCGCCATGCTTTCGGCCACCACCAGGCCGAATGGCTCGACGCGCGACGGCAGGACGAACAGGTCCAGGCCATGAAGGTAATCCGCCGGCTCTTCGATCCAGCCGGCGAACTGGACGCGATCTGAGACGCCTTCATCGATGATCAGGCGCGTCAGGCGCGGCATTTCCGGTCCGTCGCCGGCGATTTTCAGCACCGCCGCCACGCCACGCGCCTTCAGCAGGGCCATGGCGCGCACCATGACATCTATGCCCTTGTTGACATGCAGGCGCCCGAGCGTCCCCAGCACCGGCGTATCTACGGGCGCCGGCTTGACCGGACGCTCATTGAGCGGGCCGAAATTGGCAACGGTGAACAGGGGCATATCCGGATGCGATGCCGCCACGCTGTCATGCACCGAATCGGACACGCAGATTGCGGCGCGCAGGCGGCTGAGCTGGCCCTTATGGCGGAAATTATGCACCACCTGAACCGTCTTTTCCGCCGTGCCGAGGAAGGGCAGGAGCGCGATGCCGGTGGCGCGGTTGCCATGAGTCAGCACGATATCCGGCCGGAAGTCGCGAGCGATTCGGCGCAAGCGCCAGGCGGCAAACGGATCATGATTGACCAGGGCATTGACCGGCCGGAAACGCTCGGCCGGCAGGTGATGCGCCAGTACGCCATCGCTATGGCCCAAGCTCAAGACATCGATGCCGGCGGCCGTCATCGCCTCATGGTAGCGCAGGGACATGGTTTCGACACCACCGCGCACCTGGGCCAGCATGATATTGAGGACGCGCATGGAGGACTTATCCGGAGGCAGACGAAACTGTATGCGGTATCGTACATATATTCGGCGGAATTACAGCCCTTTGCCGCCAATTTCCTGCGTGGATATCCATTAGCCGCAGTTTTGTTTCATTTGTCGCGTCTTCGCGCGTTTTTGGGTAGAAATTTCCGCTGTTTATGGCCAGTAATAGAGGACTGCTGTGCATTGCCGCGTTTTTGGGGGTAAATCTTGTCCGATCTGATCGATGAACTCGACGCACGTATCCTGGAACTGATCCAGGAAGACGCCTCGCTGTCCGTGGCCGACCTGGCGGAGCGTGTCGGGCTGTCGCCCTCGCCCTGCTGGCGGCGTATCAAGCGGCTCGAAGACCTGGGCGTGATCCGCAAGCGGGTGACGGTGCTCGACTCCGAGAAGCTGGGCCTGGGCTTCGAGGTCTATATCTCGGTCAAGCTGGCCCTGCCCTCGCGCGCCAATCTGGAAGCCTTCGAGGCGCGACTGGAAAACTGGCCGGAGGTCGTCAGTTGCCAGACGGTCACCGGCCATGAGGACTATATGCTGCGGGTGATGACGCGCGACATGCACGCCTATGACGACTTCCTGCGCGACAAGCTGCTGGCCTCGGACCTCGTCTCCGGTGTCGAAAGCCGCATCATCATGCGCAGCGTCCGCCAGACCACGGCGGTGCCGATCAGCCTGGTGGTCGACATGACGAAAACAGAAACGCCCAAGACGGCCGCTGGCAAATGAAGCGCCTGATCCTCACCTCAACCCTGATCATGGTCCTGGTGGCGACCGCCCACGCTCAGACCGTTGATCCGGCCTCCGATCTCGGCCGCTTCCGTACCCTTCGCGGCGACGGCATGACCGCGCTCGACAAGGGCGACACCGCCACGGCGCTCGATGATTTCGACAAGGCCCAGGCCATCATGCCGGATTCGCCCTCCATTCCGCTGCTGCGCGCGCAGGTCTTCCTGGCGCAGAAGCGCAAACCGGAAGCCAGGGCCGCCCTGCTCGATTACCTGAAGCGCGGCAACCAGCTCGACCTCGCCAAAAACACCGATTTCAATGCCGTCTGGAATGCGGACCTGGAAAACCAGCTCCAGCTCAACCAGACGCCGGTGGGCGACATGGAGGGCCTGACCGCGCTCAAGGGTTTCAATATCGTGGAGGGGCTGGCCTATCTGCCCGACCAGCAACAGCTTTTCCTGACCAGCATTCATGACGGCAAGGTTATCGTCCTGTCGCCCGAAGGGGCGCGCGATGTCATCAATTTCCGGCCCGGTGTCGCCGCCTACGGCCTGGGTTTGCGCGATGGCACGCTTTACGCCGCCACGGTCCACAGCCGCCTGACCCAGGGCTATGATGCGGCCAAGCCGATCAATTCCAAGATCGTTGCCTTCAGCGCCGCAGACGGCAAGGTGCTGAGGGCGGTCAGCGATCCGGCGAAAAAGGACCGCGAATTCGGCCATCTGCTGCTGGGCCGTGACGACCTCTATGTCACCGATACCGCCCACGGCGAGGTGCTGCGCCTGACCGGCTATGGCGACACGCTGGAAACCCTGATCCCCGAAGGCTATATGGACAGTCCGCAGGGCCTGGCCGAAAATGCCGACGCCACGGCCCTGATGGTGACGGACTTCACCTCCGGCCTTTATCGCGTCGATCTGACCACCGGCGCCATGGCGCGTCTGCTGCCGCCGGCTGATGGCAACCTGTTGGGCATCACCTCGCTCAGCCGCTATGGCAATGACCTGATCGCCGTGCAGAACGGCCTAAAGCCCAACCGCATCCTGCGCCTGCATATGTCGGCAGACTGGAACCAGGTGGATTCGGTCGAACTCCTGCTGCGGTCGCCAAAGCTGCTGTCACAGCCGACGCAAGGCACGGTGGCGGGTGACGAGTTCGTCTTCGTCGCCGACAGCCAGTGGAGCAATCTCGACGATCAGGGCAATGCGAAATCCGATACCCCCGCCCCGGCGGTGATCGGCGTGATCAAGCTGAAGCCTTAACGCCTGCAAACTCTGGACGAACGGGCGCCGCCACTGTAGAGGGCTGCCCGAGGCTGCGCACATCGCTGGCGGCCTGCCCCATATTGAGTAAGTAATGATCCGTCTCGACAATATCAGCAAGCAGAACGGCCACCAGATCCTGTTCATCGATGCCTCGATGGGCATTCAGAAAGGCGAGAAGGTCGGGCTGGTCGGCATCGATCCCGGCCTGACGATCGGCTATTTCAGCCAGGAGGTCGGCGAGATGTCTGGCCAGAGTGCCGTGGCGGCCGTAATGGATGGCGTCGGCCCCGTCAGTGCGCTGGCCGCCGAAATGGCGCAACTGGAAGCCGCCATGGCCGATCCGGATCAGGCGGATGGGTTTGACGCCATTATCGAGCGCTATGGCGACGTGCAGGCACGTTTCGAGGAACTGGACGGTTATTCCGTGGAAGCGCGGGCGCGCGAAGTGCTGGCGGGCCTGAGCTTCAGCCAGGAACGCATGGACAGCGATGTCGGGCTTCTTTCCGGCGGTTGGAAGATGCGCGTGGCCCTGGCCCGTATCCTGCTGATGCGTCCGGATGGCATGTTGCTCGACGAACCCTCCAACCACCTCGATCTCGAAAGCCTGATCTGGCTGGAAAGCTTCCTGAAGAATTACGACGGCGCCCTGCTGATGACCTCGCACGACCGCGCCTTCATGAACCGCATCATCGGCAAGGTGGTCGAAATCGATGGCGGCTCGCTCATCACCTATTCGGGCGATCTCGATTTCTACGAACAACAGCGCGCGCTTACCGAAGCCCAGCGCCAGGCGCAATATGAGCGCCAGCAGGCCATGCTGGCCAAGGAAATCAAGTTCATCGAACGCTTCAAGGCCCGCGCCTCACACGCCGCCCAGGTCCAGAGCCGGGTGAAGAAGCTCGACAAGATCGAAAAAGTGGAGGCGCCGCGCCGCCGCCAGACTATCCAGTTTGAATTCCGCTCACCACCGCGGTCGGGCGATGACGTGCTGAACCTGCGCAATGTCCACAAGAGCTATGGCAGCCAGTCGATCTATTCCGGGCTCGATTTTCTGGTGCGCCGCAAGGAGCGCTGGTGCATCCTGGGCGCCAATGGCGCTGGCAAGTCCACCCTGCTCAAGCTGGTGGCCGGCGACACGAAACCCGACCAGGGCACGGTCGGCATCGGCGCCAGCGTGAAGATGGGCTATTTCGCGCAGCACTCCATGGATTTGCTGGACGGCGAGGAAACAATTTTCGAGTCGCTGGATGGGTCGTTTCCGCAGGCGGGTCAGGGCGCTCTGCGCACCCTGGCGGGCTGTTTCGGCTTCTCCGGCGACGATGTCGAAAAGCCCTGCCGCGTGCTCTCCGGCGGCGAAAAGGCGCGCCTGGTCATGGCCAAGATGCTGTTCGATCCGCCCAACCTGCTGGTGCTCGACGAACCGACCAACCACCTCGACATGACCACCAAGGAAATGCTGGTGGCGGCCCTGGCCGATTTCGAGGGCACCATGCTGTTCGTCTCGCACGACCGCCATTTCCTGGCGGCCCTGTCGAACCGCGTTCTGGAACTGACCCCGGAAGGCGTGCATCGCTATGAAGGCGGCTACAGCGAATATGTGGCGCGCACGGGCCAGGAAGCGCCCGGCCTGCATCCCGGCGGGTAAGGGGCGTATCCGGCGTAATTATGCGTCCGGATGTAAACCGTGTCTTGACGAGATAATTTCACCTGTCAAATTGTTACCATATATGCAAATATGGCCGCAACAACAGGGATGAATAACTGAAATGGGACAGACGCCGACCGACTCTGCCGGGCTGATCAGCCGCCGACACATGCTCACCGGTTCGCTGGCGCTCAGCCTCCTGCCGGCCCTCGCCCAGGCTCAGGCTCAGGCTCAGGCTCATAACACAGGGCTTACAGGAACCGGACCGACCAAACGCCTGTCTTTTCAAAAGCCGGCCACGCACATGATGGAAGCCCTGCCGGTCGGCAATGGGCGCATGGGCGCAATGGTCTATGGCGGCGTGGCGACCGAGCGCCTGCAACTCAACCATATCGAACTCTGGGCCGGGCGCAGCGTGGACGACAACCCGCGCGGCGTTCCGGATGTCCTGCCAGAGATCCGGCGCCTGTTGTTTGCCGGCCAGAGGGCGGAGGCGGAAAAGCTGGCCCAGAGCCGGATGATGCCCCAGATGAATTTCGAGGACTTCGGCACGTACCAGATGCTGGGAAACCTGACTCTTTCCTTCGATCATGGTGACACCGCGACGGATTACCGGCGTGACCTGGACATGTCCGATGCGATGGCTGCCACCGAATACAGCATCGATGGCGCGCGATATCGCCGCTCGGTGATCGCTTCCTTCCCGGACAAGGCGCTTCTGATCCGACTGGAAACAACGGCGAAAGCGGGGCTCAACCTTACGCTCAACCTGTCGCGCACCCAGGACGCACAGGTGTCGCATGAGGGCGACCACCTCCAGTTGACCGGCAAACCTCAGCCCTTTGGCGTGACCTTCGCCGCCTGCCTCAGTTGTACGCTGGACAGCGGATCAATAGAGCCCATCGATGGTGGCTACCGGATTAAAGGCGCGCGGAGCGTCCTGATCCGCGTCACTTGTGAAACGGACCTTTTCCAGCCCGATCCCGGCGGCCGGACCCAGGCCGCGATGACGGTCGCCAAAACGAAAACCTGGGAGCAAGCTGTGTCCCTACAGCGCGCAGACCATAAGGCGCTGTTCGACAGGATCGACCTGTCGCTCGAACCGGCATCCAATTCCGACGCCGCAAAAATCGATAATGCGCTTGCTGAATCCTATTTCAATTTCGGCCGCTACCTGTTCATTTCCGCCTGCCGGCCGGGTTCCCTGCCCCCCAATCTGCAGGGCCTGTGGTGCGATGGCTTTAGCCCGCCGTGGCAGTGCGACTATCACATCAATATAAATCTGCAGATGAATTTCTGGCCGGCCGAGGTCTGCGGCCTGGGAGACCTGCATCAAAGCCTGTTCGATTACGCCCGGCGACTAAAGCCCTTCGGCGAAAAAACGGCCAAAACGGTCTATGACTGCAACGGCATGGTCGCCCACTACACGACCAACCCCTGGGGCCACACGGCACAGGATGGCAATACGCAATACGGCCTGTGGCCCGAAGGGCTGGCCTGGCTGTCGCTCCATTTCTGGGAACATTATCTTTTCACGCGCGACGACCGGTTCCTTGCCGATCAGGCATACCCCTTCCTGCGCTCGGCCGCGGATTTCACCCTCGACTATCTGGTCGAGGATCCCGTCACCGGCAAACTGGTCGCCGGCCCGACCGTTTCGCCGGAAAACGGATACCGCCTGCCCGACGGCATGGTGGCCTATGTCGACATGGGGCCGACCATGTCGCAATCCATGGCCTTCACGGTCCTGACCCACGCGTCTCAGGCGGCACAGGCTCTGTCGATCGACGCCGATTTCGTCGCACGCTGCCAGACGACCATAGCCCGGCTTGACCGCATGAAGATTGGCACCGACGGACGCGTGCTGGAATGGAGCGAGCCCCTGGCGGAAGGGGAGCCGGGACACCGCCATATTTCCCACCTGTTCGGACTTTACCCAGGGATCGAAATCGATCCGGCGCGCACGCCGGACTTGGCTGCGGCAGCTCGGAAAACGATCGAGGCGCGCCTGCAGCACGGCGGCGGCCAGACGGGCTGGAGCGCGGCCTGGCTCACCATGTATCGCGCCCGGCTGGGCGATGGCCCTGAAGCCCATGCCATGCTGCAAAAGCTGCTCACCGATTCCACTGCGCCAAATCTGTTCGATACCCATCCGGGCGATCCGGATCCGATATTCCAGATCGACGGAAATCTGGGCGCCACGGCCTCCATCCTGGAAATGCTGGTGCAGAGCCACACAGATGAACTGCGCCTGCTGCCCGCCCTGCCTGATGCCTGGGCCAGCGGACAGGTCAGAGGCGTCAGGGCGCGCGGCGGGCTGGCGCTTGATATGCAATGGCGGAACAGTGTCGTCACTTCGCTGATCTTGCGCCCAACCCGCGATATAATGGTGAAACTCGCACTGCCGCAGGGGCAAACGCTGCACGGCCCATCGGGCGTCAGAACAGGCATCAGTATTGGGCATGACGAAGCGATATCCCTGCGCGCCGGCCGGACCTACCGCTTCAAGCCAGATACCACTCGGTCTCTCTGACGGCAGACTCTCCGTGGCGGCACGTTCCGGATCGGTTACCAAAACGTGATCCATTTACCGCTTGCCAATTCTGAATTGCGATTTATTCTCAATTGCATAATTGGAGTCGCCCTTATGATGTTACTGAGTCTCGGACCGGACGCCCTGGTCGCCCTTTTACGCACACAGGACCGCCGGACCGCACCGAACAATCGGTGTCTGTTCGCGGAAACCGTCACTGAGTCACCTCGGAAGTCCGGCCAGTCGTCCGCATTTCCTTCATTTTTACAATCGTCTAATTAGTTAACAAATTATTATTGTCATCCGGCCGCCTCTGTGGCAAATCTGGCACCAGCCTTGCGTGCCCCCCACGCAAAGGGTTTGAGACTGTACCGAAAACGGACAGCCGGCCCGCAGGCTCAAGGTGTGGAAATGCGTATGCGAACTGTTGTTCTGGGAACTCTTCTGGCCGGTCTGGCCGCCGGCGGCCTGATGATCGCCAGCCTGGCCGATGCCGCCACGCTCATGCCCGATTTCAACACGTTCAGCCGCTCCGGTCAGTCCATTGCCCGCACGGGTGATTTCGACGGCGACAGCCGTACCGACGAGCTCTACATGGTCAGCGAAGCCGACACAGGCCGCGTCGCCATCCATGTCCGCCTGAATACAGTCAAAGGTGAGCAGGATATCCGCGTCACCAGCATCGACAGCGGCAACACCACGCCTAACCTGCATGTCGCCGCTGCCGGCGTCTATCAGGCCGATTGCGGCACCTACACCACCGATTGCGCCGCCGCCGGCATCCGCACCACGCAGGACAGCCTGATTCTCGGCCTCGACGGCGATACCACCGTGCTATTGCACTGGCAGGGCGATCATTTTGAAACCGATTTCATCAGAAATGACGAAGCCCGCATGGCACGCGCCTTTTCCGCGCTCTACGCCCTTAATCGCTGATCGCGCTAATAAATAAATACAAACAAGGAGATGGCCGAACCGCCTTATTTATAAGGTGGTAAGATAAGCCTGCGCGCCATATTATCTTTGCATTATCTTTCATTCTCCACATATTGTTAAAATTATTTTGCTTGGTTATGCGCCGCCGGCATGGCTAGAATGCTTCGCAATAACCGAAAAAGTAAGAGTTTCATATGGGCCGATCCGCAGATTACAGCAAGCAGAGGTGCGCCATCGCGGCCAGCCTTGAAATCGTCGGCGAGCCCTGGACCTTGCTGATCATCCGCGATGCCTTTGACGGCCTGTGCCGGTTCGAGCAGTGGCAGGAAGCCCTGGGCCTGGCGCGCAATGTGCTGGCCGCCCGCCTGAAACACCTCGTTGCCCACGGTATTTTCGAGCAGCGCCTCTATTGCGAACGCCCGCGCCGCTATGAATATGTCCTGACCCAGAAGGGCCGCGAACTGCGCCCGATGATCGTCTTCATGAGCGACTGGGGCGCCCGCCATGTCTATGGTGAGGAAAAGCCGGTCACCGAGTTCATCCATGAAGCCTGCGGCCACTCGCTCAGCCCGGTGGCGCACTGCGCCCACTGCGAACAGCGCGTGCAGATGACCGATCTGCTGTCACAGCAAAATCCAGACGCCAAGTCGATCGGCGAACTGAACCGCGCCCGCCTCGTCGCCGAAGAGATTGACTAAAGTCAAATCCTTACCGTCCGGTTGCGTTAGGCTCACGAGTGCGACCTCATAATGAGCACTTTCCGAAAAGTGTGATGCACTTTTCGGATTAAAAAGTGCGTTAAGCAAAGAATCGGAGCGCCGATCTGCTTCTATCAGATCGGAAAACGCTCCCGGCGGAGGATTGAATATGCGTACCTTAAGTCTGGCGGCCGCCCTGATCCTGCTGGCCGCACCGGCACAGGCCGAAACCCTGCGGCTGATGAGCTACAATATCCGCGTCGATGTCAGCGGCGACAATCCGCGCTGGGCCGAACGCCGCGATCCGATGGCCAGGCAGATTGCCTTCACCGCGCCGGATATTTTCGGCGTCCAGGAAGCTGCCCAAGGCGCCGTGGCCGACCTCGCCGACCGCCTGCCGGGCTATGACCATTATGGCATCGGCCGCGATGACGGCGTCAATGGCGAAACCACCACGCTTTTCTATGACCACACGCGGTTTCTGCGCGTCGATGCCTCGACGCAGTGGTGCTCGAAAACGCCGGACGTGCCCGGCAAGGACGCCGACGCCGCCTATCCGCGCACCATTACCCGCCTGATCCTGCGCGACCGGCAAAGCGAGCGCCTGCTCGATGTCCGCAATACCCATTTCGACAATGTGGGCGAGGTGGCGCGCGCAAACTGCGCCCGACAGCTTGAAGCCATCCCGCCCTATCCGGGCGCGATTGTGCTGATCATGGGCGACTTCAATACCGGCACGGACAGCGCACCCTACCGCATCCTGACGGCGGACGGCGGCCTGAACCTGAAGGATGCCCGCGTGGGCGCCACCATCGATTTCGGCCCGCCGGGCACCTTCAACGGCTTCGATATCAGAAAGACCAATGGCGAAGCGATCGACCATATCTTTGTCGGCCGCGCGCTCACCGTCGCGCGCTTCGGCGTACTCACGGACAGCTTTGGCGGCCGGGTGATCTCGGATCACTTCCCGATCGTAGCGGATGTGGTTTTGCCATAAAAAACGCCCCCCTGCATCAGGGGGCGTTCAAACTTAGCGGCGGTCGCCGCGGATCAGCAGGGCGCCGAGAATAAAGCCGACACCCAGGGCAATCGCCACCGACGGCAGAGGGTTTTCCTCGATCTTGTGCTTTGCCTGGCTGGTATACCGCTTCACATCGTCCGCGGCATGATCGGCGAAATCACGCACCTTCGCCTCGGCTTCCTTGGCGCGTTCGGCCACCACATGCGTGGCGTGCTCGACCTCGTGCTTGATCATCTCGGAAATCGACTGGACATCGCCCTCATTCAGCGACTCGATCTTCTTGGCGGCGGCCTTGGCCTTGGCAGACAACATAACGGGCTCCTCAGAATTATGGTCAGAATTAAACCTACTCAGAATATAGTGATTAAACGGTTCGGATTTCAGTCGGTTTTATAATTTTTTTGTGTGCCGCCGCCCTTGACTCGTTCCAGAGCCGCGCCTATCTCCCGGCTGCCTTGGCACTCACCAGTGGCGAGTGCTAACACGCATATTAATCACAATGGAATGGAGACATCCAATGAGCTTTCGCCCGCTAGGCGACCGCGTTCTGGTCAAGAGAGTCGAAGAAGAAGCCAAGACCAAGGGTGGCATCATCATCCCCGACACCGCCAAGGAAAAGCCGCAGGAAGGCGAAGTCGTCGCCGTCGGCCCCGGCGCCCGCAATGACAAGGGCGATGTCGTCGCCCTCGACGTCAAGGCCGGCGACCGCGTCCTGTTCGGTAAGTGGGGCGGCACGGAAGTCAAGATCGACGGCGAAGACCTGTTGATCCTGAAGGAATCCGACATCCTGGGCATCGTCACCCGCTAATCGCGGACGCCTCCTGAACCCTTATAATTCAACGCCAAAAGATAGGAATATCCACAATGGCTGCCAAACAAGTTCTCTTTGGTTCCGACGCGCGCGAAAAGATGCTGCGCGGCGTGAACATCCTCGCCAACGCCGTGAAGGTGACCCTGGGCCCCAAGGGCCGCAACGTCGTGCTCGACAAGTCCTTCGGCGCCCCGCGTTCCACCAAGGACGGCGTCTCCGTCGCCAAGGAAATCGAACTGGAAGACAAGTTCGAAAACATGGGCGCGCAGATGATCCGCGAAGTCGCCTCCAAGACCAACGACAAGGCCGGTGACGGCACCACCACCGCCACTGTTCTGGCCCAGGCCATCGTGCAGGAGGGCCTCAAGGCCGTCGCCGCCGGCATGAACCCGATGGACCTGAAGCGCGGCATCGACAAGGCGGTCACCGTTGTCGTCGAGCAGATCAAGGCGTCCTCCAAGAAGGTCACCACCAACGGCGAAATCGCTCAGGTCGGCACCATCTCGGCCAACGGCGACCTCGAAGTCGGCGAAATGATTGCCAAGGCGATGGAAAAGGTCGGCAATGAAGGCGTCATCACGGTTGAAGAAGCCAAGACCGCCGAAACCGAACTCGACGTCGTCGAAGGCATGCAGTTCGACCGCGGCTACCTGTCGCCCTACTTCATCACCAACCCGGACAAGATGGAAGCGGTCCTCGAAGACCCGTACATCCTGGTGTTCGACAAGAAGATCTCGTCGCTCCAGCCCATGCTGCCGATCCTCGAAGCTGTCGTCCAATCGGGCCGTCCGCTGCTGATCATCGCCGAAGACGTTGAAGGTGAAGCCCTCGCCACCCTGGTTGTCAACCGCCTGCGTGGCGGCCTGCGCGTCGCTGCCGTCAAGGCCCCTGGCTTCGGCGACCGCCGCAAGGCCATGCTGGAAGACATCGCCGTCCTGACCAAGGGCGAAGTGATCTCCGAAGACCTCGGCATCAAGCTGGAAACCGTCTCGCTCGACCAGCTCGGCCGCGCCAAGAAGGTGACCATCACCAAGGAAAATACCACCATCGTCGATGGCGTCGGTGAGAAGTCCGACATCGAAGCCCGTATCGGCCAGATCAAGAAGCAGATCGAGGAAACCACCTCGGACTACGACAAGGAAAAGCTGCAGGAACGTCTGGCCAAGCTGGCCGGCGGCGTTGCCGTCATCCGCGTCGGCGGCTCGACCGAAGTCGAAGTCAAGGAAAAGAAGGACCGCGTCGATGACGCCCTGAACGCGACCCGCGCGGCCGTTGAAGAAGGCATCGTCCCCGGCGGCGGCACCGCCCTGCTGAAGGCCTCCAAGGCCCTGGCCGGTCTGGAAGGCATCAACTCCGACCAGACCGCCGGTATCGCCATCGTGCGCAAGGCCATCCAGGCCCCGCTGCGTCAGATCGCTGAAAACGCCGGCGTCGAAGGCTCGGTGGTTGTCAACGCCATCCTGGCTTCGGAAAGCGCCACCTACGGCTTCAACGCCCAGACCGAAAAATACGTCGATCTGGTGGCCGATGGCGTTATCGATCCGGCCAAGGTTGTCCGCACGGCCTTGCAAGACGCCGCTTCGGTGGCCGGCCTGCTGATCACGACGGAAGCCGCCGTGACCGACGCGCCGAAGAAGGAAGCCGCTGCCCCCGCCATGCCGGGCGGTGGTATGGGCGGCATGGGCGGTATGGATTTCTAATCCATCCCAACCACCGACTGAGAATGGAAAGAGCGGGTCGCAAGACCCGCTCTTTTTTTGTTTGAAAGTAATAACTGGATAACAGATACTACAACCTCCGATTATGATGAGGCAGTTATGAGATTGATAGGTTTAATTGACCCAAACAGGATTAAAAACATCCCGTTTAAACATCAAGCTCAGCACGAATTTTGCTTTCACCTGCACGATTTAATGGCTCAATTATTGGTAGAAATGGAAGCAAATGATGATGGCGTATCCTTTAATATAGAGACTGAGGAAGATCTTCACCTATTTAAAAGCGGAATCCATCCCCTAGATTTTCTTGCCCAGTCAGGTCGAGAAGCGCTAGAGCGTCGCGCAGTTATCAACCATATGTCGCGAGCTCTTTATGCCGACATGTTGCATTTTATATATGAAGGTTTGATAGCGCTAGAAAAGCGAAAATTTTCAGTCGCTTTTGCACTTTTGCGGAAACCTTTTAAGGAAGGAATGTTGCTAGGCCGTAGACTCATAACGCTTTGATCCAGATTCTGGTGGCGACGATCTTTACGGCTGCCAGAAAATTCAGAGGGTTTTTGTCGTAGCGAGTGGCAATACCTCTGAATTGCTTGAGTTTATTGAAGAAGCGTTCGACC
>NZ_JBQCHT010000040.1:0-170769 GCF_051954415.1 Asticcacaulis sp.
ACAAAGGCGCGATGACATCCCATTCTGTATCGGTCAACTCGTAGCGGCGACGCGTCATGAAAAAGGCTCCCTGTTCACCGGAAGCCTTGAATCACGATCAGTTCTAAATGGGAATCCCGTTTATGGGTTTACGCCCTAATAAGCGAAGGTGGGATTTTTATCCCGCTCTTGTGAATTATACAGGGAAAGCGTTGATCCAATTCACGTTTCGATTTGCCAAATAAATTTGCTGGTAAAAATGCTGCAAAGTTTTCGTCATCACTTAACCATTCCAGCTCATACTCAGGCGCTGTATCCAGACTATCGAGCGATGTCGTATTTCGTTGAATAAAGGAAAGTAATCGTTTCGTTGGTTTAAAAAATTCAAAATTTTTATAATTACCCTTTCGCTTATCTAAGCGGCTGAAAGCAAAATGGCGATGGATTAAATCTTCGGCCTCAATGCCATCGCCACGTCGGGCAATTGAAGAATTTGAATGTTTCCAGACGATGATACCAAGCACCGTAAATGGCGGAAGTGTGCGGATATGACTCTTTATACGTTGATCTAAATTTACAGTATAACCAATTTTAATAGATCCAGCCGGAACTCGTATTTTAGCAGAGAAGCGTGCTCTATATTCAGCGACATGGCTTTTGTGCATTTGTAAAAAGTAAATGTATGAGCGCTCTGCTATAGGCATTTGCTGCTCCCAGCTATAAAGCGGATAAATTCCTCATTCCGACGCGCAGGCATCCAGCCCCTGGCTGACCACCGTGCGGGCATTGGCGGCGATACGGCCGGAGCGCTTGCTGCCCTTCGCCTTGCGCTTGATTGGATTAGGCAGGATGGCCGCCAGTTGCGCCGCCTCGGCCTTTGAGAGCGTCTTCGCGCTATGGCCGAACCAGTATTGCGAGGCGGCTTCCGCGCCATAGACGCCCGGCCCCATCTCGATCGAATTGAGATAAACCTCCATGATCCGGTCTTTCGACCACATATGCTCGATCAGGAAGGTGTAATAGACCTCGAACCCCTTGCGGACCCAGGAACGATCCGGCCACAGAAAGACATTCTTGGCCGTCTGCTGCGAAATGGTCGAGGCGCCGCGCTTCTTCTTGTGCGTGGCGTTATAACGCTCGGCTTTCTCGATGGCCTGCATGTCGAAGCCATCATGGGTACAGAACTTGGCGTCTTCAGAGGCGATGACGGCGCGCTTGAGATTGTCGCTGATCTGATAGGCCGGCACCCAGCGGTGATCGAGGCCATTGCCCTGGGTCAGCTTCTCGATCATCAGGAAGGTCACCGGCACCGGCACGAAGCGGTGAATGGCGACGGACAGGATCGAAAAGGCAAAAAAGCCGACAATACAGGCGCCCACGAAACGAAACGGGCGGAACTTACGCTTTACTTTTACAGGCATCGGTTTGGGAGTCGTGGTCTCGGTCGGGTACAGGTCTTTTTCCGGCGCGGGTGAAGGCGATGGCGCGTCATAGATGGTTTCTTCGCTCAGGCCCGGAACCGTATCTTCCGGCTCATCCTCACGCTCACTCATAACGCCCCCAGCGCAAAACCGAACTACTCCGTCTGCTCAAATATATAAACTACGCCGTCTTCATCGCCAAACAGAATGCGATTGGCCTCGCCGGAGATATCGCCAGAAATAGCCAATGCCGTGATCGGCGCGCCCTGTTCGCCCTTGATCCACTCCACATGAGTCGATTGCAACTCGGCCAGCCAGACGCGACCGTCCTCGGTACCGGCGCTAAGTATGGTTTCCTCGGCCGCGCCGGCCACGACAGACACCATGCTGCCTTCCAGCGGATTGATCTCGGAGGCTTCCTCTCCCATCGGACCATTGGGTCGCAGGAACGGCCAGACCACCGCGCCATTGGCGCCGGACGTGGCCAAAAGCTTACCCTTGGCGAAGAAATCAAGCGACTTGATCTTGGCGGGATAGCCGCCCATGCGCATATCCTTCGAATCCTTCAGCCGCCAGCCGTGCAGGGCGTTTTCCTGCATGGCGGTGATGACGAATTCGCCCGAGGGCGCCATGGCGATTTTGGTGTGCGAACCGGCCCAGAACAGCTTGGTCGGCTTCTGCTTTTCATCGATACGGGCAAACCACACGACCACGCCATTATAGGTGGCGCAATAGAGCTTGCGTGCCTTGGGATCGAAGACAAGATCCGACACCGAATGCTCGTGCGTGAAGGTCTTGGTCTCTTTTTTAAGCAGGTCGAGCACATGGACCTTCTTGGCGGTGGCATAGGCGATCACCTGGCCTTCGGGCGCCACGGCGATGACGTCGATCCAGGCCCCCTTGTGTGCCGCCAGCTCGATCGGCCCGGCGTCCTTCGAGGTCCAGACCACGCGGCCATCGTCACCGCCGGTAATAACGCCAAGGCCGGTCGGGTGAATCACGGCACTCAGGATTCCGGCGTTAGGGTGGGCGTCGAATTCCTTTTCCGAGTCGGGGAAGACAACGCGGCCGTCGCCGAGCGCCACCACGGGCTCGTCAAGCGCATCGAACAGGGCGGCGACAACGTAAGTGTCGAAGGATTTTTGGTAAGCAAAGGTCATGGCGAGGCTTATAGGCGGGGAGATGGGATTTGGAAAGCGCCACTGATCGTCCCCTGCAAAGCGGGGGGAGGTGGCAGCGCCCAGTTCCTTGTGCGAAGCCCGAAGAGCTGGCGTCGCTGACGGAGGGGGCTATTCCACTGTCAGTAATGCCCCCTCCGTCTCGACGCGCTTCGTCCTGCGGTCCGCGCATTGCTCGACACCTCCCCCGCTTCGCAAGGGAGGAAAACATTACGCCGCGATTGTCGCTTCAAAACCGGCCTTGAGCGCGGCGGTATCGAGATGGCGGCCGATAAACACCGCGCGCGAGACACGCGGCTCATCCGCCTGCCATTCGCGTTGCAGGTCGCCTTCCAGGATCATGTGCACCGCCTGAAAGACCAGGCGCTTGTTCTCGCCCTTCACATTGAGAATACCTTTGGCACGCAGGATGTCCTGCCCCTTTTCCGCCAGAAGCTTATCAAGCCACTGGGTAAAACGGATGCCGTCGATCGGCTTGTCGGTGCTGAGTGACAGGCTCTTGATCTCTTCGTCATGGATCGGATTGATGGTATGGCTGCAATGCTCGTCATGCACATGCCCGGCCTCGCCATGCGCCGGATTGTGGTGGTGGTGCCCATGATCGTGGTGATGATCGTGGCCGCAATGTTCATCATGGACGTGGCCGGGTTCGCCATGCGCCGGATTGTGGCCATGGTCGTGGTGGTGATCATGGTCATGATGATGGTGGTGCCCGTGATCGTCGTGGCCGATCTCTTCCAGCTTGGTCAGGTCGAAACGGTGCTGGTTCAGCAGGGTGGCGATATCGACAAAGGAGCGCTGGGCGCGGGTGATGCTGGCCAGCGGGTTCAACCCCTTCAGGCGGCCTTCGATCTCATCCAGCTTGGCGTCATCGACCAGGTCGGTCTTGTTGAGGATAATATGGTCGGCAAAGGCGATCTGTTCCTTGACCACGCGGTCGGTCTTCAGCGCCTCGTCAAAATGCAGGGCATCGACCAGAGCCGTCACCGAATCGAGATAGGTCTTCGCCTTGATATCTTCGTCGACAAAGAAGGTCTGCGCCACCGGGCCGGGATCGGCCAGTCCGGTCGTTTCGACGATAATGGCGTCAAACCGGCCCTTGCGCTTCATCAACTGCGACAGGATGCGGATCAGGTCGCCGCGCACCGTGCAGCAGACGCAGCCATTGTTCATCTCGAACACTTCTTCATCGGCGCCGACGATCAGGTCGTTGTCGATACCGATCTCGCCGAACTCATTGACGATGACGGCGTATTTCTGGCCATGGTTTTCCGACAGGATGCGATTGAGCAGGGTCGTCTTGCCGGCGCCCAGATAGCCGGTTAGGACGGTGACAGGGGTCTTTTGCGATGGGTGCGCGGTATCGGCCATTTGGGTGTTACTTTATAAAGGTGGAATGATCTGCCGCTTAGTTAAGCCTTCGCGCATTGAAATCAAGTCGACAATTTGCGCTCGCAGGTGAGAATTTCGTACCATTCTAAGCCTATGGCGCCAGGGCGCTCAACAAGACAAACCTTTTGCCCCACGGTCGCACCTTGGTACACTTGCTGCGACACCGCCTCGTCACCCCCTTCTGGATTCACAGTTGACGGGGCCAAGACCAGATAGGGCGTATGCCCTCTCCCAGCACCAATATATTTTTTCAGGACAGTGACTTCCGTGATTTTTGGTGGCGCGCTATCAGCTATTGTATCGATCAGGCAAACTACGCCATAGCCATAGGCCAGCCCTGTAAGAAACAATACGCTCGTAATTATCAGCCTCCCCCGTTGCCGGCCGAAGGTTCCGGAAAAGTAAGCTAAACCGCTCCAAACAACGCCAATTACGGCTGCACATATCAAAGCTACCTGCCAGTTTATTATGTGAATCGGCCCCAAGGCCCGGATCGTCAGGCCAAGTGATGGCAGAAAAAACAACGCAATCGTGTCTGGTCTTGTCTCATTTCTTTGTCCGCTGATAACAATACGCCCGCCAGAAAGCCTGGTCAGGATCAGCGCCAACACGGGGGAAAGAGCACACAGGCTTGCACTGAAAGCCAGTTGATCCGACGGACAACGAACAATCCATAGCGTCAGGAGGACGCTGGTTATCCAGAATATAGCGCTCAGCGCCAGCGATCCTATTTTCATCGTCCATCCCCCACATTCGATATATCATACCCTACACATCTTTCATTAGCCTGCACGACTAAGCTTTGGCCTTACGATCAGGCTCAGTATAATCCCCCCGCTAAATCCGTATCTTTTCGATGCCAAAGGCGTTGACTCAGCGAGATATCCTTGTATAAGTCGCCGCCTCTCGCCCGGAGCCTTGTGGTTCCTGGGGCGTTTTTCCATTCTCCCGCGCAGGACTTTCGCTTTTAAAGCCCCGCGCCACGGCATAAGGTTCCTGACCATGTACGCGGTCATCAAAACAGGCGGTAAGCAATACCGCGTTTCGGCTGGCGATCTGATCGTTGTCGAGAAGCTCGAAGGCGAAGCCGGCGCGGCTGTGAAGTTCAACGACGTGCTGATGCTCGGCGATGCGGCTGGTGCCGTTGTCGGCGCCCCGCTCGTTGACGGCGCTGTGGTCGAAGCCACCCTGATCGAAACCCGCAAGGGCGAGAAGGTTCGCATCTTCAAGAAGACCCGTCGTCAGGGCTATCGCCGTACCCGCGGCCATCGCCAGTTGCAGTCGGTCCTGCGCGTTACCTCGATCCTCGGCGCCGGCAAGTCGGCGAAGTGGGAAGGCACCGTCTCGCTGACCACGAAGGCCGAACTCGACGCCCGGGCCCGTAACCTGGCGCCGCGCAACTTGGCTGCCGCTATCGAGACCCCGGAAGTGGTTTCGGTTCCGGTCGTCGCCGAAGAAGCCCCCGCCAAGAAGAAGGCCGCGCCGAAGAAGAAGGCCGCTGCTGAAACCTCGGCTGACGA
Source organism: Asticcacaulis sp. (assembly GCF_051954415.1). GTDB lineage: Bacteria > Pseudomonadota > Alphaproteobacteria > Caulobacterales > Caulobacteraceae > Asticcacaulis. The sequence goes on from NZ_JBQCHT010000040.1 coordinate 5,491, forward strand.
AGCGTAATTACAGAACCTAAGGAGCACCTCCCATGGCACACAAAAAATCCGGTGGTTCGTCCCGCAACGGCCGCGACTCACAATCCAAGCGCCTCGGCGTAAAGCGTTTCGGCGGTGAAGCTGTCCTCGCTGGCAACATCCTCGTTCGCCAGCGCGGCACCAAGTTCTTCCCCGGTGACAATGTCGGCCTCGGCCGCGACCACACTCTTTTCGCCACGGCGACCGGCAATGTGAAGTTCACCACCAAGCGCGACGACCGCTGTTACGTGTCGATCATCCCGACAGCCGCCGCTGCCGAATAAGCACGACCTGAAGATTTCTGGATCGTGCTTAAGATTTTAAGCCGATCCGGACCGAGTTTAGAGCGGGAGTCCGGGTTAGACCTGGCTCCCGTTTTTCGTTTTTGGTTTCGGCATAAACCAAACGTGATCCCGCTCTTTCAGACCTGTGGTGGAACTGACACAGTTTCACCCTAAATAGACCTCAAGGTGGTGCCATCCATGCCGCCGGGGTCAAGGAGTGACAGACATGATCACGCGCAATGAAGCCCACAGGGCCATCATCGGCCCGCACAAGCCAGACCAGGTCAGCGTCGAGACGACACGTCTGAGCCTGACGGCACTGAAACCTTCCGATCTCGATGCCTTCCTGGCCGTCTTCGCCGACAGGAATTCGGCGCGGATGACCCATGCCATCCCGCATCCGCTGGATCGCAGCGAGGCCGAGCGCCTGCTGGCCGATATGGCGGCCACGCCCTTTACCCATTGGGCCATCCGCCTGGATGATGAGCGTCTGATAGGGATTATCAGTCTGACCAAGTCGGCCTGCGGCACGACGGGCGGCATCCACTCGTTCGGACCTAATCTGAGCGTCTTCATCGCCCCGCAATGGCAGGGCCAGGGCTATGCCATAGAGGCGACCGACGGCCTGCTGCGCTGGTGCAAGAAGCGTAAACTGCACCGCATCATCCATGCGGCGCATTTCGCGGATAATGAAGCTTCGGCCTCAGCCCTGATCAAGGCCGACTTCCTTTATACCGGGCGTAAGACCATGGAGACCTCGCTGGCGCGCGAAGGCGCGCATCTGGCGCTCCATATGATCCGTATTTTGTAAAACCGGTTAAGTAAGAAGCCCCACCACCACCGGGCTAAAGCCCGGCGGTCCCCCTCCCCAGTAAAACTGGGGATGTATGAGAGGAATAGTTCTTCTTGTACCTCCCCGACTTGTCGGGGAGGGGGACCACGCCCATTCTTTATGGGTGTGGTGGTGGGGTTTCTTGCTTTTTCGGACGTTTTCCGTCAAAGAACATCTTTTTGGTAAGACGCGTTTTTAGACGAAACACCGGCAGCCATTTTTTCGAAAACGCTTTGGCTTATGAAATTCCTCGATCAGTGTAAAATCTTTATCCGTTCCGGCAACGGCGGCGCCGGCGCCGTCTCGTTTCGCCGTGAAAAGTTCATCCCCAATGGCGGGCCCGATGGTGGTGATGGCGGCAAGGGCGGAGATGTGTGGATCGAAGCCAAGGATGGCCTCAATACCCTGATCGACTATCGCTACCAGCAGCATTTCAAGGCCAAGACCGGCACTCACGGCATGGGCCGCCAGATGCACGGCGCCAATGCCGAGGATATCGTGCTCTATGTCCCCGTCGGCACCGAGGTTTTCGAAGAGGACCACGAGACCCTGATCGTCGATCTCGATGAACCCGGCAAGCGCCATTTGCTGGCCCAGGGCGGCAATGGCGGCTGGGGCAATACCCGCTTCAAGGGCCCGATCAACCAGGCGCCGAAGTTCGCCCTGCCCGGTCAGGACGGCGAGGAAAAGTGGATCTGGCTGCGCCTCAAGCTGATTGCTGATGCCGGACTTGTCGGCCTGCCTAATGCCGGCAAGTCGACCTTTCTGGCCGCCTCATCCTCGGCTAAACCAAAGATTGCTGACTACCCCTTCACCACGCTCGTCCCCAATCTCGGCGTGATCGATCTGGGCCCTGAGCAGCGCTTTGTCATGGCCGATATTCCCGGCCTGATCGAGGGGGCTTCGGAAGGCGCCGGCCTCGGCACCAAGTTCCTCGGCCACGTCGAGCGCACCAAGGTGCTGATCCACCTGATCGACGGCACCCAGGAAGACCCGGTCAAGGCGTATAAGATCATCCGCAAGGAACTGAACGCCTATGACGAAATCCTCGGCTCGAAGACCGAGCTGGTGGCCATCAACAAGGTGGATTCGCTCGATGCCGATGCCCGCAAGAAGCTGGTGACGAAAATCAAGAAGGTCTCCGGCCAGACCCCCTTCCTGATCTCCGGCGTAACCGGAGAAGGTGTGCGTGACCTGCTGTTTGCCGCGCTGGAGACCATCCAGGGGGAAAAGCCGGAAACCGCCCGAGCGGAGGCCGCGTCCGCCTACAATCCGTGGGATAATGCCTGAGGATGTGGTTCGCCGGCCCGGCCCCGATGCGGCCCGCAGTCCCCGCGGGCGGTTTGCGCAGCGGCTTCCATCTGGAACGCGGTATGACCGTCGGCCTGTTCGGCGGTTCGTTCAATCCGGCACACGCCGGCCATCGCCATGTCGCTGAAACGGCGCGCCAGCAACTGGGCCTCGACCGGATTATCTGGCTGGTCTCGCCGCAGAACCCGCTGAAATCAAAGAGCGAAACCGCGCCGCTTGCCGAACGCATGGCCGGCGTGCAGCCTTTTACCGGCCACGGCGATGTCATTTCCGATTTTGAGACCCGCATCCACGCCACCTACACGCTCGATACCCTGCGCGCCTTGAAAGCGCGCTATCCCGGTGTCCACTTCGTCTGGATCATGGGGGGCGACAGCCTGGCCGGTTTCCATCGCTGGCGGGGCTGGGTGCAACTGATGCACATGGTGCCGATCGCTGTCGTTTCCCGGCCGGGCGCCCTGATGAAGGCGCGCTTCTCGCCGGCCACGCAGCGCTTCGCGCGTTATCGCATCGATGATCGCGCCGCGCGCACCCTGCCATATCGCAAGCTGCCGGCCTGGACCTATATCAAAGGTCCGTTACACGGCCATTCGTCCACGGCCTTGCGGCTGAAACTAAAGACAAAATCCCCAAACCAGTAAATTTCCATCAAGGCGTGACCTGAAGCGCATTTTGTGCTATCAAGCTGCTATCGTGGATCATAAAGGAACCCTAGCCCTGTCTCGTCAACCTGCGCACACCGCGCCCGAAACCCCTCAGTCTGAGGCTCCCGCGTCCGCTGACGCCCACGAAGATAACAGTACCGACAGCCTGCTGCCTCTCGAAACCCTGATCGTCAACAAGCTTGATGATGACAAGGCCCAGGACATCGTGTGCATCGACCTGCGAGGCAAGTCCTCGGTCGCAGACACCCTGATCATCGCTTCCGGCCGTTCCCACCGCCATGTCGGCGCGCTGGCTGATCACGTCGTGCGCGCGCTAAAGGAAGCCGGCCACGGCAAGGCCAAGATCGAGGGCCTGCCCGCCTGTGACTGGGTGCTGATCGATGTCGGCGACGTGGTCGTTCATATCTTCCGTCCGGAAGTCCGCAGCTTCTACAATATCGAAAAGATCTGGTCGCTGTCGCCCGAAGGCACGGGCCATACGGTTTCGGTGTAAGTGAAACTGACGCTCTGCGCCGTTGGCAAGCTCGGCGCGACGGTCGAAAACACTCTCGTGAAAGACTATCTGAACCGCGCCAATTTAACCGGGCGCGGTTTAGGCATTTCACCTGTCGATCTGCTCGAAGTCGAAGCCAAAAAAGGCGCGAAGGCCGCTACCTCCGCCCTGCTGAAAGCGCAGGAAATGGAAGCTATCAAGACAGCCTTAAGTGATGGCGGCATCCTGATCACCTGCGACGAACATGGCGAACAACTGACCTCGCGCCAGATTGCCCAGCGCCTCAATACTTACAAGGATCGCGGCGAACGTCGCGTCACCTTCCTCATCGGCGGGGCCGACGGTCTTGATCCGGCCCTGCTGAAAGCCTCCGCCTTTTCACTGGCCTTCGGCCCCCAGACCTGGCCCCATGCCCTGGTCCGCGTCATGCTGGCCGAACAGATGTACCGCGCTACCACCATACTGGCCGGCCTGCCCTATCATCGGGATTGATTGTTCCACAAAAGGGAACCCGCCGGTTGTTCCCAATTGCGGAACATGATATACACACCATATGAATGTGGTGACCCGCAAAAAACTACAGGAATTCTGGGCACGACATCCGAATGCACAGCCCCCTCTGATTGCCTGGTATAATCATGTCAAGGCCGCTGAATGGGTGTCGCCGCAGGATATACGCAATGATTTTCGCAGCGCCGATTTTCTGGGCGACAATCGGGTCATCTTTAACATAGGCGGCAACAGCTACCGTCTGATTGTACGTATTTCTTACACCTACAAGCAGGTCTTGATAAATTCGTCGGAACACATGCGGAATACGACCGCATAGACCCCTTAACCGTTTGATCCGGAGGACTGAAATGGCCTTTAAAATCCATATTCTTCGTGACGAAGCCGATTATCAGGCAGCGCTTGCCGCTTACGAGCGCTATTTTGACGAAGAGCCCGAACCCGGCAGCGAAGCCGCTGATCATTTCGTGCTTTTAGGTCTCCTTCTGACGCGCTACGAAGATGAACACTTTCCGTTGCCTGCCGCCGATCCGATCGAGGCTGTACGCTTTGCCATGGATCGGCAGGGCCTGACGCAGTCCGACCTGGCGTCACTCCTGGGTTCACGTTCCCGCGCTTCGGAAATTCTCAACCGACGCCGCGAACTGAGCCTGCCGCAAATCCGCGTCCTTTGCCGGGAATGGGGCATACCGGCCAGTGCACTGATAAATCCCTACCCGCTGGCGCGCGCAGCCGGTTGATCCATTTATTGAGAATTAAGCCGAACCACCTTATCTCAATGACATGCTCGCTTCCTCGCGCCATCTGCTGCTGACCGGTCTGGCCGTGCTCGCCCTTGCCGGCGCGGTGCAGAGCGACGCGCAGCAACGGAAGCACGACCTTTCCGAAGCCGACCGCGCCACGCTTGATACGCTTTCCGCCCAGCGTCGCGCCGAGGAACGCAAGAGCGACACTCAGCGGCGCTCCGCCCGCCAGATCGCGCAGGAAGTCGAGGCCCTGCGCGAGCAGATCATCGAGATTTCGCGCAAGCAGGGCACCGGCGAAACGCGTTCCGCCATCTACCGCGCCAAGCTGGAAACCATCAACCAGCAGGAAACCGACATTTCCCGCCGCCTGATCGCCGAACGCGACAAGCAGACCCGCCTGCTTTCCGCCCTGCAAATCTATTCACGCAACCCCCCGCCGGCGCTGTTCGTTACGCCGCGCAAGGCCAATGACGCCGTGCTGGCCGCCATCATCATGCGTGCCATTACGCCGGAACTGAAGAAACGCACCGAAAGCCTGGTCCGGCAGAACAGCCAGTTGGTAAATCTGCGCCGCCAGGCCGCCCTGCAAAACGAGGCCATCTTCATCTCCGAAAGCGAGGTTTCCGAGCAGCGCAGCGAGATCGAGCGCCTGATCCAGCAGAAGATGGACCTGGAAGACCAGTTGCTGAACCAGGCCGACCAGATGGATGCCCGCGCCGCCGAGTTGAAGGCGCGCGAAAATCGCCTGACCGGCGACCTGCCGCTGAAATTCTTCGGTTCCCCGGCCATAGACAACACACATTTGCAGCCGCCCGTAGTGGGCGACATCACACGCAATTTCGGCCAGTCCGATGGCAATGGCCCCGCCAGTCGAGGCGTCTCATATGCCGCCCTGCCGGGCAGCCAGGTCACCGCGCCGGCGGAAGGCGAGGTCGAATATGCCGGCCCGCTCGATTCCTACGGACAGGTGGTCGTGCTCAGCATCGGCCATGATTATCGCGTCGTGGTCACCGGCATCGGCCGCATCTATGTCCAGCAGGGCCAGACTGTCGGCCGCCATGAACCACTGGGGCGGATGCCCAACCTTTCCGACAAGAAAGCGGTTCTCTACATGGAACTGCGCAAGGGCGAAACGCCGGTTAATCCCGCCACGACGCTCCAGCTTTCCAGTCGGTAGAGATGGCCTTTAAAACTAAATAAAGACGCCCCGTTTACGCCATGTTCTCACTCTTATATGCTAGACTGATTGTATGCCCACCGAGGATGAAATGAAGAATATTTACCTTGCCGGCGCCGCCGCTGTCGCCCTGAGCATCGGGGCCGTCGCCTATGCGAGCCAGCCGGCCTTCTCGCCTCGCTCGGATACCTACAAGCAACTGGAACTGTTCGGCAATGTGCTGGCCATTGTCCAGCAGGACTATGTCGTGCCGGTCGATTCCAAGAAGCTGATCAATGCCGCCCTGGAAGGGATGCTGGCCTCGCTCGATCCGCATTCCAACTACCTGTCGGACGACGACTATACCGACCTGAAGGAAAAGACCCGCGGCTCCTATGGCGGCATCGGCCTGGAAGTGACCGGCGAGGACGGTGCGGTCAAGGTCGTCACCCCTATGGACGACACGCCGGCCCAGAAGGCGGGTATTGAATCCGGCGACTATATCACCGCCATCGACGGCACCTCGATCCTCGGCCTGCCGCTCAATGACGCCATTTCCAAGATGAAGGGCGAGCCCAATACCAAGCTGACCGTCACTATTGTCCGCACCGGCAAGGACGCGCCGTTCGATGTGGCGCTGACGCGTGAAATCATTGTGGTGAAGTCGGTCAAGACCCGCATGGAGGGCGATTACGGCTATCTGCGCATCGCCTCATTCTCGGAGACCACCGCCAACGATACCAAGACGGCGCTGGCCGACCTGATGGCCAAGAACCCGAACATGAAGGGCCTTGTACTCGACCTGCGCAATAATCCCGGCGGCCTGCTGGAACAATCGGTCGGCGTAGCCGATCTGTTCCTCGACGGCGGTGAAATCGTCAGCCAGCGCGGCCGCGATCCGAAAGATATCATCCGCTATCAGGCCAAAAAGGGCGACATGCTGAACGGCAAGCCGATCGTGGTCCTGACCAATCCGGGTACGGCCTCGGCGGCGGAAATCGTCTCCGGCGCCCTGCAGGACCAGAAGCGCGCCACCATTGTCGGCCTGACCACCTTCGGCAAGGGCTCGGTGCAGAGCGTGATCGACCTGGGCGACAACCGAGCCGTCAAACTGACCACGGCGCGTTACTACACGCCTTCGGGTCGTTCGATCCAGAAGACCGGCATCGAACCCGATCTCGAAGTGGCGATGAGCAAGGAACAGGCGAAATATATCGCCACGGCCGCCATGCAGTATACCGAAGCCGCCTATGGCAATGCTCTGGACGCCGATGAAGGCAAGGTCCGCCGTTCGGCCCATGCCGTTCAGGAAGTGCCGCCGGATGATTTCGACACCAAGACCGGTGATTTCGAACTGACCCGCGCGCTCGACGTGCTGAAATACAATGGCGACGTCAAGCTGGCCGCCGCTCATCCCCGCGGCGCCAAGCTGGCCGATAGCGACCTGGTCGATAAGCCCGGCGCCAAAATAGAAGCCAAGATGAAGGCCACCACGCCGGCCGGAACGGCGTCCGGGTCGTCATCGTCGAGCGCCTCATCTTCCAGTTCGGCAGCTTCTGCCGACAAGAAATAGAGCCCCCGGTCACCAGACACAAAAAGAGCGCCGACCTGTCTGGATCGGCGCTCTTTTTGTGTTAAATGGCGTCCGTCTTGACGACTGGTGAATGCACCAGGTCTTCGCTGTCCGCCGCCTCGGAAATGCCTTCCGACAACGGCGGGAAGGGCAGCTTCTTCAGCTTGCGCGCGCTGAGCTTGGTCTTCACCTTCTTTTTCTTTTCGGCCTTGGGTGGCTTCTCGGCCTTCGGCGGCTTGGGCGTTTTTTCCTTGCGCGGCTTTGCATCGCCGGACAATTCGGTTTCACGCGCATGGGTGAGTTTACGCAGCAGCTTGACGAAGCTCTCCCGCTTGGGCGGCGACAGCAGGCTCAGTATCTTCTCGTCGGCCGCCAGGACGCGCGGTTCCATCTCGGCCAGGGCCGTCTTGCCGGCGTCGGCAATGCGCACCAGGTTGGCACGGGCATCGGTGGCTGACCGTTCGCGCGCCACCAATTCCTTGGCGAGCATCCGCGACACCAGATCGGCGAGCGTCGAGCGATCGATACCGGTCACCTTGACCAGATCGGTCTGCGACAGCCCCTCCGTCCCTTCCAGCGCTTTGAGGACGGCATATTGCCGCTGGGAAAGCGCATCTTCGCCGGCTTCGGCATTATATATATCAAGGGCAATCTGCAACACGCGGTGCAGCAGGTGCGAGGGCGACTCATCGAGTCCGTTCTTAGACATGGTCTTTTCGCCTGACTTCGACTTTTTCACGATGCCTCCCGATGTGCAATCAGCCAAGGGGATAGTGTCATCATTATATGTCGCTTTTACGACAATTCAATCCGAACACGGAGGAATGACCGTCAGCGGGCGTCACTTTCGGGTTCGGTGATCATGTTTTTCATCAGGAAGGGCAGCAGACAGATCGACAGCAGGATTGGCCCGCCGATCATAGAAGCGAGCTTCCAGGTCAACCAGAATTCATCGCTCTGCGTCCGCCAGATGGCTTCATTCACGCCGGCCATGGCGAGATAGAACAGGGCATAGTAGAGCGTCAGGCGCGGCCAGGCCTCGTCTTTGAGTTTCAGCGCATCCCCCAGCAGGGCTTTCAGGGGCTGCTTTTTCAGCACCAGGGCGCCCAGCAGGATGCCGCCGATCAGCACATCGACAATGGTCATCTTGATCTTGACGAAAGTGGCGTCATGGAAAACGACCGTCAGGACCGTCATTGGAATGGTGATCAGGCAGGAGACCAGCGGTATCCAGGCAATGCGTTTTTCCGCAATCAGCCCGCCGATCAGGGCCAGCACCGACGCCGCACCGAGCACGCCGCTGGCCCAGATCAGGCAATCGGCCGCCGGCACCAGCTTGAAAATTTTGCAGATGAAGAAGGTCAGGCCGAAGGCAATCAGCGGCCCATAATCGACCACCATCTTGACGGTGTTTTGCTTCGGCTGGCCCGGCTTCAGCGCCAGTTCGGGATTGGTCTCGCCGAGCTTTTCAGCGGCAATGCCCATAGCGCGGTCAACCACCTGGTCGCCTTCGCGGATCTCGTCGGAGAGTTTCGGCTCATCCGTCATTTTTGTCTCCCAGCGGCTCCAGACCGACCATCGAGCGGGCAAAATCACGCGCCTTGAAATCGTGCAGGTCTTCGATATCCTCACCGACACCGATCAGCTTGATTGGCGCATCTGAGGCCTTGGCGATCGGGATCAGGATACCGCCGCGCGCCGTGCCGTCGAGCTTGGTCATGACCAGCCCGGAAACAAACGCCTGGCGGCCGAAAATCTGTTCCTGGCTGAGCGCATTGCGGCCCACCGTGGCATCGAGCACCAGCAGGGTCTCATGCGGCGCTTCCGGATCGACCTTCTTGATCACGCGGACGACCTTCAGCAGCTCGTCCATCAGCGCCTGCTTGTTTTGCAGGCGGCCGGCCGTATCGATCAGGACGACATCGTAACCTTCTTCCCTGGCCCGGACGAAGCTGTCATAGGCCAGGCCTGCGGCATCGGCGCCGGTCTTGCTGCCCATGAAATCGGCGCCGGCGCGCTCGGCCCAGACCTTGAGCTGCTCAACGGCGGCGGCCCGGAAGGTATCACCCGCGACGATCAGGACCTTGGCACCGCTCTTGACCAGCTTGGCCGCGATTTTGCCAAGCGTGGTGGTCTTGCCTGAGCCATTGACGCCGACGAACAGCACGACATAGGGGCGCGGACCGGAGAGCGGCTCGAACGTGCCTTCGTGGCCTACCAGTTCGTCTGCCAGAGCCTCGGCAAGCGCGGCCCGCACGGCATTGGAATCCTTGGCAGAACTGAATTTCTGCTGCGACATCTTAGCAGCGATGGTGGCGGCGATCTGCGGCCCCAGGTCACTCTCGACCAGCAGGTCTTCCAGTTCCTCCAGCGCGGCATCATCCAGCGCTTCTTTCTGCTGGAACACCTGCGTCACTGACTCGGTCAGGTTCTGCGAGGTCCGCGAAAGGCCCTGCGTCAGCCGCTGGAACCAGCCCTTTTTCTTTTCTTCAGTCATACCGCTTGCTGTAGCTCAGTTTGCACAAGGCTGCCAATGACATGTTTGCCATCATGGCCATGGATAAGGATATCGCTGATACCGCCAACAACAGCCTCACCCTCAAATACCACCTCGGTAAAATCAGCGGCGCGGGCAAAGCCGGGTTTCTCGACGACACACGAAAGGACGCGCCCCTGCTGACGATGAAGGTGGCGGGTCAGCGCTTCCTCGGCCTTGGCGCGCAGACGGGCGGCGCGTTCCTTGATCAGCGGGCGTGGCAGTTGCGGCATCTTGGCCGCCGGGGTCTGCGGGCGCGGCGAATAGGGGAAGACGTGGACGAAGCTGAGGTCACAGGCATCAACCAGCGACACGGCATTGGCAAACATCTCCTCCGTCTCGGTCGGGAAACCGGCGATCATATCGGCGCCGAAGGAGATATCCGGACGCACGGCGCGCACCTTTTCGACCAGCCGGATGGAATCGTTGCGCAGGTGCCGGCGCTTCATCCGTTTCAGGATCATATCGTCGCCATGCTGAAGACTGAGGTGCAGATAGGGCGCCAGGCGCTCTTCCTCGGCAAAGGCGCGCAGCAAGGTGTCGTCGATTTCAGCGGCATCGATCGAACTGAGGCGCAGGCGCTTCAGGTCCGGCACCAGCTTGAGGATACGCGTCACCAGATGACCAAGCTGAGGATTACCCGGCAGGTCGCCGCCCCAAGAGGTCAGGTCGACGCCGGTGAGCACCACTTCGTTATAGCCCTGCGCCACCAGTTTTTGCGTCTGGCTGATGACATCGCCGGCGGCGGCCGAACGCGAATTGCCGCGGCCATAGGGGATAATGCAGAAAGTGCAGCGGTGATCGCAGCCGTTCTGCACCTCGACAAAGGCACGAGCCCGATCCTTCAGCCCATCGATCAGGTGACCGGCGGTTTCCTGTACCGAGAAGATATCGTTGACGACGATACGGGCCGAATCCGGTGTTAGCTTGTAGGCACCGGCCTTCTGCTTGTCGCCATTGCCGATGATGAAATCGACCTCGGCCATATTGGCGAAGGTATCGGGATCGGTCTGAGCGGCGCAGCCGGTGACGATCAGCTTGGCGTCCGGATTTTCCTTGCGGGCACGGCGGATGGCCTGGCGCGCCTGGCGCACGGCCTCGCCAGTAACGGCGCAGGTATTGAAGATGATGGCGTTATCCAGCCCGTCCTCGGCGGCGGTCTTGCGGATGACCTCGCTCTCATACGAATTCAGGCGGCAGCCGAAGGTAACGACATCAAGCTTACTCACAACGTGCCCTCGAACTCGACCTCGATCGGGCCGGTCATGATGACGTGATCGTTCTCAGCCCAGGCAATATGCAGCGGGCCGCCATCCATGATGACGGTGGCGGCGCGATCGGTCAGGCCACGGCGCGCGGCCGCCACGAGCGTGGCGCAGGCACCGGTGCCGCAGGCGCGCGTAATGCCCGCACCGCGTTCCCACACGCGCATCCGGATGGTCTGGCGGTCAATGATCTGCGCGAACTCGACATTGACGCCTTCGGGGAAGAGCGGATGGTTTTCGATCAGCGAGCCGGTGGCGGCGACATCGACCTTCGCCACGTCTTCGACGAAAAATACCACATGCGGATTGCCCATACTCACGGCGCAAGGCGTATGATAGAGCGGCGCGTCATAAGGCCCAACCTTCAGCTCCAGCCGCAGGGTGTCCATTTCCTCCGATAGCGGAATTTCACGCCAGTCCAGGCGCGGCTTTCCCATATCGACCGCTACGGTGCCGGTCTTTTCGTCGGCCTTGATGACGATGGCTTTTGTCGCGCCACCCAATGTATCGATTTTTAGGGTCTTTTCTGCGGCATTGGGGTTCAGATACCAGCCCACGCAACGCAGGGCATTGCCGCAGGTTTCGACCGTGCCACCGTCATTGTTCCACACGCGCATAAAGGCATCGCCACTTGGGCTGCCTTCAATGACGATCAACTGGTCAAAGCCAATACCGGACGCACGATCGCCCCAGGCACGAATCTGCGCCGGCGCCGGCGTAAAGGCGGCGTCGCGGGCATCAACGACAATGAAATCATTGCCGAGGCCGTTCATTTTCAGAAAAGGTCTGCTCATTGCGGCCTATATAGTCGCAATGACGCGGAAAATGTAGTGCTTTGTTCACTTCGAGACCAATCGGCCCCACAGCACCCGACTACGGCATTCGGCGTCGGCCGAATGCCGTAAGGCTAACCGGCAGCTTGAAGCGCGATCAGTGCGTCGTACCGGGACGGATGATCTTCGATTCCAGATTGGCCTTGACCGCGCGGGCGTCATAGGCGTTCGGATCGCTGTCCGGCTTGGCGCCCTTGTGCATCAGGATTTCCGCATTGGCTTCATACCGCGAATAGACGACGGTGTCCGTGCCCCAGTCGGCACCGAAAGCGCCCCAGCGGCTCCAGCGATTGCGGCTGTAGAAACGCCAGGAGAAGCTGCTCATATAGGGGTCTTCAAAGGTGGTGGCGCGCTTCTTTTCATCGGTATTGCGGCTGACCACCTCGAACCAGTCGTAACCGGATTCGACCGTCAGTTCGGCGGCGCGGTAAAGCAGGTAATTTTCTACCGTTTCGCGCTTGGTCATGTCGTTGCCGGCAAAGCTCAGGCGGTAACGGTTTTCCTCGATGCGCGTTTCGGAATAGCCCCGCTGGTTGGCGGGCGACACATTGGCCGCGACGGGCTGGTAAGGGGTGGGCGTGGCGCAGGCCGACAGCACGGTCAGGCTGGCGGCGGCCAGGGCGAGGCTCAAATACTTCATGGTGTAACTCCCCACATATGCAAAACTTTTGCACATATTAACCTTCGAGAGTGTGCCGTCAATGTGGCAATATTAGGCCGTCCGTAATGCGAGAATAAGCGCATCCCAAAAGTGTGACGCATCGCGCGAGCGACCTGCTTTTGGATTAAGATGCGCGCCCAAAAAAAGCGCAGGTTACAACCGCAGCAGTTCTAGGCCGGCGTGCCAGATGATCAGGGCGGCGATGGCCATCAGGATCAGGCAGACGCCAAGATCGAACACCTGCTTTTTCTTCGGATCGCTGAGGGTATGCGACAGGGTGACCGCGGCCAGGCCATAGGTGGTCATGGTGATTGTATCCATGCCGATGGCCGTGGCTGCGAAGGCCACCATCTGCGGCGGCACAGCGCGGTGGATATCGACGAACGGCGGCAGAACGGCGGTGAAAAACAGGGTCACCTTGGGATTGAGCAACTGGACCAGGAAGCCATCCTTGAAGGTGGCGGCGATTGTCTTGCCAGGTTCCGGCGTCGCGGTCAGGCTGGAACCGATGTTTTCATTGCGGATATCAAGCGCAGCGCGGAACCCCTTAAAAGCCATCCAGCCGAGATAGAGCCCGCCGGCAACCGCCACGATCTGGAACAGCAGCGGGAAGGCCGTCAGCAGGATTTGCAGGCCGAAAGCGCAGGCGACGAACCAGATCAGCGAGGCGCAGTTCAGCCCGATCACAGCGGCGATGACATGGCTCTTGCGCCGACCAAGCCCTGTGCGGATAGCGAACAGATTGGCCGGACCAGGCGTAATGGCCATGAAGAACATGGTGACGAAAAACGCCCAGTAGGTATGCGGATCGATCGGGAAGGCCATGCTGTCGATTTAGCATGTCCGGCAGATTGCGCTACCCGGAAACGGCCGGTTTTACATGCGTAAGGGCCTCGAATGTCGTGAACCGGCCGTCGGCATAGCGCAATTGATCGATGCGCAGGGTGGTATCGGTAAATTCCAGCAGATTGAAGCCCTGGGGCTGGCGGCGCAGGCGCGTGGACATGCCGGTCGAGGCGCTGACGAACAGGGTTTTGTGCGCTTCTTCCTGGCGCGTCTCGATATAGGCATGGTGCTGGTGACCGGCGAGCACGATATCGATGCGCTGTTCGGATATGGTCTCCAGCAGCGGCCTTTTGTTGAAGACGGCCACATCCAGGGGAAACTCCTTCGGACTCATCAGGGGGTGATGCAGCACGAGAATGCGCCAGGGAGCGCTGGCCGCCTCGAAGGTCCGGGCAATTTCACGGCGCTGCTTGGCGCTTACCGCCCCATTGGCCCAGTTCCAGTGCGGCAGGATGCGGCGGGCGGTATTGATGCCCTTTATATGCACCGGCCCGGCAGCCAGTTCCGGATTTAGCTCATCGATCAGATGCCGCCTGTAACGACCGAACGGATTGAGGAAGCGTGTCAAGTCCATCCCCGGCAGGTCATGATTACCGGGAATAACGAAGACCTCTATCGGCAGGGCGTCGAAAAACGCCCGCGCCGCGGCAAATTCAGCCTCGGTCGCTGACTGGGTGATGTCGCCGCTGGCGATGACCAGATGGGGCCCGGCCTCGATCAGGTGCGCCATCAGCGCCTCAAGCACGGCGGGATCATGGGCGCCGAAATGCAGATCGGAGATATGGGCGATCTTCATGCCAGCCCCCTTTGCACGGCATAGCGGGTCATATCTGTGCCGTGATGAAGCGCGATATTCAGGCCGCTGGCCAAAATCAGCGCCGATACCGCCACCAAAAGCAGTTTGACCGGCTCAACCGGTTCAGCCGGCCGCCACATATAGAACAGGCCCAAAAGGGCCAGCCAGCCGGAGCCGAAGAACAGCCCGCCGGCGACATCGGACAACCAGTGCGCCCCCAGATACAGCCGCGAAAAAGCGATCAGCCCGACCAATAATACAAGCGTTATAACCACGGGGATCCGCGCTACAAAAGGCAGTTTGCGCGACATAATGATGATCAGGAAGCCATACAGTACGGCATTGGTGGTGGAATGTCCGCTTGGGAAAGAAAAGACGCTGACGCCGTCATAATGCATATCGCCGGGCCGGGCGCGATGCAGGCCGAGTTTGATGGCGGAATTGATCAGCGACCCGCCGCCGATGGCCATCAGCCAGTAGGTCAGGGTATGCCAGGCGCGTTCATGAATAAGCCACAGCGCCACGACGGCCGCCACCGCGATTACCACGGGCGTATCGCCGAGTTCGGTGATGGCGATCATCACCTGGTCCAGCCAGGGCGTCCGCAGGTGCTGCAGGCCGGCGTAAACCGCCTGATCCGGCGCAAACACGGCACTTTCGAGAAAGACTTCCTCGATGACCTCGAAACACAGCCAGGCGGCGACGAGAAAGATAAGACCAAACAGTAGAAGCGCACGCCATTCCTGACGGAACGGCGCCGGCAAACGCCTTATCCGCTTGTCCAGCCACTGCCGCACCGTCATGACGACACCCGTTCGTCCGGCATCAGCAGGTGAACGAAATCGGGTTTCAGCGTGAAGGCCAACGGGGATTGCAGCTTCATGACCTCGCCATCGATCGAGACCAGCGGCTTGTGGTGCTGGCTCCAGATCCTGAAATGCGGGGCAGTGCGTTCGATCAGGTCGGGGTCTTTCAGCCAGTGACCGAAGATCAGCCGCCACAGCAGGCGGATATGGGCGGTCGGCGATTTGGTGCTGAAAATATAGGCCGCCAGTTCGCCACCGGAAAGCGAAATCCGCTTGAAATTGCTTTCGGTCAGCTTTTCCGTGTCGGCGAAGCGGTTGACCGAGACAACGACAGCCGGCGTGCGATAGCGGGTCATTTTGCCGTTTTCTTCCAGCACGATGCGTTCGCGGCGATGACGCTTCATGTTATCGGCCACGAAGAGGAACATCTGCGGCAGCAGCAGGAACTTGTTGGTCATGCGCCGCGCCTCTCGATAAACCGAAGCTTGGGGCATGGTGCCGATACTGGCGCAGCACAGGAAGATCTCGCCATTGACGAAACCGGCGTCCATGGTCTGCTCGTGGGTGCCCTTGGCATAGGCATCAAGCGCCTGTTGCAGAGAGGTAAGCCCCAGGTCCACCGCCAGCAGGTTCATGGTGCCGAAGGGCAGGACACCAAAGGCTTTTTTGTGCGCGGCCAGATATTTGGCCGTTTCGCGGATGGTGCCGTCGCCACCACCGATCAGCAGGCGCTCAGGTCTTTTGCTCAGGCGCTCAAGATTGGCCTGCATGTCCTCAGGTTCGGACATGCACAGTTCAGCCACCGGGATTTCGCTGGCCGTGATGGCGGCCTCGACGGCCGGCTCGCCCATATTGAGCACCGTGCCGGATTTGCGATTGATAAGAATATTGAAACCGTCGCCCATGCGGCTAAATGAATGAGAAAGATGCAAGGATTCAATGTGGTAACTTATTGGGTTTGGGGCCTGAGGCCCCAAACCTTTTCTATCCAATAAAAAAGCCCCGCTAAAAAGCGGAGCTTTTTTATTGGAACAAGAGAAGATGTGGGGTCGCGGACCCCACGCCCCATTACTTTCCGCGTTGATCGCGCTTGGCCGCCACCCGCAGACGCAGGGCGTTGAGCTTGATGAAGCCGGCTGCATCACGGTGATCGTAAGCGACCTTACCCTCTTCGAACGTGACCAGATCCTGATCATACAGCGAATAGGGGCTTTCACGGCCAGTGATGGTCACATTGCCCTTGTAGAGCTTGATCGTGACGCGGCCGGTGACCTTCGCCTGGCTGTAATCGATGGCGGCCTGAAGCATCTCGCGCTCCGGCGAGAACCAGAAGCCATTATAGACCAGAGACGCATATTTCGGCATCAGCTCGTCCTTCAGGTGCATGGCGCCACGATCCAGCGTGATCGACTCAATGCCGCGGTGCGCCGCCAAAAGGATGGTGCCGCCGGGGGTTTCGTATACACCGCGCGACTTCATGCCGACGAAGCGGTTTTCGACGAGATCGAGACGGCCAACGCCATTGTCGTGGCCCAGTTCATTCAGCTTGGTCAGCAGGGCCGCCGGCGACAGGGCGACGCCGTTGATCGCCACCGGATCACCACGCTCGAAATCCATGGTGAAGACGGTCGGTTTGTCGGGGGCGGCTTCCGGCGAAATGGTACGCTGATAGACAAATTCCGGCGCCTCAACGGCCGGATCTTCCAGCACCTTGCCTTCGGAAGACGAGTGCAGCAGGTTGGCATCGACCGAGAAGGGCGCATCGCCGCGCTTGTCCTTGGCGATCTGGATCTGGTGCTTTTCAGCGAAATCAAGCAGGGCTTCGCGGCTCTTGAAATCCCACTCGCGCCACGGGGCGATGACGCGGATGTCCGGCTCCAGGCCATAATAGCCCAGTTCGAAACGCACCTGGTCGTTGCCCTTGCCGGTGGCGCCGTGAGAGACGGCATCGGCGCCGGTCTTGCGCGCGATCTCGATCTGCTTCTTGGCGATCAGCGGGCGGGCGATCGAGGTGCCGAGCAGATACTGGCCTTCATAGACCGTATTGGCGCGGAACATCGGGAAGACATAATCCTTCACGAACTCTTCGCGGACGTCCTCGATGAAGATGTTTTCCGGTTTCACACCTGCGGCCAGCGCCTTGGCGCGGGCCGGCTCGATTTCGCCGCCCTGGCCGAGATCGGCAGTAAAGGTGACCACTTCCGCGCCATATTCGGTTTGCAGCCACTTCAGGATGATCGAGGTATCGAGGCCGCCGGAATAGGCGAGGACGACTTTCTTGACGGGCTTTTCAGCGGGTGCGGACATAGGAGCGTGACCTTGCGTTAAACTTCACGCGCGCTTTAAGGCTCAAGCCCCCCGGATGCAAGACCGAATATGTGAAACTTACGGGTCCGCCGACACCTGTGGCCCTTTACACTGTCACCTGCGTGCCCAGTTCGACCACGCGGCCCGGCGGGATATGAAAAAAGCTGGTCGGGTTGGCGGCGTTTTTCATCAGGAAGATGA
Source organism: Asticcacaulis sp. (assembly GCF_051954415.1). GTDB lineage: Bacteria > Pseudomonadota > Alphaproteobacteria > Caulobacterales > Caulobacteraceae > Asticcacaulis. The sequence goes on from NZ_JBQCHT010000040.1 coordinate 23,330, forward strand.
ACAGCTTATCCTGCCATACCGGCATATCCGAATTAGCCGAGGGCACCACCGAGCGCTTGCCGATAAAGAAGCTGGTGGCCATGATATCGAACTTGACCCCATGCCTGCGGCAAAGGCCCAGCGCCTGCGGAATATTGGGCGTCTCCATGAAGCCGAAACTCAGGGTCACGATGGTGAAATCCGCATTAAGCTGCACCACGTCCACGCGCTGATCGGTCGCCACGCGCGGGATATTGGCGGTATTGACCGTCAGGATGATGTTCTTCTCATGCAGCATCTTGTTGTGCTTGAGATTGTGCATCAGCGCCACCGGCGCCAGGCTGGCATCCGAGGTCAGGAAGATGGCCGTGCCGGCCACCCTGTGCGGCGGCCGCTTTTCCAGTATTTCCACCAGGTCGGCCATAGGCAGGCTGTCGCGTTTCGCCTTGGCGGTCAGGATGTGCGCCCCTCTGATCCAGGTGGTCATCACGAGGATCAGCAGTCCGCCGAAGGCCAGCGGCATCCAGGCGCCGGAAAACAGCTTTGTCAGGTTGGAAGCCATAAAGATGGCTTCGATCAGGCCGAGCGGCACCAGCAGCATCAGGGTGCGCGGCCGCGACCACTGCCAGATGCGCCGAATAACGATATAGGCCATGATGGTGCTGATAAACATGGTGCCGGTCACGGCAATGCCATAGGCCGAGGTCAGGGCGTCCGAACTGCGGAACATGACAACCAGGAAAATGACCCCCACCATCAGCAGGCTGTTGATTTGCGGCACATAGATTTGCCCGGCCTGGGTTTCCGAGGTGCGCTGGATATCCATGCGCGGCAGAAGGCCCAGTTGCACCGCCTGCTGGGTCATGGAAAAGGCGCCGGTGATGACCGCCTGCGACGCGATGATGGTGGCCAGGCCCGCCAGCAGGAGCACCGGCCAGTAGAAGGCATCCGGCACCATGCGCCAGAAGGGATTGGCCTGGGCCGTGGGGTCGATAAGGGTCAGGGCGCCCTGACCGAGATAGTTGAGGATCAGGGCCGGGAAGACGATCCACAGCCAGGCTGTGCTGATGGGCCGGCGCCCGAAATGGCCCATATCGGCATAAAGCGCCTCGGCCCCGGTCACCACCAGGAAGACGGACCCCAGGATCATGAAACCGGTGATGCCATTGGCCAGCAGGAACGACACCCCGTAGTGCGGGCTGAGCGCGGCCAGTATGGCGGGCTTCTGCGCGATGTAATAGACGCCCATGCCGGCGATAACGACGAACCACAACAGCATGACCGGGCCGAACAGGCGCGCCACCTTCTCGGTGCCACGCGACTGAACAAGGAACAGGCTGAGCAGGATCACCAGGGCAATCGGCAGGATGTACTGATCGAGCGTGTGACCAATGCCCGGCGCATCCTTTACCCCTTCGACCGCACTCAGGACTGACAGGGCCGGCGTGATGATGCTGTCACCGTAAAAAAGGGCCGCGCCGCAGACACCGAGAAAGAAAACCGTTGCTGAATAACGGCCCAGCGCTTTTTGGGCCAGGGCCATCAGGGCCAGCGTGCCGCCCTCGCCGGCATTGTCGGCACGCATCAGGAAGATGACATATTTGATCGTCACCAGCAGGACGAGTGCCCAGAAGACGAGTGAAATCACGCCGAAGGTCGCCAGGTGCGGATCGGTGCCGGCGCGGGCATGATGCAGGGCCTCTCGCATGGCGTAAAGCGGACTGGTGCCGATATCGCCGAAGACAACCCCGATGGCGCCAACGGTGAGGCCCCACAGCCGCCTGTGACCATGACCGGCTTTGGTCTGGTCGTGAGTATCGCTCGTCATTCGCCTGTCGGCCTCTGCACGCGGAAACAAGCGCGGGTAGATAGCCTATTTGCGACACCGGATGGTGTATAGATTTTGTATATATTTGCGGGTCAAGGGCGTAACGCCCTTGCTACACTGTCACCTGCGTGCCCAGTTCGACCACGCGGCCTGGCGGGATATGGAAGAACTCGGTTGGGTTGGTGGCGTTTTTCATCAGGAAGATGAACAGCTTGTCCTGCCACAGCGGCATTCCGGAATTGGCCGAGGGCACCACCGAGCGCTTGCCGACAAAGAAGCTGGTGGCCATGATATCGAACTTCAGGCCCAGCTTACGGCAAAGGCCCAGCGCGCGCGGCAGGTTCGGGCTTTCCATGAAGCCGTAGTTGAGAGTCACCTTTTTGAAATCGTCATTGATGATCTCGATGGTGACGCGCTTGTCTTCCGGCACGCGTGGCACGCCGATCGTCCTGACCGTCAGGATGATGTTCTTTTCATGCAAAATCTTGTTGTGCTTGAGATTGTGCATCAGCGCCACCGGCGCCAGGTCGGAATCGGAAGTCAGGAAGATGGCTGTGCCGGCCACGCGGTGCGGCGGGCGTTTTTTCAGCATATCGACCAGATCGAGCAGGGCCACGCTGTCGCGGCGCGATTTCTCGGTCAGGGTACGGGTGCCAGTGGCCCAGGTCAGCATGATCAGGACCAGCAAGCTGGCCAACAGCAGGGGCAGCCAGGCGCCCTGTGGGATTTTCAGCAGGTTCGAGCCAAAGAATACGATATCGAGCAGACCAACCGGGGCGATCAGCGCCCAGGCCTGCCAGCGCTTCCATTTCCAGACATGGCGCAGAAAGACATAGGCCAGAAGCGTATCGACCATCATGGCGCCCGTCACGGCGATGCCGTACATCGAGGTCAGGCGATCGGTGGAGCGGAAGGCGAACAACAGGACAAGCACGCCCACCATCAGCATGGTATTGATCTGCGGCACGAAGATCTGTCCGGCCTGCGTCTCGCTGGTGCGCTTGATATCGATGCGCGGCAGGAGGCCGAGTTGGACGCCCTGCTGGGTGATCGAGAAGGCACCGGTGATGACGGCCTGCGAGGCGATGACCGTGGCCATGGTGGCGAGAATAAAAACCGGCCAGTAGGCGACTTCCGGCACCATACGCCAGAAAGGATTTTCCCGCGCCGACGGATCGGCGAGGGTCAGCGCCCCCTGGCCGAGATAGTTGAGCGTCAGGCAGGGCAGGACGAAGAACAGCCACGAACTCTGGATCGGCTTCTTGCCGAAATGGCCCATATCGGCATAGAGGGCTTCGGCGCCGGTGACGGCCAGGAAGACCGAGCCCAGGATCACGAAGCCGACAAAGCCGTTAGCGAACAGGAATTCGATGCCGTATTGCGGCATAAGCGCCACCAGAATGCCTGGCTGATCGAAAATATGATAAAGGCCGAGGCCGCCGAGGCACAGGAACCACACCACGGTGATCGGGCCAAACAGGCCGGCCACCTTGGCCGTGCCCTTGGATTGGACCATGAACAGGGCGATGAGAATAACCGCCGATATGGGCACGATCAGGTGATGCACCTGCCCGCCAAGGCCCGGCGCGTCCTTCAGGCCCTCGACTGCGCCCAGCACCGAAACGGCCGGGGTAATGATGCCATCGCCATAGAAAAGCGCCGCGCCGCAGATGCCGAGGAAGAACACGGTCGGCGAATATTTGCCGAGCGCCTTTTGCGTCAGGGCCATCAGGGCCAGGGTGCCGCCTTCGCCCTTGTTGTCTGCCTTCATCAGGAACAGGACGTACTTGACCGTCACCACCATGACCAGGGCCCAGAAGACGAGCGAAATCACGCCCTTGACCGCCAGTTCGGCATTGGTGCCTTCGCGGGTATGGAACAGGGCCTCGCGCATGGCATAGAGCGGGCTTGTGCCGATATCGCCGAAGACAACGCCGATCGAGCCTACCGCCAGCGCCCAGAAGCCTTCGCTGCCATGCCCATGGCTGGATACGGCCTCGGCCTCACCGCTGCCCTCCGGAACGGAGTCTGATTGTGCGCTGGTTTTGGCGGTATCGGCAGCCGTGGCCGCACCTGTATCAGGCCCCGTGGCAGACGCCTGGGGTTCAGGAGGGGTATCCCCGATCATGCATACGCTCCTGAGGGCGCCGGTATGGCAAGCTGACACAAGGTCACTTTGGGAGGCCCTCGCTTGAACTGCGCGCTCTTACGCCTATTTATTACCACATTCAATCTCGATTCTCGCATCTATCGGGGGCACGGGCGTTAATCCCCCTATCAAGACAGCGGAAATCAGCGTATAAATGCTAGGCAAATGTCTGATAGTCAAAGATTTCCCGTGGCCGCCCACACGCTGGCCTATCTGGCCCACCGTAACGCCTATTCCCGTGAACAGGCGGTATCTTCGTCTGTGCTCGCCGCTTCCATCCCCACCAATCCGGTCGTTATCCGCCGCATGACCACGCAACTGGCGAAGGCCGGCCTGCTGGCCACCTGTTCCGGCGTTTCCGGCGGGGCCTGGCTGTTGAAAAAGCCGGAACAGATCAGGCTCGATGAGGTGCTGAAGGCGGTCAATGGCAGCGCGCACCTGGGCTCCGCGCCGCTGGGCGCCGAGGGCTGCCCGGTCAGCCAGGCCATCCCCAAGGCCGTTAACGAGGCCATGACCGCCGCCAATATTGCCGCGGCACAAAGCCTTGCCACCTTTACCGTGGCCGACCTGCTGAAACACACGGCCGAATTGCCGGTCGAAGTGCCGGCATAAATGAGAGAATGACTTGTCACGCCGTCTTGTCCTGATCACGGGCGCCTCTTCCGGTATCGGCTTAGCCTTTGCCCGCACCTATGCGGCGCACGGCTGGGACGTGGCGGTCACGGCGCGGCGAGCCGACCGCCTGGAAAAGCTGGTGGAGGAAATTCGCCTGCGCTTCGGCGTCGAGGCTCACGCCCTGCCCGCCGATCTCGCCGATCCGGCCACGCCGGAAGCCTTGCAGAAAAGCCTGCTGGCGCTTGGCCGCGCGGTCGATGGCCTGGTCAATAATGCCGGTTACGGCCAGTCGGGCGGCTTTATCGCCACCTCCCTGGAACAGCATCAGGCTTTTCTGCGCGTGATGATGCTGGCGCCGATGGAACTGACGCACCGCTTTCTGCCGGGCATGATCGAACAGAAATTCGGTCGCATTATCAATGTCGCCTCGCTCGCCGGATTCCTGCCGGCCTCACCCGGCGATCCGCTCTACGGCCCGGTCAAGACCTTCCTGACGCGCTTCTCGCAAAGTCTGCATTTAGAGATGCGCGATCATGGCGTCCATGTCAGCGCGCTCTGCCCCGGCTTTACCTATACGGAATTCCATGACGCCGTGGGTGCATCCAAGCTGAGCAAGGCGATTCCGGAATGGGCGTGGATGGGCGCCGACGAGGTGGCGCGCGAGGGCTATGTCGCCGCCGAGGCCAATCGCGCCGCCTGCGTGCCCGGCGCGCCCAACAAGGCCGCGGCCGCCCTGCTCAAGGTGCTGCCCGATGACTGGACGATGGAATTCACCTCCGGTCAGTTGCGCAAATTGCAGCGCTGATAGTTATTCGTCGGCGATAATAATGGCCGGGTTTTCCGGCAGGGGAAAATCGAACAGGCCGAAATCGAGGGCCTTTTGCGGTCGCGCCGCCGTCAGCGGCCCCTGCGACAGGGCCGCGATCTCTTCCGGAGTCAGGTCGCGGCCGGTCGCCTTCTTGCGCAGGTGCCGCGCCTGGCCGATCGGCGGGATGCCGGCGGCCTTGGCCTGCGCCACCGTCATGATCTTCCAGTAGCTCAGGGATAACTGCCAAACCGATGCCGCGGGCTCGCGCTTTGCCGGCCAGCGCTGGCCTTCGGCAAAGACCGGCTGCAGGGGCTGCGGTTTGCCGCGCTTCGTATTGAGAATACGGCAGGTCAGACGGCAGAAACGGTCCGTATCCGCCGGCGTGAATATCCGCCCCTTGCGGTCGTCTTCGACCAGGCCGGCATAGGCATCCAGCGCCTCGTCGCGGCGCTCGTAAACCGGCCCCGTGGCTTCCGTAACGAAAGCGACACGCGCCCTGGCTGCCAGTTCCGCTTCCTTTTCACGCACGGCGCGCAAGCCCTCCCCCGCCCGGATGCGGTTGAGGGCCTCGTGGGCATCGGCGGCGATGGGATAGGCGATAAGCGACATTATATGTTCACGATTTGATCCGAAGGCACGATAGACCCTAATACGACTTTGTGGCAAATTTTTCGTGTACGCATTGACGGATTTTATTTATTTTGCTATTTCACAAAATAACAAAACTGGAGGGCGCATGTCTGAAGTCTATAAGGCCCTCGCCGACCCAACCCGCCGCCATATACTTGAAATGCTGCGCAAATCGGAAATGTCGGCCGGCCAGATCGCCGACCAGGTCCACGTCTCCAAGCCGACCCTGTCCGGCCACCTCAATGTACTGAAAGCGGCGGAACTGGTCGATGTGACGCGCCACGGCACCACCCTGATCTACCGGCTGAATACCTCGGTGCTTGAAGAGGCCATTTTCGCCCTGATGAGCGCTTTCAAAATCGGCGCGCCGGCGGATCAGGCTGATATGAAGGGAGCGGCACATGCGGCTAAGAAGTGAACAGATTTTGAGCCTGGGCCTGTGGCTTGGCGTGGTGCTCTTCTGTCTGTGGGCGCGATACCAGTTGCCGGACGCCCCGATTGCCACACACTTCAGCGTGGACGGTCAACCGAACGGTTACATGCCGCGCGATGTGGCCCTGGCGTTCGGCCCGGCCCTGATGCTGGGTTTCGGCCTGCTTCTCTGGGTATTGCCGGCGCTCTCGCCAAAAGCGGCGTCGCTGAAACGGTCCCAATCCGCTTTTGACGCTGCACAACTTGCCATCATTGCCTTCCTGACCGTCGTCCATATCGTCGTTGTTCTGAAAGCCCTGGGTGTTCAGATGGATATCATTTCCATCCTGTCGCTCGGTACGGGTTTTCTGTTCCTGATCATCGGCAATCTGCTGCCCAAGACGCGTTTCAACTATTTCATGGGTGTACGTACGCCCTGGACACTTTCGGATGAGCGGGTCTGGGACAGGACGCATCGCCTGGCCGGGCCCCTGTTCATGCTGGCGGGCCTGGCAACTATCCTGGCGGCGTGCCTGTTGCCGCAATCCTGGCAAATAAATGTCCTGCTGACGAGCACATTGGGTGCGGCTCTAATTGCCTGCGTCTATTCCTATTTGGTGTCCAAAACCCTGCGCTAACCGCATCCAGCCCTGCTTTTTACAGGCGAATCATCTTGCTCTATAGTGCGGGTAACAGTGATTCGTATGGATGCCCTGATGGCTATTGCCTCTATCGCCTATACCGCCGCCGCGGGCGGATTGGCCCTGGCCCTGTCCACCACCTGGCTGGCCCTGCGCAACCGTACCCTGTTCACCAAGACCCGTGATCTGCTCGCCGCCGACCTGACCGCCAAGGACAGCATGTTGCGCGAACTCGATTCGGCGACCTCAGCCTTCGATGAAGCCTTCCTGGCCGTCGAAGGCGACGTGGTCCGTCTGGTCTGGGGCGAGGACACCCTGCGCCATTGTGGCGAAGCGCTTGGTCTGAAAGATATTGAGGGCGCCATTGCCCCGCAGGTTTTGCAGGCGCTAGGCGACACCTCGCCCGAAGCCGCCGAAAGCCTGAAACAACTGATCAATGAAGGTACGGCCTGTCGCTTCGAGGTCTTCGCCGAAACGCCACCGAACAAGCTCAGCAATACCAGTCCCGGCCTGACCCTGATTGTCGAAGGCAGGGCTTCGGGCGCTACCGCCTGGCTGCGCCTGGCAATCGCCGGCGCCCGCGCCTCTCTGGCTTCCGGTCCGTTCGCTCAGATGGCCGAACGCGTGCCGGCGCCCTGCTGGATCTGCGCCCGTGACGGCCGCATTGTCTGGGCCAATGCCGCCTGGCTGAAAGCCGCCGAAGCCACAAGCCTGGAAGACGCGGTGCAGAAGGGCCTGTCATTCGATCGCAATGCCGATGCCCTCGTCATGGAGGCGCTGGAGCAGCATATCCGCCGCGAAGGCTTCCGCTGGCTGACGGTCGGCGGACAAAGACGCGCCTTCCAGGTCATCGCCGAACCGCTCAACGAAGCCTATGTCTGCGCCTATGCCATTGACGTCACCGAGGCCGAGGAGAGCCGCGAGGCCCTGAAACGTCACGCGAAAGCCCATGACGAAACCCTCGACGCCCTTGAAGACGCCGTGGCCATTTTCGGCCCGGAAAAACAGCTCACCTTCCATAACCGCGCCTTTGAGAAGCTGTGGGATCTGGAGCCGGCCTGGCTGGCCGAACGCCCGACGCACGGCGAATGGCTCGATCGCCTGCGCCAGAAGCGCCGCCTGCCGGAAACCGGCGATTACAGCGGCTTCAAGACGCGCGAACTGGAATTTTACGGCCTGACCCATACGGCCGATGACGAGATGTGGAGCCTGCCCGATGGCCGGTCCCTGCGCGTCGTGCGCCAGCCGCATCCGCTTGGCGGCCTGCTGATTTTGTTTTCCGACAAGACCGGCGAACTGAAGCTGACGGCCCAGTTCAACAGCCTGATCCAGGTGCAGAAATCGACGCTCGACCAGCTTAATGACGCCGTATCCGTCTATGGCAGCGATGGCCGCCTGCGCCTGCGCAACCAGGCATTCGACCGCTTCTGGAATATCGAACCCGATGACATGGCGGCGGTAATGGATTTCAGCCAGGTGGCCGAGCTGTGCCTGCCCCTGGTGCATGATCGCAGCTTCTGGAGCGAACTCAAGGCCCGCGTCACTGATACCGATCCGCTGGCCCGCGCCCCGCAACTGGGCGAGGTCAAGGTCTCCGACGGCCGCCTGGCGCAGTGGCGTACCCAGCCCCTGCCCGATGGCGCCACCCTGGTCGCCTTTTCCGACATCACCGCCACGCGGCAACTGGAAACCGCCATCGAGGCGCGGGATGAGGCGCTGAATGAATCGGTACGTCTGAAACGCGATTTTGTCGCCAACGTGTCCTACGAACTGCGCACGCCACTGACCACCATTGTCGGTTATGCCGACCTGCTGCAGGCACAAACGAACGAGAATCCCAAGCAGAAAGCCTATCTCGACTCCATCCAGTCGGCGGCGCAGGAACTGGCGCGCTCGATCGACGATGTGCTCGACATGGCCCAGATAGACGCCGGCGAAATGTCGATCCACCGCGAGGATGTCCGCCTGCTCGATATCGTGGCCGAGGTGGGCCTGCGCCTTTCCGATGCCTTCAAGGCGCGCGGCGTAGGCTTTGACTACAGCGGTGTCATCGAATCCGGCCTGATCCGCGTCGACGCCAAGCGGCTGGCGCAGTGCCTCGAACATCTGCTGGGCAACGCCATCCGCAATGCCAGTAATGGCGGCGCCGTCACGCTGAACGCGCTGAAAGACGGCGATAACCTGGTGCTGGAAGTGGCCTATACCGGCCGCGGCATCCCCTACCATGTCCAGGCCCATATCTTCGACCGCTATATCGGCCGCGAACGCGGCGGACCCGGCCTCGGCCTCGCCCTCGTCAAGGCGCTGGTCGAACTGCACGACGGCTGGATCACGCTGGAATCGGAGCCCAATGAAGGCGCCAGTTTCAAGATTCACCTGCCGGGACAGAACCAGGCCGGTCGGTCTGACGCCGGACCGAAACTGGAACTGGTCGAAACTCATAAAACTGAGACGGCCGGAGACGATCACGAGGCCGGGGGCGACACGGTCGTCGACGTCGCCTGATAATCGAGGCTAACATTCCGCAACGGGAAGTGAGGCATTCAGGGGTTGATCCCGCCGTGCAAAAAGGGCGATAGGTTCAAAACCGCCCTTTAACACGATCGAAAGCCTCAAATGGCCAAGGACTTGCGCCGCCTGCGCCCCATTATCTCCCGCTGGATGAGCTTGCGCCACTGGCGCTCGCAGATCGTCTTCTGGAGTGGTGGCCTGCTGGTGGGTGTCGTGGCGGTGTTCGTGGCCGTCATCTGCGACCGGGCGCAGGATATCTTCCGGCTGGTGCGCGGGTTTTACTGGTGGATCCCGCTGATCCTGACGCCGCTGGGCTTCGCGGCTTCAGCCTGGGCCACCCGGCGCTGGTTTACCGGCACGCAAGGGTCCGGCATTCCGCAGGTGATCGCCGCCACCGAAATCGTCCGCCATCACCCCGATGCGCTCGATCGCCTGGTATCGATCCGCATCATTATCGGCAAGACGCTTCTGCTGTTCTTCGGCCTTTTGTGCGGCGCCTCGATCGGCCGCGAAGGCCCGACCGTGCAGATCGGCGCTTCTGTCATGCGGCTGGCGGGCAAGGTCGGTCGCATTGGCAATGAATCCGCCCTTCTGCTGGCCGGTGGCGCGGCGGGCGTGGCCGCGGCCTTCAACACCCCCCTGGCCGGGATTGTTTTCGCCATCGAAGAACTGGGCAAGAGCTTCGAACAGCGCACCTCCGGCACGGTGATCTTCACCGTCATGCTGGCCGGCATCGCCTCGCTGGGCCTCTTGGGCGACTATACCTATTTCGGCCGCAACACCACGCACATCATGGGCTGGCAGGATGCCGTGGCAGTGCTCGTCTGCGGCATCGGCGGCGGCCTTATCGGCGGTGGCTTCAGCCGGGCGCTGGTCTTCGGCACACGCCGCCTCGGCAGTGTATTCAATGGCGCGCTGGCCAAGCGGCCGGTGATGTTCGCCGCCCTGTGCGGCCTGCTGGTGGCGGTCATCGGCGTCTCGACCGGCGGCATGATTTTCGGCACCGGCTATACCGAGGCCAAGGCCCTTCTGACCGGCAGCGGCCATATCGCCCACGGCTACGGCCCGCTCAAGGTGCTGGGCACGCTTCTGTCGTGCGTCAGCGGCATTCCGGGCGGCATTTTCGCCCCGTCACTGGCGGCAGGGGCGGGCCTGGGCGCCGACATGCAGATGCTGGTGCCGATGGTACCGGTGGCCACCATGGCCCTGCTCGGCATGGTCGGTTATTTTTCCGGCGTCGTGCAGTCGCCGCTGACCTCGTTCGTGATCGTGCTCGAAATGACCAATGACCACGATATGGTCATCCCGCTGATGGCCACCAGCCTTCTGGCCTATGGCGTCTCCAAGCTGGTCTGCCCGCGCCCGCTCTATCACAGCTTGTCGCAGGGCTTCGTCAGACAGGAACGGACTTTACGCGGCGAAACACCTAAAAACGGCTAGTTCTCCGTGTGGAACAGAGCGCGCATCATGTCTGAACTGCTGATGATCCCCGCCAGCCGGCGCTCGCCATCAATCACCAGCACATGGCGTTTGTCGCCCTGACGGAACAGCGGCATCATCTTGTCGAGCAGAGTGTCTATACCGGTGCTGACATAGTCCTCGCGCATGATCTGGCCGGCAACCTCCGGAATTTCCGAATGCAACTGGCCAGAGCGCGTGATCAGGCGCTGCAGGCCGTTTTCCGGATTTTCCGCGTCGAGCAGCGCCGCCTGATGCAGGACATCGTCACGCGTCAGCAGGCCGTGAATGCGACGCCGGCGATCAACCACCGGCAGGGCCTTGATGTCGTGGCTTTCCATCAGCCGCCAGGCGTCCTTCAAATGCGTGCCGAAGTGGACGCTAATGACCGGCGCGGTCATGATATCGGCGCAGGTCTGCCGGCCGGCCATGCGTCGCCAGGCGCGCAATTCGCTGATTTCCAGCAGGCGGGCCAGGTCGTCCGGCGCGATGTCGAGGACTTCGTTATGCTCCGCCAGCGCCGCCGCCAGGTCTTCCTCGCGGATGCGCAGCAAGCCCGACCGCGGCGAGGTGGCGGGAATGGCGACGTGCGGATAGCTCTTGCCCGTCAGGAAGTTGTATATCAGGCCCATGACGACCAGCAGAACCGAATTGGTAAAGGCGGGGAACAGAGCGAACATCGGCGCCTGGGTATGGGTCAGCACCACCAGCAGGGCCATGGCCCCGCCGGGCGGATGGATGCAGCGCAGGGTGAACATGGCGCCGATGGCCAGGCCCACGGCCACGCTGGCGGCAATGACCGGATCGGGGATCAGGTTGCAGGCCAGAAGGCCCGCTATGGCAGAAACCGTATTGCCGCCCACCACCGACCACGGCTGGGCCAGCGGACTGGACGGCACGGCAAAGACCAGCACCGCGCTGGCACCGAGCGGCGCCACCAGCCAGGGCGTCAGGTGCAGGTATCGGGCGATCAGCAGGCTGATCAGCGCGGTGAAGGCAATGCCGATGCCGCCGCCAATGGCGCTGCGCAGACGCTCGGTATGTTTTACCGGCATCGAGCGGGGATAAAAAGCCTTCAGCCCTTCGGAAAGAGTCATGGACCACCAACGCGAACAAAAGAGGCGCGGGTTCTAACCGCCCGCGCCTCTTCGTCAAAGCCATTTTTTCTGAGGTCGCGCGTTAGGTGACCTCAGGCTCACGGCCATACCAGTTGATGTTCCGCGTCAGCACCATAACGGTGGCGATGACCACGAAGGCTGCCACGGCGCCGATCAGCAGCGCATAGTCTTCCATGCGCATGAGCGTATAGATCATGCCGTACAGCAGGGAAAAGACTACCAGCGCCGCCAGGCCACGCAGTCGGCTTTTGAACACCATGCCAGCATAGACCGAGATCAGGCCGACCGTGGCCCCGGCCGCAGCGAGAAAGGCCAGGTCGAAACCAATCCGCTCGGCCAATGACAGAAGCAGCAGGTAGAAGGTGATCTGCGCCAGACCGATCAGGATATATTGCGCCGGGTGCAGTTCGCGTTTCGAGGTGCTCTCGAAAACGAAATAGGTCAGGAACACCAGCCCCACGAAGAGCAGGGCATATTTCAGCGACCGGCCGACATTCTTGTATGGGTTGGTCTGCTCGACAAAGGAGACTGACAGTTCCGATTTACCCAGAGAGGACAGGCTGTCGAGATTGATCACCGCCGGCAGGCCGCGGGCAATGAAGGGCACCGACCAGGTGGCTTTGAAGCCCGCTTTCAGATCCTCCTCGCCTTTCATCAACGGGGTTTGCTGATCGTGATGGAAGGCGCGCGTGGCCGGCAGAAACCCGCCGCCGAAGGAGGGCGAATTCCAGTCACCAGACAGCGTCACCTCGGATGATTTGGCATAGGCCAGAACGCCCAGTTTCTGTGCGCCGGTAAAGCTCATATCGAGGGTCACATCATGCGGTTTCGTCATGTCAAGCAAAGCCATCGGGCTGGAAAACAGGTCAAGCTGGCCGTTGCCGCCATCGGTATTGATATTCTGCGCCCCTTCCGGGGCCGGGGCGAGCGTCACCGGCTGGCCGTCGATCAACGCCACGATATCCTTGCGGGCGCCGCGCGAATCCGAGGCGCCGGCAATCAGTTGCGCCCGGCTCCAGTCAAGCGTGGCATTGGCCGGCGCCGTCACCTGCGACAGGTCGAAACGCGCGGTGAAATGCAGGTCGGTGGCATAGACCGGCACGCGGAACAGTGACCGCGAGCGCACCTCGCTCTTGCTGGTGGCCACCGCATTGCCCGTCACCGGAAAGACGATCAACTGGCCGGTCTGGGAAGGCGTTGTGGTCTTGTTGCCCTGGCTGTCGATCTCGGTTTTTGGCGGGGTGGTGTAAGGCACGGCGATCACCGGCCCCAGAAAGGTTTGCGGGCCGCCCATCAGGCCGCCAATCTCGCGTGTCACCTCTTCGGCGCGGTGGGTGCGGTCGAGCAGCAGCAGGAAAACACAGCCCGCCGGGACGGACATCAGGACGGCGAGGATACAGACGATCAGAAGCTTTGTGCCCTTGCTGCGGCTGATGATCTGTCGCGGCGGAGACACGTATTGCGGTGTGGATGGCGTGGACATTGAGGGTTTCCTTGGACTGTGTCCATTACGGCAGGCGAAAAGCTCTGCCGACGTCAACTTACCACAACTTGAACAGTGTTCAATACAATATTTGAACAGCGTTCACAAACATGCGCAATGCCACAGCGCGCAATATTTCCGCAAAGACATTGCCTCAGCAAAAGCCTTGCGTTATCGAGGGGGCAAAGCGGGTGCCCCAGACGAGTCTCCCGCCGGCTGATCAGTATTTTGAGGATAAGATCATGACAAATATGGTCACGGTTTTCGGTGGTTCGGGCTTTCTCGGCAAGCAGGTGGTGCGCGCCCTGGCGAAACAGGGCTGGCGGGTGCGCGTGGCCGTGCGCAAGCCGACCTTTGCCTATGACCTGAAGCCGCTCGGCGATGTCGGTCAGATCCAGGTGGTGCGTTGCGATGTGCGCCGCGAAAAGGATATCGAAAACGCCCTGGAAAACGCTTCAGCCTGCGTCAATCTGGTCGGTATCCTGTACCAGACCGCTGGTATCAGCTTCGACGCCCTCCATCGCCAGGCATCGACCTGGATGGCCGATATCTGCAAGGCGAAGGGCATCCAGAACTTCGTCCAGGTCTCGGCCATCGGCGCCAATCCGGACGCCGCCTCGAAATATGCCTCGACCAAGGGCAAGGCCGAACTGGCTGTGAAAAAGGCCCTCCCCTTGGCCGTTATTCTGCGTCCTTCCATCATCTTCGGCCCGCAGGACGGTTTCTTCACCTCGCTGGCCGGCCAGATCAAGCTGTTCCCGCTCATGCCGGCGATCGGCGGCGCCAACAACAAGTTCCAGCCGGTTTATGTCGGCGATGTCGCCGAGGCCGTGGCCCGCACGCTCGGCAATACGGACGCCTATGGCAAGACCTATGAGCTGGGCGGCCCGGAAGTCTTCGCCTTCAAGGATCTGATCAAATATGTCGGCGCCGAGGTGCAGAGCCCGCGTCCGCTGGTATGGATGCCGGTGGCCGTCGCCCGCCTGATCGGCCTTGTGGGCGATGTCCAGGCGGGGCTCAAGGGCCTTGTGCCGGTCCTCCCTGCGCCGATCCTGACCACTGACCAGGTGCTGCTGCTGGCCAATGACAATGTCGTCGCCAAGAACGCGAAGGGGTTGAAAGACCTCGGCATTGCCGCCACGGCGGTCGAATCGATCGTGCCGACCTATCTGTGGCGCTTCCGCAAGAACGGCCAATTCGCCGTTACCGCGTAAGTTGACGCTCAACCCTCCCGACGCTACAGCTTAGCCAAACGGGAGGGACTTCATGAAATATCTGCGGCTTGCCGGCGCGCTGATCGCCGCCATTTTTGCTACGCCCGTGTTCGCTCAGGATTGGCCGATGTTCATGGGTGACGCCCGGCATTCCGGCCTGGCATCGGCCGCCGCGACGGATATTGCCCATCTGAAACCGGTCTGGCGCCACCGCATCCCCGCCGAAATCAGCGCCTCGCCGGTCGTTGTTGGCAATCTCCTCTACATCGCCGCCGAAAACGGCAACCTCTACGCCTTCGACCTGACGACACACAAGCAGGTCTGGCTCTATCATGCCGAGGGCGGGATCGGCGCGACGCCCGCCGTCGCCGATGGCCGGCTTTATGCCTTGAGCCGCGACGGCTGCCTGACGGCGCTAGATGCCACCTCCGGCAAGGCCCTGTGGCGCTTCAAGACCGGCGGCGAAGCGCGCTTCGGCGTGCCTGGCGGTTATGGAATGCCGAAAGCCGAAGGCATTACGCCCGATCCGTGGGATTTCTGGCTGTCCTCGCCGCTGGTGCAGGACGGCCGGGTTTATTTCGGCAGCAGCGATCATCATGTCTATGCGCTCGATGCCGCAACTGGCGCGAAACTGTGGGCATTCGAGGCCGATGACAGTCTCCATGCCGCGCCGGCCCTGAGCGAGGGCCGCCTGTTCATTGGCACATGGGGCACGAAATTTTATGCGCTCGACGCCCAAACCGGCGCGAAACTGTGGGACTTCCAGGGCGGCAAGGACGCAAAGACCGGTATATTGCAAGGTTTCAGTGCCGCGGCGACGATTGACGGCGACACCGTCTATATTGGCTCACGCGATGGCTATATGCGCGCTTTCGATGCGGCCCATGGCAAGCTGCGCTGGACGTGGGACGCCGAAAAAAGCTGGGTGCTGGCCACCGCCGCGGTCGATGCCGACACCCTCTATTTCCCGACCTCCGATACCACTGTCTTCGTGGCGCTCGATAAAAAGACCGGCAAGGAAAAGTACCGCACGGATACAAAGGTCTGGACCTATACCTCGCCCGTAATCGCGGGTGATTACGCCTTTGCCGGTACCATGACCGGCGATTTGTATGCTTTCGACAAACATACCGGCAAAATCCTCTGGCATTACCGGACTGATAACGCGAAAGCGGATACGCTTGGGTTGATCGATGCTGCCGGCAAGCTGCGTTCGGAGATATTATTCCCGCAAGGCTTTCCGCCAGCGCCGGGCGTCGAAAACGTGAAAACCCTGGGCGCCTTCGAAGCATCGCCGGTCTGGTCCGGTAACCGGTTAATCACCGTCACGGCCGCGGGTGAAATAATCATTTTCAGCGCGGAAAACGGCTAGCAATTCCTTAACCATAACCGCGTTACCCCTGAATCAAATCGCGTTATTGATTCAGGTGCCTCATGAAGCTGTCCATCGGCCACAAGCTGTTTGCCGCGTCTCTCGTTTTCGTCGTTGCCATGGGAGCGTTCGTTATCGGCGCCTGGGGCAGCCTGGAGCACCTGCGCAAGCTTCAGGATAACGGCATGGGGCTGGTGCGCATTGCCTCGGCTTCTGAAACCCTGGCCAGCCAGGGGGCGGCGCTTTACCAGATCATCGCCGATAGCGAAATCAATCACGAACTGGACCAGACGCGCACCGACTGGCAGCCCGCCAAGGCTAAGACCGAACGCCTGTTTGCCGATCTGCGCGGCCAGTTGACTGATCCGGCCGATATTGCCCTCCTGGATGACGCGAAAACTAAATACCTGGCCTATGTCGGCGTGTTTGAACAGAAAATGCTGCCGGCGCTGGACGCCAATACCGAAATGACGCCGGAAATCCGCGCCCTGGACGGCGAGGTGGACGACGCCTGTACCGAAATGGTGGCGCCCCTGTCCAAACTGGCCTCGCAGGCGCGCAAGCAAGCCGTGGCGGCTGATGACGAATTCGACAGGCTGTCCGGCCAGGTGTTGGCGATGGGCACCACCATCGGCCTGCTGGCCCTGTTGATCGGCGGCACGATCAATTTCCTCGTCGTCCGTCATATCTCGGCGCCACTGAAGACCCTGAGCAATCTGTTGCACAAGCTGGTCAGCGGCCAGGAGGTGATAAGCGTGCCCTACGAACAGCGCCGCGACGAGGTGGGTGAAATTGCCCATGCCGTTTCCGCCTTCAAGGACAATATTGCCGCGGTCAAACGTCTGGAAATCGAACAGGAAGCGGCACGCGCCAAGCTGGAACGTGACAATGAGAACGCCCTGCAGGTGCTGAAAAGCGCCGAAGCCTTCGAGCGCCAGATCAAGGCCGTTGCCGCGCGTGTCGGCCAGACCTCGACCGATCTGAACATGGCCGCCAACAGCCTGGATCAGGCGGCGCGGGACGCCGACCAGCGCTCGGCCTCCATGGCCAGCGCCACATCGCAATCCTCCAGCAATATGCAGACGGTCGCCTCGGCCACCGAGGAGCTGTCGGCCTCGATCAACGAGATCAGCCGCCAGGTCGAGGAAACGACCCTGATGACCCAGGCGGCGACCGAACAGGCGCACAAGACGACGCAGACCGTCGATAACCTCTCCCAGGCCGCCGCCAAGATCGGCGAGGTGGTCGCCCTGATCCAGGATATCGCCGCCCAGACCAATCTTCTGGCGCTCAATGCCACCATCGAAGCGGCGCGCGCCGGGGCGGCCGGCGCCGGCTTTGCCGTGGTCGCCGGCGAGGTGAAGAACCTGTCGGCCCAGACCTCGCGCGCCACCAATGAAATCCGCGAACACATCTCGTCCATGCAGGTGGTCACCGAAGAGACCGTGGATGCTATCCGCTCGATCAGCCATACGATTGAGCGCATCAACGGCGTCACCACCTCTATCGCCGCCGGTGTCACACAGCAGACGGCGGCCACAGCCGACATCGCCAACAATGTGGCGCAGGTGGCCAGCGGTGCGGACACGATCAATGCCGACCTGCTCCAGGTGTCGCGCGCTTCGCAGATCACCACGGAAAACTCGGCGATGGTGCTGCAGGGCGCGGATAGCCTGGGCGAACAGGTCAAGGCGATGTCCGAGGAGGTCGATGCCTTCCTGGGGATGATACGCGTGAAGGACGCCGCTTAAACTAAGGGGCGTGGGGTCCGTGACCCCACATCTTATTCTATCCAGTAAAAAGGCCCCGCCCTTAAGGCGAGGCCTTTTTTATTGGAAGGAAAGGACTTGGGGCCACAGGCCCCAAACCCATATGATTAAGTGATATCAAACCGCTCCGCCACGAAACTCAGCAGCCCCTCCAAAGATGTCTGCATGACCGCCGGATCGTACTGCATGATCAGGCCCTTGTTGTCTTCCTCATCGAAGGCGTGGCTGGCATCAAGTTCAAGCGTGGTGACATCCACACCCTGGGCTTTCAGCCTGCCGAAAACCTTCTGCGAATGCCTGATTGGCGTCAGGTGATCCTTACTGGCCAGAACGACAAAGGTTTTTGGCGTATGCCGCCATTTCGACGAGTTCGAACGTGCCGGAAAATTGATATAGGGATAGACGAGGTAAAGCCCACGCAGCCGATCAACCAGCGCCGGATTGGGATCAGCAATCTTCACATTGCCCGCCTTGTCGAGCGACGAGGTCATCAGGTCCATGATCGACCAGCCGCCATGGCTGAATCCGCTTAAGATCACCTTGTCCATATCGACCCGGCCGCTCTGCTGCAGGCCGTACAGCACTGACAGCACGTCACCGGCACGTTCATACCCCTGTAATACCGCCCCGGTGCAGATCAGCGACACGGCAAAATTGCGGTCCCAGCCCCGCGGCTTGAAACTATCGACGACATAGGCTCGCACACCCGTCAGCGCCACGGCTTGCGCATAGAGATGCACATGCGGCCGCATCCCGCCGCAACCGTGGAACAGCACCACCGCCGACCGGACAACGTTATCCTGCGGCCCGTAGACGGTTATGTCGGGTTCCAGCAACGCATAGCGCTTCGCCATAGTATCCATCTATTCCCCCATTCCAGATCAGGCCCCCTGGAATATCTCCCTCACGAAACCCTCGAATGCCGCCATGGTTTTTTCATGGCTCTTGCGGTCATAGGCCATCAGCGGCCCGAAATGAAGGGCGCTGTCCTCGTCGAAGCAGTGTGTGCAGTCGAGATCGAGACGCTGGACCGGCAGGCCCTCGGCCTTCAGGTGATTGAAGATATGGTCGCCGTGGCTGTGACTGGTCAGGAAGTCCTGCCGTGCCAGTACGGCCAGGGTTTTCGGCGCATATTGCCAGCTATGCATATTGGAGCGCGCCGGGAAATTGACGTAGGGGTAGACGAGGAACACGCCCTTGACACCGGTCATCGGCTCCGGCGTCGGGTCCATCAGGCGCGCCTCGCCGCTGCGCGTGAGCTTCTCGGTCATCAGGTCCATGATGGACCAGCCGCCGTGGCTCCAGCCGGCCAGGATGATATTGCCGGCATCGACTTCCGGCCGCTGCCCCAGGCCCCAGACCGCCGCCAGCACATCACCGGATCGCTCATAGCCATGCAGGGCCAGGCCAGTACAGACCAGGCTCATGGCCGCGTTTTCATCCCAGCCGCGCGGCGTGAAGGAATCGACGACATAGGCCCGGAAGCCGAGCCCGGCCACCTGTTTCGCATAGGCGTGGATATGACTGCGCACGCCGTTACAGGCATGGAACAGCAGGACAGCCGGGCGCGGCATTTTATCAGGCGGTCCGTAGGCGGTGATAAAGGGGTCGAGAAGCGAAAATCTGTGCTGAAGCGTATCGAGCAATCACTTTACCCCTTGAAATACTGTAACTGCAACTCATATAGTTACTTATAGATAATCTGCCGCCTGATGAGGTGAATCAGAAATCGCCAGCAAAAGCCAGTTATTTCCCAGTTATTTTCATAGAGTGAGAGCCACCATGACCGCCCTGCGCACCTCCGAATACCCGATCGACACACAATTCCTTGAACGCTGGTCGCCGCGCGCCTTCACGCAGCAGCCCCTGACCGAAGAACAGGTTCTGACCGTTCTGGAAGCCGCGCGCTGGGCGCCGTCGGCCTCCAATCTCCAGCCGTGGCGCTTCTTCTACGGCCTGCGCGGCACGCCGGAATTCGACACCCTGCTCTCCCTCCTCGTGCCGTTCAATGAAGGCTGGGCCAAGGATGCCGGCGCGCTGATCTTCATCGCTTCCGTCACCTCGTTCGATGGCCAGCGCCAGAACCTCACCAATAGCTTTGACGCCGGCTCGGCCTTCATGTCACTGTCCTTGCAGGCGCACAGCCTGGGCCTGGTGGCCCACGGCATGGCCGGGATCGAATATGACAAGGTGCCGGTCGTGCTCCAGTTCCCGGAAAATCTCAAGCTGGAGGCCGCGGTCGCCATTGGGTATCAGGGCGATGCGTCGAGCCTACCCGATTTCCTGCAAACCCGTGAAGCGCCTTCGACGCGCCAACCGCTGTCGGATATCGTCTTCAACGGCCACTTCACCGGCGAAATCAAGGTGCCGGCGTAAGGTAAGTAAGAATCCCCACCACCGCAGCGCTTCGCTTGCGGTCCCCTCCCCAATAAATTGGGGAGGTATAAGATCGAAAAGCCCCGGATGTCGACATCCGGGGCTTTTCTTGGCTCAGTCGTTTAATCGGAGAGATTTTTGTCGTCCGAGCAGGCGGCTAGCGACGGCTGTATGTTTATACAGCCTAGCGACGCCAACGCACTCGGCGGCGAAAAGATCCCGATTAATGTCTGAAGACGCGGACGCCGGTGAATACCATCGCTAATCCAGCGGCGTCGGCAGCGTCGATCACCGCCTGGTCGCCGATGGAGCCCCCCGGCTGGATGATCGCCGTGGCGCCGGCAGCGGCGGCTTCCAGCAAACCATCGGGGAACGGGAAGAAGGCTTCCGAAGCGCAGGCCGAACCGGTGGCCAGGCTATCCGTCAGGCCAAGCCCCTCAGCAGCTTCCTGGGCGCGCAGACGGGCGATGCGGGCGGAATCGCGGCGGTTCATTTGACCGGCGCCAATACCGGCGGTGCGGCCATCCTTGGCGTAAACGATGGCGTTCGACTTGACGTGCTTGGCCACGGTGAAGGCGAAAAGCATGTCCTCGATCTCGGTCGGCGTCGGCTGGCGCTTGGTGACGACCTTGAGGTCCGCCGCCGTGATGCGGGCCGTGTCGCGGCTCTGGACAAGCATACCGCCGGCCACCGAACGGAACACCTGACCGCCAGCCAGCGGGTCCGGCAGGGTGCCGGTAACCAGCAGGCGCAGATTCTTCTTGGCGGCGAAGACGGCGACGGCATCGTCATCGACTTCCGGCGCAACAACAACCTCGGTGAAGATCTCGACGATCTTTTCGGCGGTCGCCTTGTCCAGCTTGCGGTTCAGTGCCACGATGCCGCCAAAGGCCGACACAGGATCGCATTCCAGGGCGCGCCTGTACGCGGAGATCAGGTCATCGCCGGTGGCCACGCCGCACGGATTGGCGTGCTTGACGATGACGCAGGCGGGCTTGTCGAACTCGGCCACCAGCTCGATGGCGGCGTCGGTATCGGCCACATTGTTGTAGCTCAGTTCCTTGCCTTGCAACTGCCTGGCGGTGGCAACGCCTGGGCGGTCCTCGCCAGTCTTGTAGAAGGCGGCGGACTGGTGCGGGTTTTCGCCGTAGCGCATGGTTTGCAGGCGCTCAGCCCCAATCGTCTTGCGCTCCGGATAATCGTCCCCCAGTTGCGCGGCGAACCAGGTCGAGACGGCGCTGTCATAGGCCGCCGTGCGGGCAAAGGCGCGCGCCGCCAGCGACTTGCGCAGGGCCAGGGAGGTGGTGCCGGTCCCGGCGATGGCGGCCAGGACTTCATCCATGCCGGCCTTGTCAACACAGACGCTGACATAGGGATGGTTCTTGGCCGAGGAACGGATCATGGCCGGGCCGCCGATATCGACATTCTCGATGGCGGCTTCAAACGTACCGCCGGCGGCGACGGTCTTCTCGAACGGATAGAGGTCGATCCACACAATATCAATCGGCTGGATATCGTGGTCCTTCAGCGCCTGAGCGTGTTCGGGGGCGTCACGATAGGCCAGCAGGGCACCGTGGACCTTCGGGTGCAGGGTCTTGACGCGGCCATCCATCATTTCCGGGAAGCCGGTGATATCCGCCACGTCCCTGACGGCGATATTGGCCTTTTGCAGGGCGGCCTTGGTGCCGCCGGTCGACAGCAGTTCGACGCCGGCGGCAACCAGCGCCTGTGCGGCCTCGATCAGTCCGGTCTTGTCGGACAGCGAGATCAGGGCGCGTTTCGGTGTCACCAGATCGGCGGCGGGCGGAAAATCAGGAGCGGCGGGCATGGGCTATCCGTATATAAAGTTACTCCGGAACGTATGAGCGTTCCGGCAAGGGCAAGGCCCGCCCGAGCGGGTGCGAGGAGCCATGCGGCGTTTGAGCTGAATAATGCGCGCCGTTTACACGAACCTGTCACATTTGACTAGGCCGTGCCGATAACAAGCCGTAACGGGATACGACCGGATATAACAAAACCTCCGCCGTGGATTGAGCGTGGCGCCAAAACACGACAAAACCTCCACCATGGGTGAGCATGGCGGAGGCTTCGCTGATGATCGCAAGTCTCAAGCGACTTATGGGAGCGTTTAGTAGCGAGACCCGTAGCGATCATCATTGCGGTAATGCTTGTAGCTGTTGTAGCGGACCGGCTCGCTGCGGTAACCGTAGTGACGGTCTTCCCAGCGCTGGCGCTCCATGGCGGCCTCGGCCTTGTTGCAGGTGTCCTTGCCCTGGTCGCGGCCCAGCTTGTTACCCAGGAAGCCGCCCAGAACCGCACCGGCAACCGCACCGATACCCTTTTCATTCTTGGCAACCTGGCTGCCCAGCAAACCGCCGGCGACGACACCCAGGACCGCGCCGGTCTTGGCGCTGTTTTCCTTGGTGACCTCGCACTGATAGGTGGTGCGGGCCGAAGCCGTGGCCGGGGCCATGACGGCGGCGGTGGAACCGATGATCAGGCCGGAGGTGACAACGGCGGTCCCAAAAGTTTTCATGCCGTTTTTAAAGATCTTGCTCATAACTTTAGTCCTTCGTGTCTTTGGCTTTCGGACTTTCCAGGTTATCTGGGCCGATGTGCCGTTCATGAGGACAGTTATAAGCCCCCGAACCTGAACGGGATTTGATCCGCTCGTTCATTTTCATTCAGGAAAGCATTTATTTTTGAAGGGCTTGGACAGCCCTGTCAGCCTTACAGAAAAAGGCCCCGCCGCATCCGGCAGGGCCTTTTCAAATATCAGCCGCGAAAAAATTATTCACGGATATAGCGGTAAACCACCTTGTGGCGATGACCGTACTTGTCAGTCTCATAAAGCGTGCGCGTGCGGTAGGCCACCTCGTCAATGCACTTGCGCTTGGCATTGTTCTTGGCGATCTTGCTGCCGGTATATCCGCCAACCACCGCGCCACCCACGGCGCCGAGGCCCCGTTCATTCTTGGAAATCTGGCTGCCCAGCAGGCCGCCGGCGATGGCGCCGATCACGGCGCCTTTATTGCCGGCGCGCTTTTGCTCATACTTGCAGCGATAGGTCGGATAAGCATCGGCGACATTGGGGATAGCGGCGGAACCGGCGATCAGGCCCAGGCTCACGACAGCGGCGGTAGCGGTCTTCAGGATACGGGTCATGTGCATACTCCTTTGATTATGCGCTCAAAAAGCGCAGATTTGCGCAGGAGTATCCGAATTTCGATATAAGGATTCAGTCAGGAGAACCTGGCCATCCGGTAAAGACCTGACCAGTATCAGGATTCCGCCGGTGACAACTTCCAGCGCAGGCGCGTCGGCGTATCGAGCCGCGCCGTGCCATTCAGCACGATCAGGGTCGTCTTGCGCGGCGCGCCCTTTTCAAACACCGTGCCCTCACCAAGCGCCACCTCGGCTGCATCATGACGCAGCCACCAGCCGCGACCGCCGGGTCCGCGCAAAAGGATGCTCTTCCGGTCGCGCGCCAGCGAGGCCTGGACCTCCGGATGCAGCAGGAAGCGCACCGCATAGGGCACCGAAGCCGGCATGTTCTGCAACTTCTTGCCGGTCGCCATCGGCGTCAGGCGTTCTTCGCCGCGCAGTTCATCGCGCTGGGCATCGACATAGAGCCGGCGCTCATGCTTCAGGCCGAAACGCGGCCGCCAGCCCTCGTGCTCCAGTTCCAGAAGCGTACCGGACTCCTCGGCCTCCACCCTCCGGCTGCGCACCTTGTATCGCAGGCCCTGGAGCGTGAAATGCAGCAGTTCGCCGAACCGGTCGGCCGCCGGCTTCAGGATCAGTTCATCACCCAGGGTCAGGGTATTGGCGGCGCCGACCACGCGAAATGCCTGGCTATCCGATTGCATGGGCGACCAGCCGGGCGAGACGATCAGCTTGTCGCGCCCGCCCGAAACCTCGAAGGCCATCGGGTAATCGCAGGCGGCAAAACCGAAATCCCCGGCCTTCGCCTCGCCGGCATCGACATAGACGCTTAAAGATCGGCCGAGCAGACAGTGATACCGCGCCTGTTCCAGCACATTCGGCAGAGTCCCCGCTTTCGAATCCGTATGCAGCAGGGCCGGCAGGATCTGATCTTCGAGCAGCGATTCCGCCCCCTGGAAGGAGACCAGGCTGCCATCGGGATGGCTGAGCGTGCGCACGAAACGCGACAGGCGCTCGATATGCTCTTCCACATAGTCCGGCACGGCCTGGCTGCGCTGACTCAAGGCATCGACCAGCAACAGCAGGTCATAAAGCAGCTCCAGCCCCTGTTCCGGGCTGCGCGACATGTGCGAACCGTCGCTCTGCGTACAGCGGCGCAGGGCTTTCGGCAGGCGCTTCAGCCCCTTGCGGCGGAAGCTGTCACCCACATTCCCCGACAGCACGCAGCCGATCGCCACCAACGCCACGGCGCGGCTGGCCTGATAAGCGGCATTATTATGCAGGCGAAGCAGGTGCCGGCCCTGTTCGGCGATGGATTCCGCCAGGGTGTGCGCTTCCCAAGGCTGGGCCACGGCGGAGAGGCGGCGAGCAAAGATCGACAGGTTGATCAGCCGGCGCGCCAGCACTTCCTCGCCCCAGGTAAAGGGCGTCCAGTTGCGGAAGGTCTTCTGCCACAGCAGGAACAGCCGCACGGCCTCCTTGGCACCATCGTCGCCCTGGGTCATCAGATGCGGCAGCCACGAAAAACGGTGCAGCTCGATGGCGAAGGCGCGGGTCGGCGAGGCGCGGTTCCACGGATCGCCGGAGCCCTGCACGCTCATGCGCGCATTGGCAAGCGTGAAGCGGCCGGAAAGAATGGCCTTGCCGAGCAGGGCATTGGCGGGCCGGCCATCGTGCGGCGTCGCCAGGAAGCCATCCGGCACCCGGCCTTTCAGCGTCAGGCGATAACCCGGCATCCCGAAGAGTTCGGCCCCCGCCTGCTTGCGCAGCCACGCGCCTACCACCTTTTGCCACGGCGTGGCGGCGGTCAGCACATCGGCCAGGGGCGTCGACTCGTAGGCCTTCATGGGCGCTTAAAGTCCCTTGAGATGCTTGATATTGGCGGCATAGGCGGATGGCCCGCCCTTGAAGACAG
Source organism: Asticcacaulis sp. (assembly GCF_051954415.1). Taxonomy (GTDB): domain Bacteria; phylum Pseudomonadota; class Alphaproteobacteria; order Caulobacterales; family Caulobacteraceae; genus Asticcacaulis. Next base: position 48,772 of record NZ_JBQCHT010000040.1, read on the forward strand.
CGGTGCCGGCCACCATGGCGGTCGCGCCGGCTTCCACGCACTTGTGGGCGTTCCCAGCATTCACGCCGCCGTCGACCTGCAGGATGGCCGGGTGGCCGACGGCATCCAGCTTCTTGCGGATGACTTCAATCTTGCGAAGCTGGCTGTCGATAAAGCTCTGGCCGCCGAAGCCCGGATTGACGCTCATCACCAGCACCAGGTCGATATCGTCTATCACCCAGTCGAGGATCTCGACCGGTGTGGCCGGATTGAGCACCACGCCCGCCTTGGCGCCCAACTGGCGGATATATTTCAGCGAGCGGTGCAGGTGCGGACCGGCTTCCGGATGCAGGCTGATATAGTCGGCCCCGGCATTGCGGAAGGCTTCAAGGAAGCTATCAACCGGCGAGATCATCAGGTGGCAATCGAACGGCAGGGTCGAATGCGGGCGCAGGGCCTTCACAACGTCCGGCCCGATGGTGATGTTCGGCACGAAATGGCCATCCATGACATCGATATGCACCCAGTCGGCGCCCGCCTCGGTGATGGCGCGGACTTCCTCGCCCAGCTTGGAAAAATCGGAGGCCAGGATGGAGGGGCAAATGAGCGGGGTCGTCATGATCGGGTACTCGCGGATTTGATGGTCTTGCTTAAGGGGATTGCCTATAGCAGGTCAACCGGCCTTACGTGTTAACTTTGCTATGAAAAAGCCATCCTGGCCGCCGGGGCGCTGATGCGGCAGCAAGCGCACCCAGCCCTCCGGACGGACCGATTCGGCCGGTATACCCATATCAGCAGCATTTTCGGGCAAAAGCTTGACCAGGCTGAAATCCTTATGGCGGCGCAGGAAGGCCAGAACCTGGGTTTCACCCTCTTCACGTTCAAGTGAGCAGGTCGAATAGACGAGATCACCACCGGCCTTGACCCGCTTCGCCGCGGAATCGAGCAAGCGATGCTGGACATCGGCCAACTTGGCGATATCGGCCGGGCGCGTGGCCCACAAAACGTCCGGCTGGCGGCGGAAGGTGCCGGTAGCCGAGCACGGCGCATCGAGCAGGACGACATCGAATTCACGGTCGTCTTCATAGCTTTCCGCATCGGCCATCTGGATATCGGCGGAAAGCCTGGTGCGTTCGAGATTTTCCTCGACACGCTTCAGGCGGTTCTTCGAGCGATCGAGCGCCGTGACGGTGGCGCCGCGCGCCGCCAGTTGCATGGTCTTGCCGCCGGGGGCCGCACAGAGATCGATGGCCGTCTTATCCTTGATATCTCCCAGCACATTGACCACGGCGGCGGCGGCGGCATCCTGTACCCACCAGACGCCATCCGCATAGCCCGACCACTCGCGGACATCGCCGCGCAAGGCAGAACGCAGGGTCAGCCCGCCGAGATCGGTGCCTTCCAGCGCGTCCTTATGCGCGTCGAGATCGGCCTGTGAGCGGAAGGTCAGATCGGTCGCCGACTCCTCGGTCAGCATATAGGCGATGCCGTTGGCGTTATCCTCGCCATAGGCACCCTTCCAGCGGGCATAGAGCCAGTCGGGCGCCAAGCGTGAGGCGATCGGCGCCGGCAGGCCGCCCTCACGGATGACGCCGCGCAGGATGGCATTGATCAGGCCCTTGAACGGACGGGTATGGGAGGCGCGCTCGGCCAGCTTGACGGTGGTGGAAACGGCGGCGAAATCGGGCACATTCATAAAGCCGATCTGTACCAGGCCAATGCGCAGCAGGTCGCAGACGGCGGCCGAAGGCGTCTTCTGGGTGCGCTTTTCGATAATGTGATCGAGCTGGCCGAGACGGCGCAGCACCAGCAGGGCCATGGCGCGGGCAAAGGCGCGCTCGCCATCGCTCAGGGCCAGGAATTCGCTGCGGGTCACGGCCTCGTCGAAACCGGAACGCTTGGTCAGGGCCGCATCGATCAGGCCCATGGCGGCGATGCGGGCATTCATTCCGATATCGCCATCATCGGCGGTATTGATGACCGGGTCTGGATGCTTGATCGGGGCCGACTTGGCGGCGATCTTGGCGGCCATGCCTTTCGACGGCGGACGCTTGACGAGCTTGCGCTGGAAGGTGGGCTTGCCATTGCCGGAACGGGCCGGCGGCTTATTCGGGGCCATAAGGGCGCTTTCTTTAAGATGCTGGGAGACGGCGCGTCCTATAGGCCCCGCGAGGAGATGGGTCAAGTTTTGAGAGGTTTAGGATGAGATGCAGATTTAGAGAAATATCCCCAGTAGGTTACCACCTTCACATTTTGTCAGGTTAATCTTGACTATTATCACACGACTCCAACACAGGTTTATTCTTGCGACATTCTGCTAAAGCACAATTTGGCATCAAAAAGCTTTTGGTCGGTGCATGCCTACTGACCATCACACTAGGCCTTTATGGTTGCAGCCCTTCATACATGAGGCGGTTACTTGTTACCATTGAGGTCAATGACAATGGAACCATACTTACTGGCTCAAGTGTTCAAAAGGTTGGATGCAGGGCAGCTAATCCGACTTACGGCGGGCTTGATGTAGGTGGCTGTTATATAGAAGGTGATGCTGCCTATGTTCACCTGAAAAACGGTCAACATTTAATTTTAACTTATGTCACAGACGAATATAGAGCTGATCCGCGCGGTTACGCAAATTCAATCCTTAACAGACATGACCTAACTTCTGACTTCAGTTGGGACGTTCCGGAAGATGAAATTCCTCAAATGGTCACGTTCAAAAACTCGCTAGATCCGGATTCCGTTGTTAGGGTGTATCCGGCTGACGCAGAACAAATTCTAGGATCGGGCGTAAAGATTGGAAAGATTCACGTGGCATTGACAGATTTGCCAGTCAACGAAGGCAATATCAGTAAGGTGTTTCCATGGATAAAAGACTTTGTTCACTTATCCAAGAACCTTGGCGAAAATGGTGCCTACATAGATAATAATAGCTTCACCTCGAAGCGTTAGAAGCTAATGTCAGTAGAGTTAAAATGGCAATGCTCATCTTTGAGCGTAGGAAAAAGTTTAACTCCGCTGGCTGCTACCGCCGATGGCCGCTGATTTCCGCGCCGGCGGTTCGAGAAAACAACATATTCCACCAGGTGGCCGTCAGCGAAATCACTCGGCCCGCCTCATAAAAAAGGCGGCCCTTACGAGCCGCCTCTTCCCATCAAAACGCTTCTCAATCCCGGAACAGCAGTGGCGCCAGTTCATGCAGGCTGCGCCGCCATGAGAGGAACTCGTGCGCCGTATTGGGTGACACATAGAAGACGCTGTTGACGCCAGACGCCTTCAGTTCTTCGGCATTCTTGCGCGGGTCTTGCGGCGGCGCGCCCGGCGGCCCCATGCGCGGGCCCTCCAGTTCGCGGCTGCCGAAGCTGACAAAGGCCAGCTTGACCTTGTCCTTGAAGCCCGGCGTCTTGCTGACGTCATCGACCGAGATGGTGCCGCCGCTTAAGAGGCCGATATAGGCGAACTTATCGATATTGGCGAAGGTGATCAGCTTGGTCTCGAAACCGCCCATGGACAGCCCGGCCATGGCGCGGTGCGGCTGGTCGGACAGGGTGCGGAAATGGCTGTCGACATAAGGGATCAGTTCATCGACCAGCACCGTCTGGAACGGCTTGATATCGAAGCTGAACAGGCCGCCGGGCTTGACCTCATTGGTCATGCCGTAGGTCATGACGATGATAAAGGGTTTGGCCTTCCCTTCGGCGATCAGGTTATCCATTATCAGGTTGGCATGGCCCTGATTGGCCCAGGCGGTTTCATCCTCGCCCCAGCCATGCGGGAGATAGAGCACGGGATAGCGCTCCGCCTGGCTGGCGTCATAGCCGGGCGGCGTATAGACGAAGGCGCGACGCTGGGTGCCGGTGCTGGGCGAGGGGAACAGAATCTGCTGCACATTGCCGTGCGGCACGTCTTTCAGTGCATAGAAATCGGCGTCATGCGCCGGCACCTCGATGCCGCTTTCCCAGCGGGTCGAGCCGTAGAAATTGAGCGTGCCCGGATCGTTGAAGGTGCCGCCATCGACGGTAAGATGGTAATAGTGGAAGCCCTCATCCATCGGGCCTCAGTGGTGCCGGTCCAGGCGCCGTCGGCACCCTTGGTCAGTGTGGTGCCGCCGCGGCCGCCCAGACCCAGGCTGACCTTGACAGCCTGCGCATCAGGAGCGGTGACGCGAAAACGGACATAGCCCTGCGAATTGACCTGCGGATAGTCCTGACCCGGCTGATTGACGGATGACCGCTTGAAATCTTCCGTGATGGCCGGCGCGGCGGTTTGCGCCATGACCGGACCGGCAAGAAGCACAGACGCAAGGGCCGTGGTTAAAACACGCTTCATTGATACCTCCCTGAGTTTGCCATGTGGTTCATGGCGTTTGTTATTACTCAGACTATTGCAGCAATCCTTAATTGCCGCAATACCACTTTTGGAGGTCTTTAATGCCTTCGCAGCTCGTTTTACTGTACGGTCGGTACGCTGGTCTGGCCGAAAGACGTGCCGCGGCGCTTCATATCCATACCAAGCTGGATCAGGGCATTGACGCGGTTTTCCGTCGCCGGGTGGGTGGAGAACAGATTGTCCATGCCGCGCCCGCTCAAGGGATTGATGATGAACAGGTGCGCCGAAGCCGGATGGCGTTCGGCCTCATGATTGACCACACCGCCCTTGGCGTAGGCCTCGATCTTTTTCAGCGCGCGGGCCAGGCTTTCCGGATCGCCGGAGATTTCACCGCCCATGCGGTCGGCGGCATATTCACGGGTGCGCGAAATCGCCATCTGGACCAGCATGGCGGCGATCGGCGCCAGAATGGCCATCAGGATCACGACGACAATATTGCTATGGCCGTCCTCATCGTCACGCGAACCGCCGAAGAACATGGCGAAATTGGCCAGTGACGAGATAGCGCCAGCAAGGGTCGCTGTGATCGTCATGGTCAGGGTGTCGCGGTTTTTGACGTGCGCCAGTTCGTGGGCCATGACGCCGCGGATTTCCTCGCGCTCCAGCATCCGCAGCAGGCCGGTGGTGGCGGCAACCGCCGCGTGTTGCGGATCACGGCCGGTGGCGAAGGCGTTCGGCTGGTCCGAATCCATGATATAGACCGCCGGCATCGGCAGGCCGGCGCGACGGCTCAGTTGCTCGATATCGGCATAGTAATCACGCAGCAAAGCATTGGGCGCATTGGCGTCGATCCGTTGAGCGCCATACATGCGCAGCACCATCTTGTCGGAATTATAATAGCTGAAGACGTTCATCGCCACGGCCAGGCCGAGCGCGATCAACATGCCCGTCGGCCCCGCCAGTGCAAAACCGATCACGCCAAACAGCGCGGTCAGGCCAGCCAGAAGCAGCCAGGTCTTTAACGGGTTCATTTGAATAAGGCTCCTTGAGAAACAATCCTTTAGGGCCTAGATATGGAAATCGGCGCCATTGCCCGCAAGACGGTTACGAAAATGTCATCCGAAGTTGAAAAGCCTGCCGATCTGAGCGCCCTTGAGGTGCGCAGGATCCTGTCGCCCGTCGCCAAGCGCGCCCTGGCCGAAGCTGCCGAACGCCGCGCCAAGGAAGAGGCCGAGATTGCCAAGGCGATCGAAGAAGGCGGCCCGACCGGCCCGGAACCCACGCGCTATGGCGACTGGGAACGCAAGGGGATTGCGGTGGACTTTTAGAGCTTGCTCAGATCGACAAACATGACCTTTTCAGCACGCGCTTTATTGTCAGGCGTATCCAACAAGGTAAAGCCCACCTTTTCATAAAAAGCGACTGATTTTGCCTTCGCGTCTACAATAATGAAGCGGCAGCCTACCCACTCGGCTATTTCGTTCTTGGCAATGCCTAAAGCGAAATCGATCAGGACACTGCCGAGTTTCTTTGAAACTGCCAAACCATTGCCACGATAACGTTCATCTACCATCAAACGAGCAATCTTCACCGCCGGATATTGCTCATATGGAAACAAATGACCGTCGATATCCGCAAGTGTTTCGGCCGAACGGACCTCGCTGCAAACCAGCGTAATATATGCAGCTACGCGATTATTCGTCTGATCGCACACAACATAAGTCCGCGCCAAGTTTGCCTTTTCATAAGGCTTGGCCTTTGTTCTGGCGAACATCTTAAGAGGCGCAAAATCTGCGTCTCCCGTTCTGAAGGATGTAAAGGAATCGCCGTCTTCAATAGGGCGAAGAATAAATTCGTCTTCGTCCACGGGGCGTCGTTATTTTTTGATCTTGATCAACAACTGGCGCGATGCACGAAAATCACTAGCCATGCTTGAGCCACGACTCAAGCTTTCTCTGGCAGCGTCCTTTGGCTTGCCATAGGTAATCTGATTCTTGAACTTCTTCGCATCGTCAGCGGTCAGAGTTGTGCTGCCAAAGGCGTTAGATTTTACAGCCATCTTTCACCTCCTGTGACCTGACTGAATAATACCAGACTCCACATATAGGAGAACAAGCCTGGAACGTCAAATCACAGTTGACGAAATGCCAAAAACGAGTCCGTCAAACTCGAATCGCCTCAAGGATCGCCTGTGTGGCCGCCACCGGATCGGCAACGCGCGTAATCGGGCGGCCGACCACCACATGCGAGGCGCCATTGCGGAAGGCATCTTCCGGCGTGGCAATGCGCTGCTGGTCATCGACCGAAGCCCCCACCGGACGCACACCCGGCGTCACAATCAGGAAATCGGCTGGCACACGCGCACGGATCAGCGCCGCCTCATGCGGCGAGGCCACCACGCCATCCATCCCGCAGTCCACCGCCTGATCAACACGACGCAGCACCAGATCAGCCAGCGGCACACCATACCCCATCTCATCAAGGTCGCCTTGCGTCAGCGAAGTCATAACCGTGACGCCTATGATCTTGGTGTTCGGATTAGAGCGGCCCTTGATCGCCGCCTTCATCACCTGCGGTTCGGCATGGACGGTCAGCAGGTCACAGGCGCCGGAGGAAGCGGCTTTCGCCGCCCCTTCCACCTGCGCGCCGATATCGTGCAGCTTCCAGTCCTGGAAAACCGACTTGCCCTGCGCCGCCAGTTCCTCGCACAGCGTAAGCCCGCCCTGCGCCAGCAGCGTCAGGCCGATCTTGTAATAACTGACGGTCTCACCAAGCCTGGTCACCAATGCGCGGGCCGAGGCCAGATCGGGTTCATCGAGGGCAACGATCAGGCGGGGATCAGCTTTCAGCATGGTTACAATCTCAACAGGCTTGCGGGAAAGGGCGAATTGCTGTGTGGTAAGCAAATTCATCGGTGGGCAGCCAAATGACTCTGATCTCGTTCTACGTCAACTTTTTCATCACGCTTTTCGCCCTGATCGACCCGATCGGCAATGTGCCCATCTTTGCCGCCGCCACCCAGAGCCAGAGCCCGGCCTCGCGCCGCCTGATCAGCCTCTATATCTCGATCTTCACCGCCCTGATCTTGACGGTCTTCTTCTTCGCTGGCCTCAGCATATTGAAATTCTTCGGCATTTCGATGGACGCCTTCCGCATTGCCGGCGGGCTGCTGCTGTTCCTGATGGGACTGGAAATGGCGCGCGGCGACTTCATCGAGACCTTTACCCGCGCCGATGAGGTGGCGCATGGCGGTGACCCCGCTTCCGGCGTCCAGCCGCTCGGCCATCGTGAAAAAGCAAAGAACGCCTTTGAAAAGCTGGTCGTGCCCTTCGCCTTTCCGCTGATGGTCGGCCCCGGCACAATCTCGACCGTCGTCATCCAGGCCGGCGAAGCGCAGAAACTGGGCATTCTGGGCCTGGCCACCGGCGTGGCGGCGATCTGCACCACCGCTTTTGCCGTGCTTCTGACCCTGCTGTTCGCCAATTCGATCTCACGCATTTTCGGCCGGGTCGGCATGGTGGTTGTGGTTCGGGTGCTCGGCCTGATCCTGTGCGCCCTGTCGGTGCAGATCATCATCTCGTCGGTCAGCCAGATCACGCACAACCTGATCCTGCCTTCCGCCGCCCATCCTTATGAGAGCGGCACGCACCACCGGTAATTATTTCGGGGCACGCTTGGCGAGAATCCGTTGCAGGGTCCGGCGGTGCATATTCAGCCGGCGGGCGGTTTCGGAAACATTCTGGCCGCACAGGGCATAGACGCGCTGAATATGTTCCCAGCGCACGCGATCGGCCGACATCGGGTTTTCCGGCGGCGGCGGGGCATGATCCTCCACCGCTAACAGGGCCTTGACCACATCATCGGCATCGGCCGGCTTCGACAGGTAATCGATGGCGCCCGATTTGACCGCCGCCACCGCCGTGGCGATATTGCCGTAGCCCGTCAGCATGATGGCCCGCGCTTCCGGCCGCTTCCGGTGCAGGGCCTCGACCGCCTGAAGGCCGTTGCCGTCTTCCAGTCGCATGTCCATCACGGCGAAGGCCGGCGGATTGGCGTCGATCATTTCCATGGCCTGATGCACGCCTTCGGCCACCGCCACAGTGAAGCCGCGCATCTCCAGCGCCCGCGCCAGACGATTGCGGAACGGCGCATCGTCATCCATCAGCAGCAAGGTCTTGTCGGCCAGGCCGGCAATCGCGGTTTTCAGAACTTCGTGCGGATCGGCGTCCATGAGCATAACCCTTTATACATCAGGCGACAGGATATCGATTTGATCTCGCTGCCACAAGGCCCGCACATAGGCGCCGCCGATCTCGCGGTTACCAAAGGTCACATTGGCGCCGGTGTGTTCCAGCAGGGTCTTGGCGATAAAAAAGCCCAGCCCCATACCGGAATGGCTTTGCGCACCAAGCTTTTTGCCGGCTTTCACCCCCTCGTCGGCGTCATAACGCGAGGAAATATAAGGCTCGCCCAGCCGCGACAATATGTCCGGCGCAAATCCCGGCCCGTCATCCGAAATGGTCAGCGCCACATAGCCGCGCGTCACCTCGGCGCTGATCCGCACCTCCGAACGCGCGAAATCGACGGCGTTTTCGATAAAGGCGGAAAAGGCGTGTAGCCATTCCGGCCGGCGCAGGATCAGGATGCCGCCATCGGCATCGCCGATGCCTCGCGCTTCCACGTCGATATGGATGGCTACCCGCGCGCTTTGATAGGGTTCGGCGGCCGTGCTCAGGAAGGTTTTCAGCGGCACCTGGTCATAGACCGCATCACGCGTTTCCGGCCGGGCGGAAAGCGCCTTCAGGATATCGCGGCAACGTTGGCTCTGCGATACCAGCAGTTCGGCGTCTTCATAGAGCGGATTTTCCGGCTTGAGGCCATGCAGCATTTCGCGCGCCACCACCTGGATGGTGCCCAGCGGCGTGCCCAGTTCGTGCGCCGCCGCGGCCGCCAGGCCACCCAGGGCCGACAGCCGGGTCTCCTTTTCCAGCACGGCCTGGGTGGCGGCGAGCGCCTGGGCCATGCGGGTTGCTTCCAGCGCCGCCTGCCAGGCATAGCCGGCGGTGAAGGCGATCCCGACCAGTATGGCCGCCAGGAAGCCAAGCCGGTACATTTGCGGCAATACGAATGCCTCCCCGGCCTTCCACGGCAGGTCGAGCGACCAGAAAGCCAAAGCGATGGCCGCGGCCATCGACACCGCCACCACTACCAGGCCGTGGCGCGTCGGCAGGTTGGCGGCGGCCACGGTCGGCGGGGCGATCAGCAGCAGGCAGAAGGGGTTGTTCAGCCCGCCGGTGACGCCCAGCAGCAGGCCAAGCTGGACGGCATCGAAGCTCAGTTGCAGGGTCGCTTCCCAGCCGGCGACACGCGAATTGCGCCGGCCGAGGCTGAGGATGATATTCAGCCAGGCGCTGCCCATGATGATGCTGAGGCAGGACCACAGGCGAAGCGGGTAATTGAAACCATAGGCGATCAGCAGGATCATGGCGCTCTGGCCGAGAATCGCCAGCCAGCGCAGCATGATCAGGGTGCGCAGTCGCAGGTGATCCTGCTCGGCGCCGCCGCCGATCGGGGCTGCGACATCGGCGCCGTTTAAAAAGGCTGAGATATGGTTTAGAGTCTTGCTGACAAACATAATATTCTTTGGCTCGAAAGCTTCCGATGACTAAATTCCGCCTGGCGATCATCGCCGCCGCCTTCGCCCTGCTGATCGGCCTGGCCGGGTACAACTGGTACAACAGCCTGAAGGGCGGCGCAAATGGCGCAAGGTCGCAGTATGCGTCGCAGGTTGATCCGTCGGTGACCATCGGCGGTCCGTTCACCCTCACCAACCAGGATGGCCAGCGCGTCGACCAGTCGATCCTCACCGGCAAGTGGACGGCGGTCTTCTTCGGCTATACCTATTGCCCGGATGTCTGCCCGCTGACCCTGCAATCCCTGGCACGGACCAAAGCCGCTTTGGGTAAGGATGCCGACAAGCTTCAGATCGTCTTTATCACGGTCGATCCGGAACGTGATTCGCCGGCCAATATGAAGGCTTACCTGGCCAGCGGCGGCTTTCCCCCCGGTGTGATCGGCCTGACCGGCACGCCGGAGGAGATCAAAGCGGTCGAAAAAGCCTACCGCGTGACGGCGACCAAGAGCGGCGACGGCGATAATTACACCTATAATCACACAGCCGTGATTTTTCTGATGAACCCGAAGGGCCAGTTCGATTCGCCGCTGATGAGCGATATTACCCCACAGCAGAGCGCCGAGCAGCTCAAAGAGTCAATGAAGGCAAACAGTTAACGAACATGGCCGGGAAAGCGCTGTCAAACTTACGGGTCCAGGGTGCTCCGCACCCTGGTAAACTTATGTTTTCGGGCGTCGTAATGAATTGGCAGGACATGTTTGCTATTGTAAGTTACCGCTAACGGTAACCAGAGTACACATGACCTCCATGCTCTATTCGCTCCACGAATACGCCTACTATTCCGCCGCCCCGCTGCGGGCCATGGCGCAGATGACGCGCGATTTCTGGGGGTCGAAGCTCAATCCGGCCTCCGATACCGCCATCGGCCGCACGCTCTATGCCTCGGCGGAACTGTTTTCCAACGTCACCAAGCGCTACGGCAAGCCCGAATGGGGCATAAACAGCGTCAAGATCAATGATGTCGATGTCCGAGTCCAGATCATCGAGGACTGGTCAAGCCCCTGGTGCCGCCTGCTGCGCTTCCAGCGCGATCCGTCCGACCTGCGCCGCGCCAAACGCAAGACCTCGGCACCGGCCGTCCTTATCGTGGCGCCGCTGTCGGGCCACTATGCCACCCTGCTGCGCGGCACGGTGCAGGAATTCCTGCTCGATCATGATGTCTATATCACCGACTGGGTCAATGCCCGCCAGGTGCCGATCCTCGAAGGCCGTTTCGATTTCTACTCCTTCATGGATCATATCCGCGACATGCTGACCGTCATCGGCAGCCGCGCCCATGTGGTGGCCGTCTGCCAACCGGGACCGCCGGTCCTGGCCGCGGCCTGCCTGATGTCGGAAGACAGGGATGCCTGCCGGCCTGCCTCGATGACCTTTATGGGCTCGCCAATCGACGCGCGCTTCAACCCGACCGTGACCAACGACCTGGCGCAGGAAAAGCCCTTCACCTGGTTCAAGTCGAACATGATCCATACTGTGCCACCGCCCTATCCGGGCCTTGGCCGCCGCGTTTATCCCGGTTTTGTGCAGCTCTACAGCTTCATGAGCATGAACGAGGCCCGCCATGCCGACGCGCATTGGGATTATTTCCATTCGCTGGTCGATAATGACGGCGACGCCGAAACCAAGCACCTGGAATTCTACGACGAGTACCTGTCGGTGCTCGACCTGACCGAGGAATTCTACCTCCAGACCATCGACCTGGTGTTCCAGAAGTTCGCCCTGCCCAAGGGGGAACTGGTCCATAAGGGACGCACTGTCGATACGAAGGCCATTACCGATATCGCCCTGATGACCGTGGAAGGCGAGAAGGACGATATTTCCGGCGTCGGCCAGACCCAGGCGGCGCACGCCATGTGCCCCAATATTCCGGACGACAAGAAGCTTCTGTACGTCCAGAAGGGTGCCGGCCACTACGGCGTCTTCAATGGCCGCCGCTTCCGTGACGACATCTATCCGCGCATCCGCGATTTCATCGCCCAAAATGATAAGCTCGCTTAAGGCGCTGATCCGCCCGACGGCCACCTATGCTGCCGGCGACCTGCTCGATTGCGGCGAATATAAACTGCGCCTCAAGGTCAATGCCCGCGCCCGGCGGATTTCCCTGCGCATCGATGCCAGGAGCGGAGAAGCCGTGGTCACCGCGCCGCGTCCGAAACATCTGGCCGACGCCGTCGATTTCGCCCGCAGCCGCCACGACTGGATATTGCAGCACCGCCGCAATCAAGACGCGCCTCAAGCCTTCGCGCCCGGCATGACCCTTGCCATACGCGGTCATGCCGTCACCCTGGCGGAAAAGGCCGGCGTGATCACCGCCCGTCCCATACAGGCCGAGGATGGCTCATGGCAGTTGGTCACCAGCGGCGATGAAAAACTGTTTGCCCGCCGCGTCGAGCGCTATCTGCGTCAACAGGCTTTAAAAGCCCTCCAGACCGAAACCGAGCGCTATACGGCCATGCTGGGCGTTTCCGGCGTCAAGGTCTCTTTGTTCGATGCCCGCGGCCGCTGGGGTTCGTGTACCCCTTCGCGCAAGGCCATCCGCTATAGCTGGCGGGTGATCCTGGCGCCGCCGAAGGTACTGGAATATCTCGTTGCCCATGAATGCGCTCACCTGCGCCACCCCGATCATTCAGACCGTTTCTGGAACGAAGTGACCGCTATGTTCGGCGACTATAAGCCGGCACGCAAATGGCTGAAGACCGAAGGCCACACGCTGTTCAAATACACCTCGTAGCTCTCCTCCCCATCTTGATGGGGAGGGGGACCGCGAAGCGGTGGTGGGGCGCCCCTCCGTCATTTGCTGCGCAAATGCCACCTCCCCATTTAAGGAATGGGGAGGAGATATCGACCATAACCGGGGCTCTATGCAACATACGGGTCCAGGGCTCGGCGCCCCCGGTGCCTCGCACCCTGGCCTCACTGGTTCTTTCTTTGCGCCTCCGAGAAAAGATCGTCCAGCGAACTGTCTTTCTTCTTTTCTTCCGGATTGGGGATCGGCTTCATGGTGACGATCGGCGGCAATTCGCCATTTTGGCCCTGGCCATTGTCATTGGCCGCCTGCGACGCCGCCACGGCATCTGCCTGGGTGCCCAGCAAATCGCGCAGGGCGTCTTCGGCCACCGGCGTCAGTTCGCTGGGCGGCGGACCTTCCGGAATGGGGCTGGTCTGAATGCGCTTGAGCGCCGAGGTCATGTAGGTCTTCCATATGGCGGCAGGTGTACCGGCGCCGGTGACCTTGCCCTTCATCGGCGTGTTATCGTCGCGGCCCACCCAGACCACGGTAACGAAACCGCCGGTAAAGCCATCGAACCAGGCATCGCGGTAATCGCTGGTGGTTCCGGTCTTGCCGGCGAGGTCGTAACCGGAGATATTGGCGCCGGTGCCGGAACCGCGCGCCATGACGCCGCGCATCATCAGGGTCATATTGGACAGGGCCGGATTATTGACCACGCGTACGCGGCCGCCGTCTTCGCCCGGATCGCGGTACTGGTACATCACCTTGCCGGTGGCGGTACGGATGCGGATCACGCCATGCACCGTGGCGCGGATGCCGCCATTGGAGAACGGAATATAGGCTTGCGCCATTTCCAGCGGCGTAGCCTCGGAGGTGCCGAGCGCCATGGCCGGATCGGTGTTGATCTTGGCCGTCAGGCCCATGCGGTGCGCCGTCGCCGCCACATTATCGCGGCCGATATCATTGGCCAGACGCACGGCCACGGTGTTGATCGAATGGGCCAGGGCGGTTTGCAGGTCGATCAGACCCATATAGCTACGGGTGTAGTTTTCCGGAGAATAATCGCCAATGCTGTAGGGTTCATCCACCACCGGCGTGGTCGGCTGGTAACCCTTTTCCATCGCCGTCAGGTAGACAAACGGCTTGAAGGACGAGCCGGTCTGGCGGTGGGCGTCAGTGGCGCGATTGAACTGCGAGTCGGCATAGGAAACCCCGCCGATCATGGCGCGGATGCGGCCTTCGCCATCCACTGATACGACCGCCGCCTGCTGCGGGCCTTTCTTGGCGTCGCGTGCCATGATGGTCTGGACGGCGCGTTCGGCATCGGTCTGGATCGGCAGATCGAGCGTGGTTTCGACGATCAGATCCTCAGTATTTTTCGGGTCGATCAACGAGCGGATATCCTTGTCCAGCCAGTCGACGAAGTACTGGGCATGTGCCGAGGCCAGGGTCTTCGACACGCTGATCGGCTTGGCGATCGCTTCGTCACGCTGTTCAGGCGTAATGACCTTCGACTGCACCATCTCATTCAGCACGATCATGGCGCGGCGGCCGGCGCGTTCCTGGTCGGACAGCGGCGAATAGGAATTCGGCGCCTTCATCAGCCCGGCCAGCATGGCGGCCTCGCCTACGCTCAAATCCTTGGCGTCCTTGTTGAAATAGCGCTGCGATGCCGCCTCTATGCCATAGGCCCCCGCGCCGAAATAGACGCGGTTGAGGTACATCTCCAGGATTTCCTTCTTGGTGTACTTGTGCTCAAGCCACACCGCGATCATCAGTTCCTGCACCTTGCGCTTCATGTTCTGGTTGGCGGAAAGGAAGAGATTCCGCGCCAGTTGCTGGGTGATGGTGGAGCCCCCGGCCAGGTTGGCGCCCTTCTTCTTGCTCAGATTGCTGAGCAGGGCGCGGCTGATGCCGACCGGATCAAAACCGGGATGCGTGAAGAAGCGACGGTCTTCGATGGCCACAAAGGCCAGCGGTACATAATCGGGCAATTCCTCGATCTTGACCGGCGCCGAAGCCTGGCTGCCGCCGCGCACGGCGATCAGGGCGCCTGAGCGATCGAGATAGGTGATGGAAGGCTGCCTGTCCGGATTGTCGAGCTTGGAAATATCCGGCAGGTCGATGGCCATGACGCCGATAAACGCCACGCCAAAGATGGCGATCCAGATGACCGCTATGGTCAGCCAGTAAAAGACAGCCTGTAAAGGCGAGCGACGCCCTGTTCTTTTCCCCGTCCCCATACCGTCATCGGGGCCCCGTCCGTTAGACATTCAATCCTCACTCATGAACATGGTTCCGCATCGCCCGCTGCGGTCTTAGGTGTCTTATAGCAAATCCAGGGAAGCTGTCGCGTGAAGATTGGTTAACCCGCGCGTGCCCCCCCGACACCGGCCATAGCATAGCACGTCCATTCGGGCAAAAATACGGTCACTGGGCCGGGCGCCTTTGCGCCGCCTTCTGCCGTGCCTCGCGCAGGCTCACCTCCTGAAGCACGGCCAGGCCGGCGATCTTGGACTGGGCGATACGCTGGGAAAGATAGATGCCGGAATGGCCGCTGCACAGATAGGCGACAAAGCAGCCGGCGGCGATATAAACACCGTGACTGGTGCCGAATAACTCCATCCCCATCAGGGTGCAGGCCAGCGGCGTATTGGCGGCACCCGCGAACACGGCCACGAAACCGACCGCCGCCAGCAGATCGACCGGCACGCCCAGAACACCGCTCAGCGCATTGCCCAGCGCCGCGCCGATAAAGAACAGCGGCGTCACCTCGCCGCCCTTGAAGCCGCAGCTCAAGGTGACGACGGTGAACAGCAGTTTCAGCGCCCAGCTCCACGCATGGATATCGGGCCCGAACAGGCCGGGCAAAGTGATGTCGCCAGGATTGGGCGACCAGACACCGAGGCCGAGATAATCGCGTGTACCGCAGATATAGACCAGGGCGATCACCGCCAGGCCGCCGATGAGAGGCCGCAGCGGCGCATAGGGCACCCGCGCCTTGATCCAGTCACTCAAACGATGATTAGCCTCTGAAAAAAACAACGCGATCAGGCCGAAGGCGACACCGGCCAGAATGACCTTTCCCAGCAGCAGCGGGTCGACCAACTGGGCGATGGCGGCGACGTGATAGACCGTATGATGAATGCCCCAGGTCTGGCAGACCCAGTCGGCCAGCACCGCCGCGCCGAGGCACGGCACCAGAGCCAGGTACTGCATCCGCCCCATCGCCAGCACCTCCATGGCAAAGACCGCACCGGCGATCGGCGTGCCGAAGACCGCGCCAAAACCGGCGGCGATACCCGCCATCAGCACCACCCGCACCTCGTCATCGGTTAGTTTCCAAACGCGGCCAAACGCGCTGGCCAGGCTGCCGCCCATCTGCACCGCCGTGCCTTCGCGCCCGGCCGAACCACCAAACAGGTGCGTCAGCACGGTCGAGGCCAGGATCAGCGGCGCCATGCGCAGCGGCACCCCGCCGCCGGGCTGGTGGATCTGGTCAACGATCAGGTTGTTGCCACCTTCCGTCGCCCCGCCCTTCCAAAGATAGACGAGCCCAATGCCGAAACCGGCCACAGGCAGCAGATACAGCAGCCATGGATACTGGAAACGCAGGGCAGTAGCCGCATCGAGCGCCCACAGGAACAGGGCGCAGGCCGATCCGACCACAGCCGCCATCGGCGCCAGTATGGCCAGCCAGCGCAGCACGATCAGGCCATGCTTCAGGCGTTCGGTGAGAAAATCGGAGAAAACACGCATGACTCTACTCCTTGCAAAGTGGCAACCGAGTAGGAATCATCAGCTCATCGCGGAGCGGTTCGGCTCAACAGGCCAGGCAGAAATCCATTACCTTGAAATCCTCTTAGCCAAGCCAAGCGCCAGCGGTCAAGACGAAAACTTTTATCCTTATACCTCCCCGGCTATGCCGGGGAGGGGAACCGCGCCCGAAGGGCGTGGTGGTGGGGGTTCTGACTTTGTTTCCTTGTCTTTCCTCTTGGCCTCAAAACCAAAACACCCTATCGCTAAACCATGCTCTCCCCCGCCGATACCCTGAACCGACCCGCCAGCGATATGGCTCGCGCCGAAGATATCCTGCGCACGGTGTTCGGCTATGAAGCCTTCCGCGGCAAGCAGGCCGCGGTCATCGCCGCCATCCTGTCCGGCCACGATACCCTGGCCGTGTTGCCCACCGGCGGCGGCAAAAGTCTCTGTTATCAGATTCCGGCGCTTCTGAGCGGCCGTATCGGCATTGTCATCTCGCCGCTGATCGCCCTGATGAGCGACCAGGTCATGGCCCTGAAAGCGCGCGGCGTGCGCGCCGAACGGCTCGATTCCACCCTGTCGCTCGATGATCGCACCCGTCTGTGGGACGATGCCCGCGACGGCAATCTCGACCTGCTCTACCTGTCGCCGGAAGCCCTGTCGCCCTTCGTGCTTGATCGGCTGGTCAAACTGCGCCCCTCGATCATGGCCATCGACGAAGCGCACTGCATCAGCCAGTGGGGCCATGATTTCCGTCCGGAATACCGTGCCCTCGGCCAGCTCAAATCCCTGTTGCCCGATGTCCCGACCCTGGCCCTCACCGCCACGGCCGATGCCCATACGCGCGGCGATATCAAGGCCGCCCTGCATATTGATAATGCCATCGAAATCGTGGCCGGCTTCGACCGGCCCAACCTCTCCCTGCGTTTTGTCCGGCGCAAGGGCGCGGTGCTGAAATCGATCGTCGATATCCTGCGCCGCCAGAAAGGAAACGCCGGCATCATCTATTGTGGGTCGCGCGACGGCACCGAAAAGCTGGCGCAGAACCTCAACAAAGAGGGCTTTTCCGCCACCGCCTATCATGCCGGCCTGCCGGCGCAGGTACGCGAGGACCGGCTGAAAGCTTTCATGGCCGGTAAATCGAAGATCATGGTGGCCACCATCGCCTTCGGCATGGGTATCAACAAGGCCGATGTTCGCTTCGTCATCCACGCCGATCCGCCCTCTTCCACCGAAGCCTACTGGCAGGAGGTCGGCCGCGCCGGCCGTGACGGCCTGCCCGCCGCCGGCATCTGCTTCCATAATCCCGGCGATCTTGGCTGGGCGATCCGTCGCCTCGGCCTCCGTGAAAACGAGGGCGCGGCGGATCAATCGGTGCAAAAGGAAAAGGCGCGGGATTTCTTCCAGATGGTGCTCGGCCACGATTGCCGCAAGCAGGCCATCCGGCAGTATTTCGGCGACGAAGCCGGCGAGCCCTGCCGGTCGTGCGACAACTGCCTGAACCGCAACCGCGTGACCGATGTCACCGAACCGGCCCAGATGCTGATGTCGGCCCTCTATCGCCTGAATGGGCCGCGCGGCCGCAAGAAGCTGATCGACCATGTTCTGGGCAAGGCCGACAAGCCCGACTACACCACGCGGCTCCAGACCTTCGGCATCGCTAAAGATTATGATGCCACGCTGCTGACCCATGTGCTCGACCAGTGCGAGGCACTGGGCATCATCGAGGAAGAGCTGTACGACAACAAGATGCCGATTGTCGGCCTGAAGGATGCCGGCAAGCTCAAGCAGCTCTTCAAGGGCGATATCCGGATCGAAGCGAAGCTCTGATCAGCGCGGTTTTCGACCGCTCAGCAAAATCAGACTGGCCAATATACCGAACAGGAAATTCGACACACCCACCTCGATCAGATGCACATGCCGCACCGACCACGGCATCAGCGGATTGGGATAGAGCAGGGTCGCCGCCATGAAGACCGAAAAAGCCAGGCCGGTCAGCACCGCGCGTTTCCAGGTGCCGCCGGTCAGGCTGGCCACACTGAGCAGAGCCAGCAGAGCCCAGATCAGGCCGCGCCCGACCTGCAACAGCGCCAGTTGCCCCTGGTCGATATGAAAGCCCTGCGCATAATAGGTTCGCACATCGGCGCTCTGCCAGGCGATCAACGCACCGGCGCCGAAATAAAAGACGATATAGAGCGGAATGATCACCGGTATGCGCCAGTAAAGCCCGGTGAAGTGCTCAACCGGCATCGTCTCGCCACGCCACAAAAGTGCGCAGACCAAGGCCGCCAGCGCCGCCTTTACGGCATTGCCGACCGCCATCATCCACAGCAGGGCATCCGTCATATGGACATAGGCGTTGAAGTAGATCGCCTCGATCAGCGACAGCAGCGATTCCAGGCCGTAGAGCAGGCCGAACAGGGCGGCGAAACGCCCCCAGAACGGCCAACGCATCGCCGGCGCCATGGCCGACAGCACGACCGCATAAAGCCCCGCCGCCACCACAATGGCCGCCGTCAGGCTCAAAGGCCCGTCGGGCTTCATCGCCGGCGGTGCGGCGTGGGTCAGCATCTGGCCGATCATGCCGCCCGCCATCTGACCAATAATCAAGGCCAGCCACACGCCCGCGAATTTTAAAGCGAAAACCACATACCTGTTCATCTTACCTCCCCTTTCAACGCCTCATATGCCTCCGACGCCCATTGCGCCGAAGCCTCCAGTGATCGCAAACCGTGCAGAACCGCCAGCCGCGCCTGCAACGGCATCGCTTGCGCCTCATCCCCCGTCAGCCAGCCTTTCAGGCCCGCCGCACGACCGGCCATGACCGCGTTGAACGCGGTCAGGAAGTCGAGCGTGACCTGCCGGTCCGGATGATCGTTCAGGAAGGCGAAGCGCAGAAGCGCCGTATCGCTTCCCTCCTCCGTACCCATCGGCGCGGTCAGCCAGGCTTCAAACCGCCCCCGGCCCTCCGGCGTGATTTGCAGCACGCTCTTGCGTTTGCCGGCGGCCTCGGCCGTAATCAGCCCCTGCTTTTCCAGTCCTTTGAGCGCCGGATAGATGCTGCCCGGACTGCTCGAATAGCTGCCCATCGGCGTCGTCTCGAAGACCATGCGCAGGGCATAGCCCGTGCGCGGTTCGGCACGGATCAGGCCCAGGAGGGCATAACCGAGAGTCGTAATGGCAGGCAAGTAATACGCTCCGTACTATTTGGAGGCAAATTAATACGAAACGTACTAAGCTACAAGCTTTACAGGGATACCGGTCCGTGGAAGCGATCGAGCATCAGCTCGACATAGGGCCAGAGCGTCAGGAAGCCAATCACCGCCGCCCCGAAAGCACAGATAAGCACGGCCCCAGCGGCGATATCCTTGGCGTGCTTTACCAGTTCGGAATAGCCGGGCGAGACAACATTGCAGACATATTCGACCGCCGTATTGAAGGCTTCCGCCACCCAGACCATGATCATGGCAACGATCAGCCAGCGCCAGTCATCCAGCCGGACCTGCAGGAATGACGCGGCCAGTATAACCAGCACCGTCGCTGCCAGATGCAGCCAGGCATTATGCTGGGTCTTCAGCATGAAGCCCAAACCCCGCATGGCATAGCCCACGCTTTTCAGGCGGGAGGATATCTTTAAGGACTGTTGCGCTTCGTCTGTCATGCTCAGGATTCCTCTTCGCCAAACACAGCCTTCATGCCGGGGAGAATACCACTCTCACCGCGCCTTTTCCTTATCGATCATATCCTGATATTTTTGCCGCAAAGGCTCAAACACCTCATCTGCGTTCAAATCCGGCCCTTCAAGACCTTCCTTAAGCGCCGCGCGCAGGCTGTCCAGTTGCGCCTTGAGCCGTGACTCCCGCTCCTCAATCACGCGCAGGCCATCGCGCAGGATTTCACTCTTGGAATTGTAACGACCCGAACGATCAGGTCATCCATCAGGTTTTCGAAATGCGCGCGCAGGGCATAGCTACTCGGCATCGGATCGCTCCACAAAACAACCGCCTATGATAAGGCGGTTGTTCCCTTCAATCATAAGGGTTCTAGGGTCCGTGACCCTAGGCATCCACTTCCGCATTCAGGGCATTTTCCTGAATGAATTCGCGGCGCGGCTCCACCAGATCGCCCATCAGCTTCGAGAACATCTCGTCGGCTTCGTCGGCATGGTTGACCTTGACCTGCAGCAGGGTCCGGACGTCCTTGTCGAGCGTGGTTTCCCACAATTGCTCGGCATTCATTTCGCCCAGGCCCTTATAGCGCTGGATGGTCATACCCTTGCGGCCGGCATCGAGCACCGCCGAGACCAGATCGAGCGGGCCACGGATATCGATCGACTTGTCCTTACGGGTATAGATGGAGACGGCGTTATAGATATCGCCCAGGCCATCGGCGCGCTCACCGAGACGGCGGGCATCCTGGCTGTGCATCAGGGTCTCGTCGAGCACGATCTTTTCGGTGACACCGCGGCGGACGCGCTCGAAGACAAAACCGCCGAGTTCGCCGGGCTCGACCTTCCACGGGCCATCGCCATCCTGGTTGAGACGGGTCAGCGATTTGGCGACGCGGTCCAGGTCAGGATGGCCGCTGAACAGGCCGCCCAGCGCCGCCTGCTCCAACGCAAACGCCGGAGCGCGCGAGGACAGGCGATCGACCGAGCCCTTGAAGGTCTTGGCGGCGCGGATCTGCGCCTCCAGGTCGTTGCCGACGATGCGCTCGCCGGTTGGCAGGGCCAGCACGGCATCGCTGACACCTTCCTCGATCAGGAAGGTATCCAGTTCGTTGTCATCCTTGACGTAGCGTGACGACTTGCCCTTGGCCACCTTGTAAAGCGGCGGCTGGGCGATATAGAGATAACCGCGCTCGATGATTTCCGGCATCTGGCGGTAGAAGAAGGTCAGCAGCAGGGTGCGGATGTGGGCGCCGTCGACGTCAGCATCGGTCATGATGATGATCTTATGGTAGCGCAGCTTGTCGATATTGAAATCATCCCGGCCGATACCGGCGCCCAGCGCCACGATCAGGGTGCCGATCTGCTCGGACGACAGCATCTTGTCGAAACGTGCGCGCTCGACGTTCAGCACCTTGCCGCGCAGGGGCAGGATGGCCTGGTTTTCCCGGTTGCGTGCCTGCTTGGCCGAACCGCCGGCGGAATCCCCTTCGACGATGAAGATTTCGGACTTGGCCGGATCGCGTTCCTGGCAGTCCGCCAACTTGCCGGGCAGCGACGAAATATCGAGCGCCGACTTGCGGCGGGTCAGGTCGCGCGCCTTGCGGGCGGCTTCGCGGGCCGAGGCGGCTTCGACGATCTTGGAGACAATCGCCTTGGCCTCGTTGGGGTTCTCCTCGAACCACTGCGACAGCTTGTCATAGACCAGACCTTCGACCGCCGGGCGCACCTCGGAAGAGACCAGCTTGTCCTTGGTCTGCGACGAGAACTTGGGGTCGGGCACCTTGACCGACAGCACGCAGGTCAGGCCCTCGCGGGCGTCTTCGCCGGTGACCGAGACCTTTTCCTTCTTGGCCGCGCCGGAGGATTCCATGTACTGCGTCATGACGCGGGTCAGCGCCCCGCGGAAAGCCGCCAGGTGGGTGCCGCCGTCGCGCTGCGGGATATTGTTGGTGAAGCACAGCATCGTCTCGTGATAGCTGTCGTTCCATTGCAGGGCGAGATCCAGCTCGACCTTGTCACGCACGCCGCGCACATCGACCGGGGCCTTGAGGATCGAGGTCTTGGACTTGTCGAGGTGCTTGACGAACTCGACGATGCCGCCGTCGAAATGCAGGTTGACCTCGTAGGGCTCGGCCTCGCGCATGTCGGCAAAACGGATAGAGACACCCGAATTGAGGAAGGCCAGTTCACGCAGGCGGTGTTCCAGCGTCTTGCGGTCGAAATCGATGAAGGCAAAGGTGGTGATGGAGGGAAAGAAGGTGACTTCCGAACCGGTATAATCCTCACCGTTGTCGCGCTTGGGCGCCTCGCCGATCACTTCCAGCGACTTGACGGTGACGCCGCGCTCGAAGCGCACCGAATGCTTCTTGCCCTGGCGGTAGATAACCAGGTCAAGCCAGTCGCTGAGGGCGTTGACCACCGAGACGCCGACGCCGTGCAGCCCGCCCGAAACCTTGTAGGACTTCTGGTCGAACTTGCCGCCGGCGTGGAGCTCGGTCATGATCACTTCGGCGGCGGAAACGCCTTCGCCTTCGTGGATATCAACCGGGATGCCGCGGCCGTCATCGGTCACCGTGCAGGAGCCGTCCGGATTGAGGATGACCTGGACCTTGGTGGCGTGACCCGCCAGCACTTCGTCGATAGCGTTATCGACCACTTCGTAGACCATGTGGTGCAGGCCGGAGCCGTCATCGGTGTCGCCGATATACATGCCAGGACGCTTGCGGACGGCGTCGAGACCTTTCAGAACCTTGATCGAATCAGCGCCGTATTCAGACTGTCCGTTGGCATCCTTGCCGCTGTTCAGTTCTTCTGGCACGTCTTCGGGTTGATCGGTCATGGAAAGCCTTTTATTTACTCAATAAATTCAATGAATTGACCGCCTTCGATACGCACGCCCAGGGCGCGATTTTTCAGGCCGTCGAACAGGCCCAAATCAGTGCCCGTAAACACCGTTTGTAGCCCCAAAGCATGGGTCTCGTCAAACAATGCGTGGCGCCGCAGGGGGTCGAGATGGGCAGCGACTTCATCGAGCAGCAGGATAGGTTTGGACTGACTTTGAGCGGCTGCCAGACGCGCCCCCTGACCCAGGATGATATTGAGCAGAAGCGCCTTCTGCTCACCTGTCGAACAGTCGGCGGCGGGGCGGTTTTTCTCACGGTGAAGGACGGTCAAATCCATGCGATGCGGACCGAACAATGACCGCCCGGCGGCACCATCCCGACTGCGGGCGCGGCGATAACCCTCCAGCAGGTCGCCTTCCGGAATGAGGCCGGTCAGGCTGAGATCGGCCTTCGGGAAGGCGCCCTGGTGGCCTTCGATTTCAGCCTGCAGAGCGTCCAGAGCGGCGATGCGCGCCGCCATCATCTGCGCACCGGTTTCGGTCAGCTTCTGTTCCAGCAGGGTCAGCCAGGCATCATCCGCCGGCCGGCCGCCGGAAAACGCTTCCGTCAGCAGCTTCAGGCGCTCGCGCAGCGCCTTTTCATAGGCGCTGACCGTGGCGGCATGGCCATGATCGGCAGCATAGACCAAGCGGTCGAAAAAACGCAGGCGCTCGGAACGGGCCTCCAGAAAGAGCCGGTCCTGGAGGGGCGTCAGCCAGATCTGGCGCACATGCTCAAGCAGGCGCGAGGCGGTGACCGTCTCGCCATCGATGCGGACAATGCGCTTGTTGAGGTCGCGCGGATCGGAACCGGTGCCGAGATGGACCTCATCCTCGCCTTCATGAAATCTGGCCGCCACGCCCCAGGCGCGGCCTTTGGCCTCATCAGGCAGGCGGCGGCCAAGATCGGCAAAAGCCGCACCCCGCAGCCCCCGGCCGGGATTGAGCACGCTGATCGCTTCCAGCAGATTGGTCTTGCCGGCGCCATTGGGGCCGTAGAGATAGACGCTGCGGCCGGCAATCGCAAAATCCAGCCGCTCATAGGAGCGGAACTCGGTCAGGGAGAGGTGCTGGAGGGCGTGATGGGTCATAATCTCTCCTCCCCATGATAATGGGGAGGTGTCGCAGCTTGTCTGCGACGGAGGGGCGCCCCTCCGTCATCTTGCCAAGGCGCGATGCCACCTCCCCATTTGTGAAATGGGGAGGAGAAGGCAGGCTTACACACGCAGCGGCATCAAGACGTATTGCACGCCATTATCGACCGGATCGAGCACCAGGGTCGGCGAGGAGGCATCCGAGAAGCGCAGTTCGACCGTATCGCCGCCGATCTGGCCCATCACATCCATGATATAACGGGCGTTAAAACCGATATCGAGGGTCTCGTTGTCATAATCGATCTCGGCCTCTTCAACGGCTTGCCCGGCTTCGATATTGCGCACCGAAAGGGTCAGGCGGCCGGGCTCGATGGTCATCTTCACCGAGCGCGACTTTTCCGCCGAAATGGTGGAAACGCGGTCCACGGCCTTGGAGAGGATACCGGCGTCCACGGTCATGACCTTGTCATTGCCCTTGGGAATGACGCGGCCATAGTCGGGGAAGGAGCCGTCAATGATCTTTGAGGTCAGGGAGGCATTGCCGAACTGGAAGCGAATCTTGGCCGGTGAAACGGTCATATCGACATAGCCAGTGCCGTCATCGAGCAGGCGGCGGGCCTGATCGATTGTCTTGCGCGGGATGATGACCCCGGCGCCACCCATGGCGCCTTCGGGCGCGGGCATTTCGGCGAGGGCCAGGCGATGGCCATCAGTCGCCACGGCGCGCAGGTAGTTGGAACCATCCTCCGCCAGGCAGTGCAGGAACAGGCCGTTCAGGTAATAGCGGGTTTCCTCGGTCGAGACGGCGAAGCGCGTCTTGTCGATCAGGCGCTTCAGGTCGTCACGCAGGATCTGGTAGGAGACGCCTTCGTGATCGCTCGACATGATCGGAAAGTCACCGGCCGGCAGGACCGGCAGGGCAAAGCGCGAGCGGCCAGCGGAGACCGACAGGCGAGGATCGTCACCGGCGGCGAATTTCAGTTCGACATCGGCGCCGTCGGGCAGCTTGCGGACGATTTCATAAAGGGTGTGGGCCGGCGCGGTGATCTGGCCAGGGACGGAGACGATGGCTTCGGCGGTATCGACGATTTCCATGTCGAGGTCAGTGGCCGAAAAGGACACCTGGCCACGCTCAGCCGACAACAGGACGTTGGACAGGATAGGGATGGTGTTGCGGCGTTCGACAACGTTCTGGACGTGGCCCAGGGCTTTCAGGAGCGCGCCACGTTCGATGGTAAATTGCATCTTGTAATTCCTACCGGCCTGTATTCCGGCTTGCTGGAATACAGAGCCGGGAGGCGGACATTAGACGATCAGACGTAAAGATCAAGAAGTACAATGGGGTTTGGGGCCTGTGGCCCCAAGACTTCTCTTCTTGTTTTTCTCTCGCCCCACAGGGGCGAAGGAAAAACAAGAATAAGATGTGGGGTCACGGACCCCACACCCCATTAGACGTTACGGAGCTTGCGCGTCAGCGCTTCCACGTCACGCGCGATCTGGTCATCCGCCTGCAGCAGTTCCTCGACCTTCTTCACGGCGTGCAAAACGGTCGTGTGATCGCGCCCCCCAAAGCGACGGCCGATATCGGGATAGGAGCGCGTGGTATGCTGCTTGCACAGCCACATGGCCACCTGGCGCGGACGCGCCACGGAACGCGTGCGGCGCTCGGACAGGAGGTCCGCCTGCTTCAGGCCGAAATGATCGGAAACCAGCTTCTGGATTTCATCCACGGTGACGCGGCGCTCGACGGCCACCTTCAAATTCGGCTGCAACAGCGCCATAGCTTCTTCCAAGGTCAAACTCCCAAGACGCGGCCCAGCGGACGCCACCAGAGTATTCACCGCGCCTTCAAGCTCACGGATCGACCCCGGCACACGCTCGGCCAGAAAATGTAAAACATCGGAACGCGGGTTCTGGGCGGCGCCCAGGCGTTGCGACAACTGTTCGAGCTTGCGCTCGATAATGCCCATGCGCAGGCTCTGATCAGCCACATCCAGCGCACAGACCAGCCCGGAGGACAGGTGCGAACGCAGGCGCGCTTCGATCTCAGTCAATTGCGAAGGCGGACGATCGGCCGTGAAAACGACACGGCGATTGTTTTCGATCAGCGAGGTCAGCGTGTGGAACAGCTCTTCCTGGCTGGAGGTCTTGCCGCCGATGAAATGCACGTCATCGATCAGCAGCAGGTCGGCGCCGCGCACCTCGTCCTTGAAGGCGGCCGTGGACTTGTCCAGCAGCGCCTTGACGAAGGTGGAGGTGAACTTTTCGGCGGTCAGATAGACGATCTTCGCATCCGGGCGGCGCGTCTGCGCCTCCCAGCCGATGGCGTTCAAAAGGTGGGTCTTGCCATAACCGTAAGGGCCGTGGAAAAACACTGGGTTGAAATGGCCGTCCGCCCAGCTCGCCACCTGGCGCGACATCTGGAAGGCGAATTCATTGCCGCGGCCGGCCACGAAACTGTCGAAGGTCAGACGCTCCTGCAAACCGCCGATGCGGTTGGGCGCCACGGCCTCTACCACCACGGGCGCAGCCACCGGTGTCACGTCCTTTACCGGCACCGCGTCCACGGCTGGCGCTTCGCTGTTACGCGTCGCATCCTCATATTCAACGCGCGACTTGATCTCCAGCACCCGTGAATCTGGATCGTGCTGCGTCCACAACTCCTGCGCCCGGCGGGCGGCATTGCGCGAAATCCAGTCCCGCGCATAGGCCGTCGGCGTCACCAGCACCGGGTCGCCATAAGGCCCGGTGCGCACGCTGGACGGCGCCACATAGGAATTGAAAGGCCCTTCTCCCAGTTCCTTGCGGAGAACTGTCGCCACTTTGGACCATACCGTTTCAGGTAAAATCGGTGACCAGCTTGTCATGCTTGGCATTCTTTTATCGCCCCGATCATCTGCCTTAACCCACACCACTTTACGCGTTTACTAAAAGAACGACCGAAAACCGCCGGGATTATCATCCCGAAACAGCGCCCGATCCTCCGCCCTGTGTCCGGCCCGCGACCCTTCCGTCACCAGGCCGCCTTGAAACCGAACCACATGCCTTCACCACAAGACATGCCGCCCTAAGCACGAACCACCCTTAACCGCGGGTTGAAAACCCAGGCCGCGAAGCCGGGTATAAACACCTTGGTTTTTCGCCTTTCACGGGAATAACAAGCCCCGTTTCAGGCCATACTCGTCCTCACGCCGGAACCGTGAAAAACGGCGCCGGCAGAAAAAGTCAAATCCCGGAGAGCGAGAGTAAGGAATACTCCGGCCATCCCGAAAAGGTTAGCTAATCCGTTTTGCAAGGCTGCCGGAAATATTGGCCCGAAAAGGCCGCCACTCCCGATTTTATAAGCCTTTGAGCAACACACACACGTAACCGTCAGGCGGATGCGCGTCTGCTTTACCCAAGTGTCCGGCACCGGGCCGGTAACCGCCTAATTCCTCCGTATCAGGAGGAGTTCAGCGGTGAAGGGACAAATTAACGTCCTGCGCCGCCGGGTCAATGACCTAATTTATCAACAGCAGCGGATATTTTTATTGACTCCGCTAACCTGTTCGCCCGTAACGAGAAATTAAACATATAATTGCCAATTATTTTTCTACCCCTAACCGTCCTCAATAAGGACGCGCCTTGACGGTAAAATCGGCAACAAAAAATACCTCGCCCGCCGCAGCGGCCGTGAGATAATGCCTTGTATTTTCAGGAATTAAGGAAGGATCGGGAAGATTTCATTCCCGCGATCCCGCACAGGCGCAAAAAAAGCGACGAAGCCTGAAAAGCTCGTCGCTTCTTCCGGTATGATTAGGCGGTGGCCAGCTTCTTGAGCTGGGCGGCCAGACGCGACACCTTGCGCGAACCGGTGTTCTTGTGAACCACGCCCTTGGACACGGCACGCATCAGTTCGGACTGCGCCTCGACAAAGGCGGCCTTGGCAGCGTCGGCGTTACCGCCGGTCAGGGCTTCTTCAAACTTGCGCACGAACGTACGAACGCGCGAACGACGCGCCTTGTTGACTTCGGTACGGGCAGCGATCTTACGGATCGCCTTGCGGGCGCCAGGATTATTGGCCATTCATCACCTTACAGGACGAGATTACAGTCAAAAGCCTCCGCCCGGACGGCGAAGACATGAATTTCAAGGGGGCGGGATATAACTGAAGACGCCCCCCCGGTCAATGCACGCAAACGCGCTTTTATCGATCGGAGCGTAAAAATTATTCACACCCGTGATTAAGCGGTGTTTCGGGCGTCATTTCTGGCAGACCGGGCAGTAAAAACTCGACCGCCCTTGGTGGACCTTGCGCTCAATCAGGCCACCATCGTGGCGCGTACAGGGCTGACCCTTGCGATCGTACACGCAGAAGCGGTGCTGGAAATAGCCAAGCTCACCCGAGGCCGCCGCGAAATCACTGATCGATGAGCCGCCAGAGGCCACCGCCTCTTCCAATACGGTCTTGATGGCTTCGACCAGCGCTCCGGCTTCCTTCTGCGTGAGAGCAGACGCCTTGTGATCGGGACTTAACCGCGCCCGCCACAGGGCCTCACAGACATAGATATTGCCGAGCCCGGCAATGCCGCCCCGCTTTTCATGGCCCTGCGCCATCAGCAGCGTCTTGAGGTTGACATTGCGCCCCGCGGCCATTTTCAGCAGGACATCCGCAGTCAATTCGTCGGACAGCGGCTCGACACCCAGCCCCCTATACCATTTACTCTCGTAAAGTTCATCCGGCTTGAGCAGCAGCATGAAGCCGAACCGGCGAGGATCGTAATAGTCAATGCAGCTGACCTCGCCGTTCGGAAGCGTCGCCAGGCACTGGAAGTGCAGGTGTTTTTCATCAGGCAGCACCGCGTGATAATAGCGCGCCAGGTCTTCGGGGCTATCGTTGACTTGGAAGCGACCGGTCATGCCCAGGTGCGTCACCCAGATATCCTGCGTATCGAGATAGAACAGCAGGTATTTCGCC
Organism: Asticcacaulis sp.; assembly: GCF_051954415.1. Taxonomy (GTDB): domain Bacteria; phylum Pseudomonadota; class Alphaproteobacteria; order Caulobacterales; family Caulobacteraceae; genus Asticcacaulis. The sequence goes on from NZ_JBQCHT010000040.1 coordinate 77,870, forward strand.
CGCCTTTCCAGACGCAGCACTTCTGCGCCCTCCAGCCGTTCGGCAAAGCGGTCCGGAAACGGATAGCGCAGGTTCGGCCGGTGCAGGCGTACATCGCTCAGTTTTGCGCCGGCCAGATGCGGCGCCAGCCCGCGCCGGACGGTTTCGACTTCGGGCAGTTCGGGCATGGCGATGGTTCCGGGAGGGTAAGAGCAGGGGACACAGTCCCCTGCACCCCGATACTCGACAATGATTAGTGACTTCAATACCAAAATATCCGGCCCCAAGGGGTCGGATATTTTGGTATTCATATCATTACACACTGTAGAGTCATGGGGTCCAGGGGTCCGTGACCCCTGGCCTTTACGCCACCCGCACCAGCCGCCGGGTCGCCTGCTCCCCCAGGTCGGCGAACCATTGCGACGGGTCGAGCGCCACCTCGTCGGTGAGCGCCATGGCGTCCCAGTTGAGTTTCGGCGCCTTGCGTTCAGAGGCGGCCACGATGGCGCGCAGTTCCGCCGCCGAGGTGACGCCGACCATCACGGTCGTGACCCCTTCGAGGTTGAGCGCGAAGCTCAAGGCCGCGTGCAGCGGATCGGCACCGCATTCCGCCATCATCCGGCGCACACGCGACAGATGAGGACCGATGGGCGTCAGATTGCCGGGCAGGCTTTCGCGCGGCAGGAACAGCAGTCCCTGCAGAAACACCGAACGGATCTGCACCTCTACGCCCAGATCGGCCAGGTTCTTGATCGTACCGTTTTTCACCAGGCGCTGATCGAGGATCGAGGCCGGCACCTGCATGAGATCGGGCTTGAAGCGTTTGGCCAGCAACAGCGGCTGATCGGCCGCGGTGGCGCTGATGCCGATCCGGCTGATCAGGCCCTCGCCTTTCAATTTCTCCAGGCGCGCCCACAGGGCATCGCCCTCCGGACCCATCAGGTCTTCGGCGCGATCGACCAGGGCGGCATGGGCACGCACCAGCCCCATATGATCCACTGAGCGACGCAGGCGCGATTCCAGCCATTCCAGACCATTTTCAAGGCGCAGCGTGCGCACCTGTGGCTTGAAAGGCGATGGAAACGGCCAGTTGCGGCCGAGCACGCGCTCGACATCGCCATCATGATGCGAGGCGTCGATATTAAGGATTTTGCAGTCGGCGGCCAGTTCGAGGATCTGGCGCACCTCGTCCTCGCCCACGCGTCCCCGCGTGTTCGAAATGCCGTAGTCACCGCCAAACTGCGCTGAACCGAGACCGAGGCTTGCCGCCATAGGTGCGTCTTTTCCAAAAACTTAACCAGATTCCTTAACCACGTAAGGACAGGCATGAATTTGGACGGGAAATGTTAAAGAAGGTCTTTACGGGAAATAAGAAACCCATGCGACTTACCCGTTTTTTTGATAAAAAACATGGTTAATGTGGCATTAACTTTCGTATTTCGATCAGAAAATCAGGCTTTTATTGCCGTGACATGAAAACGGTGGGTTAATTTTTTCATCCCCTAAATATCGAAGATACGTTGCCGGTCTTCGATATTCGCCATGCTGACCCCCTGGTCGGTGACCAGCCCGTTAGCGATGGAATAGACCCAGCCGTGAATGGTCAGGGGCTGACCGGCGCGCCAGGCGTTCTGCACGATGGGCGTCAGGGCGACGTTTCGGGCCTGGGCAATGACGTTCAGTTCACACAGGCGGTCGAACTTCTGCACATCGTCGCCGATTTCCGCCAGTTCGTGCTGATGGGTGTGCGCCACTTCACGGATCGGCGACAGCCAGTGATCGATCAGGGCGTCGCCTGAGGATTCGATGGCCGCCCGCACCCCGCCGCAGCCATAATGGCCGACCACGAGGATATGCTTCACCTTCAGCACCTGCACGGCATATTGCAGCACGCTCAGATAGTTGGCGTCCTGCGAAGGCGTCAGGTTCGCGATGTTGCGGTGGACGAACATCTCGCCCGGATCGAGATTGACGATTTCATTGGCCGGCACGCGGCTGTCAGCGCAGCCGATCCAGAAATATTCCGGCGATTGCTGGGCCACGAGGCGTTTGAAAAATTGCGGATCGATTTCGGTCTTCTGACGTGCCCAGCGGCGATTGTTTTCGATCAGTTGATCCAGCATGACCCGTATCCCTCACAAAAGACTTGCGGCCTTATAAGGCCGTGAGCAATCAGATCAAGTGCTTTTGTCGCCGCCCCCGCGCAATACAACCTGGCTGTGCGGAATATGCGCGCTCGCCTGTCCTTTAAGCCAGTCTATACCCTGGTCGATGGTCAGGCCGGCCTTTTCGAACGATCCGTAACGGAAGAACAGGATCAGCAACACCACGCCGATCAGGCCCAGCAAGCCTTCGACAATGCTGAGCACAAGCGGCCCCCACTGCACCCGTTTGACCCTGGCATAGGAGGTCAGCCCTTCGGCGGCGCGGACAGGTTCGGAAAACTTCATCTTTGACCCCCTCGGAAACATTCCTTAACACCACCTTAACCTTAAATTCCGCCCGGCGCCAGAGGCCGCGACAGGTCTCACGAATAGCCTTGTTTTCTGTAATATTTTCGGTCAAACCTTGGTCATAAGCCCGAACATACGGGCCATACAGGGGCCCTGAATGACAACCGAAGACACATCGCAAAAGAAGAACCTGCGCACGATCGTAATCGCCTCGGCGGCAGGCACAACCTTCGAGTGGTACGACTTCTTCATCTTCGGCTCGCTGACCACCATCATCGCCCAGAACTTTTACGCCGGCCTGAACGAAACCCTGGCCACCATAGCGGCCCTGGCCACCTTCGCCGTCGGCTTTATCGCCCGGCCGCTGGGCGCTCTGGTCTTCGGACATATCGGCGACAAAAAGGGGCGGAAAGGTACGTTCCTCTACACCATCCTCGTCATGGGCCTGGCCACCATCGCCATCGGCCTGCTGCCGACCTATAAACAGGTCGGCATACTGGCCCCCGTCCTGCTGATAACCTTGCGTATCGTGCAGGGCTTCGCGCTCGGCGGCGAATATGGTGGCGCGGCGATCTATGTGGCCGAACACGCGCCCGCCAACAAGCGCGGCGCCTATACCGGCTGGATCCAGACCTCCGCGGGCTTTGGCCTGATTGCCGCCCTGCTGGTTATTCTCGTCACCCGCAAGACCATTTCAGAACCCATATTCGCTGATTGGGGCTGGCGCATTCCCTTTATCGTCTCGGCCGGCCTTCTGGCAGTCTCGGTCTATATCCGCGCCAAAACGGCCGAAAGCCCGGCCTTCAAGGCCCTGCACGAACAGGGTCAACTGGCCAAGTCACCGCTGTCGGAAATCTTCACCCGCTGGCCCAATTTCAAGGGGATGCTGATCGCGCTCTTCGGCTTCATGACGGCCCAGGGCGTGGTCTGGTACACCACCTTCTTCTACACTCAGGTCTTCCTGACCTCGATCGTCAAGCTCGATCCGGCCGACATGAATACGCTCGTCATGGGCATGACGCTCGTTTCCGCCTGCCTCTATGTCGCCTTCGCCGCGCTTTCAGACAAGATCGGCCGCAAGCCGGTGATGGTCTTCGGCATCCTGCTGGCCTGCATCGCCTTCTTCCCCGGCTATCAGGCGCTAATGAAACTCGGTAATCCCGATCTCGAAGCCGCACAGCGGACCAACCCGGTCTATGTGGTGGCTGATCCGGCGCAATGCAGTTTCCAGTTCGACCTCTTCAACACCGCGCAATTCACCACGCCGTGCGATCTCGCCAAGAGCGTGGTGACCGGCATCGGCACCCCCTATGTCAGCCGCGCCGACACGACCGCCAGCCAAAACGCCACCATCCATATCGGTGCGCAGGTCATTACCGTGCCGTCCGGCAAGGGGCTGGACAAGGCCGGCCTCAAGGCGCTGAAAGCCAAAGCAACGGGCGAAGTGAAGACCGCGCTAAAAGCGGCGGGATATCCCGAAAAAGCCGATCCGAAGAAGGCCAATCTGTGGGCGATGTTCGGCATATTGTGCGTCTTCGCCGTGGCCTGCACGGCACTGTACGGCCCGATGGCCTCGGCGCTTGTGGAAATGTTCCCGACCCGCGTGCGCTATACCGCCATGAGCCTGCCCTACAATATCGGTACCGGCTGGTTCGGCGGCTTGCAACCGGTTCTGTCGTTCGCCATGGTGGCGGCGTCAGGCAATATCTATTTCGGCCTGTGGTATCCGGTCGCCACCGGCCTGCTGGCGGTTCTGGTCTCGCTGCTGTTCCTTAAGGAAACCAAGGGCCGCGACCTGCATACGATTGATTAAAGGTTAGTTACGGGGGGACATATGCGCAAAACTGCTTTCACGGTTTTTCTGTTTGGAATACTTGGCTTGGCCTATGCTTCCTTTTCGGCCTACCAGTCCTACAAGTTACCTAGCCGACCCGTCTCCGATTACCGATTTCTCGCAGAATGCGAAAAAGTTCCCATGCCGGATAATCGTTTCAAAGGCTCTCCGCTTGAGTGCGAAGCCCGCATTCGGGAAACAGATTTGCTAAAGCAGGCCCCTGATCTGATTAAACGTAATGGCGACGATCTGATGGTTTTTTATAATGGCCAGCCGTCAGCGAAATTAACTCCTGTGGTGGAAGGGTCTCAGGGTTGCGACAGCTATAGTTTGCAAAGCCTTTTGCCCACGCATGATTCCATGACAAAGCGGGTTTTTTATCTCGCAAAAATTTCATGCCATTCGGGAGAGTTTGAAAGCCGCTTCATTATTATGCCGGACGGCACACGCTGGGATGTTTCGGACGCGAGCACCTCTCCTGATGGCCGTCTGATCGGCATTGGGAGTAATGGCTATCCTGGGGACGGCTTCACTCTCTACGAGTGGCCGGAGCGCAAACTGATTGCCCACTTTAATCCGAGTTGCCGTGTGGTTGACTGGGTGGGGTCAACCCAACTTACCGTAACCTGTCTGCATGAAATTAAACCGTTTGGGGTTAAGGACGGATACTTTCTTGCGTTCGATGCGATGGTAAAGCGCGACACGCACGGCAACTGGACCATGCACACAATACGCTGGCTTAATCCGCGTGTGATGGATTATAACCGTCAAGGTGATGTTGAGTATACGCCAACCTTTGCTCTGTTGTGGCCTATGACATTCAAGCCAGATACCAAAAAGGCCAGTTAACGCATTTCACCCCGGATGGCCTTGACCCGCACATGGCTCCTATCCTCATGCCCCTCGGCATCGATAACCGACAGCTCATAGAAGCCCTCGGTCGGCGGTGACCAGCTCCATTCACCGTTGTCATCCAACTTCAACGGCTGACCGTCGACATACCACTGCACCGGCCGGATACCGCGTGCGGAGAGTTTCAGCGGCCGCGCGACATTCAGCTTCACCGCATCGGTCTTCACCTCGACATAGACCGTGGCGTTATTGGGCGGAAACAGGATCGACGCCTTCCCCGTATCGCCGCTCATCATCTTCAGGCCCTTCGGCGCATTCCCCGGCGCGATCGATTGCGGTACCTGACTCGGCGCTTGCAACTGATCGAACACATCGAACAACAGCGGCGCCGAAGCTTCACGCCCGGTCTGATCAGCCCGCGCCCCGCCATCCGGACGACCGGTCCACACCAGCACGGCATAACCGCCAGCTACCCCGACCGCCAGCGCGTCACGATAACCGTAGGAGGTTCCCGTCTTGAAAGCAGGGCGGTTGGCGTTCTTCATCAACGGCCCCGGCAGACGACCCTCCGGCGGCGGCGTTTCGCGCAGGATCGAGATCACCCGGTCCGCCGCTTCTGGCCGCATCAGACGCTGGCCGCCATTCGTCTTTTCATCGGCCACCCGATAGGCCAAGGGCCGCGCCAGACCATGATCACCGAGCGCAGCATAGAGCAGGGCGACATCGCTGAGGCGTATGCCCTCGCCGCCCAGCGCGAGGGCTAGACCGGAGTCTTTCAGGCCCGATTTCGGCACGATCAGCGGCACCCCCACCGCCTCCAAACGACCCTGAAAAGCCTCCGGCCCGATGCGATTGAGCACCGCCACCGCCGGCACGTTCAGCGAATTGATCAAGGCTTCCTTGGCCGAAACCTCGCCATGGAACACCCGGTCGAAGTCCTCCGGCTGGTAGTCACCAAAGCGCGTCGGCGCATCCATCAGGCGGGTATCGGGCGCCACGACGCCATCCTCGAAGGCGAAGCCATAGATGAAGGGCTTGAGCGCCGAACCGGGTGAGCGGATGGCGCGGGTCATGTCCATCCAGCCGCCGGGACGCTCCAGCCCGCCACCGCCGACGCTGGCGCGTACCCCCCGCGTCCTGATATCGACCACTATGATGGCGACCGACGAATTCGGCCCCTGGTCCTTGGCGGTGGCTGCCGCCATGGCTTCCAGCCGGGTTTGCAGATTGGCGTCGATCGTCGTCACCACCGTCGCCTGCAAACCCTTGACGTCACGCGCCAGCCGCCCGGCGGTATGCCAGGCGAGTGTGGGGAAGGCGAATCTTGATGTGACCATCGGCTCGTTCATCGCCTCGCTGGCCTGCGACGAACCGATGATATTGGCATCGGCCATACGCTTGAGGATCAGGTTGCGCGCCTTCAGCGCATTGGCCGGTTTGCGATCGGGCCGGCGCGCTTCTGGTGCCTGCGGCAGAGAGATTAAAAGCGCCTGTTCACCCAGGGTCAGGCTTTCCGGTTCGTGGCCGAAATAGGAGAGCGAGGCGGCCCGCACCCCTTCGAGATTGCCACCATAGGGGGCCAGGGTCAGGTAGAGCGCCAGGATTTCGCGCTTCGAATAGCGCATCTCTAACTGTACGGCGCGCAGGGCTTCGATCAGCTTATTGCCATAGTCGCGCGGATGGGGGCTGAGCAATCGCGCCGTCTGCATGGTGATGGTCGAGCCGCCGGAGACGATATTGCCGGCATGGATATTGGACAGCAGCGCCCGCACGATCGCGGTGGCGTCGACGCCGGGATGGAAATAGAAGCGCTCATCCTCGACGCGCAGCAGACGGCGGATAAAGGACGAATCGGTGCGGTCCAGATCGGCGCGGATACGCCAGCGACCATTATCGACCGGCAGGGCGCGCAGCCAGGCGCCATTGCGATCCAGCGCCACGGCCGAAGCGGTCTGCGCGCGGGACATATCCGGCGGGAAGATCAGGTTGGCCGCGGCGACGGCGCACTGAAAACCCATCACGCCGATCAGCGTCTTGACCAGCGGACGGATCAGGGAGTCGGAGGAAAGAGATTTCAATCGCTTGAACATGGCACTCAAAAAATCCTCCACTCTTGGAGGGGAGGGGGACCGCGCCAGCCAGCTTGCTGGCGTGTCGCGGTGGAGAGGTAAGGGTTCCGGGGTCAGGCAGATGCGGCCTTAACCCCCTCTGATCGTCGCAACGCAAGCGTCACGACGATCAGCTCCCCCTACATTAAGGGGAGATTTGTTTGTGATCACCTTGAACTAATCACCGTGCGGCTGCCCTGCGTACGGGCGAAAGTATCCGGACGGTAGAAGTCCTTAGCCTCGGCGCCGGGTAAGTAGAAATCTCCTAAAGTCACGGCACGCGCGATATAGGCCATGCTGAAGCTGTCGGACGACGAGACATCGAGTGCCGCGATAAAGCGGTCATCACGCGCCTCCGACACCTTCAGATCGGTCAGCTTGCCGATAAAGCGGAACGGCCCGTTCTCGGCATCTTCATTGCTCAGGGTCGACTCGATCTCGAAGCCCGCCGGCAGCGGATCATCGACCACAATCGGGCGCAGTTCGGTGCGTTCGGAGCGGCCCGAGATGACCACCAGCACCTTCTGGCCTTGCGTGATATGCGACGGATCAAGGCGCGTACCATCCAGATTATAGTAGGTCTTGACCAGGTTCAGACCATGGCTTTCCGCGCCCGGCGCCGAGACCGGCGTACCAATCACCGTCACCGTCCGCCACACCGGACCGGCCCCGCCGTTCTTCACGCTGGCGCCGGCCAGTTGACCCACCCCGAAGCGCTGCACATTCATGCCCGCCGGCAAGGTATTGACGCCCTGCGCCTGTATTTTCAGCGGACCGGACGCCTTCAGCATATAGGATGCCGCCCTGAGCACATAGGCGCTTTCGATGGTGTTCATCTGGGCGGGCGACTTCATGGCGTTCTCCAGCCGTCCGGTCAGCGAACGGGCGATATCGTCCTCGCCGGACTCATAGGCCAGGGCAATAACCCCGGCCAGATCGCGCAGCGGCGTCTGATACCAGTCGTTCGGATCGGAATAGCCAAGCGACTGGATAGCCTCGTTAAAGGCCAGGCGGCCGCGCGAGCGATCCCCCATCATCACCAGGCCGGCGGCGATTTGCGCGCGTGAAAGCGGCGACTTCTCCGCCTTGAACTGGACATCATGATACCAGCGCAGGCGCGCCAGATCGCCGGACTTGCCCTTGGCCAGCACATAGAGCGCATAGGCCGAGGCGCGTGACCGCATCTGCTTGGTCAGTTGCTCACCGGAGACGCCGAACCAGTTCCAGTAGGACGGCACGCTCAGGCGATAATTGACATTGACGTAGCCATCGGGCCGCGACATGGCGCGCATGGCGTTCAGTGACTTGTCGATCGCCTCCTGCGGCACATAGGCGCCGCGGGCACGGGCTTCCAGCAGGAAGTCGGTAACATAGGCGCCGATGAAACCATCCGCCTCGCCATCACCCGGCCGCCACAGGCCGAAGGCCCCGTCTTCCGACTGACGGTCGAGAATCTTGTCAACGGCGATCTTCAAGGCATTCACGCCGGGCTTCGCCGCCGTTTTCCCAACCATGGATTCCGAGACGAACAGCCACGGCATGGCGGCCGAGGTCACCTGTTCGGTACAGCCATAGGGATATTTGGCGAGATTGGCCGCCAGCGGTGCCGGATCGATATTGCGGAAGGGCGAATAGCTGACCTCCACCGTGGCCGAACCCGGTTGCAGACCGGCGAGCAAGGACGCGTCGGGTGACCAGCTTTCATTGACCTTCTGCGATGTGGTGGCGACACGCGTCTGCGGCCCCCAGCCGTTGCGCGTTTGCAGGTTGAAGCTGTCGGTGAAGCTGTACCCCTGGCCGTTCAGCCCGATCTGCACGGTGGAGATGCCCGTCGTATTCGGCGCCTTCATCTGGATCGTTTCGATCGCCTGCTGACCGTGATTGAGGTTGAACGCCTTCTGGAAGGCCAGAACCAGCCCCTTGATGCCCCTGACGATGGCCGTGTAGAGGCCCGGCTTGCCGTCGGTATTATCGAGTTGCAGGGTGGCGTAGGCAGTATCGCCCGGCGCCAGGAAACGCGGCAGGGCCAGATCGGCCACCACCGGTTCACGGATGATCATGCGGCCATCGACCGAGCCCACGGCATCGTCGGTCCACGCCACGGCCATGACCCGCAGTTCGCCGTTGAACTTCTCGATCGGCAAACGCACATATGCCTTGCCATCGAGCGTGGTCTGCACCACGCCGGACCACAGGGCGATGGTGCGGATTGGCGTTGTGGTCAGGCCCTCACCGCCCAACTGGTCGCCACCGAAGGTGGGCGCCGCGGCGGCCAGGTTCGGATCGAGCAGGCGGCCGTAGTCGTCATTATAATCGACGCCAAGGGCGCGCTTGCCGAAATACCAGCCGATCGGATCGGGCGACTTGAACTTGGTGAGATTAAGAATGCCCTGATCAACCACGGCCACGCTGACCTTGGCGCGATCACCCAACTTCACACCGGAGACCTGAATCGGCACATCGATGAAATTATGACCGTTCACATCGGTCTGCGGGCGCTGCGGCTGATCAGACGCCAGGATCTTGACGCCGAGCTTGCGCGATTTGGGATCGAGCGACACATAGATCAGACCGATGGCGCGGCGTGGCTTGGAGGCATTGACCGGGTCACGCGGCTGCATGACGCTGGCCATGATATAGGCGCCGCCACCCCATTCCGCCGTCGATTTCAGCCGCACGGTGGTGCCGCCCTCGCCGATCGAAACGGTCTTCATCTCGATCACATGATCCGTGGCGACGGCAATCTGCGCCTCGCCCTTGTAGGGGCCTTTCAGCGTCACCTCGACGGTATCGCCCTGATTATAGCTCTTGCTGCCAGCGGTGATGCGGACAAAATCCGGTGCATCCGTGCCCTTCTGCGTCGAGCCCCAGCCTGAGGAGAAGCGCGTGACCGTTCGGGCCTGTCCGGGTACTTCCACTTCCAGGCGATAATCACCCCAGTCGAGATTACGCTCGAAGGTGGCGCCGGTATTGGCGTTCAGGTCGTAATTTTTCGACGACACCAGCACGTCACGGTGGGTTGAGCGCCAGTTCCATTTGCCATCGGAAATATACCAGTCGTAATCCCAGACCTCCGAGATCAGCTTGACCGTCACGCCCTTGACGGCGCGCTTGTCGCCCTGCGGGGTCAGGCCGACAATATTGAAGGCCATGCGCGGCGCATCGCGCCAGCTTCCGTCCTTCTGGTCGACCTTGACACCGAGATAGAGCGGCGCGGTCTTGATGCGCAGGGTCTGGCTCTCGCGCACCGGACGCCCGCCCGGCTCGAAGACCGAAGCGGTCAAAAGCACGGTCAGCGGCTCGGTGGTGTCGCCCGCCAGCGAGGCATCGAACGGAAACAGCGCATTGCCCTGGCCGTCCGTCGTCGTGGCCGGCAGATCGACATATTTCTCTTCATAAGGCTTGGTTTCATCGCCGAAGCGATAATCGGCGAATTTCGGGAACGGATTGCCGTCAGCACGAATGCGCGCCTCGCCCGTCACTTGAAGACCAGACGCGATGGCGCCATAGAGATAGCGCGCCGCCACAGTGACGGGACGGCTTTCCGTGGCGCTTATCAGCGGCTTGTTCGCGTCGACCTTAATATCAACGGCCAGGCGCTGCGGCGCAAAATCTTCCACGGCGAATGACGTATTGCCCGCCGGTTCGTCCATGCCTTCCAGCTCGACCCGCGCTGACCACTGGCCGCGCGGCGCCGTCTTCGGCAGGGTGACATTGGCGCCGGCATAGCCCATCGGCGTCTTGTCGAAGACGAGGCGATAGGCTTCCACCCCGCTCGGGCGAGTGATGATGATCGCGCCCTTGCGGTCCTTGATGGTGCGTCCTTGCGGATCGCGGATCATGGCGACGATATGCACCGCCTCGCCCGGCCGATAGATGCCGCGATCGCTGTACATATAGGAATCGACACCCATGGTCGCTGTACGGCCATCGCCGGTCTCACCGTCTTCGCTGCGTCCACCGACCCCATGAGAGGTCAGGTCCATCGGCGAACGGTCGAGATCGGTGGCGGTGAAATCGTCACCCGCGCCATAGGCCATGATCATCTTGGGCGTCAGGGCATCCTTGCCCTTGAGCAGCGCCCCGGCAAAGGTGGCGCGACCATCGACGCCGGACTTCACTTCGCCCAGGGTATCGCCATTGGTGGCGACGAGATCGACCCTGACCCCGGCCAGCGGCTTGGCGGTCTTCAGCGAGCGCACCACGACATCGAGGCCGTTCTGCCCCTTGTAGGTGGTCAGGGCCATGTCGGTATAGAGAATCCAGCGACGCGCCTGCGCCGGTTCATCATTGTCGTTCTTGTCGCGGCCACCGGAGGCATCGCGCACCTTGACGACATAGGCCCCGGCCTTCAGCGTTTTCAGCACCGCCCCCAGTGGGAAGACTGTGGTGACCCGCTCGCCATTACCGGGCTTGACCGCCACCTTGCCGGTCCAGATCTTCACCCCGATATCATCGGCGGAATCATCACCGTAAGAGTAGTCATATTCGCCTTCGGCCACCGGATCGGGCGCGGAAACCGACTTCCTCACCAGATTGCGGTCAGACACATGCCAGACCTCGAACGCCAGGGTCGAAACATTCACCGTCTCCACCGCCACGCCATCGGCTTCCTCGCGCGGCAGGATCACGCCATTGCCGGCGAACCCGACATAGGGCGGCTTCTCCCCAAAGGTGAAATCAAGATCGGCATTGGCCTTGAGCTGGTCGCTGCCCTTAGCGGGCAGGCCCTTCAGCAGGGTGACGCGGCGATCGGTAAAGCCGAAGCCGGAAACGCACAGGGTATCATCCTTGACCGAAATCGCCGGCGCCGAAGGCAGGGCGGGCGAGACAACGACATAGTCGCCATAGGGCTTGGCCGGATCGAGCGGTTTGGAAAACTGCACGCAGGCTTTCGGCGAATTGCCGGAGGTATCGAGGTTCTGCTTCCAGACGGCGAAGCCATCGGGCTTGCGGTCACCGGCGCGCGGCGCGTTTTTATCGCGCACCTTGCCGAACAGCCCGGTCGCCGGCTGGCCCACCTCGGCTGTGGCGCTGGCCGCCTTTTGCCGGGCGCCGCTGCTGATCGCGTGATCGGTCAGGAAACCGATACCGAACCCGGCAATCAATACCGCGGCGGCGCCTGCGATGAGGGTCCGGTTATGCCAGTCGATCATGGTGTTTCCCCGCCTCGGAAGCGCTGACGCGCGCGATTTATCCGTAAACGCGAATCAAGATCAGATTCCAGCAAAGATCAATCTTTAGTTTGTGAATTTCGCAAATAAGGCTAGTGATTCCCGCCAAGGGTCTGCCGGACGACACACGGGCTATGTGTTAGCACCGCTGACGGCAGGCCGGAGCCCTGGAGAATCGCGCCTTGAGTCAGTTTGCACGCGTTATGGTGCTGGTGGTCGATGATAACCACTATATGCGGGTGATCGTCAGCACCATGCTGCGCTCCATGGGCATCACCCTGATCCGCGAAGCCTCCGATGGCGCCGAAGCGCTGGAAATCGTGCGTGACTGGCGGCCGGATGTCATCATCCTCGACCTGATGATGGAAACCATCGACGGCATCGAATTCACCAAGCTGATCCGCCGCGGCGTCGACAGCCCGCACCCTTACGTGCCGATCATCATGATGACCGGCCATACCGACCGCCGCCGCGTCATCGAGGCGCGCGACGCCGGGGTGAATGAATTCGTCGCCAAGCCCCTGACCGCCCGTGCCCTGATCGACCGCCTGAAAAGCGTCATCAATAACGAACGCGGCTGGGTGAAATCGGCCAACTATGTCGGCCCCGACCGCCGCCGCAAGGTCCAGCCCGATTTCAAGGGCCCCTTCCGCCGCATCGCCGACAAGGCCGACGGCAAGATGTAGAAGGGCCTCAGGCCCTTCACCCATAAGTTTTGCCGCGCAGGCGGCGATTTGCCGCTCCCGCATTGCACACTTAACCACTTTTCCTCTTCGCAAATTTACCGGTTTCGGGCTACAAGGCCCGTCATGACCCAGTCTGCCAGCACCTCCCCCTTTGGTTTCAAGGATGTCGACGCCCGCGATAAGGTGGCGATGGTCCATGATGTGTTCAAAAACGTCGCCTCGAAATATGACCTGATGAATGATGTCATGTCGGGCGGGGTCCATCACTTATGGAAGGACGCGGCCTGCGCCCGCCTCAATCCGCAACCCGGCGAAGTCATCATCGATTGCGCCGGCGGCACCGGCGACATCGCCCGCCGCCTGGCCAAACTGGCCCGCGCCGCCAAGGCCCGCCGCGAAGCGCGCGGCTATGCGGCGAAGGACGCCGAGATCCGCATTATCGATTATAACGAAGCCATGATCATGGCCGGCCGCGAAAAGTCGCAGCGCCTGCATCTCGATGAGCCGGAAATCTCCTGGTCGGTGGGCGATGCCATGAACCTGGCGATCGAAGACAACAGCATCGACGCCTACATCATCTCATTCGGCATCCGCAATGTCGCCGATGTGCAGGTGGCACTCAACGAAGCGAAACGCGTGCTCAAGCCCGGCGGCCGCTTCTTCTGCCTCGAATTCTCGCACCCGACCTCTTCGGTGATCTCGAAAATCTACGAGACCTATAGCTTCAAGATCATCCCCTTCATGGGCGAACTGGTGGCGAAGGACCGCGACAGCTACCAGTATCTGGTGGAAAGCATCCAGCGTTTCCCGGATCAGGACACCTTCAAAGGCATGATGGAAAAAGCCGGCTTCCGCAATGCCCGCTACACCAACTATTCCGGCGGGGTTTGCGCCCTGCACGAGGGCTGGGCCTAAGTCTTGGCCAGCTTGACTACATGGTCGCGCATGTTCCGCACCGGGTTTATCCTGCTGCGTTATGATGCCTTGCTGCCAAAGGAAACGGCGCACCTGCTGCCGCCGGTGCCGCGCCTGGGCATAGGTTTGCTGCGCAGCATTTTTGCGAAGAAAAGCACCCTGCGTCCTGGCGAACGCTATGCCATCGCCTTCCAGCAACTGGGCCCGGCCTTCATCAAGCTCGGCCAGGTGTTATCCACGCGCGGCGATATCTTTGGCAAAGAATTTATCAATGACCTGTCGCACCTGAAGGACAACCTGCCGCCCTTCCCGCGCGCGGTCGCCCTGGCCAGCGTCGAGGAATCACTCGGCAAGCCGGTCGACGCTATCTTCTCTGAATTTGGCGACGTTCTGGGCTCGGCCTCCATCGCTCAGGCGCATGAGGCGGTCCTGCTTGATGGCCGCAAGGTCGCCGTCAAGATTCTGCGCCCGGATATCGAAGCCGTGGTGGCTGCCGATATCGCCATGATGACCTTGTCGGCGAAGATCATCGCCTTTTTCTTCCCCTCCGCCCGCCGCCTGGAACCGGTCGCCTTTGTCGGCACGGTGGCGCAGTCCCTGCTGCTCGAACTCGACCTGCGGCTGGAAGCCTCGGCCTGCGACGAGATCGGCAAGACGATCAACGAAGAACCGTGGATGAAGGCCCCCAAGGTCGTCTGGCATCAGGTCTCGCGCCGCGTGCTGGTCACCGAATGGGCGCCCGGCACCCCGCTCAGCCGCCCCGAAGCCCTGAGCCTGCCGGGTTTGCAGCATAAGGAACTGGCCGACAACCTGATCCGCGCCTTCCTAAGCCAGGCGCTTGATCACGGCGCCTTCCATGCCGACCTGCACGAGGGCAACCTGTTTGTCAGTGCGCCGGCGAAACTGACCGCGATCGATTTCGGCATTATCGGCCGCCTGCGTCCCAAGGAGCGCCGCTATCTGGCGGAAATGCTGTGGGGCTTCCTGCGCCGCGATTACAAGCGCGTGGCTGAAGTCCATTTCGAAGCCGGATATGTGCCGCGCCATCACAATGTCGACAGTTTCGCGCAAGCTTTGCGCGCCGTCGGTGAGCCGGTGCTGGGCCAGAAGGCCACGGAAGTCTCCATGGGCCGCCTGCTGACACAGTTGTTCGACATCACCGCCCAGTTCGACATGCACCTGCGCCCGGAACTGGTGCTGCTGCAAAAGACCATGGTGTCTGTCGAGGGCGTGGCCCGCCGCATCTATCCGGAACACGACCTGTGGGAAGCCGCCCGCCCGGTGGTTCAGGCGTGGATATCCCGCGAACTGTCGCCGGTCGCCCAGGCGCGCCAGATTGCCGAACGCCTGATCAGCCGCCTGCGCAGCGAGGAAGAGGAAGGGGCCGAAACCCGCCAGACCGTCGAACTGGCCGCCCTGCAACTGGTGGCACAACAGGGCCGCACTTTCGGCCTGATCGCCCTGGTGGTGTCGGTCATTTCGCTCGGCGTTCTGATCTGGATGGCGGTGCGCTGATCAGCCGCCGTCATAACTATCGCGCCTTGGCGTGCGGCGCTGGCTTTCGATGATCTTCTGCTGACGCCAGTAAGCCGCACCGTTATCCGGCCGGAACATGGTGCGCGGCGCACCTGCCCTGGTCATCACCGCGAAAACATTGCCCTTCGGATCGTAAAACAGCGTGTCGCCATTCGTCCGCTTCAGGGTTTCGGTGCCGGACGGCGGGTTATGGATGAAGCCATGCACCATCGCCATATAGTCCGGATAGGATTTGGCCGAAAATTCCGGACCGTGCTTCTGGAAATGATAATGCGCGTTCTCGTCGGCTGAATATTTGCGGTTCTTCGACCACAGCGGCCAGTCGCCATAGCGCATTTCGGTGATGGTCGCGCGGTGAGCCGCAATCGGCAGGGCCGCGCCTGCGACAGGCGGCGAATCCACCACCGGCATTGAAGCTTCTTCAATGGGTCCTGCGGACTTCTCGTCATCCCTCTGCGCCCAGGTCGGGGCTTTAGCGGGCTGGACCTGTTCAGCCGGCGCCTTTCCCGCGCCATCGGGCAAAACCGCCGACGGCCCGGCATCGCAGGCCACAACGCCCAGCAAAAGCAAAGCCGATAACCAGATTGCCCGCATAGCCTTGCCCCCTTGCACCCTCAACCCCACCTATGGCACAACCCGCCGGCAAGTTAAAGGATACCTCGTCATGACGGATCAGCCTGTTTCAAAGCGCATTTTGCTGATCATCGGCGGCGGGATCGCGGCCTATAAGTCGCTCGAACTGATCCGCCTGATCAAAAAGGCCGGCCTCAATGTCCGCGTGGTGCTCACCAAAGCCGCGCACGAATTCATCACGCCCCTGACCGCCGCCGCCCTTTCCGGAGATAAGGTTTATACCGACCTGTTCGACCTCACCGACGAGACCGAGATGGGCCATATCATGCTGTCGCGCCAGGCCGATCTGGTGGTCGTGGCCCCCGCTACCGCCGATATGATGGCCAAACAGGCGCAAGGGCTGGCCAATGACCTGGCCTCGACACTACTGCTCGCCACCAACAACCGCGTCCTGCTGGCGCCCGCCATGAATGTGCGTATGTGGCACCATCCGGCCACCCAGCGCAATCTGGAGACGCTGAAAGCCGACGGCGTCCTTTTCACCGGCCCCGATGAGGGCGATATGGCCTGTGGCGAATTCGGTCTCGGCCGCATGAGCGAGCCGGAAGCGATCCTGGCCGCCATCCAGTTTCACCTGACCGGCGGCGTTGATGGCCCGCTTGCCGGAAAAAAAGTGGTGATCACCGCCGGCCCGACCTTTGAACCTTTGGACCCGGTGCGCGGCCTGACCAATCGCTCCTCCGGCAAGCAGGGCTACGCCATCGCCCAGAAACTGGCGCGCGAAGGCGCCGATGTCACCCTGATCTCCGGCCCGGTTTCCCTGCCCACCCCGATCGGGGTCTCCCGCATCGATGTCGAAACCGCGCAGCAGATGTTCGATGCCGTCCATGCGCACCTGCCCTGCGATGTGTTCGTGGGCGTCGCCGCCGTCGCCGACTGGCGGGCGAAGGACATCGCCACCGAGAAGCAGAAGAAGACCACGGACAACGAACTCTCCGTCACCTTCGTCAAGAACCCGGACATCCTCGAATCCGTCTCCAAGCATCTGGAACTGCGCCCGCGTCTGGTCATCGGTTTCGCCGCCGAGACCCAGAAGCTGGAAGACTATGCTCACGCCAAGCTGGCCTCCAAGGGCTGCGACGCGATCGTCGCCAACAATGTCTCCGAAGGCGTTTTCGGCTCGGCGCACAATCAGGCCACCCTGGTCGATCTCGATGGTTTCACCCCCATTGCCGGCACGACCAAGGCCGATATCGCCGATTTCCTCAGCGCCTATATCCGGAAACGCATCGCCTGATCGGCTGTTCACGGTTTCACAATCGCGCTTTATCGGGTATCGATTGCGGCGACGCAGTGACCGCATCTTTTCAAGTTGGACGTATGACCCTGGCAGAGACCCCGACGACGCACGGCAAACGCGCCGATATCCAGGGTATGCGCGCCATCGCCGTGCTGGCCGTGCTCGCCTTCCATGCCAGTCATGCCCTTCTGCCGGGCGGTTTTATCGGCGTTGATGTCTTCTTCGTGCTCTCCGGCTACCTGATTACCCAGGTTCTGTTGCGGCCAATGGAGGAAAAGCGCTTCTCCATCCGTGACTTCTACCGCCGCCGCATCCGCCGGCTCTATCCGGCGCTGTTCACGGTCCTGGCTTTCACCCTCATCATGGGGCTGGCCTTTTTTCCGCCGACCCTGCTGAAGGAACTGGTCAAGTCGCAGTTCTTCACCACCCTCTTCCTGTCCAATCTCGCCTTTGCGCGCGAGACCGGCTATTTCGACCTCCAGGCCGAGCTAAAGCCCTTGCTGCATACCTGGTCGCTCGGCGTCGAGGAACAGTTCTACCTGCTGTTCCCGCCGATCCTCTATGTCCTGCATCGCTGGGGGAAACGCCTTCTGTGGCCAGCCCTGGGCCTGCTGGCCCTGTGGTCGCTTTGGTTTTCGCAAACCCGTCTGGCTGCCCATGCCGAAGTCTCGTTCTATTTCCCGACCTCGCGCGCCTTCGAATTGCTGATCGGCGCCCTGTGTGTTGGTTTCGACCGTCACGTTTCCCTTCCGGTTCTGGCCCAGCGCCTGCTCAGCCTGGCCGGCCTAGCTGCAATAGCTATCGGATTGGTCGTCATCAATGCGGACTCGCCCTTCCCCGGCCTGCTGGCCCTGCTGCCCTGCCTCGGTGCGGCGGCGCTTCTGGTATCACCGCAAGGCTGGGCTAACCGGGCCCTCTCCTGGTCGCCACTGGTGCGGGTCGGCGATATCTCCTATTCGCTCTATCTGTGGCACTGGCCGCTGCTGGTCTTTGCGCGCTTTGTTTTCCCGGACGCCTCCTGGGTAATCGTGCTGGCGCTGGTGTTGTCGGTGATCATGGCCTGGCTGTCGTGGCGCTATATCGAAACACCCTTCCTGAAAGAACGCCCCGAAAAACGCCCTCTGCCGGTCTGGGCCTTGGGCGGCGCCATGATGGCGGCCTCCATCGCCGTCTGCCTCACCGTCTATTATGCCGGCGGCCTGCCGCAGCGCTTCTCACCGCAGGAACGCGTCTATCTGGCCGCGACGGATGATTACAACCACGACCGCAGCAAATGCCATATGCGCTCCGACCGGCCGATCGACTATGACAAGCTGTGCGTCTACGGCGCCGCGGACGTACCGGCCAGTTATGCCGTCTGGGGCGACAGCCACGGCGCCGAACTGGCCAGGGCCCTGGGCGAACGTCTGACCGCCAAGGGCGCCAGCCTGAAATCGATCACCATGTCCGGCTGCCCGGCCACCCTCAGCCGCAGGGCCGTCTGCCGCCAGCACAATATCGATACCCTGGCCGCCATGAAGGCCGATCCGCACATGCAGGTGGTTATCCTGGTCGGAAATCTGCACGATGACGATGCCTTTTCGCGCGATGCCATCAAGGGCATGGAACATACGGCGCTGGAACTGAAAAAGGTCGGCAAGCGGGTGATCATCGTCTCGCCGATCCCGACCTTCGACTATGATCCGCCGTCGAAACTGGCCCTGGAATCCCGCGCCGGGCATCAGCCGGAAGCCGTCGGCACACCGCGCGCCTATTATGAACAGCGGCGCGGCCATATCCGTGACGAATTTATCCGCTTCACCGCAGCCAATGACATGACGGCCATTCGCCCTGATGCGATTTTCTGCGACACCATCTGCCATGTCTATCGCCCCGGCGCCGGTGTGCTCTATTTCAATGCCGGACACCTCAGCCTGACCGGCGCCGGCCTGCTGGCCGATGAAATCGAACGGACGCTGGAACTGCAATCGGCGGATTGATCCACAGGCGCACGAAACCTGTGCATGGTTTGGCGGCGCGGTTGTTAACCTTTCGCCGGACGGTTACGCTGCAAGGGTAGCCCAGCCTGAGCCAGTCATGAACGCCCATACCAAGCCCGAAGCCTCCCCTGAAGTCACTGCTCGCGTCGTGCAACTGCCGCACGCGGTCGGCTTGGCCCTGCCGGCCTATGAGACCGAAGGCTCAGCGGGCCTGGATCTGCGCGCCGCCATTGCCGAAGGCGAAGAACTGACGCTGAAGCCGATGGCGCGGGCCCTGGTGCCGACCGGCCTGAAAATGTCCGTGCCGCTGGGCTATGAGGTGCAGGTGCGTCCGCGCTCCGGCCTGGCGCTGAAATTCGGCATCACCTGCCTGAACACACCGGGTACGATCGACAGCGACTATCGCGGCGAGGTCGGCGTCATCCTGATCAACCTCGGCTCGGAAGACTTCGTGATCCGCCGCGGCGACCGCATCGCCCAGATGATCGTGGCGCAGCACGCCCGCATCGTCTGGGAAACGCCGGAAACCCTCGAAGCCACCACGCGCGGCGAAGGCGGTTTCGGCTCCACCGGGCGCTGATTCGGTCAAGAAAAGTCTGGACGAGCGCCGTCCTCTGCGAGAGAATGCCGGCGTCCACACATAAAGGCGCCGGTCATGACCTACCACTTCACCAAAGTCCTCGATTGTCCGTTTGACGATGCCGTGGCGCGCGCCACGAAGGCCCTGGCGGACCAGGGGTTTGGCGTCCTCACCACCATCGATGTCGCCGCCACCATGAAGGCCAAGCTCGGCGCCGAAATGAAGCCCTATGTCATTCTGGGCGCCTGCAATCCGCAATTCGCCTATCGCGCCCTGCAAGCCGAAAACAAGATCGGCACCATGCTGCCCTGCAATGTGGTGGTTCAGGATATGGGCGGCGGAAAAAGCGAAGTGTCGGCCGTCAATCCGCTGGAATCGATGTCGGCCATAAAGAATGCCGAACTTGAACCGATTGCCGGCGAAGTCACCTCGCGCCTGCAAACCATGATCGACGGCCTGTAGGCTGTTTCTCGTGGCAAGCGAGTAACACTCGCCAAAATACATATGCTTGTGGCCCTGTCATCACACATTTCCATTTTGCGTGAAACGCGAAACGGATCAGTGTGTCATCATACGTATACGAACTGACGTCTCATGAACGGGACGTGAACCGCAGCCTCAAAAGAGGTTCAGACTTAACGCCTTAATCGCTTTCTGAACATCTGCTTTTGAAAGGGTCATTGTATGAGTGACTTCACGCAATTCCTCCTGACCATGGGGGATTCGATCCAGGCGGCACTGGTGGGTCTGAACCCGGTGCCCGTGCTGATCTTCGGCCTGTTCCTCGGCATGATCCAGTCAAGGCGCAGCCTGGCCTGGCTGCTGGCGCCGCTGGCGGTCATCCCGGCCGTGATCGTCACCGCCCTGTTGCCAACGGCCATGGGCTACCAGGCCATCTGGCCGGACCTGACCCAATTGGAGGTCGAATTCCAGATGATCATGCTTCTGGTCATGAGCTATGTCGTCATCCGGGTTACGGGGCTGATCAAGACCACCCTGCTGATGATGGCCCCGAAACCGAATGGCCATAAACCGGTCTGACCGGCCAGTTTACGCGGCGAAACACATCGTTTTTTGATTTTTCGTTAACCATGGTAGTATCCAGTATCGCCTCATACCCGGGGGATCGTACCCTTATTCATAAAAAGGATGCCCTATGAACGATATCTGGACCTTCTTCGTGGCCTTGAGCGATGGTTTCCGCAGTGCGCTCGGTGACATCAATCCCCTGCCCATCCTGGTCGTGGCCATGGTAATCGGCCTGTTGCAGCCCAAATCCGACAGGTATGCGCTGAAGGCCGGCCTGGCCCTGCTGATCGTGATGGCCTTCAATATCTTCCTGCCGCTGATCAATGGTGGCCGGCCTAACTATCCCGATTTCCGCCATATCGGCGCCATCGTGCAGCTTTTCCTGCTGTTCGTCTTCGCCTACGGCATGATCGGCGTACTCGGCAGCCTGAAAGCGGCCATGAAACTGGGCGCCACCAAAAGCGCGCATTAATTTAGGTAGCTAAAGCGCCGGACTAGGCGTCCCCCATGACTTACGTGCAAACGTGCGCGGCGGCCCCACTTTGAGTAATTTGGCGCCCTTGCCGAAACTGCGTTTCGGAATTTAAAAACCCAGAACATCCTGCATATCATACAGGCCCGGTTTCTGGTTGCGCCCCCATAGCCCGGCCTGAATGGCGCCGCGCGCAAACAGGGTGCGGTCGCGGGCCGAATGCGAAAAGGTGATCAGTTCGTCTTCCGAGGCGAAGAGCACGCTGTGCTCACCGACAATGCCGCCACCGCGAATGACCGAGAAACCGATATCGCCGGCGCGGCGGGCACCGGTGATGCCATCACGGGCCGCGACCTTCACGTCTTTCAGATCGACGCCCCGGCCTTCGGCTGCGGCCGCGCCGAGCATCAGGGCGGTGCCTGAGGGGGCATCAACCTTGCGCCTGTGGTGGGCCTCGGTGACCTCGATATCCCAGTCATCGGCACTCAGGCGGGCGCTGGCCTGCTTGAGAAGGCCGATCATCATATTGACGCCCAGCGAATAGTTGCCGGATTTGAGCAGAACGACTGTTTCGGCAAAGGGCTTGAGCGCCCCATCCTGTTCCGGCGTAAAACCGGTGGCGCCGATGACCTGAACAATTGGCGAGCCCCGGCGCACAGCTTCCGCCGCACAGACTTCGGCCAGATGCAGGGTCGCTTCCGGCGTCGAGAAGTCGATGACAATATCGGAGCCGCTCAGATCGAAATCGTCGCCCTTGTCGAACCGGGCGGAGAGGGTGTGTCCGGCGTCTTCCAGCACGCGGGCGATGGCCTGACCCATGCGGCCTTTGGCGCCATTGATGGCGAAACGGGGAGCGGACATGATAAACCCTTGTGCCTGTTCGGAAGTCTGTCTTCCGAATAGGCACAAGGACTTATGGGGTCAAGGGGCCTATGGCCCCTTGTACTTGAAGACTTTTGCTTTCAGTAACTGCGCCTGCCCGAAATCCGGCACCTCATATTCCGCCAGAGACTCCAGCAAATCGACCGGCAACGGTTTGCGGCCCATATCGCCGACCAGAACCGCGATGCCCTGCGCGACGCATTCGCCGAAAAGCCCTGACATCTTTTCAGCCAATGCCGGGTCATAAAAAACATCGCCAGCCAGGATCAGGTCGGCTTCCGGTGGAGAGGTCAATTCGCCGGTCACCGCGGTAATCTCCACGTCATTGGCCTGGGCATTGAGAAGCGTAGCGCTCACCGCATAGGGGTCGATATCAATGGCTGTCACTTTCTTTGCACCCGCTTTCATCGCCGCAATTCCCACAACGCCGGAACCGGAACCCAGATCAATCAAGGACTTACCGCGCACAATTTCCGGATGGTCGAGGATATAGCGCGCCAGCACCGTTCCCCCGGCCCAGTGATAAGCCCAATAGGGTGGTGTGTCCCCCAGCCGCGACAACCGGCTGCCGGAATGGGCGCGATAGAGGACGATTTCAGGCAGGCCCGGCGCCGGTTCGAGACGGAGGTTTTGCAGGATAAAGTCACGGATGTCGGGCATGGGGTTTTGTGGCTGACGGCGGGGAAGAAAGCAAGAAACCCCACCACCACGATCATCAAGCATGATCGCGGTCCCCCTCCCCGGTTTAGCCGGGGAGGTACAAGAGTTATACCTCCCCAGTTTACTGGGGAGTGGGACCGACGCCCTCTTGCGCGTTGGTAGTGGGGTATCTTATTTAAAGAAAATCCCGCCGGAGAGGCTCCGACGGGATCTTCAAACTCTGTAGCGATTCCGGGTGCAGGGTCCGTGACCCTGCCGCACCCTTATTGCGCCGCCGCGCCGGTGATATCGTCCCAGAAGCGCTTCGCCTTGTGCATGAAGCCCTGGCTCTGTGCATAGGACTGTTCCTCGGCCAGGGCGGCGAATTCCTTCATCAGCTCCTTCTGGCGGGCGGTCAGGTGCTTCGGTGTCTCGATGAAGAGCTCGACGATCAGGTCGCCCTTCTTCTTGGAATTGAGCACCGGCATCCCGCGCTCCCTGAGCTTGACCTTGTGACCGGTCTGGGCGCCTTCGGGGATATCGATCGACAGCTTGCACTGGCCATCGCAGCCTTCGCCGCCCATCAGGCAGGGCACGTCCAGCTCGCCACCGAGAATAGCCGTGGTCATCGGCACCGGGATCGAACAATGCAGGTCGGCGCCATCGCGCTCGAAGATGTCATGCTCGGCCACGGTAAGGAAGATATAGAGGTCGCCCTTCGGCCCGCCGCGCGTGCCCGCCTGGCCCTCGCCTTTCAGCAGGATGCGCGCGCCGTCATCAACACCGGCCGGGATGCGGACCTTCAAGTCCTTGTTCTGGCGCACCTGGCCGTGGCCACGGCATTCGGTGCAGGGATCCTTGATCGTCTGGCCCTGGCCGTTACAGGTCGGACAAGTGCGTTCCACCGCGAAGAAACCGTTCGAGGCGCGCACGCGGCCCTGGCCGCCACAGGTCGAACAGGTGACCGGCTTGGTGCCGGCCTTGGCGCCGGACCCGTGACAGACCTCGCAGGTCATGGTCGTCGGGATGGTGATCTCGACATCCGCACCCTTATAGGCTTGTTCCAGGGTAATTTCGTAATCGGCCCGCACATCCGGACCGCGCTGTGCGCCCTGCGGCCCGCGGCGCTGCTGCTGACCGAAGATATCCCCGAACATTTCCGAGAAGATGTCCTCGACGTTCGAGAACCCGGCCCCACCGAAGCCGCCGCCGCCAAAACCACCGGCGCTCTGGCCATTCACGCCGTCATGACCGTAACGATCATAGGCCGCGCGCTTTTGCGCATCCGACAATACCGAATAGGCTTCGTTGACTTCCTTGAAGCGCGCTTCGGCCCCATCGTCACCGTGATTGCGGTCCGGATGGTGCTCCATGGCCTTCTTGCGGAAAGCCGATTTGAGGACCACCTCATCGACCGTGCGCTCAACGCCCAGCACTTCGTAATAACAACGCTTGCTCATACTGCTTGCCCCGATATCAGCCATGCCGCCGGCGCAACGCGCGGGCAAACGGCCTCATCTGTCCATCTTGTTTGGGAAACCTGAAGGAAAGGCGGCAAGGAGTCAAACCTTGCCGCCCCGTCCGTGCGGGATGCGGCCGCGATACCCGTATCAAGGTCAGCCGTCGCATCCATGTGAGGTCTTAGCCTCGCTTTTGGTCGTCGCCGTCGACTTCCTCGAAATCGGCATCGACCACATTGTCATCGGCGGCAGCCGAAGGTTCTTCGCCACCTTCACCGGCCTGTTGCGCGGCGTACATGGCTTCACCGAGCTTCATCGAGGCGGTCATCAGGGCCTGGTGCTTGGCCTTGATGTCTTCCACGTCTTCGCCGTCCTTGGCCGTCTTGAGGTCGGCGATCGCAGTTTCCACCGCGGTCTTGTCTTCCGCCGAGACCTTGTCGCCAAAGTCCTTCACAGCCTTTTCGGTCGAGTGGATCAGGGCGTCGGCCTGGTTGCGGGCTTCGATAAGGGCCTTGCGCTTTTCATCCTCGGCCTTGTTGGCTTCGGCGTTCTTGATCATTTCCTCGATATCGGCATCCGAGAGGCCGCCATTGGCCTGGATGCGGATCGAGTGCTCCTTGTTGGTCGCCTTGTCCTTGGCGTGGACATTGACGATGCCGTTGGCGTCGATATCGAAGGTGACCTCGATCTGCGGCACGCCGCGCGGCGCCGGCGGGATGCCAACCAGGTCGAACTGACCCAGCAGCTTGTTGTCGGCGGCCATCGGGCGCTCGCCCTGGAAGCAGCGGATCGTCACGGCCGACTGGTTGTCGTCGGCGGTCGAGAAGGTCTGCGACTTCTTGGTCGGGATCGTGGTGTTGCGCTCGATCAGCGGGGTGAACACGCCACCAAGCGTTTCGATACCCAGGGTCAGCGGGGTCACGTCGAGCAGCAGCACGTCCTTGACATCGCCCTGCAGAACGCCGGCCTGGATGGCGGCGCCCAGGGCCACGACTTCATCCGGGTTGACGCCCTTGTGCGGTTCGCGGCCGAAGATGTTCTTCACCGCTTCGACGACCTTCGGCATACGGGTCATGCCGCCGACGAGAACGACTTCATCGATGTCCGACGCCTTCAGGCCGGCATCCTTCAGCGCCTGCTGGCAGGGGCCAACGGTCTTCTGGATCAGGTCTTCAACCAGGCTTTCCAGCTTGGCGCGGGTCAGCTTCAGGTTCAGGTGCAGCGGGCCAGACGCGTTCATCGAGATGAACGGCAGGTTCAGGTCGTATTGCGCGACGGTCGACAGTTCCTTCTTGGCCTTTTCCGCTTCTTCCTTGAGGCGTTGCAGGGCCAGCTTGTCGGAACGCAGGTCGACGCCGTTTTCCTTCTTGAACTCGTCGGCCAGATAGTCAACGACGCGCATGTCAAAGTCTTCACCGCCCAGGAAGGTGTCGCCGTTGGTCGACTTCACTTCAAACACGCCGTCACCGATTTCGAGGACCGAGACGTCGAACGTGCCGCCGCCGAGGTCATAAACGGCGATCTTCTTGCCGTCGTTCTTGTCGAGACCATAGGCCAGGGCGGCCGCGGTCGGCTCGTTGATGATGCGCAGCACTTCCAGACCGGCGATCTTGCCGGCGTCCTTGGTGGCCTGACGCTGGGCGTCGTTGAAATAGGCCGGGACCGTGATGACAGCCTGGGTGACGGTTTCGCCCAGATAGGCTTCGGCGTCTTCCTTCAGCTTCATCAGGATAAAGGCCGAAACCTGCTGCGGCGAATAGTCCTTGCCGTGGGCCTTGACCCAGGCGTCGCCGTTCGGGCCCTTGGAGATTTCGTAGGGCACCATGCCCTTGTCCTTCTGGACCATCGGGTCGGAATAGTTGCGGCCGATCAGGCGCTTGATGGCGAAGAAGGTGTTGGACGGGTTGGTGACAGCCTGGCGCTTGGCGGGCTGGCCAACCAAGCGCTCCGAGTCGTCGACAATGGCGACGACGGACGGCGTGGTGCGCACGCCTTCGGCGTTTTCGATCACCTTGGGATTCTTGCCGTCCATGACGGCGACGCAGGAATTGGTCGTGCCGAGGTCGATACCGATAATTTTAGCCATGGATTTCAATCTGCTCCGTTGAGGCGAATGGGTGCGGGCGGCCTTATGAAAGAGAAGCACCACCCCTGTCCATCCCCGTTAAGATGAATTAAGGGACTTTTTCAAGCCCCCTCCCGGAGAAGGACGCCTGAAAGCTGTAGCCGATATGGGAGATATGAACGTAGGCGCAAGGGTATGGGCCGGAATAGCCCTAAAAATTTTGCAGCATCACCAGGGTCGTAACGACCCTGGCCCCGGAATCACTACGGCGCGTGTGGCAGCTTTCAATGATATTGCGGATATTTGGTGCAATTTTTACCGCAAGCCGTTTATGTTCGATTTTTGACGGGCTCTTCAGAATTAAGGAGGGAAAATGCCAATTCCCGATTATCAAGCACTCATGTTGCCAGTCTTGCAGCTTGCGGCAGCAAGTGAAACCCGTGTGCCAGAGGTCGCAAACAAGATTGCAAATCAACTGGGGCTTTCTGAGGCAGAACGTGAAGAAATGCTTCCCAGCGGTCGGCAGCGGCTTTTGCATAACAGAGTGCATTGGGCCAAATTTTACATGTCTAAAGCGGGTTTGATTGATAGCCCGGTTCGTGGACGTTTCACAATAAGCGAAGCGGGCCGCAAACTACTGGCCAGCAAACCAAAGTCTCTGAATGTAGAGACGTTGAAAACATATCCCGCTTTCGCAAGCTTCTATTCTTCCAGCAACTCAAGTGCCATCAAATCCGAAGCACTATCCGAAAGTACAAATCAGATAATTGATCTGACAGCTTCCACAACTCCCGAAGAACAAATCGATGCGGCTCAGGCGGTTCTGCATCAAGCTTTGAAATCGGACCTATTGCAACGCATACTCGCGCAAAGTCCAGCTTTCTTTGAACGTGCTATCGTAGATCTCCTCGTTGCTATGGGTTATGGCGGAAGTCATGACGATGCGGCGCGTCGTTTAGGCAAGACCGGCGATGGCGGAATCGATGGTGTAATCGATGAGGATCGGCTGGGTTTGGATCGTATATATGTACAGGCCAAACGGTATGCACCACATGTTGGTGTTGGACGGCCAGAAGTACAGGCTTTTGTCGGCAGTCTCGTTGGATTCGGGGCATCGAAGGGCGTATTTGTTACGACTTCAAGTTTTAGTGCGCCAGCTATGGATTTTGTTCGCCATCTTCCTCAGCGGATCGTCCTCATTGACGGCTATCGTCTGGCTGACCTTATGATTGAACATGGGGTTGGTGTGCGCGTGGCGCGTAGTTTAGACGTGAAACGACTCGATGAAGATTTCTTTTTGGAAGAGTAAAGAGCATTGCGAAATTTGGATAATTTCTCCTCCCCTGCGATAGCGGGGGAGGTGGCAGCGCAAGGCGCAAAGCGCCGGTGTCGCTGACGGAGGGGGCCGACACCCACCGCCAAAAACGCCCCCTCCGGCGGGACTACGCCCGCCACCTCCCCCGCTTCGCCAAGCGGCTCGCAAGGGAGGAGAAGTGAATTATCCCCACGCCTCAAAACCGCGCCATCATTCCCTGATGGAGACCTCTGACGACATCGCCGTCGACCTTTCGCCGCTCGAACAGCGGCGGGCGGCCTTGCGCGCCCTGTCCGACGAGATCATGGAGACCATCAAGACCCTGCCCAAGCCGCAATCCTGGCTGGAAGGCGACCGCGCCATGCGCTGCCTCGGCACCGCCGATCGCGTCACGGTCCAGTTGTTCAGCAAGGTCAGGGCGCCCAAATCCGCGCCCCGCCCGGCCGCCCCGGTTCGCATACCGGAACCGGAAGCGCCTTTCGTCTATGTCTATGACGATGACGGCGTGGACGATGCCGAAGACAGCGATGGCGGCGCGGCGCTCGATGCCGCCCTGGACGACATGGAAACCCTGCTCGACGCCATCGATCGCGGCGAGACGCCACCCCCGGTCACGCGCCCCGTACCCCCTGCGGCCACCGGCCGCGACACACCCTATCATAACCTGGCGCAACACTTCGCCCGCGGCCGCGAGTTGATCATGGAACTGTCCGCCGCTCCGTCTTTAGTTTCCTCCTCCCCATGACAATGGAGAGGTGTCATTTGCGTAGCAAATGACGGAGGGGCGCCTCTCCGGCATAGCGCGTGGAAGGGAAGTGTCACGGTTCTTTCGACTGCACGCTCAGATGCTCGACCGTCAGCGTCCCCACCGACAGCGTCTCGATACGCGCTTCCAGAATGCGCAGCCGCCCGATCGCTACGGCCCCCACGGCAATGGCGCCGATGGCGAAGGCCCCGAGCGCAAGCGCACCGACCGCCAACGCACCCATTGTCACATTGCCGCGCCTTATCAGATGCGTCACGGGCGCGATCCCAGCAGGCCGAACATGGCGCCTTGCGGATCACTGGCCGTCACGGCCCACATGCCGCCGGGCACCTCCATCGGCGGCACCAGAATCGCGCCGCCGCCGGAGGTCACGCGACCCACCGCGTCGTCGATATCGCCGACATTGAAATAGAACAGCCACGCCTGCTGCGGCAGCGGATTGTTCATCATGCCGCCGGTCTGGACACCGCCCGACGTGAACACCTGGTAGGTGCCCGCCGGTCCCATATCCATGGCCACGTCCTTCACCCAGCCGAAACGGCCGGCATAGAAATCGAATGCCTTTTCCCAGTCCCTGGCGTGATATTCGTTCCAGCCGCAATGGCCTTTCTGCGAGCTGAAAGCCTGGCTCTCGCCTTCGCCGGTCGGGGCCATGACATAGATCGCCGCGCCCTGCGGATCGGCCACCATGGCCATGCGGCCGACTTCGGGCAGATCATTGGCGGGCCACAAAACCTTGCCGCCAGCGGCCTCGAAAGCCGCCAACTGCGCATCGACATCGGCCACATTGACATAGCCGAACCAGGCCGGCGGCATACCGGCATCCGGCGCCTTCATCATGCCGCCCAAGCCTTCGCCATCAGCGGTGATCCGGCGATAATCCATGCCGGGGGTCTCGCTGGCCAGCACCTTCCAGCCGACGACATCGCTGTAAAAGCCGATCGCGGCGTCGAGATCCTGGGTAATCAGTTCGTACCAGATAAAACGGCTGTCCATTGCATCCTCCACGTCTTGACCGCCGCATCATGAACCCGCGCCGGCCAGAAAGAGTCAGCAGAACCTAAAGCCGCGTCCAGACCTGCGTTTCACAAAAAATCTTCAGAGCACAGCCCTGCAATTTGAGCTGATTACCAGTCACCGCCGCCGATCCCTCATATGTCTTATTGTTCTGCGGCTTGGTTACCTGACCCTTATAAAGCCCGCCATTGCCTTTCAGATGGCCAATTTCCTTGCCAGCATAGGGACCATTGATCAGCTTTATGCAGAAACCTTCGGCGCAGGGCGCGATATGGGCGGTATCGCCCTTCATCGTCTTCCAGTCGCCTTCGATCGGCTCCGCGGCGATGGCAGAACCGGTCCACATCGCCAGAACGACCACCAGTAAAATTTTATGAATCACGGCTGTTCTCCACTTTGTTTCCTGTTGCCTTTTTACGCTAAGGCAGGTGCGCAAAGGGCTTTGCCCGTCGCTTGACGTTAACGTAACTATGTCCTGACGGGAATGTCAAATTTATTACACTCTCGAAAAAGTTGACACGAACGTCAACAATTCTCTTGACGTGAACGTAAGCGTAATGTGTAGCTAAGGGTAACGGCGTCTGAGAAGCGCCAGCCGAGTACAGTTTTACAGGAGCAAACGCACGTGACTGCTTTCCCGATCAAGGCCCTTATCGCCGCTTCCACGCTCGCCCTGATGGCGGGCGCCACCACCGCCGCCCACGCCGGCGGCTTCTATCTGCAAGACCTTTCGGCCAAACAGGCCGGCAATGCCTATTCCGGCGCCGTCAGCGCCCTGGGCGCCGACGCCCTGTGGTGGAACCCCGCCGCCATCGCCGGCTCAACCACGAAGGAGTTCTCCTTCGGCGCCGCCTATATCGCCCCCAAGGGCAATGTCGATGACACCGGCTCGATCATCGTCCGTCCGGGCCAGGCCCCGGCCTCAGTTGGCGGCAACGCCTCCGCCAAGAACCCGATCTCGAATGGCGTCCTGCCGAATGGCTCCTTCTCCATGCCGCTCAATGACCGCGTGGCCATCGGGGTTACGGTCACCGCGCCCTTCTCATTTGAAACCAATTACGACGCCGATAGCTGGGCGCGCTATGACGCCGACAAGACCCGCCTGACCACCATCGACATCCAGCCGGTCGTCGCCTTCAAGGTCAATGATTGGCTGAGCCTCGGCGTTGGCCTCAATGCCGAATACACCAAGGCGACGCTGAACAATGCCCTGCCGAACCTCTCGCCCCTGCTGCCCGATGGCGCCCAGACGCTGGAAGGTGATGGCTGGAACTACGGCTATACGATCGGCGCCCAGGCGCATCATGACAAGGTCACGGTCGGCCTGAGCTACAAGTCGGCCATCAAGCACGAGCTGAGCGGCGACCTGACGATTTCCGGCCTGCTCGGCCCCATTGCCGGCTCCAACGGCACGGTCAGCAATCTCAAGGCCGATTTCAGCACGCCGTCGCAGACCATGCTGGGCGTCACCCTTCAAGCCACCGACAAGCTGGCCCTGCACGCTCAGGCGATCAGCTTCGGCTGGAGCGAGTTCGATTACATCACCATCACCGGCTCGGTGAACCAGGCCATCCCGGAAGACTACCGCAATACGGTCAGCCTGGCGATCGGCGGCGATTACGTCCTCAATGACAAGTGGACGGTCCGCGCCGGCATCCAGTCCGACCAGACCCCGACCCGTGACGGTCACCGCGACGCCCGCGTGCCGGATGCCGACCGCATCGATTACGCCCTGGGCACCAGCTATCAGGTAACGCCGAGCTTCGCCATCGATGCTGCCTTCACCTATGTCGCCTTCGACAAGAGCGTGCTCAGCACCACCACGGCCGCCTATCCCGGCACGGCTGTGCAGACCCCCATCATCGTCAAGGGCGCCCTTAACGACGCCAGCGCCAGCGTCTTCTCGATCGGCGGCCACTTCACCTTCTAAGCCAGATACGGGCTGAATGATTTAAGGGAGCGTCGCCAGGCGCTCCCTTTTCTATTCCCCGCAGCCGTTGTAGATACTGGCGCTCAATGCACCGATAGCGGTCTGGGCGTCTGCCGCCGCCACCTCCGGCGCCAGCCTGTAGGTACGAATGTAATAATCGGTCAGCGCCTTTACGGCCAAAGCCCCTGTCGCCGCGCGGCCGGGCGGCAGGTCTTCACTCAAGCTGTCCTTCCAGATATCGTCCCGGTGCAGCCGCACTACGGTCAGCATCTTCTGGGAGTCGCGGAAAACTGAAAAGCGGATCGTGCCGTCGCAGTCACCGACATCCTGCCAGGCGTGGTCGGCGAAGGTTTCCAATTCCGGCACCGGAGGCAGCATAGCGTCGCAATCGGAATCCGGCACCATGCTGTCCAGCATCCCGCCGTAATAGGCACCAAGCGCCTCGATCAATCCAGGCCGGCGCAGCAGGGCATCGCACGGCATGGGCATGATATCCCCCGCCGCCATATCGGCGGCCACAAAATAGGCGCTGAACCCCTTGTCGGAGGCCACGACCTCCTCCGGCGTCAGGGATTTGACGTTTTCGTCGTCAGACCGGGCTTGAGCGCCTTCCACCAGCGCCCCTACCACCTGCCGACGTCTGGCGTCATCGCGGATCGTGACATAGTGATAGAGCGCGCCATAGAGCGGCGCCAGTTTTGGATATTCGCGCTTCAGCACTGTCAGAGCGTCGTCCGGGTCACGGAAAAGCGTCGCCACGGCGAGTTCACCCAACCGTACCCGGTAGGCGTTGCTCAGGCATGTGTCAGAAGGGCCATAGCGCGTATCTATGCAATCGCGGTTGCGGTTCGCCAGCCAGGTTTTCTGGAGTGCGCCCTGTCCAGAAGGGCCGGTATTGAACAGGTCGATTTTCGACCGCGCATATAGCCTGGCCAGGTCACGGTCCTGTTGCGACAATCCTGCGTCCCTGCAGATGATGGCTTCCAGTGCGGAAGGATGCGCACAACTGAAACTCGGTCCCGTCTCGGCGGCTTTCGCCTGTCCGAAGCCAGCGGACAGGAACAAAAAACCTGAAAGAAATACCCCGACGCCCAGACCCGCATACCATCCCCCTCTGCTGCGTAACAGGGAAACGCGAAAAGAGCCGGTGGTCAAGATGCGTCTCAGGTCTTCATCTGGCCCCAGGCCTCGTCATAATTGGCCTTTTCGCCAATATCCTCGGCCTTCGCATTGATCAGGCGCGCCGTTTTGCGGAAATCGGCCTCCGCCTCTTTGCGCAGACCCACCGCCTTTTCGCCGAAGCGCTTTTCCCAGGCCGGCGCATAGGTTAGCGTAATGAGATAACCGGCGCGGCGATAAAGCTCGGTGAGACGCTCGCGGTCATGCGCGTGTTTGATATCATCGCGTATTTCACCGAATATCCGGTCAATATCGGCGTGGCTGTCAACGTGACCGTATTTAACATCATCTTTTTCAGCGGTCTTGACCATAATCTTGCCTCCAGAATGGCCTCCCCTCATGGCGAACTGTCTTCCCCATGCCGTAAGAAAACAATCGGAAACCTGCCAGGAGACAGCCATGCGTGCATTCATTCCAGCCCTCACCCTCCTTGCCCTTCTGGGCGTATCTCAGGCCCACGCCGCCAGTTTCGACTGCGCGAAGGCCCGAACCGCCGACGAAAAGACCATCTGCCGCAACCGGTCTTTAAGCGATGCCGATGTGAAGATGGCAACCATGTTCACCATGAACACCCATCTGGTCGCCATGGGCGCGCGCGGAAATATGCAGGACCGCCAGCGCGAATGGCTGGCAGAGCGCAACACCTGCAAGGGCAGCTTCAAATGCCTGACGGTCGCCTATGATAAGCGTCTCAACGAATTACAGGCCGATTTCGACGATATCGCTTCAAGAGGACCGTTCTGATTATTCCGGCCGCCCGCCCGGCTTCCACTCCGGCTTGAAGTCGCTGTTCACCAGGTACTCGACCGGCACGATCAGCGACTGGATGGCCTGGGTCATGAACGGCAGGTCGAGATGGGCGATATCGTCGGTCTTGTCGTGATAGGTCGGCGTGACGGCCCAACCGGAAATGGTGTGGGCGACAATGCCTTTCAGGGCCAGCGAGTAGTTGTCCGAACGCTCGAAGAAATGCTGGTCCGGATAGGGGTCGGAGGTCACTTTCGCGCCCTTGGCCTTCAGGGTCTCGCCGAGGTTGGAGCGCTCGAACCCGGTCATCATCAGTTCGCCCTTCGCCATCTTCGGATCCTGCGCACCGATCATCTCGAATTCAAGATTGGCGACAATGCGATCGAGCGGCACCGGCGGATGTTCGCCAAAATATGTCGAGCCCAGCCCGCCGATTTCTTCCGCGCCATAGGCTACGAACAGGATGCCGCGTTTGGGCTTTTTGCCCGCCGCCAGCGCATGAGCCACTTCCAGCACCGCCACGGTCCCCGAGGCATCATCATTGGCCCCGTGCATGATGGTGCCGTCCGGCTGCACACCGAGATGATCGAGGTGCGCCGTCACCAGAATCACGCCGGCGGAAGGATCGCTGCCTTCCAGATAACCAATGGCATTGGTGGTGACGCTGCGCTCCAGGGTGGCACCACCGAGATCGAGCGTAACCGCCTGACCATTGGCGGCGGTCACCTGAGCGAAAGCTGCATCGGACAGGGTGACGAGGTCCGGACGCGCACCGCCCATGCCGTTCTGACCGCTGTCCAGTTGCGGCGCGGTGCCGGTCTGGCCGCCGAAGCGCTTCAGCAGGGCCCGGCTGTCATCGCTGTCTCGCACGACCAAAAGCTTCACACCCTTGCTGCGCGCGGCGCGCCACCAGCCCGTCAAAGGGGTTTTGCCGGGATTATCGATCAGCAAGATATCTCCCGCCGGCAGAGTGGCAATATCATCGGAAGCCACCACGGCCAGGCGCCCGGATACCGGCCTGCCGCTGGAATAAAGCAGGGTCAGGCCGTTGCCCTCGTTTAACCTGGCGGCGCCGGCATTCAGCACCGCATTACCCGTCAGCTTCGGCGTCACCACACCGGCGGTTTGCAGATGGCCCTCCATGCCGGGTGCCGGCTTCAAACCATAGCTCTGGAACTGCGCCGCCACATAGGCCGCGGCTATGGCTTCATCCGGAGAGGCGCTCTTTCGGCCGCGCAAGGCATCCGAGGCCAGAAAGGCTTCATGCGCCGCCACCCATTCCGGCTTTACCGTCCAGGGCCTGGCCTCCGCCGCGAAAGAGACAAAGACCAGCAGGCTGGCGACGACGGCAAGACGATGTTTCAGCATGGGCGACCCTTCTATGGAAGCCGCCAGTGTTAGTTACAGCCGCAAGCACCGTCAAGCGGCGCCAAACTTGACTTTCCGGTCCGCAAACCTACCTTAGTCATATGATTATCCGCGCCCGGCTCACGCTTGTTCGTTCACTTAAAGGGAATCCTGTCACAGGATCCTAGCCCGAGGCTCGGCCCTGCGCCTTCCGAGCTTCGGGAGCGCCCCTTTTTAAAGATGACCGGAGCTCAATACGCCCGGCCATCTTTACCGGCACACACATCCTGAATGTTCCTCCCGCCCGTGGTGAATACCGCCGGCGGCGCTCTTTTTGTATGAAATCATGTCCCAGACCCGTATCCAATCACCCAGGCTCATCCGCCTGCCCGCCATCCTGATCGGCGAAGACGATCTCGACGCCCTGCACCGCTTGGCCGATCAGGCGCGCGGCCACCTGGCCGCCGCCGCTGAACAATTGCTGACCGAACTGGAGCGCGCCCGTATCGTAGCCCAGGACAAGTTGCCGCCGGAAACGGTGCGGATGGGCTCACTTGTCACCTTCACCACGGAAGGCGGACTTAGCCGCTCTGTGGAACTGGTCTTCCCGGACCAGGCCGATATCGCCGCTAACCGTATCTCGATCCTGACACCCGTCGGTGCCGCCCTGATCGGTGTTTCCATCGGCCAGACTATCGACTGGCAGTCGCCCGATGGCCGCCGCCGCAGCCTGACCGTAACCGCTGTCAGCGGTTGAAAGTCTATGGTTAAGGTGGTTTTAAGCTACCAGATATAGCGGTGAACAAACAGCTAACCTGGTGATGTCAGTGATTCGTCGCTGATTCGTTTCCATGCCGTTCGGCATTCAAGCCAAAACCCGTTTACCTTTGACATAACGCACAAAAAACCCCCACCGGTTTCCGATGGGGGTTTAATTGCCATACGGGCTGTAACTATTCGGCCTGAGTGTCGACCTTGTGCTCGCCTTCCGCGGAGCCGTTGTCATAACCATTCTTCACCGGCGCAGCGGCCGACTTGGCGGCTACGGCCACCATGGCCGGACGGATCACGCGGCCAAACAACTCATAACCGGCCTGCATCACCATGATGACGCCGCCGCCCTCGACCTCGGTCGAAGGCTGCTCCATTACCGCCTGGTGCAGGTTGGGATCGAACTTCTCGCCTTTCAGCGGGTTGATCTTTTTAACGCCGTTCTTCTCGAAGGCGCCGGCCAGTTCCTTTTCGGTCATGTCGATGCCGGCGACGAAGTTCTTGAAGGCCGGGTCGGCGATATCGGCCGGCACAGAGCCCAGGGCGCGTTGCAGCACATCGGCCACGTTCAGCAGACTGGTGGCAAATTTCTGGATGCCGTAGGCGCGGGCGTCATTGCCTTCGCGCTCGGCACGGCGCTTGATATTCTCGACCTCGGCGGCATAACGCAGGGCCTGTTCCTTCAGGGCGGCGTTTTCGGCGGTCAACTTTTCCAGCTCGGCATTGAGCAACTCAGTGGCGTCCTGCTCCAGGTCAACAGCTTCGTTCTCGTTTTCGATCTCGTCACTCATAATTCAGTCCTCATAATCTTTTGGTCGCCCCTTACTCAAGCAGGCGGCCCAGAATCCGGGCGGTGTAGTCCACAAGTGGGATGATGCGCGCATAATTCAACCGGGCGGGCCCGATCACGCCGATCGCGCCCATCACCTTCGCCGCGCCCTTTTGCGGGGACACCATGTAAGGCGCTGCAATAACAGCCGAGCCCGACAAAGAAAACAGTTTCGATTCCGATCCGATGAAAATTCTGACCCCTTGCGCGTCTTTCACGTCATCCAGCAGGTCGATCAGCTCTTCCTTCTGCTCCAGATCCTCGAACAGGGAGCGCACCCGCTCCAGGTCTTCCAGGCTTTGCGTCGCCTCCAGCAGATTGGCGCGGCCCCGCACGATCAGGGCGCGCTTTTCCTTGTCGCCGCCCGACCAGACCGCCAGACCTTCTTCGATCAGCCGGGCGGCGGCCTCGTCGAGTCTCTGGCGTTCGGCCTCCAGTTCGGCTTTGAGTTCCACGCGGGCTTCGGAAAGGGTGCGGCCCTTGAGGTGGCTGTTGAGATAGTTTGATGCCTCGGCCAGCACGGAAGGCGTCATGCCCGGCGCCAGCGGCATTAGGCGGTTTTCCACCCGGCCATCGTCAAACACCAGCACGGTCAAGGCCTGTTCGGCGGAAAGGGCGATGAATTCGACGTGTTTGACCCCGGCCTCGAAGGAGGGCGTCATCACCACCCCGGCCCCGCCAGCGAGGCCAGAAAGCATCTGGCTGGCCTCTCGCAGCGCCTGGTCAAAGGTCTGGCCGCGGCCGGTCAGTCGGGCCTCGATATCGCGTTTGGCCGCCTCGCCGATATCGCCGATTTCGAGCAGGCCATCGACAAACAGGCGCAGGCCCTGATGGGTCGGCATCCGGCCGGAGGAGGTATGCGGCGCCGAAAGCAGCCCCAGATGCGCCAGATCCTGCATGGTGTTGCGGATAGAGGCGGGCGACAGGTGGACGCCGCCTTTAGAGACGGTGCGTGAGCCGACCGGCTCGCCGGTTTCCAGATAGGTCTCGACCACATGGCGGAAGATATCCCGGGCGCGCTGGTCCAGTTCGCTTAAGGACGCGCTCGAATTCATCAGGCCGGTCATGTGCGGGGAGTGTTTCACCCCCTCAGTTTAGCAAAGCCTTTGCCTCCGCGCCAAGCCCCTATTAATCGCCACAATTGCGCCACAAATGAAGCCAAATCTGACGGACGGAAGAAGGAGTTTGTCATGCGTCTGGTTCAGTTCACCTGCATCATGATACTCGGTGTGGCCGCCACCACTGCGGCGTCGGCCGAGGACTACACCTATGCACCGCCGGCCTCTCCGGCTGCAACCGAAGCGCTGCAAACCCCGGCAAAGGCCCCCGCCGCCTATGCTGATCTTAAAAAGCAAAGCAATCTGTCCGCCGTCGATACCACGCCCGGCCTGATCCGGCCGGCCACCCGTATTGCCGAATGGACCTCGCATGATGACGACCATCGCGGCTTCGCCTGCGCCGACAAAAAGTGCAAGACGGTGACGCCGGTCTATAATACCCGCACCCCGCTGGAGCAGGAGCAGAACCGCTACGGTTCGGAATGATGAAACCCATCCTTGTTATCGGCGGGCTTCTGGTCGCAACGGCTCTTACCGCCTGCGTTGATATAAATACGCTGCCTTCGCCATCGCCGCACGGAGACCTTGGCAGAACCGATGCGCCGCAGAATGGTCGCGGCAATGATCCAATGGCGCAAACCATGCCCGCCAAAAAGGTGATACCGCCCGGCCAGACATCCGGCGTCTACAAGGGACAGCCCTATGTTTGCGCCACCTCGTCATGCAAAGTGGCCGTACCTGTTCCTTATCCGCCACCGCCCAGCGAAAAGAAAAAATAGAGTCTCGCTGCTTTTATTACGGTATCGGCGTTCCCATAGCGGCCGCTTTACTGTACGGGCAGGGCATTATTCTCATGAGGCTCCCGCATGTCGCACTTTGACGCCCTTTCAGCGCTGAAAACCATCCGCCCGTCCAACCGCAAGCCCGACCAGATGCGCGCCGTGACGCTGGAAACCGGCGTGACGCGCTATGCCGAAGGCTCGTGTCTCGTCACTTTCGGCCATACGAAAGTGCTGGTCACGGCCTCGCTGGAACAAGGCGTGCCGGGTTTCCTCAAGGGCAAGGGCCAGGGCTGGGTGACGGCCGAATACGGCATGTTGCCGCGCTCGACCCATACGCGTTCGCGCCGTGAAGCCGCCGCCGGCAAGCAATCGGGCCGCACCCAGGAAATCCAGCGCCTGATCGGCCGCTCCATGCGCGCCATTATCGATCTCAAGGCGCTGGGCGAACGCCAGATCACACTTGACTGCGACGTTTTGCAGGCCGATGGCGGCACGCGCACCGCCTCGATCACCGGCGCCTGGGTGGCGCTTTCCATGGCCTGCAACAAGCTGGTGGCCGACAAGGTGCTGGAAAAGTCGCCAATCCTCGATCAGGTCGCCGCCATTTCCTGCGGTATCTTTGAAAATACGCCGGTGCTCGATCTCGACTATGATGAGGATTCCAACGCCGAAACCGACGCCAATTTCGTTATCACCGGCAATCTGGAAGCCGTCGAAATCCAGGCCACCGGTGAAAAGCGCGGCTTCTCCCGCGATGAGTTCAATGCGCTCTACGACCTGGGCACCAAGGGTGCCAAGGAGCTGTTCGAATTACAAAATGCGGCATTGGCAGCAAAGCAAATTTAGAAAAAACCCCACCACCATTTCGCTACGCTCATGGTCCCCCTCCCCGGCATAGCCGGGGAGGTATAAAAGAACTTCGCTCATTCTTGTACCTCCCCATCTCGGTGGGGAGGGGGACCGACGCGCTCTTCCGCGTTGGTGGTGGGGTTTCTTACTTTCTAATCCTCATCCGCCGCATATTCGATCAGGTCACCGGGCTGGCAGCCCAGCGCCCGGCACAGGCAATCCAGTGTCCGCAAACGCAGCGCCAATGCCTGTTGGTCGCGCAGGATTTCGAGATCGCGCACACTGAGGCCGGTCCGATCAGACAGTTCGACGATAGACAGTCGTTTGCGGGCCAGAACCTCTGCCAGTTTAAGTTTAATCATTCAAAGCTCCTTAGGAAAAGTGGCTCCCACTTTTCCGTAAAAAGGGGCGTCTTGCTCATATGGTGCGATCCACTTCCTGGCGCAGGCGGGCACCTTCCTTGAAGACCTCCGCCAGCACGAAAACCACCAGAACGGCAAACCAGGTCGTCACCGCCCGCAGGCCGTAGATCGGCTCGAAATGCAGGTGAAATACGCCCGAGGCCACGCCGCGCGCCAGGTAGCCGAAAACCTCCAGCGCGCCGAGGCCGAAACCAATCCAGCGCAGGCGGATGGTGTTGTCCGGGTGGAAGACATCCCCTTCGGACAGAGTGCGGAAAATCTGCCGCGTCCAGTGGGTGATCAGCAGGTAGCCCGCCAGCGAGGCGCCGAACGCCATCAGCATGAAGGCCATCGACCCCGCCGACAGACTGGCATCGACATTAAAACGCCGCACCGCTTCGGCAGCCAGATTGGGTACGCTGAGCAGGCAGACCGACAGCGCCACCACTACGGCAATCAGGCTGTAGAGACCGTAATAGACAACATCGAGCGCCGTCTTCAACAGGCTGGAAATGGAGCGCGGCCCCAGGAAACGCATGGTTTGGTCCTCAAAATTTCCTTTAGTGTTCCATGAGTTCCACTTAAAACACAAGTGACCTATTTGTAAGGATAGGTTAGAAGGCGGCGAAACGAGAGAACCGACATGCCCCTGCACCTGATCCCCGGCCAGAAACTGATCGCCGCCACGCATAATCCCGGCAAGGCGGTCGAGATTTCCGCCATGCTGGAAGGGCGTTACGAGGTGATCACTGCCAGTTCGCTAAACCTGCCGGAACCGCCGGAAACCGAGGTCAGTTTTATCGGCAACGCCATCCTGAAGGCCCGCCATGCGGCCATGAGCGCAGGCATGGTGGCCCTGGCCGACGATTCCGGCCTAAGCATCGAAGCCCTGGACGGCGATCCCGGCATCTATAGCGCGCGTTGGGCCGGGCCCTTCAAGGATTTCGACCGCGCCATGGAGGTGATCGAGCACAAGGTGCGTATCGCCCGCGAAACGGAGGGGAAAGATAGCCTGAATGCCTGGTTCACCTGCGCCCTGGCCGTGGCCTGGCCGGAAGGTCATGCGGCGGTTTTCGAGGGCCGCGTCGACGGCGAGATCGTCTTTCCAAAACGCGGCGACAAGGGTTTCGGCTATGACCCGATCTTCCGGCCAAACGGTTATGACGTGACCTTCGCCGAGATGGACCCCGAAGCAAAGGATAAGATCAGCCACCGCCATCTCGCCTTCGAGCAATTGCGGGCGGCGCTATTTTGATGAGCGATATTGCTTCCTTCTCCTCCCCTGATTTATCGGGGGAGGTGGCGCGCGAAGTCGCGCCGGAGGGGGCCGCTGCACTTTCTCTCTATATTCACTGGCCCTATTGTTCGCGCATCTGCCCCTATTGCGATTTCAACGTTACGCGGGATCGGGGACAGTCATCTCAGCGCGCGCTGTTCGAGGCCATACTGCGCGATATGCGCCGCCAGGCCGAAGGACTTGGCCCACGCCAACTGGCCAGCATCTTCTTCGGCGGCGGCACCCCTTCGTTGCTGCCGCCGGACTGGGTGGCCGAACTGATCGCGCAGGCAAAAAGGCTTTTTCCGTACACGGACGATATCGAAATCACGCTAGAAGCCAACCCGACCGACGCCGAGATTTCGCGTTACCAAGGCTTCCGGGCCGCCGGCATCAATCGCCTGTCTCTGGGCGCGCAATCGCTGGATGACGGGGCCTTGAAGTTCCTCGGCCGCAACCACTCCGCCGCCGAGGCCATACGCGGCATCGAGACGGCGCAAAAGGTCTTTGGCCGCGTGTCGCTCGACCTGATCTATGCCCTGCCGGACCAGACGCTGGATGCCTGGGAGTCTGAATTGCGGGCCGCCGCCGCGCTTGGCGCGGAACATATTTCCCCCTATCAGTTGACCATCGAACAAACCACGCCCTTTGGCCGCGCCGTCAAACGCAAACTGTGGTCCCCGCCGGAAGAGGAACTGGCCGAAGGCTTTTACTTTCGGACACAAGAAGTCTTGGAATCTCTCGGTTTTGAAGCCTATGAGGTCTCCAATCATGCACGCGGAAAAACCGCCCGTTCGGCGCACAATGTGCTGATCTGGGAAGGCGTCGACTATATGGGCATAGGCCCCGGCGCGCATGGACGCCTCACCCGCGAAGGCATCCGCACCGCCATGGTATCTGAAAAAGACCTTAAAACCTATACAGCCACGGCCGATCCGATCGAAGCTATACCTTTAACGCCTTCCGAAGCCGAGGAAGAAGCCCTGATGCTCGGCCTGCGTCTGGTCGAGGGCGTGGCCCTGAATCGCCTGCCTACTCTGCCGATCCGCGAAAAAGCCATGCCCCTGATCGAACAGGGCCTTATGAAACTGACGCCGGATCGCCTGCGCGCCACGCCTAAAGGCCGGGTTGTGCTGGACCGGCTGCTGTTTGAACTGTTAAGCTGACTCATGGAATCTCTCTTCGCCCCGCCACCGCGCGCTGTATCCCCCGGCCTCTATATCGTCGCCACGCCGATCGGCAATCTGCGCGATATTACCCTGCGCGCGCTTGATATCCTGCGTGCCGCCGATGTGGTGCTGGCCGAGGATACCCGCGTTGCCGGCAAGCTGCTGGCCGCCTACGACCTCAAGAAAAAGCTGCTGCGTTATGACGATCACGCCGGCGACAGGATTCTGCCGGAAATCCTGAAACGCCTCGCCGACGGCCAGATCATCGCCCAGGTCTCCGATGCCGGCACGCCGCTGATCAATGATCCCGGCTTCCGGCTGGTCAGCGAGGCGCAGAAAGCCGGCGCCAGGGTTCACCCGATACCCGGCGCTTCGGCGGTACTGGCAGCGCTGTGCTTGTCCGGACTGCCGACCGACCGTTTTCTTTTTGCCGGTTTCCTGCCCAATAAATCGGCAGCGCGGAAGACATTCCTGAGCGAATTTACCGCCCAGCCGGCTACCCTGGTGATGTTCGAAACCGGTCCGCGCCTGCATGACTCCCTGACCGACATTCTGGCCACGCTCGGCGACCGCGATGCCTGCGTTTGCCGAGAACTGACCAAGCTCTATGAGACCGCCCATCGCGGCCGACTTTCCGAACTGGTCGCCGATCCGGCCCTCCAGGAACCCAAGGGCGAGATCGTGCTGGTCATTGCGCCGCCGGTCGAGGCCGCGCCGTCTACCGATAGCCTGGAAGAGGCACTCAAACTCGCTTTGGAACAATATGCCCCCGCCGATGCCGCCCGGCAGCTTTCCGCCATGTTCGGCCTGCCACGCAAGATGATCTATCAAAAGGCGCTGGAAATGCAGGGGAAGATGCGTGGCTGATCGCGCAACACGGGGGGCAAAGGCGCATAAACGCGGCCATCTCGCCGAATATATCGCGCTCGTCCACCTGATGCTTAAGGGCTATCGCATTCTCGGTTTCCGCCTGAAACTGCCACAGGGTGAGATCGATATCCTGGCGCAGAAGGGCGCGCGGCTGCATCTGGTCGAGGTCAAGCAGCGCCGCAGTCATGAAGAGGCTTTAGAAACGGTCTCCGCCATCCAGCAGGAACGCCTGTGGCAGGCCGGCCTGGCGCTTCAGGAAAAGAAGCCGCGCCTGCGCAGGCTCGACCTGGTCATTGATCTCTACACGATCGCGCCCGGACACTGGCCCCACCACCAGATCAACGCTTTTGAAAAGATTGAGCGCTTTTAGCTTGTCATCGCAAAGGCGGTCTCTCATATGGGAATGAACCAAGGAGCCTCCCCATGAGCCTGCGCGTCGCCGTCCAGATGGACCCCATCGAGAGCATCAATATCAGTGGCGACACCACCTTCCTGCTCATGATGGCGGCCCAAAGACGCGGCCACACCCTGTGGGTCTATCAACCCGAACATCTGAGCTACGAAGACGGCAAGCCCTTCGCCCGCGCTCGCAAGGTTACTCTGCGTGAGGTGAAAGGCGATCATGTCACGGTCGGCGAATTTGAGAAGCTCGATCTGGCCGATGATCTCGACGTCATCCTGATGCGCCAGGACCCGCCCTTCGATATCGCCTACATTACCGCCACATATTTCCTGGAGACCGTCCACCCAAAGACCCTGGTGGTAAACAATCCGACCAGCGTGCGCGATGCCCCCGAAAAGCTGCTGGCCACGCGCTTCCCTGGCCTGCAACCGCCGACCCTGATCTCCTCCGATCCGGTGGCCCTGCATGATTTCTTCGAGCGCCACGGTGACTGTATCCTGAAGCCCCTGCATGGAGCGGCCGGCAATGGCATCATCAAGCTCAAGGCTGGCGACCGTAATCTCGACGCCCTGATCGAGCTGTTCGGCAATATGAGCCGCGAACCGGTTATCCTGCAAAAATTCATCCCGGCGGTCAGTGCCGGTGACAAGCGCATCATCCTGATCGATGGTGAGATCGCGGGCGGCATCAATCGCGTGCCAGAAAAAGGCGCCGTGCGCTCCAACCTGCGCGTCGGCGGCACGGCCGTACCGCTGGTACTCACAAATCGTGATCGGGAAATCTGCGAGATCCTCAAGCCGGTGCTCAAGGAAAAAGGTCTTATGTTTGTGGGCATTGACGTGATCGGCGATTACCTGACCGAGATCAACGTCACCTCGCCTACCGGCGCCGTGCAGCTAAAAGCCTTTGAAGGGGTGGACGCCGGCGAGATTTTGTGGGATCGCATAGCCGAGACGCTCCAGAACCGGACCTGACGGTCGCACCTGATGACGAGGGCGGTTTCCCGTCGGTAAAACAATAATAATCAGCCGTCTGATTCCCCTTCTGCAAGGCAGGGTAGAGAAAATGCGTATTTGTTCCTTTTTTGTTCTTGCTTTGTATTTTTCGTCGCGCTAGTCTGTGGATA
The DNA here is from genome assembly GCF_051954415.1 of Asticcacaulis sp. GTDB lineage: Bacteria > Pseudomonadota > Alphaproteobacteria > Caulobacterales > Caulobacteraceae > Asticcacaulis. The sequence continues at coordinate 122,221 of NZ_JBQCHT010000040.1, forward strand.
ATTCCAGTATAGGCGTACCTGCAAAGCGGCAAGATATTAAATGGGGGCAAGGACATGCCGGCGCGGATCACCACCATTGCATTTGAAGGCGCCGAGGCGCGCCGGGTCGAGGCCGAGGTTGTCCTTACCAATGGCCACATCTCCTTTCATGTGGTCGGGCTGGGCGACAAGGCGGTGGCCGAAAGCCGCGAACGGGTACGCGGCGCCTTCGCCGGCATGGGTTTGAGCCTGCCGGGCAAGCGTATCGTCGCCGCGCTTTCGCCCGCCGACCTGCCCAAAGAAGGCTCGCATTTCGATCTGCCGATCGCGCTGGCCCTGATGACGGTCATGGGCATTATTCCCGAAGACGCCCTGACTAACTATGTCTGCGTCGGGGAACTGATGCTCGATGGCCGCATTGCCGCCATCAGCGGGGCCCTGCCCGCCGCCATCGCCGCGTCTGAGTTTGGCATGGGGCTGATCTGCCCGGCCGATAATGGCGCCGAAGCCGCCTGGGCGGGCGATGTCAATATACTCGCGCCCGCCTCGCTGATCGCGCTGATCAATCATTTCAAGGGCCATGCCGTGCTCAGTCCACCGGTGGCCGGTGAGGTGAAGGCGTCGGCAAAACCGCTCGATCTCAATGAGGTCAAGGGCCAGGAAGTGCCAAAGCGCGCCTTGGAAATTGCGGCGGCGGGCGGGCACAACCTGCTGTTCGTCGGCCCGCCCGGATCGGGCAAATCGATGCTTGCGCAAAGACTGCCGGGCATATTGCCGCCGCTGACCTCACGCGAACTGCTGGAAACCTCTCAGGTCTGGTCAATGGCCGGGCTGATCGCCAAGGGTGAACTCACCCGTGAACGGCCTTTTCGCGCGCCGCATCACTCGGCCTCAATGGCGGCCCTGACCGGCGGCGGGATGCGCGCCAAGCCGGGCGAGGTCTCCCTGGCGCATAATGGCGTGCTTTTCCTCGATGAACTGCCGGAGTTTTCCCCGCAGGCGCTGGATTCGCTGCGCCAGCCGCTGGAAACCAATGAAATCATCGTGGCGCGCGCCAATCACCATGTCAAATATCCAGCGCGCGTACAATTGGTGGCGGCGATGAATCCCTGCCGCTGCGGCTATGGCGGCGTCGGCAAGGGGGCCTGCGGCAAGGCCCCGCGCTGCATCAGGGATTATCAGGGCCGTGTCTCCGGCCCACTGATGGATCGCATCGACCTGCAAATCGATGTCCCGCCCGTCACCGCCATGGATATGGCCCTGCCGGCGCCGGCTGAAGGCTCGAAGGAGGTCGCTGCCCGCGTATCAGTGGCGCGCGACATCCAGCTCGATCGCGCCAGACGGCTTGACCTGGCCATGGATAATGGCCTGAACGCCACCGCCTATGGCACCGGACTGGAGCAGATTTGCGCCCTTAATGATCAGGCCAGGGCTCTCCTGACCCAAGCCGCGCAACAAACCGGGCTCAGCGCCCGTGGTTGGACCCGTACCTTGCGTCTAGCACGCACCATCGCGGATCTCGAACAGTCCGGGCCTGTTCTGCGCCGCCATGTCGCCGAGGCCCTGGTTTATCGCCGCACGGCCTCTGCTGATGACCAGGTCGAGGCGCGAATGCAGGGCCGCGTGGTATCTTAATACTATATGAATCTCGTATTGGAGCTAACTTAACCTTTTTGATCTAGACTGGTCGTCTCAGTAGAGACAGGCGGAAGAATCCCCATGCAGATTTCAGTTACAGGCCATGATCAGGAAGAGCGGCTGTCGCCTGAGGAGCGCCTGAAAGCGCGCGAAGACTTTTTCCGCCTGATGAGCCATGAAATCCGCACGCCGCTCAATGGCGTCATGGGCATGTTGTCACTGCTGACCCGCACGCCCCTCTCCCCCGACCAGGCGTCCTATGTGCAGACGGCCAAGGAATCCGGTGATCACCTGCTGACCCTGGTCAACGATCTGCTCGACTATGCCCGCATTGATGCCGGTCGCATCGAACTGGAAACGACCGAGGTACAACTGGAGCCGTTGCTGCAAAGCGTGGCAGAACTTCTGTCACCGCGTGCCCATGCCAATCATATAGAGGTGGTGTGGTCGCTCGATCCGCGCCTCGATTATATCCATGCTGATGAAGGCCGCCTGCGCCAGATCCTGTTCAATCTCGCCGGCAATGCCATCAAGTTTACCACGAAAGGCGGCGTGCTGATCCATGTCGGCCTGAGCGATGCCGGCCTTGTCCGTTTCAGTGTCCGCGATACCGGCGCCGGCATTCCGGGAGAGGCCCGCGTGCGCATTTTCGAGGAATATGGCCAGGTGGAAGCCAGCCACGCCACGCGTTATGGCGGCGCCGGGCTGGGACTCGTGGTTGTCAAGAAGCTGGTCGATGTCATGCAGGGGACACTCACGCTCGAAAGCGAGGTGGGCAAGGGCTCGCTGTTCACTGTGGAATTCCGCGCACCCTACGGCCTGCGCAACCGGCCATCCCAAAACCGCTATCCCCACGCCATCGCCTTTATCGGTGACAACGAAATCCTGGCCGAAGGCGCTGGGTCACATCTGGCGGCAGGCGATTGCCGTTTGCGCATGGTGCCGCGCGCCGAAGATATTTTCGATCCGCAGGCCATTATCCTGGCCGATCGCGCCGCTTTTTCCGCGCCTGTGCCAGCGCCCTCACCGCGCAGCCTGATCCTGCTGGCACCTGAGCAGCGCGATGAAATCGACGCCTGGCGCGAAAAGGGCTGGTCGGGTTACCTCATCAAACCCCTGCGCCGCTCTTCCCTGCTGGAACGTCTGGAGACGCTGCACGATCAGGAACAGAAGGTCGAAGCGAAGCCGCAGAATGACGACGAACGCATTGTCAGCGAATCCGCGCCGGACAAATCGGTCCTGCTCGTTGAGGATAACCCAGTCAATGCTCTGCTGGCGCAAATCCTGCTCCAGCGCGAGGGCTGCCGTGTCGAACGCGCCTCGTCTGGAGAGGAAGCCATCGATATTGTTAAGTCTCGCCAGTTCGATATCATCTTCATGGATCTCGGCCTGCCGGGCATTGATGGGCTCGGCGCGGTACGTGAAATCCGCGCCATGGGCATCCGCACGCCGGTCATCGCCCTGACGGCCAATGCCTATGAGGAAGACCGCCGCGCCAGCATTCACGCCGGCATGAACGATTTCCTGACCAAGCCGATCGAGCTGGTGGCGCTCAAACACCGCCTCCAGACCTGGACCGGCGAGCACCCGACCGCCAAAAGCGCCTAGACTAAAGCCCCAAAGCCTCATACCGTTCCTCTGAAATGACAGAGGACAGCGAATGACGGTCACGGCAGACGACGCAAAAAAGCCCAAACTCTCGGCACTTTCCGCCCTGATGGCCTTTTTCAAACCCAAGCCCCTGCTGATGCTGGCTCTGGGCTATGCCTCCGGAATGCCCTTCCTGCTGGTCAACGATACCCTGAGCGCCTGGCTGCGTGTCGAGGGCCTGTCCCTCCAGGTGATCGGCTTCTTCGTGCTCGTTACCTTTTCCTACACATTGAAATTCATGTGGGCGCCGCTGCTCGACCGGCTGAATGTGCCGTGGCTGAATGGCAAGCTCGGTCACCGCCGCGCATGGATGCTGGTCTTGCAGGCCGCGGTGGCCCTGGGTCTGCTCGGCATCGCCGCCTGCGATCCAAAGGTCAGCCTGGGTCAGATGGCGGCTTTCGCCGCGCTGACCGCCTTCTTTGGCGCCAGCCAGGATATCGTCATGGACGCCTGGCGGATCGAATCCGTCGAACCCGAGATGCAGGGCATCATGACCGCCGCCTATCAGTGGGGCTATCGTGTCGCCATGATGGTGTCGGGCGCCGTGCCGCTGATCCTGTCGTCACGCATCGGTTGGCCGCTGGCCTATGCCACCATGGCCCTGATGATGGCCATTGGCTGGATCGCCGTGCTTCTGGCACCGCGCGGACCCGCACATAATCCGCGGCCAATCCATTATGAGGGCCTGCCGGTGCGGCCGGTTCTGGAATGGGCCGAATGGATCGTTCGCGGCCTGATCATCCTGTTTGCTGCCCTGATGATGGGTTCCGGCCTCACCGCCAATGCCGATCTGATGAATGGCCTGCTCGGTCATCTGGGCCTGAGCCCCGACGCGCAGGCCGCGTTCAAAGCCGCCTTTACCGCCAAGGCCACCGGGCCTTTCCTGCAAATTCCCTTTACCCTGGTGGGCCTGGGGCTGATGCTCGGCGCGTGTCTACCCCTGCCCTGGCCGACGCGTCCCGGCGCCTATTTCAAGGGCGCCTTTATCGAGCCGCTGGCCGATTTCTTCCGACGTTACAAGGACTGGGCCGGCTTCATCTTCGCGCTGATCTGCCTCTATCGTATCAGTGAATTTACCCTCAGCATCATGAACCCCTTCTATGTCGATCTCGGCTTTTCGCTCGATGTCGTGGGGGAAATGCGCAAGGGTTTCGGCGTGCTGATGCTGGTGGTCGGGGTCGGGATTGCCGGCTGGCTGATCGCGCGTTTCGGTGTGCGCAATTCGCTGGTGATCGGCGCCATTGCCGGCCCCTTCAGTCACGTCGGTTTCATGTGGCTGGCGGCGGCGGGTCATTCTCTGCCGATCTTCGCGGCGGCGCTTGCCATGGATAACATCGCCGCCTCGATCGCAGGCACGTCTCTGATCGCCTATATGTCCACCCTGGTCAGCCCGCAATATACGGCGCCGCAATATGCCATCTTCTCCAGTTTCTACGCTATTCTCGGCAAGCTGGTGGCCTCGCAATCGGGGCGGATCGTCGAGGGCGCGGCCAAATCAGCGGATGCCGGCGGAATCAGCAGTATTTTCAAGGGCCTGATGGGCCATTTGCACGCGGATTCCTATGTCACCGCCTCGGCCAAGCTGGGCGTCACGCCCGCTGCCATGGGCGCGGGATATTTCGCCTTTTTCGCCTACACGATCGGTATCGGATTCATCGCCATCGCCATGTCGTTCTGGCTGTATTTCCGGCGTGTGGAAGGCAGTGAGGTGAAAGTGTGATGTATTTCGGGGTGAAGGGGGTGAGAAGCGAAGGTTTCGCCGCATGGCGAACCTTATGAAATCGACACAGTGTGTCGATTTCCGCGCCGAACGCCCACAGCCATGCGGCGGGCGGCCCCTTCGTTTTTATCCTGAGAAACAAAAAGAGCGGCTCCTTTTTGGGAGCCGCTCTTTTTGTCTATTGGTAAGGCGAGGGGTCGGACCCCTCGACCCCATAATCAAAGCGTCACCCCTTCGCTGACGCCCGGATATCGTAAGCTGCGAAGGTCGCCATGGTCAGGATTTTTGACACCGAATCCGACAACTGGCAGATCTGCACCGGCTTGGACAAGCCCAGCAACAGCGGGCCCACCACCGTGGCGCCACCCAGGGCTTCGATCATCTTGGTCGAGATCGAGGCCGACTGGATGGCCGGCATGATCAGCACATTGGCCGGCGCGGTCAGGCGCTGGAAGGGATAATTGGCCCACATGGCCGGCTCCAGCGCCACATCGGGCGGCATTTCACCTTCGAACTCGAAGTCGACGCCACGTTCTTCCAGCAGGCGCACCGCTTCCTTGACACGATCCGAACGTTCGCCGGTCGGATTGCCGAAGGTCGAATAGCTCATGAAGGCCACGCGCGGGGTGTGGCCCATGCTGCGCACGGCCATGGCCGCTTCAATGGCGATATCGCCCAGCTCTTCCGGGCTTGGCATTTCGGCGACCGTGGTATCGGCCACGAAGATGGTCCGTCCCTTCGCAAGAACAATGGACAGACCCATGATACGGCCGCCCGGCGCCGGATCGACCACGCGCAGCACATCATCCAGCGACTTGTCGAACGAACGGGTCACGCCGGTGACCATACCATCGGCATGACCGGAAATGACCATAGCCGCGGCAAAGGAGTTGCGGTCGAGATTGATCAGGCGATCGACGTCGCGCTTGAGGTAACCTTCACGCTGGAGGCGCGAATAAAGTAACTGCGAATAGGCGGCATTGCGATGGCTGAGGCGGGCATTGACGATTTCGATGCCCTCCTCTTTCGGATCGATACCGGCGGCGCGCATGTTCTCCTCGACCAGGTTTTCACGGCCACAGAGGATCGGCGTACCGAGCCCTTGCAGCTTGAAGGCGTGGGCGGCGCGTATGACCGAAATATCCTCGCCCTCAGCGAAAACGATACGTTTGGACGGCCGCGAACGGACCGCCGAGGTGATCGATTGCAGGAAGCCGGCCGACGGATCGAGCCGCTGTTCCAGCGCCTTGCGGTAGGCGTCCATATCGGTGATGGGCTTGCGGGCCACGCCGGTATCCATGGCGGCCTGAGCCACGAAAGGCGGAATGTACCAGATCAAACGCGGATCGAAGGGCGACGGAATGATGTAATCCTTGCCGAATTTCAGATGGCGGCCCTGATAGGCGGCGGCCACTTCATCAGGCACATCTTCGCGGGCGAGCTGCGCCAGGGCGTGGGCGGCGGCCAGCTTCATCTCATGATTGACCCGGCGGGCACGGACATCGAGTGCACCCCGGAAGATATAGGGGAAGCCCAGGACGTTATTGACCTGGTTCGGATAATCCGAGCGGCCGGTGGCGACGATGGCGTCACTGCGCACGCTGGCCACCTCTTCCGGCGTGATTTCCGGATCTGGATTGGCCATGGCGAAGATGATCGGCTTGTCGGCCATGGTGGCGACCATGTCCGGCGTCAGCACGCCCTTGGCGGACAGGCCCAGGAAAACGTCGGCACCGACCATCGCTTCCGCCAAAGTGCGCTTGGAGGTCTTTGTGGCGTGCGGCGCCTTCCACTGGTCCATGTCGATGGTGCGGCCTTCATAGACGACGCCGTGGATATCGACCACCGTGGTGTTTTCGTGCTTCACGCCCAGTGACTTGATCAGAGAGAGCGATGACAGGCCGGCGGCGCCGGCGCCGCAGAGCACGACCTTTACGTCCTCGATCTTCTTGCCGGTGATTTCCAGCGCATTGATCAGGCCCGCCGAAGCGATGATGGCCGTGCCATGCTGGTCATCGTGAAACACCGGGATATCCGCCAGATCCTGCAGGGCCGCTTCGATGATGAAGCATTCCGGCGACTTGATATCTTCCAGGTTTACGCCGCCAAAAGCACCCGTGATGTTCTTCACCACCGTAATGAATTCATTCGGCTCCTGAGTCGCCACCTCGATATCGAACGAGTCGATATCGGCAAAGCGCTTGAAAAGAACCGACTTGCCTTCCATCACCGGCTTGGAAGCCAGCGCACCGAGATTGCCGAGACCGAGGATGGCCGTACCGTTCGAAATGACCGCCACCATGTTTCCCTTGGCCGTATAGTCATAGGCCGCTTCGGGGTTCTCGGCGATGCGCAGCACCGGCACCGCCACGCCCGGCGAATAGGCCAGGGCCAGGTCGCGCTGGGTGGCCATCGGCTTGGTCGCCATTAGTGCGATCTTGCCCGGCTGGGGGTGCTGGTGAAGGTGCAGCGCTTCGTCGTCGCTGAAGGTCTGTTTTTCGGTGGTCATGACTTTAGGGAAACTCTGACAGGGTGTGTGGCGATTTATATTATAAATTAAGGACTTGCGTCCCTAAGGGAATAGAACAAGAGCGGCGGCGAATAAAGGGTCTACACGGTTGCAGGGGTACTTTTCTTTATTGTCTGACAAATGAATTTGCAAGCTGTTGTTTTTAAAGCGCGGTTTGGAGGGGTTTTACACACTTTCCTTTGCGAAATCCCTTCTCTTCGCTGTTAACAATGGTTAACTTCTCGCCATGAACGCCCCGCAAACCCTCACGCCAGATGCCGCCACCCCCAATGTGGAGGGCGCCACGCCGGTCATGGCGCAATATATCCAGCTCAAGGCGCAATACCCCGATGCCCTCCTGCTGATGCGCATGGGCGATTTCTACGAAATCTTTTTCGAAGACGCGGTCATTGCTTCTCAAGCCTTATCCCTGGCCCTGACCAAGCGCGGGCAGTTCCAGGGCAAGGATATTCCGCTGGCCGGCGTGCCCGCCCATGCCGCCGATGCCTATATCGCCAGGCTGATCCGACTCGGCCACCGCGTCGCCGTCTGCGATCAGTTGGAAGACCCGGCCGAGGCGAAGAAACGCGGCTCGAAAGCCATCGTCAAGCGGGGTATAACACGCGTTGTAACGCCGGGCACCCTGACCGAGGATACGCTTCTGGAGGAGCGCGGCGCCAACCGGCTGGTGGCCCTGTCATCGCGCGGCGGCGTGCTGGCCCTGGCAGCGGTGGAGCTTTCAACCGGTGATGTCGAGGTGCTGGAGGTCGCGCCCGAACAACTGGGCGTTCAGTTGTCCGCCCTGCGGCCTTCGGAAAGCCTGGTGGCTGACCGGCTGATCCAGGACGAGGCGATTTACCCCCTGCTCAAGATGTACGGCGGGGTCATCCAGCCACAGCCGGCCTCCCTGTGCGATCCCGTTTCCGGAGAAGCGCGCCTGCTCAAGCTCTATGGCGTCTCCACACTCGATGGCTTCGGCAGCTTCAGCCCGGCCGAGGTTTCGGCGCTGGGCTTGCTGGCCGCCTATATCGACCTGACCCAGGCCGGCAAGATTCCGACTCTGAAACCGCCGGCGCGGGTGATTTCCAACAATTATCTCGCCATTGATGCCGCCACGCGCAACAGCCTTGAGATCGACCGCACGCAGCAGGGCAGGCGCGAAGGCAGCCTGATCTCCGCGCTAGATATGACGGTGACCTCCGGCGGCTGCCGCCTGTTGCTCAACCGTCTGGCGCGGCCTCTCTATAATCCGGCCGATATCAATGCGCGGCTGGATACGATCGAGTGGTTGCTGCCGCGCCGGACCTTGCGCGAAACCCTGCGCCACCTGATGCGCTCGCTGTCCGATCAGGCGCGGGCCCTGTCGCGGCTGTCTCTGGGCCGGGGAAGTGCGCGCGACCTGTGCGTCATTACCCAGGCGCTGACCATCAGCGAGACCCTGGCCAGCCAGTTAAATGACGCCCGCCATCAGGAACATGACGATCTGGCCGGCGAGCCGCCCGCTATTCCGCGGGAAATCGACGACATCATCTCGGCCCTGGTGCCGTCCCTGCCGCTCAGCCAGTTGCGCGACAAACTGGCGCGCGCCGTAGTCGAGGAGCCGCCGCTCAAACTGTCCGACGGCGGCTTTATCCGTCCCGGCTTCAATGTTGAACTGGACGAGGCGCGGGCCCTGCGCGATGACAGCCGTCAGGTCATACTGGCGCTGGAACAAAGACTAGCGGCCGAGACCGGTATCGCCATCCGCATCAAGTTCAACAATGTGCTGGGCTATTTCATCGAGCTTTCCGCCAAGCTGGCCGAACAGCTTCAGGCTCAGGATACGGATAAGCAGTTCATCCACCGCCAGTCTCTGGCCAACCAGGTGCGCTTCGTCACCACCGAACTGATCGAACTCGATGGCCGCATCCAGCGCGCCGCACAACAGGGCCAGACATTGGAACTGGATATCTTCGAGCAGTTACGCGAAGAGGTGCGCCTGGCCGCCGCCGAAATCCAGGGCGGGCATGACGCCATCTGCGCGCTCGATGTCGCGGTCGCCAATGCCGCTTACGCCGAGGAATGGGATGCGGTCCGGCCGGCGGTCGATGACAGTCTGCGGCTGGAAATTTCACGCGGCCGCCATCCGGTCGTCGCGGCGGCGCTGAAAAGCCAGGGCAAGCCCTTCACGCCCAATGATGTCGATCTTGATGCGTCAGGCGCCCATGCCGCGCGATTGTCGCTCGTCACCGGTCCGAACATGGCCGGTAAATCGACCTATCTCCGCCAGAACGCCCTGCTGATCATCATGGCGCAGGCCGGCCTGTTCGTGCCGTCCAAGGCCATGCACCTGGGCGTGGTCGACAAGCTGTTCTCGCGTGTCGGCGCCGGCGATGACCTGGCGCAGGGCCGCTCCACCTTCATGATGGAAATGGTCGAAACCGCCGCCATCCTGACTCAGGCCAGCGAGCGCTCCTTCATCATCCTTGATGAAATCGGCCGCGGCACCGCCACCTATGACGGCCTGGCCATCGCCTGGGCTTCGGCGGAAAACCTGCATGAGGTCATCAAGGCGCGCACCCTCTTTGCCACCCATTATCACGAGCTTTCCCGGCTCGAAGAGCGGATGAAGCACCTCAATAACCTGTCGCTGACCGCCCATGAGCACAATGGTGAACTGATCTTCCTGCACGAGGCGCGCAAAGGCTCGGCCGACCGCTCCTACGGCGTGCAGGTGGCACGTCTGGCCGGTATGCCGCCGGCCGTGGTTTCGCGCGCCCGCGATATCCTGACGCGCCTGGAAGAAGACAACCAGACCCAGCTCAGGCTCGACGACTTGCCGCTGTTTTCCGCAAGCCGCGCACCGGAACCGGCGACATATGCACCCTCTAGGATGGAAACCATGCTCAGGAGCGTAAATCCGGATGATTTAAGCCCCAAGGAAGCCCTGGAACTCATATATAATTTACACAAACTGCTGTAAGCCGGAGGCAAGCCGAGTTTTGTTCATATGAGTGACTCCTCCCCCATGCTCACCCAGACACACCCGGCGGCGCCTGCATACCGTATCGACGGGACTGACCTGCGTAAACGCCTGACCGAAGCCTATGAGGATTCGTCAGGCGATACGCTCGATTTGCGACGCCGCGCCGTTACCATTCTGAAAGATGCGCTCGATAAGGGCCGCACCAGCCTGCTTGAGCGCGTGGACGATCAGAAGGGCGGGTATGCCACCGCCCGCGCCCTGGCCGGGGTGACCGACGAAGTGGTCTCCGCCCTGTGGGACTTCACCCTCACCCACGTCTACCGCGCCCGCAACCCGACCGAAGGCGAGCGTCTGGCGCTCTTGGCCGTAGGCGGTTACGGCCGTGGCGAACTGGCGCCCTATTCCGATCTCGACCTGTTGTTCCTGCGCGCCTGGAAGGAAACTTCGCACTCGGAATCGGTGATCGAATTCATTCTCTATACATTGTGGGATCTGGGACTGAAGGTCGGCCATTCGTCGCGCACGGTCGATGAGACGCTCAAATACGTCAGGAGCGACCACACCATAATGACAGCGGTGCTGGAACACCGCCTGATCGCCGGCGATGCCGAACTGGCGCAGAACCTGGAAGACCGGCTCACGCACGATGGCCTGAAATCGCACGCCTTCGATTTCGTCGCCTCCAAGCTGGAAGAACGCGATCAGCGCCATGTCAAGACCGGCACCACGCGCTTCGTGGTCGAACCCAATGTCAAGGAAGGCAAGGGCGGCCTGCGTGACCTGCATACCCTCTACTGGATCGCCAAATTCCTGGCGGGCGGCGCCGGCAAGGATGCTGAGGTGCTCGACCTGATCCTGACCGACAAGGAACGCCGCATCTTCATGCGCGCCTTTGATTTCCTGTGGAAGGTCCGCATCATCATGCACACCGCCGCCGGGCGCGGCGAAGAACGGCTGACCTTTGACCTTCAGCCGGAAGTGGCCCGCCGCATGGGCTTTATCGACCGCGAGGGCGAACCCAATGTTGAGCGCTTCATGCGCCGCTATTTCGTGGTCGCCAAGGAGGTGGGCGCGCTGACCCGCACCTTCTGCACCAAGCTGGAAACCCAGCAAGCCAAGCCGCTGGCCCGGCTGTCGAGCCTGATCCAGTCGGGAATCATGAACCTGACGCGCGCCGATCACCCCGGCTTTATCGTCACCAATGGCCGCCTGAGCGTCAATTCACCGGATATCTTCCAGAAGTCGCCGGTCGCCATGTTCATGCTGTTCAAGATGGCCGACCGGCTCGAACTCGACCTGCATCCGGATGCCTTCACCGCCATCGCCCGCAATCTTGACCTGGTGACGCCCAGCTTGCGGCGCAATCCGGAAGCGGCGCGGCTGTTCCTTGATCTGCTGGTACGCGGCAAGGATCCGTACAAGACGCTGTCCATGATGTCGGAAACCGGCCTGCTCGGCCGCTATATCCCTGAATTCGGCCGCATTGTCGCCCAGACGCAGTTCAACATGTATCACGCTTATACGGTCGATGAGCACACCCTGCGCGCCATCGACATCATCCATGGCATAGATACCGGCGCCTATAAGGAAGACCATCCGCTGTCGAGCGTGATCATGCCGCAGGTCACCGACAAGGAATCGCTCTATCTCGCCATGCTGCTGCACGACACCGGCAAGGGCAATGAACTGGGCCAGGAAGTGGGCGGCGAGATTGCCGCGCGCAAGGCGTGTGAACGGCTGGGCATCGAGGACTGGAAGATCGACCAGGTGGCCTGGCTGGTGCGCCACCACCTCGTCCTGTCCGACTATGCACAGAAACGCGACGTCTCCGATCCGGAAACCGTGGCCGCCTTCGCCCATATCGTCGAGACGCCGGAACGCCTGCGTCTGCTGCTGATCCTGACCGTGGCCGATATCCGCGCCGTCGGTCCGGGCGTGTGGAATGCCTGGAAAGGTCAGTTGATGCGCGACCTGTTCGACGCCACCGAAAGTGCCTTCCGCGGCGGACGGGGACCGGATGCCGTGGCCAGCGTACGCGAAGACATCCAGCAACGCGCCCATGCCCGCCGGGTGCAGTTGAGCGAAAACGACGCCGATATGGCCGACTGGTTGGAAACCATGGACGAAAGTTACCTGTTCTCGTTCAGTCCTGAAGATATCAAGAACCATGCGGTGCTGGTGCGCAACGCCAATGGCGCACCAGCCGTAGCCCTGCGCATCGATACGGTGCGCAACGCCACCGCCTTCTCGATCTCGGCCGAGGACCGCACCGGGCTCTTTGCCGATCTGGCGCGCTGCTTCGCCAATCTCGGCGGAAACGTGGTCGGGGCGCAGGTCTTCACCTCAGCCACCGGCCAGGCGCTCGACGTGTTTTATGTGCAGGATTCGACCGGCAAGCCCTTCGCCCATGACGACCTGCCGCGCCAGAAACACGCCCAGACCGCCCTGGAAGCCGCCGCCCATGGCCGTCTGCCGGAAGCCCTGACCTGGAAATCGCCCTTCGCGGCGCGCACCGCCGCCTTCGCCATCGCCCCCACAGTGGTCTTTGACGATGACAGCAACGCCAATGTCACCATCATCGAAGTTTCCGGCCGCGACCGTCCCGGCCTGCTGGCCGATATTGTCGAGGTCATGGCGAAGCAGCATGTCGATATCGCCTCGGCGCATATCGATTGTTATGGCGAACGCGCGGTTGACGCCTTCTATGTGGCGGACCACTACCGCAAGGCGCAACTGGCCGGCGGCCTGAAGCAGACCCTGAAAAAGCAGTTGCTGGCCGTGCTCGACAAGCCGGCCCAGCCGCCAAAGCGCAACCTGGCGCGGGCAAAAGCCAGCCTGGCGCGTTAACCCATAACTGCTTGCAGGAAATCCACAGCCAGCCTAAAGCGAAAGACACACCTTAGCAGAGCATGTCCGTGTCAGACGTCGAAACGCCCGCAACACCCGTCAAGAAATCCTCCGGGCTTCTGCGCAATTCGCTGATCAACAGCAGCTTTACCCTGATTTCGCGTCTGGCCGGCTTCGCCCGTGACCTGGTGCTGGCCGCCTATCTCGGCGCCTCGGGCAATATCATGGCCGATGCCTATAACACCGCCCAGGCATTTCCCAACCTGTTCCGGCGTATCTTTGCCGAAGGCGCATTTTCCGCTGCCTTCGTGCCATCCTATTCGGCCGCCCTTGAGCGTGATGGCAAAGAAGCGGCCGACAAGATGGCGCATGACGCCATGGCAACGCTCACCTTCATCACGGTCGCCTTCTGCCTGCTGTGCCAGTTCACCATGCCGTGGCTGATGATGGTGATCAAGCCGGGCTTCCTGGCCGATCCCGCCAAGTACAAGCTGGCCGTGCTCTTCACCCAGATCACCATGCCCTACCTGCCCTGCATGGCGATCGTGGCGCACCTGTCCGGCGTACTGAATGCGCGCGGCCGCTTCCTGATGTCGGCCGGCGTACCGATCCTGCTCAATGCCGTCACCCTGATCTCCATCCTGCCACAACATACGGTCTATGCCTCGGCGCTGTGGGGCTCGATCGGCACCCTGATCGCCGGTATCCTGCAGGCCGCCATGCTGTTGTGGGGCGCACGGAAATCCGGCGCCCATGTCAATCTGGCGATCATCCCGGTGTTCTCGAAGGACATCAACAGGCTGCTCCTGCTGGCCGTGCCCGGTGCGCTGGCCGCCGCCGCCACCCAGGTCAATATCTTCATTTCCGGCATCTTTTCCTCATCTATCCACGGCGCGACCTCATGGCTGGCCATGGCCGATCGTTTCTACCAGTTGCCGATAGGGCTTGTCGGTGTCGCCATCGGCACGGCGCTGCTGCCGGCGCTTTCCCGCGCCGTCCATGCCGAGGATCACGAAGCCGCGCAGACTCAGATGGACCAGGCCGTCGTGTTTTCCATGGCCTTCGCCCTGCCCGCCGCCGCCGCCCTGATGGCCATGCCTTTCTTCCTGATGGATGGTCTTTACACGCGTGACGCCTTCCACCTCGATGACGCTCACCAGGTGGCGCGCTGCCTGTTCCACTATGGCTGGGGCGTACCGGCCTTCGTGCTGACCCGTATCCTCAATCCCGCCTTCTTTGCCCGCAAGGACACCTTTGGTCCGATGAAGTTCGCCATTATCTCGGTGATCGTAAACCTGAGCGTCGGCCTGACCATGTTCAAGCTGATCGGCACGGCCGGCCTCGCCATCGGCACCTCGGCCGCCGCCTGGGTCAATGTGGCGCTGATGGTCTTTACGCTTGCCAAACGCCGGACCTGGATCATCACCCCCAAAGCCTTCCGCACCCTGCTATTGCTGCTGCTCTGCGGCGCGAGCATGGCCGCCTTCTGTGGCCTCAGCTCGTTTGAGCGCCCGCTGATACAGGGCGCCATCGGCTCGGTAGTGCCCTATGTGCGCGGCATTCCGTTGCTGCCTGCGATCTTTAGCCACACCAAGGAAATCGCCGTTCTGGGGGTTTGTTTCGCCGGCCTGTTCCTTTATATCGGACTGCTGTTTATAACCGGCGCGATCAAGCCGTCCGAACTGAAGGCGGTGCTGCGGCGCCGTTCTGCATAATCAAGTAAGACCACATGACCAAGAAACGCATCCTTTCCGGCATCCAGGCCTCCGGCTCCCTGCACCTCGGCAACTATCTCGGCGCCCTGAAAAAGTTCGCCGATATGCAATCCGATGACGCCGAGCGCTTCTTCTTCATCGCCGACCTGCACGCCATCACCGTCTGGCAGGAACCGCAAAAGCTGCTCGACCAGACGCGCGAAATCGCCGCCTGTTACCTGGCGGCCGGCGTCGATATCGAAAAGTCGACCATCTTCCCGCAATCGGCCGTGGCCGGCCATGTCGAACTGGCGTGGATCTTCAACTGCGTCGCCCGCTTAGGCTGGCTCGACCGCATGACCCAGTTCAAGGACAAGGCCGGCAAGGACAAGGAACGCGCCAGCGTGGGCCTCTACACCTATCCGGTGCTCCAGGCGGCTGACATCCTGCTTTACAAGGCCACCCATGTGCCCGTGGGCGAGGACCAGCGCCAGCACCTCGAACTGACGCGCGACGTGGCCAAGAAGTTCAACCACGATTTCGAGGTCGATTACTTCCCGGTGCCGGAAACCCTCTATCAGGGCCCCGGTGCGCGCATCATGTCCCTGCGCGACGGCATGGCCAAGATGTCGAAGTCAGACCCTTCCGATAATTCGCGCATCAATCTGACCGATGACGCTGATACCATTGCCGCCAAGATCAAGAAGGCCAAGTCCGACGCCGATGTGCTTCCGGAAAGCGCTGAAGGTCTGGAAAACCGTCCGGAAGCCAAGAACCTGGTCGGCATCTATGCCGCCCTAGCCGGCATTTCCGTGGCTGACGTGCTGAAGGATTTCGGCGGCAAGGGCTTCGGCGCCTTCAAACCGGCTCTGGCCGAGGTCGTGGTCGAAAAGATGGCGCCAATCTCAGAACGCCTGCGCAGGCTTTTGGCCGATCCGGCCGAAATCGACCGCGTGCTGAGGATTGGTGCCGACCGCGCCAATGAAGTGGCGGCACCGGTGGTCAAGGATGTAAAGAAGATTGTGGGACTCTGGGGTTAAGTCGCAGAGGCACAGCCTC
The DNA here is from genome assembly GCF_051954415.1 of Asticcacaulis sp. Classification (GTDB taxonomy): domain Bacteria; phylum Pseudomonadota; class Alphaproteobacteria; order Caulobacterales; family Caulobacteraceae; genus Asticcacaulis. Next base: position 138,282 of record NZ_JBQCHT010000040.1, read on the forward strand.
TGCACTCGTAAATGGAGAGCGGTATGAGAGCTAACATTATTCTGGGCCTGGCGTGCCTGACCCTGCCATTCACTTTAGCCGCCTGTGAAAAGGTAGAGCAGCGCACCACCACTATATCGAGCTCAAGCGACGCCAGCGGCGTAGTCACGCAGTCCAGCCTGAGCATGACCGATTACGCCATGCGCGCGGCCCTGGGCAATAATCCCAATACCGCCGCCTATGTCACCATCACCAACAAGGGCAATACCGACGACCGCCTGATCTCGGCGGCCTGTGAGTGCGCCACCACCACGACCCTGCACACCATGAAAATGAACGGCTCGACCATGGAAATGGCCGAGGCGAAGGACGGCTTTGTCATCCGCTCCGGCGATACCTTGGTATTCAAGCCCGGCGGCAATCACATCATGCTCGAAAACCTGACCCATCGTCCGGTCGCGGGCGAAACGGTCAATGTCACCCTGGTATTTGAAAAGGCCGGACCCGTCACCCTGCCGATGCTGGTGTCCAATACGCCCTTGGCCAAGGCCGGCACTTCGGGCGGCATGGACCACGGCGATATGAAGATGTAATCAGCGGCTGCCGAAAAGCGCTGATCCGGCGCGGATTTCCGTGGAACCGAAAGCGATGGCTGTCTCGAAATCATCGCTCATTCCCATGCTGAGATGATTGATGCCGTTGCGGTCGGCGATCTTTTTCAGCAGGGCGAAATAAGGCCCCCGTGGCCCCTCGACCGGCGGAATACACATCAGTCCTTCGATTTTTAGGCCATAGCCTTTGCAGGTGGCCAGAAAAGCGTCGGTCTCCGCCGGCAGAACGCCTGATTTCTGGTCTTCCTCGCCGATATTGACCTGGACATACAACAGCGGGGCCCTGCCTTGCTTCTGGATTTCATCGGCGATGGCGCGGGCGATCTTGTCGCGGTCAATGCTCTCGATCACGTCGAAAAACGCCACGGCTTCCGCCGCCTTGTTGCTTTGCAGGGGACCGATCAGGCGCAGTTCAAGGCCCGAATAGTCGGCGCGTTTGCCATCCCAGCGGGTTATGGCCTCCTGCACCCGGTTCTCACCAAAACGCCGCTGCCCGGCTTTAAGCACGGGCTCAATCGCCTCCCAGGGCTGGTTCTTGGAAACCGCGGTCAGATAGGCCGCATCCGGTGCCCGGCCAGCGGCCTTTAAAGCCTTGTGCATCTGAGCTATGAGCCTAGAATAGGCGCCAGATTGGACATCCGGTGATGACATACAAGACCCGCTTTCAATATCTGCTCGACAAGGCACGGGATATAGCGCAAGCGCAGTCGCCCCAAAACCCCAAATTGCCGCCATTGTTCTTCTTCACCGATCCGAAGCGTACGCCGCATCCGGAAGATATTGCCGTCCACATGCCGGCAGGGTCTGGGATCATCTACCGCCATTTCGGTGAAAATCACACCAGCCAGCGCGCACAATTGCTGCGCAAGATTGCCCGTGACAACGGTCTGACCCTGCTGATTGGCGAGGACGACGCCCTGGCGCTGGAGATCGAGGCCGATGGTATCCATCTGCGTCAGGCGAGCATCAATCGCGCCGCCGGTCTTCATGCCGCGCATCCGAACCTGATCCTGACTGCCGCCTGCCGTGACGCCGAGACCCTGCGCGATCTCGATGTAGCGAACGGCCTGTCGGCGGTATTCATATCCCCGGTCTTCGCCAGCCAAAGCCCCTCAGCGCAAGGCATAGCGCCTTTGGGCGTAAAAGGGGCACGCGATATGACGGAACTGTCCAGTCTGCCGGTATATGGTCTGGGAGGGATTGGCTGCGACAATATCCTGTCGCTGAAGGGCAGCGGCCTTGCCGGCGTCGGCGCGGTGGACGCGTTTAAACTTTAGAACTTAAATGTCGTTTCCAGGCGGACGCGGGGCTGCTTCTTGTCGCCTTGAGCGGCGCTGCGGGCGGGCTCCGGCTTCATCGGATCGGACTTTTCACCGAAACCAAGCGTGCCGCCGACGCGCAGGGAAGGCGTCAGGCGATAAAAAGCGCCCGCATCGATATCACTGGAACGCGGTGCGCTCGATTCGGGCTGGTTGACGTCGAACTTGACGCCCCATTTGCCATCGAGATTGAACTGGTAGACCTTGGACTGCGGCTTGGAAAAGCCAGTCGTGTCGTCGCTGATGAAGCTTTCGCCCACCGGCTGGACCAGCGGCGTCAGGCCGGCGATATTTTCGACGGTCGATTGCGGACGCACGGTCTTGGTCTGCGCCATGGCAAAAGTGCTGCTTCCGGCCAAAGCCAGAACCATCACCGAGACAGCCATGAATGCAACAGATTTCATCTTCTTTTTCTACAGCCCGAAACCCGGATTATTTCGAGAGCGACCCTTTGAAAGGGTTGTCTTCCTGAACTGCCACCGGATACCAGTTTATTGTTTTACACAGCTATTTTGACAAAGCTGTGACCTGATTGAGATATGACGAATTGTCTGACCGGTCAATTTGATATCACGCGAAAAGAGCCATCTGCCGAGATTCACCTGACAGATGTGTTGAATCCGCCACGGATAGTAAACGCGGAATAAACAACAGGGTAACATTGCAGCCCTGACGCAAAAGAGCCGGTAAGCTTTTTCGCTTTGCCCCACATCCGCCCTTATTTGCTGTAGAGTTAACAAACTTGTGATGCTACCCCTTGTCATACCCCAGGGCCTCCATGCTATAGAGGGCCGGGTCGCTGGCTAAATACCGGCAATTGGGGCCAATAAATCTAGGAATTCCGGCTGCTTAGCCGCGCGAATTCAAATCATGCGGAGTGATCAGTCTATGACGATTATGCGGAAATCGGCCCCGAAGCGTTTCGGCCTGGCTCTCGCTGCTTTGGGCGTATGCCTGTCCTTCAGCGCCTGCGCCAGCCTGGGCACCAAGGGCGGCACGGCTTCCGCCAATACCACCGCGCCGACGGAAGAAAGCAAGATTGATCTGGGTCACCTGTTTGGCGGCGGCAAGAAGGAATCCGCGAATACGGAACAGGCCGGCATCGGCGTCAATGCCTATCTGTGGCGCGCCTCGCTCGACACCATTTCCTTTATGCCCCTGACCTCGGCCGATCCGTGGGGCGGCGTGATCATCACCGACTGGTACGCCAATCCGCAAACCCCGGACGAGCACTTCAAGGTCACCATCTTCATCCTGGATTCGCGCCTGCGCGCCGATGCGCTGAATGTCTCGATCCAAAAGGAAGTCCGCGCCGGCGATCGCTGGGTGCCGGCTGACGTATCGCAGCAGACACAGCTCGACATCGAAAACGCCATCCTGACCCGCGCCCGCGAACTGCGCCTGTCGAACGTCAAAAACTAGGCAACACGGTAATCCTGAAAAAACCGTTGTGGTTATCCCACAACGGCTTTTTTTATGGTCTTGCGTCGCAACGCGCCGTATAAGCAGCCATCCCTTATTTTCGCAGATTCCGCACAAAGATTTATGGCCCGTTATAATCCCAAAGAGACCGAACCCCGCCAGTTGCAGCGCTGGGACGACGCCAATGTGTTCCTGACCCGTCAGGATGCCGACAAGCCCAAATATTACGTGCTGGAGATGTTCCCCTACCCCTCCGGCCGCATCCATATGGGCCATGTGCGCAACTATGCCATGGGCGATCTGGTAGCGCGCTTCAAGCGGGCGCGCGGCTTCAATGTGCTGCACCCGATGGGCTGGGACGCCTTCGGGATGCCGGCCGAAAACGCTGCCATGGAGCGCAAGATCCATCCGCGCGGCTGGACCTATGACAATATCGCCAATATGCGCGGTGAGCTGAAGCGCCTGGGCCTGTCTATCGACTGGTCGCGCGAATTCGCCACCTGCGACCCGGCCTATTACGGCCAGCAGCAGAAGTGGTTCAATACCCTGCTGAAGAACGATCTCGTCTATCGCCGCGAAAGCCAGGTGAACTGGGATCCGGTGGACATGACCGTTCTGGCCAATGAGCAGGTGATCGATGGCAAGGGCTGGCGCTCCGGTGCCGTGGTCGAGAAGAAGAAGCTGACCCAGTGGTTCATGCGTATCACCCGCTTCGCCGATGACCTGATCGAGGGCCTGACCGAGCTGGAGCGCTGGCCGGAAAAGGTGCGGCTGATGCAGTCCAACTGGATCGGCAAGTCACGCGGCCTGAAAATGACCTTTCCTTTTGCGGATAAGGCCGCGCTCAAGCAGCGAAGCGGTAGCGCAACGGAAAATGGAGGCGTAGAGGTCTATACAACACGCCCGGATACCTTGTTCGGCGCCTCGTTTATTGCCATCGCTGCCGACCATCCGCTGGCACAGGAAGCCGCCGCCGCCAATCCGGAACTGGCCGCCTTTATCAAGTCCATCGCCAAGGGCGGCACCACCCAGGCCGAGATCGATACCGGCGAAAAGCTGGGCTTCAATACCGGCATCAAGGTCAAGCATCCGTTCAAGCCGGGCGACACGCTCGATGTCTGGGTCGCCAATTTTGTGCTGATGGATTACGGCACCGGCGCCATTTTCGGCTGCCCGGCGCATGACCAGCGCGACCTGGATTTCGCCCGCAAATATGACCTGTCCGTCACTGAAGTGGTGCTGCCGCAGGGCGCCAATCCGGAAGATTTCAAGGTCGGCAACGATGCCTATACCGGTCCGGGTCATATCTTTAACTCCGCCTTCCTCGATGGTCTCGATATCGAAGCCGCCAAGGATGCCGCCATCGAAAAGATCGAGGCCATGGGTCTTGGCGAAGGCGCCACCGTCTTTCGTCTGCGCGACTGGGGCGTTTCACGCCAGCGCTACTGGGGCTGCCCGATCCCGGTCATCCATTGCGCTGAATGCGGCGTCGTGCCCGTTCCGGATGACCAGTTGCCGGTGGTTCTGCCGGAAGACGTCACCTTCGATATTCCCGGCAATCCGCTGGAACGCCACCCGACCTGGAAATACACGAAGTGCCCGCACTGCGGCAAGGACGCGACGCGCGAAACCGACACGCTCGACACCTTCGTCGATTCCTCATGGTATTTCGCCCGCTTCACCGATCCAAAATCGCCAACCCCGATCAACAAGCAAGCCGCCGATTACTGGCTGCCGGTCGATCAGTATATCGGCGGCATCGAACACGCGGTACTTCACCTGCTTTATGCCCGCTTCATCACCCGCGCCCTGAATCATTGCGGCTATCTGGACGTGAAAGAACCCTTCGCCGGGCTCTTTACGCAGGGGATGCTGACGCACGAAACCTATAAGAACGCGGCCGGCCAGTGGGTTGAACCCGCCGATGTCGAGGTCAGTGCCGAGGGCGGTGTCCGCAAGGCCGTGCAGGTCTCCACGGGCGAAACGCTCTCGATCGGCGATATCGAAAAGATGTCGAAATCGAAGAAGAACACCGTGGCGCCGGAAGATATTTTCGATACCTATGGCGTTGATTCGGCTCGCCTTTTTGTGCTTTCAGACTCGCCGCCCGAGCGCGACGTGCAATGGTCTACAGCCGGGGTCGAAGGCTCGTGGCGCTTTACTCACCGCGTCTGGGATCAGTTCGACACCCTGCCGGAAGGCGAGATCGCCTGCACGGACGAAGCCGCCGCCGCCGACCTGCTGAAAGCCGCGCACAAGGCCGTCAAATTCGTCACCGAAGGCTTTGAAAGCTTCCGCTTTAACGCCGCCATCGCCAAATTGTACGAATTCGTCACCACCATACGCAACTCCGACATCGCAAAGACCGGCTCAAAGGCCCGCCGCGAGGCCCTGACCCTGCTGGCCGGCCTGATCGCGCCGGTGACCCCGCACCTCGCCGAAGAATGCTGGACGCGCCTCGGCCATGAAGGGCTAATCGCCAATGCCGCCTGGCCGAAATTTGATCCCGCCCTGGCCCAGGATGACACCTACATCATGCCCGTCCAGGTCAATGGCAAGAAGCGTGGCGAGATTTCGATCCCGGTTGGCGCCCCGGAAGAGCAGATCCGCGAGATGGCGCTTGCGGACGAAGGGGTTAAGCGTCATCTTGAAGGTGTAACCATCCGCAAGATCATCATCGTGCCGAACCGGATTCTCAACTTCGTGGTGGGATAACGAAATGCGTAAAGTCCTTGGAATACTCGCCGCCTGTACTGTGCTGGCCGCATCCGCCGCCAGCCTGACGGGTTGCGGGTTCGCGCCGCTTTACGCCAAAACCGGCCTGACCGCCAGCCTCTCCCAGGTAGCGATCGAGGTACCGCAAACCCGCACCGGCTATTTCCTCGAACAGGATCTGCGCAATGGCCTGGGCGGAGATGAGACCGCGCCCAAGTCCTTCCTGCTGACCATCGGCATGAAGGAAAGGCATTATGGCGTGGGTTACAAGGTCGACGACACCTCGACCCGGTCGGAAATCACCTCGGCCGTCGCCTATACGCTCAAGGATATGACGACCGGCAAGGTGTTGTATACGAACCAGTTCAGCGAAACCGTCACCTACGATACATCGAGATCCCCCTTTACCGGCGTGATATCGCAGCAGAACGCCCAGCAGCGCATCGCCACAGCCATATCCCAGCAGATTCAGCACGATCTGGCCCTGTATTTCCACGGTGATATGCTGCCCGGTGTCACGCCGGCTGATGCCGCCGCGGCCGATGCCGCCGTTTCGGCCATGTCATCCGAAGCGGAAACCTCAGCCGCCAGCCAATGAAATTAAGTAAGCGCGCTGAGATCGATGCCTTTTTCAGCAAGCCGCCAGCCCATGTGGTCGGCGCGCTGATCTATGGCAAGGATCGCAGCCAGGTCATTGAGCGGTGTACGGCGCTGGCGAAAAAAATCGTTCCGGATATCACCGATCCGTTCAATGTCTCGCTACTGACGGATACGGATGTCGAGGGCGATGGCGGCCTGCTCGAAGGTGAACTGCAATCCCTGTCATTGATGGGCGGCAAGCGCCTGATCCGGCTTAAGTTTTTCTCTGAAAAGACCACACTGGACAAGGCGGTGGCGGCCACTCTGAAAGCCCATGCCGCCGGCGAATTCAACAAAGATGCCTTTATCGTCATCGAAGCCGGCGGCTTAGGCAGCGATTCCGCCCTGCGCCGCCTGGCCGACGCCGACAAGAACCTGGTCAGTATTGCCTGCTACGAAGACGAGACCGGCGATGTGGTGCGCATGGCCCGCGAGGCCCTGGCGGCCGACGGCGTTTCCCTCAGCAATGCCGCCATGGATATCTTCGCCCAGCGCCTGCCCAAGGAACGCGGCATCGCCCGGCAGGAAATCGAACGCCTGATCCTGTTTATCGGCCCCGGTTCGCATAAGACACTAAACGAGGTTGAGCTTCAGGAATTTCTCGGCGTCGAGCCGGAAGCCTCGCTTTTCAAGGCGGCCTCCGATGCTTTCGGCGGCCGCATGAAACAGGCCCAAGCCGGTCTGCGACGCGCCTTTGCCGAAGGTGAAGGCGGCGCCGATGCCATGCGTGCCCTGAGCCTGCAATATAACAAGTTGAAATTGTTGAAGAGTTATCTGGAAAAGGGTCTCGGCACCAAGGAGGCTACGCGCAATGCCGGCGTATTCTGGAAAGACGAGGACGATATGCTCCGTCAGGCGCGAACCTGGAATTTTCCGGCGCTCGACGCTCTGGCGCGCGACCTGATCGATGCCGACAAGCAGTGCAAATCAACCGGTATGCCCGATCTTTTGATCGCTGAACGGCTCTACCTGCAAATCGCCGGACGGGCGGCCAGGGCGGGCGCCTGATGTCGGCCGCTGAAGCCTTCGCCGCCGAATGGCGCGATTTGGCGCAGGCGCTTAATCTATCGGCAGTATTATCGGACATACTTCTGGCCGAATTGCAGGCCGGATATGGCCAGCCTGGCCGGCATTATCATACGGAAAAGCATATCGTCGCCATGCTGAACGGCGCCGGCGGGCTTGATTTCAACGATCCGGACATGGCTCGCCTGGCCATTGTCTTTCACGATGTCATCTATGACCCGACACGCAGCGATAATGAACAGCGCAGCGCCGCTTTGCTGAAGGACAGACTGGCGGACCTTGTCGCGCCCGACCACCTCAACCGGGCGGCCGATATCATCACCGCCACCGCCGCTCATCAGCCAAGCGGTGATCACGACACCGACCTGGTGCTTGATCTCGACATGGCCATACTGGGCCAGCCCTGGCCGGTTTATCTAAGCTATGCCCAGGGCGTCATGGCGGAATACCTGCCCCATATTGGAGACGCGGCCTGGCGACAGGGACGAGTGAGCCTGTTTATCGACCCAACCCTCGCGCGTGGTGACATCTTCATCACCGAACGGTTCAAACCTCTGGATATACAGGCGCGCGAAAATCTCCGACGCGAAAAAGCCTGTCTTTCCGGCGGCTCAATCACGGCCTGAGCATGACCGTTTACATTGACGACATGTATCGCTACACCATCGGCCAGTTCCGCGGCATGAAGATGTCGCACATGATCGCCGATGAAGAAGAAGAACTCCATATCATGGCCGTGCGTCTGGGGCTGCGCCGCGCCTGGCATCAGGGCGATCATTACGACGTGCCGCTCGATGCGCGCTTCGTGGCCATCAGCCTGGGCGTGATCGAAATCACCTATCGCCAGGCTTCGGCCATGCGCCGCCGGCGCGTGGTAGAAGGTATCTGCGGCGATCCGGATGAGGCCGTCGGCTGGCTCAGGGCCTGGTTTGCTATCCGGAATTCGGGCTGAAATTCGGGCCGAAATCGGGGCCTCTGAGACGCGCCAGGACGTCCCGGAGTACGACTTTCGACGCCAAATTCGCGTGAGACGCCGTTCTTACAAAATAATCAATTATTTCATAAGCTTACGACATAGCTCATCGAGCTGTTCAAGGCTGGCATAGCTCAAACGCAGTTCGCCCCTGCCGCCGCGGTCATCAAGCTTCACTGTCAGGCCCAAAGCTTCCTGCAAATCCTGTTCGAGTGACAAGGTGTCGGCATTTTGTTGCGGTCGGGCTTTCGGCACGGACGGCGCCTTTGGTCCGGCCTGTTCTTCACGCACCAGGGCTTCGGTCTGGCGCACTGACAATCCCTTGGCGATAACCTCATCCGCCAGGGCGTCGGCATTTTCGGAGGTGATCAGCGCACGGGCATGACCGGCCGACAGGCGACCGTGCAGCACATGATCCTGAACACCTTCAGGCAGCGCCAGCAGACGCAGTGTATTGGCGATATGCGGGCGCGACTTGCCGACCACCTGCGCTAAGGCATCCTGGGTGCGGCCGAAGCGATCCTGCAAGACCTTGTAGCCGCGCGCTTCTTCGATCGGGTTCAGGTCGGCGCGCTGGACGTTTTCGATAATGCCGATTTCCAGCACGTCGAGGTCATCCAGTTCACGGATGATCACCGGCACTGTATGCAGGCCGGCTTTTTGCGCCGCGCGCCAGCGGCGTTCACCGGCCACAATCTGGTAATGCCCGGCCTGACCCGGCGCCGGACGCACCAGGATCGGCTGAAGAATGCCCTTTTCGCGGATAGAGGCCGCCAGTTCATCAATGTCGGATTCGACAAAGGTCCGACGCGGCTGATCCGGATTACGGACCAGAAGTTCGATCGGCTGTTCAAGGCCCCTCACCGCTTCGGCGCCACGCGCCTCAGTTGCCTCCGCCCCCGTCTTCGGGCTGCTGGTATCCTGATCACCGAGCAATGCCGACAGACCTCGGCCCAAACCTCTATTTTTTTCAGACATCTATCTATTCTTCTTGTTGTCGGATACTTAAGCCGGGATCTTTTCGGCTTGCTTGCGGCGTTTACGTTCCCTGGCCACCAGTTCCTTGGCGAGCTTGATATAGGCCTGGCTGCCGGAACATTTCATATCGTAGATCAGGGCCGGTTTGCCGAAGGACGGCGCCTCGGACACCCGTACATTGCGCGGTATCACCGTCTCATAGACCAGTTCGCCAAAGTGCGACCGCACGTCGCGCTCGACATGGCCAGACAACGCATTGCGCTTGTCGAACATGGTCAGGACAATGCCTTGCAGGCTCAGCCTGGGGTTCAGACTGCCGCGCACCAGGTCGATGGTGCGCATTAACTGGCTGAGGCCCTCAAGCGCAAAAAACTCACACTGCAGCGGCACCAGCACGGCGTCGGCCGCGCTCATCGAGTTGACCGTCAGCAGATTCAGCGAAGGAGGGCAATCGATGAGGATATAGTCATAGGGCGGCTTTTCCTGATCCAGACCATCGAGGGCATCCCGCAACCGATAGGATCGGCGCTCGGCCTGGCCCAGTTCGATCTCCACACCCGACAGATCCGGGTCGGATGGCAACAACCAAAGCCCCGGCACCGCCGTACTAACAGCCGTATCACCAATCGGCCGGCGATCGACGATCACATCATAAAGGGAGTTTTCGCGCTGCTTTTTCGGCACACCGAGGCCCGTCGACGCATTTCCTTGGGGATCCAGATCGATCAGCAGAACGCGCTGTCCGATAGCCGCCAGGGCCGTACCCAGATTGATCGCCGTCGTGGTCTTGCCCACGCCGCCTTTTTGGTTGGCTATGGCGAGAACACGAACCTTCTTATCGAAATCTTGGGCATTAACGGGCACGACGCAGCCTCCGGATATGGATCACGCGTCCGCGGGTATCGCTGGCGGACACCATCTGTTCTACGTCAAATGTCCACGTTTTGCCAGCATCCGCCAGTTCACTTTCCACGTTTTCCCCCTTTAAAAACCACGCATCGGCGCCCTTGTGGATAAAGCCTTCGGCAAAACCGAGCAGTCTGGTCATGGGCGCGACGGCCCGCGCTGTGACGACATCCACTTTCAGCTTCACCTTCTCGGCGCGGTCATTGATCACCGTCGCCGGCAGGTCGAGATCATCGACTACACTTTGCAGAAATCGGCAGCGCTTGGTCAGGGATTCCACCAGATAAACCTGCGGAGCGGGACCGTCGGAATGTTTCAGGAGAATACTGATGACGATACCAGGAAACCCCGCTCCGGCTCCAAGATCAGCCCAGGTGCGGGCGTCCGGGCGGTGATCAAGCAATTGCGCGCTGTCCAGCACATGGCGCGACCAATAGTCCGGCAGGGTGGCGGGCCCCACAAGATTCATGACTTCGTTCTGTGCGGCCAGAATATCATAAAATTTTTGCAGGTCAGCGACCGCCTCGTGTTTCACGTGAAACACCAGTTTGGCGGACATCTCGTCCGGGGTCATATGCGTCATGCCGTCAGCTTCGCCTGGTTACGAACGTAAAACAACAACGTCGTCAGGGCACCTTGCGTCATACCCTCGATACGTCCCGCCTGCCCCAGGGTTTGCGGACGGATGCGGTTAAGCTTTTCCCGTGCCTCATTCGACAGGCCCAGGATCGACATATAGTCGATATCATCTGGCAGGGCGAGATTTTCATCCTTGCGGAAGCTCTCAATCTCAGCCTTTTGCCGCGGCATATAGCCGGCATAGAGGGCATCGATTTCTACCTGCTCATAGAGGGCATCCGGCCAGGACTTGATTTCAGGCCAGAGGGTCTCCAGGCGCTCACGATTGCAGGAATCATAGGCCATTAATTGCGTGACGTTGCGCCGCTGGCCGTCGCCGTTGACCTGAATGCCCTGCGCCAGCGCTTCCTTTGGTGTGGCCACCAATTCGGCGGCCCGCGTGCGAATGCCTTCCAAAGCCGCCTTCTTTTCCAGCCAGGCCGTTTTGCGCGCATCACCGACGACACCGATGGCCAGACCACGATCGGTCAGGCGCTGATCGGCATTATCAGCGCGCAAGGACAGACGAAATTCCGCCCGCGAGGTGAACATACGATAGGGCTCGGTTACACCGCGCGTCACCAGGTCATCGATCATTACGCCGATATAGGCTTGGTCCCGGCCAAGGATGGTCGGCGCATACCCCCCTGCCCGCGCCGCCGCATTGATCCCCGCCATCAAGCCTTGCGCGCCAGCTTCTTCGTAACCGGTCGTGCCATTGATCTGGCCGGCCAGGAACAGGCCCGGCAAAGATTTCAGTTCCAGTGTCGGGTGCAGTTCGCGCGGATCAACGTAATCGTATTCGATGGCATAGGCGTAGCGCTTGATCACCACATCTTCGAGGCCGACGATGGTACGTATAAAGGCCTCTTGAGTCTCTTCTGAAACACTGGTCGAGATGCCGTTCGGATACACCGTGTCGTCGTCATAACCCTCTGGCTCCAGGAAGATCTGGTGCGAGGTCTTGTCAGCAAACTTGACTACCTTGTCCTCGATCGACGGGCAATAGCGCGGCCCGCGACCGGATAGATGGCCACCATAAACCGCCGATTCCATCAGGCGGTCGGCGATGATCTGGTGGGTTTTTTCGTTGGTATAGGTGATGCCACAGGCAATCTGGCCGCGCTCAATAGTGGGCGTCAGCATGGAGAACGGCTGAATAGGATTATCGCCCAGTTGCTGTTCGAGACGATCCCAGTGGATCGTCTTGCCATCGAGGCGCGCCGGCGTACCTGTTTTCAGGCGGCCCATGTCGAGTTTCAGATCATAGAGGCGCTGGCCCAGGCCATTGGCCGGCGCATCGCCCCAGCGACCGGCCGCCATACGCTTTTCCCCGATATGGATGACGCCACGCAGAAAAGTCCCCGTTGTGAGTACGACGGCCTTCGCCATATAAGACTGGCCGGTAGCATCAGTCACGCCGGTCACAACGTCCTTTTCCAGAATCAGGTCTTCGACCGCCGCTTCAATAATGGTCAGGTTTGGCGTCTGGAAAAGTTCGGCCTGCACCGCTTCCCTATAAAGCTTGCGGTCGATCTGGGCGCGCGGCCCGCGCACGGCCGGGCCTTTGGACTTGTTCAGAACCTTGAACTGCATTCCACCGATATCAGCCATGCGCCCCATAATGCCGTCAAGCGCATCGATCTCACGCACCAGGTGACCTTTGCCCAGTCCGCCAATGGCCGGATTACACGACATCTCACCGAGCGTGTCCTTGCGATGGGTCAGCAAAAGTGTTTTGGCGCCCATGCGCGCGGAAGCGGTCGCGGCCTCGCAACCGGCGTGACCACCGCCAACGACAATAACGTCCCAGAGTGTTTTGGGTTCAGACATAGGCAAACTTTCAAAAGGAGACGCGGCCTATAGCAGATAAGGCCAGGCCGGTCGATTCTATTTGCCGATGCAGAAATTGGAAAAGATCACATCCAGTACGCCCTCGACATCATAGCGGCCAAACAACTGCTCGAAGCTGTTAATGGCTGAGCGCACATTTTCCGCCGCCAATTCAGGAATAGCCAGATTGGACCGCGATGCCATGCCCAGTTGATCACGGGCTTCCGTCAGCCGTTCGATATGGCGCAGACGTGTCGCCGCCGGGAAGGTTTGGGCGGAGAGTTGTGCTCCGACAATCTGTTCTACAGCAGCGACCAGCTCAGTCACCCCCTCGCCCAGCGCCACACTGACAGCAAAAACCGATGTTTCACGTGAAACACGCAAAGCGGCGACGGCCTCACGTTCGTGCGCCTCCGCCTCGTCAATCTTATTGAAGACCATCAGATCGCCGTCGCGGAAATCCTCCGGCAAGGCAGGTGTGGTCGAGTCGATGACCCAGATACGAAGGTCGGCTTCATCCGCCTTAGCTCTCGCCCGGCGGATGCCCTCGGCCTCGACCACTTCATCGGTCTCGCGCAGGCCCGCCGTATCATAAAGCAAAACGGAATACGGCCCGATACGCAGTTGGGCTTCGATGATGTCGCGCGTCGTGCCGGCAATCGGCGTGACAATCGCGGCTTCGGCTTTCAGCAGGGCATTGAACAGGCTGGACTTACCGGCATTCGGTTCACCTAGAATAACAATGCGATAGCCCTCACGAATTTGCCGACCACGATGCGAGTCAGCAATGGCCGTTGTCAGCCTGTCTTCCAAAGCATGGATACGTCCAAGGATAGACGCCGATAGTTCCGCTGGCAGGTCTTCATCCGGGAAATCGATATAGACCTCCAGCCGCGCCAGAATATCGATTAGCTCGGAGCGCCAGTTTTCATACTGCTGTTTCAGTCCCCCACCCAATTGGGTCAGGGCCTGCCGTCGCTGCGCCTCGGATTCGGCATCGACCAGATCGGCGATAGCCTCAGCCTGGGTCAGGTCCAGCTTGCTGTGCACCAGCGCGCGCCGGGAGAATTCACCCGGTGTCGCCAGTTGCAAACCCAGTTCGGTCAGGATGAGATACAAGCGATCGAGAATGGCTTTCGAGCCATGGACGTGCAGTTCTACACAATCTTCACCAGTGAAGCTATGTGGTGCCTTAAACCAGACCACCACAGCCTCATCGATCACCTCACCCAGCCAGACGAGCGGAGTATAGGTTGCCATACGCGGCGTCAGAATCTTGGGTGTAAATTGTTGAATGGCCCAGAGCGCTTTGTCGCCGGAGAGGCGGATGATCGACACCCCTGCCCGGCCCTGCGCGGAGGCCAGAGCGAAAATCGTGTGTTTCACGTGAAACACTTCCTTAATACTATTTGCCAGTGCTGAAAGGTTTGAGGCTGGCCTGGGCCGCCGACTGCATCAGTTTAAAGAACTGATCCTGCGCCGTTACACCCAGACTCGACCAGTTTTTCAGCATCTCTTCCGGCTGCATGGAGTGGATATTCTGCGCCAGGCGTTCCTGCATAGCATTCATCATGTAGTCGTTCAGCGGCTGAACGTCGGGCAGCCCAAGAAAGGTGCGGGCCTCTTCCGGTGTGCATTCGACATTGACCGTGACCTTCATGATGATCTCCAGAACGGAATATAAAACGAATCAACCCGATATGATCCTCTCATACCGGGTTGACAAGAGCTAGTGGTCCATCAGACCACCAAACACTTAGTGTTTGGCAAGCACGACCGTGCGCCCGAGCCTTTGCGAGGAGCCTCACGGCGAACGAGTGCTATTATGTGTTCATCGACTGGAAGAACTCGGCGTTGTTCTTCGTCTGGCGCAGTTTGTCGCTCAGGAACTCGATCGCGTCCTGAGCGCCCATCGGATTGAGAATACGGCGCAGCACATAGGTCTTTTGCAGGTTGACCTTGTCGGTGAGCAGTTCTTCCTTACGCGTGCCGGACTTCAGAATATCCATGGCCGGGAAGACGCGCTTGTCGGCAACCTTGCGGTCGAGCACGATTTCCGAGTTACCGGTGCCCTTGAATTCTTCGAAGATGACTTCATCCATGCGTGAGCCGGTATCGATCAGCGCCGTGGCGATAATGGTCAGCGAACCGCCTTCTTCGATATTACGCGCGGCGCCGAAGAAGCGCTTCGGGCGTTGCAGGGCATTGGCGTCGACACCGCCGGTCAGCACCTTGCCAGATGACGGGACAACCGTGTTGTAGGCGCGGCCGAGACGCGTGATCGAGTCGAGCAGAATGACGACATCGCGCTTGTGTTCGACCAGGCGCTTGGCCTTTTCGATGACCATTTCAGCGACCTGGACGTGGCGTGTCGCCGGCTCATCGAAGGTCGAGGAAATGACTTCACCGCGCACAGTGCGCTGCATGTCTGTCACTTCTTCCGGGCGTTCGTCGATCAGCAGGACGATCAGGTAGCAATCCGGGTGATTGGCGGCGACCGACTTGGCAATATTTTGCAGCATGACCGTCTTACCGACGCGCGGCGGCGCAACGATCAGGCAGCGCTGGCCCTTGCCGAGCGGCGCCACGATATCGATGATGCGGCCGGAGCGATCTTTCAGGGTCGGGTCTTCGATCTCCATCCACAGACGCTGATCCGGATAGAGCGGCGTCAGGTTGTCGAAATGGACTTTGTGGCGGATATTTTCCGGGTCTTCGAAATTGATCGTCTGGATCTTGAGCAGAGCGAAATAACGTTCGCCTTCGCGCGGCGAGCGGATCGGCCCTTCGACCGTATCACCGGTGCGCAGACCATGGCGGCGGATCTGCTGCGGCGAGACATAGATGTCGTCCGGGCCCGGCAGGTAGTTGGCTTCTGGTGAGCGCAGGAAGCCGAAGCCATCCTGGAGCACTTCCATCACGCCGGAGCCGGTGATTTCGACGCCCTCTTCGGCCAGTGCCTTGAGCACGGCGAAGAGCATGTCCTGCTTGCGCATATTGGAAGCATTTTCGACGCCCAAGGATTCGGCGAAAGTCAGCAGGTCGGTCGATGATTTGTCCTTCAGGGTCTGAAGTGACATCTTCTGACCGGCCATCGAGCCTTCGACTTCTTCCTCTTCACCCTCGTCCGTTTCGAGGTCGGCGTCGAGCGTGTCATCCGTCAGGTTATCTTCGGCCTGAATTTCGTTTCTGTTTTCGATTTCTGGGGTTTCAGTATCGTCGGTCATGGTATTCTCTTCGTCAGGAACAGGATACGCGCAAGGTAAAGCCAAGACTTATGCCTTGAGCTATTGCGATGATATCCCCAGCCCATTTTAGCTAAACACTTGAAAAGGCTTATAAATGTCAAATGAAGTGGCTGTTCCACAGAACGTGGCGCCATCAGGACGGCTGTCAAAACAGCTTAGGTCGGTTGCGATAACTACACCAACACGGCCGATCGTCAAGTTAATCCTTATGGGGCGTGGGGTCCCATAGCTCGCAAGAGCTATACTCTCGCATCACTAAACCCCCACATCTGTCTTAAATGATCAAATTTGCCAGAACTGCAAGGTCACCGCCAGCACCATGATGATGGCGAGTACAAACGGCACCTCATTCATCTTGCGCCAGAAACTTTCGGTCCCGATCGGCTCACCGCGTTGCAGCTTCTTGAACCGCACCGCCAGGAAATGGTGATAGCCCGTGATCCCCAAAATCCCCAGTTCCTTGACCACGAACCACGGCTCCCAAAAGAACTTCCAGCCTTCCATGAAACGGACATGATAGACGATCAGGCAGGTGCCGAACAGCCAGACCGCGATCATGGCCGGGTTCATGATCAGGCGCAGCAGATTGCGCTCCATCACCTTGAAGACATCTGTCACTGCCGTCACTTCGGCGTTCTTGATATGGTAGATGAATAGCCGCGGCAGATAGAGAAGACCGGCCATCCAGGCAATTACCGCCAGGATATGCAGGCCCCTGAAAAAATCATACCAGTTCACGCAGCACCTCTTTTCGGACAGAAGCTGTGACACTTGCCGCAGTTATGATCACCCACCACGCGGTCACCGGAACCGATGGCTTTCAGCACCTCATCGTTCAGTGCCTTGATATAGCTGGCATTCACCCCCAGGGCCGGCAGGCGGATGTAGTCTTTCACCCCCGATGCCGCCGCCAGATGGGCGTATTCGATATCCAGTTCCACCAGCGTTTCGATATGCTCTGAGACAAAGGCGATCGGCACCAGTATGACCGACTTGCCGTCCGCGCCGGCCTTCTGGATCGTGGCATCGGTCGACGGCCCGATCCATTTCATCGGCCCAACACGACTCTGATAACAGATGCTGTGCTCGATCGGATTGCCGAGCCCTGTCATGATCTTCGCCACGCAGGATTCAACCTGCTCCTGATAGGGATCACCGCGCGCGATAATGCTTTCAGGCAAGCCATGTGCCGAGAACAGCAGGCGGTAATGCCCCGGCTGTTTCAGTGTCCCGATCTTTTCCTGAATGGCATCGACATGCGCCTTGATGAAATGGGCATTGTCCGAATAACAACAGACCGATGTCACCCTGGCCTTGCCGGCATAAGCCTTCTGGAAAGCCTGAAAAGAGGACAGGGTCGTGGTCGAGGAAAATTGCGGATAGAGCGGCAGGAGCACAATCTCGTCCGGCACCCAGGCGTCGATTTCCCGCACTGTGTCTTCAACAAACGGATGCCAGTAGCGCATACCGATAAAGACCTTGGCCTCAATACCCTTGGTATTGGCGGCGATATAGGCTTCCAGCGCCTCTGCTTGCGCTTGCGTTTCCTTCAGGATCGGCGAGCCGCCGCCCATATGGGCATAGTTCTTTTTGGCTGAGGGTGCGCGCCGGCTGGAAATCAGCGAGGCCACGCCCTGCCTGATACCGAATGGCAGATTGATAATGTTCTTGTCGGCAAAGAGATTATAGAGAAACCCCTGCACATCTTCGGGGTTTTTCGGGCCACCGAGATTGAACAACAATACCGCGACTCTTTTTGTTTGCACTATCGCTCCGCTGCTTGAGTGCTTCATTTAAGCTCTGATCCGCTTGAGCGCCTGCTCGACATGAGCCATGGGCGTATCCGGAAAGATGCCGTGGCCCAGATTGAAGATCAAGGCCCCCTGCCCCCAGCTTTGCAAAATCAGGTCGATGGCTTTATCCAGTGCTAGGCCGCCGGACCGCAGGACCACCGGATCGAGCGCGCCCTGGATTGGCACTTTTTTCTGTAACTCGACGCCGAGCTTCATCGGCGTGGCCGTACCGAGCCCCATGCCCTGCACCGGCACCTGGTCGGCATAATCATGACAGCGGGCTTCGGCGCCACGCGGAAAACCTATAATTGGCAGGGTGACGCCCAGTTCCCTCACCCGCTGGATCAGGCGAATGTGCGGCTGGATGATCAGGCTGTCGAAATAGGGATCAGGGAAACCTTCCGCCCAGCTTTCGAAGATTTTCAGAACCTGTGCGCCATTATCAGCCTGCATCTTCAGATACTGCGCCGAGGCTTCGATGACGATATCCGTCAGATCGAGCACTTTCTGGTAATCATCATAAACGAAAGCCCGGATGAGACTGCGATCGTGGGCCTTCTTGCCGTTCAGCATATAGGTTATCACCGTCCACGGTCCGCCGCAGAAACCGATCAGCGTTGTCTCGGGCGAAAGTTCGGCTTTGACGCGGGCAACCGTTTCACCGACATTCTTCAGAGCCTCACCAGCAGAGCCTGCTTTTTCCCGCATGGTGTCCAGCGCCGGTAGCTCCCCAAGTACGGGTCCCTCGCCAGCCGCAAAGGTCAGATACTGACCCAAGGCCAGAGGGATCATCAGAATGTCTGAAAAGAGAATGGCCGCGTCGAAACCATAACGCCTGATCGGTTGCAAAGTGGCCTCAGCCGCCTTCTCCGGCGTCAGGCAAAAATCAACGAACCCTTTGGTCGTCGCCCGCAGTTCCCGGTATTCCGGCAGATACCGTCCGGCTTGTCGCATGAACCATACCGGAGGCACCTTAAGCGTTTGGCCATTGAGAACCGCCAAAACCGATGAATGTATGGGTGCCTGAGCGAGAGCCATGAGTCAACCTGTGTGAAACCGACCTTCCCTTAGCCCTAATCTAAATAAAAAGAAAAGAGTTTGTAGAAGGTTATAGGGCCGGGGACAGTGCGCAAAAGTGTCGCAGATTTCGCCGGATTCACGGGTTTTTCACATGCCATCCGGAATGGTTAATGCTTCATTAACAGCCCTGTGAATGACTTGGATAATTAACCAAATATTAGTATTGCTTAAAAAATTCTTAACCCGATAAAGCGCGTTCGTGTGAATGGTTAATGAAGAATTAACTTACGCACAGAGAGCCATAAGAAATTCATACAGAACGGGTGAGAGTCGATAAGCATCGGGTAAATGCGCCGGTTTTGCACGCTTTCCCCTGCCCTTGCGGTGATTTGCGAATTATCGGATGATTGTCCACGACAGATCCCGACTTATACAGCCGCCTTATCCCCAGTTCGGCACACAGATTTAATTTTACAGGCTTTGCATGTCCTCCCCCTCGGCCAAGATCGGCAGCTATTTCCACGTCCACCTGGTATCGGATTCGACCGGCGAAACCCTGAACGCCCTGGCCAAGGCGGCGGCGGCGCGCTTTGAAGGCATCCTGCCGATCGAGCATATCTATGTACTGATCCGCTCGGAAAAGCAGTTGGAACGCGCGCTTGTGGAAATCGAGAGTTTTCCGGGCATCGTGCTGCATACCATGGTTGATATGGAATTGCGGACGACCTTGGAGGCGCGTTGCCGCGAACTGGATATGCCGGCGATCGGCGTACTGGATCCATTGGTCGTGGCGTTCTCGCGGCATCTCGGCGCGGCGGTTTCCAAGCGCGTCGGTGCCCAGCATAATCTCGACAATGAATATTTCGAGCGCATAGAGGCACTGAACTACGCCATTGCCCATGATGATGGCGCGGCGGCCGACCGGGTGAAGAATGCCGATGTCGTCCTGGTGGGGGTCAGCCGGACCTCGAAGACGCCGACCTGCATCTACCTGGCGCACCGCGGCATCAAGGCGGCCAATATTCCGCTGGTGCCGGGCCGGGGTTTGCCAGAGGAACTGGACGATATGAATATCCCGCTGGTGGTAGGCCTGATCGCGTCTCCGGAACGGTTGATCTCGATCCGCAAAAACCGCCTGCTGACCCTGAATGACGATCGCCCCTCTTCTTATACGGATACCGAAGCGGTACGGCAGGAGATTATCGCCGCGCGCAGGCTGTTCGAGCGCAAGGGCTGGCCGGTGATCGATGTGACCCGTCGTTCGATCGAAGAAACTTCGGCAACGATCATCAGTTTGCTGAATGAGAAGCGGACGGGAAGGCTTGGAGGAATTTGAAGTCGTGGGGTCGCGGACCCCACACCCCGTAACGCGATAGTGGATAATTACATAATACTAAAAAAGTCGGGGCCAAAGTGCCCCGGCTTTTTTAGTATTAGCGACTAAACACCATCGTGTTATGGGGTGCAGGGGCCCCCGCCCCTGCAACTTGAAGACCTTCATGACCCAGCTTATCCTCGCCTCCGCCTCCGCCTCCCGTTCCGCACTCCTCACCGGCGCGGGTCTTTCGCACACCAAGATTCCAGCCCATCTCGATGAAGACGCCATCAAGGACGAATGCCTGGCTCGAGGCCACAGCCCCAAATCCGTGGCGTTGAAACTGGCCGAGGCCAAGGCGCTGCATGTCTCGACGCGTAATCCCGGTCTGGTGCTGGGCGGCGATCAGGTGTTGCAACTCGAAAATGACCTGATCAGCAAGTCGCACGATCTCGATGAAGCCCGCGCCCTGCTCAAACGCATGAGCGGCAAGATCCACTATCTCCATGCCGGCATGGCCTTGGCGGAAAACGGCCAGATCGTCTGGTCGAATGTCGAAACCGCGGAAATGACCGTGCGTCCGCTGTCGGATGCTTTTATCGATACCTATCTGGCGCAGACGGGTGACAAAATCCTTTCCAGCGTCGGCTGCTACCAGCTCGAAAGTGAAGGCGTGCATCTGTTCGAGGCCATTAGCGGCGACTACTTCACCGTGCTTGGTCTCCCCCTCCTGCCGCTTCTGGCTCAACTACGCAATCTCAAGGTGATCACGGCATGAAAAATACCCTGCCTACAGGCGCCGCCAGGGTGGCCGGCGTGGTCGGTCAGCCGATCCACCATTCCCTGAGCCCGTTCCTGCATACCGCCTGGCTGCGCGACCTGGGTTTGAATGGCGTTTATGCACCGTTCGGACCCAAGGATGAGCATGGCTTTGACCGCCTGATCCTCTCCTGCCGCTCCAATGGCATCAAGGGCCTGAACGTCACCGCCCCTTTCAAGGCACAGGCCCTCGCGCTGGCCGATACGGTTTCCGATACCGCCAGAAAAGCCGGTTCGGCCAACCTGCTCACCTTTGATGACGACGGCTATGTCCATGCCGATTCCACAGATGGTCACGGTCTGCTGCGTGCTTTCGAACTTCAGGCACCGGACTGCGATCTGACCTCGGCACCGGTGGCGATCATGGGTGCCGGCGGGGCGTCGCGCGCGGTCGTCGCGGCTCTGCTTGATAAAGGCTGCCCGGAGGTGCGTATCATCAACCGCACCCTGGCCCGCGCCGAGGAACTGGTCTTTGCCTTTCAGACCGGCGTCACGGCGTTCGACCTGACCCAGGTGTCCCGCGCCTTTGAGGGCGCTATCGCCGTGATCAATGCGGCTTCCGGTGGCCCACATCCGTTGTTTGAAGGTCTGAGCGATAACGCCGCCGTCATGGATATGACCTACCGCCCACTGAAAACGGCCTGGCTCCAGGCGGCGGAAGCCAATGGCCTCAAAACCGTCGATGGCCTCAATATGCTGATCGAACAGGCGCGCCCCAGCTTCCAGGCGTTTTATGGTGTTGCGCCGCGCGCACATTTCAATATCCGCAAGTTGGCGCTGGAATTCCTGGGTGAAACCGAATGATCACGCTCGGCCTGACCGGCTCCATCGGCATGGGTAAATCGACCATCGCGGCCATGTTTGCTGACGAAGGCGTGCCCGTATGGGATGCCGACCTGGCCGTTCACCGGCTTTACGCCGAGTCCGAACCGCTGAAAGCGAAGCTCGTTGAAACCTTTGGTGATGTGCTGACCGATGGCGTGGTTGACCGGGTCAAGCTGTCGGCAGCCCTGAGGGGCGAAGCGGCCAATTTTGAAAAGCTGGACGCCATCGTTCATCCGGCAACAGTAGCGGACCGCAATCGTTACCTGGCCGAACACGCTGACGCGCTTCTGGTCGTCGCTGATATTCCGCTGCTTTATGAAACCGGCGCGGAAAGCCAACTCGACAAGGTTCTGGTGGTCAGTGCGCCGGCAGATATCCAGGCGTCACGCGTGCTGGCGCGGGCCGGCATGACCGAGGCCAAGTTCGAGGCAATCCTGGCACGCCAGATGCCTGATGCCGAAAAACGCGCGCGGGCGGATTTCGTCATCGACACGTCGAAAAGTCTCGATGAGTGCCGTGATGCGGTGCGGTTGTTGATTGAAAAACTGACCTCTTTACAAGATACCCCGGCTTAAGCCACACACAGATCATGGCGCTTGAAATCGTACTCGACACCGAAACCACCGGCATTGACCACCGCAAGGGTCACCGCCTGATCGAAGTCGGCTGCATCGAGATTGAAGACCTGCTGCCGACCGGCCGGACCTATCACCGCTATATCGACCCGGAACGGGAAATCGAGGCGGATGCGATCCGGGTTCACGGCATCACCAATGAAATGGTGCGCGGAAAGCCGAAGATGGCGGAGATCTGCGACGAACTGCTGGAATTTATCGGCGACCGCAAGATCATCGCGCACAATGCCTCATTCGACCGCGGCTTCATCAATATGGAGCTGGAACGGCACAGCCGCCCCTTCCCGCCCGATCACCAGTGGATCGATACTTTGGAAATGGCGCGGCTGAAATTTCCGGGCGCCGCCAATTCACTCGATGCCCTCTGCCGGCGTTTCAATATTTCCCTGGCCGAACGCGATCTGCACGGCGCCCTGATCGATGCCCGGCTGCTGGCCAGTGTCTATCTCGAACTGCTGGGCGGCAAGGAGCGCGGGCTCGATCTCGAAATGGCCGGTGCGCGGGCCAGTGCGGCGGCCACGGCCAATCACACCGGCTATGCGCCGCGTCCGCGTCCGCTGGCCTCACGCATTACGGCCGCAGAAGCCGAGGCGCACGAGGCCTTTGTCAAAAAATACCTGAAAGACAAGGCGCTCTGGCCGACAGGGGCTTAAGCGGCCTTTCGCCCGGAGCGCAGCAGCCACAGCATGTCTTCGAGTACATGCGGATCGACCGGCTTGACCAGGTGCAGGTCGAAACCGGCTGCGGCCGTTTTCCGGCGCATGTGTTCGTCACCCCATCCGGTCTGTGCGATGATCTTTACATGTTTCAGGTCCGGCATGGCGCGCAGGGCTTCGCAAACCTGAAGGCCGTCCATGCCGGGCATACCGATATCGAGCAGAATGACATCCGGCCGGAAGTCTGCGGCCAGTTTCAGGGCCGTCGCGCCGTCATGACAGCTTCTGACCGTGTCGCCGAAGAGTTCGACCGTCCAGTGCAGGGTATCGGCGGATGCCTGGTTATCATCAACGACCAGTACACGCAGGGCAGAATTTTCAGACATCGGTAAGGGCAGGCTTCAACTGGCGGATTTTATGCGGGGCGTCCCTTTACCGCGCGTGATATAAAAAATCGCTGTGGCTTTACCGCAGACGCAAAGAAGCCCGGCGTACCACCGGGCTTTTTTAATTTCAGACTCGTATTTCCAAACGCTGAAGCGTTTGGCAAGCGCAACGCGCGCCCGAGCCTTTGCGAGGTATCTCTTATGCAAAATGGCTTGATTGCTTAAGCAATCAAGCCTGACCTACGGTCTGCTGAGATTGGATATTGCCCTTTTGCTGCAGGTAGAGCGCGCCGAAATCGATCGGATCGAGGAAGAAGGGCGGGGTGAAGCCGCCATCGGCCGTGGCATCGGCGATGATGCGGCGGGCGAACGGGAAGAGATAGCGCGGGCATTCGACCAGCAGGGTCGGCTCGATCATCTGTTCGGGGATATTGCCGAGCTGGAACAGGCCGCCATAGACCAGTTCGATGGCGAACATCGGGCCTTCGGGCGTCGAGGCTTTCACGGTGAGCTTGATATCGACTTCAAACATGGCATCCGGGCGACCCTTGGCGCTCATTTCGACGCCGAGATCTACTTCCGGCCGCGAATCCATGCGCAGGGAATTGGGCGCGCGGGGGTTCTCGAATGAGAAGTCGCGGATGAATTGCGCCAGAACCTGCATTTGCGGGGCGGGCGGTTGTTCGGGGGTGCGCTCGGGCGTGAAGGCGTCAGACATAAAACAGGCTCCGGTAATCGAATGTGTCGGGGTGGAAAACGACCGCGCCCGACATGTGTGGAAATGCGACTATCAGATAAGAAAATTTTAAGCAATCAAACGAAGAGTTCCGTTTCCTTAAACTTATCCTATATAGTTACCATCCGGGTGCCCGAAAGGCGCCCAAATATGTCTGCCGGCCCGAAAAAGCCAGATTCGAAAACAGAAGAGACGTTTCCCGTGAACACCCAAGTGATAGCCCTCGTTGTTTTTGCCGTGCTGGCTGTGGTGATCCTGTTGCAGCTTTATAATGTGCTGGGCCGCAAGACGGGTTTCCGTCCGGAAGAAAAGCCGGCGGGCCCCAAGGGTGAGGAACTGGATGCCGCCGTGCGCGCCGAGCGCGTGCCCGAAGGGATGCGGATGCCCAATCTCGAAACCCTGAAGACGCGCGACGTCAATTTCAACGAGATCAACTTCCTGGAAAAGGCCCGCGAAACCTATGAGCAAGTCGTGATTGCCTTCCATAAGGGCGAACTCGATCCAATCAGGGACCGGCTGTCGGAACGCGTATTGACCAGTTTCCGCGACGCCATAGGCCGGCGCACCGGTGCGCCAAAGGATACGGTCAGTTTCGTCGATACGCCAAAGGCTGATCTCGACCTGATCGATTTCAAGGAAGACCTGGCGCAGATCCGCGTCCGCTTCCTGTCCGAACTGGCCTATGAAGAGGTGGCTTTACCGGGCGAGACCACGGATGCCGCCGTCCCCGTCACGACGCCGGATAAAAAAGCAGAGCCGGCCAAGCCACACCGCACCTATAAGCGCACCGCTGAATACTGGACCTTCCAGAAGGTTATGAAAAACCCTGCCAATCCCTGGTTGCTCACCAAGGTAGAGGCGGCCAAGGCGTGAGGCTGAGGTCAGGTTTTGCGCTTGGCCTGCTGGCCTTACTGGTGGTGGCCTGTGCCGAAAGGCCGGTCACCCCGCCGGTGGTGACACCGCCCAGGGCGCCGGAAACGCCGCCGGTCTACCTGCCGACGCCCGTGCCGGAAGGCGCGCGCCTGTCCGATTTGCCGGGCTGGGAAAATACCGATCCGTTCATCGCGCTCGAAGCCCTGCGCGCCACCTGCCAGTATAAAAAGGGCCGCCAGTACGCGGTCATTTGCGCCGACATGGCCAGGCAGGATTTCGAGACACCCCAGCAGATACTGGCCTTCCTCAATGTGCATTTCCGCGTCGAAAAAGTGGAAGGACAGGGTCTTCTGACCGGCTATTTCGTGCCGGACTATGACGCGCAACTGACGCCGGACGCCGAATTTTCGCAGCCCGTGCGCACGAAACCGGCCGATCTGGTCTACGTGCCAGGGTCACAAATGACGCCGGCCTCTTCGGCGCCGAAAGTGGCAGCGCGCAGATTGGGCGATCTCTACGTCCCCTACTTCACCCGTGCGGAAATCGAACAACTCCCTGCAAATGCGCAATATTACATGCGGCCGGAAGATTATTTCTTCATGCAGCTCCAGGGGTCGGGCTTCCTCGACCTGCCGGATGGCAAACGTGTCTATGCCGCCTATGCCGCCGATAACGGCTGGCCGTTTGTCGGCATCGCCAAGACCCTGACCGAGCGCGGCATCCTCGACAAGACCCAGACATCCGGTGACAATATCCACGCCTGGCTGGCGGCGCATCGCGGTGCGGAAGCGACCGAGATCATGAACACCAATCCGCGCTATGGCTTTTTCGCCATCCAGCCGGACCAGACCGAACCGGTCGGCGCCTCGGGCCTGGCCCTGCCTTCGGGTTCAGCCATCGCCATTGACCCGACGCAGAACGATATGGGCGACCTGTTCTGGATCGATGCCGATGCTGGCGCCCTCAAGGATTCCTTTCCGGCCTACCAACGGATGGTGGCGGCGCTCGATACCGGCGGGGCGATTAAGGGCAAGATACGGGCAGACCTCTATGTCGGCCATGGCCAGCGCGCCGGCTCGGAAGCCGGCCGCATCAAACATACCCTGCGCATGTGGCGGCTGGTGCCCTATACGGCCGATTAAAACCTAAAGACTATTCGCAGGGCATCGAAACACAAAAGACCCAGTACACCCGAACTTGCCAGAAACAGGCAGAAGCGGATGGTGGTGATATTGGCGGTTGATTGCACGACGGAATGGATGATGCGCAGGGCAACATAGAGCCAGGCGAGATATTCCATGCCGGGATTGGACAGGCCGCTCAGGAAAATGCCGAGGCACAGCGCATAGAACAGGGTCGGCTGCTGCATCAGGTTGTTGTAATTGTCGGCGGCCCATTGCGCCTGGGGCGGCATCTGGCGGATGGCCTCGCCGCTTTGCAGGCGGGCTTCGGATATGGCGTAGCGGACAAGCGCGGGCAGCCTGCGGACATAAAGCCAGACAAGCATGATCATCGACCAGGCAACAAGCGCGAGCACGGGTTGTATCATAGTGCCTGCAACCTAACCGCCAAAAGCTAAATTAAGATTGAATAACGGGCCATAAACCATAATGGCCGGTCACACTTTTTGGGATGCGCTTCAAACACGCATTTCACACATTTCCCGCACAGAACTGTGATGCCTGCACCACTGGTTATACCCGGGTCGAAATGGTAAAAGACAAACCGTTATCCGGATCGACCGGATGACCCGCCGGTGTCAGGCTATGCCCCGCCCGGACCGCGCGGAAAGGTCAAAAACGAGAGACGGCGCACCATCCCCCCGGTGTGCCGGCATCGAACCGAGACGCAAAGGCCCCTTCCCCCCATAAAGGGTTTTCTGCGCCAAAGCCGCCAGTCCCCCGCCGGATTGGCGGCTTTTTACTGGGCGATAGTCAGGGCTTCATTTTGTTTGAGATCAGTGAAAGAGGATCACGGAAAGGCACAGAAGAAGACGGAAAGACACGGAGTTCTTTGCGCGTACACATCGCCGCGAAGCGTCCTTTCAAGTCTCTTTCACAAGTATGTTGTCGCCCTTCGGGCACAAGACATCAGCATACTCATATTCCGTGTCTTTCCGTCTTCTTCTGTGCCTTTCCGTGATCTCCTAAAAATGTTCGCCGCCTGAGCGCATTTCCGGATGCAGAGCGTCCGGCAAGCACAAGCGTGCGCCGCCGCTGATGCGGCGAGCCATGCGGCGTTTTGAGCACGCCTCCGAATGCGCTTTGCATTCGGCAAGCACAAGTATGCGTCCGAGCTGATGTGAGGAGGCCCGCGCCGTTTTGAGCGCCAATAAAGTGATCACAAAATCCCGTTGCCTGCGCAACTTTGTAGTGAAACCGTTGCGGGCTTTTGTTAAAGATTGCGTCGCATACTCCGGCGCCATCTCGGCGCCTATAATAACGAACCGTGAACCGGCGCCACCCGGCACTCGCGGTCAGGATCAAGTGGAAATACACATGGATACGCTCAACGCTGGCCAAGGCCAATCCCCCTCGAAAGATGCCCTGACCAGGGCCTTCATAGCCAGCCGGGGAGCGAAGGATTTCCTCAGGCTTGACGAGTGCGAAAAAAATTTCCTGACCCAGATTCTGGAAGATTTCGACGCCGATGAACTGCCGGGCCTGACCGCCGACGATCTCAATCGCGTTATCGATGGCTTCTGGCAGTATGGCAGCCGGCGCGATGGCGCCCAGACCCTGCGGCGGATCATGCCTGTGCTCGACGGCCGGGGCCAGTCCACCGGATATGACGCGGTCGAGATCGTGCAGGGCGACTCGCCCTTCATCGTCGAAACCGTGATGGGAGAACTGATCGACCAGGGGGTTTCAATCCGGTCCATGTTCCATCCGGTGGTGACGATCCACCGCGATTTCGACGGCAACCGCAGCAAAACCGGTGATGACTCAAAAGAGTCTATGATGCTGGTCTTTATCGAGCGCCAGAGTGCCGATCGCCATAAACAGATACTGGAAGGCATCGACCAGAGCCTGAACGACCTCAAGCTGGCGGTGCGCGATTTCCCGCGGATGCAGAAGCTTCTGGCCGATGAGATTGAGGCGCTCGAACGTCAGCGCGGCAATCCTGGCATTGACGCGGCGACCCTGGAGGAGAACCTCGCCTTCCTGCGCTGGATCGATGAAAACCACTTCGTCTTCCTGGGGGCTCGCGGCTATGCCTATCCGCGCGCCAATGATGGATCATACGCCCGCGAAGAACCGCTGAACCAGATGCAGGAAGGCTTCGGCGTGCTGCGTGACGCCAACCGCGCCGTGCTGCGCCGCTCAAGCGAGCCGGCGGTTCTCAGCCAGCAACTGATGACGCAACTGGAAAACTCCGAGCCGGTGACCGTGGCCAAGGCCAATCTGAAATCCCGCGTCCACCGCCGCGTTTATATGGATTATATCGGGGTGAAGCGTTATGGCCCCGATGGCAAGGCGTCCGGTGAAGTCCGCTTTGTCGGCCTCTTCACCTCTGAAGCCTATGACCGGCCAGCCTTTGAGGTGCCGCTGGTGCGCAAAAAAGCCGAGCATGTGCTGCACGAAGCGGCGGCTCTGGGCCTCCAGGGCGGCTATAATGAAAAGCGCCTGAAGAATATCGTCGAAACCTACCCGCGCGACGAACTGTTCCAGATGACCGAGCAGGATTTGCTGCGCATTGCTCGTGGCGTGCTGCACCTGAGTGACCGGCCACGCGTCAAGCTGTTTACCCGTACCGATCCGTTCGACCGTTTCATTTCGGTGATGCTCTACATTCCGCGCGAAATCTACCAGTCGCGGATGCAGAAACAGGCCGGGGATATCCTGGCGGCCGCGTGGTGTGGCCGGGTTTCAGCGTCTTACAGCTATATCTCGGATTCGCTGCTGTCCTGCATCCACTATATTATCGGCGTCACCCCCGGCGATCACTTCGATCCGAATATTGCCGATGTCGAGGCCGATATCGAAAACATCACCCGGACCTGGCCGCAAAAGGTTGAGGCCCAAGTGGCGCGGCAGGAAACGGCGGCGAAAGGGCTCGACTGGATGACCTGGGCGGCGGCTTTCCCCGCCGGCTACCAGGATCGCTATACCCCGGCCGAGGCCGTGACCGATACAACGGTTCTTAACGCGCTTTCGATCGATGCACCGGTCAATGTCCGGGCCTACCAGCGGCTGGAAGACTCTGAGAGCATTTTCTGCTTCAAGCTCTATACCCGTGCTGAAAAGGCCATTCCGCTGTCGGATATTCTGCCGGTACTCGGCAATATGGGCGTGAAGACGCTGGAGGAATACGGCTATCACGTCCGCTCTGAAGCGATCGGCACCTATTGGGTGCATGAGTTTATCCTCAAGCTGCCGCGCGGCCACGCTGGCGCTTTTGCCGATTTCCGCGACGAGTTCGAGCAGACGCTTCTGGCCCTTTGGTATGGCAAGACCGAGGATGATGGTTTCAACGCCCTGGCCCTGACCGGGCAATCCTGGCGCGAAGTGGCCCTGCTGCGTGCCTTCTGCCGGTATCGCGTCCAGTCCGGTCTTGATCCGAGCCCGGATATCCAGCAGGCGGCCCTGCGTGAAAATCCTCAGGTGGTCGAGGCCCTGCTGGCGCTGTTCAACGCCAAGTTCGCCCTGGATGGCGGCGACGCCAAATTGCGCCTGACAGCGGTGGAAGCGGCCACGCAAAATATCGATACACTGCTGCAAAAGGTCGCCAGCCTCGATCATGATCGCGTTCTGCGCCGCCTGGCCGCGCTGATCGGCGCCATGCGCCGCACCAACTATTTCCAGAAGGGAACGGACGGCAATCCCAAGCCCTATATTTCGTTCAAGGTAGCCAGCCGCGAACTGGCCGACCTGCCGGAACCCAAGCCCTACCGTGAAATTTTCATCTGGTCGCCGGGCGTTGAAGGCGTCCATCTGCGTTTTGGACCGGTGGCGCGCGGGGGTCTGCGCTGGTCCGACCGCAAGGACGATTTCCGCACCGAGGTGCTGGGTCTGGTCAAGGCGCAGCAGGTCAAGAATGCGGTCATCGTGCCGGTCGGCTCCAAGGGTGGTTTCTTCCCGAAGAAGCTGCCTAAGACCGGCACGCCAGACGAGGTGAAAAACGCCGCCATCATCGCTTACAAAACCTTCCTGTCGGGCCTTCTCGATCTGACCGATAATCTCGACGGCAAGGGCAACATTGTCCCGCCAGCCGATGTCATCCGCTGGGACGATCCCGATCCGTATCTGGTCGTCGCCGCCGACAAGGGTACGGCCACCTTCTCCGATATCGCCAATGGTGTCTCGGCGGATTACAGTTTCTGGCTCGGCGATGCGTTCGCCTCAGGCGGATCGGTCGGCTATGACCATAAGGCCATGGGCATTACGGCCAAGGGCGCCTGGGAAGCCGTCAAGCGCCACTTCCGCGAAATCGGCAAGGATATCCAGTCGGAAACCTTCACGGTGGCCGGTGTCGGCGATATGTCAGGCGATGTGTTCGGCAACGGCATGTTGTTGTCGGAGCAGACGCTACTGGTCGCTGCCTTCGATCACCGCGACATCTTCATCGACCCCAGTCCCGACCCGACGGCATCTTTCAAGGAGCGCGAGCGCATGTTCGCCCTGCCGCGCTCA
Organism: Asticcacaulis sp.; assembly: GCF_051954415.1. Taxonomy (GTDB): domain Bacteria; phylum Pseudomonadota; class Alphaproteobacteria; order Caulobacterales; family Caulobacteraceae; genus Asticcacaulis. The sequence continues at coordinate 169,240 of NZ_JBQCHT010000040.1, forward strand.
AGCTGGCAGGATTACAACAAGGATCTGATTTCGAAGGGCGGCGGTGTCTTCCCGCGCAGTCAGAAATCGATCCCGCTGTCACCGGAAATCAAGGCGCTGCTTGATCTTGAGGCCAACGAAGTATCACCGTTCGAACTGATGCAGGCCATTCTGAAGGCGCGCGTCGAACTGCTCTATTTCGGCGGCATCGGCACCTATATCAAGGCGCCGGCCCAGGCGCACCTTGACGTAGGTGACAAGGCCAATGACGCCATCCGCATCGATGGCAGTGAGGTGCGCGCCAGGGTGATCGGCGAAGGCGCCAATCTGGGCGTGACCCAGGCCGGACGGATATCCTGCGCCGAAAATGGCGTGCGGCTCAACACCGACGCTATTGATAATTCCGCCGGGGTCGATTGTTCCGACCATGAGGTCAATATCAAGATCCTGCTCAGCCAGGTTATCGCCTCCGGCAAGCTGAAACCAGAGGCGCGTGACGACCTGCTGGCCAGCATGACCGACGATGTGGCCCGCCATGTGCTGAAACACAATTACGACCAGACCCTGGCCCTGTCACTCCAGGAAGCAAGCTCGGCCGAGGACAACAGCGCGCAACAGGCGTTCATGTCGGGCCTGGAAAAGCGGGGCCGTCTCGATCGCAAGGTCGAGGGCCTGCCTGCCAATTCGATGCTGGAGGCGCGCAAGGCCGGCGGTCACGGCCTGTATCGTCCGGAACTGGCGGTCATAACCGCCTATGCCAAGCTGGTATTGTTCGATGATATCGTGGCTGGCGATGCGCCGGATGACGACGGGCTTGAACCGGTGCTGGTGCGCTATTTCCCGCCGGCCCTGCATGGCTATACTGACGCCATCCGCAAGCACCGCCTGCATCGTGAAATCATCGCCACGGTGGTGAGCAACGAAATCGTTAATGTCTGCGGGCCGAGCTTTGCCATGCGCCTGACCCACGGCGCCGGCGTAGATACCTCGGCCCTGGTGCGGGCTTTTGAAGCCACGCGTCAGTTGTTCGGGATTAGTGCGCTGTGGAGCGAGGTCAATGCGCTCGACAATAAGATACCGGCAGAGGCGCAGACCGCGCTTTACAGCGATCTGGCCAGGTTTGTCCGTCACCAGACCTACTGGATCGCGCGGCGTCATGCTGGCCAGTCGGTCGACCTCGCGGCCATGATGAAGCCCTATGCGGAAGGGGCCTCAAACCTTCTGGTCCAGGGGGATGCGGCCTTTACCGGTGCCATCAAGACCCGCCTGGCCGATCGCGTGACGGAACTGGAAGCCGTGGGTTGCCCGGCCGAGCTGGCGGCGCGGATCACGCGCCTCAGCGCTTTCCACCATGCCGGCGACATCATCGATCTGGCGGCAGAAAAGAAAAAACCGCTCGACAAGACGGCCGAGCTTTATTTCCTGACAGGCGCGCATTTCGGCTTTGACGGTCTGCAGGCCGGCGCTGGCAATCTGGCCTCCCATGACCCGTGGGACCGCATGGCCACCCGCCGTCTGATCGAGGATGTGCTGGCCGAGCAGAAAACGGTG
>NZ_JBQCHT010000041.1:0-32935 GCF_051954415.1 Asticcacaulis sp.
TGGTCGAACGCTTCTTCAATAAACTCAAGCAATTCAGAGGTATTGCCACTCGCTACGACAAAAACCCTCTGAATTTTCTGGCAGCCGTAAAGATCGTCGCCACCAGAATCTGGATCAAAGCGTTATGAGTCTACGGCCTAACTGTTTGGTATCCTCGTAGCGGATACCGAGATTGCCGTGGAACGGCACGTTGAAAACATCGCCCTTCAGATTGGCCATGGCGTAGAGCGACGAGATGTTGCGGCTGACGCTGTAGCTGCCTGTTGGATCGAAGACGGTCGGCACATTGATGCCCGATGCGGCCAAAGCCGCCCGGTAAGCGATGATATCCGGCACCGCCCAGGTACGGTCAACCGAATCCGCGCCATCCATGAAGTTGTCGACGATCGTGGTGGATACCGGGCTGGCCGGCGTATCAGCGGCCGACAGGCTTCCGTCAAGGTCACGGCGGGTCGAATAACGCGACAGGGTATCGCGCTTGACCTTGCCGCCGAATGAGACCGAGCTCAATATGCCCATGTCGATCCAGCGCGTGGCATCGAACTGGGCAGCGACTTCGTCGGAAATATTGGCGTGCTGGGCGCCGTCCGGATATTCGTTACGCGTCAGCAGCGCGCTGTCATAGGACGTTGCGTCGGACAGATCGTTCGACGTAGTGAATTTGATATCCTCTGGGTCGCTCATATCCAGGGTCGACGAGGCGATATTGATGCCGAGAATGGCGGCCTCTTCGGTCAGGTAAGCCTTGCCCTGCGTATAGTGCAGCACACCCTTGAGGGTCCAGTTGTCGAAGCCGGTCCACTTGACAGTGCCGGTCAGGGCCTCGCTCGACAGGTTTCGGGTTTCCAATTGGCGGTTATTTTCCGCGGTATAGTTGGTCTGGGTCGTCTTGAGGGCGGTCAGGCCGTCACTATCCTGGGTCGTGATATTGCTCTGATTAAACAGGAAAACCTGTTGGATGGTATCATAGCGGGTATTATCTTTTGAATGAATCGCCGAAAGGCCCAGTTCCAGCCCGGCGACTGGCCTGTACTGAACGGCAACGTTGAACTGCTGACGCAGAGTGTCACGATCAATGCGGCGATAGCGGATACGGCGAGGCGTATAGAGCGTCGTTCCGTCGGTATTGGCGGAAGTAAACCAACGGTCCATAAACAGATAGTCGGCGCGGTCACTCAGTTCCTGGTAATTGGCGCCGAGGAATACACCGAGCTTCCCACCGTCAAACTGGTCAACATAAGAAATGCTGGCTTTTGGGGTTATCCCGCCCTTGGCATTGTTCGACTTCTGCCCCTTAACCGAGACAACCAGTTCGCGGCCCTTCTTATCGAGTGGGTGAACGGTCTCGATATTTACAGTGCCGGCCAGACCGCCGGCGTCCATATCTGCGGTTGGGGATTTGTAAACCTGAATGCTGCTGGCCAGTTCAGTTTGAATAATGTCGTAGCGGAAGCCGTCGTTAAAATCGGCACTCGCAAAACTTTGACCGTTGACGGTCGTCATCGCATATTGCGGACCAAGGCCACGAATACTGATTGTCGCGCCGCGACCATTGACGTTCGCCATTTGCACGCCCGGAATGCGCTGGATCGCTTCGGCGATGTTTTCGCTGGGGAACTTGCCAAGGTCTTCAGATGAAATACCGTCAGAGACCCGCGTGTCATTCTTCTTGTTCTTCAGAGCCGAGGCGAGGCTCTTGCGAAAGCCGGTCACGACCACTTCGGTATCATCGGCGGGCGCTGCGGGCGCGGTCGCTTCCTGGGCCATGGCCGAAGAAACAGTGAGCAGGCCCGCGAGAGCCGTGCTGAGCACAGCGTAGTTCTTGAACGTCATAGTCTATCCCCTTTTAGATTAAAGTCGCGAACAGCCGGCGTTTAGGTATGTGTGGGCCGGTCTGTTTCTGACGTGACAGGTGTCATGTTTCAGCCTTAAAACCAATTTGGCGGGAGACGATACCATTAGGACCGTATTGGAGCGCCAATTGTGAAATCGAGACTATGGTTGGTAAATTGGCCTGTCAATTTCATTATTGGCAGCATGACATTTTTTTGTCGAAGCTCTACAGATTTCAAATTGGCTTAACAGTAAGATATTTTCCGATTTATCCGGATTTAATATTATATTTTAGATATTTATGCATATATAAATGAGAAATCCGACCAATTTCCCGCCCTCGTATTGGTCAACCTATGTGATAAAAATGCTATATTCATCGACCAGATGGGTAAGGAATCGCACCAAATTGGTTCGCCAAATTCATTGGTCAACCAATATCGCCAGCCGGACCGAAAGTTGGGCATAGGACCACCCGATCGATTTCTCGTCAGAGAGACCTGCGGGTCACGACCTGGCAACCGCCGCATCGAGGTTAAGAGGCAGATGAGAATGATCTCCTGTTCGGCTCTGATGCAGCAGATCGGCGCTCTAAATGCCCTTCTCAGAAAGGGCTCTAAATCAGACGCCGACCTTCAGCCGGCGACGACCGGCACGGCCGCGCCTCCCCGTCTTTTCCGCGTTGCCCTCAGCCACACCAAAACCTTCGCCACCGGAGAGCAGTTGCTTCACAGCGTCTATGTGCTGCCACATGGTGACATAGGCGCCATCTCCATCACGGCTGCGGATGGCGCTTAAAAGGCGGGCGTGATCCTGAACCCAGCGGTCACGATTCTGGACACTATGCAATCTTGGACCGGCCGCTTTCCAGAACGGGTCGTTATCCCGTCGCATCCATAATTGCCCAACCATAATGGTTAGCTCTGCGTTCTGAGTGGCGGCGGCAATTGCCATATGCACCTGCAACTCAAGCTTTTCCCTGACATCCGCAAAGTCAGCCCGGCCATAATCATCGCACGCCTGCTGGATATGAAGAATATCGTCTTCGGTAACCTGGATGGCGGCCAGGCGGGCAATATGGCTTTCGAACCACTGGTGCGCCTGCATCAGCTCGAAAGGTCCGCCGGCAGGCAGGAGCTCCCAGGCCGGACGTGCCTTGACCTCGACGACCTCAACAGGCTGTATTTCATAGGCTTTACGGGTGATATAGATTCCTGAGCCCTGGCGGGATTGCACGAGCCCCTTCACTTCGAGCATGACCAGGGCGTCACGAATCACGGCCCGCCCGACGCCGTAGACCTCGGCCAGTTCACGCTCGGTCGGCAATTTTCCGGAGGCCCGGAATTCACCGGTGCGAATGCGTTGCAGCAGGGAATTCCCTACGCTCTGATAAGCGCGGACTTCCTTGTCTGCGTCACCCTTTGCCGTTAAGTTATCACCCGTCTCCGTCATGCCTGTTCGCCCCTGTCGCAAACTCTGCTTAAATATCCCACCATCCCCGCCGAGGGCACTTGTATCTCAATTCTACACTATATCGAAATTGGTTAAGCAATTTCAAGCGGAGATGACCTCGCTATCCACCATAACGTACATTGAATACCGATGTGCATACTGACCGAAATGACAAAAAAAATGCCATACTCAGTGCCAAGCTAAGGCCTAAATGCCTGGCTTTTGGGTAAGGCATCATTGAGCTTGACGGTCACTGCCCCCGCTCTGATGGAAAATCTGGGTGCGGCAACCTGGCTGGGCGGAAAATGCCGCAAAATCAATACGTTCTTACAGTGGTTTACAGACGAAAAAAGCGGTGCAATTGCACCGCTTTTTTCGTCTAAGTCATTGATTTAAATGGCGCACCCGGAGCGATTCGAACGCCCGCCCCTCAGATTCGTAGTCTGAGACTTTTGTCTGCATTTTCAGGGCAGTACTCTATTTAAACTGTAAATCTTTCAAGTAGCGAGGCTTCGGCGCCTCGTAGTTTACCTTTCAAAACATATCTGTCAGTTCAAATCATGGGGCCGCAACCAACGTTACCATACCCCCTTGCCTTCGCTCAGATTATTCCACGGAAACCAAGGTCGGTAAAGTCAAGGGTCCCGTAGGACGGGCTAACCGCCCCTGCCCCGACAAGTACGCGACGTCCAATTAGAAGCACTATGCGAACACGACGTTTTAAAGAGTAAAACAAACGGGGAAGACATAGGGTGTCGGTCAATGGTTCGGCCAATCAAGTTTGTAAATGGTTGAAAGATTTCCACCGTCATTTGGCCCTCGACCGTCGCTTAGTAAGGCAGCCCAACATAGTTTTCAGCGATCGATTTCTGAGCTGCGGCGCTGGTACGGATATAACTGAGGTCGGCCTTCTGCATCTGGCGGTCGAAGGCCGTCATATTGGGGAAGCGGTGAGTCAACTGCGTCATCGACCAGGAAAACCGCTCGGCTTTCCATATGCGGTCCAGCGCCCGCTTCGTGTACCCCTCAAGCCCGACTTCATCGTCATGCCTGTAATGCGCTATTAGCGCATCGGCCAGATAGCTGACGTCGGAAGCCGCCAGGTTCAGACCCTTGGCGCCTGTGGGGGGTACAATATGAGCCGCATCGCCGGCCAGGAACAACCGGCCATGCTGCATCTTCTCGCAGACATAGGAGCGCAGGGGCGCGATCGATTTTTCCAGCGACGGGCCGCGCGTGATGCGGTGGTCGGCCGTATCGCCCAGCCTGATTTCCAGCTCGTTCCAGATACGGTCGTCCGGCCAGTCGTCGATTTTTTCCGACACATCGCACTGGATATAATAACGGCTGCGCGTGGCGGAGCGCTGACTGGCCAGGGCAAAACCGCGTTCATGATTGGAATAGATCAGTTCGTGATCCATGGGCGGCACATCTACAAGAATGCCAAGCCAGCCGAAGGGGTAAACCTTCTCAACCGCATGTGCGGTGGCATCGGGCATGGTGGCGCGGCAAATGCCATGGGCACCATCGCAGCCGGCAATGAAGTCACAATCGAGCCGGTGCGTCACGCCGTCCTTTGTGTAGGTCACATAAGGGGCTGCGCCATCAAAATCATGCAGGGCCACGTCCTTCGCCTCGAAAACCAGCGGCGTGCCGCGCGCTTCGCAGGCATCCATCAGGTCGATGGTGATTTCGGTCTGCCCGTAGACCATGACATCGGTATTGACGAGATCATGCAGCGGAATGCGCAACTTTTCGCCGTCATCCATCAGGGCGAAGCCTTCGTGCCGCAAGCCCATGCAATCCATGCGCTCCGAGACACCAATCCTGCGCATCAGATTGACCGTGCCGTATTCCAGCACGCCGGCGCGGATGCGGCCTTCGGTATAGGCGCGTGTCTGGCGCTCCAGAATGACGCACGTAATACCTTCAATGTGCAGCAGTTGCGACAGCATCAATCCGGCGACGCCACCGCCTATAATGGCAACCTCGGTCCTGTTAGGTATATCCATGGCTTCCTCGTTATTTTATGTATTGAGGATGCCGCGGACCTGGCTGGAAGGCCATGCATATATATGTTATAAACTTGGATAAAAATAACATTCAAAACTTGCGCAGGCTTGCCGAGATGTCGACTGGATTAGGCGTGGTCCCAAGGTTTTACCTCTTCGGAGAAGCGCCAAAGGAAGTAGATCACCACTTCCTGCATCTTGAGGAGATCAAGGATCGCTCCGCGCCGCTGCATGGCCAGATCCGGCCGCACATGCACGCCGATCTCAACCACTTTTTCCTGATCCTGCGAGGTTCAGGGCGCGTACTGAGCGATGACGCGAATCTGCATTTCGACGGCCCCTATGTTCTGTTCGTTCCCGCCGGCACGGTTCACGGCTTTGCCTTCAGCGAAGATATCCTGGGCTACGTCCTCACGATAGCCAGCGCCCACCTGAACGACCTTTTTCATGCGCGGGAGGCTCTCAGCGTTCCGCTCACCCTGCAGGCGCTGAAAATTCCCGACCGCCCCACCCTGCACGGCCTGCGCCTTTGGACCATGCGGCTCGCCCGTGAACTGTTCTGGGAAGCCCCGGCCCATAGAGCCGCTATCGAGGCCAACCTTCTAGGGCTGATGACCGATATCCATCGCCTGTCACATCGCCAGACACACATGGTCAAGGCGCCGGCCGGGCCTCAACATCGACTCGTGGCGCGTTTCCGGGAACAGATAGAGGCCCGGTACAAGGAATCCCTGGAACTGGACGCTTATCTGATGGCCTTACGCGTCAGCGAGACACAACTGCGCTATGCCTGCCGTAAAGTTGGAGAAAAATCACCCATGCAGATGATCCTGGACCGACGAATGATCGAGGCCAGGCGGTTACTGCTCTACAGCGACCTGTCCATCAGCGCGTGCAGCCAGCAGGTCGGTTTTGAGGACCCCGCCTACTTTTCCAGACTGTTCACGCGTCATGCCGGCCTGCCTCCACGCGCCTACAGAGCCGGGCGGCAACAGATCGCTTAGGCTTTCAACTGCTGCTCAAGGTCATGCAGCACCTTATAGCAGGGCAAGACCTCCGCCACCGAGCTGTTCGGCTCGCGGCCTTCCCGAATGGCGGCGATGAATTCACGATCCTGCAATTCGATACCGTTCATAGAGACATCGACCTTGGAGACGTCGATCGGCTCTTCCTTACCAGTGAAGAGATCGTCATAGCGGGCGATATAGGTACCATTGTCACAGATATAGCGGAAGAAGGTGCCGAGCGGCCCGTCATTGTTGAACGACAGCGACAGGGTGCAGAGGGCACCATTGGCCGCCTTGAGCTGGATAGACATATCCATGGCGATGCCCAGTTCCGGATGGATCGGGCCTTCAATCGCATTGGCCTTCACGATGGGTGATCCCGCCTGCCAGGCGAACAGATCGACCGTATGGGCGGCGTGGTGCCATAGCAGGTGGTCAGTCCACGAACGCGGCTGGCCGAGCGCATTCATGTTCTTGCGGCGGAAGAAATAGGTCTGGACGTCCATCTGCTGGATGTTCAACTCACCGGCGGTGATCTTGTTGTGGACGTACTGGTGCGAGGGGTTGAAACGGCGGGTGTGGCCGACCATGCAGACCAGGCCGGTTTCTTTTTGCAGGTTCAGGACGGCCTCGGCCTCTTCCCATGAATCCGCCAGCGGAATTTCGACCTGCACATGCTTGCCGGCCTCCATGCAGGCGATGGCCTGGGCGGCGTGCATCTGGGTGGGGGTACAGAGGATGACAGCGTCGACTTCCGGCAGTTTCAGGGCATCGTCAAGGTCGGTGAAGACGTGCGGAATGCCGTATTTGGTGGCAACCTCCTGGGTGGGTTCGAGCGTGCGGCCGACCACGGCCACGACCTCTACCCCGTCTATATTTTTCAGGCCATCGAGATGCTTGATGCCGAAGGCGCCAGCGCCCGCGAGTGCGATTTTCATGATTATTTCCCGTTTTTCAGAATGAGATGGCCGATGGCCGTGTTGGACGCCGGCACATGGTAGTGCCGGTGGAGTTCGGTGACATGGTCATCCAGCGCGCCGCGCATGATCAGCCACATGACCAGTTCGATGCCTTCGGAGCCCGCCTCGCGGATATATTCTTCCGGCGGGATGGCCACGAGCCGATCGACATTATCGACGATGTCCGACAGGAAGGCCTTGTCCCACGGCTGATTGATCAGACCGGCGCGCGGTCCCTGGAGCTGGTGGGACATGCCGCCGGTGCCCCAGATCTGCACATTGAGGTCATCCGGGAAGCTGTCGATGGCCTTGCGGATGGCCTTGCCGAGATTATAGCAGCGACGGCCCGAAGGCACCGGATACTGCACGACATTGACGGCGAAGGGGATGACCTTGCACGGCCACTTTTGCGGCTGGCCGAACATCAGAGACAGCGGCACCGTCAGGCCGTGGTCGAGGTCCATTTTATTGACGACGGTGAGATCGAAATCCTGCTGGATAACGCTGGCGGCGACATGCCAGGCAAGGTCGGCGTGGCCTTCGACCGGCGGCACCGGCCGCGGTCCGAAACCCTCATCGGCCACGGCATAGTCTTCCGCTACGCCAATGGCAAAGGTCGGGATCAGGTCGAGCGAAAAGGCGGTGGCATGGTCGTTATAAACGAGCAAGACCACATCGGGTGTCTCGGCGGCTTCCCACTTTTTGGAAAACTCGAAGCCATCAAACATTGGCTTCCAGTAGTCGCTCTGGGTCTGGCCGGTATCGATGGCGCGGCCGATAGCGGGGACGTGCGAGGTAGCAACCCCAGCGGTAATGCGGGCCATCATGGTGTCTCCCATTCATGCGTGTAGCGGTTGCCCTCAGGCGACCGGCCACCGGCCAGCATCATCTTCAGGTACTCTTCCTCGCTGACCCCAGTCATGGTCGAGGCGGCGTACTGGAAGCTCAGGCCATCCGATGAGAAAATCTTGGCGAGGAAATAGATATTGCCGCCGAGCGACAGCATCCTGTTGTAATCGCGGTCGATGACCGCCTGCTTCTGGTCCTCCGTCATCTTCCACTCGTCGAGATAGGCGCGGTTGTCGGCCTTGAAGCGCTCACGATTTTCCGGCGTCATCAGCGACATACAGAACTGATTGAGATGATAGCCCTTACGGGCCATCCGTTCATCGAAGACGGTCGTGCCGGGCACATCGTCATAAGGTCGGGATTGGGTCATGCCTTCTCCTCCGGCCAGTAGAGCCGCATAGGATTGGCGACGAGCAGTTTTGTTTGCAGGGCCTCGGTCATGGCGATGCGCGGGATGAAATCGACGAGATTGCCGTCGTCCGGCATATGCGATTTCATGTTCGGGTGCGGCCAGTCCGTGCCCCAGATGACACGGCCGGGGAAGGCCTCGACAATGCGTCTGGCGAACGGCACGACATCGTCATAGGCGGGTGGTCCAGACTTCGACAGGCGCTCCGGGCAGGTCGTCTTGCACCAGAAGTTATCATATTCCAGCAGCCTGACGAACAGGTCGAAATCCGGCCCAAAGGCATCCTTTGAGACGTCCGGGCGTCCCATGTGATCGACCACCACCGTCGTCGGCAGATCGGTGAAGAACTTGAAATATGCCTTCAGATCTTCGGCCTCGAAATAGATGACGATATGCCAGCCAAGCTTCGAGATGCGTTCAGCGATTTCGGTCAGACTATCGAACGGCAGGGCATCGACCAGGCGCTTGACGAAGTTGAACCGCACGCCGCGCACACCAGCGGCATGGAGCGCGTGCAGTTCCTCGTCGGTCACCGAGCGCTTTACGGTCGCCACCCCCCTCGCCTTGCCATTAGAACGTTGCAAGGCATCAACCAGGGCGCGGTTATCGGCGCCGTGGCAGGTGGCCTGCACGATGACATTGCGCTCGAAACCGAGAAAATCACGCAGGGCGAACAGTTGCTCCCACGAGGCGTCGCACGGCGTATATTTGCGCTCTGGCGCAAAAGGGAAGATGTCGCCCGGCCCGAAGACATGGCAGTGGGCATCGACCGCGCCTTTCGGCAAATGAAACTTTGGCTTCGAAGGGTTGGCGCACCAGTCCAGCCAGTCGGCGTCTTTTACAAAAGCGCTCATAGGCCCCTCGCCTTCAGGCTGGCGTCGAGACGCGGATAAACGCGGCGGGCATTGCCTTCGAAAACATTGTATTTGTTCTCGGCGGAAACCGTCAGGTTATCGACATAGCGCTTGGTGTCGTCAAAATAGAAGCCCGTTTCCGGATCGATGCCCCGCACCGCGCCAACCATTTCCGAGCCGAACAGGATGTTCTTGTTGTCGATCACCTGGAACAGGAGGTCGATACCGGGCTGGTGATAGACGCACGTATCGAAATAGACGTTCTTCATGACGTGATCGCGCAGGTTGGGCTTTTTCAGCATGTCGGCCAGGCCGCGATAGCGTCCCCAGTGATAGGGCACCGCGCCACCGCCATGCGGGATGATCAGGCGCAATTCGGGGAAATCCCTGAATAGATCCCCCTCGATAAACTGCATGAAGGCGGTCGTATCGGCGTTGATGTAATAGGCGCCGGTGGCGTGGAAGGCCGGATTACACGAGCCAGACACATGGACCATGGCCGGCACATCGAGTTCGATCATCTTCTCGAAAAACGGATACCAGTATCTATCGGTCAGGGGCGGGGCGGAGAAATGGCCGCCCGACGGATCGGGGTTCAGGTTACAGCCGATAAAGCCCATGTCGACGCAGCGTTGCAACTCATCGATCGAGCCCTGCAAACCGACGCCCGGCGACTGGGGCAACTGGCAGACCCCGATGAAATAGTCTGGGAACAGGTCAATGACGCGCTTGATGATGTTGTTGCTTTCGACCGTCCAGCGCTTCGAGACGCTTTCATCACCGATATGCGGCCCCATGACCGAGGCCCGCGGGGAAAAGATCGTCATGTCGGCGCCGCGTTCCTTGAGCAGCTTGAGCTGGTTCTTTTCAATCGTCTCGCGGATTTCGTCATCCGAGACTACCACGCCTTCCGGTGCCGGCTTCAGCGGATCGTGAAAGTGCGCGATCTGGGCCTCGCGGAAATGGGTCAGCGGCGCAGGGGCGGTCGTATAGTGGCCGTGGCAATCGATGATCAGCGGTTTTTCACGACTCATTCGGCGGCATCCTTCCGGTTATGTATCTGGTCTCTGATGGCATCGAGCATGGGCTTGAGCCCTTCGGTCTTGAGCGCCTTGGCGTAATCCGGCGCCCAGGCCTGGCGATCGGCAATGGCTTCGGACATCCACGGCGTCAACCCCGCCTCGGCGACCGTTCTGGCGGCTTCGCGCATCTCTTCCGATCGGCGCGCGCCATGCTCCAGGGTGCGCGAGATCATGTAGCGGGCATAGCCTTCCCAATCCGGGTAGGGAAACAGGTTGTTGAGGCTCTCAAGCACCACGTCCTCGACGCCGTAATAACGCGCCGACAGCAGGGATTCGGAGATGAGCGCCTCCAGTCCCTTGATCATGACGCTGCGGCACAGCTTGGTGGCCGCCGCCCGGCCGGGAATATCGGAATAGTAGGTCGCGCCGGCAAACCCCAGGGCACCGATCAGCGAGGCGAACATCTCGGCGTGCGGGCCACCGAGCAGGATAGGCGAGGCCAGTCGCTTCGGCTCGATCGGCGACATGACCGAGGCTTCGACATAGCGGCCGGTGGCGCCTTCGATGATATGGGCGGCGGCGATCTTGGCTTCGGGCGAAGCGGAGTTGAGGTCCATGAACCAGGCGCCGGCCTTCAATCCTAGAACGACCGAACGGGCGGCCGCCTCGGTCTGGGCGGCGGTAACGGCCGAGATGATCAGGTCGGCGCCCTTGGCGGCTTCGGCGGCGGAGCGGCAACGCACCACGTGGCCGGCCGCGGCGGCCCGCGCCACGGTCGAGCGGTTGTCGAACAGCGTCAGGTCATAGACCTTCAGCGTCAGGTCGGGGCGTTGCGACAGCTCAGTGGCCAGGGCCTGCCCGACCTCGCCGAATCCGATCAGGGCAATGGTGGAAATCGTCATAGCGGCCACACCTTCTGCGAGACAAACACCTCGCCGGTCATCAGCTTACGGGCGGTCCGCAAAAGCGCGGACCGCCGGATCGTCAGCGCTTTCCCTTCGCCTTCAATATCCATTGAAACCGTAAAAAAGCCCGTCGGATGCTCGATTTCAAGATCAATCGCGCCCTGCACGTCCAGCCCCAACAAATCATTGGCCACCGAGCCCTTCAACACGCAGGCCGTGGCCACCGATACCGCACCGAAGACGCCGATGGCGTCATGCACGCGGTGCGGAATAAAGGTGCGAGTCGAAACCGTGCCGCCATTCTGCGCCTTCGAGATCAGCGAGATCTTCGGCACCGACTTGTCGGTGACATCGCCTAAGTTCATCAGATGACCGGCCTCCAGGCGAATGGCTTCCACGCGTGCCTTCAGGGCCGTATCGGCCTCCATGGCTTCGGGCGTCTCAACGCCCGTCTGGCCAAGATCTGCGGCTTTCACCACAATCACCGGCATGCCGTTGTCGATCAAGGTTACGGCCACGCTCTGGATGATGTCCTGTGCGTTGCCGGTCGGCAGCAGCGCGCCGCAACTCGATCCCGCGACATCGAGGAAATCGGTCGGTACCGGCGCGGCCGTGCCCGGCACGCCGTCGATGCGGGCGTCGCCGTCATACTCAACCACGCCGCCCGGCGTCTGGATATGGGCGACGGCGATGCTTCTGGTATTGAGCATATGGATGCGGACGCTGGTCACATCGCCGGTCGCCTTCACCAGCCCCTGCTCGATGGCGAAGGGACCGACCGCCGCCAGCAGGTTTCCGCAGTTCTGCTGGTCGGTGACGATGGCTTTTTCCGGGAATATTTGCAGGAACAGGTAATCGACATCGGCATCAGGGTGCGAGGATGGCGAGACAACGGCAACCTTGGAGGTCAGCGGATGCGCGCCGCCCATGCCGTCGATCTGCCTAGCATCGGGCGAACCCATGGCCGCCAGCAGGACCGCATCACGCGTCGCAATATCGGCCGGCAGGTCGCTTTTCAGGAAATAGAGTCCCTTGGAGGTGCCGCCGCGATAGACGCTGCAGGGAATGCCGCGAAGCATGACTATAGATCCTTCTGATCGATATAGACGAGGCCCCTGGCTTTCAGCGTTTCGCGCATGTCGTAGATATCGAGGCCCAGTTCACCATTCTGGAAACGGACCCGGCGGGCTTCTTCGGAAGCAGCGCGAGCGGTTGCCTTGGCGGCCACCTCTTCTGCCTTGTCACGCGGCACGACGCAGACCCCGTCATCATCCGCCACGATTACATCGCCCGGATTGACGATGGCATCGGCGCAGACCACCGGCACATTGACGCTGCCCAGCGTATTGCGCACGCAGCCGCGAGCATAGACCGCCTTCGACCAGGCCGGAAAACCCATTTCGGTGAGCGTGGCGATATCCCGGATGCCGGCATTGATGATCAGCCCCTTGACGCCGCGCGCTTTCAGGGAAGTTGCCAGCAGGTCGCCGAAATACCCGTCCTCGTTAGGTGAAGTCGGGGTCACCACCAGCACGTCGCCGGGCTGGCATTGTTCGACCGCCACATGGATCATCCAGTTGTCGCCGGGCGCCACCTCGACCGTCACCGCCGGGCCGGCGATCATGGCCGGGCGATAGATCGGGCGCATATAGGCGTTCATCAGGCCCGTGCGCCCCTGCGCCTCGTGAACCGTGGCCACGCCATGGCCCTCGAGTGCCTCGCAGGCAGCAGCGGACGGACGTTTGATATTGGTGACGACGACAGGCATGGCGGTTTCCTCACAGTTTGTGCCGCCGTTTATTCCATAGACCGCCCAAAAGCGGTTCCCACTATTCGTGCCGACTGCTATAAGTTTCAGCTATAGGAGCTTATATGGATGTATTCCGCCTGAGGCGGCTTTGGGCAACCCTGGCGGTTTATGAAACCGGCAGCGCTCTCAAGGCTGCAAACCTGATGCACATGTCTCAGCCCGCCGTGACCGGTGCCGTATCCGCGTGTGAAGCCGATCTGGGCACCGCCTTGTTCGACCGGACCTCACGCGGCATGAGCCCTACCCGCGCGGGTGATATCTGGTGCCCCCGGATTGCCGCCGCCGCGGATCACCTCCGTGACGCCGAACGGGCCCTCCAGCACTGGAAGACACGAACTCGTATGCCTATCCAGCGGCTCGTGACGGACTCACAATTGCGCGCCCTGTCGGCGGTTATCGAGACGGGCAGCTTTAGCCAGGCAGCCCGTCAATTGGGAATTTCCCAGCCCAGCGTTCAGCGCGCCGCCCGCGATCTCGAAACCCTCTGCGGCGTCACCCTGTGGCGGCGTCACGGGGCCCGCATTGAGCCGACAATCGAAGCGCGGACACTTGCCCGTTATGGTGACCTCTGCTTTGCCGAAATTACCCAGGCCCATGAAGCGGTACGCGAAATTCAGGGCCTAATGGAAGGCACTTTGCGGATCGGCGCTTTGCCCCTCGCCCGTTCGCAATGGCTGCCGCAGGCCCTGGCCGCTACCCTGACGCAATTCCCCGATGCCCGCGTCACCATTCTTGACGGGCCTTATAACGAACAGCTCACCGCCCTGTTGCATGGCCGCATTGATTTCGTGCTGGGCGCACTGAGACCGACACCAGACGCTGACATCGAACAGGAGGCTGTGTTCAATGATCCCTATGTCATCCTGGTGCGGGCCGGGCATCCGCTGGCGCCGGGCTTTAACAGTGCAACGGACAAGCTTACGCCGGCCGAACTGGGCGGCCTCTCATGGATTTTACCAAGGGGCGGCACGCCAGGACGGACAAATTTTGAGCAATTCATGGCCAGCAAGGGGCAACCATCGCCGCGCCAGGTGGTGGAGTGCGCGTCTCTGGTCGCCACCCGCGAGCTTCTGATGCGCACGGATCATGCCGCCGTATTGTCTGCCCAGCAGGTCGAGACGGAAGTCGCGTCTGGCACTTTGAAGATCATGGGGCCGCCGCTTACCGGATCCGCCCGGGCCATCGGAATAGCGACGCGCCGACGGTTCGTGCCCACCCATATACAGGACTTTTTCCTTCAGGCCGTACGCGCGGCGGGCAACAGGAACTGATTCTTATCGCCCAAGCCTGTTAAGGGCAATCTGGTCAAAGACGGCCTTTTGCACGACCGCCTGCCCGGCATCGGCGGGTGTCGGATGGGTGAGTGCCGCCACGCTCAAACCAAGCAAAAGTACCAGTATGACGAGGGCGGGTTCGAAAATCTTGCGAGCCATGTTTCCATTTCCTGTATCAGGGACCGCAATCCTGGACGCTGCGGCTGTCTGATAAAGGACAGGAGACCATGGCCCGCCACAGGCGACTATTTCAATCGTTGAATATCACCCATAGAAATAACTGATGGTTCAGGCTTCGTCGGCGATGATGTTTTTCAGGATACCGACGCCGGAGACCTCAACCTCGATGAGGTCGCCCGCCTTCATCCACACCGGCGGTTCGCGCTTGGCGCCGACGCCGCCCGGCGTCCCCGTCAGAATGACGTCGCCCGGACTGAGCGTGGTGAAGCCCGACAGGTATTCGATGATCACAGGCAGCTTGAATAACAGATGGTCAAGCGTGGCGTGCTGCATGACCTGGCCATTGAGGCGCGAGGTGACACTGATCGCGCTCAGGTCGCCGATTTCATCCGGCGTGACCATCCACGGGCCGAGCGGACAGGTGGTCGGGAAGTTCTTCCCTGGCGCGAACTGGGTGGTATGCCATTGCCAGTCACGCACCGACACGTCGTTGGCGCAGGTGAAGCCCGCGACATGGCTCATGGCGTCGGCTTCCGAGATATAGCGGCCGCCCTTGCCGATAATGATGGCCAACTCGGCTTCATAGTCGAGGCTGGTCGAGGACTTCGGCCGCAGGACCTCGGCGCCATCGGCATTGAGCGTATCGGCAAAGCGCAGGAAGATCGACGGGTGACCGACCTTGGCACGGCCGGTCTCTACCCGGTGGCTTTCATAGTTATGGCCGACACAGAAAATCTTGGTCGGATTGGTCACGACCGGCAGAAGCTTAATATCGGCAAAAGGAATGGTCGCTTCAGCCTTCAGTCCTGCCAGGGCAGTGGCCTTCAGCGCCGCCACCAGATCGGCGGGCGCGCCGGGAATGGCGCCGAGATCGGAAACCTTGTCGCCTTCGACATGGCCATAGGTCGACCGGCCATTATGGGTATAGGATACGTACTTCATCAGATAACTTTCTCTTGTAACTCCAAATCCTGGAAAGATTTGGCAAGTGCGACCGCCGCCGCCCCTCATGGGGCGAGCCAACGCGGCCTATGAGCGCAAAAGTGGCAGGTACTTGAATATGCGCTCGGCCTTGCCGAGACCCTCAAAATCCTTGTCGGACATGCCCCACTGGTCGATGCGGTTCGGCGGCCAGGTCCAATCTTCCGGCGCGCCGACCTTATAATCCTCCGGTACGATCTCGACGGCGGTGGAGTATTCGATCACGGCGCCGAACGGCGAGATATAATAGGCGTAGACATTATCGCCCGGACCATGGCGACCAGGGCCCCAGGCCGGGGTAGCGCCATGGTCGCGCATCCGCCCTATGCCGCGCATGACGGCGTCGATATCCTGCATTTCAAAGGCGATGTGGTTGAGCGAGGCAAAGCCCTGGCGTGCAAAGGCGACGCTGTGGTGCGAGGGTGAGCAGCGGACAAAAACCATGCCCCTGGTACGGTCGGAGACCTTGAAGCCCAGCGCCTTTTCAGTGACCGTCGCCGTGGCCTCGGCATCGGCCGAATTCATCACCACATGGGTCAGCTTGACGGGCAGGTCGCGGCCTTCGATCGGCGCGATCTCGGTGGCGCCGACGAGGAAACGAAACACCTCGCCTTCCGGCAGTTGCACCAGAACCCCGGTGCCACCACCGGGGTCTTTGCTGATCGTATCCTGGATGATCAGACCCTCGGCCGCAGCACCCTCACGGATGCGCACCATATCCGCGTCATCAACCACAAAGGTGGTCGAGCAGACGCTGGGACTTTCGGCTTCGGTGAGCGACACGAGATAAGGAAAGGCGCCGGAGCCGCGCAGATAGCTGGTAACGCCGGTGATGCCGGCATCTGCCAGGCCCCAGATATTAAGGAAGAAATCGCGCGCCGCGGCGGCATGGGGCAGGTTCAGTTCGATACTGCGCAGGCGGATCATTGGGCAGCTCCTGTATCATAGGCCAGACCGGCGGCTTTAAGACCGGCCACGGCGGCGCGCTCATCATTATCGCCGGTATCGCCACTGACCCCGACCGCGCCGATCACCTCGCCGGTCGCATTGCGGATCAGCACACCGCCGGGCGATGGGGCCATCTGGCCGCCGCTGACGGCATAGAGGGCAGCGTAGAATCCGGGATTGCCGGCGGCGCGTTTGGCGAGATCGCGGGTGCCGTAGCCCATACCGATGGCGCCAGCGGCCTTGGCCTGGGCGATATCGAGTCTGAGATACCCCGCGCCATCCTCTCGCTCGAAAGCCACAGGCCGGGCACCGGCATCGAGCACGACAATGGCCAGCGGAGAAAATGCGTTGTCGCGGGCCGTTTTCAGGGCGGTGGCGATGATTGTGCGCGCGTGGGCGAGCGAAAGATCAGGCATGGAGGCTTACTCTGGCAGGCGTGGAATGGAGTTGAGCGTTGAGCGATTGCAGCAGGGCTTCGAGTTCGGCGCCATCTTTCGCGCGTCCAAAGACATAGTTGTCGGGCCGCAGCAATACGGTTTCACCGTTCAGCATCTCGGTGAGTTGTGGATGGTCGAAGCGGGTGATGCCGAGGCGCGCGATCACCGCCTCACCGGCGGCCGTGAGACCGTCCGACCGGCCCAGCAGGCGGAAACCGCCACCGGTCAGGTCATCGAGCAGGACGCCATCAAGGCGCGGCTGGACAAAGCGCTCCCCTGCCCCATTGGTGACGAGGCCATCCGTATAGGGCGCGATCAGGTCGGCGGCCGTGGCGATATCCTGGCCGGAGCGCTGGCGCTCACGGATTTCGGTATCGCGCGCGGCGGCTTTTTGAGGATCGAGTTCGCAGATATAGCGCCCGACCGCGACCGCCGCGCCGATGACATGGCGCACCTGCGGATCGCGTTCGCTCTGGTAAGTATCGAGCAGACTGTCATCCGCCAGGCCGCGCAGCACGAGATCAAGCTTGAAGCTGAGGTTACTGACATCGCGCAGGCCGTGACACATACCCTGGCCGAAGAAGGGCGGCGTCTGGTGCGCGGCGTCACCGGCGAGAAATACATTGCGTTTACGCCACTCACGCGCCACGCGGGCATTGAACCTGTAGGTGGCGGTACGGACGATATCATAGGTGCAGCCCTGTAGCCACGGATCAACAAGGGCATGGATCGACGCCGGCTCGACGATCGCCGCTTCGCTCTCGCCCGGCAGCAGCATGAACTCCCACCGACGGTGCGCGCCGCGTCCGGGCACGATGGTCGCCGGGCGTTTAGGATCGCAGGTCATAACCGACAATTGCTGCGGATCAGCGCCTTGCGGCAGCGACGGGATTGGCGGAAAGCTGATCGGCCCCTCGACATTGGCATCGACCACCAGCCAGGCTTCCTCGAACAAAAGATCGTGCAGCTCGATGCCAAGCGCCTGGCGCACCGGGCTGCGCGCACCGTCGCAGCCGATGGCAAAGCGGGCGGTATAGGTCTCGCCACCGGCCGTCACCTCGCAGCCCTCGGCCGTATTGCACACGCCGTCGACCACCACACCTTGACGAAACTCGATATTGGGGAAGCGCTGGAAGCCTTCGCGTAAGGTCGCTTCCAGTTCCGGCTGATAGAAGAAGTAGTCATTGGCCCAGCCGAAACGCTTCGGTTTGCCGACGCTGCCCATATAGCGAATGACATCGCCATCGGCGCCGAGGTGCATATGGCCCTGCGTTTCGCGGGTTTGCGGCAGGATCTTATCGGCCAGCCCCATGCCCTGGAACAGGCGCATCATCTCGTGATCGAGATGCACAGCGCGCGGCAGCGGAAAGGCATCAGCGAACTGCTCCAGCACCAGCACCTTGTGACCGGCCTGGCCCAGCAGGTTGGCGGCCGTGGCCCCTACTGGACCACAACCAATAATGATGACGTCATAACTCATAGCAAACTCTGTTTCAGGAAGGCCAGCAAGCGCGGCGCCACATAGGCGCAGTGGCTGGACGGTTCGCGCATATCCTCGTTGGAAAACCACAGGTGTCCGGCGCCCAGCACCGGCACAGTGGCCACTTGCGCCCCGGCCTGACGCAGGCGACGGCCGAAGGCGATGGACTGGCGACAATCGATATCCTCGTCATGGTCGCCGTAGATCAGTTGCACCTTCAGACCGCGCACCGCGTGAGTGACATGGCTGATCGGCGAGGCATCGAAATAGAGACGCGGATTATCGATCGGCGTGACGCCCAGCATCCGGACGGTCGGGTCTTCGGCGGCGGGCGCATTCCTGATCAGATCAGCCTGCCAGTGCGTCACCAGATCGTAGACGCCATAGACACCGACCAGGGCCCGCACCGGCGGGGTCTTGGCCTCGTCGCGGGTCAGGGTGGCCAGCGCCGCCAGATGCGCACCAGCCGAGGCGCCGAGCATGGCCACCTTGCCGGTATCGAGTCCGCTGGCCGCGCCTTGCGCCTGCACCCATTCGAGCGCAGCCGAGACATCCGCCAGATTATGCGGCCAGACCGCGCCATTCGTGGTCAGGCGATAGCTGGTGGCAAGCATGGCAATACCATTGGCGGCGAGGAAATGTCCCCATTGCGCCAGCGCCTTGCGCGAGCCGCGCCGCCAGCCACCACCATGCACACCCACGACCACCGGATGCGGACCCGGTGTTTCCGGCAGATACAGATCACCCGCCACCTCGCGCGCCGCACTAAGCGTAAGGTCAGCCTTAAGCATGTTCTTCCCGGCTGGGCACGGGCGCGCCAGCGATCCGGCTAGACAACTTGTTCTTGTGGAACTGCCCGCCCTTCATGATGGCCAGCAGATTGTCCTTCTTCTGCAGGATACGGACGTCCTTGGTCACGTCGCCATCAACGAGCAGGATATCAGCCAGATAACCCGGCCTGATTTCACCGACTTCCAGTTCCATCAGCTCACCGCCCAGCTTGGTAGCGGCGTGCAGCACTTCCTTCTGGGTATAGCCGAACAGTTCGACAAAGTGTTGGAGATCGCGGGCATTGGTGCCGTTCGGATTGAAGGGGAAACCATAGTCGCCGCCGATCAGCACGCGCACGCCACGGCGCTTCAGTTCCGGGATCATCTTCTTCGCCCGCTCGATCACTGGCTTGGCCATTTCCTTCATCGACGACATGTCGATATGCGGCGGCGGGGTCGCTTCGAGTGTGGCGACGATGACGCCGATCGCCGGGGCCATGAAGATGCGATCCTTCTGCGCCACCAGCATGTCGATGGCTTCCTCGTCGGCATAGGTGCAGTGGTACATGACACGCACGCCGGCGCGCAGGCCCAACTTCACCGCGTCATTGCCCTGGGTATGGGCCGACAAAGGCAGCCCCACTTCACGCGCCGCTTCGCCGGCGGCCATGGCCTCTTCCTCGGTACACATCAGATGGTGCGACGAGCCGGGATTGAGCGCGTCCTCGCCGGAAATCACCAGCTTGACCTGATCGACGCCCATGGCCTTGCACTTGCGCACGAAGGCGCGGATGGCTTCCGGCCCGCGGCCATGGTTGACGTTGCCGGGCTTGGTTTCGTCCTCCTCCGGGCTGCGTTCAAGCGTACAGGCACGCAGACGCGGTCCCGGCAGGAAGCCTTTGTTTATATTGTCGCGGATAACCACCTCGATACGGTCGGACAGGGCGCCGGCGCTGTAGACACTGGTGAAGCCGCTATCGAGCAGGATGCGGGCGTTCTGGGCCGTCACGAGCATCATTTCCTCGATCGGCAGCACGAATTCCGGCACGAAGCGCTCGGTGGAGGACGGCCAACTCAGGTGGCCGTGGGCCTCGACCATGCCCGGCATCAACACGGCGCCGCCGCCATCTATGACCTCAGCGCCCTCTTCGCTGATCTTCGGATCCTTCTTGGAAAACAGCCCCTCCGGGCGCCTGCTCACCCTGGTGATGCGATCGCCTTCAACCAGCACCTCACCGGGGAAAAGGTCCGAACCGGAACCATCGAAGATACGGACATTCTTGAATAAAATACGCTTCACGGGCTTCATCCACTGCTGGCGTCCCACACGAAAAGGCAGGAACGCACATCTCATTATTTGAGACGTTTATGGAGGAAGTCCGGGGACAGCGATAATTCAATCGACCCATAGGTCATATCAGCGAGATTTATGATACGCGCCGATTGAGATGTCAGAAATCCCTGGCGCAACTCACCAGAAATTCCTTGAGCCACAAGGTGCCGGCATCATTATCCTTGTTGCGGTGCCATTGCAGGCATTCGGTGAAGGTGGCGATCGGCACCGGCGCCTTCAGCACTTTCAGCGGCAGCCGCTCGGCGAACAGGCGGGCCGTGCGGCTGTGGACCGTGGCGATATAGGGCGTGCCGATGATGGTGTCGGCCACCGCGTTGAAGGTGGGGGCAAAGACGACGATGCGGCGGTCTATGCCCAGCATGTCCAGGGATTTCTGTTCGATGTGGCGCGGATTTTTCGGTCCAAGCGTCACGCTAACATGGCGCATGTTCAGATAGGCTTCGGCGGTGAGCACATCACCGACCTCGGCGTTTCCCGACCACACAATGCAGGAAAAATCATCACTGAAAAGCGGCACATGCGGATGGAGGGGAAAGGTAAGCCCTTGCGGCGTAATGAGAAAATCCGCCTGTCCCTCATTGAGCAGCGGGCTGGTCATCTCGGAATTGAGCAGAACCAGCAGGTTGATATTGGGCGCCACCTCTGCCAGGCGGCGAATCACCCGCGTCAGAAAGGCGCTGTAGACATAGTCCGAACACACGATGGTGAAGTCGCGCTCCGCCGTCGCAGGATCGAAGTCCGAGCGCGTGATGATAATGCGCTCAATTTCTTCCAGGGCCGTCTTGACCGGATCAGCCAGGCTCTTGGCGAAGGGCGTGGGCTCCAGCCGGCGGCCGACGGAAACGAACAACTCATCCTCGAAATGCACGCGCAGGCGTGACAGCGAATTACTGATGGCCGGCTGGGTCAGGCTGAGAATGCGGGCCGTCTCGCTGACCGTCCGCCCCTGAAGCAGATGGTCAAGAATGACCAACAGATTAAGATCGAGCCGATGAAATCGCATTTAACCGCCTGCTTTTTATTGCGTTTTATTCTAAACGAAATCAATGTTCGCGGCTTCAAACTACACGCTCGCCGCATCCGCGCAAGCCATAAGGTTTCGTGATGGATTGCATTGAACGATTGAATTTGCGGCAATTGGCCGCCTCCCCTAGCCTGACCTTGCCAAAACAGGACGGCGCGTACAATGCCGTCTTTAACAGAGAGAAACGCTGTCCGAATCCCAAACATGGGCGGACGCATCACAGGGAAGGACGATAATGACTCGTCGTAACAATATCCTGGCCTTGATGGCCACCGGCAGCCTGGTTGCCATCGGCACGGCCGCCTTCGCGCAGGATGCCGCTCCCGCCGCCAAGGACGACGCCACCGTTGTCGTGGTCACGGCGCAAAAGCGTGAACAGAAGCTCCAGGACGTGCCCATGGCCATCACGGTTGCCGGCGCCGCCCAGCTTGAACGCCAGCAGATCACCACCGTGCGCGACCTCGATCGCGTCTCCCCGGCCGTCACCTTCGTCGACGGCGCCCCCGGCGGCGGCGCCGGCATTCGCGGCATCGCCACGCAATCGTTCACCCCCTCAGCCGAAGCCTCGGTCGGCATCGTCGTCGACGGTGTGCCGCAGGGCAATGTCAACGCCTCGAACCTTTTCGACATGGAGCGCGTCGAAGTGCTGCGCGGCCCGCAGGGCATGTTGTTCGGGCAATCGGCCTCGGCTGGCGTTATCAACATGGTCACCAAGGCGCCGAAGATCGGTGATACGTCAGGCCGTCTCCATATCGATTACGCCGATCACGGTACGGCCGGATCGGAATATGGCGAGCGCGTCGCCCAGGGCGTGCTGAACCTGCCCATCGACGACCATTCGGCCGTGCGCGTCTCAGCCTTCTATAACAACACCAATGGTGTGGAGCGGGACAATGCCATCGGCGGCGATAACCAAAATACGGATATGGGTTTCCGGGTCCGTTACCTCAACAACATCACCGACAAGCTCAAATTCAACCTGATCGCCGACTACGACTACCAAAAGTATGAAGGCAACCACACCTTTGTCTTCCGCAAGGCGACCAGCGCAGCGGTCGTGGCTGCGCTTGCCGCCTGCGGCATCACCGCTTCCGAAGACAACAACACAGGCTGTTCGAAATATCCGTCGAACGAAACCTATACCAATGCCGGTCTTTCGGCACAGTTCGATTACGAGATGGGCGATTACACCCTGACCTCGATCACCTCTTATCGTATGCGCGACCTGGGAGACCACAACACACTGGATATCCTTGCCCTGCAAGGCGACGGCGTCTACCCGCAACTGCTCCAGGACCAGACCGGCAAACTGCGCCAGGCGTCCCAAGAAATCCGCATTACCTCGCCTGCCAGGGAAAAGTATGACTGGGTGGCCGGCGCCTATGTGTCACGCTCGACCTACAACAATCACGGTTCTGCCGGGCTTACCATCGTGCCGGACCCTGTCGCCTCCATCCAGCAACTCGGTGACTATGCTGTGGCCACCAATACGGCGGCTGTCTTCGGTCAGTTGAACTGGAACTTCACCTCGCAACTGACCGGCCTGATCGGCGTTCGCGCCAGTCAGGTCACGGTTTCTGACAGCGAGGTCTTCACCAAGGTGCTGACCCTGCCGTTCCAGCCTTTCCCGCCCTTTGACCCGGTAACCACCGAAATTGACCTGCTCGACCCCACCGGCACGTCGCCCGGCCCGCATACGGCCGGACTATCTACCACGGTCAGCAATGTCTCCGGTCGCATTGGTTTGCAGTATAAGGCCAGTCCTGACCTTATGGCCTACGGCACGATCAGCCGCGGTTTCAAGGCCCCGCAGATCAATGACACCGTTTTTGGAAATACGCCGACTGTCGTCCGTCCGGAAATCCCGACCTCTGCCGAACTGGGTGTCAAGGGCATGGTCGGGCGTGTGGGCGTCGATGTGAACCTGTTCTATACGCAGGTGAAGGATTATCAGGGCCAAAGCTGCGTCTTTACCCCGGCGCTCACCTGCGGCGCTACCAATGTGTCGGAAGTCATTTCCAAGGGCATTGAAATCGACCTGTTCGGCAAGCCCATGCCCAACCTGACATTGAACGGCGGCTTCATCTACAACCCGGTCACCTATCCCGACCAGTATACCGGCTCGGACGGCACAGAGATCGGCGGCACACAGATGACCGGCGCACCCAAGTACAAGTTCAACCTGTCCGGCGAATATGTTATCAATTTCGCCAACGACTATCAGGGCTTCATCAATGTCGACACGACTTACAAGTCGCTGATCCATATCTATCCGTCGAGCGATACGAACTATGATGTCGCGGCCCACTGGATCACCGGCGCGCGTGTCGGCGTGAAATTCCCGGACCGCAACACGACCCTCTCCCTTTATGTCCGCAACATCGGCAACACGCCGGACCCGGTCAATATTTATCCCGGTCCGTCAGCAGGCGACACGCAGCAGATCGTCGGCAAACAGGGCCTGCGCGTCGTCGGCATCTCGCTCGACAAAAGCTTCTAAACTTCCAGCCCAAGCGTACTGGCTCGCCTCCGTCCAAAGGAGGCGAGCCGTCTTTTTCCTCCGGCCGCTGACTTTTCAAGGTGAATCCCCATGCTGTCCCGTCGCACCCTCGCCCAATCCACCCTCGCTCTCATGGCTTCCGGCGCGGCCGTGGCCAGTACCGCGAAAGCGGCCAAACCCGGCTTCACCTTCCCGAAGGACTTCCTGTGGGGCGCCGCCACGGCCGGCCATCAGGTAGAAGGCAACAACGTCAATTCCGACATGTGGCTGCTGGAGCACCTGAAGACCAGCCCTTTCAAGGAGCCCTCTGGCGACGCCTGCGACCACTACCACCTGTATGAACAGGACATCGCCATGCTGGCGAAGCTGGGCCTGAAGGCTTACCGCTTCTCGCTGGAATGGGCGCGCATCGAGCCGGCAAAAGGTGAATTTTCAGCCGCCGAGATGAACCATTATGTCCGCATGGCGCAGACCTGCCTGAAGCATGGCGTCAAGCCCGTCATCACCTATAATCATTATTCCGTGCCGGTCTGGTTCGCGGCGCAGGGCGGTTTTGAAAATCCGGAATCGCCTGACCGGTTCGCCCGTTTCTGCACCTATGCCACCGCTGCCATCGGCCCTTACACAGCGCTAGCCGCCACTTTCAACGAACCCCAACTGGGCTACGTCCTGCGCTGGATGGTGCCGGACTTCATCGTCGCCGGTATGCGTGCCTCCATGGTTGACGCGGCAAAGGCCGCCGCCTCGGACCGCTTCGCCAGCATCCAGTTCGCTGATCAGGACAAGATGCTGCCGAACCTGCTGGCCGCGCACCGGAAGGGCTATGAGGCCATCAAGGCCGGTCCCGGCGATTTTCCGGTCGGTGTCACCCTGGCGGTTCATGATGTTCAGGCCGTGGGCGAAAACAGCCGCGCCGATGAATTCCGCAGGCAGGCGTATGGCCCATGGCTGGATCTTGCCCGGACGCACAGTGACTTTGTCGGCGTGCAGAACTACAGCCGTATGCGCATCGATGCCAAGGGGCCGATGCCCCCCGAGGCCGGCGTTGAACTGAACCAGCAGGGCGAGGAATTCTGGCCGTCCTCCCTGGAACACGCCATCCGCTACGTTCATGCCGAAACCGGCAAGCCGATCTATGTCACGGAAAACGGCCTCGCCACCGAGGATGATACCCGCCGCTGCGCCTATATCCCGCTTGTCCTGCAGGGTGTCGCCAACTGCCTGAAAGATGGTGTGCCGGTCAAATCCTATATTCACTGGACTCTGCTCGACAATTTCGAGTGGGTCTTCGGCTACGGCCCGAAACTGGGCCTCGTCGCCGTCGACCGCGCCACGCAAAAGCGGACGCCCAAGCCCAGCGCCCTCCTGCTTGGCAATATCGCCAGGGCCAACCGAATCTGAACGGCTGCATGGAGAATATCATGCCGGCCATCGCACGCAGGACGTTCCTGACCACAGCCGCTGCTGCCGCCGCCAGCGCAGGCAAGGCTTTAGCGGATGTGGGCAGCCCCCGCTCGCGCCTCATTGTGGACAACGATTTTGCCGGCGATCCCGACGGCATTGCCGCCCTCGTCCACCAGTTGTTGTCGCCGGCAACGCATGTCCCCCTGATTACCTCATCGGCCCTGGATCAAAGCCTCGCCCGGCTGGCCGGCGCCGGCCACCCGGACAAGACCGCCTTTAGCGGCGGGAATTTGGCCGCTGAAGTTGTCAGGCGTATAAACCCGTCGGTTCCTCCGAAAGTGATCGCCGGCGCCGACACCTTCGGCATTGCAAAGGATCAATTGTCAGCGGCGGCCGAGGCGATCGTCACCGAGGCCAACCGACCCGATCCGCTGCCGCTTTTTCTGACCTGCGGCGGCCCCCTGACCAATGTGGCGGCAGCCCTCAGGATCGATCCGTCCATTGCCGGCAAGATGACGGTGATCTGGATCGGTGGCGGCGGCTATCCGGCTGGGGGGCCGGAATACAACCTCATGACCGATATCGAAGCCGCCCGCCAGGTCATGGAACGGTCACAGGTGCCCGTATGGCAGATTCCCGAAACCACCTACAGGACCCTCATGCTTGCGTTCTCGGAACTTGAGTGGATTTCCCGCCAGAACAAAGGCCTGGCCGCATGGGTTTATGAGCGCCTCACCGATGTGCCATCGTTTGTCAAACTGGATGGCGCGCGCGGTCTTGGCGACAGCGCGATGGTCCTGCTGACCGCCCTGTCATCCGAGGCAGGTCGTTATGCCGAGACACAGGCCAGACGCATTCTCGACCGCGGTCAGTATGGGAACGCGATCCCCGGTCGGAAAATCCGGGTCTATGACACGCTCGATGCCGACCTGGTGATCCGGGACTTTCTGGCCCGCCTTCGACTCTCTGCCACACCATGATTGAGGAAAATAGAATGGCCGTTTCAAACGCCCGCGAAGGCAATGCCGCGCAAGGCATACTCCTGTGCATGCTCTCCACCCTGTCCGTGGCGGCGGCCCTGCTGATCGCGCCCGTCCTGCCCAAGATCATCGCTGCCTTCCCGCATGATCCGATGGCCAACACAAAGGTCATACTGGCGCTTTCCGTGCCGGCACTGGTCGTCGCCATCACCGCGCCCTTCGCCGGGCGCCTGACCGATAAGACCGGCCGCAAGGGCCTGCTGCTGGCGTCGCTGGTGCTCTATTTCTTTTGCGGACTGGCGCCTTTTTTCCTTAATGATCTCAACGCCATCATCGCTTCGCGCATCGGCGTCGGCCTGGCGGAATCGGGCTTCATGACCGCCTCCACCACCCTGATCGGCGACTATTTCAAAGGGCCGCGCCGCGAAAACTGGCTGGTCGTCCAGACCAGCATCGCCTCGGTTTCCGCCGTGGTTCTGGCGGCGGTTGGCGGCTTACTGGGTGACCTCGGCTGGCGGGTGCCGTTCCTCATCTACGGCCTGCCCATCCTGTTCATTCCGCTGGTCATGCTGCTGATCCGTGAGCCAAGGCGCGAGGCCGACGAGCCCGAGGCCGGCCGCTTCCCGCTGATGTCCGTGCTGCCGCTCTATGTGGTCGGTCTGCTGGCGGCGACCTTCTTCTTCATCATCCCCATCCAGACGCCCTTCCTGCTGACCGAACGCGCCATGGGCTCGTCACAGGTGATTGGCCTGACCAGCGCGGTCGGCGGCATTGCCGTGCCGCTGGGCGGCCTGGTCTTCAAGATGCTCAGCCGCTGGAAGCTGACGCAGCACCTCTCGCTGGCTTTCGCGCTCATCGCCGGCGGCCTGGCACTCTTCGTCGGCAATGGCAGCTATGCCGTCACCTGCGTCGGCATCGTGCTGACCGGACTCGGCTGTGGCATCACCCTGCCCGCCATCCTGACCAGCATCATGGCCAAACTGAGCTTCGATCAGCGTGGACGCGGCACCGGCGGCTGGCAGACGGCCTTCTTCCTCGGCAACTTCCTGAGCCCGGTCATTGTTCTGGGCCTGACCGCCAAACTGGGCAAGCTTGATCAGGCGCTGACCGCCTTGGCCGCCGTCAGCGGTGGCCTGCTGGTCTTAAGCCTGCTCGCCGCCCTGATCGGCGCGGCGCAACCCAAAGCAACAAAAACACAAAAGGGGTAAACACCATGAAGCGCCTGTCCATTGCCGGTTCGATCCTGTCATTGTCGCTTGCCTGCGGCGCACCGGCTTTTGCCGAAACGCCCCCCGGATTTGACCAGTTCCTCGCCATCTTTAAAGCGCATCCGCCGCAGCCCGTGGCGCCGCCGGATATCAAGGCCATTCCCCTCTCCACGACCGGCTCACCTGAGACGACGCAATGGGAGAGCATGGAAGGCTGGATCACGGCACGCAATGTCACCCAACCGGCGCTTTATCCGGTGCTGCCCGCCCCCGGCACGGCTAATGGAACCGCCGTCATCATCGCCCCCGGCGGCGCCTTCCTGACGCTCGCCTTCGATACCGAGGGCCGCGAAGTGGCCAAATATCTGGCGGCGCGAGGCGTGACCTGCTTCGTCCTGACCTATCGTGTGGATCAAACCCCGCGCGATATCGACGGCCTCGCCGCCGCCATCGCCAGTCGTGTCGGCAAGGCGCCCGCCAAAATGACCCATGGCGATATCCCGGCCTCTTCCGAAGCCCCGGCCCTGGCCGATGGTCTCGCCGCCATGTCCTACGTGCGCAGCCATGCCGCTGATTACGGTATCGACCCGAAAAAGATCGGCTTCATGGGCTTTTCCGCCGGCGGCATGGAGACAATGAACGTCGCCACCTATTATGACGCCGCTACCCGCCCGGATTTCATCGGCGTCATTTATGGCGCCATGGACGATGCGCCCGTCCCCGCCGACGCCCCACCGGCCTTCATTGCCCTGGCCGCCGATGATCCTCTGCTCGGTCATGCCAGCGTGCCGATCTTCGATGCCTGGCGCGACAGCGGCCACTCCGCCGAACTGCATATCTATGCCCACGGCAGCCATGGCTTCGGCATGCGGAAGGTCGGTACCAGCGCCGACCACTGGATCGAGGACTATTACAATTGGCTGACGGCCGAGAAACTGGTGGTTTCAAAGCGCTGATAGGAACTATCATTCTTTGTGATTTGCGGCTACAAATCCCGATATATAGATTTAAGTATCAATAATTGGCCATTTAACAGCCAGCAGGGACGAAATCCATGACCGCATTTACCCCCGCCCGCGCCCTCAAAGCCCTTCTGCTGGCGTCCGTTTTCTTGACGCCGGCTGCGCCGCTCATGGCCGCCGAACCGGATTCGGTGGCCGCCGGCTTTACCAATCCGCCGCAAAGCGCGCGGCCACGCGTCTGGTGGCACTGGATGAACGGCAACATCACGAAAGAAGGCATCCAGAAAGACCTCGACTGGATGGCGGCGGTCGGCATCGGCGGGGCCCAGACCTTTGACGTCAATCTAATGACGCCGCAGGTGGTCGAAAAGCGCCTGGCCTATATGACGCCCGAATGGGACGACGCTTTTCGCTTCGCCGCCACAACCGCTGACCAAAAGGGCCTGGAGCTCGGCATCGCCGCCTCTCCCGGCTGGAGCGAAAGCGGCGGTCCGTGGGTGAAACCTGCGGACGGCATGAAGAAGGTCGTGTGGAGCGAGACCGTTGTTTCCGGCGGCAAGGCGCTGAAACTGCAACTGCCCGCCCTCCCACGCATGACAGGCCCTTACCAGGCCATGCCGAAACAGGCCGAGATCATGGGCCCAGTGCCCGATCCGGATGCCGCGCCGAAGTTCGGAGGCGAGATCGGCGTTTACGCTTATCCCGTAACGGAAACTACCCTGCCCCTGCCGGTCATCCGCGCCGACGATACCATGCTCGATGCCAAAGCCCTGACTGAAGTGGGTGCAGGTGCCGAATTGCCGCCGCTGTCGGTGGAAAAGCCTGTGGTAATCAATATCGACTACAAGATGCCGCAAACCGTCCGTTCGCTGACACTCTATTTCCCAGGCGCCGCCTCGACCTTTGACCGCGCCAACTACACGCCGGTACTGGAAGCCAGTACCGATGGCCAGACCTGGCGCAAGGTCGCCGATATCCCCCTCAGCCTGGTGCCGAGCACGGCCGGTTTCGCCGCCGTGACTGCCAGCCATTTCCGCCTCGTGCTGACACAGAGACCTGCCGCCGGCCCACCGCTTTTCCTGCCCCTGCCGGGTGCCGACATGGGGCCCATGAAGGATTTCGGCAAGCCTGGCCCCCTCCATGTCGCTCAGCTCAGCCTGTCTGATCAGCCGGCCGTCAACCAGTTCCAGGCCAAGGCGGGTTTTGCCACGGTAGACGATTATTACGCACTCGATGCCGGCACCGCCCCTGCCGAAACCGGCGTAGCCACGACTTCCGTCATCGACCTGACCGCTAAGGTTTCGACCGATGGCACACTCACCTGGACGCCCCCGAAGGGCAAATGGAAGATCGTCCGCATGGGCTGGTCCCTGACCGGCATCGAAAACCATCCGGCCACCGCCGAGGCCACCGGCCTTGAGGTCGACAAGTACGATCCGGTGGCGGTGCGCAGCTATATCGAAACCTATCTGGCGGGCTATGAAAAGGCCGCCGGCAAGGATCTGATCGGCGCCCATGGCGTGCGTGCCATGGTGACGGATTCCACCGAGGTCGGTTCGTCAAACTGGACACCGGCCCTGCTCGACCAGTTCCAGAAGCTGCGCGGCTATGATGCCCGCCCCTGGCTGCCGGCGCTGACCGGCGCACTTATCGGTACCCGCGCCCAGACCGATGCCTTCCTCTATGATTACCGCCATACCCTGGCGGACCTGATGGCCAGCGCCCACTACGGCACCATAGCCGATGTCGCGCATGAGCACGACCTGACCCTCTATGGCGAGGCGCTGGAAAGCTCACGCGTGACGCTCGGCGATGATATGGCCATGCGCAGCCACGCCGATATCCCGATGTCGGCCATGTGGACCTATCGCCCGGAATTCGGCCCCACCGCCGTCGCCATCGCCGACATGAAGGGCGCGGCTTCGGTGTCGCATATCTACGGCCAGAACCTTGTGGCCGCCGAATCCCTGACCAGCGCCTTCGCCCCCTGGGCTTTTGCGCCGTCCGACCTGCGTCCGATGATCGATCTGGAATTCGCCAGCGGCGTCAACCGCCCTGTGATTCACACTTCGGTTCATCAGCCGCTCGGCGATGATAAGAAGCCCGGCCTGTCGCTGATGATCTTCGGCCAGTACTTCAATCGCAATGACACCTGGGCCGACATGGCGAAGCCGTGGGTCGATTACATCTCGCGCAATGCCTACATGCTTCAGCAGGGCCGAAACTATGCCGATGTCGCCTATTTCTACGGCGAGGAAGCGCCGCTGGTGACGCTCTATCACAACCACACGCCTGCCGACGCGCCGAAGCAGTATGCCTATGATTACGTCAATGCCGGCGCGCTGCTGGACAAGTTGTCGGTAAAGGACGGCAGCCTGGTGACGGATAGCGGCGCGCAGTACCGCGTGCTCTATCTCGGCGGCACCAGTGCGCGCATGACCTTGACCACGCTGCGCAAGATCGCGGAACTGGCCGATGCCGGCGCCACCATTGTCGGCCAGGCGCCGACGGCTTCGCCCTCGCTTAATGACGATCCGGCCGAGTTCGCCGCGCTGGTCAAACGCCTATGGGCTGGTGAAGTGACCAAGATCGGCCAGGGCCAGGTCATCGCCTCAAGCGATGTCGAGGCCGCGCTGAAATCCGTCGGCCAGACACCGGACTTTGCCTACACCGGCGATGCGCAGATCCTGTTCGTCCACCGTCGCGTGACGGATGGCGACCTCTATTACGTCAATAACCGCGAAGCCAGGCCGGTGCAGACCGAGGCCCGCTTCCACGTCAGCGGCAAGACGCCGGAACTGTGGCACGCCGATAGCGGCACAAGCGAACCGGTCAGCTACCGCACCGAAGGCGACACCACCATCATCCCGCTCGACCTGCTGGCGCAGGAATCGGTATTCGTCGTCTTCCGCGAGCCGGCCAAGGCCATGTCCGCCACGGTAACGCCGGCCACATGGCACCCGGTCGCCGATCTCGGCAATGACTGGAAGATCAGTTTCGATGGCCTGGCCGCCCCGGCGCCGATCGCCAAAGGCGCCCTGGGCTCACTTGCCGACAGCGCCGATCCGGCAGTGAAATACTTCTCCGGCACCACCACCTACCGCACCACGCTCACCTTGCCGAAAGGCGTCAAGCCCGGCGCGCCTTTGAAACTCGATCTCGGCAAGGTCGGTGATGTGGCTGAAGTTTACGTCAACGACCAACCGGCCGGCACCGTGTGGAAGGCGCCCTACAGCCTCGAAGTCGGTACGCTGGTGAAAAAAGGCGCCAATGTTATCGAAATCCGTGTCGCCAACCTGTGGGTCAACCGCCTGATCGGCGATGCCCAGCCCGGCGCTCAGAAGGTCACCTTCACCGCCGCTCCGACCTACACGGCCGAGGCGCCCCTGCGCCCTTCCGGTCTGATCGGCCCGGTAACCTTGCTGAAGAGGTAGTTCGGCGCGGATTCCATCGGGTTTCTGCGGTCGACATCATTATCGATAATTCGGGTAACGCTGTTGAAGTCTGAATCAGTCGCATGAAAGCGCCATGCAGATCTGCTGGCACCTGTCGCGTGTTTTGGTCTGTATTCACCTGGTTTAGGGGGCCAGACAAGTGTCTCTTTGCTCCCAGACCTTGCCGATGGTCGGCAGGCATCCGCCTGCCTGCGGCTGCGGTTGAACTGACTACCTCGTCAGTTCGGTCTGAGCGATAGGCTGCCCGTTTCTTCCGGTCCGAAGGTCACGTCTCTTAAGCCGGTCCAGCCTTGTCATTGTGCGAGGCAGTGACCATAGCGACGCACGGCGCATCCTGGTTGAATTGCGCGAAATAGGCGATGGGCGAGAGGCATAGTCCGATATCGATCACCTCTATCCCGGCCTGCATCAGGCCAAGGGCGTTCTTGATATTGGTTGAATAAGATCGGAAATCATGGCCGGTGACCAGCTTCGGGGTGACGCCACGCTCGTGGATATAGGTGCCGAGCCCAAGGCCCAGGGCCTGGATGCCAAGCAGGTTCATGTTCTTGCCGAAAACCCAGCCCGCGTCATAGGTTAAGGCCGCCTTTCTTATCTCGTCGCCAACCTAAGTTTTAAACGATGTGCCGCCTGCCTTGTTTCGCACAGCCTGTGAGCCCCAGACTATTGTCACCCAGTTACTCAATTGATAAAAAAAACAACAATTTATCGATTCAGCGATATAGTACCGCAAATTCAACATGTTTTTACAGCGGTTTACAGACGAAAAAAGCGGTGCAATTGCACCGCTTTTTTCGTCTAAGTCATTGATTTGAATGGCGCACTCGAAGAGATTCGAACTCCTGACCCTCAGATTCGTAGTCTGA
>NZ_JBQCHT010000042.1:0-15885 GCF_051954415.1 Asticcacaulis sp.
CGTCGCCGAGCCGGTGGCCAAGGTCGGCAAGTTCCTCTGCATCGGTCTGAATTATGCGGACCATGCCAAGGAATCCAACATGCCCGAGCCGGCCGAGCCCATCATCTTCATGAAGGCCACTTCGGCCATCATCGGCCCGAACGACGATGTCTATCTGCCGCCCAACGCCAAGAAGGGCGACTGGGAAGTGGAGCTGGGAATCGTGATCGGCAAGGAATGCCGCTACGTCTCCAAGGAGAAGGCGCTGGACTATGTCGCGGGCGCCTGCGTGGTGAACGACCTGTCGGAGCGCGAATTCCAGCTCGAGCGTCTGGGCACCTGGGACAAGGGCAAGGGCTGCGACACCTTCGGCCCGATCGGTCCCTGGCTGGTGACGAAGGACGAAGCCGGCGATGTCAACAACCTGAAAATGTGGCTCGACGTCAACGGCAAGCGCTTCCAGAACGGTTCGACGGCCACCATGGTCTTCAAGCCCGCCTTCCTGGTGCATTACGTCTCGCAGTTCATGTCGCTGCATCCAGGCGACATCATCTCGACCGGCACCCCGCCGGGCGTCGGCCTGGGTCAGAAGCCGGACCCGATCTATCTCAATGTCGGCGATATCATGGAGCTGGGCATCGAGGGCCTGGGCACTCAGAAGCAGACCGTAGGCGCTGCGTAGGCGGCGCTGCTTAAAAATTCAGGGCCTCCGGAGCCGTCCGGAGGCCCTTTTCATATCAGGCCAGCAGGTTGCGGTTGATTTCGGCGATGGTTTTCACGCCGGTGAGCGCCATGGCCGTGCGCATTTCCTTTTCGATCAGGCCCAGCAGATTGGTGACCCCAGCCTCGCCCTGCGTCGCCAGGGCATAGATATAGGCACGGCCCAGCAGCACGCCCTTGGCACCTAGGGCCAGCATCCGCACCACATCCAGACCTGTGCGGATACCGGAATCGGCCAGAATTGTCAGGTCGTCCCCCACGACGTCGGCGATGGCCGGCAGGGCCTTGCAGGTGGAGAGCGCACCATCGAGCTGGCGGCCGCCATGGTTCGATACCACGATACCGTCGGCGCCGAACTTCACGGCATCCTTCGCGTCTTCCGGATCAAGGATGCCCTTGATGATCATCGGGCCCTTCCACATGTCGCGGATCCATTCGAGATCGGACCAGTTGATCGACGGGTCGAAATTGGCGCCCAGCCAGCCGATATAGTCCTCCAGCCCCGTGGCCTTGCCGAGATATTTCGACACATTGCCGAGATCGTGCGGCGTGCCGCGCAGGCCAACATCATACGCCCATTCCGGCTTCATCATCGCCTGAATGATGCGGCGTATCGGGCCGAAATCGCCGCTCATCCCTGAATGCTTGTCGCGGTAGCGCGCGCCCGGCACCGGCATATCGACGGTGAAAACCAGCTTGGTCACTCCCAGCGCCTGCGCCCGTTCGAGCGCGTGCTTCATAAAGCCGCGATCCTTCAGCACATAAAGCTGAAACCAGATATCACAGCCGGACTTTTCAACGATTTCCTCAAGAGGACACAGCGAAACCGTTGAAATAATGTAGGGAATGCGCGCCTTCTTCGCGGCCTTCGCCACCTGAACCTCGCCGCGCCGGGCATACATGCCGCCCAGGCCGACCGGCGCCAGCCCGACCGGCATGGCCATTTTTACCCCGAACAGTTCCGTTTCCAGCGACAGGTCAGCGACATTTTTCAGGATGCGCTGGCGCAGGGCCAGGGAGGACAAATCGCCGACATTGTTACGCAGGGTCATTTCGGCATAGGAGCCGCCGTCGAGATAGTCGAACAGGAAACGCGGCAGTTTGCGTTTGGCGGCTTCGCGGTAATCGGTGGCGGCGGAAATGATCATGTTTGTCTCAACGCAGTCTGGTCATTATTTCGGACTTGGTTTCATATTCCGAGATGAATCAAGTTGCAAGACCAGGTCGGCATAGGCCGGCATGGTTTGCAGGATATGGCGGGTCAGGCGCTCGTAATACTGGATAAAGCGGCTGACCTCGGCGTCACTCATAATCTTCGCTCCGGTGCGGCCTTCCGCTTTCAGGCGGTCTCGGAGAGTGTTTTCCTGCTCGATGCGCCAGTCGCGCACAATCTCGAAACCGGGTGCCGCCAGCAGGATCAGCCGGTCGATATGGCTGAACAGCGCAGCATATGGACCTTTCAGCGCGTCATTGACCGACCGACGCCAGGCGCCACTGTCCTCGCGTTCCAGATCATTGACCGGCGCTATCAGGTCTTCATCCGACTGCGGAAGGGCGCCGACGCACCAGCCTTCAAATATAAGCACGTCCGGCGCGGTGATTTCCGGCCAGTCGCTTTCCGGAAAAGGCCGGTCACTGGCCTTGTCGAAACGCGGCAGGCGAGTCGGCTGTCCGGCTTGCAGGCTGGCAAACACGCGTTCGCCCAAGGCGACATAATGCGTGCCCGGTACACCGCGCGTGGCGAATAAGGGCGAGAGTGCCACCGGCCGGGCTTCCGGCGCCAGATAGAGATCATCGAGCGATAACAGCGCGACCTTGAGCCCCTCGTCTTCCAACCGCTTCGCAAGCCCCTCGCTCAATGTGGATTTGCCTGAGCCCTGCGCGCCGCAAATACCAAATATGAACGGCTTGTACGCCTCTTTCAGCCAATCTTTTATCCTGGCTTCTACAACCTCAAGCGACCCGGTCACCGACGGGCTCCCCCGCGAAAAACTGATCGACATTTTTCGCCGCCCGCATTCCCATGGCGTTGCGCGTCTCGATGGTGGCGCTGCCGAGATGCGGCAGCAGGACGGCATTATTAAGCGGCAGCAGGGCCGGATTGACCACCGGCTCGCGTTCATACACATCAAGCCCCGCCGACCAGATGGTGCCGGCTTTCAGCGCCGCCGCCAGATCATCTTCATTGACCACCGAGCCACGCGCCGTATTGATCAGGATGGCCGTCGGCTTCATCAGCCCCAGCAGGCGGGCATTGACCATGTGATGAGTTTCAGGTCCGCCCGGCGTATGCAAGGACAGCACGTCCGACTGCGCCGCCAGGTCTTCGAGGCTGGCCACATAGCGCGCCTCATGCGCGGCTTCGATATCGACCGCGGCCTGGCGGCGGCTGAAATAGGCGATCTTCATGCCGAGCGCCGTCCGCGCCTTATGCGCCGTCGCCTGGGCGATACGGCCGAAACCGACCAGGCCCAGGGTCTTGCCTTCCAGCGATTGCCCCATAAGCGCTGTAGTGCCCCAGCCTTTCCAGCCACCTTCGCGCAACTGGCGCTCGCCTTCGGAAGCCCGGCGCGACGCCATCAGCATCAGCATCAGGGCGATGTCGGCGGTGGCTTCGGTCAGCACATCCGGCGTGTTGGAGACCACGATCCCGACCTTTTTCGCCGCCTCGATATCAATATGCTCATAACCGGCGCCGAAATTGCCGATCATCCTTACCCGCGCATTGGGCGTAGCGAAAATTTCCGCCGTCAGCTTGTCGGTGACGGTGGGGCACAGGGCGTCATATTCCGTCATCGCCGCCTTGAGCTGCTCCGGCGTCAGCGGCTTGCCGCTGTCATTCACCGTCGTATCGTAATGCGCCTGCATATAGGCTTGGGCCGCTTCGGGCCACGGACGGGTGAGCAGAACTTTGGGGCGCGTCATTTCAGGGAATCTCTCAGTTTTTCTTCTTCTAACGCCTGTTGAATGCCGGCGCACGTTTTTCCTTGAAGGCGGCGCGGCCTTCCTGGGCATCTTCGGTGGCGAAGCAGATGGTCTGCAAATCGCGCTCGTATTCCACGGCCTTTTCGTACGGCATGGTATGGGCGGCACGCAGGTTGAGCTTGCCGGTTTCGGCGGCGATGGGCGCGCGACTGGCGATGGTCTCGGCGATGGCGCGGGCGCGCGCCATCAGGTCTGCCGGTTCGCACACCTCGCTGACCAGCCCCCATTGCTCGGCCTTCTGCGCCGTGATGGCGTCACCGGTCAGGATCATCAGCGAGGCATTGGAAGCGCCGATCGAGTGGACCAGGCCCGCGGCCATGCCGCCGCCGCCGATCCAGCCCAGCTTGATTTCCGGGGCAGCGAACTGGGCATTTGACGAGGCAATGCGGATATCACAACTCATGGCCGTTTCCAGCCCGCCGCCGAAGGCATAGCCATTGACCGCCGCAATGGTCGGCTTGAGGCACAGGCGGATGGCGTCGCAATAGTCGCCGCGATTACGGAATTCCCACGGCGTGGCGTAGTCATCGAGCGTGCGGATATCCGATCCGGCGCAGAAGGCACGTTCGCCGGCGCCGGTGACGATCACGCAGCGGATGGTATCGCTCTTGTTGCATTCGGCCACCGCGGCCTCCAGCGCATAGGCCATTTCCGGCGTCATCGAGTTGAGCTTGGCCGGGCGGTTGATGGTGATGGCGGCGACGTGGCCGTCCACTTCAAAAAGCAATTCGTCAGTCATGAGGGTCAGCGTTCCGATCCCGGAATCCGCGTTCCGGCATAAAGGGTTTGCAGTTGAATCAACAATTGATCGTGGTCGCCGTGGCGATAGAGTGTATCGCGGATGGCCTGCGATGCCGCGGTCTGAAAGGCGATGGCGCGGTTGTGACGCGGCCGGACATAAGCGGCTTCCAGCGTATCTGCGGTATTGCGATAGAAATCACCCCAGCGCGCATTGACCACCGCGTCCCGCCACGCAACACGCAACGATGGCTGGCCGTCATGCGCGGGTATAAAGCCGATCTGCGCCTGCGGCGACATCAGCCAGCGCAAGTGATCGAGCAGTTCGAGCGTGACCTCGCAACGTTTCGAGATACCGATACCGGTGCCGCCCAGGGTCGAACCGATCCCGCCGGCGCTGCGCGGCGCATTGGCGAAGGTCAGAGCCTTTCCAGCGTTTGGGGCGGCATAGTTCACATAGCCATAGATCAGCGGACACAAGACCACATCGTCACGATCGACCATATGCTGGAGGATGCCGATCGGGTTCTTTTCACGCACACTTAAAGGCGATGTGTCTGTCAGGCGTTGCATGATATCGAGCGCGGTCAGCCCGACGGCTTCACTAACAAACAGGTCCGGATCTTTCACCGCCGGACGCTCGCCCAGTGCTGCGCAGATCGACTGAAAGCTGAGCGCCGCGTGCGGCCCGGCCAGCGACAACGCTACAGGCCCATTGAAGGCCAGAACCTCATCCCACGTCTGAGGCGGAACTATGCCGGGACGACAGGCCATCACCTGCGTGGCAGCATCGAGCGGCAAGGCCCAGTGTTTACCAGCGAACTGATAGCTTTTCAGCGACGGCCCAATACAGTCACGCGCCCAGCCGGCAATCTCTTCCGGCGTGAAGATGTCTTCAAGCGGCCGCAGGCAATCACCGGCCACCGCTTCGCCGACATGCGGGTGATCAAGCACCACCAGGTCATACTGTTCGCACAGGTCCGCAATGGGATGCGTCTCAAAGCCTTCCAGCGAGTGCCTGTCCCAGGACAGGCCGAGCGCGGGATTGGCTTTCGCCGCCGCATCCAGCGCATTGAAGCCGCGCGGATGATCCCAGGTCAGCCCCTTAAACATTGACTTTCTCTGGTGCCTGCTTCACCGCGCCGCTTTTCAGCAGCGCCTCGATCTCCGCTTCGGACTTGCCGGCGGCGGCCAGGATTTCGCGGGTGTGTTCGCCAACGCGCGGCGCGCCGCGATCAACGGTTGATGGCGTCTTGGAGAACTTGATCGGGAAGCCCGGCGTCTTCACGCGGCCTTCGGTCGGATGATCATATTCAACGAAGGTGCCGTTGTGCTTGATCTGCGGATCATTGACGACGTCCTCATAACCATAGACCGGCCCGCACCATATATCGACCGGACGGAACATATCGAGCCATTCCTGGGTAGTCTTTTCTTCCAGCTTGATACGCGTCATGGCATAGATTTTATCGCGGTAGGTCCACGAATCCGTCTGGTCTTCCAGGTCGGCAAAAAAGGGTTCACCAATCAATTCGCCGAGCTTTTTCAGATTGGCCATGGCGATGGTGATATAGCTGTCCTTCGTTTTGAAGACACCGTAGGGCGCACGGATATAGGAATGGGCGTGCGGCTCCACCGAACGTATCTGCGGCTTTTTGCCGACCGTGAAGACCGACAGTTCCTGCATCTGGATGGTAGTGATGGCATCGAGCATATTGACCTCGACCTTCTGCCCCTCGCCCGTGCGTTCGCGGTGGAACAGGGCCGCCAACGCGCCCTCGAAAGCCGTATAAGCAGTAATAGCGTCAACGAGGTACTGGCCGGCGGGCGATGGCGGCGTATCCTTCGATCCGGCCGACATCATGGCGCCGGACATGGATTGCAGCAGCAGGTCCTGGCCCGGATAGTTCTTGTAAGGCCCGTCCTCGCCATAGCCCGACATCGACACATAGACGAGCTTCGGATTGATGGCCGACAGGGTCTCGTAATCGACGCCAAGACGTGCGGCCACGCCGGGACGATAATTCTGCAAAAATACATCGGCCGACTTGACCAAATCGAGCAGCAGGGCCTTGCCTTCCGGTGATTTCAGATCGACCGCCAGCGAGCGCTTGTTACGGTTCAGCGACAGGAAGGAGACATTGATTTCATTGCCCCAGGCGCCGCCGGCAGGGGCATGACGCTGCCATTCGCCGGTGGTCGGCTCCACCTTGATAACGTCCGCGCCCATATCGCCCATGCGCTGCGCCGCGAACGGCCCGGCCATGGCGATGGAGCAATCGAGAACGCGAATACCGCTTAAGATACCCATGTGAAATCAAGTCCTTATGAATCTGTTTTAATCCATCACCCAGCCGCCATTGACGTTCAGCGTCTGGCCGGTGATGAAACCTGTGTCTTCGGAGCTCAGAAAGGCGATGGCGTTGGCGATATCGCCGACATGGCCGCGACGCTTGATCGCCTGCTGGGCCAGGACATGGCGGTTATAGCCTTCAGGATCGGGATTGATGGCCTCGGCATCCGTCGGGAACGCACCCGGCGAAATGGCATTGACGGTCACACCGTAGGGGCCGAATTCGCGCGCCCAGGCATGGGTCAGGCCGATCAGCGCGCCCTTTGAGGCAACATAGGGATAGATATTGGGCCAGCCGCCGGAGAGCGTGATCGAGGCGATATTGATGATGCGGCCGAAGCCCTTCGCCTTCATGCTCGGTAAGGCTTCCTGCACCGCCACGATGCCGGCGTCAACATTCACACGCTGCACACGCTGATGGTCCTCGAGGGTGAACTCTTCAAACGGTTTCGAGGGATAGATGGCTGCGTTGTTGATCACCACATCGTAGCCGCCGGTCTCTTCGCAGCGGGCGCGGATATCGGCGCGAAAGCCCTCCAGATCGGACATGTCCGAACGCGTGACCAGCAGACGGCCAGTGGTGACGGCTGAAGCTGCGGCGGTCAGGGTGGCGATCTTGGCGTCGTCGTGATCGACGGCTACCACGGTTGCGCCGCGCTTCAGAAAGTTCAGCGTGGTTTGCAGACCGAGGCCACCGGCCGCACCGGTATAGAGGATAGTCCGGTTCTGCATCCTAGCGCCCTCCGATCGGCGGGAACTGGCCTGATGGCGCGGGATAGTCTTCCGATGGCTGAAGGCTCACCGCCTCGATACGGCTGACGGCATCCGCGACTGCTGCGGCGTCCGGCAGGATGCGGAAGACACTGTCATAGCGACGCTCATCGCCATGTTCCAGCCAGATCAGTTCGCCGCGCTCTTTCGCAAATGGCTTGCCAAAAACATGGTTTGTGGACGGCTCGATGCCGAGCGCATAGTGTCCAGCTTGCAGGTTCTGCCATTCATACATGGCCGGAAACTGCTCTTTCAAAACTTCAACTTCAAAGCCGAAACCCATGGTTTCATTGACCAAAGCGACATTTACCTTGCCCACCGCATCCGGCTGCATGTCGTGCTGCCACACCTGCTCATGGAAGTTCAACTTCGGTTCCGATAGGATGCGATAGCCGACACCCTGCTTTTGATAGCCGTCGGCATGGGCAGCCCAGACGACATCGCGGATCGGCGCGACATAACGCGAGCCTTCGGCCAGTACGGGATGGCCGACATTGATATGGTAGCAATACATATGCGGCGTGCGGTAGAATCCATGATTGACCACCCGGTCATGCAGATGGATTTCGTTGGAACCGACTTTCGCCTCGATGCGGCGGATCAGGTGCAGATCCTCGCCAAAGACGGTCGATTGCTGAACCACGCCTTCCGCCCACAGAATGCAATCGTCCCCCTCCCAGCGCTCGCCATAGCCTGTCAGGCGCGCCGGAATGGTGCCGATCCGGCCATGCAGTGACGAAGACACCGCCTTGCGGGCGCTGTAGTGATACTGATCGGCGGCATCGTCATCCATGAACAGGATATGATCGAGCCCGCAGGTCACCATCAGGCCCGAGAAGGACCGGAACCATCCTAAGCCCCCCTCGCCTTCATAGTCGTGCAGGCCGGGATGCCTGAAGCCTGAGGGTGAATGCCAGCCGATGGCGCGGCCATTATGCTCGCAATCGGCAATATCCATGGCGCGATCGACCAGCACGGTGAAGCGCAGGCCGGAGCCGGTGCGGAATTCCAGCATCCGCACGCCACGCTCGACACCATCCCCCAGCGTCATCAGACGCACACCGGCGAATTGCGATAACTGGCCGGTATGCGCCGCCAGGTCGCGGCGCGTGTAGGTTTGCTTGAAAAGTTCAGCCATGAGCCAGTTCCGTATCCCTGTACGCGATATATTTTTTTGCTGTCGATCAGTCATATACCGATCAAACTTGATGTCAATACATCATCATACATCATATGTGTAATTTTTAATCGCGCACAATCGATTTAAAATAAAATCCTTATATATCAGATATTTAATGACACTCTCTATTCGGCAGCCTAACGAAACGAATGCGTGCGCTTCACAAAATGCTTGACTTCACCGACTGCATTCGATGTATTTTGATGTCAAAGACCGCAACCCTGCGCCGAGCTGCGAATCCCAAGGAGGAGCGCACCCCATGGCCGTCACCCGCGCCACCCTGATCGACATCGCCAGACAGTCCGGCGTCTCCACGGCTACGGTAGACCGCGTGCTCAACAAACGCCCCGGCGTGCGCGATCGCACACGGGAAATCGTTTTTCAGACGGCCTCGCGCCTGGGTTATATTGCCCTGCCGGGAGAGGTCACGGTCAGCCGCGGGCCCGTGGCGCTCGATTTCATCCTGCCCAATGGCGCCAATACCTTCATCCGCAACCTGTCGAAATCGCTGGAAGAGATCAGCGCCGACCGCGGCGATATCGAACTACGGCTGCATTTCACCGAAGGCTTCGATCCCTACGCCCTGGCTGATGCCCTGCTGAAACTGTCCGGGCACTCAAAGGCAGTTGGCGTGATCGCCCTGGATCACCCTGTCGTGCGCGAGGCCCTGCGCCAGTTGCGCAATTCGGGCACCCTCGTCTTCACCCTGATCTCCGACATTTCCAATGTGCCGCGCGAAGGCTATATAGGCATCGACAATCGCGCCGCCGGCCGACTGAGCGGCTATCTGCTCGGCCGCCTGTTGCCCAAAGCCCCCGCCAAGCTGGCCCTGTTCGCCGGTTCGCTGTCCTACCGTGGCCACGAGGAGCGCGAGATGGGCTTTCGCCATATCCTGCGTGAATCCTACCCCAATCTCTCGGTCGTCGAACTGCGTGAGGTACATGATGACGACGAGGCCGCCTACCGCGAAGCCCGCACCCTTCTTCAACAGTATCCCGACCTGGCCGGCATCTACAATATCGGTGCCGGTAATCGCGGTATTGCCAGGGCACTGGAAGATTCCGGCCGTGATCAAAAAATCGTCTTTATCGGCCATGAACTGACCGATCACACCCGTAAATTCCTGCTGGATGGGGTGATGGACGCGGTTATCGACCAGAACCCCTATGTCGAGGCCCGCGAGGCCATAGATCAACTGGCCCGCACCCTGCGCGGCGAGACAGTCAAATCCTATCTGCCGATCCGCGTTCAGGCGATTTTCAAGGA
The DNA here is from genome assembly GCF_051954415.1 of Asticcacaulis sp. Taxonomy (GTDB): domain Bacteria; phylum Pseudomonadota; class Alphaproteobacteria; order Caulobacterales; family Caulobacteraceae; genus Asticcacaulis. The sequence goes on from NZ_JBQCHT010000042.1 coordinate 9,993, forward strand.
AAATATTCCAGAATGAGCGCCACAATCCGCAAGGTCTTCGCCGTCGATATCCATGCCGAGGGCATAGAGACCTACAAGGCCTGGCACCGGGCCGGCGGACCGCCGCAGGCTGTCACCGACGCCATCCGTGCCGACGATATCCGCGACCTGGAAATCTGGCTGGTCGGCGACCGCATGATGCTGATCATGGAACAGGGACCGGATTTCGATCCGGCGGCCAAGGCGCAACGCGATAACGCCAATCCCGATGTCCAGGCCTGGGATGCCCTGATGCGCACCTTCCAGAAGCCCCTGCCCTTCGGACCGGAAGGCTCGACTTGGCTGGAAATGGAGCGCATCTACAGCCTTTCGGAACAGCCCTGAACTTTGCCGTTAAGGTTTTTGAAGAAAAACCGTCACTTAACCGCAAAATGACTGTCACCAAATCACCCTATTGCCTCGCTTATCGGAAACAGCGGGAGCTTTATGGGGATGGTCAGCCGCCGGAAAGTCCTGTTTGCCGCAGGCACGATTGCCGCCGCGCCCGCGCTCGGCGCCTCCGCCCTTCCCGAAACGCCCGCGCAGGTGCGATTTGAGCACGGCGTCGCCTCGGGCGATCCGTTACCCGACGCGGTGATCCTGTGGACCCGGATCAGCGGGCTTGAGCGCGGCGCCGATATTGCCTGGCAGATAGCGCGCGACGACAGCTTTTCCACCCTCGTCGCCGAGGGCAAGGTCTTCACCGATACCGGCCGCGACTATACGGTCAAGGTCGATGTTCGTGGCCTGGTGCCGGATACCGAATACCACTACCGTTTCCTGGCGGGCCCGATCGTCTCGCCGATCGGCCGCACCCGCACCCTGCCGCTGCAAACCGACAAGGTGGTTCTGGCTGTCGTTTCCTGTTCCCTGCACCCGAACGGCTATTTCAACGCCTATCGCGCCATTGCCGACCTGCCGCGTGTCGATGCCGTGGTCCATCTTGGCGACTATATCTACGAATATGGCGCCGGCCTGACCGATTATGGCATGGGCAATGGCCGGATGCTGATGCGTATTCCCGAACCGGCGCACGAGATCGTTTCGCTGGCCGATTACCGGATGCGTCACGCCCAGTACAAGCGCGACGAAGACCTCCAGGCCGCCCATGCCCGCGCGCCGTGGATCTGCGTTTTCGATGACCACGAAATCTGCAATAACCCGTGGCGCGACGGCGCAGAAAACCACCAGCCGAACGAAGGCGACTGGGGTGTGCGCAAGGCCGCGGCGCTTAAAGCCTATTTGGAATGGATGCCGATCCGCGATCCGGCGCCTGGCAAATTGCGCGAGGCCATCTACCGCAGTTTCCGCTTCGGCAAACTGGCTGAACTGGTCATGCTGGAAAGCCGTTTGCTGGCACGCACCAAACAGCTCGATTACGCCGAAGACCTGACCTATGCCGATGGCAAGCCCGACAAGGTTGCCTTCCGCACCAGGCTCAATGATCCGGCGCGTGAGCTGCTGGGCGCCGAACAGCGCCAGTGGTTGCAGGACACATTGAGCGCTTCGGCGCAGGATGGCGTCACCTGGCAGGTGCTCGGCAACCAGATCGTCATGGCACGGGTCAATGGACCGGATATCTTCAAACGCCTGGGGCCGGATGCGATTAACACACTTCGCACAGTTTCCCCGGAAGGCGTGCGCAAGCAACTCGACACCTTCGTGGCCCTGTTCGACAGTGCCGATCCCCTGCCCTTCAATCTCGACGCCTGGGATGGCTACCCCGCCGAACGTGAGCGGCTCTACAGCATGATCAAAACGGCCGGCGCGCGCACAGTCGTTGTCTCCGGCGACAGCCATTGCGCCTGGGCTAACCAGTTGCGGGATGGTGCCGGCCAGCCGGTCGCCGTCGAACTGGGCGTCACCGCCATTTCCAGCCCGACGCGCTGGCTCGATTCCTGGCTGCCAGACCTGCAACTGGCTGCTACCCTGGCCGAGCAGAATGAGGAGGTTCTGGCGGCGGATGATGCCTATAACGGCTTTGTCCGCCTGACCTTGACATCAGAAGAAATGACCGGCGAATGGATGGCCGTCAGTACCATCACCTCACGCCAGTTCACCTGTTTCCCGCAGCGCCGGTTTTCTGCGAAAGCGGATGAGATGCGGCTGAAGGGGTAAGGCAAGATACCCCACCACCACGCCATGAAGAATGGCGCGGTCCCCCTCCCCGGCAAGCCGGGGAGGTATAAGATAAAGAGTAATTTCCTCTTTATACCTCCCCATCTTTGATGGGGAGGGGGACCGCACGAGCCGCGAAGCGGTGAGATGTGGTGGTGGGGTTTCTTATTTTTCGCCCACGGGCCCTTCATAGTTCCATACCACGCGGTCGTGCAGATCCTTCCCCGCGAAAGCCTCGATGACATTCTCGCCGTCCTTCAGGTCGACCTCCCAGATGGCGATGTGATCGACCACTTTCTGCGCCCCTAATGCCTCACCGTTCAGCGACAACCGCACCTCATCCATGTTCGAATAAACCTTAACCTTCACATGGCGGATGCGCTTGTGAACATCGCGCGGGCTGGTGATATGGACCATCAGCCGGTCAGACCAATTCGCCTGATACCAGTAGTAGGCGTCCTTCTTCGTCTGCCGGTCTTCGGTCACCAGGCCCTTGTCATTGATGGCCGGGCGGTCACCTTCGTTACGGCGAAAAGACGGGAAATCGAACGCCACCCAGATGAAGTCCGACCACAGATAAGGCCGCGCCTTCAGTTCGCGCCAGTTGGCCTCATGGTAAAGCGCCTGGTACTGTTCCGGGTGCCAGAAAGCCTGCGGCACCACGGCTTTCGGCGCGTCTTCCTGATGCCGGATGCTGGCGCCGGCGCCATATTCCGATACCCCGAAAATACGCGTGGGATATTTGGCGTGCAGGGCATCGGCCCATTTGCCCATATCGGCGAAGGTGTCGCCGTACCAGCCGAAATAGCGGTTGTAGGAAATGACATCGCTGTGGCCGGCGATAGGATCGTCATCGGCCAGGCAGCAATGGGCGTAGACGGTCGGCCGCGTCGGGTCCATGGTTTTTGCTGTTGTCTGCAAGGCCGCCAGCACCGGATTGGCGTCTGGCACAGTCGAGCGAATCTCGTTGCCCAGCCCCCACAGGGCCACGGACGGATGATTGTAGTTTTGCGCGATCAGTTCGCGCATCTGCTCCACGGCATTGTCCTGGAACGCCTGACCGGCGGTGATCGCGTCAACCAGCGGCACTTCAGTGGTCAGCAATATGCCCATGCGGTCGGCATCGTCATAGACATGCTGCGGATGCTGCATATGGGCCAGGCGCAGGGCGGTGACGCCCATATCGTCCATGATCTGCATGTCCTCGTCGATATCAGCATTGCTGACCGCCGTGCCTTTGCCCTTGCGGCCCGGCTGCTGCATATTGGCGCCATAAATGCGGTAGGGCTGGCCATTGAGCAGGAAACCCCTGTCAGGGTCAATCGTCACGGTACGGATCCCCAGCGGCACGGTCACGCGGTCACTCCCCGCCTCGACCACCACCTTATAGAGATAGGCGTCCTTGCGACCCTCCCACAGATGCGGATAGCGGACGGTGAGCGCCTGTTCGAGCGGTTGGGATTGCCCGGCCGCCAGAGAAACCAGCGCTTTCGCCGTAGCCACCACCTTGCCATCGGCATCAAGTATGTGCGTTTTCACAGCGATCTTCGCCGCCTGCGCGCTGTCGTTCTTCAGCAGAATACGGGCGCTAACATCGGCCTTCGCCGCATTGATCGCCTTTGTCGTCACATAAACGCCCGGACCGCCATGATCCATCAGGTCGACATGGACGCTGCCGGTGGTGATGAGCGAGACCGTGCGATAAAGCCCGCCAAAAACATTAAAATCACCGGTCAACGGCGCCACCTGCGGCACGCGCGTATTATCGACCCGCACGGCGATCAGGTTGTCGCCCGCTTTCAGGGCATCGGTGATATCGAAGCGAAAGGCCGCATAGCCGCCTTCATGATGGCCCACGCTTTTCCCGTTGACCCAGACATCGGTCACCAGGGCCGCACCGTCAAATTGCAGGACATAGCGCTGGCCGGCTACCGGCATGATCTCCAGTTGGCGACGATACCAGCCCGGTCCGCGATAATAGACGCCTTCCTTTTCGCCACGCGAGGTGTCGCCGCCCTGGTTGGCGTCGCCTGCATTGAAAGTATGCGGCAGGGTGATCGTTTGCCAGCTATTGGCATGGAAGTCCGTACTTTTTGCTTCCGGCACGTCGCCTTTCATAAACAGCCAGTTATCGTTCAGCGATATCTGTTCCCGCGCCAAGGCAGGCGTGGCGAAAATGACGGCGAGCACCAGCAGCAGGCGGGCAATATGTTTCATGGTGGCGTTTCCTGTGAATAGCCGCCACCCTATTCTGACACCGGTATCATGACAAGTTAAAATTCATATGATGAATTTGGCGCGATCCAAAAAGGTCGCATCCGCGTACTATCGTCATGACCACACCCTCAAAAGGCAATGCCATCCTTATCGGCGCCAGCGGCGGAATCGGCGGCGCCCTGCTGACCGCTCTGATCGCTCAGAAAGGCTATGATCAGGTGCTTCCCCTGTCGCGGTCATCCGCGCCGCCGCTGGACCTGCTCAATGAGGAAAGCATAGCCGAGGCCGCGAGTTGGGCGGCGTCGCAGGGCGATATCCGGCTGGTGATAGACGCCACCGGCTTCCTGCATGACGCGCAGTTTCAACCTGAAAAAAGCTGGAAACACCTCGATCCGGCGCATATGGCCAGGGCCTTTGCCATTAATGCCGCCGGCCCCGCCCTGCTGATGAAGCATTTCCTGCCCTTGCTGCCCCGCGAAGGCCGCTCCGTTTTCGCCCTCCTATCGGCCAGGGTCGGCAGCATCGGCGATAATGAACTGGGCGGATGGTACAGTTACCGGGCCTCGAAAGCGGCGCTCAATCAGTTCGTCAGGACCGCCGCCATCGAATTGCGCCGGCGCGCCCCACAAGCGATCTGCGTATCCCTGCATCCCGGAACGGTCGAAACAGCGCTGTCGTCTCCCTTTCACAAGACCGGCCTGGCGGTGCGGCCGCCCGCCGAAGCCGCCCTGGCCCTGTTAGGTGTGATCAACGGATTGCAACCCGATCAGAGCGGCGGTTTTTACGATTATACGGGCCAGCCCCTGCCCTGGTGATCAGAAAGGCGCCGGAGAGCGAAAATCCATCACCTCACCGCTGACCGGATGCGGCAGGGACAGGCATTCGGCATGAAGCAGCAAACGCCGGCTTAAGACCTCGATGTCCGCCGGCGCATAAAAGACATCCCCCACGATCGGATAGCCAATCGCCATCATATGAACGCGCAACTGGTGCGACCGTCCGGTCACCGGCTCAAGTTCGACCCGCGTCGTGGCCCTCTCGTGCGCCAGAACCCGCCAGCGCGTCAGGGACGGTTTGCCAATCTCATGATCGACCATTTGCCGCGGGCGGTTGGGCCAGTCGGTGATCAGCGGCAGGTCGACCTCCCCCTGCCCTTCCAGCCGGCCCGCCACCACGGCGATATAGCGCTTGCTGACCCTTCGGTCGGCAAAGGCTTTTGACAGGGTGCGATGCGCCTCGGCCCCGCGCGCAAACACCATCAGGCCGGAAGTCGCCATGTCGAGCCGGTGAACGGTCAGGGCATCGGGATAGTCAATCTGCAAACGGGTAACCAGGCAGTCCTTGTTTTCCGGCAGGCGGCCGGGCACGCTCAGCAGACCGGCGGGTTTTTCCGCCACCAGCATGTGGTCATCGGCAAAAAGAACGGTCTCAGCCACCGTTCTTGCCCATGCGGACGATCGGCAGGGTCAGCCCTTCCTTCATTTGCGCCTCAGTGGTCTCGATCGGTTCGTAGCCATAGGCGCGATAAAGCGGAATGCCG
>NZ_JBQCHT010000043.1:0-105180 GCF_051954415.1 Asticcacaulis sp.
GATGAACTGGGCCCCCATACTGAATGTGACGCTGGAGATTACCGTATCGGTCCCCGCCACATGCGTCTCGATCACCTTGTCGCCAAGGTTATCAACATAATAGGTATCATTGCCACCTCCCCCTGTCAGGGTATCAGCGCCGCCCCCGCCATTCAGCACATTGTCGCCCGCATTACCAGTAATGATATTGCTCAGGCTGTTGCCTGTTCCACTCAGGTTGGACGCGCCCCAAAGCGTCAGGTTTTCAATAAAATCACCCAAGGTATAGCTGTAGTTTTTGGATACAATTGTATCTGTGCCTTGCCCCGACTGTTCGATCACCCGGTCGGCTACATTGTCGACATAATAGCTGTCATTGCCAAGCCCGCCGATCAGCGTATCCGCGCCCGCTCCGCCATCCAGCCGGTTGTCATTACCATTGCCAGTGATGTAATTATTAAGCGCGTTGCCCGAGCCTGCGATCTTGCCGCTGCCCGTCAGGGTCAGGTTCTCGGCATACTGGCCAAGGAGGTTAAACGTTACAGAAGAAAAGACGGTATCCGTCCCGCCGCCGGATGCCTCGATCACCTTGTCACCCAGATTATCCACATAGTATGCGTCGTTGCCCGTCCCCCCCGACATCTGATCCGCACCGGCGCCGCCTTTTAATATATTATTGGCGCCATTACCTTTCAGGACGTTGTTAAGCGCATTGCCCGTACCGTTGATATTGGCACTTCCCGTTAGTGAAAGATTTTCCAGGTAATCACCCAGAGTGTAACTGATAGACGAATTGACGAGGTCAATACCGCCCGTGTCATGGACAACATCAAGGCCTATCTTTTCGCTCGCCAGATCACCGATATTGTCTACGTAATAGGTATCGTTCCCGGCGCCGCCATACATCCAGTCTGCACCGGCGCCGCCGTTCAGGACATCATTTCCTTCGAATCCGAAAATCTGGTCTGCACCCTTGCCGGTTTTGATGCTGTCATTCTCCGCCGAACCTGAAATTGTAAAACGACCATCAGTTTCCGCCGTTCCATCAAATGTCAGGCTGCTCTGCGAGGTGACACTCATGAGAGAGCCCGCCGCCACGTTGGCATCATTGGTTTTGATTTTGGCCACCCCGCCACTGATCTGTAAGTTTTCGACATTCGTCAGAGTAGTGGCAGTCAAGACAATATCGAGATAAGAACTGTTAAAGAGTGCCACGACATCATTGCCGCTTCCGCCGTCAATCTTGTCACCAGCCGTAAAGCCGCTCATCAGGAAGACAACGTCGTCTCCCCCGCCGCTTTTGATCGTACCGGCAGATCCCATAATGTTGAAAATATCAGCCTGGGCGCCCCCACTCAGATCATTGGTGCCACTGCGGGTATTAAAATAAAACGACCCATCCGTCTCAGCAGAACCGTCAAATTTGAGCATATCTCCAGAGGAAAGCTCTTCGCCATGAACAGTCAGTTGTGCGCCGGCCGCGACGTTGGCGTCCGCCAGTTTAACGTTGTAATTATAACCCTGGTAAAAATAGAGGCTTTCGATGTCCTTCATCGTCGTGGCGTTGAAAGTCACGCCCGCCGCATAATCCCCCGCCAGGTAAAGCCAGTCATATCCCGCCCCGCCGTCGACCTTATCAGTTGCCGTCAGATCGCCGAACATGATGACATGGTCGTCGTACTGGCCCGTCTTGATCGTATCCACGCCGGCGCCTGCGAGCACGATCAGGGTGCCATCCGCCTCCGCTGAACCGTCAAGCGTCATGTTATCAGCGGCGCCCAGGGCCGTCGCATCGATCGTGAATTCCGAACCAGACTGAACCGACGCATTATTAAGCGTCAGTTTATAGTCATTGCCCCCCTTAAGTGACAGGCTTTCGAAATTCGTCATGGTCGCAGCCCCGAAGGTCAGTCCGCCGCTGTAATCGCCATCCAGCCAGAGAACATCCGCCAGACCTTCGCCACCGTCAATCTGTGCCGTGGCGGAGAGCTTGCCTTGGATGGTGACCGTATCATCCCCGCCGCCAGCGGAGATGAGCGTCGTGGAACCCGCCGCCGTTAATGTGTCGCCAAAGGCAGTGCCGATGATGTTTTCGATGCTTGTGTAGGTATCACTGCCAAGCCCTCCGCCGACGAATTGCGCCGTGGTCCGGGTGAGGTCAACCGTTACAGCACTGTAGGCGGTAGCAAAGGTGACGGTATCCAGACCTCCGCCGCCATCAATGACGTCATCACCCGCCCCCCCATCAAAACTGTTGTCCTTGGAGTCACCCGTCAGATTGTCCGCATATGACGATCCAATCAACCGCTCAATGTTTACGAGGATATCCGATCCCAGACCACCTCCAACATCCTGTGCTGTTGTGATCGATAAATTGACCGTGACGCCGCTCGTGCCATTGTAAATGGCTGCGTCCAAGCCTGCACCACCATCAAGAATATCGTTACCCGTGCCCCCTTCCAGCACATTATTCCCTGAAGATCCGGTCAGTTTGTCGTTAAAAGCCGAGCCTGTTACATTCTCGATGTTCAACAGCGTATCTGTTCCCTGGCCGCCACCAATGGTCTGTGAGGTTGCCAGACCCAGATCGACCGTAATGCCGGAAGTCGCCTTGCTGTAATCGACATAGTCGAACCCACCCGCGCCATCGATGACATTGACACCGGAATTGCCGTAAAACCGGTCATCGAAATTGGATCCCGTTACATTCTCGATGGATATGAACGTGTCATAACCCGATTCAATGCTGGTAAATTGCTGGCCTGTCAGGGACAGGTCAACAGTGACACCGCTATACTGATTGGATATGTAGGTAACCGTATCATAAGCGCCTCCCCCATTGAGGACATCATCACCGCCCATACCTTCGAGTATATTACTACCGCCATTGCCAGTCAGCGTGTCATTATAATAAGAGCCTCGCAGGTTTTCGATCGCAACAAGAGTGTCTGATCCCATTGCGCCACCGACGTCCTGAGGTCCGGAAATCGCCAAGCTGACCGTGACCCCGCCGTTGGCGTGTTGATATGACGCGTAATCGCCGCCGCCGGCTCCGTCCAATATGTCGTTGCCGCCATTGCCTTCAAGTACATTACTGCCTGAGTTGCCGGTTAGCTTGTCGTCATGGGATGAGCCGAATATGTTTTCAATGGAAACAAGCGTATCCATGCCCATTCCGCCGCCCACATCCTGAGCCCCCACAGTTGCAAGATTGACCGTAACGCCACTTGTGGCGAATGACGCATACGATACCGTATCATTGCCCAGCCCACCATTGAGCGTATTATTTCCCGCATCGCCGCCCAGGGTGTCGTCGTATGCGGAACCAATTACATTCTCGATATTGACCAGCGTTTCGTAGCTTTGCGTACTGTTGATATATTGCGCCCAAATCTGCGACAGTTCCACCGTTACCGCTTGGGACGCATTGGCATAAGTCACCGTGTCAATCCCGGCGCCGCCGTCGATACTATCACTTCCGTCGCCGCCATCGATCAGGTTATTGGCATCATTGCCAATAATTGTGTCATTCCCCGCACCGCCAATGACGTTTTCGATTACCACGCCCTCGGCAATGGAGACATTGCCGACCAAACCATTCACGCTCGAAAAATGACCTGCTCTTAGATCTATGGTATCGTTTGTATTGTAACCGGAAAAATCGAACGTATCGATTCCGCCTGCATCCCAAACGGCGAAAATGACATCATTATACATGCCGCCAGGCTTGAACCAGGCCTGATCGGCATTGCTGTTGAAACCGTAAACCGTATCGCCGGTACGCGTATTCATATTGGCGCCGTAAAGCTTCTGGATGGCGGCAATGTCGTCGAGCAAGGGCGCGGCGGCATACTGGCCGTAATATGCAGCGCCGGTATTCTCCTCGCCGAAATAGCTCATCACGGTGTATTGGCGCGAATCCTCATAATAGGTGGCGCTGTCATTATAATTGATGTCACCGCCCTCGCCCGCGTTATAATCTCCGGGATGCTCAAGACCGAGGGCATGTCCGATTTCATGCACAAGCGTCATCTGACCGTAATTCAGCAGTGACGGACTGGCATTATAGGCAAGAGAATTGTTGACCCAAATATCGCTGGAGTAGATGTCAGCGGGGTCATTGTTTGTCGGATAATAGGCGAAGGCGGCAGCGGCAGACATGCCGGATGAATAGTTGCCGAAAAGCATGGTCGCATTGTCAGAATAAGCCTGGGCGCCGCTATCGCCAGTGCCGACACGCGTGAAGGTCACGTTGGCAACGTCTGCCCAGGCGGCTAACGCCTGTTCCGTGGCGGCGATCTGCGCCGCGCTGAAATGCGAAAACCCAGACGTGTCCTCGGGCATGGCGCCGCCATAAGTCGACCGAAAGGCATAGGTGATGTTGACCGGCGTGCCAGTCACCCCGCTTCCGTTAAGCGAATACCCGTCACGGGTAAGCTGATCACCCGCCTGATCGACAGTCAGTGAGGTTTTGCCATTCGGCCCGTATCCGCCACGCTCAAAATTGGAATCGATATAGCCGACCGGCGAGGTTGGCGTCATCGGTGACACAACCGGAGACGGCGCACCGGACATATTGGCTTCATTACCTGGCATGACATTTCCCCCTTGAACCTGGCGATCCCGTCCCCTTAACGGCCCGCAGACCGTTTCAGAAATGACACAAACACCTGCCTCTAACAAGGCAAATTTATTATGTTTTTCAAGCAGCTTAACTTTGATAAGCTGCGAACACCCTGGCGAAAGAACGGTACGAATGCACCGAAGACGAAATATCCCTCATAGTCAATGGGTTGGTCTCATGTTAGGTTGAGTGACAATTATTTATTGAGCGATCAGATATGAGAAAAATCGTTTTTCTTCTCCTTGCAGGCTTCGCATTTTATTTATTACCAGGTTTCAATGTCATGGCCAAAAGTCCCCTCCACTACAATGGCTCTGCAAAACTGCTGTCGCCCGTATGCGTTGTCAGCGGCCTTACGGAGATTGAGATACAGGCCTTCCAGACCTCCCTTTGCGCTGAGGCCACCCGCCTGCTTTTCGCGCATCGTTCGGGTGTCGAAGCGCTCGCATTAAACGATCCACGTCTTAGCGAACCGAACCGTCTTATTATCGGAATACGAGGCCATGTGGAAGCGATCGAAGGTACGGGCGCAGTGCTGACACTTACCGCAAATGTCAATGGGGCCCAGCGGATTGTGCCGACGGCGGCGCACGTTGCGCCATATGAGGCTACTATAACCCCCGCCATCCGCGAGGCTTTGCGTAAGTGCCTGCATGAGCAAGGGTTGCTGTGATTCCCTGCACCGCTGGCTACTCCGCCACGCCTTCCGGCTGCATCGAATCCACCATCTCCAGAGACTCCGAAATGATCGCCCGCATGGCGCGCTCCGCCACCGCCGGCTGGCCGGCCTCGATGGCGATCAATACCGCTTCGTGGGCCGGAATACTGGCCGTGTGACCGGCAATGCGGTTGGTCAGGCCGATCGAAATCGTCAAGGCCGTATGGATCAGTTCCTTGAGCTGGATGATAAAGGGATTACCGGACGCCTGAAGGATGGCCACATGGAAATCGATATCAGCCAGCAGCGCCAGGTCATGATGATCGGCATCATCGCGCATCCCGTTCAGGCCCGCGCGGATAGCCCTGATATCGGCCCTGGTGGCGCGTTTCGCAGCCAGTGAGGCGGCGATCGGCTCGATGGCCAGCCGCACCTCCGACAGGTCGCGGTAAATCTTGTGCGAGTAGGGCCGCTCGGTCATCCAGCGCGTGACATCCGGATCGAGCAGGTTCCAGTGGCTGACGGGCTCCACCCGCGTGCCCTGGCGGGGGCGCGAGGTCAGGAGCCCCTTGGCGGTGAGCATCTTGACGGCTTCGCGGGCGACGGTGCGGCTGGCATTGTGCGCGACGCACAGTTCGGCCTCGGTCGGGAATCCGGTCTGTTCGTATTCACCAACCACGATGGCCTGGCCCAGTGTTTCCACCAGCGAATAGGTGAGGCTTACCCCCGGCATGTGCCGCATGTGCGTTTCCCGATTTTTTCGTTCGTTATGCCTTTAATTTAATTGGCTAAATTGCTTTTGTCACCTCAATTTGCGATCACAGACCACCATCAGCGCAAGTCTTTGATAGCGCTAACATAATCGCTTCAGGTTTGCGTTGCGAACCGCTCTATCAGCCACTGCGCGGCCGGGCCGGGCGGCGTATCGGTGCGGTAGATTGCGTGCATGTCGTATTCATTGACGGGCCAGTCCGGCAGGTTGAGCGCGACCAGCCGTCCGGCCTCCAGATCACCGCGCACCATGAATTCCGGCATGGAGCCCCACCCCACCCCGGCCAGCAGCAGAGCGTGTTTGGAGCCCAGGTCTGCCAACCGCCAGGTCTTGACGCCGATGACGCCGAAATCCTGGCCGGCGGTCAGCGGCGACCGGTCCGTCAGCACAAGCTGGATATGGTTGCGCGCCTCGCCCGGCGCCTTGCGGCCGGTATGGGCGAGCGGATGAAAGGGCGCCGCCACCGGCACCAGCTTCACCGCGCCGATATGGCGGCGGTCCAGCCCCTCGACCGATGTATTGAGTGGCCCGCTGATGCCGATCACCGCCGTCTTCCCGGTCACCAACTGGGTAATGCCGCCCAGCGCCTCGACATGCAGACGCAGGGGAATGGTGGGAAAGGCCGCCTGGAAGGCTTGCAGTGCATCGACGAGGCGGGCCGTCGGGAGCATCACGTCCACCGCCACGGAAACCTCGGCCTCCAGCCCTTCCAGCAGGCCCTTCACCCGCGCGCGCAGGATATCGACGCCATGCGTCACGGTGCGCGCCTCGGCCAGCACGGCCCGGCCCGCCTCGGTCAGTTCCGGTTTGCGGGTGCCCACGCGATCGAACAGTGGCAGGCCAAGCTGGAATTCGAGATTGTCGATGGTATAGGTGATCGCCGAGGTGGCACGGTTCAGCCGGCGTGCCGCGGCGGCGAAACTGCCGGTCTCCACCACACAAAGCAGGATCTGCAACTGGTCAAGCGTGGGTGTGCCGGGATTAGACATTTCTAAAATTCCGAAAAGTTTATTCAATATTATATGGATTTTCAGAACAGTCCGCAAGGCATAGAAGATCACTCACCGACGAGGAAATGACCTTGTCCGAGGAGATTGTCGCCATGACCACCCTGACCGCACAAAAAGATCGCTCGATCACCACCGTCCATACGGCTTTCCGCACTCTGGAAGGCGACGGCTTTGAGGTGCGCCGCGCCATCCCTGCCAAGGCTTATGAAGCGATAGGCCCGTTCATTTTCCTGGATCATTTCGGCCCGATCGAATTCCTGCCCGGCGAGGCCAAGGGCGCCTCGGCTCACCCGCACGCCGGGATCGAAACCCTGACCCTGCTGCTCGAAGGCCGCAGCATCCACAAGGACAGCCTTGGCAATATGAGCGTCATGCAACCGGGCGAAGTGCAGTGGATGCGCGCCGGTCGCGGCATCATCCATGACGAAGGCCCCGATGCCGAAATTCAGCGCACCGGCGGCCGTAATCATGGCATCCAGCTCTGGCTCAACATGCCGAAGGGCCGCAAGCACGATGAGCCGGCCTATCGCCACTTTACCGCCACTGAAATCCCCGTGGTCCAGGGCGACAAGGCTACGGCGCGGATCGTCGCGGGGCATGTCAACGGCGTTAAGGGGCCGCTCGAAAGTTTCGGCGCGCCGGTCGTTATCCACGCCTCGCTGCAAGCCGGCGGTGCGATCACCCTGGAGACCGATGCCCGCGAACTGGCGCTCTACACCATGACCGGTGCGGCCGTAGTTGCCGGCCAGACCGTCTCCCCCGGCGAACTGGTCCGCTTCGGAGACGGCGATACCGTCACCCTCAGCACCGACCAGGACAGCGAAATCCTGCTCGTCGGCGGTGATCCGCTCGACGCACCGATCGTCCGCCATGGCCCGTTCGTCATGAACACGATCGACGAACTCGAACGCGCCGTCCGCGACTATTACGCCGGCCGCATGGGCGTGATCGCTTAACTTTCTTTCTCCTCCTCCCCAGTCAGTACAAGGATGACTCAAATGGCTAAGGTTCTCGTTCTCTACTATTCCTCCTACGGTCATATCGAAACCATGGCTAAGGCCGTGGCCGAAGGCGCCCGCGAAGCCGGCGCGCAGGTCGATATCAAGCGCGTGCCCGAAACCGCGCCGCTGGAAGTGGCCAGAGCGGCACACTTCAAGCTCGACCAGGAAGCCCCGATCGCCACGGTCGCGGATCTCGAAAACTATGACGCCATCATTGTCGGGGTCGGCACCCGCTTCGGCCGCCTGGCCTCGCAGATGGCCGCCTTCTGGGATCAGGCCGGCGGCCTGTGGGCGCGCGGCGCCCTGCACGGCAAGGTCGGCGGCGCCTTCACCTCGACCGCCACGCAGCACGGTGGCCAGGAAACCACCCTGTTTTCCATCATCACCTCCCTGCTGCATTTCGGCATGACTGTGGTCGGCATGGATTACGGCCACGCCGGCCAGATGACGCTGGATGAAATCACCGGCGGCTCGCCTTACGGCGCCTCGACCATCACTGGCGGCGACGGTTCGCGTCAGCCGAGTGAGAACGAACTGGCCGGCGCCCGTTATCAGGGCCGCAAGATTGCCGAAACGGCCATTAAGCTGCACGGCTGATATGCTATGAAAGGGTCGCCCGCACACGGACGACCCTTTATTTTCAGGAGACTCACATGGCCCGCGCCACCGCCCATATCGGCACCGAGCAATATGCCACCACGCTTCATGTCGCCGGACGGACACTCACCGCTGACGAGCCCGCCGACAATGGCGGGCAGGATGCCGGCCTGGCGCCCTATGATTTCCTGCTGTCAGCCCTGGCGTCCTGTACCGCCATTACCCTGCGCATGTATGCCGATCATAAGGGCTGGCCTCTGAAGGCGGTCGATGTCGCCCTGCACTTCTATCGAGACGGTGAAAAGGAAATCATTGACCGTACCGTCACCCTTGACGGCGATTTTACGCCCGAACAACGCGAGCGCCTGCTTCAAGTGACGGAGCGCACCCCGGTGACCAAAACGCTTAAACAGGGTCTGACCATCGCCACCACCCTGCGAGACGCCTGACCTGAGCGGTATCCCCTGGCCTCATTCGCCAAATGCGCGACTCATGTTAACCACTGGTTAGTTGAGTATGGAGGCTGGGCAAATGACGGAAGCGGTTACCAGACTTGTGGAGGGCCTGCGCGATGCCGGCTTCACCATCAATCCCTTGAAATCATCCCCCTTGTGGCAGGTTGACGGACGCGGGCCGATGAGTACGGCGCAACTGATCGACCTGGCCTCGAAGCTGCGGCTCACAACCAGCCGCCCGCACTAAACCTGAAAAAAAGCGTCCGGTGTAATGTACCGGACGCCAAATATTGAGGGTCAGAGTTCAGGGAAGGACACAGGGGAATGATGTCCGACTTCCATGAAACAGGAAATGTTGTAAAGATTCGATAGCAATCTTGATACGCCCATCTTGAACCGGTCATTTCTGAATACGCAGGCCGGGCGGAATCTCGTCCCCTGTGGGCAAATCCCCCTCCATGATAGTCAGGACTTCACCCGTCGTTTCCAGATTACTGACAGCCGGCGTCACAAACACCGTGTCGCCGGTTTTCAGAATGGCCGACAGGGCATCGGCAAACGGCTTCGGTATCTGCACTTCGTTGGATATAGCGCTATCGAGCGGCTTGCCGGCTTCGCCTTCACGTCCCGGCAGGCTGGCAAAGATCCACTGCCTTTCCCCTGATTTTGTAATCGTCAGGGTCAGGACATGGCTCTCGAAATCGCGCGCCGGCATGGAAATACGCGCCCGGCCGATTTCGACCCCCGACCGCATGACGATGATCCGGTTATCGGCCTGGGAAATAATCACCGTCACCGGGCCCTGCGGCGCGCGTTCCGGATGCCATTCATAGTCCGCCGAGGTCGGCATGGCACTGTCGGAAGACGGGGCGGCCGCGCCCACGGCATCCAGCGGCAACAGAAGGTCTCCCCCCGTCATGCGCATCGGCACCGAATCCACTTCATTGACGATAACCGTAATGCCCAGGCTGGTAATGGTGAACAGCTTCTCCGCCAGGGCATAGGGCAGCCGTATGCAGCCGTGGCTGGCGGGATAGCCTGGCAGGTTGCCGGCGTGCAGCGCTACGCCACTCCAGGTCAGGCGCTGCATGAAGGGCATGGGCGCATTGTCATAAATATTGGAGTGGTGGTCGATATCCTTTTGCAGGATGGTGAAGACGCCGGTCGGGGTTTCGTGACCATCCTTGCCGCTGGAGATGGTCGTCACGCCTATACGCACACCGTTGCGATAGATGGTGGCGATCTGGCGGGACAGATCGACATAGATCATGACCGGACCGGTGGGCGCGATTTCCGGCGCCCAGACCCACTCGCCGGGTTTCAGCGCCTGCGCGGCATAGGCCAGCTCGATGGAGGAAGACTTTTTCGCAGTCTCGGCCAGACCCTGCCCGGACATACCGAGCACAAGGATGGAAAGGCTGAGGGCAGGAAAAAGCTTCATGTCGCGTTACGCCTTTCCGGCATAGATGAGACGACCGGTGCCCAGACGATCCATCACGGTCTGGCGATCGGTCTCGGAAAACGCCAGGCATCCCTGGCTGCGCCCCAGCTTGCCGGTCGTGGCCACCATTTCGGGGCTGACATACCAGGCGCCATGGATGACTATGGCGCGACTGAAGGCATTGTTGTTCTGAGGATCGAGACCCTCAAGCCGGCGTGAAAGACCGTGCTTGCCGACATAGGTATCGCCCGTCAGATAGCTGCCTTCAGAGGTGGCTTCCGAACCCGGATCATTGGAAAAACGCTGAAGCCAGCCGGTGTGGTTCAGGTCGGACCCCTTGCCGTGGGCCACCAGGAAGGACTGGCTGCGGCCATCCGTCAGATTGAGAATATGGAAGCGCGGTTCATGCGAAGGCCGGGAGAAATCAGCAATACCCATCAGGTCGGCGTGGGCGATCCGGTCGCCGTGGGTCAGCAAAGCCTGCCGTGCCTTTTCCAGCAATTGCGGAGAAGGGCCGGCCGGCGTGGCCGCATGGGCGCGCGGCACGATCAGGCCGGCGGCGCCGGCGGACAGGGCGAGGGACAGGAAATGACGGCGACTACGCATACTGGATACCTTAGTACGAAAATTGTCTCAGTTCACTATCTACATAATGTGGCTTTGATGGGTCGCCACCCCGGCCACCGGACAAATCACCGGTCAGGCTGTGACACCACTGGAATACTGTGTGCCTGCGGCGGTGAAGGTGGCCGTCAGTTGCTGCATCCGCAGGCGCGGATCGAACGAGATATGCACCCAGGTGCCCTCCTGGATCAATTGATCGAAGCGGATGTCGCTGGCGATGATCTTCTGGCAGATCTGCAATGGCGTGCCCAAGCCCGGACAGACGAAATCGACCGCATAGCCGCTCATATGGGCGCTGTTGGGCGCGCCACCGACGGCTGCATTGAGGGCCGGTGAGCGATAGCCACTGTTGACGCGGATCGGCTTGCCGAGCAGCGTGCGTACCCGGTCCATTTGTTGCGCGGTCTGTCGCAGGGTCTCGACCATTTCCGGCGATGGCGTATTGTCGATATTGCGGTGCTCGGTATGGGTCAGTTCGTCGAGCGTGAAATACTGCGCGAAACCGTTGGCCGGCGGCGCGGGTTCGGCAGGCACGTCCAGCGCCGGGAAGACGGCCCTGGCCTTATCAAGCCAGATTTTGCGGTCTTCCAGGCCATTGACCCCGCCATTGACCAGGCGCGTCACGCCCTCGATGTCGTCGGCATCGGCCTTGGCATTGCAGCCGGTCTGTTTCCAGAAGGCAGCGGCCCCTTGCGCCGCATAGACCGGGTCTTCGAGCAATTCCGGCCGGTCGATCAAGGGCTGATTGATCAGCGCGGCATAGGTGGCGTAATTGCTGCGGCCGGTGATCATGATGAAGCCGCGGCCGATATATTTCGCCCCGTCGCCCGGATTGACATTGCCGAGCGATGGCCGGTTGCCATAGACGAACTCGGCAATGGCGTCCGGTCCCGTCGCCACCAGTTCATTGGCTTTCTCAATGGTCTGGACCCGGCTGCGGAAGACGGCCAGCAGCACATCCGGGCGGTAGTTCAGGTTTTCCTTCAGGGCCCGAAACCCGGCGCTTTCATGCGCCAGTTGCGCCAGAAAATGGACGAGGCGCTGACGCGAGGTGATATTGCCCAGGGCCAGGCAGGCTTCCAGCGCCGGCGCATAGGCCAGCGCACGGTCGTCACGGATAGAGGGTGACAGCGCCTTCAGCCGTTCAGGCGTGATGATGGTCATGCGTGCCCCCGCCCGTCAGTCGTCACGCGGGCGCTGGCCGGGATCGAGCGCGCGCAGGGCTGCCAGATCGTCCGGCGCTTTGCCAGCAGACGCCACGAGAGACGGCTGGTAGCCAAGCTGCGGCGTGACCTGCGAAGTGCCGGTATTATCCGCCGCCGGCTTGAAGGCGTTCATCAGGGAGGCCAGGCCGTCCGATCCGGTCACCCCGCTGCCGCCATCCTTGGGCTTGAGGGTCGAGCGCACCGTCATCAGCCGAGCCAGGATATCAAACCAGAAAGGCGCGCCGAGCGTCACGGCGAAGGCCGTCATCAGCCACCCCGCAACCAATGAGATCAGCGGCAGGACATTGAACAGGGCATTATCGCCCAGCGAAGGCGTGCCGCGATAGAGATTGACCGTGCGTTCGGAGATATTGCGCCAGCTCTGGCTGAGATTATGCGTAAAGCTGCCCTTCGACCAATCCGGCATGGGCGTCACCGGAATTTCCGTGGTGCGGCAATTACCCGGCGTATAGGTGGCGTCGCCCGGACTGTCGCAGAAGCGGAACAGGTGGTTCATGGTGTCGATGGTGGTGTCGTTCCAGCCCAGCGGCAGGTCGAGCGCGCTCAAGGGGTTCTTGCCGGAATCGGGCATAAGCTGCGAGGCGTCGCTGTGGGCGCTGGCCTTTTCCTTGTAATAGGTCTCCGACGATGCCTCGACCGCCTTGCGCAGGGACGGGCTGAGATAGAGGCTCTGGGCGATCACCACCGTATTGACGTTGAGGATGACGCAGGTGACCAGGGCCAGCCAGAAGATCAGGGTCTGGGTTTCGAGGCGATACCAGCCCGAAACGCGGTCCATGGTGGCATTGTACCAGTTTTCCAGGAATATCCGCGCCTTGTCGATATCGCCGGCCGAATTGTTGATGGCGAACTGGACCATTTTTGACAGCCGGGCATTGGGCAGGTTGCGGCTGGCCGTGAGGATTGCGTTCGGATCGAGGCTGCCCTCGGCGTTATTTCCGCCGCTGTCGGCCAGCAGGTCGAGCACAACGAAGGCAAAATGGCTGCTGGGAATATAGGACGGCAGGTTCTTGCCCTGGAAGAAACCGCGCTTCGGCGGAATGGTATAGCGGCCGCGATAAAGCGACATGGTCAGGGGATGATCGTAGAAATTCTTCAGCAGTTCGTAGCCACTGGCATCGGCCTTGACGACGGCGCCTTTATTCGAGACGTTTTGCGGCGGATGATCGCACAAAAGCTCGATCAGCCCCTTTTCCAGGTTGCGCGACCGGCGCTTCATGAAGCCTTCTATGGCTTCGCGCACCACGGTGGTCAGCAGGCTCATCAACAGGTAGACGAAGACCAGCCCCGCCGCCACGTCGATCGAGTCAGGCAATAACGAACCCACGCGCAACCCCCTGCCTTATCTTATGCCCTTTTGGCAATCAGCCCGGATAACAGGGTTAACCCAAATTAACCAAAGTGCAATCTCAAGGACGCAGATGGCCCTTCACAGGGCGCAGAATAACGCCGTCATGCGCATTTTTTGCCACAGATTCGGGGCGCCCCGTCAGGTCGAGGTTCCATTCATTATCCGGAAATCGAAAATGGAAAGTCACAAGACGGACATTAAATATTTCGCCTGTAATAATCTTTTTAATTCTGAAATTTTATGCCGCGCATTTATCATACATAAAAAAATTTATGCCATTTCAATGACTTCTGTGGCATTTTTGCTATCACGCAGCCTATTTATAGTACAAGTGATCAATAAAACCTGGCAACGTTGTCAGGCCCTATGATAGCGTTATCAGGAATACGGACCCAAGGCCCTCGGCACACACACCGAGTCCGCCGGCGAGTATCGTATCAAACAAGTTGGGAAAGAACGTAAGGATTGGCGAAACGCTCATACGGGCCTGATTGTCACGTTTCAGCGTTTTTACATTTAAACAATGTTTTATATGCACGCGGCCGCCAGCGCCGTGGGCCGTTCTCCCATCTTGTCAGTTTTGCTTATGCCGCGTTCGGAAAGCGCGCGGCCGTTCACTCCAGGGAGACGTTTTAATGACGACGACTAAAAAGAAACTGGGCCTGCTGATGGGAACCGCCTCGATGGCTGTTCTCGGTACGCTGGCCCTTGGCGCCATCGCCCACGCTCAGGATACCGCGCCCGCCGCCGCCCCGGCTGACGATACGGTCATCATCGTGACCGGCCAACGCGCCCAGCTCAAGAGCGCGCAAAAGATCAAGAAGGACTCGGACGTGATCGTGGATTCGGTCACCGCCGTTGACATCGGCGCCCTTCCGGACCGTTCGGTGGCCGACGCCCTGCAGCGCATTTCCGGCGTCACCATCCAGCGCGCCGCCGAAGCCAACGACCCGATCCGCATGACGGCAGAAGCTGGCGGCGTCGAAATCCGCGGCCTGGCCTGGGTCCGTTCGGAAACCAACGGCCGTGACATCTTCTCGGCCAAGAACGGCCGCGGCCTCTCCTGGGGCGACGTGTCCTCCGACCTGCTGGCCGGCGTCGACGTCTACAAGAACCCCTCCGCCGACATGGTCGAAGGCGGCATCGGCGGCACAGTCAACCTGCGCACCCGCCTGCCCTTCGATTCCAAGAAGCCGATCATCGCTTTCACCGCCGACGCCACGCAGGGCGACCTGCAAAAGAAGAATCACTATTCGGCCAGTGTGCTCCTCTCCAACCGCTGGAACACCTCGGCCGGTGAAGTCGGCGCCCTGTTCAACTATTCGCTGGTCAATGAAGGCAATATGACCAACGTTATCGCCGTTGACCGCTACAATCAGGTCGGTGACAAGCTGATCCCGAACACCATGGGCTGGCGGACCATCGACTGGAACCAGAAGCGCACGGCCATCAACGGCGCCCTGCAATGGCGTCCGAGCGACGATCTGGAGTTCACGTTGTCGGTGCTGAACGCCAAGGCGGAGCCGAAGAACACCGAATACAATGTTGGTTTCTATAACGACAGCGGCGAATTCTCTTCGGCCGATTCCATGGCAACTTATCAGTATGACGCCAATGGCGTCTTCAAGAGCGGCACGGTCAAGGATGCCGGCATTACTTCGAATACGCGCTATGGCGAAGATCACAATGAAACGACCGACCTCTCACTCCACACCCGCTGGAATGTCAATGATCGACTGACCCTGGCTGGCGACCTCCAGTATGTGAAGTCCACTGCCAAGGTGCTCTCCAACACAGCCTTCCTGCAGATCGGCAACAAGCCGGACGCCACGATTGACCTGACCGGCAAGCTGCCAGTTATCAGCGTTTCGGGCTCAGACACCTCGGACGCCACCGATTACTGGTGGGCCGCCGCGATGGACCATATCGAAAAGAACGATGGTAAGGAAATCGCCGCCCGCATCGATGGCGATTACCAGCTCGACGCTGGTTGGCTGAAGAGCTTCAAGTTCGGTGTTCGCACCACCGACAAGGATTACGTCACCCGCCAGTCCGGTTATAACTGGGGTTTCCTGTCTTCGCAGTACTGGGGCAATGCCGGCAACCCGCAATCCACAACAGATACCGGCTCCGGCACCTATGAAGTACGCGATTTCAGCAACTTCATGAATGGCGACGTGCCGGTCCCCGGTTCAGTCATCTTCCCTGAAGCTTCTGTCGTCAATCGCGGCACTGCCATCACCGCCCAACTGCTGGCCATGGCTAATACCTCAGGCTGGGGCTGGAAACCGCTCAGCGATGACTGGTCGACCTATGCCGCTTCCGGCGGTCTGAACACTCAGAATGAAAAGACGACCGCCGCCTATCTCACCGCCAAGTTCGGCGGCGAAATCAGCGGCCATACGGTTGACGGAAACTTCGGTGTCCGCGTTGTGAAAACGGAAGCGTCAGGCGACAGCTTTATTTCGGCAACGCTTCCGAATGTGGCCGGCACATGTGTTGAAAACTGCACCGACTACAACGCGGCTGTCGCCTTTGGTAAGCTGGGCCAAGCCTACGGTGGTTCGCAGGACTATACCAATACCCTGCCGAGCCTGAACGTTCGCCTTAAGTGGAACGATCAGCTCCAATTCCGCTTCGCCGCTTCAAAGGGAATTGTTCGCCCGGAACTCGCCTGGCTGAGCCCTTACACCTCGCTCGGTTATGGCTTTACCACCTATCAGGTTGGTGACGCCGCCGACGCCACGTTCGGCGTCTCCTACGACCCAGGTAAAGAGCCAACATACACCGGCACCGGCGGCAATCCGAACCTGAAGCCGATCGAAGCCAATCAGTACGACCTGACGGCGGAATGGTACTTCGCCCCGACGGGCAGCTTCACGCTAGACCTGTTCAAGAAGGATCTCACGAACTACATCTATAATGGTACACGCGCCGAAACCTATACCAGCAACGGCCAGACCTTCACTTATGACGTGACCCGCCGTTTCAACGGCACGGTCGATGGCAAGGTGGACGGCTTTGAAGTCGCCTACCAGCAGTTCTACGACTTCCTGCCGGCGCCGTTCAACGGTCTGGGCGTGCAGGCCAACTATACCCACATCGACTCGTCGGGCGGCCGCAATTCCGGCTCGACAAACGAAAGCGCCCTTAACGCCCTGCCGCTGGAAGGCATGTCGCCGGACAGCTACAATGTCGCTCTCATGTATGAAAAGTACGGCATCTCGGCGCGCCTGGCCTATAACTGGCGCTCCAAGTACCTCTACACCACCTCGGCGGCCAACGTGAACCGTCCGCTTTGGGCGGATGATTACGGCCAGCTCGACGGCTCGATCTTCTACACGATCAACCCGAACTACAAGATCGGTGTCCAGGCCGTGAACCTGACGCACTCGACCACCACCCAACTGGTGTCGAGCGATCTGACCGCGCCGCTGGAAACCCAGTGGTACTCGGCTATCAAGACCGACCGCCGTATCTCGGTCGTTCTGCGCGGCCTGTTCTAGGACCTGACCGGCTTGCGGCACCGAGATTGCCGCAAGTCTTCCTCCCCAAGGTTCCTTTTACCTGCCCCTTCCGGTCCTGCCGGGAGGGGCTTTTTATGTCAGGTCCTGCTTTTGCTGCTATAAGACAGGGCTATTGAATCGGGGAAACGTGAATGGCCGAACCTATCCGCAAGATCATTATCGCCGGCGGCGGCACAGCCGGCTGGATGTCGGCGGCGGCGCTGAAGGCCGGTTTGGGAAATACGGTCGATATCCTGCTGATCGAATCCGAGGACATCGGCATCATCGGCGTCGGCGAAGCGACCATCCCGACCATGCGCGTGTTTAATGAGCATATCGGTGTCAACGAAGCCGAGTTCATCCGCGCCACCGAAGCGACCTTCAAGCTGGGTATCGAGTTCCGTAACTGGGGGCATGTCGGCAACCGCTATTTTCACCCGTTCGGCGATTACGGTGCCATGCACGAGGGTCTGGCCGCGCACCAGATCTGGCGAAAGCTTAACGCAGCCGGAGATGATACACCGCTGGAAGCCTACAGCCTGGCCACCCAGATGGCCTATGCCGGCAAGTTCTTTCCGCCGAACCCCGATCCGCGTTCACCCATGCACGACTATAGTTATGCGTTTCATTTCGACGCGTCGCTTTACGCCAAATTCCTGCGCGCCCATTGCGAGGCGCGCGGCGTCAGGCGGCGCAACGCGAAGATCAGCGGCGTCAATCTCAACAGCGAGACCGGCCATATCGACAGCCTGACCCTCGATGACGACAGCGTGGAAGCGGCCGATTTCTTCATCGACTGCACCGGTTTCCGCGCCCTGCTGATCTGCGGCGCGCTGAAGGCCGGTTATACCGACTGGTCGGACTACCTGCCGGTGGACCGCGCCTGGGCAATGCCAACCGGTAAGAGCGTGGAATTTTCACCCTACACCCGCTCCACCGCCCATGCCGCCGGCTGGCAATGGCGCATTCCCCTGCAACACCGCACCGGCAACGGCCATGTCTATTCAAGCCGTTTCATGGATGACGAAACGGCCCGCACGGTGTTGCTGGACAATCTCGATGCCACGCCGCTGAAAGACCCGATGCTGATCCGATTCACCACCGGGCACCGCAACCGCTTCTGGGAAAAGAACTGCATCTGTGTCGGCCTGTCGTCCGGCTTCCTGGAGCCACTGGAATCGACCTCGATCAATTTTATCCAACTCGGTATTATCCGCCTGCTCGAACTCTTCCCATCGAAAGAGATCGATCCGTTCCTGCGCGACGAATACAATGCCCGTACGCTCGACGCCTATGAAAAGGTGCGCGATTTCATTGTTCTGCATTATCGCCTGAACAGCCGGGACGAGCCGCTGTGGCGCTATTGCGCGGACATGCCGATCCCCGAAGACCTGGCCTACAAGATGGAACTCTATCGCCGGCGCGGCGAGGTCATCCTGCGCAAATACGACCACTTCGCCGAGCCCTCCTGGGTATCCATCTATAATGGCCAGGGCATGATTGCCGACGCCTACGATCCACTGGCTGACCGTGTGCCGACCGATACCCTGCGCGAATTGATGCAGAAGCGCCGCGAAACGATCGGGCAAATCGTGGCGCAACTGCCACGCCACGCCGAGTTCATTGCAAAACATTGTCCGTCGGAGAATTTCATGAAAACGGCCTGATCGGGCTATTTTTCTTCATCCGGATAAGGCCCCACGCCGCCGGTCGCGATAAAGGCGTCAAGGTGCGCGCTCAGCACCGGCAGCGGCACAGACCCCAGTTCGAGCACGGCGTCATGGAAGGCACGGATATTGAACTTATCGCCCAGCGCCTTTTCCGCCTTCGTGCGGGCATCCCGGATGGCCATTTCGCCGAGATAATAGGAAAGTGCCTGACCCGGCCAGGAGATATAGCGATCGACCTCTGTATCGATCTCGTGTTCGGATAGGGCAGTGTTGTCGCGCAGGTACTGGCGGGCCTGTTCGCGCGTCCAGCCCATTGAATGGATGCCGGTATCGACCACCAGACGCGAAGCCCGCCATGCCTGGTAGCTCAGATAGCCGAAGCGGTCATAGGGCGTGTCATACATGCCCATCTCGACGCCGAGATATTCCGAATAGAGCGCCCAGCCCTCGCCATAGGCCGAGATATAGGTTTTCTGACGGAATTCCGGCAGGGACTTGTTTTCCAGGGCGAGCGGCATCTGGAAGGCATGACCCGGTGCCGATTCATGCAGGGTCAGGGCGGTGAGCTGGAACAGCGGCCGCGACGGCAGGTCGTAGGTATTGACGTAATAGGCCCCCGGCCCGCCGCGACCGGAGGTATAATAGGGCGCGATTTCCGGCGCCACCGGCACGATGGCGAAGCGTGAGCGCGGCAGACGGCCGAAATATTGCGAGGCCTTGCCATCGAAGGTCTTGGCAATCCAGGCGGCACGATCGAGCAGATCCTGGGGTGTCTTGGCGTAGAATTTCGGATCAGTGCGCAGATATTTGAGGAAGGCCGGCAGGTCGCCTTTAAAGTCGACTTCCTTCATCACTTCGAGCATCTGGGCGCGGATGAGCGCCATCTGATCGAGGCCCAACTGGTGAATCCGCGACGGGGAGGAATCCAGCGTGGTGAATTCACGGATCTTCGACTGGTAATAGGCCGCGCCATCCGGCAGTTCACTGGCGCCCAGCGCCACCTGCGCGTGCGGTAGATAATCGGTATCGAAGAAGGCCAGAAGCGACTTGTGCGCCGGGATCACCGCCTCTGCGATGGCCTTGACCGCCAGCGCCCGTAACTCGGCCTGTTTTACTGCCGGTATGCTGGCGGGCATGGTCACGAACGGCTTGTAATAGACGCTGTCCTCCGGCTTTTTGATATCAATGACGGTGCGGATCGAGGCGTCGCGGCCTTCAAGCGTCACCTGCGGCGCGGTGAAATGACGTTTCAGACCGGCCTTCATATTGACGATCTGCTGATCGAAATAGCGCGGCATGTCGGAAAGCTGACCGATATAGTTGCGGAAATCCGCTTCAGTGTGGAAATCGCTTTCGGTGATGTAGGTCAGGTCGGCCCAGAAACTGCTGTCGGAATTGACCGGCTTCTCAAATTCGCGGAATTGTTTCGCGGCCACCAGGGCGTCGATCTGTGCCTTGTAGACCTGGTAATTGACCTGGTTTTCCGCTGACAGGCTCTTGATATCTACGGCGGCCAGCTTCGCTTCCACATCCTGCCAGTAGGCCAGTTGCTTTGATTGCGCCGCCGCGCTGACATCAGGCAGGTGCGCGGCCACGCCGGCATTGACATTGTTCTCGTCGGTCTGTTGCAGGGATTGTCGCCAGGCCCACTCGGTGGTGTAGATCACCTTGAACTGATCGTCGGACGGCCCTGCGAACACCGGCGTGGCCGCGGTCATCAGGGGCACTGTCAGAGACAGAGACAGACAAAGGGCGAGCGCAAAACGGGAAACGGGCATGGTCGATCCTCTCATAGGTCGGACCGACCATGCCCCTAGCCGCTCTTGATACGCAACTTCTAATTTCAGGCGTTACGACATCATATGCCTCAGAATCAGATCACCGGCGCCGGGCGCCGATCCACGCGGGGTAAAGGTAATAATCCGTGTCTCGCCCGGCAGCAGGTCGAAGAAGTTATCACTGAACACCCCGTCATGCCCTTCGAAACCCAGGCACAGGTTCTTGACCAAAGCCGGCGATGCGACGCTGACGGCCACCGCGCCCTCAAGCGGCTTCACCTGGCTTTCGATCACGGGTTTCGGCAGGGCCAGATCCTTGACCGGCTTTAGATAGACCGCAGTCTCCGACATCGTCTCTTCTTTATTAGTAAGCCGGATATGCAGCAGGGCGTTTTCCGGCGTCAAGCCGTTCAGCAGAGGCGCGACATCGCCGGTGAAAACGACTTCGGCGCGATTGGCTTTAAGCGTAATAGGCAAGCTCTGCACGCGCCCGCCCTCTCCCTTGAAATCCATGCTCCTGATTTCAAGCGTGGACGCCCTGTCTTGCAGGTGATCGCTGACCACGGTAATGGTAATCTTGTCGCCTTCCAGCACGGGCGACACCAGCACCGGTGCAAAGGCCTTGCGGGCGAAATACTGCTGCGCCTTCCAGCGGCCATAATAGTCGATGCTGCTCCAAGAGGCGACCGGCCAGCAGTCATTGATCTGCCAGAACAGCGAGCCCATGCAGTAGGGCATACGCGCGCGGTGAGCTTCCATCGCCACCTTGATGCCCTCGGCCTGCAAGACCTGCCCGACATAGAGGAACTGCTGGAAATCCGCAGGCACAACATAATCGCGCTGCATGTAGTTCTTGATCGTGCCGTTGCCGATCGACGAGCGCTGGTGTGCCGCCATCACCTCCGAAAAGATGTCGTAATCTTCCGGCTTCGCGTAAGACTGCACCGTCCTGAATTCCGGGAAAGACTGGAAGCCGTATTCGCTCATGAAGCGGCCGATATGGCTGCGGTAATCGGCAAAGGGTTTCTGGCCCCACCAGACGTCCCAGTAATGGATATCGCCGGACTGTTTGGTTTGCGACAGGTCGGCGTGCCTAATTCCTGTTTTAAAGTCCCATGCCGCCTGCGGCGAGGAAGGCCAGTAGAAGCGCTGGCCGTCATGTTCGGCCACCACCTTCGGCAGGATATCAAGGAAGACGGCCTGATAGCCCTTCCACATCTCATCGCGCTGACTTTGCGTATATTTCTGCTTCCAGCCCCAGCCGCCTTCTGGCACATCGTTCTGCCAGGCGGCGTCGATCTCGTTATTGCCCACCCACAGGGCGATGGACGGGTGGTTGCGCAGGCGGCGGACATTATATACCGCTTCCTGCCGGACGTTTTCAAGGAAGGCGGCATCGCCTGGATACATGGAGCAGGCGAACATGAAATCCTGCCAGACCAGTATGCCGTTGCGATCGCACAGGTCGTAGAAATAATCATCCTCATAAGTGCCGCCGCCCCAGACGCGCAGCATGTTCATGTTGGTATCGACCGCCGACTGCACGACGCGGTCATAGACCTCATGCGTCACGTGCGGCAGGAAGCTGTCATTGGGGATATAGTTGGCGCCCTTCATGAAGACCGGCACGCCGTTCAGTTCGACATAAAAGCTGCGGCCCTCGGCATCCGGCGTCTGGACGATCTTGACCGTGCGCAGCCCGGTGGTCACGGTCCGGCTGTCGGTGGCACTGGCGGTGACCACCCGGCCGGTCAGGCTGTAAAGGTGCGCCTCACCCAGACCGTTGGTCCACCACAGTTTCGGCTGTTTGACGGTCACCTTCAGCGGCAGGATATTGACGCCTTTGACGAGCGTGACCGCCTGGCGCGGACGGATGGCCCCGTCCGTCTCGCTGGTCAGCTCGATCACCGCCGGACCGGCCTGAGCGGCGACGATCTCGAATACGACAGTGAGCGCCGCCGCATCCGCCGAGAGGCTGTCCTGCACCACCTGAAGATCATTGATCCGGGCACCACTCCAGGCACGCAGAGTGACCGGCCGCCAGATGCCGGACGTGACAAAACGCGGTCCCCAGTCCCAGCCATAATGATAGCCGGCCTTGCGGGTAAAGACGCTCACCCGCTTATCTCCCAGGCCGCCGTTTTCGCTTTGATCATTCGGCGCCGGCGGATTGTAACCCAGGGCATCGAGCCGCTTCAGCCCTTCGGTGATCGGCGAGCGGAACAGGATGCGCAGGGCGTTGGCACCGGCCTTCGCCTGCGGCTTGATATCCGCCGTCCACTCACGGAACATATTGTCGGCGGAAAGCACCAGAACGTCATTGAGCCAGACCTCGGCATAGGTATCGAGCCCCGCGAACACCAGTTCGATGTGATCGTGCGCCAGGGTCTTCGCGTCGATATCCAGCGTGGTGCGATATTCCCAGTCAACCTTGTCGATCCACTGCTGGTCGCGTTCATTGGTGCGATAAAAGGGATCGGCAATCCGGCCCGCCGCCAGAAGATCAGTATGGACTGTTCCCGGCACGGTGGCCGCGATCCAGTCGTCCTTGCCCGCCTGGCGCATCTGCCAGCCGGTGTCGATCCGCCGTTCGATCAGCGTCCCGGCTGTCGTTTTCGCCTGTGCCTGCCTGGCGAGCAGGGCCAAGCCCAGCCCGGCGCCCGAGGTTTTCAGCAGCGCCCGCCTATGCGGATTATTACGGCGCATGGTCTTCTCCCTGAATAAATATATTTGTTATATTTATTCAGGGTAACACAGGCCGCCCCACCACGTCACGCGTTTTTCATCTGTGTGTCCAGCCGGAAGAATTCGATGATATCGGTATGATCCTCGAACATCTGGCCGCGCATGGCGTCCAGATCATCGATGGCTACCCAGTGCGCGCCGGCGGCGTCATCGGCAGCCTCGACCTTCGGCAACGGCCCTTCCGGAAAACGGAAATGGAAGGCATGGGTGATGGTGCGGCCGCGCGCCGAGCGCTTCGGATAGTCGAAGACCTGCGACGCCACCAGATGTTCGGCGATATGGGCGGGCGTCAGGTCAAGGCGCGTCTCCTCCGCCACCTCGCGCACCGCCGTTTGCAGCAGGGTCTCGTCCGGCTCGACAAACCCACCCGGCAGGGCCCAAAGCCCTGCGCCCGGCTGGCCGCCGCGCTTGATCAAAAGCAGGTGACGGCCATGCTGGATCAGGGTATCGCAGGTGACGAATATCGGCGGATAGGGCGCCACTCCCCAGCTTAACCTGTAGTCGTCGATATAGAGCTGTTCCTCGCGCAGGCGGTTGAAATCGAACGTCGCGGCATAGGCGCGCAGCATCTCCAGTACCGCCTTTGGCACCTGCCCGGCAATGGCGTCAGGCCCATCGCGCAGAAAGCCAGCGCGCACCTGCTCGGCCCTTTCGGGCTCAGCCGGCGGATGGGCCAGGTCTTCCGCGCCCAGCCAGCCGCCGCCATCTTCCGGCATAAGTGCCGTCACCTGTTCGCAGATACTGCCCTGTAGATCCGGCCGGTACAGATGATCGCGCGCATGGCAAAAATCGGCCCGATCCGCCAGCGCCCCCAGCGCCGCTCGCAACATAGCCTCACGCATATGGGCCGGCCACGGCATCTGGGTTGACGGCGCCCGGTCGGCGCCGGTCAGGACGATATGGAGATGTCCGCAACGCCGGAAAGCCTCTTCCAGCCGGGCCAGATCATCAGCCAGGGGCGGCGCGAAAGCGCCCGTGATAACGCCATGCTGGAATTCGTAAATCATGGGGCACCTGTCGGGGGATCACACGCAAGGTTAGGCTTATCCAGCGGTCAGGTAAAGGTCTTTACCGCATCAGCCAGCTCCTGCCAGACATTCTGGTTCCAGAAGATACGCGCCTGCCCGGAAGGCGACGGCAAGACATAGATGCGGGTGTCGCCGATTGTTTCCGGCTGAAAGCCAAGGGGGATATGGCCGGTCGGCCGCCCCAGGGAAACACTCGCGCCGGTCTTGCTGGTAAAGGCCAGGATTTTCGGCTGGTACTTTTCGATCTTTTCGCGCAGGGCGACCGCATCCAGCGCCCCCGGCGGAAGCTGATTGTCATTACCGAAATGCGCCTTGCACAGATCGGTCAGGCCGATGCCGTAATCGAGCAGCCGGGCATAATCCTGCGGTTTGACGCGCTCCGGCGTCAGGCCGGTATTGTGCAGGGTCCGCCAGAAGAAGTTGCCCGGATTGGCATAATAGGCCCTTCGCTCGGCCGATACGCGCCCCAGGGCCGTGCCGCAGAAGACAACCTTCAGGCGCGGCGTCAGCAGGTCGGGTACATGGCCGGGCGGCAGGGGGCCAGACTTATCCATCTCAATTCCACATCAAACAGGAAGCCACTATACCACCGGCTTGCGCCCTTTGTGAATTCCGCTAGGCTCACGAAAACAATACGGGGACGCGGACACCATGCCTTTGGCGCATAATCTGACCTGGCTCGACCTGGCCGTCTTCTGTGTCTATATCGGCGGCCTCCTGCTGTTCGGCCTGCTCGACCGCCACCGGCAGCTCAAGGCCCGCGAACATTTCCTGGCGGGTCAATCCGCCTCATGGCCGAAGATCGGCTTTGCGCTCTATGCCTCGACCATCTCGGCCACCTCGCTCGTCGGCCTGACGGGCGCCGCCTATTCGCACGGCATTTCCGTCTTCAACTACGAATGGATGGCAGCCATCGTGCTGACCATATTCTGCGCCTTCGTCCTGCCGACCTATATCAAATCGCAGGTCTTCACCGTGCCGGAGTTCCTCGAACTGAGATACGGCCGGTTCGTGCGCACCTATGTGTCAGGTCTGTCTGTCGTGCTCGGTATTTTCCTCGATGCCGCCGGCGGCCTTTTCGCCGGGTCGATCCTGTTCCAGATCCTGGTGCCGGACTGGCCGCTGTGGCAGGTGTGCGCGCTGCTTGCCATCCTCGCCGGCGGCTTCCTGATCGCCGGCGGCCTGCGCGCCGTCCTAATGGTCGAAGGCGTTCAGGGCGTGGTCATGGTCATTGTCGCGTCCGGCATCTCCTTCTTCACCTTCCGGGCCGTGGGCGGCGGCGATGTCCTGGCGGGCTGGAGCCACACGCTGAAAGCCATCGATCCTGCGCATCTCAAACTGATCATGCCGGCCGATGACAAGGACATGCCCTGGACCGGCCTGCTCACCGGCGTGCCGCTGATCGGCTTTTATTTCTGGTGTACCAACCAGATCATGGTCCAGCGCGTTCTGGCGGCGAAATCGCTCGATCACGGGCGCTGGGGCTCGCTGATGGGCGGGGCGCTCAAGCTGACCAACCTCTTCCTGGTTATCCTGCCGGGGGCCGCGGCCCTGCTGCTCTTTCCCGCCCTGCCACAACCCGACCGCGTGTTCTCGCACATGGTGTTCGAGATCATGCCGCACGGCCTGATCGGCCTGATCGTGGCAGCCTGCCTGATCTCCATCCTGGCAAACCTCTCCGGCATCTATAATTCGACCTCGACGCTCCTGACCATGGACTTCATCCGCAAGCTCAAACCGGACATGACCGATGTGCAACTGGTGCGGACGGGCCAGGTCATCACGGTGATCCTGATGGTCATTTCGGTGCTGTGGACGCCGCAGATCATCCATTTTCAGGATACCTTGTGGAAATATCTCCAGGCGGTGCTGTGCTATTTCGTGCCGCCGATCGCCGCCGTCTTTATCGCCGGCCTGTTCATCAAACGGGTCAACCGCGCCGGCGCCGCGGCCGGGCTGGTGGCCGGTACGATCACCAGCCTGATCCTGTTTGTCGACGCCTTCGCGTTTCACCTTCTGCCGCTGCATTTCCTCGTGGCGGCCATTGTCATTTTCGCGGTCGCCTTTATCGCCCTGCTGGCCGGCAGCCTGACGGCGCCCGCGCCAGACCCCGCCACGGTCAGTCACCTGATGTTCGCAAAAGATGTCTGGCAGGCGGAGACCGCGCACCTGAAGACGGTAAAATGGTATCAGAATTACCGCGTACTTTCCGTAGCCCTGCTGCTGCTGACCGGAGCCGTGGTCATCTGGTTTGCATAATTGGCGGCGTCTGCTAGGCTGCCGGCATAAGCCGAAAAAGGCGCCAGCGAAACACAAAAAACAAACTCTTTTTACAGGAGACGCCCGTGTCGCCCCTCGCCCGTTTCATGCCCCTGCTTGCCCTGTTCCTGCCGCTGACCGCCCGGGCCGATCCGTCCACGCCACCGGCGGCCGATTCCCTCGCCATTGACGAACCGGGCGGTGTGCCGGCCGGCTACAGCTTGAAATGGTCGGATGAATTCGGCACGCCGGGTCTGCCGGATGCGGGGCTGTGGACATACGACACCGGCGCCAATAAACACGGCTGGGCCAATCACGAACTGCAATATTACAGTGACGCCCGGCCGGAAAATTCGCGCATCGAGGACGGCAGCCTGATTATCGAGGCCCGCAGGGAAGATCTGAAAGACAGGTCTGACTGGGGCGGCCAGCACTACACCTCCGCCCGCCTGCTGTCGAAAAAGACCTATACCTACGGCTATGTCGAGGTGCGGGCACAATTGCCGTGCGGCCTGGGCGTCTGGCCCGCCATCTGGCAATTGCCGGCCACCAAGGCACTCAAATGGCCGGATGACGGCGAAATCGACATCATGGAATATGTCGGCTGGAACCCGGACACGATCTACCACACCGTCCACACCGGCCTCTACAACCACGTCAAGGGCACACAAAAGGGTGTTCTCAAAACCATGCCGGCCGTCTGCGGCCAGTGGCATACCTACAGCCTCTTGTGGACGCCGGACGAGATAAAGGAAGGCATAGACGGCCGCTTCTACTACCGCTTCCGCAACGAAGGCACCGGTAAGGGCGCCTGGCCGTTCGACCGGCCGCATGAACTGATCCTCAACCTGGCGGTCGGCGGTGATTTCGGCGGCAAGACCGGCGTCGATGACAGCACCATGCCATGGCAGTTCAAGATCGACTATGTGCGGGTCTATCAGAAATAGATCGCTTCCTGAGTCTCGGGAACTCAGGAAGCGTATTTTTCCGGATATGCCGGCAGCCCGATGATCGTTTCGCTGGTCATCGGACCGGTTTATCCGGGGCTTGTGACGCGTGAAACACATAGTCCCGGCAAGACCGGCTGTAAATGAATCCTGACAATGTTGTCAGCCAGAGACACATCGCAGCAACAATACCAATTTATTGAAATAATTGTCCTTTTGCATAAATATCACAGAAAATATTTCTATTTTTCATAGGCTTGCCGCAGGCGCCTTGTCCAGCCGAATAACCAGACCACGTCAGAAAGACAGCCATCATGCACCGGGGCTGAAATTTTCCATTTGCTTTCAAATTCTTAGACTGTCTCGCCCGCCTGTCCATCGCTTGCCCTGCGGCCAGCCGCGTGTTAGCGTCCACATTCCTGGCATCATTTCTATCGTGCTTTTGGGGGCTTGCATGACATCCTCACCGCGAATCCTGATCGCTGGCGGCGGCACGGCCGGCTGGATGACCGCCGCCTATCTGGCGCGCGTATTCGGCCAGGGAGCCGGTGCGCCACGGATCACCCTGATCGAATCGCCCGATATCGGCACGGTGGGAGTGGGCGAAGGCAGCATCCCGACGATCCGCACCACCCTGCAAACCCTGGGCATAGACGAGGCCGAATTTTTGCGCGACTGCTCGACCACCTTCAAGCAGGGCATCCGTTTCGATGACTGGGAAGTAGAGGGCACCAGCTACAGCCACCCCTTTGAGGCCCCTTATTTTACCGATGGCGCCGGGCTCCTGCCCTACTGGCTGATGCAGGATCCGGCCACGCGGCCGCCTTTCGCCGAAGCCGTCACCCTGCAAAAGCGGGTGGCCGATGCCGGACGCGCCCCCAAGCGCGCGCACGAGGGCGGTTATTTCGGCGGCCGCATGAACTATGCCTATCATTTCGACGCCGGCCGTTTCGGCAACCTGCTGGCCCGATATGCCCGGCTCTATGGCGTCACGCATCTGGAAGGCCGTATCAGCGAGGTCGAGACCGGGGAGACCGGCATTACCGCCGTCATTTCCCCCGAACACGGCCGGCTGGAGGCCGATTTCTTTATCGACTGCACCGGTTTTGCCGCCCTGTTGATCGGCAAGGCCCTGGGCTCGCCCTTCCACTCCGTCAGGGACGTGCTTCTCACCGACACCGCCCTGGCGATCCAGTTGCCCTATGCCGACCCGCAGGAAGCCATTCCCAGCTATACGATCTCCACGGCGCATGAGGCCGGCTGGACCTGGGACATCGGCCTCAATAGCCGGCGCGGCGTCGGCTATGTCTATTCCAGCGCCCACAGTTCGGATGACCGTGCGCGTCATGTCCTGCGCACCTATCTGCGCCGGTATGCCAGCGACAAGGCCGACCACCTGGAGCCGCGACTGATCCGGTTCGACCCCGGCTACCGCAAGGCGCAGTGGGTCAAGAACTGCTGCGCCATCGGCCTGTCCGCCGGCTTCTACGAACCCCTGGAAGCCACCGGAATCATGATGATCGAGGTCGCCATTAGCCTGCTCGTCGATTGCTTTCCCTTCACCGGCCCGGCCGATGCCTCGGCGGGCCTGTTCAACGAACGTATGCGCCAGCGCTATGAGAAAACCGCCGAATTCCTGAAACTGCACTACTGCATTTCCCGCCGCCCGGAAGCCTTCTGGCGCGACAATACCGATCCGGCCACCATCCCTGAAAACCTGCGCGGGCTGCTCGATATGTGGAAATATCGGCCGCCTTCGCGTTTCGACACTCTGACCGATATCGATATCTTCGCCGCCTCCTCCTACCAATATATCCTTTACGGCATGAACTACCCGACCGACATAAGCGCCCAGGCGCCGATCCACAGCCGGGCCGAGGCCGCCGACCAGATTTTCGCCCGTATCCGCGCCTTTACCGATGGCGCCCTCCGCGACCTGCCCACGCACCGCGACCTGATTACCCAGGTCTATGCGCACGGCTTTGCCGCGCCGCCCGCCCCCAAACGCGCCGATCCCTTTCTCACCGTGAGCCGTTAGATGCCCGATCCGATCACCCGCAAACCGACCATTATCGACGTCGCCAGCCTGGCCGGGGTTTCGATCAAGACCGTCTCGCGCGTCATCAATAATGAACGCCACGTCTCGGCCGATATGCGCACACGCGTCCGGCAGGCGGTTACCGAACTGGGCTTCGAGGCCAATGAATCGGCGCGCGGGATGCGCAGCCTGGCGCCGGAAAAATCCTATGTCGTGGCCCACCTCTATGGCGACGCCGGCGGGCTCTATACCCACGACATCCAGCTTGGCCTGATGGAGCGCTGCCGCTATTTCGGCTATCACCTTGTCGTCGAGGAACTGGATTATCAGTCGCCGGATGTCGAGCGCCGCGCCAAGGATCTGGTCAAGCGTCTGAAGCTCGACGGCGCAGTGCTGACGGCGCCACTGACCGACAACGAAATCGTGCTGGGCGTGCTCGATGAAGCCGGCGTGCCCTATGTCCGGGTGTCGCCGGTGACGGAAGTCCCGCATCTGCCGAGCGTGAGGATCGATGAAAAGCGTGCCGCCTACCAGATGACGCAACACCTGCTGACCTATGGCCACAGGCGGATCGCCTTTATTCGCGGTCTGCCCAATCATGCCGCCACCATTTATCGCTTTGAAGGCTATGCCCAGGCACTGAAAGAGGCCGGTCTGGAGGTGGATCCCGGCCTGGTGGAAGACGGCGAGTTCCGCTATTTCGCCACCATTCCCTGCGCCCGCCGGCTGCTGGAACGCGACGAGCCACCGACCGCCATATTTGCCTGCAATGACGAAATGGCCGTCGCGGTCATCAAGGTGGCGCATGAAATGGGCCTGACCCTGCCGGACGATTGCTCGATCGTCGGGTTCGACGACATCCCGACGTCTGAAATGCTGTGGCCTTCGCTGACCACGGTTCGCCAGCCCGTGCCAAGACTGGGCGCCATGGCCGGCGACCTTCTGTTCACCCGCCTGTCGCCGCTCGGCACCTCGGAATGGCCGACGCCGGTGCCCCACCAGGTTCTGCCGCACGATATCGTGCTGCGCGGCTCCACGGCGCCGTTGCGCCAACGTTAAGCAGGTTTCAGGCGCTTTCGAGCAACCGCAGGGTCGCCTTGTCCGGCGCGGCACACCAGCGGTCAAGCGCTGCCTTGAATAGTGCGCTCTCCTCTGCTGCCGCCGCGGCAAAAAGCGTCATGCTGGAGCAAAACTTCAGGTCATCCGGCGTGCCGAATATCTGATGCAGTGATGGCGCCTGCGTGTCGATGACACTGCGCGTACAGGCGCAGAGGCGCTCTCCCAAAACAGAATGGTCCAGATAGGCCCTGGCCTCCGCCAGACCGGACATGCCGTAATATTGCGCCCGTGCCGAGCGGCCAAGGCCGGATAATTGCGGAAAGATGAACCACATCCAGTGGCTGGTCTTGCGGCCCGCCCGCAGTTCGGCCAGCACCTGCGCATAGACCGGCGCCTGCGCGGTGACAAAGCGTTCAAGATCGTAGTCAGGGCGCACAGCCGGTCAGATCAGGTTCATTTCATACTGAACCGGCTCATCGGGCAGAAACGCGCTCATCACCTGGCGGATATCACAGGCGGCGTCGCCAGCCGACATATCACCGGCGCGCACCGCAGACAGCACGCGAGTGAGATAACCCGACATCTGCCGCGCTTGCTCGACTGTCAGGTCGATATCGAACAACAGCAGGATATCGTCGCGGGTTTCCGTCTCGGTGAGGCTGTGCTGCCTGAGGCCGGCAAGGGTGAGTTCAATGACGTCGGCCTGGCCGGCGGCGGTAAGGGTAGCGGGAATGGCGGTCATCGCCTCCTCCTGGGCTTGCAAAACATTTACTGTCTGCCCCATTGCCGCTTTCACGCGCGACGACCTTATACAATCGCGTTCATTATAAATTTTCAGTCTGAAATTCAGCCGGCCGCTATATCCTCACTGGGGCGGCCGATCGACGAATAGGTGAAGCCGTGGCGCGCCACTTCCTCGCGGCGGTAGATATTGCGCAGATCGACCAGGACCGGTGATTTCAAGGCCGCCTTGATGCGCTTGAGATCCAGGCCGCGGAATTCGTTCCATTCGGTGACGATCACCACCGCGTCAGCGCCGGTGGCGGCGTCATAGGCACCTTCGCAATAGGTGATCGGCGGCAGGACAGCCCTGGCATTTTCCATGCCTTCCGGATCGAAGGCGCGTATGGTGGCGCCGGCCTCGACCAGTTCCTCGATGATGGTGATGGCCGGGGAATCGCGCATGTCGTCGGTTTCCGGCTTGAAGGTCAGGCCGAGCACGGCCACCGTCTTGCCGGCGACGCTGCCGTCCAATGCCTTGATGACCTTCTTCGTCATCTTCGACTTGCGGGCGTCGTTGATTTCCACCGTCGTTTCGATCAGCCGGATCGGCGCACCGAAATCCTGCGCCGTCTTGACAAGGGCCAGAGTGTCCGTGGGGAAGCACGAGCCGCCCTAGCCCGGTCCGGCATGGAGGAATTTGGTGCCAATGCGGTTATCGAGGCCGATGCCGCGCGCCACTTCCTGGACATTGGCGCCCACCGCTTCGCACAGGTCGGCCATTTCGTTGATATAGGTGATCTTCATCGCCAGGAAGGCATTGGCGGCGTACTTGATCAGTTCGGAGGTGCGGCGCGTGGTGAACATCAGCGGCGACTGGTTGATAAACAGCGGACGGTAAACCTCTGTCATCACCGGGCGGGCGCGTTCATCCTCGATGCCGACCACGATGCGGTTCGGGATCATGAAGTCCTTGATCGCCGCGCCCTCGCGCAGGAATTCCGGATTGGAGACCACGGCGACATCGGCATTCGGATTGGTTTCGCGGATGATGCGCTCGACCTCATCGCCGGTGCCCACAGGCACGGTCGACTTGGTGACGACGACGGTGAAGCCCTCCACCGAGCGGGCGATATCGCGCGCCGCGGCATAGACATATTTCAGGTCGGCATGGCCGGTTTCCGGATGCGGCGGCGTGCCCACGCCGATAAAGACCACCTCGGCGCCGGCAACGGCTGCCTTGATATCGGTCGTAAAGGTCAGGCGGCCGGCCTTGACATTATCGAGCGTCATTTCCTCAAGACCCGGCTCGAAGATGGGAATCACGCCCTTCTTCAGGCCCTCGATCTTGTCGACATTCAGGTCCATGCAGACGACATCATGGCCGAATTCGGCAAAACACACACCCGAAACCAGGCCGACATAGCCCGAGCCAATCATCGTAATCTTCATTTTTCGACCTTATTTTGCCCAAACCCACGGAGCGAGTCATCAAAAACTTTGAGGCGAACCAAACCCAACTGCATCCGCAAAGGCAAGCGAAATATGGTGACCGATTGTATCAGGTCGTTTGCAGTCCCGGCAGGGCGTCGAAATCGGCCGCGTCATGGCGTTCCTTCAACCCGTCGGCGGCGCGATTGACCCGCCGGCCGCGCTGCACGCCCGGTCGTGCCTCAAGCTGGTCCATCCAGCGGCGAATATTCGTGTACTCGTCAACCGACAGGAATTCGGCGGCGGAATAGGCATTGTTCACAATGCCGCCATACCAGGGGTAAATGGCCATGTCGGCGATGGTATAGTCATCGCCCGCCACATATTCGCTTTTGCCCAACTGCGTATCCAGCACATGCAACTGGCGCCTGGTCTCCATGGCGTAACGGTTGATGGCGTATTCGATCTTGAACGGCGCATAGGCATAGAAATGCCCGAAACCACCACCGACGAACGGCGCCGAGCCCATCTGCCACATCAGCCAGTTCATCGTTTCGGCGCGCTTGTGATGATCTGTTGGTAAAAAGGCCCCGAATTTTTCCGCCATGTAAAACAGGATCGAGCCGCTTTCAAACAGGCGCGTCGAGGGCGCGGTCGAATAATCCACCAGGGCCGGAATCTTGGAGTTCGGATTGATGGAGACGAACCCACTGCCGAACTGGTCGCCCTCGCCGATATTGATCAGCCAGGCGTCATATTCGGCACCAGCATGACCGGAAGCCAGCAATTCCTCCAGCATGATGGTCACCTTGATGCCGTTTGGCGTGCCAAGTGAATAGAGCTGGAGCGGATGCCTGCCCGTTGGCAGTTCCTTGTCATGCGTTGCACCGGAGACAGGCCGGTTAATATTGGCGAACTGTCCGCCATTGCCTTTGTCCCACTGCCAGATTTTTGGCACGACATAGCCGGCGGGCTGGTTTTGGGCGGGATCGTTATCGGCCATGGCGCACCTCAATATGTAACTGTCTGGCCTTCATATGGTCGCGGCTGGCAGCATTGCAACCGGCCCGGCCTCCAGTTTCACACAGGCGCATCGTGCTTGTCCTTACGGCGGCGGCCGAGCAGCATCTTCGCTTCCAGGTGCGCGCGCAGGGCGCCGTAATAGGCCCGCAGGAAAGTCTCGTCACCCGGCGGATCGTTTTTCGGGTCCACCCAGTTGATCCGCGCCTTGATCCGGGCGGCCACCGCCTTCATCACCGCCGGTTTGCGTTCGCGCAGCACCTGCTCCAGCACGGTCAGTTCCATCTCGCCATAGGCCAGTTGATCCGGCGTAAAGCTGAGCCCCAGATTGCGGTCGCCTTCCAGGTCGGCCAGATCGTAACTGAGGGATGCCTTCGGCATGTGGACGACGCGCGTACCGGCCAGGAAATCGCCCAGACGGGCATGTTGCTTGTTGAACAGGGGCAGGAGCAGCAAGGCCAGCGCCCATAAAAAAGCCAGCCATGAGCCGGCCGAATGATTGGCCGACCAGGCGAAGATCAGGGTCACCGGCAGGTAAAGTTCGACTTCGCGCAGGGCATTGCGCGTGAAGACCGCCGCCGGGGTCAGCCGGCCACCATCATGCGAAATGACCCGCAGTTTCATGACCCGCTTGCCAGGGGTAGCGGCGCGCACGCCCATCTCGAAGAGAATGAAATAGCCGGAACGCAGGAAAAACAGGAAGAACATGGCTACGATCAGCACGAACGAGCCCAGCGCCTTGTTCTTGCCGTTGTCGAATACATGCTCCAGCGGCAGGATCAACCAGATGATCAGTACGATGACCGGCGCCAGGATCATGATCAGCCAGTCGAGCAGCAGGGCGCCGACGCGCTCGCCGAACGTGGCATTGATAAAGGGCAGGACGACGCCTTCGGGTGTCAGTATTTCCGACGCCGTGCGGCCGATTTCGCCATAGGGCGCATCGCTGGCCAGGTCGCGCTTGCCAGGTTTGGCCATCAGGCGCCCTCCCCCGGTTTGCTGCGACCGATAGAGGTATAATAGAGCCCCCAGATTGTCAGCATGACCGCACCGATGCCAATGCGGGCAAACGGATCGGTGATCATCTGCCGGCCGATGCCTTCCAGGCAGCCGGCCACCGTCAGCATGACAGCGACGCCGATCATGGCCGTGCCGGTCAGGGTGCCTGCCTCCCGCAGCGCCTGCTTGCGGGTGGCGTCGCCTGGGAACATCAGCCGGCGGGCGATATGGAAGCCGCATCCGGCGGCGATGACCAGGGCGAACAGTTCCGTCGTGCCGTGGATGGTCAGCCAGGCGGCGAATTCAAAGCCCAGCCCCTGCTGCGCGAACAGCCACACCATGGCGCCCAGCGTAATGCCGGTATAGAGCGTCAGGGCGAAGGTCGGCAGACCAAACACCGCACCAAAGGCAAAAGTCGAGATCGCCACCCCGACATTGTGCGTCATCAGGAAGACGGCGAAGGGCGACAGGGCATGGTTTTCCGGATTGCCGCCTATGGTCTTGCGCAGGTCCTCCGCCGAAGAGTCCAGACCGCGACTGCCCTGTTCGCCCGGCAGGAAGACATTATACCAGGTGGAATCGTGCGCGCACATCAGCCAGCCGGCAATGGCGCCCGCCACCAGGGTGGCGAAGGCCAAGGCAATTTCGCCGCCCAGTTTGCGCACGGCGCGCGGCCAACCCAGGACGAAGAAGCTGTAGAGCACGTCCTTCAGACGGGTCTGCGGTCCATAGACATAGACATAGGCCCGCACGCACAGGGCCTGAAGATAGGTAATCATGTTGCGGTCGAGCGAGATCGACTGCGCCATGGAGAGCGACGACATGGCCGAACGATACAGCAGCGGCAGGTTCAGCAGTTCATCGATGGAAAAGCTGCCAAGGCCGCGCCTTTCCACCTTGTCGAGTTGCGTCGAGAGGGCGCGCCAGTCCGATTGCCGCGCCTCGCGGAACTTCTGGCTTTTTAGCCTCAGGACGGGCTTTGGGGCGTCAGCCGGCGTGTGAATGTCGTCGTTCATCTCGTCCCTCCCCTACAGCCGGTCGGCGCGTTTCAGCGCCAGGTACTTGCTGACGATCGCTGTCGCCATCTGCTCGGTCGGCGTTTCCAGCACCTCGACGCCCTGGCGGCGGAGTTGCGTGAGCACGCGTTCGCGCTGGCTGGCCAGACGGCGGGCAAAAACCGCTCGCGTTACGTCTTCCGCCTGAGCCGGTGTTTTCGCCATCAGCGCTTCAACCACCTCGTCCCGGCAGGCGACGAACAGCACCAGATGCTTCTTCGACAGCCGGTTCAGGCTCTCTAACATCAGGTCGGCGCTGATTTCGTCGATGAAATCGGAAAACAGGATGATCAGCGATCGCCGCGCCACGGTGGCATTGAGATCGGCCAAGGCCAGGGTATGGTTGGATTCTTCCGGCGAATCCTCCAGCGCCGACAACTGGTATTTCAGCGTGGCGAACCCGTTGGTACCGGAGATCGGCGGCGCAATGTGATAGGGCTTGGCAGCGAAGGCGAAGGTGCGGACATTATCGCCGATCTTCAGCGCCGTATAGCCGAGCAGCAAGCCGGCATAGATGGCGCGATCAAGCCGCTTCAGCCCGCCGAGCGGTTCGCCCATCAGGCG
Organism: Asticcacaulis sp.; assembly: GCF_051954415.1. Classification (GTDB taxonomy): domain Bacteria; phylum Pseudomonadota; class Alphaproteobacteria; order Caulobacterales; family Caulobacteraceae; genus Asticcacaulis. Next base: position 36,558 of record NZ_JBQCHT010000043.1, read on the forward strand.
GCCGGTATCATAAGCCAGCACGATATGATGATTTCGTTCAGCCTGATATTCACGCGAAAACAGCTTCATGTGCCGCGCCGACGACCGCCAGTCGATGCGGCGGTGATCCTGCGAGGCGTCATATTCGCGCAGGGCATGATATTCCGAGCCGTTATATAGCTGGTTCTGCACCCGGACGCCGTAGATATTATCGAGCGAGAACAGGTCGGCGGCATCCTGCTCGACGCCTTGGAGGTCCGGCGTCACGACGATTTCGCTGTCGAGCGGAATGCGCGTCTGGACATGGACCAGGCCCAGGAAACCCTGCCAGCGGATATAGGCCGCATCGATATCGCCACGGCCGCGCGCCATGGCTTTCAGGTTCAGCGTACCATGAAATGCGCCGTCCTGCCGCGCCAGCCGGCGCTCATAGGTCGAGGCCAGCAGAAGGCGATGCAGGCCGAGACGCAATTCGATATTCGCCGGTTGCCGCCACTTTGTGAAGCGTGCCTCGAACGGCACATCGACGGTCCGGCCAACGCCCAGAACGGCCGGTGGTCTTATGGTGAAAGTCAGGCCGGCACCGACCGGCGCGAACATGCCATCCAGCAGGGCGGCGACAAACAGCAGGGCCGCCGCCAGCGGCACCCAGGCCCACAAACCGGGCGCAAATATCCCGATGCCGAGCGCAGCGAGCACGCTCAAAGCCAACAGGATCAGCAGTCGCGGTGTGGGATAGATGGGCATCAGCGGGGTATTTCAATTCTTTCAAGCAGTCCCTGAAGGACGCGATCGACACTTTCGCCCTCGATTTCGGCGGAAGGCGACAAGAGGACACGATGACGCATGGTGGCGGAATAGAGCGCCTTGATATCGTCCGGCAGCACATAGTCGCGGCCATCGAGTACCGCCCTGGCACGGGCGGCACGGGCCAGCAGGGCGCCGGCGCGCGGGGATGCGCCGACGGAAAGCTGGGGCGCTTCACGGGTGGCGCGGATCAGGGCAACGATATAGTTGAGATTGGCGTCGTTGAGTTTGACGGTGGAAACGACCTGGATCGCCTCCGCCAGAGAGGCGGCGCTGAGAACGGCCGAGACGCCGGCCAGCACCGGATCGGTGGCGGCCGCATTGCCGGCGGTATCGACGATGCGCTTTTCTTCCTCAAGGCTCGGATAACCGAGCACATGCTTGAACAGGAAACGGTCGAGCTGGGCTTCCGGCAGCGGATAGGTGCCCTGCTGCTCGATCGGGTTCTGCGTGGCGATGACCGTGAAATGCTGGCCCAGATCATGCCTGACGCCATCGAGCGTCACCGACCGTTCCTGCATGGCTTCGAGCAGGGCGGCCTGGGTCTTTGGCGGTGTGCGGTTGATTTCATCGGCCAACAGCAGGTCGCAGAAAATCGGCCCCTTGGTCAGGGTGAAGCTCGATGTCTGGAAGTTGAACAGGTTCGAGCCCAGCACGTCGCCCGGCAGCATATCCGGCGTGAACTGGATGCGGCCGAATTTGAGGCTTAAGCTTTGGCAGAAAACGCGCGCCAGCAGGGTCTTGGCGGTGCCCGGGGGGCCTTCGAGCAGCACATGGCCGCCGGAAAACAGCGCCGTCAGCAGCAGGTCGACCGTATCGGTCTGGCCGATGATGACCTTGCCGATCTCGGCGCGCAGCCGGGCGGCCAGAGCTTGGATGTCAGGTATGAGCACGTTGTATCTCCGTCTTCCAGGCGTGGAGCTTGAGTGTGATATCGATGAGTTGGTGTACGGTCATGACCTTGGCCGCACGGGCCTTGAGGTCGATAAAGGAGTCGGTCGTTTTTTGCGCCTGGCCGAGGCGCTCGGCGAGATCGTCCGGGCTTTCAGGGCTGACGCCCAGCCGGTATCCCTTATCCTTCAGAACCTGATCGCGCACCAGGTCGGCATAGGCCGGCCCCAGCTTAACCTCTTTCAGGGTGATGGCCATCAGGCGGGCGGCATTATCGGCCAGTATCTTCACGCCGCGCCCCAGGGGCGGCTCCACAGGCGCCTCGCGGGCCGGACCAAAGCGCGAAAACGCCGCCCACATCAGGCCGAGGCCAGCGATCAGCAGGCACAGGGGTACGGCGATGAACGGCGGACGGCTGAGGGCGTGCAGCAGATCATGATCGGTCGATATGCCGTTGAAGGTCAGGTTGAAGACCACGCGGCCGGGCTTCTCCGCCGGCGGGCTGATCGCATCGATCAGGCTCAGGGCGGCGACGACCTTTTCCGGATCGGCCAGTATCTGGTTGTTGAGCAGGTCCGGATCACTAAGCAGGTATATCGGCGCCTTCGGTTGCGGGCGATTACCTGTGACGATGACTTGTGACAGGACTGCCTCGCCATTGGGACCAACAAGCAGCGGCCTCAGATTCGGTCCGGTGATCGATTGCAGGCCGGTGATCGCGCCCACGGAAACGGGGGCGCTGAACGGGCCGCCCTGGGCCGGGCGGAAAGTCCAGAGATGCGGTGCCGGCTCAAAGGGCTGTGCTGTCCCCTTTTCGGCTTTCCCGGCCATCGGACGCATGTCGCGTTTTAGCATATAGGGGGGCCGATCGAACGTCACCAGACTGTCGCCATTGCGCACGGTTTGCGTCCCCGGCGGCGAGGCTTTTACCCTGGCCATCGCCTGTCTGTCATCTTTCGGCGCCGGCACCTCGCTGACCGGCGACAGGAAGCCCAGGCTGTCAATGACATTCGCCGTCGCCACCAGGGTCGGTCCGCGATCCCAGTAGCGGTTGCGCGGATCGGGCCCGGCGTTCCATTTTGGCGCCACGACCAGCACCACCTTGCCCAGCGGCTGGCGCAGGACGTGTTTCGATCGTCTGGGATCGGGGATCAGAGTCGCGGAGCCCGTTTCCTCGTCCGCGTCACCGCTGGCTGAGGCGCTGACGGAGGCGGCGCTTTCCGAGGTGGCATTGGCCGAGGTGAAATTGGCCGAGGCAGCATTGGCCGAGGAAACCTCAGCCGAAGACGCGCTGCTCGAAGAGGCTGACGACGTATCGTCGCTGTCGAAATGATAGGCATAGGTCAGGGTGCCGCCGTCATCATCGAGCGTGATGATTTCCAGGTCGCCATGCTCGATCAGCGGGCCGTCTTCCATGCGGTTGACAATGACCTCGTGTCCCCTTGCCTCCAGCAGGCGGCGCAGGCCCGCCGTGCCTTGCGCCGAAAGACCGGTCGCATTGGCTTTCTGACCCGTTTTCGGCACCGAATTGACATCGAAAAGCGTGATGGCCGCCGCCGCGAACAAGCACAGGCAGAGAAAGGCCGCCACAGCCGGCAGCCAGCCGGAGGCTTTGCCGATCCTGGCCCCAATATGTTGGCCGAAGGTCTTTTTTGTTGCCGCCGGTTTGGCCATCAGGCGATCCCCTCGGCGGCAATAAAGGCGGTATAGGCGGCGCGGCAGGCTTCGAAATTGGCGCGCGTGGCGGCTATGCCGGCAAAATAACTCTTTTCGACACAGCGGACAATTTCGGTAAAGGCGGGCCGCGCCGCTTCCGGCAATAAGGGATGCGAACGGATATCGCGCGCCGAATAATGTTTGCGCACCAGGTCTGGCCGGAAGGCGTTGATATCCGCCACAGACCGCACCAGCAGCAGGTGGACGGCTTCGTCATAACTGCCCTCGGCCGCCAGTTTGTCGATATCGCCGAGCAGGGCCGTCACCGCTTCGCGTGTCGGCCGCCACGGCGCGTCGGCCCGCAGGTGATCGCGTGCAAAAAGCCGTTGAAACCGCGAGGTGATCATCATGCGCACGAAGGGCGACAGCAGAAGCGCGATCAGGGCAATGGCCAGGGCTGCGAGAATATAGGGCATGAAGGGGGCCAGCGGTTTGAAGACACTGGCGACCTTCTCGAAAAATTCACCGATATTCTTGAAAACCCGTTTCCAGAATTCCAGCGCCTTCAAATCCGGCTTGGGCAGGGCCGTGAAGGTGGTTTGCAGGTCATGACTGCCATTGACCTGCCCAATCAGGCGCTTGGCTTCGACAACATCGACCCTGCCATGCCCGGCACCCGCCACGGCATGTGAGGCGCTGTCTGTTGCCCCGGTCTGCGTCAAAGCCTGCTATCCCCCGTCCCGTTCGCCATACAGGCGCCCCCACGCCGTAACGGTAAGACCTTAGGGCGCAAGCAGGGACCGGGTCAAGCGCTAACCTTGTCAGGCATCCGCAGCTTCTTCCAGTATCTGGTCGATGGTCCAGCTTGAAATCGTGCCCGGCAGCCGCCTGACCGCCGCATCCCCCATTCGCCACGGACGGCATTTGAAGGTTGCCCCATTCAGGCTGATGCATAGCCCGGTCGGGTCAAAATGCTCAATCGTGGCCTCGACCTTACCGTCCTCTTCCAGGTGTAAATCGAGAACATCCATCCGGCGCAGGACGCCGCTCTGGATGGTGAAGGCCATGCCGCGGCCAATGTTCCGGCTGTTTGCAACCGCATGGTATTGAGCCATCAGAACCTCCCTGTCTGAATTTCCATTATGCGTTCATACTGCCCGGTTCTCTGTTAGGAACCAATGCGGAATTGGCCGGCTTGCCTGTCTGTGAATTCAGGCGCTTTCCGTTCATGCGCTCCAGCGCACCGTAATCTCGGCATCGGCCATCGGACGGTATTCGACATAGGCATCACCCCTACCCGTGGCTTCCAGACCGTCAATTGAGACTGCGGGCGGACCGGCCTTGCCGTCGAGTGCGATCAGACGGAGGCGCGCGATACATCCTTTCGGCCCCTTGAGTTTGATGGCGAGGTAGCCGTCCTTCGGCTCGACATTGGCCGGATAATCGACGTACAACCGGAAGGGCGCGTCACCGCAGGGGAAATAGGCGCGCGACACCAGGAAGAACGCACTGCCGGCGCCATAGACCTCCTGCCCCACCTGCCCCGCGGGACTGCCGTCACCGTAGATATCTTCCAGCGGAAGCGAAAGCGCCCGGTCGAGGTGGCCATTTCGGACTGTATCGGACAGGCTCTCCGCCGGCAGGAAATCGGGATAGAAGGACCACAGCACATCAAGTGCATAGCGCCGGTATTCGCACATCAGAAGCTTCAGCGGCTCAGGCAGCTCCGCATCAGATATCTTCAGCGCTTCATCAAATGCCGCGAACATCTCAAAGGCCTCGTAGGCCGCCATATAGGGCCCGTCATGCAGGCAGGTCACGCCGAAGAAGTTGGCATAGTGGCGGGCCCAGCCGATCTTCGATCCCCACAGTTCGCAATTGTGCATCAGGCCGGCAATGAAGACGTAGGCCTGATCGAGATAATGCGGATCGTCCCCCATTTTCCACAGGCGCAGGCAGGCCAACGCCCCCCAGGCCGTCAGATTGGTCTGGTAGACCAGTTCGAAGCGGTCATCCTCCAAGGCCTTCAGCGCCGCCTTCGCTTCGGCGACGTAGGTTTTGTCTTGGGTCAGTTCGTGCGCCAGCAGCATGACATAGGCATAGAAGCCGCCGACATCGGTCTGGCCCAGGCCATCACCACGATCCTTTTCGATCACCTTCAGGGTCGTCAGGTCGTACTGGATCGGCCATTTGTATTTGAAATGGTGCGCCGCCTTCACCGTAAAGGCGATCGACTTACGGAACAAAGTATCGGCCCAGGCTTCGCCCTTAAGCGCCAGGCGCGCCAGGTTCATCAGCGGATGGTAGATATACCAGGAATCGACCGCGTCACGGTCCTTGTCGTCACCGACATCCGGCAGGTAGCGGCGCAGGGTGCGCAGGTCATTGTCAAAAAACCCTTCCATGGCATCGGCCAGGTCATCCGAAAACGGATCACGGCGCCCGCGCCAGGCTTCGTACTCGCGCAGGGATTTCAGCACCGTCATCTGGACCATGCTGTCGGGATATTCCGCCGCGACATAGGGCCGGATATAGGTTTTTCCGTCATGCACCTCGATGACATCGGGCGATGTCTTGAGGTCAAGCAGAGTCTTGTCGGCCCGCCAGATCCAGTCGCGGTATTCCGGTTCAGGTTTGTCGAGATGGGGATAGATGTCCGCCAGCATCTCGACGAAGTTGCGCGCCACCTCGAACTCGTTCGCCCCGCAGTCAGCGCGCAGGCTGACCAGGGCGTCGGAGATCACGTAGTCCTGCCCCTCCTTCAGCGGATTGACCGGCGGCGAGTCGCCATTGGGTGATCCCGGCGGCTGGTAGCCGAGTTCCGGCCATTGCCCGCCCACCACGCCGTCTGGCTTGGTTTTTGTGTCGATAAAGAAGGGATTGAGTGCCGTCAGATTCTGCATGTAGAGCACGCTGCCAAAGGCCGGCTTTTTAAGGCACAGATAGCAAAGGCCGGCATTTAGACCCCGCTGCCCCGCCTCCACCCGGCCTTCGGCCTGACGCGGATCGTCGTTTTCATCGAGCACATAAAGATCACGCGGCCAGAAGACGACCAGCAGGTCATGCGAGGGTACAAGGCGCGAAATCATGCGCAGGAGATTGTCGCCAAGAAAGGTCAGGCTGATGCGGTAAACACCGGAATGGGTCTCGACTTTCCAGTCGCCGCCATCCTCACGACGATGGGCCTCGACAATGATATTCTGGCCCATGATCGGATAGGTGCGCAGGGCAATGCCGCCCTGGCCCGGTCCGCGAACGACCACCCAAAGCGAGTCCCGGCCATGGTGGGTGGAAACCGTATAATCGCCAAATAGCCATTGGCTTTCCGGCTCATCGGCCGCCTTCAGTTCGGCACGCAGGTTTAGCGTTTCCGGGGTAAAGCCGGGTGTTTCGGGATGCGGATTCTGGCTGTCCGTTTTGTCGCCAGCCCTTGTCATTGTGGTCAACTCCAGTCGGTTGGGTTGAGCGAAGCTATGACAGGCCCCGTAAAATATCGATGCGACCGGAGGCTGGCAGACGGCGCCGCCACGTAAATTCGCCTCCGCGCCTATCGCCGCTTCAGCGCGGCCCTGTCCAGTACCTCACGCACGCGCAGGGCCAGTTCCTCCAGGGTGAAGGGTTTGCCGATCAGTTCGACATCATTGTCCAGTATACCATTGTGGACCACCGCATTGCGCGTGTATCCGGTGGTGTAGATCACCGGCAGGTCCGGGCGCTTTTCGCGCACCAGATCAACCAGTTTGCGGCCGTTCATTTCCGGCATGACGATATCGGTAAACACGAGGTCCACATCGGGCCGGTCGAGCAGGGTGGCCAGGGCGCCCTGGGCATTGCTGGCTTCGAGAACGCGGTATCCCAGGTCTGTCAGCGCTGTAGCCGAGAACTGCCGGACCAGATCCTCGTCATCGACCACCAGGATCAGTTCACACCCTTCATTGCTCGGCAGATCCACCAGGCGGTCGGCGTCGCCTCCGTCAACAGCATCGCCCATGTAGCGCGGCAGGTATATTTTCACGCTCGTTCCATGCCCGACCTCGGAATAGATCTTGGTGTGCCCGCCCGACTGCTTGATGAAACCATAAACCTGGCTGAGCCCCAGGCCGGTCCCCTTGCCGACCTCCTTGGTCGTGAAGAACGGGTCGAACGCCTTGGCCAGGACATCGGGCGCCATGCCGCTGCCGGTATCGGTCACGCCGATCATGACGTACTGGCCGGGCGTGATGCCCAGTTCCCTGGCGACATAGCGTTTGTCGAGATGCGCGTTCTGGGTCTCGATGGTCAGACGGCCGCCCCCTTCCATGGCGTCGCGGGCATTGACCGCCAGATTGAGCAGGACGCTTTCCAACTGGTTCTGATCGACATGTATGCGCCAGACGCCACCTGCTAAAACCGTCTCCAACTGGACATCTGCGCCGAGGGAATGGCGGAACAGGTCCGACATGCCGGCCACAAGCCTGTTAGGGTCGGTCACTTCCGGCTTCAGAGGCTGCTGGCGCGAGAAAGCCAAGAGGCGTCGGGTCAGGTTGCCGGCGCGTTTGGACGCCTCAAGCGCCGAAGAAATCAGCGCCTTGGCGCGCGGATCATCAACCGCTGTGCGACGGTCGAGGAGTTCCAGCGAACCGGACACAACCGCCAGCATATTGTTGAAATCGTGCGCCACGCCGCCGGTCAGGTGCCCTACGGCCTCCATCTTCTGGGCCTGGCGCAGTTGCTCCTCGGCTTCATGCAGGCGCACCTGGTCCCGTATGCGTTCGGTCACGTCGAAGACGAACTGGTAGGCGCCGATCTGGCGCCCCCTCTCGTCATACAGGGGGTTGAACTTCATTTCATAATGGCGCGGCTCCCGCTCCGGGGCACCGAACTCGGCCACCTCGGTGAAGGCTTCGCCGTCCAGAGCCCGGCCCCAGAGCGCGCGGACCGCCGCCTGCTGCTCGGGCATATGGCTGAGAACCGTCGGTATATTGTCCCCGACCTTCGGCGTGACACCGAAAGTACGACTGAACTCTTCTGAACCCGCCCGATTGATGGCCAGCCAGTTCAGATTCATATCCGCGACCTGCACAAAGGCGTCGGTCGCTTCCAGGATGTCGGCCAAGATGCGCTGTTCCGCCAGGGCCGCGCTGACACGCTCTTCCAGTTGGGCATTGAGCGCCCTGAGTTCCGCCGTGACACGCGCGCGTTCGGTGGCCGTGCGGGTCCGCTCCGCCACCTCGCGCACGAAGGCCAGTTCCTCCTCCGGCCATTCCCGCGCGGTCTCGTGATTGAGGTAAAGCAGGGCGACAAAGCGCCCGCGTTCGGTGACCGGCATATTGACGACCGACTGCGCACTGATCGCTTTCAGAGCCGCAGCAGAGCCGGCGGTTCGCGGGTCGGTTTCGGCATCGGCGAAGATCACGGTTTCGCCCTGCTTCAGGTTTTCGATGTAGGAGCCGTAATTACGGAAATGCAGCACGCCGGCCAGGCTTTTTATACCGGGCGCATTCCAGTCACGCTCGATGGTAATCGTCTCGTTGAGCGTATCGATCACGCCATATCCCGCCCGGCTGACCTTAAGGGTTTCACCCAGGAGCCTCGCTGCCACAAAAGCGATCTCGTCGGCGTCTTCCACATCGCGGATTTCGTCAGTCAGCCGCATCAGCGCCTGGCGGCGGACCGTCTCACGCTTCTGCTCAGAGATATCACGGGCAATCTTCGATGCCCCGATAATCCGGCCCTCCGGGTCACGAATGGGGGATACCGTGACCGACAGATCAATGGCCGCCCCGGACTTGTGGCGGCGGACCGTTTCAAAGTGATGAACGCGCTCGCCGGCCCTGATCTTGCCGATGATCAGGTCTTCCTCGGAGCGGCGGTCATCGGGAATGACCAGGGTAATGTGCTGGCCGATCGCCTCCTGCGCGGAATAGCCGAAAATCTTGGCAGCCGCCTCATTCCATGAGGTGATAATGCCATCCAGCGTCTTGGCGACAATGGCGTCGTCGGACGATTCGACAATCGCCCCCAGGCGGGCCTGCGCCAGCAGGGCTTCACTTTCGAGCTTGTTATTCACGGTTCCGATCGTCGAGTGCGTGCGGGGAAGCTTTTTGGCGTACAAAGAATAAAATAAGAAAACAGTTGGAACTACCCAAAGCCGCTTTCTTGACGGGCCGGTTGTTCGCCGAGCCCGTCCTCCGTCCCCTGCATGATCAGTTCCCCGCGAACCGCCCTATTTCTTCCTGAACGTTTTTTCCGCTTCGGCCGTCATCGCCCTGATCTGCGCCGTTTCGGCCGGCCGGTAAGGCTTGCCATCCGGATAGAAGATATCGTGGAACCAAAGGGTCGGAGGGCTTTTCGTGTAGGGTTTTTCCCATGAATCCCACGGCAGGTTGGTCTGGCTCTTGCCGAGCACGAAGCCCCAGTTGATAGCGCCGACATTATATTTGCGCGCCATCGGCAGGGCCGTGTCGAAGGTCGAGCCGTTGCCGCGCGCCATGTACTCGGTCATGATCAGCGGGCGCCCATAGGGTTGCAGCGACTTTATGCGCTCTTCCAGGCGCTCCGGCCAGTCATAGCTATGGAAGCTGATGACGTCCGACTGATCGATCTGCACGCGCTCAACCGCATTCAGCTTGCCGTTCGGCGACCAGTCGTCATTATGCCAGACACCGGAGGTCAGGGGCTGGCTGGGGTCTTGCGTACGCGCCCAGGCAAAGACCTGCGGCAGCAGCTTGGCCACCTGCGCGGTCTTCGTCTGTTCGTCGAGTTGCTTATAGTTGCCGCCGCCCTGATTGTCGGGTTCATTCCACACGTCCCAGGCCAGGATGCGCTCATCCCTCGCGAAAGCGCCGACAATGCCCTTGACGTAAGCTTCGTACTTGCCCCAGCCGGCCTCTTCGATCAGGCCGGCCGTGCCGGGCGACTGCACCCAGCCGGAATTATGCACGCCCGGGATCGGCGGATGCTGCGGCCCCAGTTTCGGGTTCGGATCCCAGCAGGAATCGAACAGGACGAGCATCGGCTTGATATGGTGCTTGGCCGCGATATCCAGCACGGTATTGATGCGCTTCTTGAACCCTTCCGGGTCTTGCGCCCATAGCTGGTCCTGCAGGAAGATGCGCATGGTGTTCATGCCGATACCTTCGGCGTAACCGAATTCCTTGTCGATCTCGGCCGGATTGAAGGTATCGACCTGCCACATCTCGAACTGGTTGATGGCGTCGGTCGGCAGGAAGTTGGAACCGACCAGCCAGCGCTGCTTCGCGTACCACTGGTTCGCCGCTACTGCTGTCCAGCGGGCCGTCTCGGCATGGGCCTGACCGCCAAGGATGGCCAGAAGCGCCACAGACGCCACGCCCGCGCGGAAAGCTTTCGAAGACATGAAACTCACGACTATTTCCTCCAGTTATTATTAGTTTTCTTCGATAATTTTGATGCCCCAGGGCTCAAGACCCAAGTCCGTGTTGGTCGCCACGCCGGCACCCGACAAAAGCTCCTTGCCGGCAGCAAAGCGATAGGACAGGGTTTGCGGCGTCGCAGAATAGTTCAGGACATAATGGACGCTGTGGCCATTATGCAAAGTGCCGGAACGCACAATGACGGGGAAGCGCGCCCCGGACGACTGATCGGCTACGCCCGCGCCCTGGACTTCCTGCGCCAGGATCTTGTCGATCAGGGCATCGGTGGGCATGAAGCCGATATAGGTTACCTGCCCCTTGCCGTACTGATTACGCGTCACGGCGGCATAGTCCGGCCATGAGGCGTGCTTGTAACGCGCCACCACCTTGGCCGTGGTCGGCGTCACAAATTCCATCCACCAGCGCGCCTTGTTATCCGCCTCGCCAACGCCGAAGGGATTGCCTTCGAGCGACACATTGTCCGGGATCGTGAACTGGTTGTATTTTATGCCGGCGGCCTCGGCGATATGGCCGGGCTGACTCTCATAGCGCACCTTGGTGTTCTCATCGGAGAAACCGCTCTTGAAGGTATAGACGAGATGCCCGCCCTTCTTTGCAAAGGCGTTCAAGCGGTCGATCTCGGCATCGCTGGCGGCATAGAGCGCCGGCACGACGATCAACTGATAATCCTCCAGGGGCGTGGTCGATGACGGCGACAGGATATCGACCTCGACGTTCTGGCGATACAGGGAATCGTAGAAGGGGCGCAGCACCTCGTTATAGCCAATGCTCCTGCCCTCGGCATTGATCCGGAAGGCATCAAAGCCACTGAGTGCCATGTTGCTGACATAGATGGCGACCTTGTTATGCTTTTGCATATGGACGAGCTTTGGCCCCAGGCGCTTGAAATCGGCGCCGATGGTCTTGGCCTCTTCATAGGTGGCATTCGGCTGGTAATCCTGCGAGAGCAGTCCGCGCCAGTAGGTTTCGATGGCATTGGCGGTCGTGGCCCAGTGCCAGTATTCCACCATGTCGGCGCCCGATGCCAGATGGCTGAATGCCTGCAAACGCAACTGCCCCGGATAGGGCGTCCAGTCGGGGAAGCCCTGCGCCTCGGTTTCCAGCACCAGATAGTTCTGACCATTCTTCATAGAGCGCGTGACATCGCCACCGAAGGCGATTTCAGTGCCGGTCAGCTTATCCTGACTGGGGTGATAGATATCGATGCCGGCGATATCGAGCGGTTTGGCGGCTTCCCAGTGATTGACCTCCGGCTGGATGCCGTAGGAATAACCGCGCCAGCCGAGGTCGAAATTCTGCGTGATGAACTGGTCCGGCCTCGCATGGGCACGCACCAGACCGGCCTGCCAGATCAAGAAATCAGTAACCAGACCGCGCTGGTATTCGGCGAAGGCATTGCTCAGGCTGGCATTGATGGAACCACTGACCGAAGGAAAATCCTCCCAGCTATTGATCCGGTTGCTCCAGTAGTCGAGGCCGAAGGCTTTATTCAGATCGTCAAGGTCCGGATATGTCTGCTTCATGTGCGCCACGAAGCCGGCCTGCACATTCGGGCCTGACGTTCCGTAAGCCTTGGTTTCATTATCGACCTGATAGCCGATGACCGCCGGATTATCCTTCACATGGTCGATCAGGGCGACGATCACCCGCTCTGACGCCCGGCGGTAATCCGAATCGGTAATGTCCATATTCTGGCGCGGGCCGTATTTATTTGGCCCCTGCGGCGTGATGGCCAGCACATTGGGATGCGCGCGGACCAGCCAGGTCGGGACCGCATAGGTGGGCGTGCCGATGATCACCTTGATGCCTTGCCGGTTCATGGCCGCCAGGGTGCGATCAATATGACTGAAATCGAAGACGCCTTCCTGCGGCTCAAGCGTGCCCCAGGTGGATTCGGCGATACGGACAACGGAAATGCCTGCCGCCTTCATCATCCGCGCGTCTTCCTCGACGCGATCAACGGGCGTGTATTCATCGTAATAGGCGACGCCGAACAGGACCGTATCCGGCTTTTTCGGTTCGGCATCAGCGGCGCCCGACCAGAGACCAAACAAGCCGGTCAGCGCGGCAAGCGTGATGGTGAGGGATTTGCGCGTTCTCATGAATGGGCCCCTGACTGATAGCGATGGGGCCGAATCCGTCCGGACCGGTCCCAAGAACTTGAAATCCAGCAATAATTCGGGGGCCGCAAGGCGCGGCCCCCTCATTCATCAGTTATATTTGAAGCGGACTGACAGGCCATAGTAGCGGCCTTCGTCACGGATATCACGGACGAACCGCTTACCCGCTTCGTACTCATGGAAGTTATGGAAAGGCTTGGCCAGGATGTTCGAGACATCAAGATTGAGCGTATAGGCGTCGGTCGGCGAATAGCTGAACGAATAGTCCAGACGATTTACCGCTTCCGTGCCTTCACCTTCCCAGCCACCGCTGCGATTATCATAGGAATTGATCCAGCGCGAACGGCCGTTATAGGACAGACGTGTCGAGATTTTGTCCTTTTCGTAGAAGATGGCCAGGTTGTAGCTCCAGTTCGACACACCTGGGATCTTCACCATCTGGCCCGCGCCACCCAAAGCCGCGGGCAGTTCGTTATAGGCGTCGATATAGGTCAGGTTCGACTGAACACCGAGACCATTCCATGCGTCAGGCAGGAAGTCGAAAAAGGTTTGGCCCGCAATTTCTATACCCTTGATCTTACCCGCGCCGGCGTTTTCAGGACGGGACACTTCAAGAACGCCGTAAACGGGATCATTCGTCCGCGTCGTGTAGTTGTTAATAAAGCCAAAGAGATCGTGATAGAATACGGCCACACTCGCGGAGGTATTTTGTGAAGGATAATATTCCAAAGTGATGTCGTAGTTGGTCGAGGTCAGCGGCTTCAGGTCTGGATTACCGGCAGAACCGTAGGCGTCGGCCGGGTCAGGATTGTTACCACCAGTGCTCGGATCAAATTGGGTGATATTGTACGCCGGGTTGAGCTGACCGAAGTCAGGACGCGTGCGGGTTTTGGTTACACCCAGACGAATCTGCATTTCGCTGTTCGGCTTCAGGCGCATGCTGAAATTAGGCAGAACATCGATGTAGTTCTGATCAATGGTTTTCGGAACGCCGGTTTCGACATTGTTCCACTTCACGCGCGAATATCCGCTGTATTTGCCGACCGTATTGACCACACGCACACCAATCACACCGTCAACATCCGAGTTGAAGAAGTGGGTTTGATAGTGCTCCTGGGCGTAAGCTGTACGGGTCGCTTCCTTGGCGGTGAAACCACGGAATGGATCATAGCCCATGAGGATCGGGGTGTACTGCGCCACGCCACCAGTATTCCCCATTTGGGCAAGCGCCGCGCGGGTCTCTTCCACCAGCAGCGTCGTGTTGTCTACGATGCCGGCACGCGAAGGCTGCAGGTAGTTCCGGAAGCCCTGATCGCTGCCCCTGAAAGTATCTTGCGTGAGAGACAGTTCGCCAACACCGATCGAGTCGAACGGAATGGCGAGCGGCAACACCCAGCCATAACGATCATTGGCTTCGTAGAAAGCGTTACGATCCGAGTAACGCAGGCCGGCTTTCAACTGTTTGAAGATACCCCAATCGGTATCATAGACCGCATCGCCACGCCACTGGATACCGTTGCCGCCAACCTTGTAGATGCTTTCATAATAGCCGCGCCAGATATAATTGCTGGCATCCGAGACATCTAGACCTTCGGCCGACCAGGCAGCGCCACCGTCAGTGACATAGCTGACATTAATCGGATAGGATTGCTTGAGCGCCGAGTCGAGGCTCCATGACGAGTTCGAATAAAGGCTGTTGGTATAGGCCAGATCAGTGGAGAGCTTCAGCTTGCCGCTGGTCCAGCTGCCGCCCACAGCGATCTGCTGTGTGTCAGTGCGGTCAAAGCCTGTCGAGCGGTAGAACTGGATCGGATCACCGCCCGTGTTGGTCATGCTGGCGACTTGATTGGTGCCTTCCTGCATCACGACATTGGTCTTTGTACCGCTCCACAACGGTGCCATGGCCCAGTCATTCCAGTGTTCGGCGCGATAGGCCTGCCACAGGAAGTCGGCGTAAAGTTCGGTTTGATCGTTCGGGCGCCATTGCAGGGTGGCATTGGCCGAAGGTCGCCAGCGGTGGCCGGTATCCATATAAACGCCAACCTGGTCCGGATACCTGACGGTTTGTCCATTCACAGTACCGGAAGCGATATAACCGGTCGCCCAGCGCACGGCATTGCGGAAATCCTGCTCGGTGTAGGAGAGGTTCAGCAGGGCGCCCATTTCACCGGCGCCGGTCATCCAGCGATCGGTGATCAGCACGTTGCCGTTGGTGTTGAACTTGCCGTTCTGGTCGTTATAGGTCTCGCGGACGGCGCCATCGATTTCAAAACCCTTGAAATCGAACGGGCGGCGGGTGCGGACATTGATCAGGCCGGCCAGGCCCGGCTCCAGCAGGTCAGCCGTGCCGGATTTGTAGACCTCCATGCCGGCCAGGGCGCCGGACGGGAAATCCTGCATCTGAACACGGCGCAGTTCGGCGGTTGAAATATCGCGGCCATTGACGGTCGTGGCCACATCCGGCAGGCCGCGCACCAGCACGCCGCTGCCTTCGTCACTGCCATGCGTGATCTGAACGCCCGGAAGGCGCGCCAGCGATTCGGCCGCATTCACATCGGGGAGCTTTCCGATATCTTCGGCCACGACGGCGTCGATGATCGAATCAGACCGGCGCTTGATTTGTTGGGCGGAGCGCAGACTGGCGCGATAGCCCTTGACCACGATGACGGTCGGATCGTCCTTATCCTTGGCTTTTTCGGCAGTTGCCTGATCGGTGCTGGCCGCCGTCTCTTGAGCCGTCTCCTGGGCCGCTTCCTGGGCAAACGCGGCACCGCCAGCAATCATCAGCACGATGGACGCAGACGCGAGCAATCTCATTTTGGACTTCATAAAGTTCCCTCCTGTTTCTTCTGGCGGCGTCACGGCGCCGGTTGAGGGGATTTGTACGACAATATGATTTTATTTTCAAATCGGATTTATATAGAATGAGTAATGAGGCCGCGTCGTAACAATTATGCAACAACTGGACCCACATCCCGAACGCAAAAAGGCCGCACCGCATCGTGCAATGTATAAAACATATTGATTATAAACAATATTTTAAAAAATAAACTCTTTTAAACCGTCCGTAATGGGCAGTGAAGGCAAAACACGCTTCGCAGCGAAGACTACATTTAATCATACCATTTTGAAAATAATCGACTCTTTAAAGCCGATTATTTTCATTTCCTATCGCGTAATGCAGTTAGCATCCAAAAATGCGGCATTAAACCCGGAGGCCGTTACGCCTTCACCAGTCCCGGCAAATCCCAGATTTCATTTGGCCCGCCCGCCAGTGTGCGCTCGCCCGCCTCATGCAGATCGAGCACGACCACTTCATTGACGCCCGACTTCAGCCAGGGCCCCGGCACGAACATGGCGCGCTGCGGACCAACCGACCAGTAACGGCCAAGATTATGCCCGTTGACGAAGACATAGCCTTTGCCCCAGCCGCGCATATCCAGGAAGGTAAAGCCCGGCACGCCGCCATCCGCCGTCACAGTGAAAGTGCCGCGATAGAAGGCCGGCCCGGCCACGGGCTTGGCGGCAAACGTCAAACCCGAGACATTATCGAAGGTGATGCCCGCCTGCTCCCAACCGTTAAGCGGCGCGCCATTCAGCGTCGCCTGTCCGATCAGGCCCTTCTGGTCGCGGCCGATGTTTTTGCCATAGTTGCAGTGGCCATGGGTATCGACCCAGATTTCCAGCACCGCCCCTTTGGCGACGTCGATGGCCACGGAGGTTTCTTTCAGGCGGCGGTCCAGCGTTGCCACCGTGATCCCATTGACCCGCACCAGGGCATAGTCGCGGACATCGTCGAATTTCAGGACGCCCGACAACGGCGCTTCAGCGCGATGGCGGTAGACCATCAGGCCGTGCATCTGGCCCAGCTCATCAAGCGATTTCGGCGACGACTGGTGCACTAGCTTACCGAGAAGCGGCTCCAGAGGCGCCGCCTCCGTCAGGCGGAAGCGCGGCACCGTCACCGGCACCTCGGCCGGCGGCAGGGGCGCGAAAGACTCTGCCGGAAGATAGTTCTGGAAGAGGGCCTTGACCGCCGCATATTTCGGCGTTGGCCGGCCGGCCTCGTCCAGAATGGCGTCGTAGTCATAGCTGGAAATATCGGCGCTGTAGCCCTTGGAATCCCAGTTGGCGCCGGCATACCAGCCGAATGACGTGCCGCCGTGCAGCATATAGAAACTGATCGACATTTTGCGGTCGAGCATCCATTTCAGGCTGTCGACCAGCGGCGGAATCTCCATGGTCGTGTGCAGGTCGCCGAAGGCATCATACCAGCCGCCCCAGAGCTCGGAATTGAAGAAAGGCCCGTCGCCGCGCACCTTGACCCGCGCCGCGAACTCTTCTTCCGCCTTGTAGTTGGTGCCGAAATTGATGCCGGCGACGATGCCCGGCAAAGAGCCGTTGGCGACAAACTGCGACGGATCGGCCGTGTAAAGCAGGCCGGAGAACCCGGCGTCGCGCTCGGCCTCCATGACCTGGCGCATATAGTCGTGATCAGCGCCGAAAGCGCCGTATTCGTTTTCGATTTGGGTCAGAATGATCGGCCCGCCATTATCGATCAGCAGCGGTACCAGTTCCTGGCCAAGGCGCTTGAACCAGGCCTTCATCGGTCCGACAAATTTGGGGTCGCTGGTGCGGGCGATGCCGGTTTCTTCGGGGAAGAGCCAGGCCGGCAAGCCGCCGCTGTCCCATTCGGCGCAGACATAAGGGCCAGGCCGCAGGTTCACCCACAGTCCCTCTTCCTGCGCCAGTTTTATATAGGCCGCAACGTCGAGATTGCCGCTGAAATCAAAGACGCCCGGTGACGTCTCATGGGCATTCCAGAACACATAGGTGGTCAGCGTGTTGAGCCCCAGGGATTTCAGCTTGCGCAGGCGATCGCGCCAGTATTCGCGCGGAATGCGGGGATAGTGCATTTCGCCCGCCAGGATCTGGAACGGCTTGCCATCAAGCATGAACTGGTCATTCGCCACCGTAAAACGCGATGCGGTCTTTGCGCCGGCCGCGCCGGACAGGGCAATCACGGCGCCGGCGCCGCCCACCGATGCCAGGAAATTCCGGCGCGTTTGTTTCATCTGGCTCATTCGTTCCTCCTGGCTCAGGCTGCGCACGCACAGGCACGCCCAACGCTCACATTTAGTGTGATTAATTTATTCGCCACCTGGAAGGAATTTTCAAACGTCCAACCTGCCGAACTGAAAACGCAGAATTTTCACGGGCGACAGACCAATCCATAAGCGGCCACGCCTATGAATTATCACACAATAAGAATACAGCAATTATAAAATGCGATTTATTGCCAGATTATCGCGCTTCGTCTTCAGCCTCGCGCCGCTTTTGCGATCGGCGAGTGTCTTCCAGCGCCAGGCGCACCAGGGTCTCCATCGACCAGCGCGCCGCCCGGCCGTCCCCCGCCTCGATGGCCTCAAAGACGCGCGCATGATCCTGCCAACTGCTGCGCGAGTCCTTGGGGTCCGTCGATTTCAGACGGGTAGACCAGGCAATGGCCGCGGCGATCGAACTGTTGAGCGAGATCAGCACCTCGTTGCGGGTGGCAATCAGCAGTGTCTTGTGAAAATCGATGTCCGCCAGCCGGCCGGTTTCGGTCGCCAGGGTCTCCACGCGCATCACCTCCAGCGCGTGACGCATACGCTCGACCTCTTCCGCCGTCCGGCGTTCGGCGGCCAGTTCCGCCGCGGCCGGCTCATTGATCAGGCGCAGTTCGAACAGGCCATGGATAAAATCCTCCGTCGGCGTGGTCTCGAACATCCAGCCCATGACTTCGGGATCGAGCAGGTTCCAGTTCGTGCGTTCGCGCACGCGCGTGCCGCGCTTGGGCCGGCTATCGACAAACCCCTTGGCGGCCAGAATTTTCAAGGCTTCGCGGTAAGGCGTGCGGGAAATATTCAGCGCCTCGCTGGAATCGAGCTGGAAGGGCAATGTATCACCCGGCCTGTAGACACCATTCAGGATATCGACGGCCAGCCGATGCGCCAGGGTGCCATGCAGCCGCCCATGGGAGACCGCTTCCTCATAGGTCGAATCGCCAAATCCCTCCAGGTCGGGACCATTTCCGTTCTCAGTCATGCCTCACACCGCTCCCAATGCCTGTGCTTTATGAGCGAGGCCGCCTTCCGGCGCAAGGCGGTAGTCACGACCGCGCCGTCACAATAAAGGTGGTCACCGATAATGGCGGCGCCACCAGCCCCTGCTCAAGAGGCTCAGCCTCGCCGGCCTTTACCGCCCGATGCGTCTGGTCCGTTACAATCCTGGTGACGTGATAACCTGTTTTCATACCAGGAAAGTCTATGTCCAGGCGGCGTTCATAAGGCCCCGGATTGACATGAACGACCACGAACGACTGGCCGTCCGCCCTTACCGCCACGACCGTATCAGTATCATCCACCGGCAGGAAGCGATCACCCGGCCGGATATAGCGGGAGAAATTGGCCATGGCGCCATATTTCGAAGTAATATTGATCTTTGGGTCTGTCGGATTGGTATAATCCATCTTGATCAGCCCCCAGTTCGACCCCTTGCCCGGTTCCAACGTCTCGCGCTCAACCGCCTGCCACAGTACCCACGCAACTGGCTGCATACGGTTGATATCGCTGACGATTTGCTCGCCCAAAGCAATGGCCGGACGCATATCGTCGAAATCCTGCGTCACATTGGGCGGCGACAGGTCCACCTCGGACATCCACAGGCGCTTGCCGGTCATGCAGGCGATATCGCGCACCGCCGTCTTGCCGGTTGTATTGTAGCTGTGCGCATTGATCTGATCGATCGCGGCCCTGGCCTCATCGTCCAGCCCCTCCCAGTCCTGCACAAAGGTCTGCGCATTGGTCTCGTCAATGCCGGATATTTGCATGTCCGATTTCTCCGCACGCAAGGTTTTTCGGACCGCCTTCAAGATCAGCGACTGCCGGGCCGGCGACCAGTGCGCGCCCTCCTGCGTATTGGCGGCATACCAGTAAGGCGTACCCGGCTCATTGACCGGCGATAGGGTGCGGAAATGGATATGGTGCCGCTTTTCCAGCTCAAGCGTCACCCTGACCAGATAATCGGCGAATTTATCTTCGTAACCGGGCCGCAGATTGTCATCCAGGCCGCTGGCATTGCCGGAAACCCGCCCGCTTACCGTCATGAAGTAAGGCGGCGAGTTTGAAAACGCTTCAAAAATCTGCTCACGTGCCGGCACCCGCGTCCGGATGGCATCCAGCCACCAGCGCTGCCCCGCATCCGCCGACCAGTCCCACTGCGCCGCCTCGTCGGGGTTCCACCAGTCCATACCGGCGGCACCGGCCGGCCGGCGCCAGAAGCCGGGGATATCAGCCCCCAACCGCAGATAGGTTTCCGTTTCGGACGCATTGCCGCCGCCGATATTATAACGGGCAATATTGAATTTCAGGCCATCGGCGCCATAGAGCAAATCCGCCAGGTGTTCGCGCTGCGCCGGCGGCAGCTTCCCCGTCACATTGGCAAACCAGGCCAGGGCCGTACCCCATCCCTCGAATGGCTGGCCCGGCTCGGCCCAACGCGGAGCGACCCTGACCGTCACGGCCTGGCGGGTTACCGGCGCAGCCTGCGACAGTTCAGGCCCCAATGCGAGTAAGACACCCAAGCTTACCCGCCAGATCAAACGACGGAAATGCCCGCCAAAAAGCGTCATGGAATAATCCCTTATGGCAGCCAGAGCTGGATAAGTCGAAACAGAGTGTGGCTTTGCGGATATAACAGATGTCTCTGACTTGAAGGAAATTCCAATCCTGCACAGCAGATATTTTTTGCCAGGCAAATCGGCGCCCGACTTTCAGTATAACCGCACAAATCTGCGTCTAAGCCAACTTTTCCTGTCAAGCCGCCGGTCGACCGAACAATGACATTCCCGCTCGAACAAACCTGTTTCGGGAAAGGTCGAAATCCGGCTAGACCAGGCCGTTTCCCAGGATCTTGATCGCCACCCCGAAATCATGAGCCGCGCTTGCGGGAATATCGACATGCAGGCCGGCCTTGTTTTGGGTAAAGCGCAAAGGTTCGGAATTGCCAACCACTTCTACCCGAGACACTTTTCGGCGCTCACCGAGCGAAGCGATGCTGATTTGCTCGCCTGGGCGTCCCAGCGTCATGGCATAAAGCGCTTTGCCCTTGGTCGTGAAACGGATATCTTCACGACTAAACCCCTTGAAGCCGCCTTCACCAAACTGACCGGATGTGAGTTGAGTTGGGCCTTCGCCGGCAATATGCCACGGTCGCGTATCAAAAATGGCCTCCCCGAACCGGGCTGTCCACGACGAAATTTCTTCTACAATGCGGCGTTCTTCACTATCGATTGACCCATCCCCGCGCACAGGAATGCTAAGCAATAGATTTCCATTTTTCGAGACAACATCGCAAAGGCGATGGACCACAGCGGCAGCCGGCACATAAGATTTATCGATATAGCGCTGACGATTATAATGCCAGTCACCGATGCAGGTGTCGGTCTGCCATGGATGCGGCACTATGTCAGCCCTGAACCCCCGCTCGACATCCTCGATGACCGCTGCCCGACGATCCTCAGGTATATTCTTGGTGTTTATCACAGCATCCACACGGCCACCATTTCGGGCGGAAGAACTGTTGTAAAAATGGGCGGCGATATCCAGGCCAACCTGTCCTAATGGAAGGTCAAAATTATCGAAATACAACAAGTCGGGTTGATAACTGTCGATAAGGTCCTTGCAGCGCAGATACCACTGACGCACGAAGGCCGGATTATGCGCCGGAGGATTCTCGTCCCACACACGATCATTAAGTTCGTGCCAGGCATCGGCGGCGGCGATTGTTGTGATCCCGTCAGGCAACGGCATTACGGCCCCCGCGTATAAAGCCTGCGGATCAAGCCCCTCCCACCACTTGCCTGCACCATCGTATTTCGTGAGCTTGAACGCATCATAGCGCTCACCCGCACGCGCACCTTCAGGGTCATAGCCATAGGCTGTCTGAAACCAGTGCCAGGCATGAGCAGAATGATTTGACACCCCAAATCTTAAGCCGCGCGCGCGCGCAGCCCTGGCCCAAATACCGATAAGATCTTTTTTGGGGCCGATGCGGGTTGAATTCCAATCGTGGAATTTCGACGCATAATTGTCGAAATTGTCGTGGTGATTGGCCAGAGCCACAAAGTAGCGGGCGCCGGCCGCCTTATACAGATCAAGCAGTTCATCTGGATTCCAATTCTCGGCCTTCCACATGTTGGTCAGTTCCATAAAGCCGGAATCCGACGGATGGCCATAGTTTTTCAAGTGGTGATCGTAGTGATGATTACCCTGCAAATACATTTCACGAGCGTACCAGTCGCCATCCTCAGGCACGCATTGCACAGACCAATGAGCCCAGATACCGAACTTCGCGTTCCGGAACCAGTCAGGCGCCTGATACAGGGTTTTCAGAGAGTCCCAATTCGGCTTGAAGGGGCCATCAGCGATTTCCGCCAGTGCCGGCGCTGCGCCGCCTAGCGAACCTCCCGCGAGGCCGGCTGCCGATATTGATTTCAATATGTCCCGCTTGGAAAGCATTGTGCCCTGCCTTTATTCATTCGTCATCACACACTGAATTATCGTACAAATGGTAGAAGCACAAGCGCCTGTGAAAATTACTTTTACCTGTGGCAGTAAATTACATTATTCAAGCCCGAAAAAAGCCGTGTACAGCCTCGCCCCACCAACACGGGGACGGTCGGTCAGGCAGGACAATACACGGCGACGACCCAAGCGACAGTGGTCGAGTTGAGAAGGGACCAGGGAGACTGAACCCTTCCAGAACCTTAGGCGGCGACCGGCACCAAACGCGCACCGACAACAAGGCAAGTCTAAAGCTCACCGCCATTAAATCACACTTATTTTTCAACGCAAGTAAATTTGTACGATTTATTTATGCAGCACTACCACCCACTAAACGCCAAAGTGTAGCAAGGCATGAAATTGAGCCCTGTTGACATCCGGATTACCGCGCACATTAATGCGATTAAATGTCGCGACATTTCGTCGCCACCATTGTCTCCGCCCAAAAGATCGAAGTGTATATGGACCTGCCGCAGGCAATGAATTACGAACGGAGTCCGGGCACGCCGAAGCGTATCAAAGACCCGTTCGGCACAGGCGGGATGCGATGACTTCGAATTTTCTATCTCCCCTCGATATCGCCATCACCCTCATCTATGCGCTGGCCATTTTCAGCCTGGCGCAATTTGTCTCAAATCGCAGCGCTAATGTCCGGGAAAGTCCGAAGGGCTATTTCTTTGCCGGCAACCAGTTGCCCTGGTGGGCCATAGGCGCCTCCCTTATTGCCGCCAATATTTCGGCCGAGCAGATCATCGGCATGTCCGGTTCGGGTTTTCGCATCGGCCTGGCGGTCGCCTCCTATGAATGGATGTCGGCCGCCACCCTGCTGCTGGTCGGCAAGTTCGTGCTGCCCGTATTCTTCAGCACCGGCAGTCTCACCATGCCGGGCTTCCTCGCCCGGCGCTTCGGGCCCAGCGTCCGTTACCTGATGGCCATATTCTGGCTGGGCCAATACATACTGATCAATCTCACGGCCATCCTGTGGCTGGGCGGAACCGCGGTCACCACGGTCACCGGCATGGACCCGATGCTGGCCCTGATCCTGCTCGGGTGTTTTGCCCTGGCCTATCAGTTTTCCGGCGGCCTGAAAGCCGTCGCCCTGACCGATGTGGTCCAGGTTTCGCTCCTGACCCTGGGCGGCCTGATCATTCTGGCGGTCACGCTGAGCCAGATCGGCGGCCAGACTTCACTGCCCGGCATTGCCAACGGCTTTCATGTCCTGATGACACGCTTTCCCGACCACTTTCATATGATCCTGCCAAAAACCAGTCCGCACTACAAGGATCTGCCGGGCATCGCCGTCCTGGTCGGCGGCATGTGGATCATGAACCTGTCCTACTGGGGGTTCAACCAGTACATCATCCAGCGCGCCCTGGCCGGAAAATCCCTGCCGGAAGCGCAAAAAGGCATCGCCTTCGCCGCCTATCTCAAACTGCTTATGCCGGTCATCGTTGTCCTGCCCGGCATGGCCGCCCTCGTCCTGGCCCCTGATATCACCCGTTCCGATCAGGCTTACCCGACCATGATGACCCTGCTGCCACCTGGCTGTCTCGGCCTGGTTTTCGCGGCGCTGGCGGCGGCGATCGTCGCCTCCTCGGCCTCAAAGATCAATTCGATCGCCACCATATTCACCATGGATATCGTAAAGCCGACCTTTCCCGCCCTTTCGGATCAGACACTGGTGTCCATCGGGCGGATCGCCTCGGTCGGCGCTCTGGCGATTGCCATTCTGGTCGCCAAACCCCTGCTCGGCAATTTTGACCAGGTCTTCCAGTTTGGTCAGAGTCTGACGGGGTTTTTCGCGCCAGGCATAGTGGTGATCTTCGCGCTCGGCATGTGCTGGAAACGCTGCACGACCGCTGGTGCCTTTTCGGCGATCGCTATTGGTTTCATCATGTCGTGCGCCTTTTACGGCGCCGCCCACCTCCATCAGCACCCGGAGATTAATGGCGCCTTCCCCGCATGGATTACCGGGCACATACCCGACATGCCGTTTCTTAATCGGGTCGGCTGGGTCTTCTGGATCTCACTGCTCACCTGTATCGGCATCTCGCTGATGACAAGCGAGCCGTCTTCAGAAGCGGTCGTGGATTTGACCCGGATAGACTTTCGGACCACGCGCGCCTTCAATATTGCCGCCGTTGGCGTTCTGGTCGTGCTGACAATCATCTATGCCGTCCTGTGGTGACAGATAGGAGCAGCCGACCAAGCGCCGCATAAATCACATTATTTATCGCTAAAACATGAGCCGAAGAACAATTTTCTTGAATTTGTCGATAAAATCGCGCTCTTTAAAATTTATAAATCATATTTAAAATGACCACGTTCCAGTTGAGCGGATACACAATTCAATGGGTACAACCCAGGACACGGGGATAAAGCCGGCGGCCAATTCGACCGGCATGGCGCAATCACCGCGCCAGGTCGGCACCATGCTCAGGCAAGCCATTTTTTATGGACTTCTGTGCGCAGGCACCGGTGCAAGCCTGCCATTCCTGCCTTCCTGGCTGCGACAGAATGGGATGTCAGCCACGCAGATTGGCTGGATTCTGGCCGTTCCACTGATTGCCCGCGCCATCACCGGCCCCCTTTCCGGATTATGGGCGGACCGGTTCATCAAGTATAGGACCCCGCTTCTATGCCTGGCTCTGTCAGCCACCGCGGCCTATGTCCTGATGGGCGTCATTTCGGTTCCCACCACCGAACGCTTCTATTGGTTCATCGGCCTGTTCAGCATAGGCTTTACCGCCATCGCCAGCATTACACCGCTGCTGGATGCCATGACCATGCAACTGGGACGCAGCGGCGGCTTCAGTTTTTCCTGGGTGAGAGCCAGCGGATCGGCCGCCTTCATCTTCGCCAATATTTCCCTGGGCTACCTGCTCCAGATGGTGGGGGTGGACGCGGTCCTGGCCTGGATGGTCACCTCGGCGCTGCTGGTAAGCCTGGCGGCAAGGTTCCTGCTGCCTGCCAGCGCGCGAATCGATCCGTTATTGCTGTCGCGCCGGGACATTCCCAGCCTGACACGCCTGGCAACTCTGCTGAAAAACAAGCGCTTCGTGCTTTTGATCATCGCGTTAGGCTGCATGCAGGCGGCACACAGCTACTATTATGCCTTTTCAACCCTGCTCTGGGAAAGGGACGGCCTGTCGCCCACCCTTTGCGGCTACCTGTGGGCCTTCGCGGTTGTGAGCGAACTGGTATTTCTCGGCCTGGGCGGGCGGTTCCGCCACCGCCTCGGCCCCTGGAGGCTGCTCATGCTTGGGGCCACCGCCGGCGTTCTGCGCTGGGGCCTTATGTCGGTCACATCCGACATCTGGCTGCTGTGGCCCATGCAGGCCCTGCATGGCCTCACCTTCGTCGCCGTCTATCTCGCCGGCCTCGAACTGGTCTTCCTGCTGGTGCCTCAAGGCTATGAGGGCCTAGGACAGGCGATTAATTCGGCCTATGCCAGCGGCACACTGACGGGATTTGGCATGGTGTTCTCCGGCACCATATACGAAGCCTTCGGCGCCCGCGGCTATGGCTTCATGGCCGCCCTGTGCCTCTTGGGCCTGGGCATCGCCTTATGGCTTTACATGACCCGAAACGACGTGAAGGCTGCGTGATGGACCGGGCTTTCAGATGCACAAAAGCCGCCTGACATTTCTGCCTTACGGATTTGGTTGTGGGCAGCCCCCCCTACCGATTATCAATATGCCCTTCTGAAAATGGCTTAGTCGCATCATCGGTAAGCAGATGTTGCAGCACCCGTTTTTCCAGCACCAGCAGCGCGCCGGCGCCGTTGGTGCGCATGACAAGGCCCAGGCTGAGCGCCTTCGCCGCGTCATGTACCGCCCCCGCCAGTCGCAGAAATTCCGGCCGCCCCCGCCCATCCGTGCCATGCAGGGCGCAGAGCTGACGCCAGTCTTGCACGAAACTCTCCAGTAAATGGCCAAACCGCGCGGCATCGGCGTTCCCATTTATGGCTATCAGCTCGGCGCGCAGGTCGTCGATCAGCCACTGCACCTCGGCGGCCGGCATTACCGGTGATTGCTGGTTGCGCTCGGTCAGAAGCTTAGGATGGATGTCCGGCCTCCAGGGCATCGTCCGCCATTGCGCGCGCGGCAGCGCTTCCCCGGTCGCAAAACGCCAGAAACCCGCCGTGCCGGTGGTATCGGCGACCAGATGGATACGATCGGAACCGGCCTTGTTTTCCACATGGTGCCTGCGCCAGTTGTCGAAGATCCAGGCTTCGCCGGCCGCCATATGCACCGATTGCCCGTCGCAGTGAAAACGCACCCCCGCCTCCGTAAAAACCGGAATGTGCAGCCGCACCCGAGTGTGCCAATGGTAATTGATATCGGCGTGCTCGGGCACACCGGCGCCCGGTGCCAGGCGCATCAGCCGCGAACGGCCCCACACCACGCCGAAGCCGGCGAGGACCTGACGCAGATAGGGTGTGCCTGTCAGCCACTGCGTCGGCAGCATCTGGCCGTGGACGGAATCCGTCTCGGCGCCATTGGCGCTGATCAGGCGCGCCGCGCTGTTTCCGGGCACCCCGTCGGGATGCGATACCCAGGCTTCGACCGGGAGGGCCGCCACCTCGGCTTGCAAACGGCCTACGTCGAGCAGGACGGGAAGCTGGAAGAAGGGTTGCGACAGCTTCATATCAGCGCCTGTAATCCGTCAGGGCGTCACCCAGCGCATTGCGCAGGTCATCGAGCCACGGCGCGAAGTTTTGCCATTGATCTAGTCCCTCGCGGTTGATCGGCCGGCGCACCTGCTCGGAACTGGGGGTGCGCACGCTGCGCCGTGTCTCGTGAAAGGCCAGGCAAGCCGGTTCGAAAGGCAGGCCGCAATGCCTAAGCATTCGCTGCACGCTGCCTTCGATATCACCAACCACATTCTCATAATGCACGCGCAACACCCGGCCCGGCAGCACCTCGTCCCAATGGCGCATCAGGTCAAGGTAGGCGCGGTAGTGGCGGCCCATATGGACAGGATCATACGAGAACTCCTGATTTATGGTTCCGAACAATTGCTTGAGGTTGCTGAAACCGCAGGCCATGGGTTCACGCCGGATATCGATGATGGTGGCGCGCGGCAGGATCAGATGAATCAGGCCGATGTGCCAGAAATTGTTAGGCATCTTGTCGATGAAGAACGGCTTGCCGAGCCGCCGGAAGGCGCGGGTCTCGGCGAGGAAACGCTCGCCCAGTGCGCGCGCCGCGTCTGGGGACAGGCGCCGCAGAGCCTCGATATCCAGCGGCAGGCCGCATTCCGGGTCCTGGCCGCACAGCTCGGCCGCATAGCGTCCGATCAGGGTCAGTTCCTGCGTGCCTTCGACTTGCGAATGGGAGGCCAGGATCTGTTCGATCAGGGTCGACCCCGAACGCGGCAGCCCGAGGACGAAGACGGGGGCCGGATCTGCCAGCCCCCAGCCCGCGCGTTGGGCGAAAAATTCAGCGGTGAAGACCGATTTAAACCGGGCGAGAGCGGCCTCCGCCACTTCCGGGCGATAGCGGGCGGTTTGACGACGCACCGCATTGCCTCGGGCGTAATATGCCCACGAGCCCTCAAATTCGGCCCGGTCCTCCAGCGCCTTGCCCAGGGCGAAGCAGAGATAGACACGATCCATGTCCTGAATATCCGAGGCGGATTCCACCGCCCTCATGCGCACGATGTCGTCGTCGCTGAAGCGCCAGGTCTTCAGATTGGCCAGCCCAAACCAGCCGGCGCCCTGATCGGGCATGGCCTCCAGCGCGGCGCGATAGTCAGAGATGGCCTCCGCCTGGTTGCCGGTGATCTTCAGCGCGGCCGCCCGCCACAGCCGCAAATCGGCGATTTCGGCGGCGGATAATCCCTCCCCGGCCAGCAGCCGTTCATAGATGGAGATCAAAGGTTCGTAGTCACCGAGGCCGATGCAGGCGGCGGCATATTGCTTGAGATAATCGCGGTTGTCCGGATCATAGGCGAGCAGGTGCTCGGCCTGTTGCCGCGCAGGCAGGTGCTTCTGCTGCTGCAACAGCACCATGGCGTAATCCAGCCGCGCCTCATGATAATCCGGTGCGTTGGCGAGCACCGCTTCCAGCAGGGCCTCGGCCTCTTCCGTCGCGCCGCTTTCCTGGCGGATTCGCGCCAGAAGACGCAGTGCACCGACATTGCCACCTTCCCGGCGCAGGTAATCACGGATGATCTGTTCCGCCGGGTCCAGGTCGCCATCAGCCAGCAGGCTGTTGGCCATCACCACTTCCCTGGGCAACTGCTTCAGGGTGGCAAGATGCTGTGCCGCCATGGACGCCAGGGCGGTATCGCCTGTGCGTCTACTGAGCTGTTCCAGCATATCCCAACTCGCCGGCAGGGTTGGATTGAGGCGTACCGCTGCGTGCAGCGAAGCCATGGCCGCGTG
The DNA here is from genome assembly GCF_051954415.1 of Asticcacaulis sp. GTDB lineage: Bacteria > Pseudomonadota > Alphaproteobacteria > Caulobacterales > Caulobacteraceae > Asticcacaulis. The sequence continues at coordinate 65,401 of NZ_JBQCHT010000043.1, forward strand.
CGCATCGCCAAGCCCTATATGACAATGCGCACGTTCCTGGTAGAGGCGACTGAAGCGAGGATATGCCGCCTCCAGCCGCACCAGGACGGCCAGGGCCTCCGGAATACGCTGGCGTCTGCGCAAATCCCGGGCCTGCTGCAGCAAGGCGTCGCGGTCTTGTAAATCGGCGTCGATATCCGTAATGGTCATCGCGTCATTCCCGCCAAAGAACAGGACAGCAGGAAAGGTTCCAGCCAGTCCGGCTCCGGCTGGTCGGCGTCGTAATATTCGAAGATCAGGTGAATGCGGTCGCTAGCGCCGTCATTGCGCACCCAGTGCGGGCCGAGATTATCGACCTCCACCGCCTCGCCCGCCGGTAACCTGCGTTCGGCGCCGCCGAAAAAGGACACCACGCCGGGGTTTGTCGTCAGGGGAATGTGTATCTTGTGCGGCCACTTCGCCGCCGGACCGGCGTCGATATGCGGATGGATTATTCCACCAACCGGCATCCGGGCCAGCATTACCCGCGGAAATACGCCACGCGCATAGCCATAACCACTGACCGCCTGCGCAAGCACTGGCTCCAACAGGTTGCGCCACTGCGCCCAGGCCGGCCGGTCGTGTGATCCGCGCCAGTCACGGGTGTCATCGATAAAACGAAAGACGATATGACGCGTCGTATCCAGAACGTCGAACCGGTTCGGCTTGGCGGCATTTTCCACCTCCCAGACATCTTCCGGAATGGCCAGCACGGCCGCTTTCAGAGCGGAGATATCGACGGGACCGAGGGGACGGACGCCCGTGGTCTTGCGAGGATTGGCGGCAGGCCTGGTCGTCATCGCAGCCCCTCGAAGCTGTAGCCGAACAGTTCGATATCCCGGGCATAACGCGCGGCTACCCCGTCAATCAGGGCCTGGTCGTAATAGAGGCGATAATCATCGCGCTTTGTGCCGTTGACGCGGTCAAGCGGGCGCGAGGGAATACCGATCCGCGCGCAGATGGAATCGTACGAGCCCTGCATGTCCTCCACTCGACCGACCATATCCGTCAATAAGGTCCTGTCATCCCCAGCCACCAGTAGTGACGCCTGCGGCTGGAACAGGATGTGCTTTTCCGGAGGATCACGGAACAGAAAATGGTGCATGGCCTCGCGCGGCCATTTCCGGAAATCGTCACCACCGCGCAGCATGAAGGCGCAATACGAGACAAAGCGGTCGAAGGGATTGCGCACGAAGGCGAATTTGAAATAGCCGGTGAAGGCGTCTTCGCCAAGATAGGGCCGCACCTGCTGCAGGGACAGATGGCCATGCTGGATCGCCGCCAGCTCTTGCCATGGCAAGCGCTTGTTCACGAACAGCCCCACCTGCTCGACATCCTCGTCACCAAGCTGTTCACGCAGGGCCTGGCGCACGGCATGGGTGCCGGTCTTGGGCACGGCGGCGAAGATGAAACGGTGACGATGGGAAATGATCATGATTTGGTGAAATTTCGACAGACCAAGGCGCTCCCGCCTGAGAAAGGCAGGAGCGTCAGGCCGTCAGCTTGTGTTATCAGAATTTATAGCTCAGTCCGACCATGTAGGTCGTGCCGCTCTGGTTCTGATTGTAGAGGTACTCGTTCTGCCCCCAGAACTGCGTATCCTTCTGGTTGGTCAGATTAACCGCATCCAGGGTGAGTTGCAGGTTCGTGTTGACGTTCCAGAAGGCTGCGGCATCTATGTAGGTCGAGCCCTGGAAACCGCGCGTGTCGGCGCTCATCACGGAGGGGTTGCGTCCGCTGAACCACTTGCTGCGATGGCTCATGGATGCGCGCGCGCCCCAGGTCTTGGTTTCATAGTAGAGCGTGGCGTTATAGCTGGTCTGCGATATGCCGGTGATCTCAGGCGGTGTATCGACATAGGTGTAATTTGCCACCACGCCGAAGTTATCGAACGGTGCCGGCAGGAAGGATAGCTGGCTTTGCGCCGCCAGTTCCACACCGGTTATCTTCCTGGTGCCGGATACGTTGATCGGCATCGAGAATTCATCAATGAGGGTGTCGGCCGTTGCGCCCGGAACCGTGCCTGCCGGGATACCCGCCTGAGCGAAGGTGAGCGCATTGCCATCTTCGACCGTATAGTCAGCCGAACTGATGAAATTGGTGATGTCTTTCTGGAATACGCCCGCCGAGAGCAATCCCACCTTGCCGAAATAATATTCCACCGCCAGGTCGAGGGTGTTGTCCTTATAGGGCTTAAGGTTGGGGTTGCCGCGAGACGCGCTGATCTTACCGCTATCCTCATCCTTGAAAGCACTGCCCTTGGCGGCCATGGAACCCAGTCCCGGACGATTCAGGTTTTGCGTGGCAGAGAAGCGCAAAAGCACCTCCGGCGTCAGTTCCAGAACCGTATTCAGAGCCGGCAGGATACCGGAATAGCTGCCCTTCACGTCCGTCGTACCCAGATAAGCGTAACTGTCGCCCTGGATCCACCCGGTCGAGTGCGTCTTGGTTTCGTAGCTGCGCAGGCCGATATTACCACGGAAGCGCTTGCCCATAAGCTCGCTGTCCCAGTCCGCCTGCACGTAGCCGGAAACGGTTTCTTCCGAGGTTTCATAGACGTTCTCGATGTCCTGAATGACCCCGCCCGTACCATCGGGCTTCGCTTCCAGGCGATGGTATTCGTCATACTTTGCGAATGCCTTGTCGTAATCGCCGATCAGCCACGAACCAAATTCATTGGTGAATACCGAGGTGATGTCGGCAACGGAATCGCCGCGCATTTCCCCGGTAGTCCCGTTAACGCCACCGTCATAGAAATAGTCGGCGCCGCCTTGTGTGAACTTGTGGTAAGCCACGCCCCCTCGCAGGGTCCAGATGTCACTCAGCTTGTAACGCGCGTTCAGCACGCCTTCTTTCAACTCCGACTGATTGTGGAAGGCGCGGTAGTAGAAGTTATCCATCGCGTAATTGGCAGGGTCGGTCGCATCAAAGCCCGGATAAGAGAACGAGGCCGATTTGCCGTCGATCCCATAATCGGCAATCAGGTTACCCTTGGCGCGCATATACAGCTTGTCATCATAGGGCGTTTCGTAGGTCGACTTCTCGTAACCGATGTGACCGTCAATCAACAGGCGATCGGAAACGTCCCACTTCAGGGTCAGGGCTGCCTGATTGAAGCGGTTTTCGTTCAGTTCGCGGCGGTGTTCGCTGCCGAAGGTGACATTGCTGACATCGGTCATGGTGACATAACCGCTGTTATCGACCCTGAAATCGTTGAGCACCGAGCCATTCTGGAATTGCGCGGGCCAGGGCGCCCCCTTCGCGCCATCGAGTGTGGTAGAACCGAAGCCGTTCAGCGGTCGCGTGGCGAGGTGCAGTTCATCACGATGGGTCGTGACCTCGCCATGCAGCATGTCAAGCGTCAGCTCCATATTGTCGGTCGGCTTCCACTGGAAGGCCGCCGTCACGCCCAGACGCTCCAGTTTGGCGTCCCAGGAGGAAATGCGGTTGCCATCGGCGAAATACAGATCGCCCGCCAGGAAGCGGCTCTGCTGCGCGGCGCTCAGATGGGAGATATCCAGACCTTTGGCGATTAGATTGTAGGCATCGCCTTGAGGGTTGCCGTTCTCATCCAGCGTTGTCGCGCCCAGATGGCTGTAGTTATAGGTATTGTGGCCCTGCTCCGTGGTCTCGCGCTTGGTGTAGGCAACCGAGATCAGCGCACCGAACTTGTTGTCCCAGTTATAGCTGAACAGGCCAGCGACGCGCGGTTGCGCATCCTTGGTATATTGATTGGTGCCCAGTTTTGCCACAACTGCGGCTTTCGGGCCGGGACCATAATCGAAAGGCTTACCCGTGAACAGGCCGACCGTGCCGGCCATGCCGCCTTCGTTCTGGGACGCCTGGAAGGTCTTTTCCACCTCGACCTTAGAGAAGAGTTCCGAGGCGAAAATATTGAAATCGAACGCCCGGTCGCGGGTGCGCTGGCCGCGGCTGTCCTGGGCGGAGTCGACATTGCCCAACACTTCCATGCCATTAAGCTGCACGCGACTGAAATCAGGACCAAGGCCGCGCAGGGAGATGCGGCGGCCCTCGCCGGCTTCGCGGGTGATCTGTACGCCCGGCAGGCGCTGCAGGGATTCGGCCAGGTTCAGTTCCGGGAATTTCGCCATGTCTTCGGCGACAATCACGTCCTTCTGGATATCCGATTTTTTCTTTAGATCACGCGCCGCACCCAGTGATTTGCGAAAGCCTGTGACGACGACCTCCGTTGTGTCATCGGCTGACATGGTCGCAGATGCTGTGTCCTGAGCGGCGGCCAGGGCAGGCATAAGGGCGCTAAGGGCGCCCAGGGCGACGCTCATAAGAATGCGGTTGCGGAAGTTGACGGTCTGCCTGGCCGGCAGCGAGAGAGGGGAAGGCATGAAAGTCTCCGATCGTGTCAAACAGCCTGGAATGCGCCGCTTCGTTTCGCACTGGTGCGAGGAGACCCTCCTCGTCACGACACTGCCTGAATTGAAGCCATTCGGCAGGACGAAAGGCGCAGGAGCTCGCACCCTCCGACGTCCGCCGAAAGCTCATCAGGCAAGTTTTTCACCAAGCCATGATTGTTAATATGAAGCCATTACTGAATGTATTAAAATAAATCTGGAGTAAACCAGTTTCGTTAGACTAAAGAAATATTATTTAAACTTAGAAATATTTACATAAAATTGTCACATATTCGTGGTTCATTATCAAGTTACGGTCGATCATGCCGGCCCGGCCGGTGGTAAATCCATATATAAGACCGGGTGTATGCGCTGTCAGCGGCCGCGAATATCGACACAGACCTTCAGGGCGTCATGACGCCAGTGTTCGATATCGTATTCCACCACACGCCCGAGCGCATCATAACAAATGCGCCGAAGCCGCAGGCCCGGCAGGCCCGTCTTGATGCGCAGGGCGCTGGCCTCATCGCCGGTCAGGGCGCAGGGCTGCATCTCCACCCAGTTGCGCTCCAGGCTGATATTGTAATTGTCCCGCAGCAAGCTGGTCAAAGACTGATCGAGATTGTGCTCGATCACGCCGGGCGCCACCTCAGGCAGAACATAGATGCGTTCAAGCAGCACGGCCCGTCCATCAATATAGCGGCGACGGCGAATCTCATAAATCGGCGCATCGGGCGCAATCGACAGTATCTCGGCAACAGCCACCGGCGCGGCTATCTCATGGGCCGACAGGGTCTCCGTCAGGGGAACGCGCCCCTGGGCGCTGACATAGGACATAAAGCCTTCCAGGCGGGTCGGATCATAGACCACGGGCGGCGGCGCCACGTACCATCCCGAACGGTCCTTGCGGTAGATCAGGCCTTCGGCCTCAAGCTGGATCAGGGCCGCGCGCACAGTGCCGCGCGCCGCCCCCGTGCCGATCTGCAACTGACGCTCGGACGGCAGGCAGGCGCCCTGCGCAAGGGCGCCGCTTTCAATCCGAGCCGCAATGCTGTCGCGCACACCGAGATAATGCCGCAGGTTGCCGGCTTCCGATCCCGCTTCGGCCATGTCCATCCACCAGTCGGGCCGGGCAAGCGAGCGTTTGGTGGTCATGCGTACAAACTTTCAGGCAAGGTAGCGGACAGCGATCTAACGCCCATAGATCAGTTCGCGGGCTTTTGCTACCGCGATGCCGCCAGGCCTGCGATCATCGGCAGATAGGTGTCGAAGCCGGCCATCTCCAGGCCGACCACCTTGCCCAGCTCGTCATAGGCCCGCAGCTTCAGCGCATCCATATGATAGGGCTCGGCCAGGAAGGCCTCGACCTCTTCCGCGCTCATGACGCCCCCCTGCAGGGTGAAGCTTTGCAGCGACGCCCCGCTTAAGGATTCGAGATAGGCCGGATTGGTGGTGGCCAGGTAGCGCTTGGCGCGGACATGCAGGGCGATCGGCTCGGTAACGCCCTTCGGCAGATGACGGGCCAGGAAGCCGGAACCAATGCGCTCATGCCTTGTATCTATGCCGCGATCCGCCGCGTCCTCGCCGAACTTGTGCAGCAGATGACCAATATCATGCAGCAGGGCAGCGACGATCAATTCATCGCTGGCGCCCTCAGCGCGGGCATGATGGGCGCACTGTTCGGCGTGCTCGCGCTGGCTGATGTCCTCGCCATAATGGTCATTCCCCCGGCTGGCATAGGTCTCCTGCACATGATCGATAAAATCCTGGGCATTATCAGCAGGCAGGGACACGCGATCGGCGGGCAGGGTCATCAAGGTCTCGATTCATAAGAACAACTATCTGGTCTATACCAATGTGCACGCCCTGCCACAAATGAATTTCGCCCCAGTCATGTGAAACTTACGCGACAAAATTGTCATGAAAAATTCAAGCACCGCGAAAATTGTCTGGTCTATACCAGCAATCAACAGATTTCCGCAGGGCCTGCTTCATGACCACACCTTCCGCCAACCGCCGCCAGCTTTTGCAAATGGCCGCCGCAGGCTTAGGCACCGCCGCCTTTGCTTCCCTGCAAAAAGCGATGGCGACTCCGGCGAACAACAGGACCGGCACAATCATGGATGTCGAGCATGTGGTCATCTTCATGCAGGAAAACCGCGCCTTCGATCATTATTTCGGCACCTTCCCCGGCGTGCGCGGCCAGGGCGACCCCCGCCCGCTTCGCCTGCGCAATGGCCACAGCGTCTGGCGTCAACCCAGCGACCAGCATCCGGACGGCTATGTCATGCCCTACTGGGCCGACTCGAAGACCGCCAATGCCTATGTCGTCGATGGCGCCGACCAGGGCCACGATGCTGCGACGATTATCGTCAATGGCGGCCACTACGACCAGTGGGGCGTTTCCAAGCAACTGCATAACCGCATGACGCACTATACGGCTTCTGACCTGCCGTTTTACCATGCGCTGGCCGCCAACTTCACGATCTGCGACGCCTACCATTGCTCGACCCTGACCCAGACCTATCCGAATCGCCTGCACCTGTGGACCGGGTGCAATGGCGCCGGTAAGGTGGGGTGCGAGCCGGTGCTGTCCAACTACGGCGAGGATGAAACCCCTTCCGCCGACATGGCCGAGGACCGGCCGATCGACGCCTATACCTGGACCACCTATGCCGAGCGGCTGGAAAAAGCCGGCATCGAATGGAAGGTCTATCAGGAATACGACAATTTCGGCGACAATATCCTGTCGGTCTTCAAGCCCTTCCGTCCGTGCGACAAGAATTCTAACCTCTATAAGCGCGGCCGCTCGTGGGTTTCCGAGCACAAGACCGGCACCGATCGCACGCGTTCCGACGGCCAGCAACTGGTCGAGGCCTTCCGCGCCGATATCGCCGCAGGCAGGCTGCCCCAGGTGTCATGGATCGTCACCGCTGCGGCGCTTTCCGAACATCCAAGCTGGACACCCGCCGATGGCGAAAATGTCTGCGCCAAGCTGATCGAGGCCCTGACCGACCATCCGGAAGTCTTCGCCAAGACCGTCTTCATTATCAATTATGACGAGGCCGGGGGCCTCTACGATCACATGCTGCCGCCCTCACCGCCCGCCGACGACACACAAGGCTGGAGCGGTGTCAGCGTGGCCGGTGAATTCAAGGACTATGGCGACGAGCCGGGCAACCCCAATAAAGGCTTGCAGCCGCTTGGCCTCGGCATCCGCGTCCCGGCCATGGTTGTCTCGCCGTGGAGCCGCGGCGGCTATGTCTGCTCCGAGGTTTTCGACCACGTTTCGACCCTCAAGTTCCTCGAAAAGCGTTTCGGCGTCATGGAGCCGAACATCAGCGACTGGCGCCGCGCCATCAGCGGCGACCTGACATCGGCTTTTGATTTCAAGACCCCGAACGCCGACCTGTCGCAGTTGAACCTGCCTTCGACCGACGATTACAAGGCCCGCCTGGCCCATGCCGCCATGCAGCCCTCGCTGAAGATCCCCGATGTGCAGACCGCCGGTGGCCAGCCGGCCGAACAACGCCCGGCGCGGCCCCTGCCCTATGCCCTGGGCGCCAATATCCGCCAGTCCGGCAAGGAGGTGCTGGTCGATCTCGGCAACACCGGCACCAAGGCGGCGGTCTTCACCATCCACGACTACGCGCCCTATAACGTCACCGGGCCGTGGCGCTATACGCTTGATGCCGGCCAGTCCTATCAGGCCGGCCAGTGGAATCATCGCGGCCGCGAAGTCTATGACCTGGCCGTGCACGGTCCGAACGGCTTCTACCGCCACTTCAAAGGTCGCCAGCGCAACGACGACAAGCTTGTGCCCGATCCGGTCATGGTCGTGGTCAGTGAAAACGCCCAAAGCGGTATAAAGACCGGCGAACTGAGCCTCGCCCTGCAGAATACCAGTGGCGCCCCGGTCGAGATCAGTCTGGTCAATGATCCGCGCTACAGCCAGGCCGACCGTACCCTGACCCTGCCGGCCAATGGCGTGCAGACTATTCGGCTCGATCTCGCCGCATCCGATCACTGGTACGACCTGACCCTGAAGATCAGCGGCAATGACCAGTGGCTTCGCCGCTATGCCGGCCACATCGAAACCGGCCGCGCCAGCCGCACCGATCCCGGCATCGGCGCGATGGTCGTCTGATGACGCCTACCTATGATGTCGCTATCGTCGGGGGCGGAATCATCGGCCTCGCCCACGCCTGGACGGCGGTAAAAGCCGGCCTGAAAGTGGCCTTGTTCGAGCGCCACGCCCGCGCCACCGGCGCTTCTATCCGCAATTTCGGCTTCATCACCGTCACCGGCCAGCAGCGCGGCGATTTTCACGCCCTGGCCATGCGAACGCGCAATATCTGGCTGGAAGCCGCCGAACAGGCCGGTATCGCCATCGAGCAGCGTGGCCTTTATATCAGCGCCCGCTATGCTGAGTCTGAAGACGTGCTGCGCGCTTTTCTCGACACCGAAATGGGCGCGGGATGCCGCCTGCTGACATCGGCGGAAACTCCCTTTCTGGCGAAGGGCCAGCGCGCAGTCCTGCATTCACCGCATGATATCCGCGTTGAATCGCGCACCGCCATCCCGAAGCTCACCGCCTGGCTCAGTGAGCGCGCCGACCTGTTTTACGGCGTGACCGTCACCGGCGTGGACAGCGGCCGGCTGGCGACCTCTATGGGCGAAATGCGCGCCGAACGGATCATCGTCTGTCCCGGTGACGACCTGACCGGCCTGTTCACCGATCGTATCAAGGCGCGCAATGTCTCGCGCAGCCAGTTGCAGATGATGCGCCTGGTCAGTCCCGGCTTCCGTCTGCCGGGCGCCGTGATGTCTGATCTCAGCCTGATCCGTTATCTCGGCTATGCCGACCTGCCGGAAGCTGTCGCGCTGAAAGCGCGCCTTGAGGCCGAACACGCGGCGCAACTGGCCAATGGTGTCCATTTGATCGTGGTGCAGAGCGCCGACGGTTCGCTCGTCGTCGGTGACAGTCATCATTACCACGACGCGCCGGAGCCTTTCACCTCCGAGGCTGTGGACCAGCTTATTCTCGATGAATACCGCGCCGTGCTCGGCTCACCCCCGCCCGTCATCGAACGCTGGAGCGGCACCTACGCCACCTCGACCGACCAGTTATTCCTGATCGACCAGCCCCTGCCCGATGTTCGTCTCGTCGTTGCCACCTGCGGCGCCGGCGCCTCCACTGCCTTCGGCATCGCCGAACGCACTTTCCAAAGCTTTTGAGGTCTCACATGACATCTCCCATTAAAGCCTTCATCTTCGACTGGGCCGGCACCATGGTCGATTTCGGCAGCCTCGCCCCCGTCCGCGCCCTGCAATCGGTCTTCGCGCTCGAAGGCATCGACCTCAGCACCGCCGAGGCCCGCGCCGACATGGGCATGGCCAAGCGCGCCCATATCACCGCCATCCTCAGCCGCGAGCCGATGCGCAAGCAATGGCGCCAACTAAAGGGCCATGACGCCGGTCCGGCCGATATCGATCACCTGTTTGATGCCATTGGCCCGCTGATGGAACGCGCCGCCACCGAATGCGCCGTGCTGATCCCCGGCGCGGCCGATCTGGTGAAGGACTTGCGCGCAAAAGGCATACGCATCGGTTCCGGCACTGGCTACAGCCGCGAAATGATGGCCGGTATCCTGCCGGCTGCGGCTGCGCAGGGCTATGCGCCCGATCTCGTGGTCTGCGCCGGAGAGACCGCGCAAGGCCGCCCCTCACCGCTGATGACCTGGAAAGCCATGGTCGACCTCGGCGTCTGGCCCGCCCGCGCCTGTGTCAAGGTCGATGACGCCACGGTCGGCATCCAGGAGGGCCGTGAAGCCGGGGTCTGGACCATTGGCCTAGCGGCCAGCGGCAACGGCACCGGACTCGATCTCGCCGAATTCACCGCCCTGTCATCAGAGGATCGCAAAACCTTTGTATCAGCGTCAGCGGAAGGCCTGCGCAACGCCGGCGCGGATTTCGTAGTGAACAGCGTCGCCGACATCGCCGGCCTGCTGCCCGAACTCGAAGCCCGCATCACCGCCGGCGTCTATCCCGGCGTACTGCCGACCGAAATCCGTATCTGAGGCCCGCCATGAGCACTATCGACGCCCCCATGCCCACTGCCAGACTGTCCGGCTTCACTGCCTGGCTGGCCAAAGCCCCGCCCGTCGTCTTCGCCCTCTATGGCGGCCTGATGGCGTTCGGCGCCTATTTCGCCATGTATGCCTATCGCAAGCCCTTTGCGGTGGCCAGTTTCACCGATGTGGCCGGCTTCATCGTCGACTACAAGATCGCGCTCGTCATCTCGCAGGTCTTCGGCTACGCGCTTTCCAAGATGATCGGCGTCAAGGTGATCTCCGAACTGCCGGGACGATATCGCGCCGTCGCCATCCTGCTTTTGATCGGTTTTGCCGAAGCCACCCTGGTGGCCTTCGCCACTGTGCCCGCGCCCTGGAATATCGCCTGCCTGTTCTTTAACGGCCTGTCATTGGGCCTGATCTGGGGGCTGGTGTTCGGCTTCCTCGAAGGCCGCCGCGTCTCGGAAGTCCTCGGCTCCATCCTGTGCGCCAGCTTCATTGTCTCCTCCGGTGTGGTCAAGTCGGTCGGCAAGTGGGTGATGCTGGCGCATTATGCCAACGAATTCTGGATGCCGGCGGTCACCGGGCTCATTTTTGCGCCACTACTGCTGATCTGCGTACTCGGCCTGTCGCAACTACCGCCGCCTTCGCCGGAAGACGAGGCTGCCCGCGTGGTGCGCGCACCGATGAACAAGGCCGCCCGTAAAGCCACCTTTTCGGCCTATGCCCCCGGCCTAGTTGCCCTGGTCGTCATCTATATTGGCCTGACCGCCCTGCGCGATTTCCGCGACAATTTCGCCGCCGAAATCTGGACGGACCTCGGGTTCAAGGACAATGCCGAGATCTTCACGGCCTCCGAACTGCCGATAGGCATTGTGGTGCTGGCCGCCATGTGCCTGCTGGCCCTGTTCAGGAACAACCGGCTGGCCTTTATGGCCAATCTCGCCATGGTCGGCGTCGGGCTGGTGCTGTCCGCCGCCTCCACCTTCGCCTTTCAGGCGCACATGCTGGGTCCAGTGTGGTGGATGATCCTGCTCGGCGGCGGGCTTTATCTGGCCTATACGCCGTTCAATGCCCTGCTGTTCGATCGCTTCATCGCCGCCAGCGGGCTGGTGGGCACGGCCGGGTTCCTGATCTATGTCGCCGACGCCAGCGGCTATCTCGGATCGGTCGCGCTGCTTTTGTTCAAGAACTTCAGCGGCATGACCCTGCCGTGGGCGCAGTTCCTGATGGCCTCGGCCTATGGCACAGCGGCCGTGGGGCTTGTGCTTCTGGGCTGCAGCGTCGCCTATTTCACTCGACGTTTACATGCCAAATGAAACCGAGAAATACCAAGATCGGTAAAGTCAATGCTCCCGCAGGACGAAGTTGATCGTCCCCGCCCCGACAAGTGCGCGGCGTCCAGGTAAAAGCACTCTGCGAACACGACGTTTTAACGGGTAAAGCAAACGGGGGAGGCATAGGAGGTGGGTCAATGGCTCGGCCGATCAAGTTTGCAAATGGAAGATTTCCACCGTCGCTTGGCCCTTGACCGTGGCTTAGCAAGGCAGCCCAACATAGTTTTCAGTGATCGATTTCTGAGCTGCGGCGCTGGTACGGATATAGCGGAGGTCGGCCTTTTGCATCTTGCGGTCGAAATCCGTCATATTGGGAAAGCGGTGCGTCAACTGCGTCATCGACCAGGAAAACCGCTCGGCTTTCATATGCGGCTGAGCGCGCAATCGGTATATGGTTTGAGGCCTAAGCGGAAGCGCCATCTTTTTATTTCGGACTGAGTCAGTGAGATTCCGAAGATCGATCTGATCCTCACGAGGTGGCATCAGGAGCAAGATGTCTGGAGCCCCTACATCAACTTCATTTCGTAATGACGCTAACCTTATTTGTCATCCCGATAATCGGCATGCCTGTCGGGGCTTTATAAATATTGTGCAGCGAGCCTCATTTCGCGCCCGATCTTTCCACTGAAAATTTTGACAGCTCGGGATTTGCCACAGAGCAAAAACAAATCCCCTTTTAATTATAAGATAAATAGGATAACTATCGAAAGGCGTAATTGTAAGATAATAAGAGGAACACATGACAGGGCGAAACTGGGTTATGGCCAGCGCGATGGCGCTGGTGGCCGGTGCATTTGCGACAGGTGGGCACTGCGCCGAAGCCAAGCGTGCCGAATTCGGCAAGCTTAAGGACGGCAAGGTCGTTGAGGCCATTACCCTCAGCAATCACAAGGGCACCTCGGCCACCATCATTACCTACGGCGCCAGCCTTCAGGCCCTGGTGACCCCGGACCGCAGCGGCAAGCCCGCCGATATCGCGCTCGGCTATGCCGACCTCGATCACTATATCTCCAATCCCCAATATTTTGGCGCCACGGTCGGGCGATTCGCCAATCGCATCGCCAGGGGGAAGTACAAGGTCGATGGCAAGGCCTACCAGGCGCCGGTCAATAATGGCGTCAATTCCCTGCACGGTGGCACCAAGGGCTTCGACAAGGTCAACTGGACCGTGATGAAGGTGGCGGATGGCGACAACGCCTCAGTCGAGCTGGAATATGTCAGCCCCGACGGCGATATGGGCTATCCCGGCCAGATGACGGTTCACGCCGCCTATTCACTAAATGAAAACAATGAGTTGACGATAAAATATACGGCGACCACAACCAAGACGACCATCGTCAATATCACCAACCACGCCTACTGGAACCTCAACGGCGAAGGCTCGGTCCATAGCGTCAATGACTCGAAATTGACCTTACTGGCCGACAGCTACCTGCCAACCGATTCCGGCGCCATCCCGACCGGCGAAGTGCGTAAAGTCGAGGGTACGGCCTTCGATTTCCGCACCCCAACGGCCATCGGCGCGCGGGTCCGTGACGCTTCCGATCAACAACTGGTCTACGGCCGCGGCTATGACCACAACTGGGTGGCCAGCCGCGAAAAAACAAACGCGCCGCGCCTGATGGCCGTGGTCCAGGACGACGCTTCGGGGCGCAAGCTCGCACTGCTGTCCGACCAACCGGGCATCCAGTTCTATTCCGGGAACTTCCTTGACGGCACCTCGTCTGGCAAGTCGGGCGGTATCTACCGCGAGGGCGATGCCTTTGTGCTGGAGCCACAGATCTTCCCCGACACGCCCAACCAGCCGGCCTTCGGTTCGGCCCTGCTGCATCCGGGCGAAACCTATTCCAATACGCTGATCTACCGCTTCAGCACGCAATAAGATCTGGAGAGAATTTCCGAATGAAAATGACATCTGTAATGAAGGCATTTGTAGTGGCGAGTACCCTGACCTTATCGACCCAGGGGCTTTATGCCACCGCTCATGCCGAAACGTCCCGCTGGTCAGCAGTAGCGGCGAACCAGTGGTACGCGAAGCAGCGCTGGCTGGTCGGTTCCAACTTCCTGCCGACCGACGCCATCAACCAGTTCGAGATGTGGCAGGCTGATACCTTCAATCCGGCCGAGATCGACAAGGAATTCGGTTACGCCGAAGGCATCGGCATGAACACCATGCGCATCTTCCTGCAGGACCAGCTATGGGCGCAAGACCCGGAAGGGTTCAAGAGCCGCATCAATATCGTGCTGGATATCGCGGCCAAGCATCATATCAAGCCGATGCTAGTTCTGTTCGATTCCTGCTGGGATCCGAACCCGAAACTGGGGCCGCAGCATCCGCCGATCCCCGGCGTGCATAATTCCGGTTGGGTGCAGTCGCCAGGTACGGCGGGCCTGATGGATGAGGCCGGCTGGGGCAAGTACGAAGCTTACGTCAAAGGTATTGTCGGCGCTTTCGCCAGGGATGATCGTATCCTGGCCTGGGATGTGTGGAACGAGCCCGATAATCAGGGCGGCGGCAATTACCAGCAACTCGACGAACAGACCAAGACCGCGCAGGTAGCCAGGCTGCTGCCGCAGGTCTTTGCCTGGGCGCGTACGCAAGACCCGATCCAGCCCCTGACCTCCGGTGTCTGGCATAATGACGACTGGTCGCCGAACGGCAAGCTGAATGCGGTTGAGCGCGTGCAGATCGATCAGTCGGACGTCATCAGCTTCCACAGCTATGACTGGCCCGAACGTCTGGAAGAGCGCATCAAATCGCTGCAACCCTATGGGCGCCCGCTGATCATGACCGAATACATGGCGCGCGGTAACGGTTCGACCTTCGATACGGCCCTGCCGATGGCGCGCAAGTATAATGTGGGGGCCATCAACTGGGGCTTTGTGCTGGGCAAGAGCCAGACCAACATGCCGTGGGATTCATGGGAAAAACCCTACACGAAAAGCCCTCCGACCCTTTGGTTCCACGATATCTTCTATCCCGATGGCAAGCCTTACCGGCCGGCCGAAACGGCGCAGATCAGGGCGATGACGGCCGAAGCGGAAAAAACGTTCAGGAAGAAATAAAGGAAAAGCCGGGAGACATCTCCCGGCTTTTTTTTATACTGGCTGAGCCATCATGCCTGCAGTCCTGATATAGTCCCTGTGGGAGGGCAATCCTTCAGCAGCATTTTCGATTAAGCTACGGAAGCGGGTAAGCCAGGCCATGCCGTCCGTCTCCCGGTAGGCGGCCAGCGGATCGTTTCGTTCGGGAAAATGGAGTTGCCCAATATGCACGGCCAGCCAGGAGTGCATACCGAACAGGTCGAGTTCCTTGCTGGGAATCTTTCCGTATCGCCGGAAAAGATCGATGGAATTCTTAAGGGAGTCCGGAATATCCATATGGGCGCAGTAGCGCCACAGCGGGGAATCATCGCGCTCGGTCAGCTTGTAATGCAGGATGATGAAATCGCGGATGCGCTCGAATTCTGTCAGGGTCAGGCGGTTGAATTCATCCCGCAAGACAGGATCGAAGTCACGGTCAGGAAACAGGGTCAGGAGCTTGGCGATACTCGACTGGATCAGGTAGAGGCTCGTCGATTCCAGCGGCTCCATGAACCCGCTCGCCAGACCGATCGCGATGACGTTCCTGTTCCAGAACTGGCGACGGCGCCCAGTCGTAAAGGCGAGCGGGCGTGGCGTCGCCAGCGGCTCGCCATCGAGATTATCGAGCAGGAGGCGGGCGGCTTCTTCATCGCTGATGAATTGCGACGCATAGACATGGCCATTGCCGGTGCGGTGCTGCAGAGGAATGCGCCACTGCCAGCCAGCATGGTGCGCCGTCGAGCGAGTATAGGGCGTGAACTCAGCGGAAGACGCACAGGGCACGGCCAGAGCGCGATCGCAAGGCAGCCAGTGAGACCAGTTTTCATATCCCGTTTTCAGGGCGCCTTCGATGAGCAGGCCACGGAACCCGGAGCAATCGATAAACAGGTCGCCCGCAACGACCCGGCCATCCGTCAGCGTGACTGATCTGACGTGGCCGGACTCTGGATCGAGCGTGACATCGACAATCCTGCCTTCCTGCCGGCTGACATTCTTGCCCTCCGCATAGGCGCGCAGCATGGCGGCATAGAGGCCGGCATCGAAATGGTAGGCATATTCATAGGTCGACAGCACATGGCGCGGATCGTGCGAAGGCGGTGCAAACCGATTCCGCTTCGCCGCCGACCAGGCCATGCAGTAGTCATCGAGCGAGGTAACCTGGCCGCCTTCATACGCTTTCAGCCAGTAGTGGTGCAGGTTAACCAGGTCAAACGGCCGCCCGAAGGTGCCGAACGGATGGAAATAGGAATGCCCCTGCCTGCCCCAATTGACGAACTGGATGCCCAGCTTGAACGAGGCTTGGGTGGCCCGCACAAAATCGGCTTCATTGATACCGAGCGTCTGGTTGAAACGAAGAATCGGCGGGATCGTCGCCTCTCCCACTCCGACCGTGCCGATATCTTCCGACTCAATCAGAGTGATGGCACAGCCGTGCTGCAAGGCCTTGACAAGGGCAGAGGCGGTCATCCAGCCGGCCGATCCGCCACCCACAATGACAATATTCCGAATCTGGCGGTCCATTTTTCCTCCGGCAAGCGCTTATGTCTGCGCCGTCGGGGAAGGTCTGCCCTGCGTCCGGCAAGTTGTTGGTTCGTTGCGCATATGCCGGCGTAACACCGGAATAGGGCAATGACAATAAATTTGTACGATAATAACGACAAATGAATTAGTCCGAAGCACGACCAGGGAAACCAAGGGTAAAATGTGCGCAACGGGCGTTTGGGATCACCACACTAAACCAGACACGCTACCTAATGAAAATAAAAAGTATTATAATTGTTAAGGGCTTGCGCTAAACCCATCTCAATCCCGGCGCCCTTTTCCGCTCGAGCGGTCCTTTCGGACCCTACATGACTGAAATAACTGAGCAATTTAAATTGTAGCATAATTGCATCATTTCGCCCGCGCCTTTCGCTGAACGAAAGAAATCAATTGCATTAATAATCATATAAATCATATACCAAGTCCAACGCGCTTGGCCTCGAAGCGTCAATCTGAACTAAAAGCAGGAACAGGGAATGAAACTCAAAGCTTATATCCTCGCCACAGCCTCGACCATGTCTATCCTGGCATGGGGCGGTGTCGCCATGGCGCAAGACAGCCAGCCGGCCGCCACCACTCAGACCTCGGAAGCGACCGGCGACACCAATGACGCCGGCACCACGGTCGTCGTAACCGGCATGCGTCGCAGCGCCGCCTCGTCGCGCGCTCTCAAGCGAAATTCCGATCAGATCGTCGACGCCGTTGTGTCGGCCGAAATCGGCAAGCTGCCGGATACCACCGTGTCGGACTCGCTCGCCCGCGTGACCGGCATCACCGTCGGCCGTAATGGCGGCGAAGCCGACAGCGTCCTGGTGCGCGGGCTTCCAAACATCGCCACCAGCTACAATGGCCGCGATATCTTTACCGCCGAAGGCCGTTTCGTCGCCTCGCAGGATTTCGCCGCCGGTAACGTCGCCGCCCTGGAAGTCTACAAGTCAACGACCGCCGACCAGGTTGAAGGCGGCATAGCTGGCCTGATCAACGTCCGCGGCCGCCGCCCGTTCGATTTCAGCGGCCACGAAATCTCCGGCATGGTCAACTATCTGTATGCCAACCAATCCAAGAAGTATTCGCCCAACGGCAACTTTCTGATCAGCGATCGCTGGATGACCGGCATGGGTGAAGTCGGCGCGCTGCTGAACGTCTCCTACAACCGCTTCCAGTATCTCGACTCGACCCGTACCCTGGGCGGATTCATCAGTGCCAATGTCGACGGTCACCGCTTTGGTGACGACCCCGGCATCAACTACTCCCAGCATGACCGCGAACGTCCGTCGGCCAACGCCGCCCTGCAATGGCGCCCGAGCCAGGAGTTGGATCTGTACGCCGACTTCCTCTACCAGGGCTATAATTCCAAGACCTCCGACCGTAATCTGGAAGTGCCGCTGTGGGGTGGTTCGAACTACAGCGATGTCGAGCTGAGTGACGACGGCAAGCAGGTCGAAAGCATGACCGTCACCAACCCGTTCCGTATGCAGGGTTGGCAGGCGGCAACCACCGACCACACCGACACCTGGCAGATGGCCGTGGGCGGCAAATGGAACTCCGGTGACTGGACTCTGAGCGCCGACCTGGCCTCGACCCAGTCGAAATACGTCCTGTCGGTCTACAGCTGGGACTTTGCGGCCGTCCAGAGCGTCAACGGCCAGGCGGTTGTCCAGCCGACTGTCCATATCGACTATAATGACGATGGCGGCACAAACGTCACGCTTGATAATTTCAACATGACCGATCCCAACAACTGGATCTTCCGCGGCTTCTACGATCGCCAGCTGGCGGCGCGCGGCCGTGATATCCAGTTCCGTACCGATGCTGAATACCGCACCCAACTGTCGTGGCTGCCGAAAGTACGCTTCGGTGTCCGCGCCGTGGAAAGAAAGGCCGGCTTCGACAACGGCGATCGCTACCAGAACGTCGAAGGGATGAACATCACCTTCCCCAATACCGGCCTCGACATCATCACGAGCCAGCCGGGTTTTGTGGGTGATGATTATCCGACGATACGCAGTTGGGCGACGCCGACCTACGCCTCCATTCGTGACAATGTCTCTGCCCTGCGTACCCTGGTCGGTTTCCCACAGGGCGTTCCGCCGTACAATCCGGCCGCGCACTTCACGGCCGACGAAAAGTCCCTGGCTGGGTATCTGGAAGGCAACTACGCCTTCAATCTGGGCAATGTGCCCGTCGATGGCGTCGTGGGCGTGCGCGTCGTCAACAGCAAGGAAAGCGTGACCAGCACGGAACGCACCTCGGACAGCGACTATACGGACACCCTGCCGTCCGCCAGCATGCGCCTGCACCTGACGGATAAGACGCAAATCCGTCTGGCGGCCAACAAGACCCGGACGCGTCCGAACTTCTCTGATCTCAATCCGAACTATGTCGTGAACTCAAGCTATGTCATTCAGTATGACAGCACCAGCCAGCAGTTTTTCCGTGATGGCGGCGGCTCGGGCAATATCGACCTGAAGCCGTACACCTCCGACAACTTCGATGTGACCTACGAGCATTATTTTGGCACGACCGGCATGTTCGCGGCGGACCTGTTCAACCGCGAGGTTGATGGCTTCATCAACTATACGACCAAGTGGATCACGGACACGACCTTCACCAATAATCCGGCGCAGGACCCGAACCGTCCCGATCCGGTTCCCAACACGGACCCGGCGATCTACTATCCGACCGACACGCAGAACGTCCGCCTGACCGTGCCGTACAATGCCGCCCATGTTGGCTTCAAGGGCGCGGAAGTACAGTTCAGCACCTTCTTCGACTTTGACTTCCTGCCGACCTGGGCCAGTAATTTCGGCATCCAGGCCAACGCGACCTATATGGACAGCCATGTAAAGAACACGCCGGAAGCCATTGCCAACGGCAGTGCCAAGCAGGACCAGAACCAGGCGGGTGTTTCGCGCCTGACCGGCAACCTGACCGGCATGTATGAAAACGGCGCCTGGTCGGCCCGCCTGACCTATAATGCCCGCAGCCGCTGGCTCAGCTACTGCGACACCAGCGCCAACTGGGGTGGCAATGAGGGCTGCGTCTATGTGAAGGGCACCCAGCGCGTCGACTTCTCCGGCAGTTACAAGGTTTCGGATAATGTCTCGCTGAGCGTCGACCTCAATAACCTGTTCGCCAAGCCGATGCAGACCTATCGCGTCGCGACCAATGCGGTTGGCGGCATCCAGGGCGGCCAGTACACCCTCGGTGTCCGCACCGAAGAAACCGTCTACTCGGTCGGTGTCCACTTCCACTACTAGATTGCGCGCGGCGCCTGCGGCTATTTCCCGGCCGCGGGCGTCCGGCTTCTCGCTCCAGCTTGTTCCCTAAATTCGCTGGCACTCAAGCCTCCTGGCCTCGTTCACCCCGAGGCGGGGAGGCTTTTTTTTCTGTTTTTCCGCCGGCAATATTCTTGCACAAAATTACGAAAATTCTGTTGTCTATCAATGATATCTTGTTTATGGTCGGATAAATAATATAATTAAGGGCATGGAAAATGATTTGCAGGATTTCCATCTGTCTGCCGGCGCTGGCTACCGCCCTCATGGTAATGGCGCCGCTGGGGGCCAAGGCCGAAGCCCCATCCGCCAATACCTATACCAATCCACTCCTGCCTTCGGGGCCCGACCCCTGGGTGACGCGCGATGGCGGCACCTATTATTACATGCACACCCTGGGCAACAAAATCACCATCTGGAAGACCAACGACCTTACGCGGCTTGAGAAGGCCAAGCGAAAGAGCTGGATCCCGCCGCGCGACGCCGCCAATTCCATCTCCATCTGGGCGCCGGAACTGCACAAGATCGACGGCAAATGGTATCTCTACTACACCGCCACCGAAGCCGGTCATGACGACGATGCGCACCGTGGCGTGTTCGTGCTGGAAAATGCGAATGCCGATCCCACGGATGGCAACTGGATCGACAAGGGCCAGGTCAATACCGCCCTGCACGGTATTGACGGCACCACCTTCGAATATGGCGGCAAGCGCTATTTCATCTATTCGGCCTATGCCGGCAAGGACAGCGTGCTGAGTATCTCGCTCATGTCTAATCCGTGGACGCTGACGGGGGGCGAGACCATCATCGCCATCCCCGACCAGCTGTGGGAGCGCCAAGGCGGCCGCCAGATCGTCGAAGGTCCGGAATTCCTGCCGGGACCGGATGGTCAGCTGTTCATCACCTATTCCGCCAGCGCCTGCTGGTCGGATGACTATGCGCTGGGCCTTCTGAGTGCGCCCAAGGGTAGCGACCCAACCGACCCGAAAGCCTGGACGAAATCACCGCAGCCGGTCCTGTCCAAATCGGTTGCCAATGGCGTCTATGCCACGGGCCACAACGGCTTCTTCACCTCGCCCGACGGCAAGACCAATTGGATCATCTACCACGCCAATTCCGGCCCCGGCATGGGCTGTTCGCCGAAGCGCGCCCCACATATCCAGCCATTCACCTGGGACGCCGACGGACACCCGGTATTCGGCGAGCCAGTGAAAGAAGGCGTTCCGCTGGAAGCCCCTAGATAGGAAACGCAAACTTGCGCTGCCTTTCCCACCTTTTTGGGATAGGCTATGGGTGAAGCCCGGCGTTACCCAGACGCCATCTCAATCCAGATGTATTGACGCATGCCCCCGATTTCAGAAGGTCTTGAATTTCGTAATATCGCCAAGGCTTTTGGCGACACGAAGCTGTTTCGGGACATTTCATTCCATATCAATCGGGGCGAGTTCTTCGTTATCCTCGGCCCCTCTGGCTGCGGCAAGACGACCCTACTGCGCCTGATCGCCGGACTCGATTCCATCGATGGCGGCGAGATCCGGCTGAACGGGCGTCCGGTCCAGGACCTGCCGGCCGCAGAGCGCGGCATCGCCATGGTCTTCCAGGATTTCGCCCTCTATCCACATATGAGCGTGCGCGACAACCTGTCCTTTGGCCTGCAGAACCTCAAGCTGTCCGCAGCCGAAATTGCCCACCGCATCTCACAAACCGCTGACATGCTAAGCCTGAGCGATATGCTCGACCGCCGGCCCGCCACTCTCTCCGGCGGCCAGAAGCAGCGTGTCGATCTGGCGCGCGCCCTGGTCAAGAAGCCGGACCTGTTGCTGATGGACGAGCCCCTGTCCAGTCTCGATCCGGCGCTGCGTTTGAAAACCCGCCGCGAACTGGCCCGGCTCAGCCAGACCCTGGCGGCGACCGTCGTGATGGTAACGCACGACCAGGTCGAGGCCATGACTCTGGCGCACCGCATCATGGTGCTGCACGATCACGAGATCCAGCAGATCGGCACGCCACAGGAAATCTTCACCCGCCCGGCCAATCTCTTCGTCGCCCGCTTTATCGGCGCCACGCCGATGAACCTGCTGGAAGGCGATCTGCGCCGCGGCAAGAGTGACCTTGCCGAATTCATCGTCGCTCCCGGCGTCGTCGTCCCCACGCGCATTCCCTTCGATGCCCTGCCTGTTCACCAGAGCTGGCGCCTCGGCCTGCGCGCCGAGCATGTAAACGTATCGTCGCCCCGTAAACCGGCCTTTCTGGCGCATATCGATTTCATCGAACGTCTGGGAGAGCATTCATTCGTGCATTCCCGTCTGGAAAACGGCCGTGAGATCGTGGCTGAAGCACCCGGCCTGAGCCCGCTCCAGCCAGGAGATGCGATCGGCCTGAAACTGGACGGCGCCCACGCGCACCTGTTCGACAAGGACGGCGTGGCCTACCACCCGTCCGTAGTGGTCGCGTCGTCATGAGGATCGCGCGCCGACATTTCACGCCATGGAACAATTTCCTGTTCGCCGTGCCCTTTCTCGTCATCTATGTCTGGCTGCTGGTTTATCCGGTGCTGGCCGGAATGCGCCTCAGCCTGTTCCGCGCAAACCTGTTCGGTGGCGAACACTTCATCGGCCTGGAAAACTACACGCGCCTCCTGCGCGACCCCACCTTCCTGCAGGCCATGGGCAACAGTGTTTTGTTCGTACTTTTGTGCGTGCCACCACTCGTCGGCATAGCCCTGGCCCTGGCCTTGGCCCTGAATCGCGCCGGCCGCTTCGCCGCCTTTGTCCGCAGCGTCGTCTTCGCCTCGTCGGTTCTGTCGGTGACCGTCCTGACCATTGTCTGGCGCCAGGTTCTGACGCCGGATGGCGGCCTGATCAGCCATGTCACCGCCATGCTAGGCCTGCCGGCGATTGCCTTCTTCAGCGACCCGCATCTGGTGCTGGTCAGCATGGCCTTCATTACCATCTGGTGGGGACTGGGCCTGCCGATGATCCTCTTTCTGTCTGCGCTCCAGCAATTGCCACCTAGCGTCTATGAAGCCGCGTCCATGGACTATGCCTCGCCGTGGACCGTGTTTCGCCGCATAACCCTGCCCCTGCTGACGCCGACCCTCGTGATCGTGGCCGCCTATGAATGCGCCCTGCAGTTTCAGTTGTTCGGGCAGCCGCAACTGCTGACCGAAGGCGGCCCGAATGGCGCCTCGCGACCGATGGTGCTGTATATCTACGAGACCGGCTTCAATCACTGGGATGTCGGCTATGCCGCCGCCGCCTCGCAGATCCTGTTCGCCCTGATCGTCGGCGTGGCCCTGGTGCCGCAGCTCGGCCAACGACTAGGGGGGCGCGCATGAAGGTGTTAGCCAGCCTGTCAGCCTCGCGCCGGGTGTGGAATGATGTCCGACGGGTGTTCTGCGGCCTGGTCCTCGTGTCCATGCTGCTGCCGCTCGTCTGGGCGGTCTTCCTGTCGTTGCGAACCAATACGGACCTGGCGCGCCATGTGTCGTTCAATCCGCTGGGCCCCTACACCCTGAACAATTACCGCGAACTGGCCGGCAACCTCGCGCTCATGCGCTGGTTCCTCAATTCGCTGCTGGTCTCCGCTCTCGGCGTCGTTGGCGTCCTGTCCCTGTCTTCACTGGCGGGCTACGCCTTCGGCCGCCTAAGCTTCCCCGGCCGCAACTGGATCTATGGCTTTGTGCTGCTGGGCCTCGCCATTCCGGACCAGTCGGTCATCCTGACGCGTCACCACATCTTCAGCACCCTCCACTGGCACAACTCCTATGCGGCGCTCGTCCTGCCGGGACTTTCAGCGCCTTTTGGCGTCTTCCTGATGACAGAGACCTTCCGCGCCCTGCCCAAGGGCCTTGAGGATGCTGCGCGCCTCGACCATGCCTCGACCTTCCGCATCTTCTGGCGCATCCTGCTGCCGCAGACCATACCGGCCCAGGCCAGCCTCGGCATCTACACTTTCCTGCTGTCGTGGAACGACTACTGGTGGCCGCTGATCTCCGCCACAAGATCGGATATGTATACCCTGACCGAAGGCATGGCCGCGGCGCAGACTAACTATGTCGAGATCACCGGCCTGGGCGTACTGATGGCCGAGGCCGTTATGGCGGGCCTGCCGGTGCTGATCATCTACTGTCTCTTCCAGCACCATATTGTGCGCGCCGTGACCGGCATGGTGAAGCTGTGAACCGGCGCGGACTACTGGCCCTGATGGGCGCCTCCGCCCTGGCCGGATGCCAGAAGCCGGACGGACGCACGTCGCTGACGGTCCAGCGCATCTTTGGCGACTGTCGCGCCCATGTGCCGAAATTCGGCGCAGCCCTCAGCAACCCCAATGGCGAATGCGAACTGGTTACCGGCCTGCTCGATCGCTTCGAGCTGGAAAACCCGGATATCCGCCTAACGGTCAATGCCGTGGCATGGCCGGGCTATAATCAGTTATCTGCCCAGATTGCGGCGGACGACGCGCCGGATGTCGTCACCATGCACATGGCCGTCATCCCCGACTACCAGACGCACAAGCTCCTGATGCCGCTGACGGTCGGCCTGAAGCGCATGGGCATTACGCCGGACCAGTTCACGCCGGTGGCGCGCCGTGCGGTGACCATGGATGGCGACATCTACGGCCTGCCGTTCGATGCCTGGACGCAACTGTTCCATATCAATCTCAACCTGTTCCGCAAGGCAGGACTGGTGACGAAGGATGATCGGCCCACTCTGCCTTCCAGCCCGCAGGAACTGCTTGACCAGGCCCGGCAGTTCCGCGCTGCCACCGGCAAGCCTTATTTCGTGCAGTCCATGGTCAACGAGAAGGCGGCCTATGCCCGCAACCTCTATACCTACCTGCTGGCCCAGAACCAGATCATTTTCCCGGACCCGCAACACATCCGCCTGAATACGCCGCAGGCCCGCCAGATCGTCGACCTGTTCCGGCAGATCTACACCGAGAACATGACCACTAAGGACCAGGAATATGCCGCTGCCACGGCCACCTTCATCAATGGCGGCGGCGGGGTCTATATCGTCGGCACCTGGATGATCGGCGCGTTCGATGACGAGGCCGCCCAGCCCGGACGGCCGCTCTACAAGGGCTACAGCGTCATGCCCTATCCGGAACTGTTCGGCGGCGGCCCGTCGGCCTTCGTCGATGGCCATGCCTGGGTCATGCCGGTGAAGCGGCGGTACACCGCCCAGACCGAGGCCGCCTTTCGTTTGCTCAAGTACCTGGCACAGCACGAAATCCAGTGGACGCGATCCGGGCACCTGACCTCCATGGAAGCCGTGGCGCTCGATCCGGTCTATCGCAACCAGCCGCACCGCGCCGACCTGGTCGCCATCACCTCCTATGGCCGCGGCCTGCCGATCAGCGTGCAGCGCCAGTTCGCCATCCAGGAAATGCTGAGCGACGAACTGGCTTCAGCCATAGCCGGCCTGAAACCCACGGACCAGGCGCTGGGTGATGCCGAGCGCCGTATCAATGACATGCTGACCAACCTGTCCTGAAAGAGATTTGCCATGCTTCGATCAATCCTTCTCGCGGCCGCTGCCCTGGTGTTCGTCTCCGGTCCCGCCCGCGCGGCCGCCCCGGTTCTGGACATCGATTTTCCCGACCCGCTGGTCCTGCCGGTCGATGGCGGCCTGGTCGCCTATTCGACCAATGGCAAGCACGACGGCAAGCGGCTGAACGTGCCGTTTTCGCGCTCAGCCGATGGCAGGAACTGGAGCGCGCCAACCGATGCCATGCCTGAGCTGCCGCGCTGGGTGCGATCGGGCGGACCCGACATCTGGGCGCCGGAAGTCATGAAAATCGGTGACAAGTACGTCATGTATTTCACGGGCCGGCACAAGACGCGGATGCGCCCGGACGGCCTGACCCTGTGCGTCGGCGTGGCAGTTTCCGACACACCCGAAGGCCCCTTCAAGCCGCAATCGGCGCCCCTGACCTGCGGCCCCGAGCTTGGCGTGATAGACCCAAGCCCTTTCCGCGACGGCGATGACCTGTGGCTCTACGTCAAGACCGACGGCAACTGCTGCGGCGTGCCGATCGGTATTATCGCCCAGCGCCTGACTGCTGATGGCCAGCACCTGGAGGGAGAGCCGGCCCTGGTTACCGGCGTGACCAACGACCAGCCGTGGGAAGGCGGCGTGGTCGAAGGCGAGCAGATGATCAAGCACGGCGACAAATACTACATGATCTATGCCGCCAATGATTATGGCAGCGACAAGTACGCCACCGGCTATGCCGTCTGCACTGGCCCGGTCGGTCCCTGCCATGACGCACCGGAAAACCCGATCCTGAAGAGCCAGCCGGACCTGGTGGGGCCCGGTCATCAGAGTGTCTTCGACTTTCAGGGGCGGACCTGGATCGCCTACCATGCCTGGCGCAACAGCGATGACGCTCGCCACCGCTACAGGGCCATGTATATCTCGCCGCTGGACTGGGTCGATGACAAGCCGGTGATCACGCCCTGAGACCTGGGCCCTGAGACTTATGCCTTCAGCTTGTTCAGGGCTTCCTGTTCGTAGATGACCACCAGCACGTCATTGACGATCAGGTGCATGGCGTCATAGGCGCGGCGGGCATCGCGGTCGAAGATCGCCTTCATGATGTTCTCATGGGCCTCGATGTTCGGCGTTACGCCATTGACCCGCGTGGTGAAGGAGATCGACGTCATCAGCGCTGTGCGGATCAGTTCCTGGAACTGGTAATAGAACGGATTGCCGGACGCGTAGAGGATCGAGACATGGAAATCGATGTCGGCCTCAGTGGGATCGCCCTCTCCGCCATCGGCCAGCACCATCCGGTCGAAAGCCTTCTTGATGCGCTGGAGATCATCATAACCGGCGCTGCCTGACGCCAGTTCGGCGGCCTTGGGCTCGATGGAGACGCGCAACTCGGTAAATTGCCGCAGCAGTTGCAGGGAGAACTTGCGTTCCAGCAGCCAGCGCAGGACGTCCTTGTCGAGCAGATTCCAGTTCCGTGTGGCCTGGATGATCGTGCCCTGTCGTGGGCGGGCGGCGAGCAGACCCTTGGCTGTCAGCATCTTGACGGCTTCGCGCGTGACCGAGCGACTGACCTTGTACTGGTCGGCCAGTTGGGCCTCCGTCGGGAAGCTCTTGTTGTCGTAGAAACCAGTGACGATAGCCTTGCCCACATGATCCAGCAGGCCCACCGTCAGATTGCGCCCCAAAAGGGAATTAGGGTCGCTGTCTTTTTCAACAAACATTCAGTGATCTACCTGCCGGATAACATCTTCTGCAACTGTAAGCACAAAACATTTAAATAGAAAGTTCAGATCACATTTATCTGCTAAATTAAAGGCGGCGATTAATTTCACAGGCGCGAATGTCTTGAAGCAGATTTCAATTTACGTCGACCGCCGCAATATTTTCATCGGAAACGTCGTCGAGATTTTTGTAAAAGCCGCCTTCAGCAGATTGTCGTTGCAGCCCGCGGCGATAAAACTGTTCGTCGCCAGATGGCATTGGAATTTCATCTGGATGTCACTGGCAGCGTCGATCTGACATCTGCCCCTCTTGCGAAGAACGCGAAATCTTACATTTATAAATGTCCGCATTGGGTCAAAACTGACCGGTCGCCTTCGCCCCCAAAGGCGACATACCTGTCGATCAGACTAGCCGGATAAATATCAGCGACTTCTGCTATTCATGAGAAACCTCACGTGGAATCGGCAGCCCGTCCATACATAAGGCCATGCTTAGTGGAGCTATCCTTCGAACAAGGGCTTCCTAATTGGATAGAAGACAAACATGGGCGATGCCAGGCAAGGCATTGGTCAATCCATCATAACCTGGAACGCGGCAGTGGCCGGTTTCGGCCTGTTGGGTGCCAAGGTCAATGCCCACGCCTTTGCCGTTCCAATCCCAGAACCAGTTGTTCCAATGCGCGACTGTGCTGGGCGGGTGTCAATTTCGCCATGACTCCCTGATCGTTCAACCCTATGTGTGCGCCGGGATCGCCGTTTTCGCAGAAGACGAAATGATTGAACATCGTCTTCCATACCTCCCGCTGTCGCACCGGCATATCGCGCACCAGCAGCATGGCGTGCAGCAAGGCGCCATAGGGTGCCTGAAGATGAGACGGCGCCTCATTCCACCAGTAGTTCACCAGAACATTCAGCGTGGACAGGCTGCGAACATGATGCCACCAGCCGTAGGGGATATAGATCGCGTCGCCCGGTTCCAGTTCGGCGATGTACCCGGCAGCAAGAGCGTCCCGCAGTTTTGGGAATCTCTGAAAGTCCGGCCGCTCAATATCTGCCAGGCTGACAGGTGAGCCGGCCAGGGTCTGCTCGAAAGGTCCGATATAAAGATTAGGCAACTGATCGGGCGGAAGCAGGGTAAAGCGCCTTTTCCCGGCCACGACGACAGCGATATTATCCGACAGGTCGTAATGGGTCTGGACACGCACGGCATTACCGATCCAGATGCGCGGCCGGGTTAAGGCGGGGAGCAATGGGTTGAGGTTCTGTTCCGGAAACCCCGGCAGGATCGCATCGACCGGCGTGGACTGGATATAAAGCGCCGGCGGCGGGGCTTGCGTTTCCGCCAGCAGGCGATTCAGAACCTCAGCCAGCGACGCCTGTCCTTTCCGGAAGTTGCGCGTACGCAGGCTATCGCCGTAAAAGAATTCGCCTTTGACATCAGGCGCGGCAGACAAATATTCAACCGCCGCGCCTCTGTCAAAATGGCGCATGTAATCAACCATGGCCTGGTCCGATCGTCCCCCGGCCGTGACCGACGGCCAATCCCCGCACAGCCCGCGCAAGACGACCGGTTCGTTCGCCGGGACGATATCGTTCCAGAACGTCTCGTGCGTAACGCCGGTCAGGCTCTTGCAGGGCTGCATGGCTATTTTTGTAACCGAGCCAGGCCCCAAGTGACGACGACCGGCTGTTCATTGGCCGCGCTGTCATCCGTCGCCAGCAGTTCGATGATCTTATGACCGGCAATATCGGCGGCGATATCGCGGGCCGCGTCGCCGAATTTCAGCGGCGGCGTTTTAGCGACCAGCTTGCCATCGGCATAGACCGCGAAGGTGACGGCGCGATCGCGGTTCGGGGTCGAATCGTCCATGCCCACGGTGGCGCGGAAGGTGGCGTAACCGTCATTCTTAACCTGCAGCAGCGAATTGCCAAGTACGCCGATTCCGCTGTCATAGGTATGATCGGCGATCTGCAGGGCCTGGGCATAGGGTGTCATGTCCGCCTGCGCGCCGCCCCAGCCGGCATATTGCGGTCGTGAACCACCGGAATGGGTGCCTGCCCACGGATCGATCATGCGGTGTACCGTCGGATCAAGCTGTGGCTCACGCACGCCGTCGTCTGCCACATTGATGGCGCCGGGGATTTCCGACAGATACACGCCGTCACCCAACTCGCGCGCGCCCTGAACCGAGAAGACACGGGTTTCATGCGGCGCCAGTTCGACTTCGGTCTCACCGGTGAAGGTGCTGCCGGCTTTCGACCACAGGTCGGTGAGCTGGATGGGGGCATCACCCTTTAGCTTCAGGTGACTGGCCAGCAGGTTAACCTTTGCCGGCGAGGCCGTGCGATTGAACAGGGCCACGACCTTGTGGCCATCCGCCATGGTCTTAACGAGAATCTGCGCATCGTCGGAATCATAGGCCACGATGGCCTGGTTGCCGGCCGGATCCTGGTTGACGGCGATCAGGTCACTATTACCCCAGATATCGAGCAGGGATTGCGGCGCTTTTCTGAGGTCATAACTGATCAGCAGCGGCGCGTTCATCATGGCCCAAAGCGTGAAATGGGTACGCGCCTCAGTCAGGTGATCCGCATCGAAATCACCGGCACCGATGAACAGGATGTCCGGATCATTCCAATGGCCGGGTCCGGCGTAAAGCGCCCGCTTAACCGCACTGTCATAGTTGTGCAGCATACTCGACCAGTTCGGGGTGATGTCGCTGGAGGTCCGCCACGAACTGCCGACATCCTTGCCCCATTCGCGGACGTTGGCCATGCCCCAGTTGCACATCGAGAAGACGTAGTCATTATCCGGATTGGCCTGCTTCAGGGCGGCGGCCACTGCCGCATAGCGCTGCTCCACTCTGGCGCTGTCTGTGCGATTGAGCGAGGCGCGGTCGATTTCCGGCGTCAGGCCGATATAGCCATTGTCTTTGACCAGCTTCGAATCCGGCGCGAAATCCGCCAGGCCGCAGGCATCGACCTTTAGGTAATCAAAGCCCCATTCTTTAAAATAGAGATTGATATCTTGCGACACATGGCCATCAAGGCCGACCTGGCGCTCCTCGGCCGTGCCTTCCGGCAGGTTGGGGGAATGCAGATCATAGGCTTGCGAACAGGCATTATGGCCGACATCGGTATAGAGCCCGGCCTTCAGCCCCATGCCGTGCAGGCGATCGGTAAAGCCGCGGAAACTGGTATTGCCGTCAGTCGTACTTGCCGAAGGAAAGATTTGCGTGCGGATGATCATGCGGCCGTCGGTGAGGCGGCGCTTCAACCACCAGCCATCATCGAGATTGACATAGGTGTAGCCCTTCTTCGCCAGGCCGTCATCGACGAGAGCCTGCGCCGCGCCCATCACCTTGGCCTCATCGACCTCGGTGCGGAAAGCGTTCCAGCTGTTCCAACCCATGGGCGGCGTCTTCGCGGCGCCGTCCGTATTGCCCAGCCACACGCCCTTTGCCACAGGTTGAGCCAGGGCCGAAAACGGCATTGCCAGGGCCATCACGGCACCGGCGATCAGGAGTTTGGTTTTGAGTGTCATGAGAATGTCCCTGTTTATTTATTGTTGCCGGCCAGTGCCCTGATCTCGGCCTTCCAGTAGGATGGCAGATCGCCATAGGTATCGAAGCCCGCCTGCCAGTCGCCACTGATATCTATCACGTAGAGATAGTCCGGCGCATAGACGTCGGAAGCACGCAAGACGGCCTCCAATTCCTTACCGGTCGGAATGTTGTTGATGATATGCCAGACCTCGGTGCCATTGGTTTTTGCCTGATCGGTGGCCGCCTTGATCTGCTTGTAATCATTGACATAGTGCCGGCCGTCATTCTCGAACAGCACGATCATCTCGCCTGGCACAGTGGCGGCAACGGCACAGATGTCAGGCATCCCGACATTGAATATGATCTTTCCACCGGGTCGGTACTTGGCAACGAGTTCCCGCAGCTTTTCGTATTCGGCACTGAACAGGGCGCAGTCATAATCGGCCGGTGCGGTTTCATCAAAAAAGATGCCCTGAAGGTCTGGCATTTTCTCGAAATAGATCTTCACCTGCGACTCGATCCGTTCCCAGGTCTGGCACTTGCCGTCCGAATTGCAGTCGTGACTGAAATAGCCAGTCGGCACATAGCCATAGAAACGAATATCGTGCTTTTTGGCTCGGCGGAAGACATCCTTATAGACGCCGAGACTGTCGACCGGCGTATCGACAGAGCCCTTCACCAGGATGCCGCTGGAAGGGTTGATCAGGGCCACCGTATGATCGGGGATGCGGTCGAAATTCTCGACTCGCTGACCCCAGTAGCTGACCACGGCCAGTTTTGGCGTTGCCGCCGCCAAGGCGGGCGTCAGCCATATCAGGAGAAGCAAAAGACAGGTCTTCATTGGCGGCCTTTCAGATGAGAAATGTACTGACTATGTGTGGGCAGGGCCGAGGCGCGCTGGCCAATCATCTTGCGCAACTGCCCCATCCGGTTCAGGAACTCCTCCCGCGGCATGGCGTCGGCCAAGGGGTGATAGGTTTTCGGACGCAGCCCCTGCCCCATCAGCACGGAAAACCAGCTCGACTCCTTGAAAAGATCCTGGGGAAATTCGAGCAGCACCCCGTCGCTTTTAAAAGCCTCCAGCCGCATTTGCAGCCGGTCGGGGATATCCATGTCGCGGCACATGCGCCAGAACGGCGTGTCGTCACGTTCCGTCAGCTTGTAATGGGCAATCAGGAAATCGCGGACGCATTCATATTCGGCGTTCATGTTGTCATTGAACTTCGACCGAACACCGGCATTTACCGGCCCGCGCGGGAACAACGCCATCAGGCGCGCCAGGGCACTCTGGACCAGATAGATCGAAGTCGATTCCAGGGGCTCCAGAAACCCGGACGCCAGGCCGAGCGAAACGACATTCTTTTCCCACATGCGGGTGCGGTGTCCGGCCGTGAACCGGAGCACGCGCGGTTCGGCCTGAGCCTTGCCTTCCAACCGACTGAGCAAGCTTTGGGTGGCTTCGTCTTCGGCGGCAAAACCATCGCAAAAGACATAACCATTGCCTGTCCGGTGCTGGAGCGGAATCCGCCACTGCCAGCCGGCCTCACAGGCCGTGACACGCGTATAAGGGGTTGGCGGCCCCGCCGTTTCGCACGGCGCCACCACTGCGCGGTTGCACGGCAGCCATTGGCTCCAGTCCTGAAAAGGAACGCCCAGTGTCTTGCCGATCAACAGGGCGGCGAAACCGGAGCAATCGATAAACAGATCGCCTTCAATCGTCCGGTCGTCTTCGAGTATCAGGCTCGTGATATCGCCTGTCTCAGGGTTGCGATGCACGTCGTTTACCCGCCCCTCGACCCGCCTGACGCCACGCGCCTCGCTGTAACGCCTGAGAAAGGCGGCATAGAGGGTGGCGTCGAACTGATACGCCTTGTTGAGCTTGATCTGCGGCAGGTCGGTCTGGGTCGGACCACATCGTCCCGAGCGGATCGCCAGGGTTTCCATATTGAACTGGCCGTAGTCCTTAGCGCCCTCGTGGACCGCCAGTCGCAGCCAGTAGTGATGAAAGCCAATACCCTCCATGTTCACGCCATAGGCACCAAACGGATGCAGATAGCTGTGACCTTTCCGGGTCCAGTCGACAAACTCGATACCCAGCTTGAAAGTGGCCTCTGTCTCACGAACGAGATCGGCTTCATCGATACCAAGAATGGCATTGAACAGGTTGATCATCGGGATGGTCGATTCTCCGACGCCGACCGTGCCGATTTCGGCGGATTCGACCAGCGTGACGGAGAGGCTTTCGCCATAGACCTTGGCCAGGCAGGTCGCCGCCATCCAGCCGGCTGTCCCTCCGCCCAGAATGACGACTTTTTGGAGTTTGGCGTCCGTCATGTCTTATCTGCTCTTAAAATGAAAAATGTGGCGCGCAGCCGATCGGCTGCGCGCCCGGAGTACAACCATGCCACCGGGGAACGGCGGGAGAAAGCATGGGCCGGTCCAGACCAACGCCCGGACCCCTCCAGAGTTTTAGTACTTGAACCGCACGCTCAACTGAACACGGCGATCGAAGGCAAAAGTCCCGGCGGGCAAGAGTAGCGGCGCCTGATTCGGGTTGGCCGCCGTTGGCCCCAGAACTTCCTGGAAGATTTTCGGACGGGTATCGAGCAGGTTGGTGCCTTGCAGGTCGATTTCCGTGTGCGAGTTGATCGCGTAGCGCAGCGAGCCGTCGAGGAAGCCTTCGGCCTGGTTCCATACCGGGAAACCGATACAGCAGTCATTGACCGAATTGACGTATTTGGAGCGCCAGTTATAGGCCAGGCGCCCGCCGAACGATCCCTTGTCGTACATGATGATCAGATTGTAGGAGTCATCAGACAACTGCTCCAGACGACCAGGATTGATCATGCCGTCCTGGGCAGAACGGGTGATGGTCGATCCATCCGCCGTATCCAGAGTCAGATTGCTGTTCTTCACGCCGTCATTATGCAGATGGGTGTAGTTGGCCTGGATGCCGAAGCCATCAAAGGGCGCCGGCAGGAAGGTCAGGTAACGCTGATAAGCCACTTCAAAGCCCTTGACACTGGCCCCCTCGCCGTTGACCGGACCATTGACCGCCACATCGCGGGTGACGCCATTGTGGGTTATCGGAACGACGAAGGTGCCGTTCTGGATATAGTCGTGGAACTTCTTCGAGAAGATATCGAAGCTGAACGACCCGACCTCGGCGAAATAGTGCTCGACCGACAGGTCAACCTGATCGGCGGTGATGGCCTTCAGGCGGGCATTGCCCGTACTGCCGGAATAGCCATGGATATAGCTGACCGGATTGCCGGCACCATCCAGAACGATATTCGGATTACCGATGGTGATATCCGACTGCGGCACATAGCTGCGCTGCAGGGTCGTGTAGTTTTTCAGCAGGCCGATATCGGGCATGTACATGCCGCGCGAGGCGGCGAAGCGCACGATCCAGTTATCCGGCAGCGAGAACTTCAGGTTCAGGCTGGGCAGGGTGTAGGTATGCTTGGTCTTGACCGTCGATGGCGCAAAACCGCCGTCCGAAAACGCCTGGTCATCGAGCGAGTTGGCGGCGAGGCACTGCGGCGAAACGGCATACTGATTGGGGCCAAGCGCGGCAATCTGTTCCGGCGACAACGGCACGCAGTTCGTTTCGTCGAATGTGAACGGCACGGCGAAATTGATTGCGCCGATGCTGGTCAGGTTGGTCTGGACCACCCGCACGCCGACATTGCCGGACAGGGTGATGCCGCCGAATACGGTCGCATCCGGCCCGCCGAATTTCAGCATGGCATAGGCCGAATCCTGCTTCAGATTGACATTCAAAAGCTCGCCCGGCTGGAAACAACTGCCGGCGATATTGCCCGAACGCATACAGATCGGATCCCAGTTGGAAGACGGCGTCTTGCCGCCGGCCGACTGCGCCGTCTTGCCGAACGTCGCCTCCATCAAATTGATATCCTTGAGATATTCCGGATTGATGGTTACGAACTGGCTCTGGCCGATGAGGCCGTCCAGCATACCATTGTCGCCGAAGGTGCGCGTCTGCCAGTAGGTGCCGGGATAGCCGGCGAAATTGGCCGTGGCCGGGGCATCGAGGTGGAAGGAATCGGCCGGGTTGGCACCCCAGTTGCTGGAAATCGACTGCCAGTTATAGGCCGACCACTGATTAAGCTGGTCGCGTTCCGACATGCGAACGCCCGCACGGATTTCACTGATCCACGGACCATCGAACATATAGGCGCCATCAATCCGGACCGCATTCATGGTGGCCTTGGAATCTTCCAGGTGATCCATGATCGATTCATTGAAATAGTTGCGGTAATCGGACATCGGATCTGTGCCGACCACATTATAGCCGGATGGCAACTCGAAATTCAGTTTCGGTAAGTCGCCGGTCAGGTCCACGGCCAGGTTGGCGTAGGTGCCGTTGCGCGACGTGATGTCGTAGTGCGTATTGACGGACAGGACGTGCTGCGCGTCAAAAGTCAGGCGCAGGCGGTCGGTCGGTGTCCAGATGAAGTTGAGCGCCGTATCCTCGACCGTGCGGGTTTCGGTTGAATAGCGGGTCGCCAGGTTGACCGATGGCCCCAGACGGCAGGGCTGATTGGCGTGGGTGACGTTCGAGTTGAGACACGGCTGATAGATGGGCAGGTCACGACCATTGGCGTCCTTGATCCCGTACTGACCGTAGGTACCGTATTGATCCGTGGACCCAAGGGCATATTCCCCTGTGGACCAGTCGGCGATGCTGCCATAGCCCCAGCCGCCGGCCGAAGCGGTGATCACGCCGGTCTGGAACATGCCGTTGCTGTCGAAGGTAAAGGGCGTGCCGCCGCCGGCTTCATTGATGCCCAGGCCGGGCGCATCAGGCGGCGCAATCAGGCTGCCGTCCGTCCAGACCGTCGATTCCGTGGTGGAGGCCGGATCGACCCAGGCCCAGAAGCTGAGGAGCTGGTCTTCATTCCAGGTGTTTTCATAGGTCGACTTGTTATATTGCAGAGTCGCCTTGAAATGGTTGTCCGTGCTGGCCCACTGGCCGGCCAGGGAGATACCCTTGCGCGTGCGGTCATAAACGGTGTTGTTATAGCTGATGCCCGACGGGATGAAATTCATCTGGTCGGTGTAAGTGCCCGCGGCAAAAGGCATCATGCGCGGCAGGGTCGCGCCCTGGCTTGTAGTCTCGATCTCCGAATAGGCAATATCGCCCAGGAAGCCGAAATCCCCCAGTTCAGTGCGCCAGCGGTTGGAATAAAGCGCCGAGCCCGACGGCGTCCACTTCTTGCTGAGGTCGCCGTAATCGCCTTCGATCGTAGCGGAGATGAGCTGACCTTTCTGGTCAAATGGCAGGCGGGTGCGCAGATTGACAGTACCGGCGATACCGCCTTCGAGCATTTCCGCCGTGAGATTCTTGTAGGTATCGACGCCGGCCAGCATTTCCGGCGACACGTCTTCCCAGCTCAGACCCGAGGCCGAACCGGCGCTGAAGATATCACGGCCGTTGAATTCGGCCTTGACCTGCTGGAGGCCGCGAATGATCACACCGGTTGGTTCGGCCGGGAAGTGCATAACATCGCCGCCCGCCACCGAACGCATGACGGTCACGCCCGGCACGCGCTGCAGGGCTTCGGCGACCGACTTGTCAGGAAAGGCGCCGATATCTGTGGCAGTGATCGAATCCACAACCGTATCGGCCGTTTTCTTGAGATCCTGTGCCGTCTTGAGGGCCTTTCGGGAGCCAACGACCACTACGGACGTGGTGTCATCGGGGCCGGCACCTTGCGCCTCGGTCGGTGCATCCTGCGCGGCCATAGCCTGCCCCGTTATGCCAGCCAGGCCGCAAAACAGGGCCATGGTCAGGGCCGTGCGTGATACACTGCATTTGTTCTTCCAGATACTCATCCTCTTATCATCCCTTTTTATCTGTTCCCAGCTACACGAGCTACAACAAAAATGCTACATTTGCTACAAATGTCAAATCCAGTTACACATTTTGCAAAATTATATGACAATTAAGAAGGATTCTGTTGCAAATCCGCAATACTTCCATTCGGATAGAGGCAGGACAAATGAAGAAAAAAATCATTATTTTACAGGCATTTATACGATTTAATGCTTTTCGGAGCCGCGAGCGGCACCTTGACTGTTCCGGCTTCATTTTAGAAATTGACTTCCCCCGAAACTGTAGCTCATAGTGTGTAGTGAAGCTACAAAAAAGAAATATCGATGTCGCCGCTCAAAGCCTGCGCCTCTCTCCTGGTCCTTCTGACGCTGCCTGCTCTGCATCCGGCTGCCCATGCCGGAGGCTTGCAGTCGTTCGGCAACCAGAATGCCGCCCTGACTTGGACGGCAGATGGCGGACAGGTGGCGGATTTTCGTTTTTCCGACAAGCTGAACGGCCGCACCCTGATCGTCACTGAGCCTTTTATGGTTTCGCTGAACGCGGGCCAGACCCTGACCCTGGCCGATCTGACGCTTGACGGACCCTTGCGCGTCGTAACCATACCGGGCAACGCAAAGGC
This sequence comes from Asticcacaulis sp., assembly GCF_051954415.1. Classification (GTDB taxonomy): domain Bacteria; phylum Pseudomonadota; class Alphaproteobacteria; order Caulobacterales; family Caulobacteraceae; genus Asticcacaulis. The sequence goes on from NZ_JBQCHT010000043.1 coordinate 102,353, forward strand.
TTCCCGCCATTCCGAAACGCAATTGCGGCAGGAAATCCAGGGCACTTTTACCGACAAAGAGAACCGGTTGCGCATTGACTGGCGGCTGGTTCAGCCCGAAGGGGCCAAATATGTGCGTGAAGTCGTCATCATCACGGCGTTGAAACAAGATGAGATGATCCCCCAGGTTCGCCTGATGGGTCTGAATGCACCTGGGGCGGAAATTTCCGGCAAGGTCAACGGCTCACCGGTCATTGCCGGCAATGATTACGTGATGTTTGAAAATCCGCTCGCCTACAGCCATGCCATTGTGGAATCAGACGAGGCCTGGACACAGATCGATAATGCCCTGCCCCTGCGCAAGGGCCAGAGCCTGAGCTACTCCGCGGTCATAGGCGTCACAGCGCCGGGCCAGTTGCGCCGGGATTTCCTCAGCTATATCGAAGCCGAACGCGCGCACCCCTATCGCACCTTCCTGCATTATAATTCCTGGTACGACATCGGTTACGACACCACCTATACAGAAGCCGACGCACTGGACCGCATCCATGCCTTTGGGGAGGCACTGGCCGTCAAACGCGGCGTCAAGATCGATTCCTTCCTGCTGGATGATGGCTGGGACGATCTCAGCGGCCGATGGGCGTTCAGCAAGGCTTTTCCAAACGGCTTCGTTCCCCTGCGCTACGCCGCCGCGCAATATGGTGCGGCGCCTGGTGCCTGGCTGTCGCCTTGGGGCGGCTACAACAAGAACAAGGCGGCGCGCATCGCCAATGTGCCGAACACCGGCTATGAGGTTATCGATGGCGGCTTCGCCCTGTCAGGTCCGAAATATTACGACAATTTCCGTAAGGTTACGCTCGAACTGGTCACCACTCAGGGCGTTAACCAGTTCAAACTCGATGGCACAGGTAATGCCGCCAAGGTCTTTCCCGGCAGCCGGTTCAACAGCGATTTCGACGCCGCCATCCACCTGATCGATGACCTGCGCAAAGCCCGGCCGGACCTGTTCATAAATGTCACCACAGGCACCTATCCCTCACCGGCCTGGCTGATGTACGCTGATTCCATCTGGCACGGCGGCCAGGATCACGCCTTTACGGGTGTCGGTTCTCCCCGCCAGCGATGGATGACCTATCGTGACCGTGAAACCTACAGGAATATTGTGGTCGGCGGGCCGCTCTTCCCGCTCAATTCGCTGATGGTGCATGGTCTGATCTATGCCCAGCATGCACCCGGCCTCGACAACGACCCAAAGGGTGAATTTGCCGACGAAATTCGTTCCTATTTCGGCAGCGGCACCGCCCTGCAGGAAATGTACATAACCCCCTCCCTGCTTAAAGACTCGGACTGGGATAATCTCGCCGAGGCCGCGAACTGGTCCCGCGCCAATGCCGATGTACTGAAGGACACCCACTGGATCGGCGGCGATCCGGGACGGCTGGATGTCTATGGCTGGGCGGCCTGGGCACCGCGGAAGGGCATCATCACCCTGCGCAATCCGTCCGACAAGGCGCAGGACTTCGCGGTGGATATCGGCATTGCGCTCGAATTGCCAATGGATGCCGCCACGATCTACACAGCCCGCAGTCCCTGGAAAGGCGCCAAGACACCAACTATGACGCTGACAGCCGGCAAGCCCGTCACCCTGCATCTGAAACCTTTCGAGGTACTGACGCTGGATATGACGCCCGTTAATCGCCCGTAGGCAGGTAATGCTGTTGCGGCGAAACGGCGGAGGACACCCGGCGCAGAGTTTCCATCGCCGGCCGGCCCAGGATCAGAGCCACACGATCGGCGATGCAGTCGAGCACAAACAGTTGGGCGAAACGCACCGGATTGGGTTGATGATAGGGTACATCCGTCGCCAACTCGATCGGGATCAGGATATCCGAGGCTTTGGCCAAAGGGCTTTTCAGCGGCGCCATGGCGATGCAGGTCGCCCCGTAGCTGCGGGCGATGCGGGCGCTTTCGGCATGGGTTTCGGGCTGTCCGGTGGCTGAGATAATCAGGACCGTATCGCCCTTTTTCAGTGTGGCCGCCGTCATCCGCTGCATATAGCTATCGACGTGGGCGACAACGCGCAAGCCTAAGCGAAACAGACGGTTCTGCGCCTCCATGGCCAAGGTTGCGGACGAACCACCCAGGCCGAAGACGGCGATCATGGGAGACGCCATCAGCGTCTTCGCCGCCGTGTCGATCTGCTCGAAATGTTCGGTTTCGCTGACTGAGCGCAGAGCGATGGCAACGCTGGTGGTGAGGCGTTCGAAGCGTTCGTCGCCGGTCTGGCTGCTGCCCTCCTCACCGCCGACCGAGGTGGGGGGCTTGGCGAATTTCTGTTCCAGTACCAGGGACTGCGCAAGGTGCTTCTTGAATTCCTTGAAGCCGTCGCAACCGATTGAGCGGCAATAACGAATGATCGAAGGCTCGCTGACCCCGATGCGGTTGGCGAAGCTCTTTATACTTACATCGACCACGGTGGCGGGATCGCGCAGAATTTCCTCCCCGATCTTCAGGTTGACGCCCTCTTCATGCGGGACGCGTTCGCGTATGGTGGTCAGGATGTCGTTCAATACAGTCATGCCTGCCTTGTAGCAAAATTACACCCTTTTTCAACACGGTGCTATTTCGCCTTTCTCCCCGCCACGAATCCAAACAAGAGGATATATGCATAACAGGGCACCATGAGGCAGAGGAAGACGAGCTGGAAGCCGTACTGGTCCTTGAGGTGGGCGAAGAGCTGCGGGATGACCGCGCCGCCGATGATGCCCATGACCAGGAAGGCGGCGCCGAACTCGGTCAGCTTGCCCAGGCCGCGGATGCCGAGCGGGAAGATGGCCGGCCACATCATG
>NZ_JBQCHT010000044.1:0-92460 GCF_051954415.1 Asticcacaulis sp.
TGGTCGAACGCTTCTTCAATAAACTCAAGCAATTCAGAGGTATTGCCACTCGCTACGACAAAAACCCTCTGAATTTTCTGGCAGCCGTAAAGATCGTCGCCACCAGAATCTGGATCAAAGCGTTATGAGTCTACGGCCTAAACTGAGCTTCCGCGAGAGTGGTGGAAGCGGTATAAGGTACGGCGGCCAAGGTGAACCCACCCTTTGGCTTACGTCTTTCAACATGTGTTTTCAAATATTTATTTACAGACAATGCGGAAGCAAGTGTGTCATCCGTACCTGTCGATGCTGCTGACAAGGTGAGCTCTTGCCAAAATAAAGCCCCCTGATCATTCAGATAGCTACTGATATATAGTCCACCGTTACCAACGTCGAATTTGATTTCTTCAACCATTAAACGGCGAGTTTCAGCATCCAAATTTTCGTATAAAAGCCCCATTTGCGCCCCGCCTCATGTGAATGCGAATCATAGATTGCATACGACAATAACACACTTTTTGCGACTTGCGTCAGAGTTATGACTGCTTTTTAGATGCCAGTGAGGTCGACCACGATGCGCTTCGCTTCGAGGTCGACCTCCGGCACGTTTTCGTCGCTAAACAGCAGATAGAAGCTCGGCCCTTCCAGCGGCTTGATATCGAGCAGGTCACCGGCGCCGAAATTATCGACATTCATCACCCGGCCGACCTCATTGCCGCTGGCATCATAAGCCTTCATGCCGATCAGGTCGGTGATGTAATATTCGCCGTCTTCGGCTTCGGGCAGGTCGGCGCGATCGATATAGAGCTTCAGCCCCTTGATCTTGTCGGCGGCGGTACGATCAGGCACATCCTGGGCCTTTACCACCAGCGTGCCCTTATGCTCGCGCGCCTTGGTGATGACCAGGGCCGGTTCGCCCTTGTCGTTCAGAAGGGGACTGTATTCCAGCACGCTGAAGGGATCTTCCATAAAGCTCAGCAGCTTGAATTCGCCCTGCAGGCCGACAGCGGCGCTCACCTGCGCGACAAAGATCAGATCGGGTTTGGTCATAAGGCGTTCCTATACAGAAAAGGGCCGGGAGGCAAATCCCGGCCCTTTTCCAATTCCGGATAGCGGACGCTTATTCCGAAGCGGGGGCTTCTTCTTCAGCAGCCGGGGCGTCTTCGGCCGGAGCGGCGGCAGCGGCGGCCTTGGCTTCTTCAGCTTCGGCCTTGGCAGCGGCTTCGGCGTCCAGGCGGTCCTGTTCGCGCTGGGCGCGCTCGGCCAGACGCTCCTGCGCCTTCTTGCCCGGCTGGCCCTTGTTCGGGTTGTTGCCGTGTTCCCACTTCACCAGGCCCTCTTGCGACAGGAAGCGCGCGACACGATCGGTCGGCTGCGCGCCCTTCTTGAGCCACTCGGCGATGCGCTCGACCTTCAGGGTCACGCGCTGGGCGTCCTTCGGCAGCATCGGGTTGTAGGTGCCCACCTTTTCGATGAACTTACCGTCGCGCGGGGCGGCGGCGTCAGCGATGACGATGGTGTAGTAAGGGCGCTTCTTGGAGCCACCGCGGGACAGACGAATCTTCAGCATTTCAGTATCCTAACTTGTAAGGTGCTATTTCTTGGTTGGGTCGAATGGCTTTGCACCGGGGAGACCCGGCAGGCCGCCAAACAGGCCCGATGGTGGAGTGGCGCCGGGGAGTTTCCCGCCGCCCAAAGCTTTGAGTTTTTCGAGATCGAGCGCGGGATTGAGCCCTTCCAGTGGATTGCCGCCGGGGCCGGCCTGGGTATTGACGCCCATCTTCTTGGCGATATCGGCCATGTTGGGCTGGGCACCACCACCCATGCCGAACATCTTGGCCATCTGGCCCATGGCGCCGCGGCCATTGGAGCGCGACATCATCTTGAAGGTATCGGCCATCTGGCGGTGCTGCTTGAGCAGGCGGTTGATTTCGGCGACATCGACGCCGGCGCCGGCCGCGATGCGGCGCTTGCGCGAGGCATTAAGCAGGTCAGGCTTCTTGCGCTCCAGCTTGGTCATCGAGGAAATGATGGCCACCTGGCGGTCGAAGATCTTGTCCGAGAAGTTTGACTCTTCGATCTGCTTCTTGACCTTCTGCACGCCGGGCAACATGCCCATGATGCCGGTCATGCCGCCCATCTTCTTCATCTGCTGAAGCTGGGCGGAGAGATCGTCAAGGTCGAACTGGCCCTTGGCCATCTTACGCGCCATGGCCTCGGCCTTGGAGGCGTCCAGTTCCTGCGCCGCCTTTTCAACGAGGGCGACGATATCGCCCTGGCCAAGGATACGGCCGGCGATGCGGCGGGCATCGAAGACATCGAGCGCCTCGACCTTTTCGCCAGCGCCAAGATACTTGATCGGCAGGCCGGTGACGGCGCGCATGGAAAGCATGGCCCCGCCGCGGCCATCGCCGTCGGCGCGGGTCAGGATCAGGCCGGTCAGCGGCAGGCGCTCATGGAAGGCGGTGGCCGTGCGCACGGCATCCTGGCCGGTAAGGCTGTCGGCGACCAGGAAGGTTTCGGTCGGGTTCGAGATTTTGGCGATCTCGGCGGCCTCGGCCATCAGGGCTTCATCGAGCGTGGTGCGACCGGCGGTATCGAGGATCAGGACGTCATAGCCCTGGAGTCTGGCCGATTGCAGGGCGCGGCGCGTGATTTCAGCCGGGCTCTGGCCGGCCACGATCGGCAGCACGTCTACGCCGGTCTGTTCGCCCAGCAGCTTCAGTTGCTCCATGGCGGCCGGACGGCGTGTATCGAGCGACGCCATCATGACCTTCTTGCGGTCGAACTTGGTCAGGCGCAGGGCCAGCTTGGCCGAGGTGGTGGTCTTACCGGAGCCTTGCAGACCGGCCATCAGGATGACAACGGGCGGCACGGCGTTGAGGTTGACCGGCACCGGCTCCTCGCCACCCAGCATGTCGATCAGGCCGTCATAGACGATCTTGACCACCTGGTCGGCGGGCTTCACGGCCTTGATGATGGCTTCGCCAGTGGCCAGTTCCTTGGCGCGCGTCATGAACTGGCGCACGACCGGCAGGGCGACGTCGGCTTCCAGCAGAGCGACGCGCACCTCGCGCAGGGCTTCGTCGACGTCCTTTTCCGAAAGGACGCCGCGTCCGCTGAGGCGGTCAAACAAACCGGACAGACGGTCGTTCAAGCTGTCGAACATGGCCAAAAACCTTTAATCTGACGCCGCGTGTTTCCTGAACTTTACGCAAAAACAAAATCCCCGAGGGCGCAACGCGCTGTCGGGGCGCCTTCCCAATCCCCCGTTCGATCCGTGTCGAAGCTTGTATTGGCAAAGGGTTTTTGCATGAAGCGCAAGTCTTGCGCGGATGTGGCGGTGTCTTTGACGGATAAGTGGGCCAGAGTCAAGTCCGGCCTTTCGCCAGGCCACCGCCCTGCCTTAGATTGCCTGTCTCAAAACGTCCGGCTCAGTGATACAGCCAGGGAGACAGGCGTCCGTATCTCCCAGACCTCGCTGCCGTTCCACGCGCCGGTGCGGTTGGGCGTATACAGGTCGCGGTAATAGGTATTGCGAAGGCCGGAAAGCCCGTTGACCTCCACACGCAGCCGGGCCTGGAAAAAGCGGCTGGTTTCGAGGAAAAGACGCAGTTCGGCGGCATGGTCCTGCAGGCGCGTTTCATCGGCATACCACAGACGCGCCTGGTAACCGCCGATATAGTCTATGCCCCATGACAGCCTTACCCATGGCAGATCCTGGCGGAAAGACGCCGCGAATTCGTCCGGATGGGTAGCCGTAATGGCCCGCCGCACGCCGGTTAACGGATCTATGACCTCGGTATCAAGCCAGGCCCGGCGCAGTTTCAGCAATCCGCCGCGAATCCAGCGGTCCACCGGCAGTTCGAGACCGGCCGACAGGCTGCGGACGCGTGCGCTTTTCACATTGACGACGCTGATGCCGCCCGACGGCAGCACCGCGGCTTCCAGTACATTCTGCCGCCAATCAGAATAGGCATTGAGATTGAAAGCCCCACGTGTGCCGAAGCGCCGGTCATAATCGAAGGCGAGGGTCGTCCGGCTGTCGGGCCCCAGGTCAGTATTACCGGCGGAAACGGTGCCCTGGGCCAGGTCGGCGGAAGCGGCGAAATCACCAAAAGACAACTGCCCCACCGAGCGCCGGGCGGACAGGCGCAGGGTGCTGCGGGTATCAGGTGTCCAGGTAATCACCAGGTGCGGCTTTACAAAGGCGAAGCGATTGCTGGTAGCCGCGTCCACTTCGGCCTTGATCCTTGAAACCTCATAGGCTGCCCCGGCCACGACCGTCCATTTCGGCGCAGCCTGCCAGTTCAAGGTGCCAAAGGCTTCCATCCGTGCTTCGGAAACAAAGACACGACTTGCCGCGTGGCCGCTGAAAAGGGATCGGCTGTCCAGCGTGTTCCAGGCCATTTCCACGCCCGCTTCCGGCCGCCAGACCCCGTTCCCGCCCCTGATTACGGCGGCGCGCAAAATGCGTTCACCTGATGTTGACCGGCTTTCATATCGATCGATCGTTGAAAGGGCATCGCCTGTTTCACCGGCCTGGCTGAGGGATATCAGGTTCAGGTCGGTGCTTCTGGCCATACCCAGCAGTTTCAGGCTGTAGTCATTGCCGAGCCCACGCGTCCAGTCGAAACCGGCCTCGCCCCGCAATCGGTCGGTATGCTTGGGAAAGCCGTCGGTCAGGTCGTCAGTGTGGAAGGTGAAGGCTTCATCCAGGCGGGCGCGCGCCAGCATGAGGTTCATCGTCATCCGACCAGACGCCATCGGTCCGCTCAGTGTCAGCCGTTGCGACCATTCCGGATAGTTCGTCCGAAATGTCAGGCCGTCGTGGCGTGTCTGCATTCCGGTCGTATCGAACAGGTCACGGCGGCCGCGCGACTGTTCGCCCGTCGCCTCATAGGCGGTCGTCGACGCCAGATGAAAATCGCCCAGCGTCCGAATGACCGTCAGGCTGGCGCTGCCGTACAGGCCATCATCCATACGGCTAAGGCCGAGATTGCCGGACAGGGTCCGGGGCGCTTCGGCACGAACGATATTGGCCACCAGCGACTGGCCGGACTGGTCACCGGCGACGCCCCCGCCCCGGAAAATCTCGATACGCGCCACGGCCTTTGCCGGTATACCGGCAAGCGCCGCCGTCAGTCCACCGGTCTTGGTGGCCGAGCGCTTTCCATCGATCAGGACATTGCCGCCCGCCTCGCCATAGCCCCGCACGCCCTCATTACCCGGATCGAAGCTGAAGCCCGGCAGGCGCCCTACCATGTCGAGCGCGGTCTGCGGCGAGAAAGGCGCGAACCAGGCCGTCGGATAAGATTCAACGGCAGGTGCGGCGCCCTGAGCCGGCGTATCCTGAGCGGTTACGGACTTGCTTGAAAGACACACGCTCAGAAGGGCGGTAAACGCCGCCACACCCAGCCGCTTGCCGCGATCAGTGCGCTGTTGTAGAGAGAACATCGGTTTGAATCCTTTAGGGTTTTGGAATACCCCTGGATAACGGCCATCGAAATCCGCGCCAGCGGAGAGGGATATCTGGCGAGACGGCTGGGACGGATTGCCCGCCGTGGGGACGAAAGGTGGAAATCGCGTGACGAGTGACAGTGGCAGATTACGGCGTCTGGCCTTGCCCGCTGTCGTAGTGGGCCTGCTTGGCATCGCCATCATCGGAAACACGGCTGCCAGCCTCGATCAGGCGGCGCGTTCCGGCCATGCGGCCAATCTCCCGGCCATTCTCATCGATGAAATTTCCAGCGGCGCGATCTGGCTGATGCTCATGGCGGTCATAGTCCGGATATTCCGCTGGGCGTCGCCTCACCGCCTGCCCTGGGCGGCGATTCCCCTTGTCCATGCCATCGCCATTCCGGCTGTGTCCCTGATGCATTTCGTCCTGACGCGCGCCCTGAGGGTCGTCATCTATGCCACGATCGGCCAGAGCTATCTCTTCAGCTTCACCTGGCCGGATTTTTTCAGCGACCTGTACAAGGATGTGCTCAACTACCTGCTGTTCGGCCTGATCTGGCTGGGTCTGGAACGGCTGCTGGCCGGGCGTGAAAAGCGGGAGATTGCACGGCCTCCGGCGGCATCTGCGGTATTGGAGGTGCGCGATGGCGCCCACACCCGGTATGTGCCGATTGCGGAAATTCTGTGGGCCGAAGCGGCGGGAAACTATGTCGAACTGCACATGGCCTCGGGGCGCCCTCTTTTGATGCGCACGACCCTGGCGGCCCTGGCCGAACGGCTGGGCGCAGCGGGCTTCGTGCGTATCCACCGGTCGCGGCTCGTCAATCCAGCAGCTATCCAGGCTATTGAGAACCTGCCGGCGGGCGATGCGGTCCTGCGCCTGTCCAATGGCGCGGCGGTTTCGGTCAGCCGGACCTACCGGGCGGACATCGCCCGGGAACTGGCCGCCCGTGCGACAACCGCCTGACGCCGCTTGTCAGAGCCAGTTATTGAACGGCAGTTCGGCCAGTGCGTCATGCCGCCACGGCGCGTGGAGGTCGCGGATCGCCTGCACCCCGGCCGCGCCCAGGGCCTTGCGCAGGCCCGGCTGGTCGGTCAGTTGCCGGATATCAGTCACGGCCTCGAAGATATGTGGATCGGCCCAGACCTGCATCGGCTCGCGCTTCACCATGCTGTAGCCGCCCTCCGGATCGGAAACCGGAATGAGCGACGACTTGATCAGCCGCGAGTTTTGGGGTGTCATGAAGTCGATATTGCCCGACCAGTCCGTGGCGATCACCGCCACGCCGGCGGCCATGGCCTCGGCAAGCGTCAGGCCAAACCCTTCCGCACGATGCAGCGACACAAGGATATCAAACGCGCCGATATAGGCTTCCATATCGGCCTCGCTCAGGCGCTGATCCATTATGCGGATATCGCTGCGCCTGGCGGCAATGGCCAGCAGCCGGCGCTCGGTGGCGCGATCGTCGGAGAGGTCGCTGACCTTGACGGTCAGTCGTGCCACCGGATTTTCTTCCGGAAAGGCTTCCTGCCAGGCGACCAGCACGCCCCACGGATTCTTGCGCGCAGCCGACGATTTGGTATCGAACAGGCACAGCACCTCGCACAACTCATCGGACAGGCCGAAGCGGGTGCGGGACAAGGCGTGACGGGCCGGCGGCGGCAGGGGCACCGGATGCGGCATCAGGCGCAGGCGCGGGATCAGGTCGGCGCGCAGGGCATCATTGAAAGTGGCGACCAGGGCATCATAAACAAACCGGCTCGGCACCCATATTTCGTGCAGGTAATCGGCAACCAATATCCAGTCGCGCGGCGCCTTTGGGGTTTCCCACGCCCAGTAGGCGATGCGGTAGCGATCAGCCCACTGCGCCGGATCATGCGCCATCAGGGCCACCAGCCCCTCCGGGGCATTGGCGTGGATATACCAGACGCCGCCCTTGCCGGGCAGTTCGGCGCCTTCGCTGACATAGTGTTTGAAGCACGGACGGATATCATGGGCGATCAGGTCATAGCCCGCCGCCCGAAAGGCATTGGCGCTCAGGCGGCCGCCTTGCGCTACGCCGGTGCTTTCATTGAAAAAGGCGGAAACGACCAGCGGGCCTTTCGCCAGGCTATCCGTCGCGGCCTTGCTCCAGCCGCGCGCCTTCGCCCGGCCCAGCAGGTTGAGCGTGCCGTGGATCAGCGGCAGGCGATATTTCAGCGGAAGGTGTCGCAGGCCCAGCATGTCATAAACCGGCAGGAAAAGCCTGCCTATACAGGCTTAACCGATCAAAGGCCAAGCCATTTGCGGCGCTGAGACCAATAGGACTGGAATTGATCGGCCTGGTCCTTGTCCTCGAAGGTCACGACCTTGACCTGATGATCGCCGGCCGGATCGGAGCGCACGGAAATGGCATCGGCATCATTCACGGCAGCAGCTTCGACAAATTTGAAAAAAGCCCCAAAGAAGGCGTCGGCTTCAGAATCGGTATTCAGATCGAACTCTAAACTGACCACGCTGGCACCTCTGGCTTTGTCTCAACTGTAACAGCTAGGCTGTGACGCCTCCTGAACACCATGCGGAAACCGGGTGAAAATAATCAGGCTTCTGCAAAGACGGGTTCAAAAAACGGTGCCCAAACACTGTGCGCTGCACAATGAAGAGTGAAACCTATTCAAAGCGGCGAGTCAAAAAAATTAAGCAAAACTTAATGCACTCGCCTCCCGGCTGTGACCGTAAAGACGCTTAATGCAGGGATGACAGCCTTGTCACCCCTGCGATCAATTTATTTTGAGACAGTTTTGAAATTGTCCGTGCGCGGACAACGGGCAGAAAAAGTTATACTTTTTCTGCCGCCTTTACCGGCTTATCGTTCGGCAGAAGCAGCTTTTTCACGTTGCGGGCGGCTTGGCGGATGCGCGCCTCATTCTCGACCAGGCCGAGGCGGACATAACCTTCGCCATATTCGCCGAAGCCGAGACCGGGCGCCACGGCCACATGGGCCTCCTCGATCAGCATCTTGGCAAATTCCATCGAGCCCATATGCTCAAACTTCGGCGGTATCTTGGCCCAGGCGAACATAGAGGCCGGCGGAGCAGGAATATCCCAGCCGGCGCGCTTCATTGAGTCGATCAGCACGTCGCGGCGCGATTTGTAGGTGGCGCGGATCTCGGCGACATTGTCCTGAGGACCGTTGAGCGCGGCTGCGGCGGCCACCTGGATCGGGGCAAAGCCGCCGTAATCGAGATAGGATTTCACGCGGGCCAGGGCGGCGCAGATCTGCGCATTGCCGACCACCATGCCGACGCGCCAGCCGGCCATGGCATAGGTCTTGGACAGTGAATTGATCTCGACCGAGCGCTCGATGGCGCCTTCGACCTGAAGGATCGACGGCGGGGGGTTGTCCTCGAAATAGATTTCCGAATAGGCGATGTCCGACAGCACGATCAGGTCGTGCTTTTTGGCGATGCGGATGACTTCCTTGTAGAAATCGAGATCGACCCATTGCGCGGTTGGATTCGAAGGGTAGGACACAATCATCACCGACGGCGTCGGCACCGAGTGTTTGACCGCCTTTTCGATGCCGGAGAGATACTGCTCCGGCGATAAAGCCGGTACGTGACGGATCACCCCGCCGGCCATCAGGAAGCCGAAGGCATGGATCGGATAGGCCGGGTTGGGACAGATTACCGTATCGCCCGGCGCGGTGATCGCCATGGCCAGGTTGGCAAAGCCTTCCTTGGAGCCGAGCGTGGCAACGACTTCGGTATCTGGATTGAGCTTTACGCCGTAGCGTCGGTCATAATAGCCGGCCATCGCCTTGCGCAGACCCTGCACGCCCTTGGAGACCGAATAGCCGTGTGTCTTCGGCTTCTGGACCGTCTCGATCAGCTTGTCGACGATATGGGGAGCGGTCGCCATATCCGGATTGCCCATGCCGAAATCGATGACATCCGTACCGGCTGCGCGCAGACGTGCCTTCACCTTGTTGACTTCTTCGAAGACATAGGGAGGCAGGCGGCGGATACGGTAAAAGTCACGCATGACGGAAGAAGGATCCTTCTATGGGCTGAACGGGAGGGGTCATATGACGCATCCCGATTCGTTTGTCATCCCATCACGGCCATTTTTTTCGGAATATTTTGCACAAATGTCGGAAAATTTCCCAAAAAGAGCGCGTATTGCAAAACGAGCCCCATTCGGGCTCTCATGCCTCGACATGTCCGCGCAGGCGTTCCAGTGCGCCCTCCCATTGACGAGAGATAATGTCGAGGTAATGGCGGGCGTTATCGAATTTCGGTCGCTCCAGTTGCCAGACCGTCGTGCGACCGATGCGCAGGTGAGTTACCAGGCCGGCTTTTTCCAGCACATGAAGGTGTTTGGTGATGGCCTGGCGGCTCATATCCGCCTTGCCGGTCAGGGTGACGATAGAGGCCGGACCACTGCGCAGCTGCTCGACCAGGGCCAGCCGCGTCTCGTCGCCCAAGGCCGCAAAAACCGCGGCCTCAGAGGGCAAGATAAGCCTCGATCAGTCCGGCCTGTGCCGACCAGCCGCCGTCATTGGCGGTGAAGGCCTTGGCGCGGCGCTCCAGCGGAATGTTTTCAAAACCGGTTTCGGTAATGACCAGCCGCACCCCTTCCGGCACTTCGGCAAGCGAAAAGGTGCAAAGCGTCATCGGCTCCTGACTATAATCGTAGTCCTTCTCGACACCGTAGGGATGCCAGTAAAACGAAAAGCGCGTCTGCGGCGTAACCTCGCCGACCACAATCTCGAACGGCGTGCCCTCATAGGGTTTCTGCATGGCGGCGATCTCGTCATTAACGGTCGTCGGCACGATGACGCCCTTCAGCTTTTCACCCGCCTTGAAAGGCCCATCGAAACGCACCCCGAACCACTGGCCGAATTCCCTGGCATCGCTGATGGCCGCCCAGACCTTGCTGAGCGGCGCCTTAAGCGTAATCTCTTTGCGAATTTCATTCTGCATATGGCAACTCCCTGGCTGCCTTTTTACGCCCGACCACCCAAATAAGCAACCAAAAAGTTGCTATTCAATTTTAATGGGCGCAGGCTCCTGCTTGCGCAGGGAGAGCGAAATAACTGTGGCCAGGATGAGCGCCGTACCCAGCCAGTCATAAAGGCCAAAGCGTGTACCCAGCCAGATAATGCCGATCAGGGCCGCCGCCAGAGGTTCGGCGCAGGCCAGCAGGCTGGAGGTTTCCGGACCGACGATCCGCACCGCCGTCAGATAGGCGTAGAAGGGGATCAGGGTGCCGAAGACGATGACAAAGGCGAAGGCGCCAATAGCCGGCGCGTCCCAGGTGCCGGCCATCGCCCAGGGCGGATGAATGGCACTGAGCGCCAGCCCGCCGATCAGCATTCCCCAGCCGATGACGATGGGCGGCGAATAGCACGACATCAGCTTAAGCGGCTGGATGGAATAGAAGGCCAGTGCCACCGCCGAAGTCAGCCCCCAGACCAGCGCCATTTTCGAAATCGACAGGCTGTTGAGGCTGCCGTGCGTCACCATGAAGAAGGTGCCGGCCACGGCCATGGCGACGCACAGCAATTCAAACGGTGTCGGCCAGCGCTTTTTCTGCCAGGCGAACCAGCCGACGATCAGCACCGGTCCGGTATATTGCAGGACGGTCGCCGTAGCAGCATTCGAGGCATTGATGGCGGCAAAGTACGTATATTGCACGGCCAGCATACCAAACAGGCCAAAGACGGCCATGCGCAGGGCATCCGTCTTGTTGGTCCAGACAGTGAAAAGATCACGCGGCGCGCGCAGAGCCACAAAGCCAAGCATCAGCCCGCCCGCCATCAGCATCCGCACCGCCACCAGCCATTCGGTATTGATGCCGCGATGGGCAAAAAGGAACTGCCCAGCCGTGCCCGACACCCCCCAGAGCAGGGCCGCGCCAAATGCCAGTCCGCAGCCTTTGAGATAGTCGGGTTTCATGATTCACTTATTGTTTGATGAGCCACTCGGGCTTAAAATTTATTCCGGTGTATCTACCAGTTTGAGAGCCGCCCTATTCTCCCAATCGGATAAAAATCTCAATCCCATCCAATTGAATGCCTCAAAGCGTCCGTCATTCCATACACCGGCTGATACAAAATAAATAACAGACCATAATAAGACTATAAGCCCGCTTATTTTCAAAAGGGCGGTTGTTAAAAATGAAGACACAGGATGTCCGATTGCAAATCTGACAATCTGAAAGTGTTTTAACGGCAAACTGACTAGAGACCGACTGGTCGTGAGCAGGAGCATTCCCGCCAACGATAAGCCCAAAATCGAAATGACAAGATCAATTGGCAACTTTAGCCCCCCCCCTTAAAGGTCTGATGTCGAGAAGAGCTTACTCTACGGTTACCGACTTGGCCAGATTGCGCGGCTGGTCGACATCCGTGCCCTTGTGGACGGCGGTATGATAGGCCAGAAGCTGGATCGGCACCGAATAGACCAGGGCGGCGATGAACGGATCGCAATTCGGCGCCTGGATCACCTGCAGCGCCTTGGCCGCATCGCCGGAAAGTGTCGGCACCTTGTCTGGCGCATTGGTTATCATGATGACCCGGCCGCCGCGCGCCGCCACTTCCTGTACATTGGAGGCGGTTTTTTCGAACAGCTCATCATCCGGTGCGATGACCACCACCGGCGTGTTCTCGTCGATCAGGGCGATCGGGCCGTGCTTCAGTTCGCCGGCGGCATAGCCTTCGGCGTGAATATAGCTGATCTCCTTGAGCTTGAGCGCACCTTCCAGCGCCAGCGGATAGGTTTCGCCGCGCCCGAGATAGATGACATCACGCGCCTTCGACAGATCATGGGTGATGCGGACAATGTCGCCATCCATGCCGAGCGCTTCGGCGATCAGGCCGGGCGCGGCCAGCAGGGTCTGGACGAGGCGGGCCTCCTCGGCGGCATCGATCCGGCCGCGCTGGGCCGCAGCGGCCACGGCCAGCGACAGCAGGGCCGATAGCTGAGCCGTGAAAGCCTTGGTGGAGGCGACACCGATTTCCGGACCGGCATGGGTCGGCCACAGCAGGTCGGCTTCGCGCGCCATGGTCGAGGTATGGACATTGACCACAGCGGCGGTTTTCAGGCCCTGCTCCTTGCACCAGCGCAGGGCGGCCAGGGTGTCGGCCGTTTCTCCCGACTGCGAAACGGCGATGGCGACTGTGCCCGGCGTTACGGCGGGTGTACGATAACGGAATTCCGACGCCACCTCGACATCGACCGGCAAGCCGGCCAGTTTTTCAAAGGCATAGCGCGCGATCGAGCCGGCATAATAGGCGGTACCGCATGCGATGATTTGCAGGCGCGAAACGTTGGAGAAATCGACGCCGGCCTTGATATCGGCGCGCACCGCACCCGTCACCGGATCGATATAGGCGGCCAGGGTGCGTTGCGTGCTTTCCGGCTGCTCATGCACTTCCTTTTCCATGAAGTGACGATAGCTGCCCTTTTCGACCAGCGCCGCCGAGGCCGAAACGGTGACCGCCGGGCGATTGGCCAGATTCCCTGCGGCATCATGGACCTCGGCACTGTTCTGGCCGAGGATGACCCAGTCGCCTTCTTCCAGATAGCTGACGCGGTTGGTGAACGGACCAACGGCAAGGGCGTCGGAACCCAGATACATCTCATCGCCGCCCCAGCCGACCACGAGCGGTGAACCGCGGCGCGCGCCCAGTATGGTGCGGTCTTCGCCATCGATCAGAATGGCCAGGGCGTAGGCACCATGCAGCCGATCGAGCGTGGCCTTGAAAGCATCGCGCAGGGCCGCACCGGTGGCCAGTTCGGCATTTAGCAGATGGGCGATGACTTCGGTGTCGGTGTCGGAGTCGAATGCCTCGCCCTGGGCCATCAGGCCGGCCTTTAATTCGGCGAAGTTCTCGATGATGCCGTTATGCACAACAGTCACCTTGCCAAAACGGTGCGGGTGGGCGTTACGCACCGAGGGCGCGCCATGGGTGGCCCAGCGCGTATGGCCGATGCCGACCTCGCCCGTTAGGGGCTCGTCTTCGATAATGGCTTCCAGATTGCGAATTTTGCCCTCGGCGCGACGGCGCTGGGTGCCGGTTTCGGTCTGCACGGCGATACCGGCGGAATCGTAGCCGCGATATTCGAGCCTGCGCAGGGATTCAAGCAGACGCGGAGCGACAGGCGCGTTGCCGATAATACCGATAATTCCGCACATAGGCCGGGCTCCTTTTCGCCGATATCGCTAAAACGCGACGATCAAATAGCATATGAGAAATAAATTTGCTATAAATTCGTATTGCGAAAAATTGCTGCGCCCGGACTGTATTTTGCCGAAAACTGACCATTTATTCAACAAATTTGATGATTGCACGTAAATGTGTGCGATATTTACAATTCGTGACAAATCACACCGCTACTCAATGCAATAAATTAATTGCAAATTACCGCCACAGGCTTATCAAGCGAAGATATGGGCGCAAGGAGCCGGTCAAATGAGCGACAACAAGTGGGAAAAATTGCAAGGCGCCGTCAGCGCCTCCGGTATTTCCATCAAGGACGTGGCCGAAGCCGCCTCCATCGCCCAGAGCAGCATCTTCCGTGCCCTGAACGGTTCCACCAAGGCGCCGCGCCCGGAAACGGTCGACAAGCTCGAAGCCGCCTTTGTCTCGCTCCTGACTCAGAAAATGGCCGACTACCGTCAAGCGCTGTCAGTTTACGGCTACAATCCCATCCGCAACCGCAACGAAGAAATGGCCACCCATATGCCCGCCATGACCCAGACCCGCAAATATTTCGGCACCGACGGCATCCGCGGCCAGGCCAATACATTCCCTATGACGGCCGAGGTTGCCTATCGCGTCGGCATGGCCGCCGGCAAGATGTTCATGTCGGAAACGGATCGTCGTCACCTGGTCGTCATCGGCAAGGATACGCGCCTGTCGGGCTATATGATCGAGCCGGCCCTGGTGGCCGGCTTTACGAGCGTGGGCATGGATGTGCGCCTGTTCGGCCCCCTCCCCACCCCCGGCGTCGCCATGATGACCCGTTCGATGCGCGCCGATCTGGGCGTTATGATCTCCGCCTCGCACAATGCCTTCGCCGATAACGGCATCAAGCTCTTCGGCCCCGATGGCTACAAGCTTTCCGATGAGGTCGAACTGGCGATCGAAGCCCGCATGGATGGCAATATCCTCTTGGGCGTCGCTGATCCTGCCAAGCTCGGCCGCGTCGCCCGCGTCGATGACGCCCAGTGGCGCTATGTCGAAATCGCCAAGGCCACCTTCCCGCGCCACCTGACCCTGAACGGCCTGCGCATCGTGCTCGATTGCGCCAATGGCGCCGCCTATAAGGTGGCTCCGCTGGCACTTTATGAACTGGGCGCCGAGGTCTTCCCGCTCGGCGTAACGCCCGATGGCCTGAACATCAATGAAAAGTGCGGCTCCACCCAGCCGCAGGCCATGGCCCAGAAGGTCAAGGAACTGCGCGCCGATATCGGCATCGCGCTCGATGGCGACGCCGATCGCGTGGTGATCTGCGATGAACATGGCCAGATCGTCGATGGCGACCAGATCATGGCCATTGTCGCCGGCGCCCTGGCGCGCAAGGGGCTGCTTAAGGGCAATGGTCTGGTGGCCACGGTCATGTCGAACCTCGGCCTTGAGCGCCATATGCAGAAGCTCGGCCTGTCGCTGGAGCGCACCAAGGTCGGCGATCGCTACGTGATGGAGCGGATGCGCGAAGGTGGCTTCAATATCGGTGGTGAGCAGTCCGGCCATGTCATCCTGAGTGACTATGCCACCACCGGCGACGGCCTGATCGCCGCCCTTCAGGTGTTGGCCGAGCGCGTTGAATCCGGCAAGCCGATGAGCGAGCTTGGCCGCCAGTTCGAGACCGTGCCGCAACTGCTGAAGAACGTGAAATATACCGGCCAGAACCCGATGGAGCGCGAGACCGTCAAGCAGGCCATCCGCGAAGGCGAGGAAAAACTGAAGGGCACCGGCCGCGTACTGGTCCGTCCATCAGGCACCGAACCGCTGATCCGTGTCATGGCCGAAGGGGACGATGCGGAGCAGGTGAAAGCTGTGGTCAATTCGATTATCGAATCGATTAAAGGTTAAGTCGCAGGGGCACAGCCCCTGCACCCATAAGTTTTCAGAGATAGCTTAACCACCATTGGCGATGCTTTAGCCGGTAACGGGCAAAGGCGCGTGACACCGGATAGAGCAGACATAAAATCACCAGCCAGACGGCATAGACCTGCCACAAACTTATCCCCCAGCCATCCGGCGCCAGTTGGCCGGGATTGCCGAGGAAATTGGTGAAATGGCTCGCGGGAATCCCCTGTACCAGGCCGAGCAGCAGCGCCCCGCCATGCACAAGGTAGATGTGCAGCAGATAGGTCAGGAAGGGCGTCCGCCCGAAAGCCAGGAGCGGCGATTGCAAAACGCGCGGCAGGTGCGTCAATGTCAGGGCCAGACACATGGCCAGGCCCAACATCAACAATGTATAGTCTAGCGACGGCGGATATTTCGACACATTGAGGATATCCAGCACCATCAGGCCGGGATTGCTTTGCCATTCCCACGGGTTCTGGTCGCCATAGAGATTGGGCAGGCGCAAAATCAGAAACAGGGCGAGAAAGCCGGCCCCCAGCAGGGTGATGGCCCGCCGCCGCGACAAGTCTTCCAGTTGGAATATAAAACCCAGGCCGTACCCCAGACACATAATTCCCAACCATGGAATAATCGGATAAACGATCATACCTGGCAAGGTTCCCAGCCCCCCCGGCTCCATGGCCAGCCGCCAGATGACCTGATCCGTGCCCTGCAAGGTCTCCGCCCTGATGCCGCCCAGCAGGCCATGTCCGGCAACCAAGGCGATGCCGATGATCAAAACCGAACGGCCCGGCAGCCAGTGCAGCACCGCCATCAGGATCATGCCCATGCCGATGGCGAAGATGACCTGCAGGAAAAAGAACGGATAGCCGAAATTGAAGCCGAAGCTGATCAGCGTGACTTCAAACGCGATCAGCCACAGGCCCCGCCCGAGCAAATGGCCGGTGAGCCGCCACTCGGTCTTGCCGCGCGCCTGTTGCAGAAAGATCGAAACGCCTGACAGAAACACAAAGGTCGGGGCGCAGAGATGCGTGATCCAGCGGGTGAAGAAGAGGACCGGCGACGTCTTTGCGAGATCGAGCGGATCGAAGGCCAGGGCATCCTTGTGGAAATAATCGCGTGTGTGATCCAGCACCATCAGGATCAGCACCAGGCCGCGCAGCAGGTCGATGATCTCCAGCCGGCGCGGCGTGTCCGTCTGGATCGGCGGCGGATCGGACTCTGCCCCAGCTTCTGGCATCAACATTCCCCCAATTATGGATAACACTGTATCGCAAAGACCGGACTTGGCAAGCGGCTGCGGGCCTTGCTTGTGACATGCGCGCTCAGGTGGTATGGATTAACCAAAAAGAGGACGCGGCCCGATGAATATGCAAACGCTTACAGGACTTCTCACCGTGCTGTTCGTGGCCGGGACGGCATCGGCCCAAACGCCGCCGCCCGCAAATCCTGACGGCACAACGGTTATCGTCCAGGGGGAAAAGCCGGGCCGCCCGCATCCCTGGCTCAAGGCGGGGAGCCCCCATTTTACGGTCTACAGCGATACCAGCCGCGGCCATGTCCGCGAACTGCTCGAAAATCTGGAGCGCTTTCGCTACGTGCTGAATAACTTGTCCCATATCGATGAAGAACCGGCGGGCGCACCGAAATTTACCCTCTACTATCTCGCCGATGCCGAAGACCTCGCCATAATCAATCCGGAGAGACCCAATCGGGCAGCCGGTCTTTATGAAGCCTGCGAGGAAGGCGCCCAGGGCTTCGCGGTCGATCGACCGGGGCCGGCCTATGCGGAGCAAAATGCCGCCGAACAGCCCGAAAATGAAGGCCAGACCCTGATCTTCCAGGCCTATGCCCGCTATTTCTTCCGCAGCCATTTCCCGCAGCGCGCCCCGCTCTGGTACATCGAAGGCTATGCCCGCTACGTCTCGACCATGCGGTTCGAGGACAAGACGGCCATCCTGGGCCTGCCGCCCTATTCGACGGACGCCTATCTGCGCGGTCTCGACACGCGCTATCCCAGCCGCCTCGATTACAAGGATGTGCTGAACGACAATGACTGGTTCAGCAACCGGCGCGGCGAGACCGGCGCCCTGCAAAATGACGTGGCCGCCAAACGCAACCGGCAGCGCGTCACGGATCAGGGGCCGGCCGAGCTGGCGCGTTCGGAAAATGTGCGCCTGGCCGCTGAATTTACCTCCCGCTCATGGCTGCTGACCCACTGGATCCTCTCGTCACCGGAGCGGGCGCAAAAGCTGGCGGCGTATGATGCCGCGGTTCAGGCCGGGGAGCGCCGCGTCGATGCGTTCAGCCGTCTCTTTGGGAGCAGCGCGGTCAGCCTGGATGTGGTGTTGCGCAAATACCTGCTGAAAGAGCTGAAACCAGGCCGGATGGCCGTGCCTGGCCTGCCCTTGCCGGATGTAACTTTTGACGACCTGCCGGTGCCAGCGGATAATCTGATGCTGGAAAACGCCGCCTTGCAGGGGTGCCCGTCCGCGGCTTATGGCCGCCGTCTGCTGGGCGATGTCCGCAATGAGGCGGCCGGGCATCCGGATAATCCTGTCGCCCAAATGGTGCTCAGCCGCGCCGAAATTCTTTATGGCGATCCAGGCGCAGCCCTGCCCTGGCTGCAAAAAACGGCGCAGGCAAATCCTGCCGATTTTGAAGCCGGCTATCTACTGGGACGCGCCGAACTGAAACTGGCGGAAACAACGGACAATCCCGATGACTATGAGGCCGCCGAATCCGCCCTGACCCGCGCATCCGGACTGCAACCGAACTCGGCCACCAATGCCTTCTGGTACTATCGCGCCCGTGTATCCGGCAATGATCATATTGAGGCGGATGCCGCCGGCGCCGCCGTCATGGCCTGGCGGCTGGCGCCTGAGGTTGATGCCTATGTCTTCCATACCGCGCTTGTTGACGGGCAGGCCGGCGACACGGCAACAGCCACACGGCTTTTCAATCAGCTCGCCACTGATCCCCGACCCGGTCCGTGGGCGAAGCCGGCCAAGGCGTGGCTGGCGCGTCTGAAAGCGGGCGCGGGCAAGGCTGATTTCCTGGCGGCCATCGTCACCCCGGAGAAGCCCGATGCGGGCTGGCAGGGGCAGGTGGACTGGACCCTGAATACCACGGCCGTGCTCGGCGACGTGATCCGCCAGCAGGATGAGGATGACAAGCTGCGGATGCAGGCCAAGGCGTTCTGGTCACCGCCGGCTGACAATAGCACGCCACAGGGCGGGCAGACCCTGCCCAATGCCGCGCAAGAAAAAATCGGAGAGCAGGACGCTCTCCGATTTGATGCCTTGTAGCTCTGAGCCTTACAGGATCGACTGGCCGGTGCTCTTCCAGTCGGACAGGAAGGTTTCCAGGCCCTTGTCAGTCAGCGGATGCTTGAACATGTCGCGGAAGGTCTGCGGCGGCAGGGTGGCGCAATCGGCGCCGGCAATGGCCGCCTGGGCGACGTGGGTGTTGTTACGCAAGCTCGCCGCCAGGATTTCGGTATCGAAATCGTAATTGTCATAGACGGCGCGAATGTCGTGGATCAATTGCATCCCATCGGCGCCCTGGTCATCGAGACGGCCGACGAACGGCGAGATGTAGGTGGCGCCGGCCTTGGCGGCCAGCAGGGCCTGGGTGGCCGAGAAGCACAGGGTGACATTGGTCATCAGGCCTTGCGCAGAAAATTCCCGGGTAGCCTTCAGGCCATCGATGGTCAGCGGCACCTTGATGACCACATTGGTGGCGATCTTGGCCAGCTTCTCGCCTTCCAGGATCATGGTCCTGGCGTCAGTGGCAGCGACCTCGGCGGAGATCGGGCCCTCGCACATGTCGCAGATTTCCTTGATGACTTCGAGGATATTGCGGCCGGACTTGGCGATCAGGGTCGGGTTCGTGGTGACGCCGTCGATCAGGCCGGTTTCCAGCAGTTCGGCAAGAACCTTGGTGTCGGCGGTATCGGCAAAAAGCAGCATGAAGGGCTTCCTTGAAATGGGGGACTCGAATAGCCAGTTTCAGGAATGGCTTCCAACCGGCGCGATAATTCTGTATGGGGAGGCTTAATCCCTATTCCCTCCGAAAAAGCAAGTTTTATCTGTAATGAGTGATGCCGTTTTGAAATCGGATGCCCAGCCGAAAGTCGGTTTTGTCTCGCTCGGCTGCCCCAAGGCCCTGGTCGATTCCGAACGCATCCTGACGCGCCTGAAGGGCGAGGGCTACGACACCTCGGCCTCATATGCCGGCGCCGACGTCATTGTCGTCAATACCTGCGGCTTCCTCGATTCCGCCAAGGAAGAAAGCCTGAACGCCATCGGCGAAGCTCTGGCCGAAAACGGCAAGGTCATCGTGACCGGCTGCATGGGCGGTGAGGAAGACCTGATCCGCGCACGCTTCCCCAATGTTGCCGCCGTCACCGGCGCGCACCAGTATGACGCGGTGATGGACGCCGTGCATAATGTCGTGCCACCGAAACCCGATCCCTTCCGTCCGCTGGTGCCAGAAGACAGCCCCGGTGTGCGTCTGACACCGAAGCATTATTCCTACCTCAAGATTTCCGAAGGCTGCGACCACCGCTGCTCCTTCTGCATCATCCCATCCCTGCGTGGCGATCTCGCCTCGCGTCCGGTTGCTGAGGTGTTGCGCGAAGCTGAAATTCTGGCCAAATCCGGCGTCAAGGAACTGCTGGTCGTCAGCCAGGACACGTCGGCCTATGGGCTCGATATCAAGTACGCGCAAAGTGAGTGGCGCGGCCAGAACTGGGATGCCAGCTTTGAAGACCTGGCGCGTGGCTTAGGCGAACTCGGCATCTGGGTGCGTATGCACTATGTCTACCCCTATCCGCACGTCAACTCGGTCATTCCGTTGATGGCTGAGGGCAAGATCCTGCCCTATCTCGATATCCCGTTCCAGCACGCCAGCCCTAAGATTCTCAAGGCGATGAAGCGTCCCGGCAATCAGGAAAAGACGCTCGACCGCATCCTCTCCTGGCGCGAAATCTGCCCGGACCTGACCCTGCGCTCGACCTTCGTCGTCGGCTTTCCCGGCGAGACCGAAGCCGATTTCAACTTCCTGCTCGACTGGCTGGAAGCGGCGCAGATCGATCGTGTCGGCGCCTTCGCTTATGAAAACGTCGAAGGCGCGGCCGCCAAGCTGCTGCCTGACCATGTGCCGGAAGAGGTCAAGCAGGATCGCCTGGCGCGCTTCATGGCGGTCGCTTCGCGCATTTCGGCGCAAAAACTGGCCAGTAAGGTGGGTCGCATCGAGGAGTGTCTGGTCGATGACATCCGCAATGACGGCACCGCCATCGCCCGCACCCGCGGCGACGCGCCGGAAATCGACGGCCATATCTTCCTCAAGGGTTTCAACGGCCTGAAAGCCGGTGACCTGGTCAAGGCCAAGGTAACAAGAGCCGACGCCTATGACCTGTGGGGCGAACCCGAGGGCCTGATCAAGCTGAACCGGGTTCCTGGCGCCCGCCCAGCGGTCCGCCGACATACGCTGATTTCGCGGATTTAAGGTAGGTTAGCCACAGATGTCACAGATGGGCACAGATGGCGCTGCGCGCCTGTCTTGAAATATCTGTGCTCATCTGTGACATCTGTGGCTAAATCTTAGACTACTTTCAGTGCCACTATATCCGCACCTTCGATGGCGGCCAAATTGGCTTCGATCCTGTCAATCGGCCAGTCCCACCATTTAATTTCTAACAAATCAGAAATGACTTCATCGCTCAAGCGCTGGCGGATGACCTGCGCCGGATTGCCGCCGACAATGGTGTAGGGGGCGACATCCTTCGTCACCACGGCACCGGAGGCGATAATCGCGCCCGAACCGATGGTAACGCCCGGCATGATCGTGGCGTTATGGCCGATCCAGACATCGTTCCCTACCACCGTATCACGCGATGGCAGGTTGATATAGTCGATCATGGTTTCCGGCTTGAAGACGCGGAACGGATAGGTCGAAAACCCGCCCATCGGGTGATTGGCCGACGAGGTGATGAAAGTCGTGCCGTGGGCGAACTGGCAAAACATCCCGATCACCAGCTTTTCCTTGCTGATCGGGAAGAGATAGGGCGCCAGGGTCTGGGCCCAGTTGGTCTGCGGCGCAAAATTCGACGCATAGGAATAAGCGCCGACCGATATGCGCGGGTGGTCGATGACGTTTTGCAGGTAGACCGTGTTGGTGATCACCGTGCCATCGGGCGCGGTGATCGGATGGACGGCGTCCTTATTGAGAAGGGGCATTCAAAAGCCTTTATGATTGGAGTTAGATGTTTACGCCCCCTCTCCCTACGCAGTGGGGAGAGGACGACAAGCAAGGCGCAGCCGCAGATTGTCGGGTGAGGGGCTTTCTGTTGGATTTCGCCCCTCACCCGGTCGCCTTCGCTCCGCTCGTCTCCCGTCCTCTCCCCACTACGTAGGGAGAGGGGAAGAGGAAATCACCTTTTAAAATTTCGCGGTCAGGCGACGCGACAGGCGGGCCTTGATGCGCGCCAGAGCGGCTTCGGAGGCGGGGCGAATGAAGTCATAGCCGATATCGGCCCAGTCCGGATCATCCTTCTCGTAACCCAGGCGCGGCAAGATTTCGAGCGAGGTCACAAATGCCTGGATGCGGTAAGGCAACAGCACGCCGCCATTCGCCATCTGGTGTGCCTTGGCCTCCTCATAATTACGGAACCAGTGATTGATCGAATCTTTCAGGCCGGGGGCTGCGAAGATTTCGGAAAAATCGACCTCTTCGGCGGCGGATTTCAGGGCCGACCAGGTGGGGAAACCGGCTTCATGGGCGATCACGGTCAGGGCGTGCTTCAGTTGCAGGCCGGCCGGTGCATTTTCCAGACGGCTGAAACGCATACGCGCAGACGCGTCATCGGCGCGCACGGCTTTCAGCAGGTTCGCGGCGTCACGTTTATAGGCATCGATGGGTTTGAGATCATGCGCGGCGTTTTTGGCCATTTTGGGCATGGGAAGTCTCCTTTGTACAAAGGCTTTTCCCCATCCCGGAAAGCCACAAAAGAGCGGATTATATGTAGCAAATCTCTTGCAGCAGGAGGACGCAAACGTCTTTCGCGGGGCTGAGCCGTCCTGCCGGCTCAAGCGCTCAGATAACCGCAAAACCACTGAAAAGCAAGCGTGGGGGGAATGCGCTGTACTGTGTTTGCATTTTTTTCATGATTGGCGCGTGAAGTGATGTTAAGATTTTGCGACAGCGAACCCCAGGAAACCGGGCGGGCAGATTGATCAATCTCAAAGAGACGCTTCAGACCTTCAGTCACGGGCATGACGCCATGTCTCCGGTCTCCGGCGTGTTGAAGAAAGGTCCGCTCTATCACGATCGCTGGTGGCTGACCGAAGACGGTCTGCGTCTCTACGCCCGCGATTATCCCGCCGCCGCCGGACGGGTGCGCCTGCCGGTCATCTGCCTGCATGGTTTGACGCGCAATTCCAGCGATTTCGAAGAGGTGGCGCCCTATATCGCTGCGCTCGACCGCCGCGTCATCGTACCCGACCTGCGCGGCCGCGGCCTGTCGGAAAACGATCCCGATGTCGCCAACTATCATCTGTGGACCTATGCCAAGGACATTCTCGACCTGTGCGACGCCTTAGGTATAGGCCGGGCGGTATTTATCGGTAATTCCATGGGTGGCCTGGTGGCCATGGTGCTGTCGACCCTCAGGCCCAACCTGATCCAGGCGGCGGTGCTGAATGATATCGGCCCGACCCTGGCGCCAAAGGGGCAGGCGCGCATTTCGGCCCTGGCGGCCATGCAGCGACGCGCCATGCGCAACTGGCAGGACGCGAGCGCCTTTATCGCCGAACAATACCGGCTGGTCTTTCCCGATAATACAACAGCGGACTGGCTGAAATTCGCCCGGCGTGTGTTCAGGAAAGGCCGCGACGGTAATCTGCATCTGGCCTACGACCCGCGCATCACCGACGCCTTCAAGACCCTGACCATGGACTCACCGGCCTATGACCTGGCGCCCTGCTATGACAGTCTGGCGCATGGCCGCCGGATACTGCTGATCCGCGGCGCCTTGTCGGACGTGCTTGATGCCGCCGAGGCCAAAAAGATGATGGTCTCGAACGAGGTGTCGCGCGTCGATATCGACCGGGTCGGCCACGCGCCCCTGCTGACTGAACCGCAGGCGCGGCTGGCTATCACCGACTTCCTTGAATCGCAAGCCTAGAACGCCCATATCGCTACCATCAATGCGAGGGTGCTGATGACGCGGACCGTGATTTTTGACAGCCCGTTTTTGTTGGGTTTTGACGATATGCGGCTGCTGATCGACCGTGTCGGGCGCAGCCACGACAATTACCCGCCCTATAATGTCGAATCCTTAAGCCCGGACCATATCCGCATCAGCATTGCCGTGGCCGGCTTTACCGCTGATCAGTTACGTATAGAGGTACGCGGCGCCCACCTGACCGTTTCGGCGACACGTGATCGCGCGGGTGAAGCGCCTGAGCGCGACTATCTGCATCGCGGCATCGCCCTGCGTGGCTTCAATCGCGCCTTCGTGCTGAGCGACGGGCTCGAAATCACCGGGGCCAGCCTGGCCTATGGCCTGCTGCATATCGACCTTGCCCGGCCAAAGCCGAGCGATGAGGTCCGGATCATTCCGATAGAAGTCGTAGGATAGATTCCACGTTCCTCCCCTCTTGGAGGGGAGGTGTCGAGCAAGCGCAGCGCGTCGAGACGGAGGGGTAAAGCCGCACACGCTGTTGCCGGGTAATCGCCCCCCGCTGCATCCCCCCTTCGGGCAGTTAAACAGCGGATTAAGCCGCGTTGCTGTCGGCAATATCGGTCAGGATAGCGTAAATCGCGTCCGGATTTTCCATCTTGCGCAACTGCTCGCGCAGATCCTTCTGGCGAAGGAGACGCGACACCTTGGCCAGGGCGCGCAGATGCTCAGTGCCGGCATTTTCCGGCGCCAGCAGGGCGAAGATCAGGTCAACCGGTGTGTCGTCGATGGAATCGTAATCGACCGGCGCATCCAGGCGCACGAAGATCCCGTGCATTCGGTCGAGCCCCGGCAGGGCGGCGTGCGGTACAGCTACCCCCATGCCGACGCCTGTGGAGCCGAGCTTTTCACGTTCCAGCAGGGCCTGATGCACGTCGGCCGCTTCCAGACCCAACTGGCGCGCCGCCACGTCTGCCACCATCTGGAGGGCCTGACGCTTGGAATTGACACTGACATTGCCAAGAATGGCGTGCCGGTCCAGCAGGGTGGTCAAAAACATAGTGTATCCGTGGTCGACATAACTGGCTCCCCTCAGCCTGGGCCACTGCGGCCCGCATGGCGACGGGGCGCGCGATGCCCGCCTGCCATAGAGAAGAGACACCCGAAGGTCAACCCATCTCACCTGGCGGGCGCGCACCGGACACACGACCCCGTCCCCGATTTTCCCCGGATATATATACTTTACTGCGTGGTCACCTTCGCGCGGGTGCGCTCCGGATCGATCCAGCCGATATTACCATCCGGCCGTCGATATATGACGGACAAACCGCCATGAGCGGCATTGCGGAACATAATCGCCGGATAGTTGGAAAGTTCCATTTCCGCCACCGCCACCGAGACGGTCATGGTGCGCAGGGCGGTTTCCGTTTCGGCAATGATCATGGAATGCGGCGGCGATGAGTGATCCATGCCGTCATCCAGTTCGACCTCCGGCTCATCGTCGCCATCGAAGGCCCGCAGGACCGTCACATTGGCCGTCTCTTCCTTGACCGGCGTGCCGTTGTGATGCTGCTTCAATCGTCGCTTATAGCGCCGGACGCGTTTCTCCATATTGTCGAGCGTACCGTCAAAGGCCGAATGGGCATCGCCACCAAACGCGTGCGCTATAAGCGTCTGGCCCGATGCGAGCCTGACCCAGCAATCCGCCTTGAACAAATGACCCTGCTTCGAAATGGTCACTTCGGCGTCGCCGCCGCGTTCAAAATATTTGGCGATACCTGAGGTAAGCTCGGTTTCAATGCGCGCGCGCAAGGCGTCACCGACTTCGACCTGTTTTCCACTGACTTGGATTTGCATAGCGATATGTCGCTCCGTTCTTAAAACAAAAAGAACTTCGTCGCCGGCCAAGGACATAGCCTGGAGGGGCCGGCGGCAATGGGCACCCGGACGTATTTCACGAGTACAAGGACGACTGTACGCCGACTGGCGGGGATGCAAAATCAAGAATTTGTGTAGCGAATTAACCCGCATTCACCTTGATTATTATCAGCAAATTACAGGTCAGGGCGCATTATGCGGCTCGCCGATACACCTGTCGGGCGAAAGCGGATCAGCGAATTTGGCGCTTGCGTTCGACGCTCGACGGGATGCGCAGGGCCTCCCGATACTTGGCCACGGTGCGCCGGGCGATATCCACCCCGGCCTCTTTCAGAATTTCGACGATACGGTCATCGGACAGGATTTCGCCGGACGATTTTTCGCCATCGATCAGGGTCTTGATCTTGTGGCGTACCGCTTCGGCGGAGTGCGCCGAGGTGCCGTCATTCGAGGCGATCGAGGAGGTGAAGAAGAACTTCAGCTCGAAGACACCACGCGGCGTAGCGACGTACTTGTTGGAGGTAACGCGCGAAATGGTCGATTCGTGCATCCCCACCGCGTCGGCCACGGTTTTCAGGTTCAGCGGGCGCAGATATTCGACACCATAGACGAAGAAGGCATCTTGCTGGCGGACGATTTCGGCGGAAACCTTGAGGATGGTGCGCGCCCGCTGGTCCAGGCTCTTGATCAGCCAGTTGGCCTGGCTCAGGCAGTCATTCAGATAGGATTTTTCGGATTCGGAGCGGGCCGAGGTCGCCACCCTGGCATGATATTTCTGATCGACCAGCACGCGCGGCAGGGTGTCGGAATTGAGATCGATGCGCCAGCCACCATTGGTATCCGGCCGCACAAAGACATCCGGCACCACGGTCTGCGACGGTTCGGCGCCGTAGGCGGCCCCCGGACGCGGATTAAGCGATTTCAGCTCGGCGATCATCTCGCTGAGATCTTCCTCATCGACACCGCAGACCTTGCGCAGGGCCGAGAGATCACGGCGCGCCAGCAGTTCGAGATTATCAATCAGCGCCGCCATGGCCGGATCGAAACGATTGCGCTCGATCAGTTGCAGCTTCAGGCATTCCGGCACGCTGGTGGCCATGATGCCGGTCGGCTCGAAGCCCTGGCAGGCAGTCAGCACCTTTTCCACGAGGGCCAGTTCGCAGCCGAGGCGATCAGCGATTTCGGCCAGAGGCACCCGCATGTAGCCGGCATCATCTACGGCATCGATCAGGATCTGCGCAATGGCCATTTCCGGTGCGCTGAAATGGGCGATCAGTGCCTGGTCGGTCAGGTGTTCGGTGAGCGTTTTTTCGCGCGTCAGCGCCCGTTCCATGTCCTCGTCACCATCGAAGCCGCCCCCGCCCTTGCCAGCCTTGGACCAGTCGACCATCGGGCCTTCGCCGGTATCGGCCGTGGCCGATTCGCGCTCGCGCACCACCGGCTCATCGTCGCCATAGACATCGGAAGCCGAGGCATCGAGATCGGAATTGGCGGCGATCGTATCGCGGTCACCCAACTCCAGTTCGCGGGATTCGCCGCTGTCGGCCGCTGGCGCGGGGGCATCGGCGTCGTTGGCCTCACCCACTGGGTCGCTGTCATCACGCTGAAGCAGCGGATTGCGCTCCAGTTCGGTTTCGATCACCGCCTCAAGCTCAAGGTTCGACAATTGCAGCAGCTTGATCGCCTGCTGCAACTGAGGGGTGATGACCAGCCCCTGTCCCTGCTTGAGTTCTAATCTTTGACCGAGCGCCATTGATGACCTTTAGACCGTTTGCGTCATACTGACCGCAAATCGTCTATATTTCTTTAGCTTCGGCAATTTTTGCGGAAACCGGACGAAAACATGTCCGGCATTGTGCGTTAACAGTTACTGTCGAATGGTTAACGGATGGGGGCAATCGGCAGATTATGCCCAGCGAATCTAGGAATTGAAAGACTCGCCCAGATAGACACGCTTCACTTCCGGATCGTGGGTGATTTCATCCGCCGTGCCTTCAAAGAGCACCTCGCCCGAATGGATGATCGAGGCGCGATCGACCAGGTCGAGCGTTTCGCGGACATTGTGATCGGTGATCAGGATGCCGATCCCGCGGCTCTTGAGGTACATAACCACTTCGCGGATATCAGAAATGGCCAGCGGGTCGATGCCGGCGAAGGGCTCATCCAGCAGCATGAATGACGGCTTGCCGGCCAGCGCCCGGGCGATTTCGACGCGACGGCGCTCCCCGCCTGAAAGGGCGGTGGCCGGCGAATGGCGGATATGGGTAATGCGCAGCTCTTCGAGCAACCGGTTGACATCATCACGGACCTTGTTCGGATCCTTCTCGTTCAGTTCGAGCACGGCAAGGATATTCTGTTCCACAGACATGCCGCGGAAGATCGAGGCTTCCTGGGGCAGGTAACCCAGTCCCATGCGGGCGCGCTGGTACATGGGCTGGTAGGTGATGTCCTGGCCGTCGAGCCGGATCGTGCCGTAATCGGCCTCGATCAGCCCGGTGATCATGTAAAAGCAGGTGGTCTTGCCGGCACCGTTGGGGCCCAGCAGCCCCACGACCTCGCCGCGCCCCAGCCTGAGGCTGACGCTCTTGACGACAGCGCGCTCCTTGTAGGTCTTGCCGATTCCCTCGACGACGATACCTTCATTTGCAGTATCGACGCTGACGGCGGGATTGAGTTCTTCGACAGCCAGCATAAGACCTACTTCTTGTCCGGATAGATGATCGCCTTGACGCGGCCGGTGCCGGCATCGAAGGTGGTGGTCTTCTGTGTCAGGTTATAGACCAGCCGCGTACCGGTGGTGACGTTCTGGTTCTGCGTCAGGATGACATCGCCGGTCAGGACCATATCGTCGGTCGCCTTGGTATAGACGGCCTGATCGCCCTTCATGGTGCTGTCCGGCGTGACGTAATAGACATTGCCGGTGGCGACGATGGTGACCACCTCGCCGAAGCCCCGGCCATTGGCGCCGGGCTGGCGGGTGATGACCACCTTATCGGCGCGCAGGCGGGCATTGTCCTGAATGACCTCGACCCGGCCGACGAGCGTCTGGGTATGGGCCAGTTCATCCATGTGCATGGAATCGCCGCCGACCATGACGGGGCCGCCTTCACTCGACACCTGGGCCTGTGCACCGCTGGAGACTGCCAGGCCGCCCGCCGCCGCAATCATCCCGGCCGCGATCAGCGCCGTCACAACCGTTTGCTTTTTCATACCGTCTTTGTCCCTTTGAGAGCCGGTCCGTTTGAAGGGCTACTGTTCAGTTATCGTGGCCCAGGCCTTGGTGTCACCGCGTCCCTTGATGTCCAGTGAATGGCCATTGTCGGAAACCAGGAAGGATTCCCCCACTATATGCCCCGCCGAACCGTTTCCATCAACGTGTTTGTCGCCATAGACAATGGATTTATCCATATCCACCACGGCCTGTTCGGTCCTGAGCACAAAATCCGAACCGCCGGCCGCGATCACCACATGGCCGGTCAGGGTGAACTTGTTGGTGGTCTGGTCAAAGACACCATTGGCCGCCGAAACCCGGGTCGGGTTTTCGACATCGCTGCTCTTGAATTCCATGCTGGGCGCCTTCAGCGAAATCGTCGTGGCGTTCATGCCCTTGCGCACCGCTTCCAGACCGCTGATCGTATAGCGGTCGCCATTGCCGCCCTGGCCATAATAGCGCGGATTGGTGTAGCGGATTTCGTTCAGATTGCCGTTATAGACATTCATCGAATTAATGATGGTCTGCGCCACGATCCAGCCGACATTGAACAGGCCGAGCCCGATGATCAGCCCCGGCAGCAAGCGGCGCAGCAGATGGATCAGGCGCGAACGCCGGCGCACAGCCGCCACCTGCTGCGCCAGGCGGACCCGGCGATCGGCGGCTTCGGCCTCTGCATCTATCTGCACCGCCAGCCCCAGGGGCTGGAGCGGCTCATGAAGGTCCGTCAGGGTCATTAAAAACCTTGGTTCTTTGGCTGGTTACGCCCAGCTATGCGCGAAGATATCGCAATCTTCCCAGCCTGCCAAATCGAGTTTGACGCGGTGCGGTAAAAATTCCATTGCGGCCTTCGCCAACTGATCACGGCCTTCGCGCACCAGCATGGCGTCGAGCTTTTCCTTGAGCGCGTGCAGATGCAGCACATCGGAAGCCGCGTAGGCCAGTTGCTCGGCCGAAAGCGTGGCCTGGCCCCAATCGGAGCTTTGCTGCGCCTTGGAGAGATCAACCGCCAGCAGTTCGCGGGTCAGGTCTTTCAGGCCGTGGCGGTCGGTATAGGTGCGCGCCAGCTTCGAGGCGATCTTGGTACAGTAAACCGGCGCGGTGGTGACGCCGAGATGCAGTTCAAACATGCCGATATCGAAGCGGCCGAAATGAAACAGTTTGAGCACCTTCGGATCGGTCAGCAGACGCTTCAGGTTCGGGCAGTTGTAATCCGGGCGGCTCATACGCACGACATGGGCGTGGCCGTCGCCGGAAGACAATTGCACCACGCACAAAGGATCGCGGCGGAAACGCAGGCCCATGGTTTCGGAATCAATGGCGACGGACGATCCCAGATCGAGCCCGTCCGGCAAATCGCCTTCGTGGTAAAATACGGTCAAAATACACGCCTTCTCGATAGGGACGGTTAATGGCGCCCCTTTATGGGATTTGGCCTAATCCCAAAAAGCGCAAAGGTCAATTGCGGGCCGGTTTAAAGCTTGCCGCTTAAACCGCGCGCCAGTTTCGGGAGAAAGGCTTCTTGATGTTGCTCCAGCCGACAATCAAAAAGATTGAAGCTATGAGATAAAAGAGAGCCAAATGAGAATCTGCGATATAGACGCTGTTTCCAATCAAGGTCTGCTGAAATCCGAGGCAAGCTTTCAAAGCCAGCCATCCACCGATAAACCTCAAACCCGCTTCTTGCCAGTCTTCATAATCGGAAATTTGGATGAGGTCGGTTCCAGATGGCAGCATTTTTTTTGCCAGCCACTCAATGCGAACCCAGAGCACCAAAGACGCGACTACAATTATGCTGAGGAGTAGCAGCATCATCAAGACTATAGCGGCATCAGGCGAACCGAAATCAGGCCCTGTACCTTTCTGCCAAAAGGTAGTTGCCGATAATGCGCCCAAGGCAATTTTTGGCGGAAGATAAAGGCACAATATGCCGGTAATCAGCATACGCAATACAAGTTTGGTAAAACAAAAGGGCGTCACCGGTCACTCTCGCCAAAAGCCGGTTTGGCAAACCAGGTAATTAACGCCTTTAAACCCCCTGCAATCGAACGGGACCAGGCAATAAGCGAGACACCAGCAACAGCATACAATACGCCACTGATGAGCGTGAATGGTAAAATGCTGCTGAAATCTGGATCATGGCGAGCCATAAGATTGAGAGTCTGGCTGAAAAATTTTGCGGCCGTCAGAATGAATAGAGCACCAATAGCGGCCACGACGAGGCCCTTCCACTGATCGATATTTAGTCCCTCGCCATTGGTCTCCGGCGAAGCACTGACCATTCTGCCGGCGATCCAGCCAGCGCCAAACCAGAAAGCTGCCGCGATCAGCGCAGAAAAAATCGCTGCAAATGTCAATGAACCTGCATAGGCCATTGTATTCTTACCGACCTCAGTCTGATCAGCGATCAATGAAACAATAAGCACTAAGGCATAGTTCAGAACATAAACCAGCATCAGGTAGACAGCGAAAAGCCGGCTGGCGATAAAGGCTACAATACGCGCGTTCATTAAGATCCCCCCTTATTTCAGCTACAGCTTGGCGCGCAGGAACGCCATCATCCGTGTCCAGGCCTGTTCAGAGGCTTCGGCATCATAGACCTCCGGGCGGGTCTTGTTGAAGAAGGCGTGGTCGGCGTCGTAGCTGTAGATTTCCGGCGAATTGCCGGCCTTCGTCATGGAGGCCTCAATATCGGCCACCACGGCGGGCGTCACCCAGTCGTCCTTCCTGCCGAAATGGCCCTGGAAGGGGATTTTTATATCGGCCGGATCGGCAAAGGCTTTCGGTGGCACACCATAGAAGCAGACCGCCGCCTTGAAACCTTCCAGCCGCGCCGCAGCCCCTATGGTCAGTGCCCCACCCATGCAGAAGCCCATGACGGCAACCGAGGGATTGATGGTTTTCAGGTAATCGAGCGCCGCGGCGATATCCTGATGGACGGCACCGGGAAAATCGAGGCCATTCATCATATGGCTGGCCTCGTCGGCGTCTTTCGTGATGCGGCCATGATAAAGATCGGGCGCCAGGGCGTTGAAGCCCTCAAACTCGAAGCGATCTACGATCGATTTGATATGGTCGTTCAGGCCCCACCATTCCTGGATGACGATGACGCAGGGCCGTGATTTATCGATATCGGACAAATAAGCATCGAGATGGCCGCCATCGGCGCGATTGAGAGTGATCATGCGGCCCATCGGCGGCTCCTTTGCTGCTTGTCGGGTTCGTCTTACACCCGAAATACCGCCGTTGGAAAGCCAGGAGGTGCGGTGATCAGCGCAGGTTAAGCGGCTGGCGCGGGGTTTCGCTGTCGGCGCGATGACGCGGCGTCGCCATGGCCGAAACGAAGGCAGCGGCACATTGGGCCGGCGCACAGGCGCGGGCGGCGGAAATCCAGTTTACGGCGTCGATCTTCTGCATGATGCGTATCCTCAGGCGGCTCTGCGGCCGCCCTCAACTATGAACCTGTCTGTTGTTTATAGCGGATAATTGTCAAGATTCGATGATGAAGACCTGAATCGGGCGTTAACCCTGCCGGGCGCGGACAAGCCCCCCCCTGAAATATCTTAGAGCTGGACTCCGTTCGTCAAATATAACATAGGGGGGTATGTTATAGGAACTCAACATGCACACGGATAAAGAAAAGTCCAAGCTGCTTGCCCGTGTCCGCCGCATTAAAGGACAGGTCGAAGCACTGGAACGCGCCCTAGAAAGCGAGTCTGAAAGCGAGAAAATCATGCATCTGATCGCCGCGGCCAGGGGCAGTATTTCAGGGCTGATGGGCGAAGTGCTGGAGCACCATATCCGTCACCATCTGGCTGATGACCCAACCCGCCCCGGCGTGTTGAAGCCGGATGCTCAGCAAACGCTCATCGACATTATCCACTCGTATGTGAAGTAATCCAACATGAATGATTTCGCCTCTTTCTTACAGCAAGGCGCCGGTAATGCCTGGCTGTTTATTCCTTCGGCTATTCTTCTGGGCGCCCTCCACGGACTGGAGCCCGGCCATTCGAAGACAATGATGGCGGCCTTCATTGTGGCCGTGCGCGGAACAATCGGTCAGGCGATATTGCTTGGCTTATCGGCAACGGTTTCACATACCTTGATCGTGTGGCTGATCGCACTTGGCGGTCTTTACCTGGGGCAAAGCTGGGATAGCGAAGCCATTGAGCCTTATTTTCAGGTCGCTTCAGCCGTCATTATGCTGGGCGTGGCCCTTTGGATAATCTGGCGGACATGGTCTTATCAGCGCGGGGAGCATGGGCACGATCATCATCATCATCATCACGCCCATGACGAAACCAGACACATTGATACCGGCCATGGCAAGGTCCTCCTGGAAATTTTTGAACAAGGCCAGCCACCGCGCTTCCGACTATTTACGGAAAGGGGACAAGCGTGGGGCGCTGAAGATGTATTGGTGAAGACCATTCGTAAAGACGACAGCCAACAGGCTTTCACCTTTACACAGAAGAAAGGCTTTCTTGAATCGGCAGATGAAATTCCGGAACCGCACGAATTCAGGGCAAAATTGATTTTAGGACATGCCGGCCACAGCCACAGCTATTCGCTGACTTATGAAGAACATCACCAGGATCATAGCGACCATGCGGGCGTAGCGGCCGGATTTGCGGGGGCAGAGCCATATGCCGACGATCATGAACGGGAACATGCCGAAGAGATTGAGCGCCGTTTTGCCGGCCAAAAAGTGACCACACCGCAAATCATTATGTTCGGATTAACCGGCGGCCTCATTCCCTGCCCCGCTTCTATCACTGTCTTGCTTTTGTGCCTGCAATTGAAACGCATTGCACTGGGTGCCACTCTGGTCTTGTGTTTCAGTATCGGCCTCGCCCTGACTATGGTCGCGTCTGGCGTACTGGCTGCGTGGAGTGTGAAACACGTATCGAAGCGCTTTAAAGGATTCGGCAGGATTGCAAACCGTGCGCCCTATCTCTCAAGCGGCCTTATCGTTCTTGTGGCCCTGTATATTGGTTATGCGGGTATAAAAGCCCTGGTTCACTAGCGGGAAAATTTCATCCGGTTGGCTCTTTGCCGGTTTAAGCCCTCGCCGAACCGCGCGGTTCGACCCAATCCACCAATAAAAAACCCGCCGCACTGTAATTGTGGGGGCGGGTGTTTTATTGGTGGAGCATAGCGGAGTCGAACCGCTGACCTCTTGCATGCCATGCAAGCGCTCTACCAGCTGAGCTAATGCCCCATCTCTGAGATGGCCCCGGACCGGGTGGCCCCGTCCGAGGCGGCGACTTCTAGTTCAGGGTTTGCGGCGACGCAAGCCCTTTTGCGAACTTTTTTGAACTTTTTCACAGGTCTCGCGCGACACAAGAAAAAAGCCGCCGGAACATACCGGCGGCTTAATCTTAGCGGTCGTCTTCGTCTTCGCCCGGAAGGCCGTCGATCTCTTCGTCGAAATCGGCATCCTCGTCGTCTTCGAGGAAGGGCACATCGTCGCCATCGTCATCGCCCAGGTCGGCGTCTTCGATATCCATGTCGACGTTTTCACCGGGCGCGCCGACGCGGGCCGGATCGGCCGGATCGAGGTCTTCGTCCTCATCGATCAGCAGGGCGTCGTCGGTGACCACTTCGTCGATTTCCGGCGTAACGGTTTCCGGTTCTTCGTCTTCGTCGTCCTCGCCGCCGGTCTTGCCCTTGACCTGATCTTCGGATTCCTCATCGGTATCTTCATAATCAGGGGCCGTGGTGCGGACGCGCGACCGGCGCGTGCGGACGACTTCTTCCTGGTCGAATTCAGTGTCGCAGCGCGGGCAGTGCGCCGGATGTTTGTTCAGGTCGTAGAATTTTGCCGTGCAGTTGGGGCAAACTTGTTTGGTACCTAAGGCAGGATCAGCCACGAGACGTCCTTCTTTCAGTCTTTAGAAAATTTCGATTGCGTCGGCCCCCTTGCCACTAGATAAGCCTCCTGTCAAAGCCCCTTTTGCGGGCAGAGTTCATTTTTTCGTTTAAACCGAGACTTTCCCGTGTCCAGCCAGCCGAATGCCGTCAGACTTTTATCGCCGAAAGGCAGCTTGACCGGAAAGATCGCCCTGCCCGGCTCGAAATCGATCACCAACCGGGTGCTGCTGATCGCCGCCCTGGCAAAGGGCCGGAGCCATGTCAGCGGCGCGCTCAAGAGCGACGACACCAAATATATGGCGCAGGCCCTGCGTCAGCTTGGCGTGACGGTGGAAGAAACCGGCGACACCGATTTCGTCATCACCAGCACCGGCACATTGACCCCTTCGGCCGAGCCGCTATTCCTCGGCAATGCCGGCACGGCGGTGCGGTTTCTTACGGCCGCCGCGGCCAATATTGCCGGTACGACGGTGCTGACCGGTGACGAACACATGCAAAAGCGGCCCATCGCCCCGCTGGTCGAGGCCCTCAATGCCGCTGGCATCGCGGCCACGGCCCCGACTGGCTGCCCGCCGGTAACAGTGACCAGTGAGGGCGGTTTCGCCAATCGGTCTGTCGAGGTCGATGCCAGCCTGTCGAGCCAGTATGTCTCGGCCCTGATGATGGCCGGCACAAAAGGCGACGCGCCGTTCTCCTTGAAAGTTAAGGACGGCGATATCGGCGCGCGCGGCTATATCGATATCACGCTGGAGTGCATGAAGGCTTTCGGTGCCGAAATCACGCAATCCAGTTCTTTGGCCGGCCCCTTAGGCTGGGACATCGCCAACACGCCTTACGAAGCCCGCGACTACTGGGTGGAACCCGACGCCAGCGCCGCCACCTATATCTGGGGCATCAATGCGCTGCTGGGCGCGCAAATCGATATCGGCATCGCACCCGAAGCGATGATGCAGCCCGACGCCCGCGCCTATGACTATATAAGGCAGTTCCCCAATCTGCCGGCCGAAATCGACGGCAGCCAGATGCAGGACGCCATCCCGACCATCGCCGTGCTGGCCGCGCTCAATAATCATCCGGTGCGCTTTGTTAGCATCGCCAATCTGCGCGTCAAGGAATGCGACCGCATCAATGCCGTCG
The DNA here is from genome assembly GCF_051954415.1 of Asticcacaulis sp. Classification (GTDB taxonomy): domain Bacteria; phylum Pseudomonadota; class Alphaproteobacteria; order Caulobacterales; family Caulobacteraceae; genus Asticcacaulis. The sequence goes on from NZ_JBQCHT010000044.1 coordinate 35,807, forward strand.
CCACCGAACTGAACCGCATCCAGCCCGGTCTGGCGGAGGAAATCGGCGACGACCTGCTGGTGACGCCGGACCGCAGCCTGATCGGCAAGCGGGTAGCAGCGGATATCCATACCTATGCCGACCACCGCATCGCCATGGCTTTCGCGCAAGCCGCTTTGGTGATCGACGGCCTGCGCATCCTCGACCCCGGCTGCACCGCCAAGACCTATCCCGGCTATTGGCGCGACCTGCAGAGCGTCGGGGTCGGGATGACGTTCGAGTAGCATTTAAAAAATGGGGGAAAGCGTATATGGTTTGGATTGTTGTTGATATAGAGTCAGACGGCCCCTGTCCGGGGCTTTATTCCATGGTCAGTTTTGCGGCCGTAGCTTTAACCCCTACACTCAGCCACACCTTCGAGGGGAAAGTCGCTCCAATATCTGAAAATTGGCAAGCTGAAGCTCTCGCCATAAGCGGAATTTCAAGGGCAGAACATGAGGCACATCCGTCTGCTTCGGAAACCATGAAGCAATTTTTGGCGTGGTTAGAGAGCATAAACCCAGGCGGAAAATTTACATTCGTGTCGGACAACCCGGCATTCGACTGGCAGTTCATAAACTACTATTTTTACAGCTTTGTCGGTCACAATCCGTTTGGCTTTTCGGCTCGGCGCATTGGCGATATATATTCCGGCTGGAAAGGAAATGTACAGTTGTCTGGTGAATGGCGGCAGTTCAGGAAAACGGCACACACGCATGACCCGCTTGACGATGCCAAAGGTAATGCTGAGGCTCTGCTGGCACTCAATGATCTGGGCCTCAAGATGCCAATCATAGCTTTATAAGCGACTGGTTTTTCTTGCCGAAATGGTATATTTGCCAAAATTCGAAGCAATTATTCTTAAGACGATTAAGCTTTAAGGTCAGGTCTTCGAGATTAGGGTTGTGTGACGAAATCTCTATCAAGAATTGCCACTGCTGCAGGTCGTCTTCGTCCGACTTCCAGATTGAAAACCGCAGACCATCCTTACTTCCACGGAAGTAAATTTCGTCGAGGCAGTTGGCGCTTTGTCTTTCTTCAAAATCGGTTCCGACCGTCTCAAAAAAAGCTTCTGAAAAGGATCGTAAATCCGTTGCATCGGAGCTTGCAAATAGGATCACGGTTTGCGCTTAAGGCTTCTCTTCATTCATAATTTCAATATTCTAACGAATATATCTGTCAATGACCAACCCTCTTCTGATCGCCTTTGACGGCCCGGCCGCGTCCGGCAAGGGCACGCTCGCCTCAGTGATTGCCGCCGATTACGGTCTGCCGTTTCTCGATACCGGCCTGCTGTATCGCGCCGCCGGTCACCTGGCGCATGTGCGTGATATCGACCCCGCCCTCGCCGCCCGCCTGATCGACACCGACACCCTGGCCGATGAGGCTCTGCGTGGCCGTGAAGCCGGCGAACGCGCCTCCCGCGTCGCGGCTATTCCGGAAGTGCGGGCGGCCCTCTTCAAATATCAGCAGGATTTCGCCAACCAGGCGTCCGGCGCCGTGCTCGATGGCCGCGATATTGGCACCGTCATTGCCCCGCACGCGCCGGTCAAGCTGTTCATTACCGCCCGTCCGGAAGTACGCGCTCATCGCCGCTGGCTGCAACTGGTGAAACTCGATCCCGCCCTCACCGAAGCCGAGGTTCTGGACGATATCCGCATCCGTGATGAACGCGATTCGTCGCGGTCAAGCGCGCCGTTGGAAATGGCTGAAGATGCGCTCTTGCTAGATACCTCCGACTTGGGTATAGACGCTGCCATCGCAACTGCGCGATCCCTTGTGAAAAGCCGTCTGTGACATTCTTTCGAGTGTTAAATCCACCAGCGGCTTTATAGAGGCAGCACATGGGACGTCTTCGGGGCTGAAAAGCCTGTGGTTCACACCTTGGGGCCCGCTTCGGCTGCCTCCCAAACCCAGCTTCACAAAATCCAAAGCCGCACCCCCGCGCCCTTTCACCGTCAGACGCCACGGCCTCACCGGCGTTTCCGGAACCTGAAAGACGGGACACGCGCCAACACACAAAAGAGACTCTATGAGCGATTACAATCCGTCGCGCGACGATTTCGCCGCCCTGCTTGACGAATCCATGCACGGCCGCGACATGCTTGAAGGCCAGGTCATTCACGGCCTCGTCGTCGGCGTCGAAAAAGAATATGTCATGGTCGATGTCGGTCTGAAGACCGAAGGCCGTATCTCCCTGAAGGAATTCGGCCTCACAGACGGCCAGTCCTTGAAGGTCGGCGACACCGTCGAAGTTTACCTGGAACGCGTTGAAAACGCCATGGGCGAAGCGGTCATCAGCCGCGAGAAGGCCCGCCGCGAAGAAGCCTGGACCCGCCTGGAAGTGATCTTCAACAAGGGCGAACCGGTCATGGGTACGATCGTCGGTCGCGTCAAGGGCGGCTTCACGGTCGATATGGACGGCGCATCGGGCTTCCTGCCCGGCTCCCAGGTCGATATCCGCCCCGTGCGCGATGTCGCCCCGCTGATGGGCAAGGAACAGCCCTTCGCCATTCTGAAGATGGACCGTCCGCGCGGCAATATCGTCGTGTCGCGTCGCGCCATCCTCGAAGAAGCCCGTGCCGAACAGCGCACCGAGCTGGTCGGCCAACTGGCCGAAGGCGAAATCCGTGACGGCGTCGTCAAAAACATCACCGATTACGGTGCGTTCGTTGACCTCGGCGGCATCGACGGCCTGCTGCACGTTACCGACATGTCGTGGAAGCGCGTTTCGCATCCGTCGCAGGTTCTCAACGTCGGCGATGCTGTCAAGGTTCAGATCATCAAGATCAACCCGGATACGCAGCGCATCAGCCTCGGCATGAAGCAACTGCAGTCCGATCCGTGGGATGGTGTCGACTCCAAGTATCCGGTCGGCGGCAAGTTTTCCGGCCGCATCACCAACATCACTGACTACGGCGCCTTCGTGGAGCTGGAATCGGGCGTTGAAGGCCTGGTTCACGTTTCGGAAATGTCGTGGACCAAGAAGAACGTCCATCCGGGCAAGATCGTTTCGACCTCTCAGGAAGTTGAAGTCGTCGTGCTCGAAGTCGATGCCTCCAAGCGCCGCGTTTCGCTTGGCCTGAAGCAGGCCCAGAATAACCCCTGGGATGACTTCCTGGCTCAGCATCCGGTCGGTTCGACGATCGAAGGCGAAGTCAAGAACGCCACCGAGTTCGGCCTGTTCATCGGCTTCGAAAACGACATCGACGGCATGGTCCACCTGTCGGATCTCGACTGGAACGTGGCCGGCGAAGAAGCCATCGCCAAGTACAAGAAGGGCGATGTCGTCAAGTCCAAGGTTCTGGACGTCGACGTCGAAAAGGAACGCATCAGCCTGGGCATCAAGCAGCTCGGCAGCGATCCGATGACCGGCGACACCTACCGCAAGGGCCAGAACATCACCGTCACCGTTACCGAAGTCACTTCGGGCGGTATCGAAGTGAAGTTCGGTGAAGACGACGCCCCGATGACGGCCTTCATCCGCAAGTCCGACCTGTCGCGCGATCGCAACGAGCAACGCGTTGAGCGTTTTGCCGTCGGCGACCGCATCGACGCCCAGGTGACCAATGTCGACAAGGCGGCCCGCAAGGTCTCCGTTTCGATCAAGGCCCTGGAAATGGCTTCGGAAAAGGAAGCCATCGAGCAATACGGTTCGCAGGATTCCGGCGCTTCGCTGGGCGATATCCTGGGTGCCGCCCTGCGCGACAAGGCCGGTTCGTAAGTACGGGCCTCTTAAATCGCTATGGTGCGAATGCGCCTGAGCGGTTTAGGCAAAGCTAAAAATCAGGCCGGAGCCTCTCACGGGGCTCCGGCTTTTTTTACGCCGCCAAACCGGGCGCATACCGCTTGGTACTCATAAGCCCCCGTGATGTAAGGTTTTTTTGTGAACCTTGTCATTGCGGGGGTTTTTAATATGATGAACGTCCGTCTTGCGCTTCCCAGGCAGGAAAATATCCTGATCCCGACGAAAAATCTTAATATGTTAGCGCTACCAGTACGTTAATCTATCAACAAGCCCTTGAACTCATTTTAATTTTCGGACATGCTTGCCTTCTCAGATTTACCGCGTGAGGGAGATCAATGCTCAAGTCTGAACTTATTGAACGTTTGGCTTCCGAATACCCGCATTTGACGCAGAAGGATGTCGAGCGCGCGGTAAACCTCATTCTGGAATCCATGATCAGCACGCTGGAAAAAGGCGGCCGCGTCGAGCTTCGCGGCTTTGGCGCCCTGTCGGTGCGTTCCCGCCCGGCCCGTGCCGGCCGCAATCCGCGCACCGGGGAATCGGTCAAGGTGCCCGCCAAGCATGTGCCGTTCTTCAAGAGCGGCAAGGAACTACGCGAACGCCTGAATCTTTCCGGCGACGACAACGCCTAACCAGGAGCGCCCGACATGAGCATTGCCTCCGAATTCAAGACCTTCCTGATGCGCGGCAATGTCATCGACCTGGCGGTCGGTGTCGTGATCGGCGGCGCCTTCGGCAAGATCGTCACCTCGCTCGTTGATAATATCATCATGCCGCCGATCGGCTATCTGACCGGCGGCGTCGATTTCTCCAATCTCAAGCTGATCTTGAAGCCGGCCGATATGGCCACCCAGACGGCCGAGGTCGCCATCTCCTATGGCGTCTTCATCAATACGGTCATCCAGTTCCTGATCATCGGCGCAGCCATCTTCCTGGTGGTCAAGGCGATCAACAGGCTGATGCCGCCACCGCCGGCGCCACCGCCGCCCGGCCCTTCGCAGGAAGAACTGCTGGCCGATATCCTGGCTGAGTTGAAGAAGAAATAAGCACTTTCCAAAAAGTGTAACGCACCTTTTTGGATTAAAAAGTGCGCAAAACAAAGCAAGAAGGCCGGGGTTCTGCTCCGGCCTTTTGGCTGTCCGGCGCAGAAAAAAGCCCCCGATGCATAAGCACCGGGGGCCGAGTTGGGTCAAAGGGGTTGAGACTAATCTTTGACCTTGTCTGAAAAGCGCGCATAGGTGGCCGGGTTGCGGTCCCACACCTGGCGGTCACGCACACTGCGCAGAAGCTTGACATATTCGGCGTGCGACCAGGCCAGGGGCGTGGCGCTGTCCGTGCCTTCGCCGACCGTATAGTCGTGTGCGGTCTTCGAACCGACGCCATCGAATACCTGTTCGGGGATCATCAGGCCCTCATTGGCGAACAGTTCCATGCCCTTCACATAGGTGCCGCGGATGGCCGCGATATCGCCGTCCGTCGCGCCACCGGGTTTCAGGCTGTCGAGCGCCAGTTCGTAATGACCGCGTTCACCGGTGAAGATTGGCCAGACGCGCCCGCGCTGGTCGGGCGACATCGGGCCGTAATTGCCGCCTTCCGTGCCTTCGCCATAACCGTCATTGCCGTAGCGACGGAAGCCGGGAACGGTCACATCCGTGCCGGGGAAGTGGAAATCGTAGCGCACGCGCAGATTTTCCGGCAGGGTCTGGTCATCGATCACAGCCAGCGAGGCGGTGATCTCCTTGTCATCGGCCGGGCGCACGCCATAGCGCACCAGTTCGAGGAAGCCGGCATCGACCATCAGGTCAGAGGACAAAGCCGGACGGCCATTGCGGCTGTCCTGGCTGCCCGGCGCATTGGCATCTTCCGAGCGCGAGATGCGCAGGAAGTAACTGGCGGGCTTGTCCTCGCCGCGCACCTTGCCCGACGTGGTGAAAAGTCTCTGTTCCAGTTTTTCGGAATAATCGCCAGCCTTTTCGGAGTAAAGCTTTGCGCTCTCCTTATCGCCCGCCTGGGTGGCAATATCGGCCGCCGCTGTCAGGCCCGCGATCACGGCCGCGGTGGTGGAGGGCGAGTGGCCTTCCTGCTCCTCCCAGCGTTCCTGCTGGCTATAGGGCGGGGTGATGGTGGCGTGGTTCCAGTCCAGCCCCACCGTGCCGCCTTCCTTAAGGAAATCGGCGGCGGGCTTCAGCATGGTCTGGTAGGAGGACAGCAGTTCGGCCTTCGAGATCAGGCCCAGTTGCTCCAGCCGTTCACCGAGCAGGATCGGCATGGCGGTCTGGTCGAGCTGGACCCCGACCCATTCCGGCGTCCCGTCGACATGGGCCTTCTGCATGAACCAGCCGGTGGCGCCGGTATTGCCGGGGGTTGTCGCCTTGACCTGGACGGTCGGCAGATAACGGAAGGCGGCGACCGGCGTTTCGCGGTCGCCCAGGGCGGCCAGCGCCATGGAGACCTGGTAGAAATCGCGCGGCCAAACCGCCTTGTAGCCGGTCGAGGACACATCCGTGGTCACTGTATCGCCCCACGGATTGGAAAGCGAGGCGATCATGGCGCCGGCGGAGGTATGGTCCTCCTGCACCTTCAGCGCCAGGGCCGAGGCATAGAGCAGCTTGCCGTTGTCTTCCGATACCGGGATCAGGCTTTTGAGTTCGGAGAGCGAGGCGAGGTAGTCTTCCCAGCCGACCTTGGCGCCTTCACCGTTATAATTGGCCAGCACCTTTGCATAGCCGGTTTTCAGCGTGGCGGCGGATTCGGCACTGGCCGCCTCGGTGGTGGCGCCGAAGCCGACCGCCAGATCGAAGGTGGCCGCTTTGCTGACCGTCGACAATTGCCCCACCAGCACGATATTGCCCTTCTGATCGGCGGAGCTGTGCAGTTCGCCCAAAGACTGGCTGGCGGTCAGTTCCTTGATGCCGTCGCTGACGCCGGTATAGCCGACCGTGGCCTTTTTAAACGGCACACTGGCCGAGAGATTGAGCGCCACGTTTCCCTGCCAGGCTTGCAGGTTCGTCACATTGGCATGGCCTTCGTCATCGCCCGATGTATTGGCCATGGATGGATCGAGAATAACGTAAGGCGTCACCGGACCTTTGAGCGCCTTGACCGTGACACGCACCATCAGGCTCTGGTGATCTGGATCGGTGAAGACATCCTTGATGATGACGAAACGGCCCTGCTTGTCGGTATTGGTCAGGCGATAGGCGGGCGAAAGCGGCCGGCCGGCAGCATCGGTATGGATATATTCGACATGGCTGGTCGTATCGGTGCGCTCGAAGGCGGTCCATCCGGCACCCGTGACAGCGATCTGCAATTCGCGGATCTGCGCCTCGTGGATGCGGCCATACATGGTTTCGGTCACCACGCCCTCGGCCAGCGAGAACCACACCTTCGAGACGGTGCCGGTCGCGGCCTTATCTGAGAACTGGTAGTCCTTATAGGCCTCAAAGGCGCTGCCGATACCCTGCTTGCCGGAATAGGCCCAGGGGGAAGCCTGCCCCGGACCATTGGTGGCCGGGGCCGCGGCAATAACGGTCGGGTTATGATTGGGGGCCTCTTCCTGCGCCAGGGCCGCGCTGCCCGCCAGAGCCAGCACGCTTGCGCAACCGGCCAGTACATATTTACGCATACGCAATTCCATTACCCTCTCCTGCCGCCGCGCGGCCATTCCCGGCGCGCGAACCTTATTGATTTTGACTGGCTAAATCGTTCCAGACCCGCCTTTTCATCACTATGGCAAAGAGAAGCGGCTTCGTCGCGCTGCATACGTATTCACGCTGGCAAAATCGGCATGAATACGAATGCGCGATCAAGTAGTGGTAGACATTATTTCCAAAATCGATGAATCATAATCGATTTTGGCAAGGGCGACTGCCCGCCGCGCACGTTTGCGCGTAGTCCGTCCGGCTTAAGGACAAAAAAAGCTCTTTGGCCTTTTGGCCAAAGAGCAGTTTATGTTGAGAAGATACCACTTACAAAGCAAGACCCTGTAATTGGCGTATTCCGGCCGCGTCACAACAGCCGAAATAGGAGCGCCGGTTTTCGGCCCAGGCGCCAGCGACGCTTACGGCAGATGACCGGAAACCAATGTGTAAACGTTTGCATGGCCGCAGTGCAATAGAAAAAGCGCAACAGGCGAAATTTTGCGTCAGTTTTGAAAGTCAGACGGTCACAGGCAAGGTTTACCGAAGTTGCTGTCAGCCTATGCGTGCTTTTTAAGGTGCGCAATCCTGAATACGTATTCAGTTATTTTCGAGGCCCCTGAATACGTATGCATGTCTTTTACCCGCAGATAAGGTCTTTTGCGCGCCGGCCATTTGGCATAAGCCTGGGATAGAAAACGATTACAGGAACAAGGAAACTCTCCATGCATACCGGGCCGAGCCTGCTGGCGCTTGCTTTTTCACTCCTGGCGGTAACAGTCGCCAGTCCTGCCCTGGCGCAAGACGCAACACCGGCCGCCGATGTCTCGCAATCTTCACAGGCGGCGCCGAAATACCAGACCGTCGCCAGCGCGGATTCGCCCGACAAGGTGTTGCACGTCGATGTCATGCTGAGCGGTGACGGCAACCTGTCCTACCAGGTGTCGCGCAACGGTCAGGTCATCGTCAATCCGTCGCGGCTCGGCCTGATCCTGGCCAATGCGCCGAAGTTCGACCGCTATTTCGCGCTCGACAAGACCGAGACGACCTCGCACGACGACACCTGGGAGCAGCCGTGGGGCGAGCGCCGCTATGTGCGCAACCACTATAACGAACTGCGGGTCGATGTGGTGCAGAAGACCTGGGATAATCGCAAGATGACCGTGGTTTTCCGCATCTATGATGACGGCCTGGGCTTCCGCTATGAGTTCCCCGACCAGCCGCAACTCCACAAGCTGGAGATCATGGATGAACTGACCGAGTTCGCCATCGCCGATCCGGCCACCGCCTGGTGGGATGTCGCCGGCGAATGGAACCGCGAGGAATATCTCTACAACAAGACGCCGCTGGATGAGGTCAGCGAAGCCCAGACGCCCATGACCATCAAGACGGACAAGGGGCTCTATATCTCGTTCCACGAAGCGGCCCTGGTCGATTACGCGGCCTATTGGCTGCGCCGGGTCGATGGCCAGCGCCTGAAGACCCGCCTGGCGCCTTCGGCCATGGGCGCGCCAGTCGTGCGTGATGCCCCCTTCCCGACACCGTGGCGGACCATGGAGATCACCGACAGCGCCGCCGGGCTTTATAATAGCTCCGACCTGATCCTGAACCTGAACGAGCCCAACAAGCTGGGTGATGTCTCCTGGGTCAAGCCGTATAAATATGTCGGCATCTGGTGGGGGATGCACCTCAACAAGTGGACCTGGGAAGCCGGTCCGCGCCACGGCGCCACCACCAAAAACACCGAGGACTATATCGACTTCGCGGCGAAGAATGGTTTCCGCGGCGTGCTGGTCGAGGGCTGGAACAAGGGCTGGGAAGACTGGTTCGGCAAGGGCTGGAACTTCTCCTTCACCGAAAGCTACCCGGATTTCGATCTCCCCGCGATCTCCGCCTACGGCCTGAAGAAGGGCGTACACCTGGTCGGCCACAACGAGACCTCCGGCAATGTCGCCAACTATGAGCCGCAGATGGCGGCCGGCTTCGCGCAATACGAAAAATACGGCGTCGATTCGGTCAAGACCGGCTATGTCGCCGATGCCGGCGGCGCGCGCGTCAAGGCGGCCGATGGCGAAATACGCTATACCTTCAACGACAGCCAGGAAATGGTCCGCCACTACCTGCTGAACGTGACGACCGCGGCCAAATACCATATCGCCATCGATACCCACGAGCCGATCAAGGATACCGGCCTGCGCCGCACCTATCCGAACTGGGTGTCGCGCGAAGGCCAGCGCGGCATGGAATATAACGCCTGGGGTGATCCGCAGAATCCGCCGGAGCACGAGGCCAATCTGGTCTTCACCCGTATGCTTTCCGGCCCGATGGATTTCACACCGGGCATCCTGTCGCTGCAGGGCCAGGGCAAGCCGATCCCCTCGACCCAGGCCAAACAACTGGCGCTCTATGTCGTGCTCTATTCGCCCATCCAGATGGCAGCCGACCTGCCGGAAAACTATGCCAAATACCCGAAGCCCTTCCAGTTCATCAAGGATGTGCCGGTGGACTGGGATCAGTCGATCGCGCTCAATGGCGAACCGGGTGATTTCGCCACCATCGTGCGCAAGGACCGCCATTCGGATAACTGGTATCTCGGTAGTGTGACCGATGAAAACGAACGCAGTCTCGATGTGCCGCTGACCTTCCTCGAACCCGGCCGTACCTATACGGCGCAGATCTACCGCGATGGGCCCAAGGCCGGCATGACCGGTGATGCGCGCTTCGATATCGTCATTGAGGAAAAGACGGTGACGGCTGGCGATACGCTCACCCTGCGAATGGCGCCGGGCGGCGGCGAGGCCATTCGCTTCGTGGCTCAGAAGAAGAAGTAAGATGTGGCGCGGGATACTGATCGGCCTGGCCGTTCTCTTCGCCCTTCCCTCATGGGCGGACGGGCGGCTGGATCGCTATCCCGCCTTCGCCTCAAAATTCGTCGCCCCGCGCCAGGTCACGGTCTGGCTGCCGGAAGGTTATGATCCGGTCAAGCCCCTGCCCGTGCTCTATATGCAGGACGGCCAGAATGTCTTCGAGGCCAGCCGGGCCTATGGCGGCCACACCTGGGGCATTATTGAAATGCTCAGCACACGGATCAAATCCGGCGACCTGCCGCCGGTGATCGTGGTGGCCATCGATAATGGCAGGAATTTGCGTGGCCGCGAATACCTGCCACAGAAAATCTACGACCATATGCCGCCGAAAGCGCGTACCCGTCTGGCGAAAAACTGGGGCGGTCCGCCGCTTTCCGATCAGTACCTGCACTTTCTCGTCACCGAACTGAAGCCCTTTATCGACAAGACCTATGCCACGCAAAACGACGCGGCCCATACCTTTATCATGGGGTCATCCATGGGCGGACTGATCTCGTTTTACGCGCAAGCCGAATATCCGCAGGTCTTCGGCGGTTCGGCCTCGCTTTCCATGCACTGGGTGCTCGACAATCCGTGGATCAGCACACCGGACGATGCCACAAATGCGCCGCTGGTGATCAAGGCGTTCGATGACTATCTCGCCATATCGCCCCTGAATCCCACAACCAGCCATGTCTATATGGACCAGGGCACGGAAACACTCGACACCCATTACCGGCCCTACAGCCTGGGGGTAGCGGCGGCGATGAAGGCCCGCGGCTGGCAGGACGGCCCGCATTTTTCCTCGCAGATATTTCCCGGCGCCGACCACAGCGAAACCGCCTGGGCGAAGCGTCTGGAGATCCCGCTGAATTTCCTTTTGAAGCAGAAGGTCGTCGCCAGCGGCACATTGATCACCCTGCCGCAGGTGACTTCGGCCTATGTCATCCCGCGCGATATCCATGTCTGGCTGCCGGATGATTACGACCCGGCGAAAACCTACAAGACCCTCTATATGATGGACGGCCAGAACCTGTTTTTACCCAGTGAGTACAGTGGCGCGGACTGGGGCGTGGCCGAGGTGCTGCCGAAACTGACCAGTGAAGGCAAGGTGCCGCCGGCGATCATTGTCGGCATCGACAACATCCCAGACCGGACGCGCGAATACATGCCGCAAAAGGTCTATGACCATATGCCGGCGGCGTATCAGGCCCGCATCCGCGCCTTCGAGGATGGAAAGGTGCCGAACGCTGACAATTTCCTGAAATTCGTCGTCACCGAACTAAAGCCGATGATCGACACAACCTATAATGCCGCGGCCGGTCCGGAAAATACCGCGATCATGGGCTCTTCGATGGGGGCGCATATCGCCCTTTATGCGCAAGGTGAATATCCGGAGGTTTTCGGCGCCTCGGCCTCCCTCTCAATGCCGTGGCTGATGGCCGACCCGGCCAAAGACGCCGCCGCGATCGAAGCCGACGCCGCAACCGTCGCCGCCGGCTGGCAGGCCTGGCTGAAGACAACGAAACTGGTTCCTGGCCGCAACCGCATCTACAGCGATCAGGGCACGGTGGGGCTCGATGGACTGTTCACGCCCTATGAGGAAAAGGCCGTGGCGGCTTTCCGCGCCAATGGCTGGAGCGGGACCGATTTCCACGCCCCCGTTTATGAAGGGGCCGAGCACAGCGAAAAGGATTGGCGCCGGCGCGTGGATATACCGCTTGTCTTCCTGCTGAACCGTTGAAAAGACAGCATCGTTTCGCGTAAATTCAGTTTCTGTTAGGGTTTGTTAACCGTGATCCGTCACACTCCGAACTATCGTATGCCAGTTCAGACGGACCCCGTTCGCCAAGCCCCATGTTTGCCAAGCCAAAGCCCTCGTCAGACCTGCCCGGCCGCCCGCGCTTCGATCCACCGCGCGGCGCGCGTCCGCGGTTAAGCGAACTGCCGAAGATCTGGGCCGGACGGATCGTCGAGACCTTCAAAAAGCCCTATGTTGCGCCGGTTTCGGCACTGGCTGTCTTCGCCATTGCTGCCTTCGCCTTCCTGAACCTGGCGGGTGACCCCGATGCGGCTTCGCCCTCGGTCCGCATCAACCTCGCCAAGGACAAGGCCCCGGCCGCCAGCGCGCACGCTGCCACAGGCGACAGCCAGGCCGGTATGCAGTCCTTCACGCTCGACAGCCTGGGCCTCTTCGGTGATGCCAGCGCCGATACCTTCACCGATCCAGATGCGCCGCCGGTCCAGGGCACGGCTGTGATCACCCTGCCGGGAGATGACGGCAACGGCGCCATGCCCGCCCCGAAATTCACCGTCTCTCCTCTGCCCCCGGCGCCGATCGGCGGACTGACCCAGACGACGGACAGCGGTCCGCTGCCGATCATCGCGCCCAATGGCCAGACCCCGGCCTCGGCCTATGCCCGTCCGTTCAAAGGCGATGGCCGGCCGATGGTGGCGCTCGTCGTCGGTGGGCTGGGCCTCAATCCGGCCACCACGAAGCAAGCCATCGAGCAACTGCCGCCTCAGGTCACCCTGTCCTTCGTGCCTTATGTTTCCGGGCTCCAGGGCTGGATCGATCAGGCGCGCGCCGCGGGCCATGAGGTCATGATCGAAGTGCCGATGCAACCGACCAACTATCCGGACAATGACCCTGGCCCGCAGACCCTGCTGGCCAATGCCCGTACAGATGATCTGATCGGCCACCTGAACTGGGCGCTGTCGCGCGCCACGGGCTATTTCGCCGTCTCCAATTATCAGGGTGGCGCCTTCTTCAAGGACAAGGCCGGCACCACGGTCTTTCTGCAAAACCTCAAGAACCGCGGCGTCAGCTTCATCGATGACGGGCAGGCGCGCGGCCTGGCTGGCGCCTGGGGTCGAGCCTCGGCCGACCGCATCATCGACAACCAGATCAATTCGACCGCCATTTTTGCCCAGTTGGGCGGGCTGGAAGCCACCGCCAAAAGCCGCGGTTCCGCGCTTGGCACCGGCTTCGCCTACCCGGTAACCCTGGCCGTGGTGCTCAAATGGACGCAAGGCCTGGACGCGAAGGGTATACAGCTCGCACCCGCCTCGGCAATGACCCACCAATGACCACTCTCGATAAAGGCCCGGAAGGGTATCGCCCCAATGTCGGGCTTGTCGTTTTCAATGCCGCCGGAAAGGTGTGGATCGGGCATCGCTTCGGCGTGAGCGGCGACCACGCCTGGCAATTCCCGCAGGGCGGGGTGGATGAGGGCGAGGAGCTGGAAGCCGCTTCTTTGCGCGAACTCTATGAGGAAACCGGCATTCGCTCCGTAGAGCTGATCGGCCGCACAAAGGACTGGATCGTCTATGATTTTCCGCCCGAAGTGCTGGCCAACAAGCGGATCGGTAAGAATTTCAAAGGCCAGAAGCAGATCTGGTTCGCTTATCGCTTCACCGGCCAGGACTCTGAAGTCAACCTGACGACCCACGGCGAGCAGGAGTTTTCGCGCTGGGAATGGTGTGATCTCGACGCCGTCATCGACCGTGTGGTCCATTTCAAGCGCGACAGCTACCGCAAGGTCATCGCCGAACTGCGCACCCTGGTCTGACATCACACCATCGTGTTGTCGCTGCTGCCTCTTCCTGACAAATGCGGGGTGATAGGATGGGCTCACAAGAGGAGCGCATCATGAGTGAAACCCCCTATATCGACGGCTTTGTCATACCCGTCCGCAAGGCCGATAAAGACGCCTATCTGGCCATGGCGAAGAAGGCCGCCGCGGTTTGGCGCGACCACGGCGCGCTGGAAGTGATCGAATGCTGGGGCGATGACGTGCCCGATGGCAAGGTCACCTCATTCCCGATGGCCGTGAAGCTGCAACCGGATGAAGTGGTCGTCTTCTCATGGGTCACCTGGCCTTCCAAAGCAGCCCGCGATGCCGGCAACGAAAAGGTCATGGCCGATCCGCGCATGAGTCCGGAAAAAATGGAGATGGTCTTCGACGGCAAGCGCCTGATCTTCGGCGGCTTTACGCTGCTTAACCGAGGCTGATCAGCGCGCAATCTCAATAATCACCGGATAATCAGGCACATCGACCGTCAGTGCGGATTCACCGCTGAACTGATAGATGGCATCTGATTGCTGCATGGGATCGTACAGCGCCCTGGCGTGGGCGCCGGACGGCAGGGTCAGCCTTACCGGCACCGGCGCATTCTGGATAGATTTTCCATGCTGGCGGTCCCAGAAAGCAATCTCATTCCACAGCAGTATCTGAGTTTCGCCCGACGCCTTCTGGATCGTCAGCATACGGAGCGTTTCTGGCTCACCCTGTAGCTGCATATCCAGCGGTTGAGGCGTAAAGGTCAGGGCCGCCGGATCCGGATCGCCGATGATCCGCAGCAGATTGCGCAGGGCCTTCGCCGCCGGCTTTGGTTTAATAGCGGTTGTGAACAGGCCAAAGTGCATCTCATTGGATTTGCTTTTGGGATCCGGTTTTTCGTCAAGCAATTCATAAAGATAGATGCGCGAAGCCCCATTTTGCACGGCGTCGAGGATACCGTTCAGCAATCCCTTCGCCTGCCCCGCTTCATCGACGCCGATCACCTGCCAGCCGCTCTGCGGATTGGTGGCGTAGCCGAATTCGGTAATGGCCCACGGCTTGCCATCCGCCCAATGACCATCCTGATCCATCCACTTGCCCGGTTGATGGCCGTTCTGCGCATAGACGTGCGTATTGTGGTAATCGCCCCGGTCTCCGAGCGCCTCCGGGACATCGTTACCCGTCAGGTCAAGGATGGGAATATGGCTTAAGGTCGGGTGTGCCCTCAGCAACCTGACGGTGTCTGATTGCGCCGTAAGGGCGGCTTCGAGGCTTGTCTTGCCCATATAGGTCACCGGCTCGTTATGAACCTCGTTGAACCCCTCGATAAGCTCTATCGCCCCCGGTCGGGCCGCTTCCAGCTTTTCAAGTCCTCCGATCGTATTGGGCGGATCATAGTCCCCGCCCCGAAGCATCAGGTTGAAACGCACATTGGCCTTGTTCAGCCAGATATATTCGGCCAGCGGCAGCGGACGGTCAGGACGGGCGCGCGGCGCGCTGTCGCGGATATGGCGGATATCGAGATAATCCAGCGCACTGATCACATCTTCCATGCGCCTGTAGGCGCCATCCTTATAGAGGATATGGGTGTTGATGCCAACGGACTGCCGCACGACCTCCGCCCGCAGAGGCACACAGGTTTCAGCCATGGCCATGCTGGCGGACATGACAGCCGCCCCGCACAGTGCCCCTATGATGATGTCCCGCCATTTGCCCATGCCCCACCATAACAAAAAAGCCCGCCGAGTAAACTCAGCGGGCTTCTTATCTCTCACCACTCAACTCAATCAGTGAATATTCTCACCATATTCGTTGGCGTGTTCGGCCAGGATGGTCATGCCGTCCTCGTTGACGTCGGCAAAGCCGCCGCGCACCTGGAAGACGCGCTTTGTCACGCCGTCGAGAATGGTGACATCCCCTTCGGCCAGCGTGGTCATGAAGGGCGCGTGGTGCGCCAGGACGCCGAATTCACCTTCGACACCCGGCGCCACGACCTGATCGACCTCGCCCGCGAACAGTTCGCGTTCGGGCGTCACCAGCGAAACATGCAGCTTGTCGCTCATGATTACTTACCTTCGCCGGCCAGCTTTTCAGCCTTGGCGATGGCTTCCTCGATGGTGCCGACCATGTAGAAGGCGGCTTCCGGCAGGTGATCGTAGTCACCGTTGCAGATGCCCTTGAAGCCCTTGATGGTGTCTTCGATCGACATCAGCACGCCCGGCGTACCGGTGAAGATTTCGGCGACGTGGAAGGGCTGCGACATGAAGCGCTGGATCTTGCGGGCGCGGGCGACGGTCGCCTTGTCTTCTTCCGACAGTTCGTCCATGCCGAGGATGGCGATGATGTCCTTCAGCGCCTTGTACTGCTGGAGGATTTCCTGAACGCGCGTGGCGGTTTCGTAGTGTTCCTGGCCAACGACGCGCGGATCGAGAATACGCGAGGTCGAGTCGAGCGGATCGACGGCCGGATAGATGCCCTGTTCGGCGATCGAGCGCGACAGAACGGTCGTGGCATCCAGGTGGGCGAACGAAGCGGCCGGGGCCGGGTCGGTCAGGTCGTCGGCGGGAACGTAAACCGCCTGAACAGACGTGATCGAGCCTTTGTTGGTCGAGGTGATGCGTTCCTGCAGACGGCCCATTTCGGTGGCCAGGGTCGGCTGATAACCAACGGCCGACGGAATACGGCCCAGCAGGGCGGACACTTCGGAACCGGCCTGGGTGAAGCGGAAGATGTTGTCGACGAAGAACAGCACGTCCTTGCCTTCGACGTCGCGGAAATATTCGGCCTGGGCCAGGCCGGTCAGGGCGACGCGGGCGCGGGCGCCGGGAGGTTCGTTCATCTGACCGTAGACCAGGGTGCAGCGCGAAGTGCCGCCACCGCCATGCTCGTTCACCTTCGACTCGATCATTTCGTGATAGAGGTCGTTGCCTTCGCGGGTACGCTCGCCGACGCCGGCGAACACCGAGTAGCCGCCGTAAGCCTTGGCGATGTTGTTGATCAGTTCCTGGATGGTGACGGTCTTGCCGACGCCGGCGCCGCCGAACAGGCCGATCTTGCCGCCCTTGGCGTACGGGCAGATCAGGTCGATGACCTTGATGCCGGTGACGAGCAGCTCCGCTGCGGTCGCCTGGTCGGCGAAGGCCGGGGCATCAGCGTGGATCGGGTTGAAGAACTTGGTCTCGATCGGACCGGCTTCGTCGATCGGCTCGCCGATGACGTTCATGATGCGGCCGAGCGTGGCGGGGCCGACCGGAACGGTGATCGGGGTGCCGAGGTCGGTAACGTCCTGGCCGCGGACCAGACCTTCGGTGGCGTCCATGGCGATGGTGCGGACGGTGTTTTCACCGAGGTGCTGGGCGACTTCCAGAACCAGACGCGCGCCGGTGGCGGTGTTGGTCGTTTCCAGGGCGTTCAGGATGGCGGGCATACCGCCGTCGAAGGCGACGTCAACAACGGCGCCGATGATCTGGGTGACACGGCCTTTGGCGGCAGTAATCTTTTGGGGTGCGGACATGGGTCTGTTCCTACAGGGCTTCGGCGCCGGCGATGATCTCGATCAGTTCGGTCGTGATCTGGGCCTGGCGTTTACGGTTATATTTCAGGGTCATGGCGTTGATCATTTCGCCGGCATTGCGCGTGGCGTTATCCATGGCGCTCATCTGCGAGGCGTAGAAGCCGGCATTATTCTCCAGCAGGCTGGCCAGAAGCTGCACCGACAGGTTACGCGGCAGGAGCGTTTCGAGAAGCTCTTCCTCGGACGGCTCGTATTCGTAAACCGCGCCATGTGTATCTTCCACGGCGGAGAGATCGACATCGGCCGGGATCAGGCGCTTGGCGGAAGGCACCTGGGCGATGACCGACTGGAAGCGCGAATAGAAGAGGGTCACGACATCGGCGCGGCCTTCGGAAAATTCACGGGCGATCAGATCGGCGATCGGGGCCACCACATCGATGGTCAGCACCTTGGTGCCCGACAGATCGAAGCTTTCGACGATCTTGTCACCGAACTGGCGCTTCAACTGGTCACGGCCCTTGCGGCCGATCGTGATGAGGCGGACCTTGTTGCCGGCGGCGGTTTGCTGGGAGATGAATTCGCGGGCGGCGCGGACGATGTTCGAGTTGAACCCGCCGGCCAGGCCACGGTCAGCGGTCGCCACGACGACCAGTTGATGGGTCGTCGAACCGTTGCCGACCAGCATCTGCGGGGCAGAATCGCCCGTAATGCCCTTGGCCAGATTGGCGATGACCGCAGCCATGCGCTTGGCGTAGGGACGGGCATTTTCAGCCGAATCCTGCGCGCGCTTGAGCTTGGCGGCCGCCACCATCTGCATCGCTTTCGTGATCTTCTGCGTCGCCTTGACGCTTCCGATCTGCGTGCGCATGTCCTTTAAGCTTGCCATTTTTTGTGACTAACTCTCTGGATCTTAAGCGAAGTTGGAAGTGAAGTCGGCGACAACCGTCTTCAGTTGCTCTTCGAGTTCCGGCGACAGGGCCTTCTTGTCGCGGATCGCGTTCAGCAGGTCGGCATGACGGGTGCGCAGGCTCGAAAGCAGGTCCTTTTCGTAACGGCCGACATCAGAGACGGCAACGTTATCGAGGTAACCCCGCGTACCGGCATAGATCACGGCGACTTGTTCTTCGACCTTCAGCGGCGAATATTGCGGCTGCTTCAGCAGTTCCGTCAGACGGGCGCCACGGGCCAGCAGGCGCTGGGTCGCGGCGTCAAGGTCGGAGCCGAACTTGGCGAAGGCGGCCATTTCACGATACTGGGCCAGGTCGCCCTTGATGGCGCCGGCAACCTGCTTCATCGCCTTGATCTGGGCCGACGAACCGACGCGCGACACCGACAGACCGACGTTCACGGCCGGACGGATGCCCTGGTAGAACAGGTCGGTTTCGAGGAAGATCTGGCCGTCGGTGATCGAGATCACGTTGGTCGGGATATAGGCCGAGACGTCATTGGCCTGCGTTTCGATAACCGGCAGGGCGGTCATGGAGCCGGCGCCGTTTTCTTCATTGAGCTTGGCGGCGCGTTCGAGCAGGCGGGAGTGCAGGTAGAAGACGTCGCCCGGATAGGCTTCGCGGCCGGGCGGGCGGCGCAGCAGCAGGGACATCTGGCGGTAGGCGACGGCCTGCTTCGACAGATCGTCATAGATGATCAGCGAGTGCATACCGTTGTCGCGGAAATATTCGCCCATGGCGCAACCGGCGAACGGGGCCAGGTATTGCAGCGGGGCCGGCTCCGAAGCCGAGGCGACGACGACAGTCGTGTATTCCAGGGCGCCGTTTTCTTCCAGGGCCTTGACGATCTGGGCGACGGTCGAGCGCTTCTGGCCGATGGCGACGTAGATGCAGTACAGCTTGGCCGACTCGTCGGTGCCGGCATTGACGGCCTTCTGGTTCAGGATGGCGTCGATGGCGACGGCGGTCTTGCCGGTCTGACGGTCACCGATGATCAGTTCGCGCTGGCCGCGACCGACCGGGATCAGGGTGTCGATAGCCTTGATGCCCGTCTGGACAGGCTCGTGGACCGACTTGCGCGGGATGATGCCCGGTGCCTTCAGGTCGGTACGGCGGCGCTCGGTGGCGACGATCGGGCCCTTGCCGTCGATCGGTTCACCCAGCGGGTTGACGACGCGACCCAGCAGGCCCTTGCCGACCGGCACGTCGACGATTTCGCCGAGGCGGCGGCACTCGTCGCCTTCAGCGATTTCACGGTCTTCGCCGAAGATAACGACGCCGACATTGTCCTTTTCCAGGTTCAGGGCCATGCCCTTGACGCCGGCCTTGGGGAACACGACCATTTCACCGGCCTGCACCTTGTCGAGGCCGTAGACGCGGGCGATACCATCGCCGACGCTGAGTACGGAACCTACGTCGGAGACGTCGGCTTCTTCACCGAAACCGGCGATTTGGGCTTTGAGGATGGCCGAGATTTCGGCTGCGCGAATGTCCATTTTTCGTCTCTTGGGGTCTTACG
Source organism: Asticcacaulis sp. (assembly GCF_051954415.1). GTDB lineage: Bacteria > Pseudomonadota > Alphaproteobacteria > Caulobacterales > Caulobacteraceae > Asticcacaulis. Next base: position 55,600 of record NZ_JBQCHT010000044.1, read on the forward strand.
CTCTTTTAAGGGCGAATTTAAGGGAATCGAGTTTTGTCTTGAGGGAGGCGTCGAAGAGACGCGAGCCTACGCGGACCTTGAGCCCGCCCAGGAGCGCCGGATCAACACGGGTGCTGATTTCGGCAGATTGCCCCAGCGTCTTGGCCAGGGTCTTTTTGAGGTCTTCCAACTGCGCATCCGACAGAGGCACAGCCGAGGTCACTTCCGCGCTGACAATGCCCTTTTCGGCATCGTACAGCTTGTTGAAAGCGGTGATGAAGGGAAACAGGTGATCCATGCGGCCATTGGCGGCCAGGACGCCCAAAGCCTTTTGCGTCAGGGCATTGAGCTTGAGGCTTTTGGCGACGGCCAGCAGGCCGTTCAGCTTGACGTCCGACTTGTAGACCTGGCTGGCGACGAAAATACGCAGTTCGGCGCTGGAGAGCAGGAGCGTCTTCAGGTTCGCCAGATCGCCATGCACCTTGTCGAGAACCTTGCCATCCTGGGCGAGGTCAAAGGCGGCACGGGCATAGCGCTCGCCGGCTTCCGTTTCTCGGTATTGATCGTTTCCAATAGATTCAGGCACGCCGCATTCCCAAAGTGTGTCCAACAGAAAAGGTCCGCGAAGCCAAGGAAAACAAGGCTTCGACTTATGGGCATAAGCGCACGGGCGCTGATACACAGCACCATTACTGGCTATAGCCGCGGGCTCCTTAGCATAGGGTTTTTGCCATCGCAACCAAACAGGCAGAGATTCTTGAGCCTTAAGTCCACTTATGAGATCAAAGTTACGCGACCCACCGAATTGTTGACCCGCGCGCCTTGAGATTTGGCTTAATTCTTTTATTTATAATGGATATTACCGCCGCCTCCATTCCAAGAGACCAGATACCATGGCCGACCTGACCGCCCTTGCGACCAATCCTGCTGCCTGGGCAGCCCTCCTGACCCTGATCGTCATGGAGGTGGTGCTGGGGATCGACAACCTGATCTTCATTTCCATTCTGACCAACAAGCTGCCCGAATCGATGCGGGCGCGGGCGCGGGCCGTCGGCCTCTCCGGCGCACTGCTGATGCGGATCGCCCTGCTCTTCACCCTGTCGCATCTGGCCGGCATGAAGGAGCCCGTGATCTGGCCGTTCGGCCACGGCTTCTCATGGCGCGACATAATCCTGCTGGGCGGCGGCCTGTTCCTGGTTTACAAGGCGACCAGCGAGATCAATCACTCCACCGAGCACAAGGGCGAGGATGGCGACAAAAAGCCGCAGGGCAAGTCACTGGGTTTTGCCGCCGCCATCGCCCAGATCCTGATGCTCGATCTCGTCTTCTCCATCGATTCCATCCTGACCGCGGTCGGCATGACCGATCACCTGCCGATCATGATCATCTCAGTCCTGGTCGCCGTCTTCCTGATGTTCGTAGCCTCGGGTCCGATCTCGGCCTTTATCAACCGCCATCCGTCCATCGTCATGCTGGCGCTCGGCTTCCTGCTGATGATCGGTACGGTGCTCATCGCCGAAGGCTTCGGCTTCCATATCGAAAAAGGCTATATCTACGCCGCCATGGCCTTCGCCGCCTTTATCGAGGCCCTGCAGATGTTCGCGCGCGGCCGGGCCAAAAAGAGCGGCGATCACCACTAATTTTACTGCTCCGGTAGCTTTACGCGGGCGCTGAAATGGGCAAACAATCGGCCTGACGCGATTTTGGAGTCAGAATGACCGAGCCTACGCCCCGCGCCCTGTTGATGCGCCGTGACGTCCTGACGGGTATTGGCACCGGTTTGACTGGTGGCGCGCTCACCCTGTGGGCCGGCGCGACCCTGTTGCCGAAAGCGGCCGTTCATGCCCCCGACCTGTCGCCGCCCCATGCCGAACCGGTGGCGCCCCCACCGCCGCCGCCCTTGCTGAACTGGCCGTCGCTTGATACCCTGGCCGGGCAGATGATCGAACGCCACGTCACACCCGGCCTGTCCCTGAGCGTCATGAAGGCCGGCGTGATGCTCTATTCGGCCGGATTCGGCAATGCGCAACTGGCGCCGAAACATCCGGTCGATACCGGGACCGGCTTCCGCATTGCCTCGATCAGCAAACAATTCACCGCCGCGGCCATCCTGCTTTTGAGGGAGGCGGGAAAGCTCAGTCTGGGCGATCCGCTCGCGCGTTTCCTGCCCGATTTTCCGCGCGCCGATGTCATGACCCTGCGCGAACTGTTAAGCCATACGTCCGGCCTTGATGACTATCTCAGCGGCCGCCATGCCGAAATGCTGACGACAGCGCAAAGTCACGACTACACGCAACAAGGTTTGCTGGAAGCCATCAAGGGCGCCGATCCCCTGTTCCGCTGCCCGCCGGGGATGAAGTGGGTCTACAGTAATACCGGGTTTGCGCTTTTGGGTATCGTTGTCGAGCGCCTGAGCGGCCTGCCCCTGGCTGAATTCTGCCGCCAGCGCCTCTTTGGACCTGCCGGCATGACGCGCACAGCCATTGACCCGCTGACTACAGGCGATCCGGATATCTGCGAAGGCCACCGCGCCAACCGCCGCTTGCGCGATGGTTTCGGGCAGGTCTGGCCCGTCTCGGCCAGTTTTGCCGGCGGTTCGGGGGGCTTGCGTTCGACTTCAGCGGATCTCTGCCGCTGGCATTCCGCCCTGATGACCGGCAAGATTTTGAATACGGAAAGCCTGACCGAAATGTTGACCCCGGTGCGGCTGAAGGACGGCGCCTTCGCCCTGGATCGGGAAAATACCCGCTCGCCGGGCTATGGACTGGGGATGCGGTTGGGATTTATCGATGGCCAGCCCTTCTTTACGCATAGCGGCCGCATCAATGGCTTCACCGGCCAGTTGCTGAGCCTGCCGTTTGAACAACTGACCGTGGCGATGCTGTATAATTGCGACGGCGCCAATGACGGCGGTTTTTTCCCGTCTCACGCCGCCATGCGCGAAGAGGCGGTCAGGCTAGGGCGGAAAGCCTGATCACAGAAAACTATACGGGTCGATATCGACCACCAACCGGATGGCATTGGGCCGCTTGATTGCCGCCAGCCAGTGACTGACGAAAGCCTGCAAATCGCGGTTGCGGTCGGCCCGCACCAGGAATCGCTTGCGCCACTGCCCGCGCACAAGGGCCAGCGGCGCATCCGCCGGACCATAGACATCAACGCCTTCGGTATTCGGGATAAACAGCGCCAGCTCGCGCGAGAATTTATTGAGCAGAGTCTGATCCTTGGCGGTCAGGATCAACGCCGCCAGACGACCATAGGGCGGGAATTTCGCCACCTCGCGCGCCATCGATTCATAGGCGTAAAAGGCATCACGGTCCTGATGTTGCAGTGCCTGCATGACCGGATGCTCCGGCGTATAGGTTTGCAGCACGGCCTTGCCTGGCTTGAGCTTACGACCCGCCCGCCCGGTGGCCTGGGCCAATAGCTGGAAGGTGCGCTCCGCGGCGCGCAGGTCGCCGCCTTTCAGGCCGAGATCGGCATCGACAATCCCCACCAGGGTCAGGTTGGGGAAGTTGTGCCCCTTGGCCGCCGCTTGTGTGGCGATAACGATATCGACCTCGTTATCCTCAATCCGCTTGATCAGCGAGGCGGAAGACGCCGCATCAGGCGTGGTATCCGAAGAGAAGACCTCGGCCCGCGCATCGGGGAAGCGACTGTGGACCTCCTCCAGAATACGCTCCACGCCTGGCCCGACGGAAATCAGGCTATCCAGCGCCCCGCAATGCGGACAGGTCTTCGGCTTGCGCATGGAAAAACCGGTCAGGTGACAGACCAGCCGGCCTGAGGCGCGGTGCTCGACCAGCCAGGAATCGGTCTTGGGCGAGGTCATCTTCTCACCACACGCCTTGCACAGCACGAGCGGCGCATATCCCCGACGATTGAGAAACAGCAGGCTCTGTTCGCCCCGCTTCAATGTGGCCAGTATTTCACCAATCAGCGGATCACTCAGCCAGCGGGTTTCCCCATTCGGGCCTTTTTCTGGCGGATGCGCCTTCATGTCGATCAGCGAAATATCAGGCAGGACCGCCGTGCCGTGGCGCTGCTCCAGCCGGATCCAGGCATAGCGTCCCTTTTCGGCATTGGTCAGGCTTTCCAGCGACGGCGTGGCCGAGGCGAGGATAACCATGGCGCCATCAAGACGCGCCCGGAACACCGCCAGATCGCGGGCATGGTAACGCGCCCCCTCCTCCTGCTTGTAGGAGCCGTCATGTTCTTCATCAACCACGATCAGGCCCAGCCGCCGGTAGGGCAGAAACAGCGCCGACCGCGCCCCCACCACCAGCCGCACATGGCCCTTCGCCACGCCTTCCCATATGCGCCGGCGATTGCCGTTGGAAATATTGGCGTGCCATTGCGCCACCTCCACGCCGAACCGCGCTTCCAGCCGGCCGAGCACGGCCTGGGTCAGGGCAATTTCCGGCAGCAGGATCAGCACCTGGGCTTCCGGATCGGCGCGCAGGATATCGGCGACGGATTCGAGATAGACTTCGGTCTTGCCGGAACCGGTAACGCCATCGAGCAGGACCGGCGCGAAGGCGCCCTTGGCCTGCTCGATTTGCAGAAGCTGATGCGCGGCCGCCTGGTTGTCATTCAAACGGGCAGGCGCGAAGTCCGGATTTGGCTGCGGATACACCTCTTCCCGCGCCAAATCGACCTTTTGCAGCACACCTTCCTTTTCCAGCGCCGTCACCACGCCAGTGGAGACGCCCGCCGCCATGGCCAGGTCACCGAGCCCCATCGGCACCAGGGCGGTATCGAGCACCGCCTGCCGCGCCTTCGTCAGGCGACTGGGCTGCGCGCCGGTCAGTACATAGCCCTGTTTCGGCGCGGCGCGCGGGATTTTCAGCGCCCGGATGCAGCCATTGAGGAAAACGCCCGGCGGGGTCAGGGTCCAGCCGGCGGCCCAGAGCCAGAAATTGAGGCTGGCTTCCGGCACGATCGGATCGTCCAGCCTGGCCATCACCGCCTTGACGCGCGACAGATCTTCGTCCGCATCCGGCCTCTCGAAACCGATCACCAGGCCGCGCACCTTGGCATGACCCAGCGGCACAATGACATGTTCGCCAGCCTGCAAAACCAGGCCCGCCGGCACGGCATAATCCAGCGCCTCGGCCATCGGCGCGAGCACGACGACCTTGGCGATTAAGGTTACTTTTCCTGAGGATTCAAACAAATCGGAGGCGGCCGGACTCATGGTTTTAGCCTCTAACACGAAATCCCCCGCTTTGTCATAGCCGGAAGCGGAAACCGCTTCACAGACGCCCAAAGCCACACTATGGTGATGGCATGAGCACCGAAGGCGGCATAACCTTTCCTGATCTCGATAGCTGGCAGGCCATGCGCCGCTATCTGATCGAACACGCCGATGACATCAGGCGCGACACCGCCCTGCTGGAAACGCTGGGCCTGCAAAGCAAGACGAAACATCTGATCGATTTCGGCCCGGCCGCCTTGTCGCGCTTAGAGGCCCGCGCGCTCAAGGATTTTGACATCCGGCGCCAGCTTGAAATGACCGCCCGCGCCAATTTCGACGCCCAGAGCCAGACGCACGGCCTGGTCTTAAGCCTGATGGAAGCGCGCAATCATTCCGACCTGGCGCGCCGGCTGAATGAAGAGGTGCGGCATCGTTTCGGGCTGGTGGCCGCCACCATTGCGCTGGAAGATACCGCGCCGGTGCCGCTCGGCTGGAAAACCCTCGATTACGGCGGCGTTGACTACATCATCGGCGAAACGGGCCTGAGCCTGCTGGGGCCAGATGGCGTGTGCCGCGTGCTGTTTGACGACGACGTGAAGCGTGTCAAGTCGGCCGCCGTGTTGCGCATCGCCCTGTGGCGCGAAGGCCGGCCGGGCCTCGTGGCCTTCGGCTCCAATGATTTTGACGGCTTTTCGCCGGACATGGGCGCCGAACTGGTGGCCTTTGTCGCCCGCGTGGTGGAACGCGTCGCCGACCGCTGGCCGGTCCTCAGCTAGAGCGTTTTCCAATCTGATTGGTTCAGATCGGCGCTCTAATTTTATGTTTGAACGCACTTTTTAGCCCGAAAAGTGCGTCACACTTTTCGGAAAGTGCTCTAGGTTTTACCGTAATTTTTTCCAACCCGATCAAGCGGGTAAAGGATTCCTTACGGTTTGACCTTAAAATTGTCCACATGCCTTCCTATATTCAAAATTCAAGGATGCTCCCCTGCGTCTATGAGGCTTCCTTCCCCGACGCCCCCCTGAGGTTCGGCCAGGAGAAAGCCCTCTCACCACTCCTCACCATCCGTAAGGACGGGGAGGGAAGCCGCCCCGGCGCAGGGGAGTATTTCCTTTGACCCTTTTTGACGCCCAGATCGCATGGGTGAACTGGCTGAAAGACCAGAAACGGTGCTCGGCCCATACGCTGGAAGCCTATGGTCATGCCCTGCGCGGCTATCTCGACCATCTCGGCCAGTCCCTGCGCACCGATCTGACCCTGGAAGACGTAGTAGCGGTATCTTCCGGCGATATCCGGAGCTGGATGGCGCATCTGCGCGCAAAGGATAAGCCACTTTCGGCACGATCAATGGCCCAGCATCTTTCGGCCATAAAATCCTTTCACAGTTTCCTCGACCTGCACTTCGACCGGTCCAATGCCCAGGTGGCGCTGATGCGGGGCCCGCGCCTGAAAACCACCCTGCCGCGCCCACTCAATATCGACCAGATGCAGGGACTGCTCAACGAAACCCGGATGGATTCCGATCGGGACGATTGGGAAAATGCCCGCGACGAAGCCGTCTATATGCTGCTCTATGGTCTTGGCCTGCGGATTTCCGAAGCCCTGTCGCTGCGCGTAAAAGATACACCGCTCGGCGACAGCTTGCGCATCGTCGGCAAGGGCAACAAGATGCGCGCCCTGCCGGTCATCACGGCGGTACGCGAGGCGGTGGAGACCTATCGCCGCCAGCAGCCTTTTGCGCTCCAGCCGGAAGACAGGTTGTTCCGCGCCAAACGCGGCGGCGAGCTCTCACCGCGCCATGTCCAGGCCAGTATCCAGCACCTGCGTTCGCGCCTGGGCCTTTCCGACCGCGCCACGCCGCACGCCCTGCGCCATTCGTTCGCCACCCACCTGCTCGGATCCGGGGCCGACCTGCGCTCGATCCAGGAACTGCTCGGCCATGTGTCGCTGTCCACCACGCAGAAATATACCCAGGTCGATACCGAACGCCTGCTCTCCGCCTATGCCGCCGCGCATCCTAAAGGCTGATCTTGCGTGAACGCTAACATGGGGCTAAGCTCCCGATAAACCGGGGTTTTTACGTAATCATGTCAACCATCTACGATGTCGCCGAACTGGCCGGTGTTTCGGCGAAGACCGTGTCGCGCGTGGTCAATGAGGACAAGGCCGTCAAGGCCAGCACGCGTGAAAAGGTGCTGGCCGCCATGGCCCAGCTCGAATACCGCCCGAATGCCCAGGCGCGCAGCCTTCGCATGGGCGGCAAGACCTCCATCGGCCTGCTGCTTGAAGACCCGACCAGCGGCTATCAGGGCCGTTTTCACCAGGCCATGCTGGCCGCCTGCATGGAATCGCGCAAATACCTGGCCGTTGAGCTCTACGAGCAGGGAATGCCGGACTGGCAAGCCTATCTCGACCGCTTCATCACCGATGCGCAGATCAGGGACATGCTCCTGCTGCCAACCCTGTGCGATTTCGGTCCACTTAAAAGCTTCCTGAAAAGTCGAAATATCAATTGCGTGCTGATCTCGCCCTCCACGCCGGACAGCCATTACGCCTCCGTGGCCATGGATGACCGGCTGGCGGCACGCGATGTCGTCGAATACCTTTTCAGCCTGGGCCATACGAAGATCGCGCATATCGGCGGACATCCGGATCACGCCGCCTCTATCCTGCGCCGCAATGGTTTTTACGAAGCCTTCGATGCCGCCGGCATTCCGCGGCCACCGGCGGCCTATATGGAATCCGGATATTTTTCGTTCAAATCCGGCTTCGAGGCCGCCGAACGCCTGCTCGCCCTGCCCGACCGGCCCACCGCCATCTTCGCCTGCAATGACGAAATGGCGGCCGCCACCTGCTCGGTGGCGCACAAGGCCGGCCTGCGCATTCCCGATGACCTGGCCGTGGTCGGCTTCGACGATGCGCCGATCTCCTCGGCGGTCTGGCCTGCCCTGACAACAGTGCGTCAGCCCTATCTCGAAATGGCCCGCCGCTGCATCCAGATTCTCGATGATTCCCCGGACAAGGTCACAGCCAGCGATCGCCAGATCCGTCATATCATTCCGCATGAACTGATCGTGCGCGAAACCACGATCACATCTTGACCCCGCGCATACGGGGCGGTGGCGCCTGGCGCTCAACAAAGCCTTCCCTGTAGACGGCATCGACCAGATCGCGATGGCTGATCAGATCCTTTGAAGCCTGTTCGCCGAAGGCGGCGATCCGGGCGAAAAGCTGATCAGCCAGCTCGGTCTGATGCAGGGAAGGGCGGGCGGCCTCATAGTCGGTTTCGAAATTCATGCCGTACAGAATATACTGGTAGCTGAAGAAGGCGAAACTCTCATGATCCAGTACGAAATCAAAGCGTGACGGCGGACGAAATTTCCACAGGGCCAGCAGATCGCGCAGATGCGGCGGTATCGTCTCAGGCTTCGTATTGTCGACCCAGAAGGGCTCCGGGCGCTTGCTCAGACAGTAGTGCAGCTTGATGAAACCGATGATGGTCTCATAACGCCGCATCATGGACTCATTGAAAATCGTCGCCGACGCATCCGCCGGACCACTGAACGGGAAAAACTCGACGATCTTGTTGACGGCCGATTCGATCAGCACCATGCCCGTCGATTCCAGCGGCTCCAGGAAGCCGGCGGACAGGCCCACCGCGACGCAATTCTTCACCCACTGCTGCTCACGATACCCCGCGGCAAAGCTGATGTGTCGCGGAGAAATTTCGGCTTTGCTGGTCCGGCCGATATATTCGCGCAAAACTTCTTCGGCACGCTCGTCCGTCGTATAGTCAGACGCATAGACATAGCCTATCCCCCGGCGGTCGCTGAGGGCGATATCCCATGTCCAGCCGGCTTCATGGGCCGATGAGACCGTGTAACTTTCGAGCTGGCAATCCGAACAGTCATGCGGCACCTGGGCGGTGACCGCGCGGTCAGTAAACAGGATATCGCGGATCGGCCTGAAAGGGGCCTGGAGCGCCTTGCCGATCAGTTCGGCACGAAAGCCCGAGCAATCGACATAAAGCCCGGCTTTAAGGTCGCCATGCTCCGCCGTGGCCACATGGTCGATAGCGCCATCGGCCGCAAGGCCAACACCGGTCAGATTGCCGGAGAGATGATGAACGCCCAACCCCTTGGCAAATTTCGCCAGCACACCGGCAAACCGGTAGGCATCGAAATGGTAGGCGTAGTTCAAAGGCCCTTGATAGTGCCCCTGATGGATAGCCTTCGGCGCCAGGCCGGCATCGGCCACTTTTTTCTGGAAGGTGACCGCCTGGGCGAAGGGCGGGCGCTTGTCTCGGTCTTTCAGGAGCCAGTACGGCACCAGATTCAGTTCTTCGCGCGACCAGTAAGGCGCTTCGAAAGGATGAAAGTAATGGCTGTGTTTCAACTGGCCGTTGGGTTCGCGCTGCGGCGGCGTTTCCCAGTCATCAAAGCGGATACCCTGTTTGAAAGTGGCATGGCTTTCACGCATGAATTCCGCTTCATCTATACCAAGCGAACGCAGGATATTGCGGATCGTCGGAAACGTGCCCTCGCCTACCCCTATGATGCTGATGTCCGGCGATTCCAAGACGGTGATCCTTGGACCACCCATCCGGTCCGTACCGAGATTTTTAGCCAGATAAGCGGCCGTCATCCAGCCCGCCGCCCCGCCGCCGACGATCAGAACCTCGCGCGCTTTTCTTTCAGAGGCGGACGTATCAGTGTGGCTCATCTCGATTGTTTCGCTGTTTTGTTATTGGGCGCATCGGCACCATTCTCTTATATGATACGGTTTTGTATAAGTTTTCAAGCACGTTCAGGGCTTTCGACCGCTTCGTAACCGGAAGTAGTCCCATCGCATCAATCCGCTTGCGTGATCTGCGCGCGCGGGCTTAATCTGGCCGTAACAAAAGGGAGAAACCGCATGATCACCCTGACCGTCAACGGAAAACGTCGTGAGGTCGATGCGCCGGAGGAAATGCCGCTTCTGTGGGCCCTGCGCGATGAACTCGATCTCAAGGGCACCAAGTTCGGCTGCGGCGTGGCGCAGTGCGGCGCCTGCACCGTCCATATCGATGGCGAGGCGACCCGCGCCTGCGTGACAGCGATCGGTTCGCTCGACGGTGCAAAGATCACCACTATCGAAGGCATTGGCGACACCCGCGAAGGGCAGGCACTGCAAACGGCCTGGCTGGAACTGGATGTCATGCAGTGCGGCTATTGCCAGGCCGGCCAGATCATGACCGCCGCCGCCCTGCTGGCTAAAACGCCGAAACCGGATGACGCGGCGATCGATGAAGCCATGGAAGGTAATCTCTGCCGCTGCGCCACCTACAAGCGCATCCGCGCCGCCATCAAGTCGGCTTCGGGCCAGCCGGTTGATGACCTGAGGAGCGCCTGACATGAAAACAACGCGCAGACTGTTCCTCCAGGCGGGCGCCGGTATCGGCGGCGGGCTTATGCTGGGCTTTGGCCTTGCCAGGGCGGAAGGCGCACAGGCGCTCACCGACTATGTCAGCATCGCGCCGGACGGCCTGATCACCATCATGGCCAAGAATCCGGAAATCGGCCAGGGTGCGAAGACCCTGCTGCCCATCCTGATCGCCGAGGAACTGGACGCCGACTGGACGAAAGTCCGAATCGAGACCGCGCCTTCGGACGAAGCGCGTTACGGGGCGCAGTTCGCCGGCGGCAGCATGACCACGACGATGAACTGGGAACCGATGCGCCAGGTCGGGGCGGCCGCGCGCTGGCTGCTGATCGAGGCGGCGGCGCGGAAGCTGTCAGCCCCGCATGATGCCTTCACCACCGCCAAGGGCCAGGTGATCCATGAAAGCGGCAAGTTCTTCACCTATGGTGAACTGGCTGGCGATGCGGCAAAACTGACGCCCCCGGCGGTGGAAAACCTGAAGCTGAAAGACCCAAAGGATTTCAAGCTGATCGGCCAGTCGCAGAATGGCTATGACAGCCCGAAAATCGTCAGAGGCGAACCGATCTTCGGCATCGACATGACCCTGCCGGGAATGGTCTACGCCGTCTATGTCAAATCGCCAGTCTATGGCGCGCGGCTGCAAACCTGCGACCTGACGGCGGCGAAGGCCATGCCGGGCGTGACCGATGTCTTCATCCTGAAAGGCACGGACTGGCACGGCTTGCAGGATGGTATCGCCATCCTGGCCAAAAGCTGGTGGTATGCGCAAAATGCCCGTACCGCACTGGAACCGGTGTGGGACGACGCCATCGGCGCGCCCCACGACAGCGCCCTCTACCTCGAACAAGCGAAAACGCTGGTCAAGGGCAAGGGAGACATCAAGCAGCAAAGCGGTGATATCGATGCGGCATTGAAAAGCGCGGCGAAGACTGTCGACGCCTTTTACGACGTGCCCTTCCTGGCGCATGTGCCGATGGAACCGCAGAACTGCACGGCCCGCTTCACCGCCGCAGGCGTTGAAATCTGGGCGCCGACCCAGGTGCCAAACAGCGGCAAGGAACTGGTCGGCAAGACGCTCGGCGTGCCCCCCGATACCGTCACCGTCCACATGCGGCGCGCCGGCGGCGGTTTCGGCCGGCGGCTGGAAAACGACTACATGGCCGAGGTGGCCGCCATCGCCCAAAAGGCCGGCAAACCGGTCAAACTGGTCTGGTCACGCGAGGACGATGTCGCGCACGATTTCTTCCGGCCCGGCTGCTATCACAGCTTACGCGCCGGTGTGGATGCGGCGGGCAGGCTCACCGCCTATGCCTGCCACAGCGTTACCTTTAGCCGCGACGGCCAGGTGGCCCAAGGGGCCGGTATCGACGGCAACGCCTTCGCGCCGCTGGTGACGCCCAATTTCCGGCTGGAGCAATCGCTGATCGAGACCACCATCCCGACCGGCTACCTGCGCGCGCCGTCGTCCAATGCCCTGGCCTTCGTCCATGAAAGCTTCTGGGACGAGATCGCCCATGCGGCGGGCCAGGATCCGGTCGCCTTCCGGCTGGCGCAGCTCGACGCTCACCTGAACGACAAGGCCAATTACAATCCGGCGCGGATGCGGGCCGTGCTGCAAACCGTCGCCGAGCGCTCGAACTGGGGCAAGGCGTCACTTCCCAAGGGAGAAGGTTTGGGCATCGCTACCTATTTCAGCCATCGCGGCTATTTCGCCGAAGTGGCCCATGTCCGCGTGGCGGATGACGGCCAGTGGCGCGTGCTCAAGGTCTGGGCGGTCGGCGATGTCGGCTCGCACATCATCAATCCGACCGGCGCGTTCAATCAGGTCGAGGGTTCGGTCATGGACGGCATCGGCTCGATGGAGGCCGAAATCACCTTTGAAAAAGGCCGCGCCGTCCAGAGCAATTTCCACGATATTCCGATGATGCGGATGCCCAAGGCGCCGCAGGTCGATGTCCATTTCGTCACCAGCGACTTTCCACCGACCGGCCTGGGTGAACCCGCCCTGCCGCCGGTCATTCCCGCCGTCGCCAACGCTATTTTCGCCGCCACTGGCATCCGGATCCGCAAACTGCCGATCCTGCCGGAAACCCTGGCCATCAAGCAAACGGCCAGCGCTTGATCCTGCCGACGCCTGCCTATCGTGACTTCGTGCTGCCGGCGCTGAGGAACTGGCGCAAGGCCGGCCGAAAGACCGCCCTGCTCACCCTGATCAGCACCACCGGCCAGTCACCGCGCCCGGTCGGTAGCCAGTTGGCCGTCTGCGAGACTGGGGAGTCGTGCGGCCTGATCACAGGCGGCTGCGCCGAGGGCACCCTGGTGCTCGATGCGCTGGAGGCCATGCGCCTGGGTGAAAACCGGGTCGAACTTTATGGCGAAGGCTCGCGCTTCAAGGACATCACCCTGCCGTGCGGATCGGGCCTGAAGGTCTTTTTCGATGTTGGGGTCAGCGATGCTGAAATCGAACGCATCATCGCCGGCCGGGAAGCACGCCAGCCGGCTTCGATGACCATGTCCGCGCGCGGTGAACCTGGGTACGCGCGTCATTACCTGCCCGCCTGCCGGCTGGTCACCATCGGACAGGGACCGATTTTGGAGGCCCTGGCGCAGATGGCGCCGACTCTGGAAATCGAACTTGATATCTGGTCGCCCGATCAGGCGCTGGCGACGCGGCTGCATGGTCGTCACCTGACCGCGCCGGAGGACTTTGACGCCGCCCTTGATCGCTATTGCGGCGTGGTAACGGTTTTCCACGACCACAGCTACGAGCCGCCAGTTTTGCTGAAAGCCCTGCAAAGCGAGGTCTTTTTCATCGGCGCGCTCGGCAGCCGCAAGGCCCATAACCGGCGGCTGGAAATTCTGGAAGACATGGGCGCGGAACCCCACATGCTCAGGCGCATCCACGGCCCGGTCGGGCTCGATATCGCCGCCGCCTCACCGCCGGAAATTGCCCTGTCGATCCTGGCGCAGGTGGTCGAGCACTGGCGCCGGAGGGTGGCGGCATGAAGCGGTTTTCCGCGGTCGTGCTGGCGGCGGGCGCATCACGCCGTTTCGGACAGGATGACAAGCTGTGTGCCGAATTTGACGGCAAACCGATCCTCAGTCATGTGCTTGGCGGCCTTGCCACCCTCGGACTTGGCGAAGTGCTCGTGGTCGCCCGCGCACCGTTGGAGAACGTGCCTCATATCGTCAATCCGCACCCGGAAGCGGGCATGGGCCATTCGCTGGCCCTGGGCGTGGCGGCGCTGAAACCCTGTGACGCCGCCTTTATCGTGCTGGCCGACATGCCCCTGATCGTGCCTGATCTCTACTGCGACATGGCCGTCGCCCTGCCCGGTTATGATATCGTTGTCCCCGTCCATAACGGCCAAAACGGCCACCCTGTTCTTTTTTCATCCACCTGTTTCGATGACCTGCGTCGTCTTTCCGGAGACCATGGCGCCCGCGACCTGCTGCGATCAGGTCGTTATAATGTCCACCGCATCGAAGCCGGCGGCTTTATCCTCGCCGATATCGACGCACCCGAAGACCTCAACCGGCTAAAAACGTCTTGACTACCGAATGATAAAATTTCATTCCGCCCCGTTGACATCGATGTCAGTTTCAAGCACCTGTTGAGCAAATACGGACAAAAACACTGCGCTCACAGGAAACCCTCATGAATCGCCGCGAACTCCTGACCTCCGCCCTGGCCTTGGGTGCCGCCACCCTGGCCCCCGCCGCCCAAGCTAAGAAACCCGGAAAGTTCGTCGAAGGCACCTTCCCCGAAGGGTTCATCTGGGGCGCCGCCACAGCCGCCTATCAGGTGGAAGGGGCGTGGAATGAAGACGGCAAGGGCGAATCCATCTGGGACCGCTTCACCCTGGTGCCTGGCAAGATCCTGAACGGTGATACGGGCCGCGTGGCCTGCGACAGCTATCACAAATACCTGGAAGACGTGGCCCTGCTGAAGGCGATGAACCTGAAATCCTACCGCTTCTCCACCGCCTGGACGCGCATCCAGCCCGATGGTACCGGCCCGGCCAATCAGAAGGGCCTCGACTACTATTCCCGTCTGACCGATGCCCTGCTCGAAGCCGGCATCCGCCCCCTGCCGACCCTCTATCACTGGGACTTGCCGCAGGAACTGGAAGACCGTGGCGGCTGGCCCAACCGCGACACCGCCCAGCGCTTCGCCGACTATGCCGATATCATGGCGCGTGCGCTTGGCGATCGCATCGAAAACTGGTCGCTGTTCAACGAATCCAAGGCTTTCACCCAGATCGGTTACTGGCAGGGCGCCTGGGCACCTGGCCGCAAGGATCCGCTGGCCTTCTTCAAGGCCACACACACCGTCAACCTGGCGCACGGCATGGGCTTCAAGGCTATGAAGGCGGTCAATCCGGGCTTGAAAATCGGCTCGGTGTTCGATGTGTCGCCGCAGATTGCCTCGACCGAGTCAGACGCCGACAAGGCCGCCGCCGTCTTCATGGACAAGCTGTCGAACCTGTGGTTCGTCCAGTCCGTCCTGACCGGCGCCTATCCCGAAGGCGTCCTGCCGGCGGACAGGCAAAATGAACTGCTGGGCTTCCTGCCGGGCGACGACAAGCAGATGCAGGCGGACCTCGATTTCATCGGCATCAACTACTATTCGCGCACCCGAGTCTGGGATGCACAAAAGCCCTCCGGCGTGCCCGGCCTGCTGTTGCCCGATACCGAATGGGCCTTCGGCGACCACGAAAAGACTGATTTCGGCTGGGACATCTATCCGCAGGGCTTCTACGACATCCTCAAGCGGATGCAGGCCGTCACCGGCAGCCGTCCGATCGAGATCACCGAAAACGGCGCCGCCTATAATGTCGGGCCCGATGCCACCGGCGCGATCCACGACCCCAAACGCATCGCCTATTACAAGGGCCACCTCGATACCTTGTCGCGCGCCATCCATGACGGCGTGCCGGTACGCGGCTATCATGCCTGGAGCCTGATGGACAATTTCGAATGGGCGGCAGGTTACAGCCAGCGTTTCGGCTTGACCTATGTCGATTTCGCCAATGATCAGAAGCGGACAATCAAGGATTCCGGCAAGTGGTACGCCCAGGTCGCCACGGCCAACCGCACGATTTAAAATGCGCGCCACTTGCACATCGGCGCCGGATTAAATTTATGACATCGATGACAATAACGCTTGACGGCCGGCACGGACTACGGGAAAACTCCCCGCCATAGCCGCGAGGCTATGCTTGAAGGGTGCCGAATCTGCTGTTTCGCGCGGATGAGGCCCGTTCTTCCCCAACTGGCTGTTTCGGTCTCAACCCCCGAACACAATATTCCCGTGAAGCCCCTGGTCTTCACGGGCTTTTTTTTAAATCGCATCCAGTTGCACAGTCTCGATGACATAATGGATAGGCTTGAAAGCATAGTTGTTGGATTGCAGGGCCGAGCAGGCGGTCAGGGCGACGATCAGGTCCATATGGGCCTCAAAGAGGATGTGATCCCCGGCTTTGCTCTTAGGCGCGTCAACCGTGAATGAGCCATCTGGCGCGATATTGACGTTCATGAAAATATTGAACGCGGTTGGGATCTGGTCAGGGGTCACGCGATAGGGTTCAAGCGCATGAGCCAGATTGCCGTAGCAGCCCTGGTGCGGATGTTCATCGCCATAGATGATGCGGAACGTATCCTTCGAGCAGGGTGTCAGCAGGAAATCATGCCGCCCGACCGTATCCTCTATAATCTTCAGCATGATGTTGGAGCGGTTGGAATAGAGCGGATCGCCGGTCGTCAGGAACAGCTTCGAGGCATAGTCAAGCGAGCGACCGGACGAGATGACTTCGTTGATATCGTGGGCATTGAAAGCCAGCATGTCCGATACCTGCTCGCCCTGGGGGTCAATCACCCGCAGGCGCTGGCCGCGGTTCAGCCGGAAGGCGGTGCCGTGACGAGCGGGAATTTCAATACGACGGCCCTCGGTGGTCATATCATCAGCAATCATCATGCAACTCCTCATGATGCGGTTCGAAGGGGCACCGCCAGTTTTCGGAAACGGCGCGGCCGCTATATTGGCGCGCGGCGGATATATCGCCATGCACGGCCAGCATCGGATTGGGTGTGCCGGCCAAGGCGATATCGCGGCTGATAATCGCCTGACTCAAGGTTTCATAACGTCCCTGGGCGCGCAGGCGCTCGAACTGGTCGTGCGGATTGAAGACCAGGGCCGGCGTGATGAAGCGCCGCGCTGGCCGGCTGCTTTGCGGGTGCAGGCCAATGAGAAAGAAGGCTTCGCCGCCGAAGCTGAGCGAAAAATGCGGATCGCCGGCATCGGGGCTGACGCGCGGGTCGTAGGGTTGGTGCTTCGCTGCATCGATATCAGACAGAGCCTGCACCCTTCGCCACAGGGCCTGCTCGAACCCCTTTTCCGATAAATCTTCCGGGCCACGAAACAGCACCGCCAGACTTTGAAACGGTTGCGGATCAGCCTTGTAGCGCGCGGCGAACCCGGCCAGGGCGGCATGGATGCGGGCATCGTCCGCCGGGCAGCGGATATCCGCAGCCACGACAATATCGATATGATCGTGATTGAGCGCCGACTTGGCACCGACACAAGGGTATTTTGCTTCACGGATCATGGCACGGAACTGCGCGGTCAGGTCGTCAGCCTTGATATCAGTCATGAACATGGGAATACTCGCTATGCAATTAGTCTTTTCAGGGCCGCGGACAGGCGGTTCATGGAAATGATCTTGTCTCGCCACGACAGGGCGATCACCGGGCCGACATCGGTCTTGTTGACGTCGACGATATAGAGGCGGCCATCCCGGTCGCGCAGGATATCCAACCCGCCCCAATCAAGGCCCATGCGTGCGTTGAAGGCCGTAATCAGCGCCAGTTCCTCAGGTGAATAGACCTCGGCCGGATCGCGAAGAACAGCCTTGCGGTTATGGATGGCGAAGCGGCCACCTTGAGGTTTGAGCTTAACCCAAACCACCACAGGTCGCCCGCCGACGCAGGGCGTGCGCAGGTCGCGGCAATAGCCATCCGGCCCGGCCGTATCGATCAGGCGCTGATAGCACCAGCCGTCACGACGCTCTGTTGGCGCGGCAACAATACGCCCGTCATGGACGCCATTCCGTTCGGATTTGGCGACTATCGCGCCTTGGGCCGTTTCCGGGTCGACCAGCAGCGGGTAGCCGAAAACCTGTTCAAAAACCCTGGCAACATGACCCTTGCTGATATCAGTGCAGGCAAAATTCAGCCGGCGTGCATTCAGGCTGGCCGGCGGTTGACCCGTCGTAACATCATCAAAATACACCACCGCGTCGGCCTCGGATTGGCGCCCCCCGCATTCGATACCGGCCCATCGCGCCGCGCCGCCGAGCAGATACCACGGGCGCGGCCGATCCGGCACGAAGGCCAGGCGCTTCACGGTCCGGCGCTTCAACTGCGCCCAAGTGGCCACCGTCATCAGGATGGCCAGCCACACCACCCAACTGGCGATTTCGGCCACCAGATGGCGATCGATCTGCAACCGTATGGCGGTCTTGCGGATTTCCAGACATCCGTCACGCCAGGCAAAATCCCGGTACCATGGCGGGACGGGTGCAGGCGCGTGACTTACGGACGCGCCAGGCGGATGTCTTGCGTCTGACACAAGGCCCATTGAATCAGCTCCGGTTTCGCACGATGCGCGCCGTCAAAATCTGAAAATCTAGTTGGTTTTCTTTTCGAGGGCGTCGCCGGCTTTTTCGACCGGATTGCGGTCCTTGAGCTGATCGCCGGCCTTATCGACGCCCTGGGGCAGGGCTTCCACCGCGTCACCGACACGTTCGGGGCCGCTGCGCCTATCCGGCATGTTGAGCAGGAAGATGACGACGATGGCCAGGAGGGCTGCGCCACAGAGGATATAGATACCGTTCTTGCCCATCACAGTCGCCCCGTCAGGACGAGGATGATGACGATAACTGCCACCAGGCCGAGGCCACCGCTCGGCCCATATCCCCAGCTCCGGCTGTGATTCCACGACGGCAGGGCGCCGATCAAGAGCAGGATCAGGACGACAATCAGTATGGTGCCCAGCATGGCGCAAACTCCCTCAAATCTGTGTGTGAGGTCGAGCATACTGACGCGCACGTAAGGATTACATGCGCAGCCCCGCCGCGAATTGTAAGTGCGGGATGGCCGGCTATGGCTCGCCGACGCGCGCGATAACCGCCAGATCAAACGCGACTAAGCTCGGCCACCACGTCATAGGCGTCGCCGCGATACCAGCTCTGAGTAAATTCGGCGGCGCGGCCATCAGCGAGGAAGCCGCGACGTTCGATGAACAGGCCGGCATCTCCCGGGCGGATGCCGAGGATTTCCGCCTGGTCGGCGCTAAAGGATATGGCGCGCAGGCGTTGCAGGGCGCGTACCGGTCGGTTTCCGGCGGCATCCAGCGCGGCATAGAGCGAATCCTCGACCACACCGGGCGCCGGCAGGCAATAGCCGGGAATGGTCGAATTTTCGAGCGCCATGGTCTGGCCGTCGGCATAGCGCAGGCGCTGGAAACGATAGACGAGCGTACCGGGCGAGAGGCCCAGCGACAGCGATTCCTCAGGTGTCACGGCTCCGGCCGATTTAGACAGCCATTCCGAATGCGGCACGCGACCGCGCGAGATCATGTCCTCGGAAAAGGACGACAGCTTGGAAAAGCTTTTTTCCACCCGGCTGGCGACGAAAGTGCCGGCGCCCCGGCGGCGCGTGATCAGGCCCTCGCTGACCAGACCATCGACCGCCTTGCGTACGGTCAGGCGCGAGACGCCGAACTCCTCCGCCAGGTCGCGCTCCGGCGGAATGGCCGCCTCGGGGCTGAGCACACGCGACAGGATGGCATCCCGCAGCACCTTCTGAAGCTGCATGTACAAGGGTGCCGGATCGTCGCTGACCAGCCTGCCGACGGTTTCGATAAATGACATCTGTTCTTCCCAATTGTTTTAGGTCTGTTTTTGGTCGGCCATCCATCAAAAATCGTATGCGGATCACCACTCGAAAAACGCCGTTTTGAATGTGCAATCTATTGCACTGGTATTGTCGCGTCAATCCTTGGCAAGGCGAATTGACCTGATAGCCGGACTAAAACGACCAAGATAAACGACGGCAATACCGAAATTTCTCCCTTAAAAAACAGATATATATTAAAAGCAAATTTTGCGTTTAATTACCAGTTGCAGGATGGCACCTTTGGCGGAGGCGAAGGATTAAAAAATTGGTATTATCTGATCACCCCATCAAATTAAGCAATAAAATCAATTTGAAATAAGATCGCAATCCCCACATTGGTTCTATATTGGATATTCAAATACCCGATACCGGTCCTGTCAAAGAATTGACAAGCCGCAGGGAGTGCGCCAACCTGCCTCACGAAAAAAGAGATTGGGGAGAGGCATGGATATGCCGCACACATCATATAACCTTAAGGGGCTGCTTGCCGCCGCCCTGCTGTCTGCCACGGCCCTTATGCCGGTCGGGACCGCCGTCGCGGCGCCGGCTGCAGCCAGTTTCGCCGATCAGCTTGGCTACAAACTGACCGTCGTGCCCAATGGCACGCAGGACGGCTTCAATACCCGCCTCGACCTGACCCTGCCAAAAAGCGGCGCTCCCGTCGGCGACTGGGCGCTTTATTTCGGCTCGGTCAGTCCGGTGGAGCCCGTCGGCGGCAGCGTGTTCGACCTCACTCATATCAATGGCGACAATTACAAGCTGACACCCAAGGCCGGCATCACCTTCACGCCTGGCGAGACCTATTCGTTCACCTGGGCCGGCCACGCGCCTTCCGAATACCTGGCCATGCCCAATGCCTATATAGTAGTAGATGGCGCTCCCCCTGCCACCATCGCCGCCTCGCGCACCAAATTTGACCCGGCGACCGGGCTCGAATCCCTGCCTTTTGTGACGCCGATAACCGACGAGGCCACCACTCGCAAAGGCCCGAACGACGCCACACAATGGCTGACGCCGGAACGCGCCTTCGTGCAGAACGCCTCCCGCAAGGTAGCACAGGCCAAGCCCGACATCATCATCCTGCCGACTCCGGTTTCAGCGAAGCACCTGGGAGGCCAGGCCCTCAATCTGACCACTGGCATTGCGGTCAAGCTCAATGGCCTCGCCATTTCGGATATCAAGGCGGCCCTCGATGCCTCCCGCCTGAAATTGTCGTCGCATGGTGTGCCGGTCGAGATCAGCATCGCTGCCGGCCAGCCAGAGTCCTATCACCTGCTGGCGCAGAGCGGGAAAATAACCATCACCGCCGCCGATGCCGCCGGCGCCGCCTACGCTATCGAGAGCCTCAGCCAGCAGGCGGCTTTCGAGCATAACCGCCTGAAGCCGATCGAGATCAGCGATGCGCCGCGCTTCGGTTTCCGCGGCCTGCATATCGACCTGGCGCGCAACTTCCATTCCAAGGCTTTCATCCTCAACACCATCGACCAGATGGCCGAGTACAAACTCAACCGTCTGCACCTGCATCTTGGCGATGACGAAGGCTGGCGGCTGGCCATCGGTGCCCTTCCCGAACTGACCGAAATCGGCAGTCATCGCTGCCATGACCTGAAGGAAGACACCTGCCTGCTGCCGCAGTTAGGCGCCGGTCCGCAGGGCTCGAAGATCGTTGATGGCTACTTAAGCCGCGCCGACTATATCGAGATAGTCAAGGCCGCCGCTGCCCGTCATATCGAGGTCATTCCCTCGTTCGACATGCCGGGGCATTCGCGCGCCGCCGTGCGTTCGATGGAGGCGCGTTATCGCCGCCTGATGGCCGATGGCAAGCCGGACGCCGCCAATGAATTCCGCCTGCAGGATCCGGAAGACAAAACGGTCTACGACTCGATCCAGCACTATAACGACAACACGCTGAACGTCTGTATCCCCTCGACTTACCACTTCATTGAAACGGTGATCGACGATATCAAGGCGATGCACGACGAGGCCGGCGTGCCGCTGAAGATCTACCATATCGGCGCCGATGAAACCGCCGGTGCCTGGACCAACTCCCCTGCCTGTCAGGCCCTGGTGAAGGCAAAGGGCCTCGACCCGGCGCACATGACGCCCTATTTCATCACCCAGGTATCGCAGATGCTGGGCAAGAAAGGCATCGAGCCCGCCGGCTGGAGCGACGGCATGGGCCATGTGAAGCCCGATGAGATGCCGAAGCAGGTGCAATCCAATAGCTGGGGCGGCCTGTTCAGCGGCGGCGTGGCCGAAGCCTACGCCCAAGCCAATCGCGGCTGGGATATCGTGATGTCGACGCCCGAAGTCCTCTATCTCGACATGCCCTATGCGCCCGATCCAAAAGAGCGCGGCATGGACTGGGCCTCGCGCGGCACCGATCTCTTCAAGGTCTTCGCCTTCATGCCGGAAAACCTGGCGGCCAATGCCAGCGTGATGACCGACATCCAGGCCCACGGCCAGACCATCGCCGATACCGAACCGCTGGAGGCCGGCCGTAAGATCACCGGTATGCAGGGCCAATTGTGGAGCGAGGGCGTGCGCGCCGACAGCATCGCCGACTACATGTTCTATCCGCGCGTGCTGGCGCTCGCTGAGCGCGCCTGGCATACCGGCGCCTGGGAGCCCGCCTATGTCGCCGGCAAGTCCTACAGCTATGGCGATCGCCAGGTCGATGGGAAGGCGCTGCTGGCCGACTGGCAGACTTTCAATGACCGCCTGACGCCGCGCCTGGCCGAACTGGATCGGGAACAGGTCGCCTACCGTCTGCCGCCGCCCGGCGCCCGCATCACCGGAGGTATTTTCGAGGCCAACCTGGCCTATGGCGACCTCAAGATTCAGTATCGCCTCAAAGGCGGCAAATGGCGGACCTATCGTGACGCCGTGGCAGTGAAGGGGCCGGTCGAGGTACGGTCGGTGGCGCCGAATGGCCGGCGGTTCAGCCGGATCGTTAAAGTAAAATAGGGGGAAACACATGCACAGACAAAGGCTCATCGGTGCGGCCGCTTTTATAGTCCTGACCGCCAGCGCGCTTTCGGCCTGCGGCGGTGGCGGTGGTGGCGGGATCAGCACCGGCGGCGGCGGTTCATCTTCATCCTCGTCATCATCATCGTCTTCTTCGAGCAGTTCATCCTCATCGAGTTCGATCGGCGCGCCGGCAGGATACAGTCTCGTTTGGGAAGACGATTTCTCGACCGACGGCCTGCCGGATTCCACCGTCTGGTCATATGACACCCAGGCCAACGCCACCGGCTGGTACAATAATGAAAAGCAGTACTACGCCTCCGGACGTCTGGAAAATTCCAGCATCACCGGCGGCATTCTGTCAATCACCGCGCGCAAGGAAGACCTGACTTCGGCCGCCGATTATGGCGGTCAGCACTATACCTCGGCCCGCCTGATCACCCAGGGCACGAAGAGCTGGACCTATGGCTATTTCGAAGCCCGCGCCAAGCTGCCCTGCGGCCAGGGCACCTGGCCGGCCATCTGGATGCTGGGGGAAAATGGTTCCTGGCCCGGCGCCGGCGAAATCGACATCATGGAACAGGTCAATTCCGACACCACCATCTACGGCACGATCCATAACCAGCAGACGGTCAATACCGGCGTCACCGGCGGTACGCATATTTCCGTGCCCACCGCCTGCACAGATTTCCACATTTACCAGATGACCTGGACGGCGGAAAAGATCGAGATCGGCGTCGACGGCACGGTCTACCAGACCTATACCAACGCCCATACCGGCCATGACCAATGGCCCTTCGATGAGCCGCAATTCCTGCTGCTCAATCTGGCGATTGGCGGCGACTGGCCGGGCGCGGTCGATGACACCATCTTCCCGAAAACCTTCCAGATCGACTACGTCAAAGTTTATCAGAAGCCTTAGGTTCGCTGATCGCATCCTTATGCCCCGAAGCCTATGCTGAGCCTCTTTCTAAGGAGCTTTACATGGACACGCTGCATGGCGCCGAGGCGCGCGAAAAAATCTGGTCGTTGATCAAGGATATCCGCGTGGCGCAACTGGCCACGACCGATGACTCAGGCCGCATCTTCCACGCCCGGCCGATGATCGCCCAGAACCTGCAGGATTCGCAGGATGAGTTTGACGGCACACTGTGGTTTTTCACCTCCGACGACAGCCGCAAAGCCCACGAGATCGCGCACAATTCTCACGCTCTGCTGACCTATGCCGATAACGGCAAACAAGCCTATGTGTCGGTTTCCGGCCAGGCCTATCTGGAACGCGATCGCGCCGTCATCGATGAATACTGGAATGACGCCAACAAGGCGTGGTTCCCTGAAGGCAAGGACGATCCGCATCTGGTCCTGATACGCTTTGAAGCCGAGGATGCCGAATTCTGGCATGGCCCCGGCCCGGTCATTATGGGCCTGGCCTATTTGAAGACGCTGGTGACCGGGGACCAGCCGGATGTTGGCAAGTTCGGCAAGGCAAACCTCCAGCATTAAACTTATGGGGTTTGGGGCCTGCGGCCCCAAGTCTTCTATTTTCCAAGAAAAAACCCGGCCTTTTGGGGCCGGGTTTTTTCTTGGAACAACGCAAGGTTTGTGGGGCCGCAGACCCCACGCCCCATAAGCTATTACATCTGCATGGTCCAGTTTTCGACGCCCATGGCCGCCTGGCGCACCGCTTCCGACCGTGTCGGGTGCGGGTGGCAGGTGCGGGCCAGGTCTTCCGACGCGCCGCCAAAGGCCATCAATACGCAGGCTTCACCGATCATTTCACCGACCTGCGGCCCCATCATGTGAACCCCCAGCACCTTGTCGGTCTTGGCATCGGCGATGAACTTCACAAAGCCCTCGATCTCGTGGTTGATCTTGGCGCGGCTGTTGGCCATGAACGGGAACTTGCCGGTCTTGTAGGCCACGCCCGACGCCTTGACCTGCTCTTCGGTCTGACCGACCCAGGCCACTTCCGGCGAGGTATAGACGACCGAAGGCACCAGGTTGTAATCAACGTGACCGGCCTTGCCGGCGATCAGTTCGATACAGGCAACCGCGTCTTCTTCCGCCTTGTGCGCCAGCATTGGCCCAAGGATCACGTCTCCAATGGCCCAGACGCCCGGCGCAGAGGTCTTGAAGTGGTTGGTCGGGATAAAGCCGCGCTGATCCGGCGTAACGCCCACCGATTCCAGGCCGAGGCCCTTGGTGAACGGACGGCGGCCAATGGCGACCAGCACCACGTCGGCATTCAGCTTTTCCTGCGCGCCGCCGGCGGCGGGTTCGAGCGTCAGTTCCACGCCCTTCGCGCTGGTCTTCGCCGAGGTGACCTTGGTGCCGAGCTTGAAGGCGAAGCCCTGCTTGGTCAGCGTCTTCTGGAAGGCGGTGGCGGTTTCGGTATCCATGCCCGGCGTGATGCGATCGAGGAACTCGACCACGGTCACCTGCGCGCCGAGGCGGCGCCAGACCGAGCCCAGTTCGAGGCCGATAATGCCGGCGCCGACGACAACCAGCGACTTCGGCACGGCGGACAGCGACAGGGCGCCGGTGGAATCCACAATCTGCTTCTGGTCGACATCGACGCCCGGCAGCGGGGTCGGCTCGGAGCCGGTGGCGATGACGATGTTCTTCGTGGTCAGGTTCGAGGTGGTGCCGTCATTACCCGCGACCACGACCTTTCCAGGGCCGGTGATCTTACCGAAGCCGGCATAATAGGTGACCTTGTTCTTCTTCATCAGGAACTCGACGCCCTTGGTAAGCGCCGTGACGCTGTCCTGCTTGGCCTTCATCATCTGGACGAGGTTGAGCTTCGGCGCCGGCACCTCGATACCGATGGTGCTGAACTCATGACCGGCCGCCTCGAACAGTTCCGAAGCGTGCAGCAGGGCCTTCGAGGGCATACAGCCGACATTCAGGCAGGTGCCGCCCAGCACGCCGCGCGACTCAACGATCGCGGTTTTCAGGCCAAGCTGGCCGGCGCGCACCGCCGCATTATAGCCGCCGGGACCACCGCCGATGATCACTACGTCGAAATTGTCGTCAGCCATGCGAAAGCCCTCTCACATAAGGAAATCTGTTGAGCGTTAGCTAGGAGCCTCACCCCTTCGGGTCAAGTCAATTACGCAAGGCTTGAGGACTTTTTTGCGCCCTGGGTCAGGACAGCGCGGCGCGCCCGACCTTCGGTATCGGCCGGAACCGTGACATGTAGATGAAAAAGCCCAGAACCAGGGCTACCAGGGTCAGGGTATAGCGCGGATCCCAGCCGGACAGCACGTTGAAAAGCTTGTCGGCCAGGCCCAAGCTGCGGTCGCCATTGGTCAGGTAGGTCAGGATCAGGTCGGCGGCGAAACCCAGCATATAGATGAAGGCGGCGCGGAAATTGCCATTGGCATGAAGAAAGGCCGCCAGCAGGTACAGCGTAATAACCGCGCCCCACAGCCAGACCACAGGCTGGTTGTCGGTGACGATCGCCGTCACCGCCGTATCGCCCTGGATGGAATCAGTTATCGGCGCGGCCTGTTCGCCAGGCATAGGCGCATTGAAACCGCCGGAATAATCGGTGGAATCCATCGAGCGCGCCGTGATCGTCGGGCCGTTATCGACCGGCGGAAACAGGAAGGCTTTGACAACCGGGAAAGCGATCCAGGCGACATAGACAATCACCACCAGAACCAGGAAGCCCCTTACATACTTCATCCTGTCACCTGCCCATCAGTTATGGTTAAGACGAGCTTAACCCAAAGGACGGGCATTGGCCAGTCCCGCAACTGTAGCTTATTTATCGGTCCAGTTCTGCGGTGACAGGCCGATAGCGTAGCCTTTGTCAAAGACCTTGTTCATGCTCTCGGTATCGAAGGCCAGCATCCCGCCATCGATAAAGTCATCCGGCATGGCCGTGACCGACATGCTGAGATCATTGCGCTCAGCAAAGGCTTTCAGCGCCACCAGGGTAACGCGCGCCTGCGCCTTGGTGATGGTTTCCAGGCTGCGGGCGGCGATGGTGACGGCATTGTTCTTGGTCACCGCATAGGCCGGATTGATCTTGCCATTGACCAGTACATAGACATGGCCGCCATGGCGCAGGTCAGCCGGCACGGTCCAGTCGAGCATCGATTCCGGCAGGATGAAGAACGGCAGGGTGACGCTGCCGTCGACGTGCATTTCCTGCAGCGGATGTCCCTTCGGCCCCAAGGCGTCGGGATTCTGGTCGCCGACCGTATCGGTCTCGATCATCACCGGCGCGAAGGCCCCCGGCACGCTGGCCGAGGCGACCAGCACCTTGCAGAATAACTCGCGCGCCGCCACCCGCTTATAGGGATGGGTCTGCGCTTCCAGGGCGATGGCGCCCAGATCCCAGACCACGCCTTCCTGGCTGTCGAGATTGGTGGTGGCGACGAATAGCCGCCGGCCCTTCAGATGTTCGCGGGCAATGGCAGCCAGCAGGTCGTCATCGATATAGCGCGCCACCAGGTCACGCAGCTCCCCGGCCTGGAAAATGCCCGGCGTGAAGGCGGCGTAAAGCCCGCGCTTGTACGTCAGCCTGGCTGCGGCACCGCTGGTATAGGCATCGCGCAGCCGGGCGTCATACTCCGGGCCGAGAAAAGCAAACGGCGCGATCAGGGCGCCGGTCGAAACACCGGTGACGACATTAAATTGCGGCCGGTCACCGCGCTTGGTCCAGCCGATCAGCACCCCGGCGCCAAAAGCGCCATCTGCCCCGCCGCCGGAAAGTGCCAGTATCTGATAAGGGCCGGCGGCAGGCGTCCTGGCGGCCGTAGCGCGCATATCTGTTTCGAGCCGGCCGGCCAGGGTCGGGTCATCGGCGTTGAAGCGGGCATTGGGGAATTCCGGCACACTGGCCGCCGCGGCTTCATTCAATACGGTGGCATCGCGCGGGACGGTCAGGCAACCGGTGAGACAGCCGAACAGCAATACAACGAACAGACGCTTCATACGCATCATTCCATAACGAAAACCCGCCGTCACGGATTACCATGACGGCGGGCCAAACGCACTCAAAACTGTGACGACTAGACGTCGAGGATAAAGCGCTGCGGGTCTTCCAGACCTTCCTTGATGCGGACCAGGAAGGTGACCGCTTCCTTGCCATCGACGATACGGTGATCGTAGGAGAGCGCCAGGTACATCATCGGGCGGGCGACGATCTGGCCATTCACCACCATCGGACGCTGCACGATGTTGTGCATCCCCAGGATACCGACCTGCGGCATGTTGAGGATCGGGGTCGACATCAGCGAACCGTAGATACCGCCATTGGTGATGGTGAAGGTGCCGCCCTGCAACTGATCGATCGTCAGCGTGCCGTCACGGGCCTGCTTGCCGAGGGCGGCAATGCCCTTTTCGATGCCGGCCAGCGACAGGGTATCGACATCGCGCAGGACCGGCACGACCAGGCCCTTTTCGGTGCCGACGGCGATACCCAGGTCATAGTGGTTCTTGTAGATGATATCGGTGCCGTCGATCTCGGCATTGACCGCCGGGATGTCTTTCAGGGCGGCGACAACGGCCTTGGCGAAGAACGACATGAAGCCGAGCTTGACACCGTGACGCTTCTCAAAAGCGTCCTTGTAGGTGTTGCGCAGGGCCATGACCGTCGTCATGTCGACCTCGTTGAAGGTCGTCAACTGGGCGGCCGTATTCTGCGATTCCTTCAGACGGCGGGCGATGGTCTGGCGCAGGCGGGTCATCTTCACGCGCTCTTCACGCGGACCGGTGGCGCGCGGCGCGGCCGGGGCGGCAGCGACAGGCGCCGGAACCGGGGCCGTAGCGGCAGGTGCCGGAGTCGAGAGGGCAGCCAGCGCGTCACCCTTGGTGATGCGGCCATCCTTGCCGGTGCCCGAAACACTGTTCGGATCGAGGCCGGTTTCGGAAACAATGCGCTGAACGGCGGGCGACAGCGGCTTGTCAGTAGAAGCGGCAGCAGCCACCGGGACGGCGGGTGCAGCCGCGGCCGGGGCCGAGGCAACAACGGCGGCCTTGCCGTCGATGGAGATGCGGGCGATGGTCTGGCCCGGCGTCACCGTGGCACCATTGGCGGCAATGATCTCGACCAGAACGCCGTCGGCGGGGGCGGAGACTTCGACCGCGACCTTGTCGGTCTCGATCTCGACCAGGACTTCATCCTTCTTCACGGCGTCACCGGCCTTCTTCGACCAGGTGCTGATCGTGCCTTCGGCCACCGATTCCCCCATGACCGGGGTCTTGACCTCAATCAGAGCCGCACCGGAAGCAGCGGGTGCCGCAGCGACCGGAGCCGGGGCAGCAGCGAGAGCCGCGGCCGCTTTCGGGGCGGCAGCCGAAGCGCCAGCGCCACCGACCGTACCAAGCACGATGCCCGGCGTGACGGTTTCGCCTTCACCGACGAGGATTTGCAGGACGCCATCCGAAGGCGAGGCCACTTCGAGCGAAACCTTGTCGGTTTCCAGCTCGACGAGGATTTCGTCCTTCTTGACGGTGTCGCCGGACTTTTTCGTCCACTTGGCGATGGTGGCTTCGGTTACGGATTCTCCCAGGACGGGAACGAGGATGTCAGCCATAGGTCAGGCTCCAGTTTTGAATTTTTGTGTGCTGTTCAGCGAATGGAATGAGAAACGTGAAAGGAAACCTCCGCCCTTAGGCGAAGGCTTCATTCAAGAAGGTTTCGAGTTCTTTGAGGTGGCGGCTCATCGTGCCGGCGGCGGTCGAGGCCGAGGCCGGACGACCGACATAACGGGCGCGCTTGGCCTTGATGTTCAGGCGGTCGAGCGTCAGTTCCAGCCACGGCTCGACAAACGTCCAGCCGCCCATGTTCTTCGGCTCTTCCTGGCACCAGACCAGC
Source organism: Asticcacaulis sp. (assembly GCF_051954415.1). GTDB lineage: Bacteria > Pseudomonadota > Alphaproteobacteria > Caulobacterales > Caulobacteraceae > Asticcacaulis. Next base: position 84,954 of record NZ_JBQCHT010000044.1, read on the forward strand.
TCGGCGTTCTTGAAGCGGCCCAGTTCGGTCATCAGCGACTTCATCGGCCACGGATAGAACTGCTCAAGGCGCATCAGGTAGACGTCCTTGATCTGCTTCTTTTCGCGGTCTTCGAGCAGGTCGTAATAGACCTTGCCGGAGCACAGCACCACGCGGCGAATCTTGTCGTCCGCGGCGATCTTGATGCCGGAAACCTCTGGCCTGCGCTCGGCGTCATCGTGCAGCACGCGGTGGAAGCTTGAACCCTCGGCGATTTCCGACAGCGACGATACGGCCTTCTTGTGACGCAGAAGCGACTTCGGCGTCATCAGGATCAGCGGCTTGCGGAACGGCCGGTGGATCTGGCGGCGCAGGATGTGGAAGTAGTTCGATGGCGTCGTGCAGTTGGCGACCTGCATATTGTCTTCGGCGCACATTTGCAGGAAGCGTTCCAGGCGGGCCGAGGAGTGTTCCGGCCCCTGGCCTTCGTAACCGTGTGGCAGCAGCATGACGAGACCCGACATACGCAGCCACTTGCGCTCACCCGAAGAGATGAACTGGTCGATGACGACCTGGGCGCCGTTGACGAAGTCGCCGAACTGGCCTTCCCACAGGGTCAGCGTATTCGGATCGGCCAGGGAATAGCCGTATTCGTAACCGAGCACCGCCTCTTCCGACAGGGCCGAATCGATGCCTTCATAGAGGGCCTGGCCGTCACGGATGTGGTTGAACGGGAAGTAGCGGTTTTCCGTGCGCTGGTCGACAAAGGCTGAATGGCGCTGCGAGAAGGTGCCGCGGATCGAATCCTGACCCGACAGACGGACCGGGAAGCCTTCATCCAGCAGAGAGGTGAAAGCCAGCGACTCGGCGGTGGCCCAGTCGAGGTTCTCGCCGGTCTCGATCATCTGGCGGCGCGCTTCCATGACGCGGCGCAGGGTCTTGTGAGCGTCGACATCGTTCGGGATCGTGGTGATCTTGGTGCCGAGTTCTACAAGCTTGGCGCGCGGTACGGAGGTAGAGCCCCGACGCTCGTCTTCTTCCGGCAGGCCGAGGCCCGACCACTTGCCATCCAGCCAGTCGGCCTTGGTGGCCTTGTAGGTCTTGCCGGCTTCGAATTCGGCATCGAGGAAGGCATCAAACTCGGCGATGAAGCCATCGACCTCACCTTGAGTCAGGACGCCCTCGGCGATCAGGCGCGACGAATAGAGTTCGCGCGTCGACGGATGGTCCTTGATCTTGGCGTACATCAGCGGCTGGGTGAATGTGGGGTCATCGCCTTCGTTATGGCCGAAGCGACGATAGCAGAACATGTCGATGACCACGTCCTTGGCGAACTTCTGGCGGAACTCTGTCGCCATCTTGGCGGCGAAGACCACGGCTTCCGGATCGTCACCATTACAGTGCAGGATCGGCGCCTGGGCCATCAGGGCCACGTCCGACGGATAGGGTGACGAGCGCGAATAGCGCGGCGCCGTGGTGAAACCGATCTGGTTGTTGATGACGAAGTGCAGGGTACCGCCGGTGCGGTAGCCCTTCAGGTCCATCAGGGCCAGACATTCCATGCCGACGCCCTGGCCGGCGAAGGCCGCGTCGCCGTGGATCAGCAGGCCCATGGCCATGCCGCGATCCGGACCCTTTTCAGAAGCCAGGGTGGCGGCATCGGTCTGGCCGCGCAGATGGAAGGCTTGTTTGGCGCGCGTCTTGCCGAGCACGACCGGATTGACGATTTCAAGGTGCGACGGGTTGGCCGTCAGCGACAGGTGGACAGTGTTGCCGTCAAAGGCGCGGTCCGAAGAGGCGCCCATGTGGTATTTCACGTCCGACGAACCTTCGATATCGGCCGGCAGGGAAGACCCGCCCTGGAATTCGTGGAACATGGCGCGATAGGACTTGCCCATGACCGCCGTCAGGGTGTTCAGGCGGCCGCGGTGGGCCATGCCGAAGATGATGTCCTTGACGCCGAGCGCGCCGCCGCGCTTGATGATCTGCTCCAGCGCCGGGATCATGGCCTCACCGCCATCGAGACCGAAGCGCTTGGTACCGGGGAAGCGGCGGTGACAGAAGCGCTCGAAGCCCTCGGCCTCGATCAGCTTCTTGAGGATGGCGATCTTGCCTTCCTTCGTGAAGGAGATTTCCTTGTCGCGGCCCTCGATGCGCTCCTGGACCCAGGCCTTTTCGGCCGGGTCGGCGATGTGCATGTACTGGACGCCGACATTGCCGCAATAGGTGCGGCGCACGATGGTGAGAATTTCCTTGAGGGTCGCCGATTCCAGCCCCAGCACGCCATCGATGAAGATGCTGCGGTCCATGTCGGCGGCGGTGAAGCCCCAGTATTCCGGCGTCAGTTCCGGATTCTGATGCACTGGCTCCAGGCCGAGCGGATCGAGGTTCGATTGCAGGTGACCGCGGATACGGAAGGCGCGGATCAGCATCAGGGCGCGGATCGAATCGCGCGAGGCGGCCTGCAGGTCAGCCGGCGAAACGCCCGGCGTCTTGGCGGCGATGGCCTTTTCGACCTTGGCCTGAACCGCCGGCCAGACGCCATCCATCGCTGACATCAGCTCGTCGCGCGGCGTGTTGACCGGGTTCGCCCAGCCGCCGACCGCGGCATTGGCGGCAACGTTTTCCGGCCGGTCCATGAGGGAATCGAAGAAGGCGCGCCATTCGGGAGAGACCGAATTGGGGTCCTGCGCCCAGCGTTCCTGCATCATCTCGATGAAGATCGCGTTTGTGCCGTAGAGAAACGAGGTCTCGGCAAAGACCTGATTGAGCCGACTGGAATCGTCCGCCATGTGTGCAACCATCGAGACGGCCAATTACGACACCGTCTCCCTTTCGCAATATGTAGTGTCCAACCACCCTTGGGGCTTGAGGACGATGTGGACCGTGGCCAATAACGACACCACGCTCCGGTTTTTTGGCCGGTTTTGGGCCGGTTCTTTATATGCTGCCTGGCGAGCCACGCAGCAATAACCCTATTACACGAAAATATGCCCCAGGGCCATAAGGCTCTGGGGCATAAATCAGACTATTTAAAGACCCTTTAAAACGCTCAAAAGCGTTTCACCGAGCGCTGCCGGAGACGGGGCCACCTTGATGCCCGCCGCTTCCATCGCCGCGATCTTGTCTTCCGCGCCGCCCTTGCCACCGGAGATGATGGCGCCGGCATGGCCCATGCGGCGGCCCGGAGGCGCCGTGCGGCCAGCGATGAAGCCGGCCATCGGTTTCTTGCGGCCGCGTTTGGCCTCGTCACGCAGGAACTGCGCGGCGTCTTCTTCGGCCGAGCCACCGATTTCGCCGATCATGATGATCGACTTGGTGGCTTCGTCGGCCAGGAACATTTCCAGGACGTCGATGAACTCGGTGCCCTTGACCGGGTCGCCGCCGATGCCGACAGCGGTGGTCTGGCCAAGGCCGGCATTCGTGGTCTGGAACACGGCTTCATAGGTCAGGGTGCCCGAGCGCGAGACTACGCCGACCGAACCGGCCGAGAAGATGTTGCCCGGCATGATGCCGATCTTGCACTGGTTTGGGGTCAGAACGCCGGGGCAGTTCGGCCCGATCAGGCGCGACTTGGAGCCTTGCAGCGCCTTCTTGACCTTGACCATGTCCAGCACCGGAATGCCTTCGGTGATACAGACGATCAGTTCCATCTCGGCTTCGATCGCTTCCAGGATCGAGTCGGCGGCGAAGGGGGGCGGCACGTAGATGGCGGTGGCGGTGGCGCCGGTGCGATCCTTTGCTTCGGCAACCGTGTCGAAGACCGGCAGACCGATGTGGGTCTGGCCGCCCTTGCCTGGCGTGACGCCGCCCATGACCTGGGTGCCATAGGCGATGGCCTGTTCGGAGTGGAAGGTGCCTTGCGCGCCGGTGAAGCCCTGCGTGATGACCTTGGTGTTTTTATCGATAAGAACGGACATTGTGACTTAACCCTTCACAGCCTTGACGATCTTGGCAGCCGCATCGGCCAGATCGTTGGCGGCGATGACATTGAGGCCGCTCTCGTTGATGATCTTTTTGCCGAGTTCGACATTGGTGCCTTCGAGACGAACCACGAGCGGCACCTTGAGGCCCACTTCCTTGACGGCGGCGATGACGCCCTGCGCGATGATATCGCACTTCATGATGCCGCCGAAGATGTTGACCAGGATGCCCTTCACCTTCGGATCGGAGGTGATGATCTTGAAGGCCGCGGTGACCTTCTCGGTGGTGGCGCCGCCGCCGACATCGAGGAAGTTGGCGGGCTCTGAACCATAGAGCTTGATGATGTCGAGCGTGGCCATGGCCAAACCGGCGCCATTGACCATGCAGCCGATTTCGCCGTCGAGGGCGATGTAGCTGAGGTCGAATTTCGAGGCTTCGATTTCCTTCTGGTCCTCTTCCGTTTCGTCGCGCAGGGCAACGATATCCGGATGGCGGAACAGGGCGTTGGAATCGAACGATACCTTGGCGTCAAGCACGATCAGCTTTTCATCACCCGTGATGATCAGCGGGTTGATTTCCAGCATGTCCATGTCCTTGGCATTGAACGCCGCGTACAGTTGCTGGAGAAGCTTGGCGCCCTGCTTGGCGACATCGCCCTTCAGGTTCAGCGCCTTGGCGAGCGCACGGGTGTGGGTCGGCCAGACGCCGGTGGCGGGATCGATGGTGAAGGTGTGGATCTTCTCGGGCGTCGAGTGCGCCACGTCTTCGATGTCCATGCCGCCTTCGGTCGAGGCCACGACCGAGACCTTGGAGGACACGCGATCGACCAGGAGCGACAGGTACAGTTCCTTGGCGATGTCGGCGCCTTCTTCGATATAGAGGCGGTTGACCTGCTTGCCGGCAGCGCCGGTCTGGTGGGTCACCAGCACGCGGCCGAGCATTTCGTCGGCATTGGCCTTGACGTCTTCCGGCGACTTGACGACGCGGACGCCGCCCTTGGCATCCGGGCCCAGGCCCTCGAAGCGGCCCTTGCCGCGCCCGCCGGCGTGAATTTGCGATTTGACGACGAAAACCTTGGAGCCGGCTTCCGAAGCCAGGGTCTTGGCGGCCTTCAGGGCCTCGTCGGGGGAGAAGGCGGCATATCCGCGCGGAACGGCAACGCCGAACTCTTTGAGGACGGCCTTGGCTTGATGCTCGTGAATGTTCATGGAACCGATCTTGGCAATTTGCAGAACTTAGGGAAGTGCCCGCCAGACCAACCGAAATTGGCGCGACCGGCCCTGATGAGAGGGCGAACTCCGTTGTCCGTCCTAAGTGATCGGGCCGCTTTATAGAGAGCCGCGCGTCTGTGTGCAACTGCTCACACACATAAAATTGATGATCAGCGTGATTTTGATTGCGTGATCTTTTGCTTGCCGCACAAACAATGGTAGCGCTACCGCAATGCCAGCTACAGCGACAGCGTTGTCAGGCCGCTATCACCGCATCGCTGAAAACGTATACGATTTAACCCTTAGCCAAAAACCATCTGCCACATCAGGCGCCCTGGCAGGAAGGTGAAGAGCCCGGCCACCAGCAGGGCGCCGACATAGAGGTTGATCGCCTGCTTGCGATGGGTGCGGATATCCTTTTTCCGCGCGGCATAGACCAGCAGCGGCACCACCACCAGGGTGATGCCCGACAGGATATGGATAAAGCTGAACTGGCCGTGATTGATGATCTTGATAAAGAGCGATGACACCGCCACCGTCATCATGAAGATCACCCACGTCCAGCCGAGGATGCGATGCAGGCCGGTGCCCTTGGGGCCGAATATCTGGATGGTGCCGATGACAAAGGCCGCCAGCGCCGCCAGAAGGTGGATCTGGATCACCGGCGGCACATGGCCGATCAGGGCCAGGTTCGGCAGGTGCGGATGGGCGTAGTGGTCAAGGAATGTCATGCGAGGTCCGTGAAAATGGGATGGTCTTTGAAAACCGGATGCCCCATAAGACAGCGTTCAGTTCTGGATGCCCGGCCCCATGCGTGAATCGCCCGACCTAATTCGTGAAATGCCGCCCCGCGCCGCTGGCGCTTCGTCAATGACACGCCTGATCATGACCGTCATCGGGCCGCACTGGCTGCGCACCTATGGCATCGCGCTCGGCATGGCCCTGCTGCTCACCTTCACCGCCGCCAACGGCACGGGCAGTGTGCCGCTGCTGATCCGCTTCCCCTACTGGCTGATCTTGATGGTTTTCGGCACGCTGATCGCGCAGGTGACCGGCCGGATGCTCGACCGCTTTGCCAGCCTGAACCTGTGGCAGACCATAGCGGCCATGATCGCCATCACCACGCCGCTGATCTGCGTCATGGTCTGGCTGGTGACAGCGGCCTTCAATAGCGATCATGCGCTCGATCCGGCACGCCTCGTGCGTCTGGTGGAGCCCGTCCTGGTGATCACGGTGGCCATGGCGGCCCTGCACGTCCTGGTCAACGGCACGCCCGCCCAGAGCCACGCCTTTGCGCCGGATGTGCAGACTGAACCTGGTGCGGTTTTCCGCGAACGCCTGCCGTTCAAATTCCGCCACGCGGAAATCCACGCCCTGGAGGCCGAGGACCATTACCTGCGCGTCCATACCTCCGCTGGCGACACCCTGATCCTGATGCGGCTTTATGATGCCATCCGCGAACTGGATGGCATCGAAGGCTCGCAGACGCATCGGTCCTGGTGGGTGGCCAAGGCTGCCGTCACCGATACGGTCCGCACCAGCGGGCGGATCAGCTTTACGCTTAAAGGTGGCTTCAATGCCCCGGTCAGCCGAGGCTTTGCCAAGGCCTTGAAAACCGACGGCTGGATATGATGTGTTTAGCTGGTTTCAGTGAGGCTCGCTGAAAAGCCTCTCACTATCCCGCCCTCTGAATAAATATAGACATCCCCGTCAACATCGTAGGTAATTGCATTTTTGATGCGCGTTGTTTGATAGCGATAAGCGATCATGTGTCCGCTCTGTTTTGATGGCATCCCAAACATCTGAATAACATCATCTTTGCGCATACCGACCGAAAGACCATTGTCCAACGTAACACGCCAGGAATAGAGATCGAGAACGGGGCAAGTTTCCGTGCCATATGACGGTGAACCGGCAAGGGTAAGTACGCTTAGACCCTCAACGTATTCGCCGCCACCAAGCTCAGTAGACGTCAACCATAAACGCACAGATTTGCCGGAACTATTCAGGGTGTAACACAAATAGCTGAAACTTTCTCCCCCATCGCCTTGATGGTGAACACTGCCCGAACCAACTGTACGAGCAACATCCGTAAGCTTAGTCTGCCCAAAAGCGATAGGCATAACGCCAAAATGAGCGCCGAGCGGCCCCATTTCATTCCGAACGGTCTCAATCTTACCTGTCGTTGTATGAAACCAGATGTCTGGTGGTGCAACCGTTCCCGCCGGCAGCATACGTGTTGCAATTGCCAAGCTAGGCCGTAGACTCATAACGCTTTGATCCAGATTCTGGTGGCGACGATCTTTACGGCTGCCAGAAAATTCAGAGGGTTTTTGTCGTAGCGAGTGGCAATACCTCTGAATTGCTTGAGTTTATTGAAGAAGCGTTCGACC
>NZ_JBQCHT010000045.1:0-207824 GCF_051954415.1 Asticcacaulis sp.
AGATTGCAGATGTGGACGGCCTCCCAGCTTGTCAGGTCTAGATAGTTGTTTGACTCGATCGCTTGCTATCAGATGTCCGGCCTGTTTGTGCGAGTCAAGCCCCGCTGGCCGAGATGGTGTTCGCTACGCACGCTCCAAACACATGAGCGACATTGTTGATGCCAGTGCAATCTTCGGAAGGTCCTGCGTATCGATCAATCGATCATACCAACTATTTGTTCCTGCAAGTTCGGTTTCGATCCACTAGGGCAGCCTTTTCATCGTGTCCGGGCGGACCGTCTGTTATATGGCTGGTGAACCCAGCGGTCTGTTATAGACGCCGCCGGACACCATAAGCCGCCACGCAATTCGTGCAAACTTGTTTGCCAAGGCTACTGCCACAAGCTTTGGTGGCTTTCGCTGCAGCATATTGGCGATCCAAGGTGAAGGCTTGCTCCGACCGGCTCTGATGTGCCTCAACATCGCAGTGGCGCCCACAATCAAGGTCGATCTTATAGCGGGGTCGCCAGCCTTAGTTATTCCACCGAACCGGGCTCGACCACCCGTCGAGTGGTCTCTCGGGGTAAGTCCCAGCCATGCCGCGAATTGACGGCCTGATTTAAAACTTTCCGCAGGCGGGGCTTTCATGCTGAGCATTGTCGAGCCAATTGGCCCAACGCCTGGGATTGACGCAATGCGGCGACTGACGTCGTCGGCACGATGCCAGATCATCAATTTGGTTTCGACTTCGTTGAGCCGATTTTCTACGGCCGCATATTCATTTGCCTGGAAGCTAAATAGCTCGCGCGCCATTGCAGGCAATGTTTCGTCTTCGAGGATACGCTTAATGAGGCCATTGGTATTTTGACGGCCAGCCGCTCCCACGATGCCAAACTCTGCTGCATAACTGCGGATGGCATTCGAGAGCTGGGTTTTTACTCCCACCAAACGTTCACGCACCGTCATAAGCATGCACGCGGCCTGTTGGTCGCAAGACTTCACTGGAACGAACCGCATTGACGGGCGGCTTACTGCCTCACATATCGCCTCTGCGTCCGCGGCATCATTCTTCCCACGCTTCACATAGGCTTTTACGTACTGCGGCGCGATCAGCTTCACCTCATGGCCGAAGGACTGAAGAAGCCGCGCCCAGTGATGGGAACTGCCGCAAGCTTCGATTCCGATAAGTGTCGACGGCAGTTTCTCGAAAAATTTTATCATCTCAGTGCGGCGCATTTGCCGGCGCAATACAACTTCCTCTGCGCCATTTACGCCATGAAGCTGGAACACGTGCTTAGACGTATCCATACCGATCCTTATAATATTATCCATTTTAGGTCCTCCCAATGAGTTCGGAAATCATAGACCTGTAGGCCTTGAACTCCGAATGTGATTGAGAAGCCGTCCACACCAACACATCGGATAGACCCGCAGACAGTCGTAGGACGCCTATCTTATTTGCAAGTTCACGAGCCCGTCAAACCAGCAGCGCTTTGGGTGCCGTATATTGTGTAGAGAGGCCCAGCGTCCGGGCGTCCTGCAAGCTCAGCAGGCGCAGGATCTCGGGTACGTTTTCGATTTTGGAAACGCCCCGGCCGTCAATATCGTAGTGATATCCGTTGATGACGAATACGGCCGGGTTCAACCGATCCTTTTGGACCTGTTGGGGCGTATCCACGCCGCGCAGTGCGACCCAGGCGCTATCGTAAAGTCGTATTCCCATAGGCCATCTATAATCCAAAAAGCCGTCCAGCGTCTATAGTCCGTCCCCGGCCCATCAGGCATGCAGCCTTTGATAGACCGGTTCATGATGAAAAGCGGCTGTCAGACGGTCGTGTCTCCTCTGGCGCTCGCTGATCTGACGCGTGCCCGGCGAAGTCCCATCCCAGGTGCCGGCGATAGGTGGGGCTTCGGGGTGCAAAGGGCGCCCGTTCTCGTCATAAGGATAACTGCCAACGTACAAAACACCAGCATGGTGTACATCCGTTTCCACGACAAACACTCGCCAGTCATTAACGAGGTCTGCAAACATTCCAGGGGCGATAGTCATCGTCACGATCCTTCTGAAAGCGAATGTTCCTATTTTGTTCCTTTCACTAAAGAGAGTCAACCCTGATCGGGGATGGTGTGCTGTCATAATTTTGCGCATGGAACCACGGACGACATCGCGATTTTATGCGGAGTTGAAGATGGTCGCATCTTATATGATCGAGACAGGATGAGTTCGAATGGCGCTGCGTCGGCTACTGAGTGCGATAGGACTGGCATGCCTGTGCTTCGGACTGGGCGGATCGGCAAGACCGTCGCCCAAGCCGACATTGGCCGCCCTATTGGCCGCGGACATATGCGGTGATGATCCGGCGCCCTAGTCGCTGCCCGGACGCACGGTCTCCACTTCGAGAGAGCCAGCGGGCAGGGGACGGAGCAGGTCAGCTTGTGGTCTGTCGAGATAGAGCCAATGCGCCAGATGGTCGGGAGCGAGCACGACGACCTGGCGATCGTGATACGGTGCGATATCCGGTCCGGGTGCGGTCGTCAGCATGGTAAAACTCTCGAGTTCCTCATCTGCTGCCTCCCGCCAAAGCCCGGCGACAAACAGGAAAGGCGCGTCCTTTAGCGTAAAGCGATACTTGGCCTTCGGATATTTTGTTCCGGTAAATTCAAAAAACGCCGAGGCCGGGATGCCGCAGCGTTTGCTATCACTGAAGTCCCGCTTCTCGGAGATGAAGTTGAAGGTTCGCGGGCGCTTTGGGCGCGGCGGCGGGAACCCGAATGTCATTGGGACGAGTTCGACGCCATTGCCAGCGATGCGCGCGACCGAACCCGTATCGCCAATCCGAATGTCGTCCGCATTCCTTAAATCCTGCGGCCTCTGGCTATGGGGCATGTTCAGGTTGAGCTTCGCCAGGGCGTCCGTGTAGAGGCTCCATTTGACGTGGGCCTCGTAATCATTGCACACCGTACCTAGGCCTTGCGGAACTTGTCCGGCCCGTCGCCCGCGCCGCGGACGCGCGCGACATGGATTTCCGCATCCGGTTCCAATTCGCGTGCGCGCGCAATCGCTTCCTTTTGCGTCGGCGCCGTGGCGCTGGCACGTTTGGAATCTTCCCGGCGCACGGCGTAATCACCTTGTTCGCGAGGTTCGATGTAGAGGCCTTGTTTTGACATGGGTGTTCTCCTTAATCCATCGAAGATGCCGTGTTTCGCCATAAGAAATCACGAGTCAAACGACCTCAGGATCATCGGGAAATTGTAAGATAGTCCTCTTGAGTCGAACCACGGGCGTCCTAAATGTTTCACTGGCGAACCGTATTTGCGCCTTGATCAAGCCGTACCGATGCCAGATGCCAAAGGTGAATACCTCAATGAATGCCGCGCCTCGCGGCCATGCGCTGCGCATTCTCACGGTTGATGACAACCGGGAGACCGCGCTCAGCCTCAAGGACGCCGTCGAAGATTTCGGTGACACCGCCTTTGTGTGTTTCAAGGGCAACGACGCCTTGGAACTGGCAGCCTCCATCCGGCCCGACGTAATCCTGCTCGACCTCTCGATGCCTGATATCGATGGCGTCAATGTCGCCAGGATTCTGCGCGCCGATGCGCGTCTGGCCGGTGTGAAGATTATCGCGGTCACAGCCTATGGCGACGCAGAGGCGCGACAGAAAACGGCGGCGGCCGGCTTCGACTTGCATCTAACCAAGCCTGTACGGTTTGATGTCCTGTCGGACATGCTTGACCTGCTGCGCTTGGCGCCGAAATCTTAGACCGAAGTCTTATCGAGGGTCGATTTTGAGCGCTTTGAGAATATCAGCGCGAAGGTTTTGCCTCGTTGCGAAATAATCTGCCCAGGGGTCTGCCTTCTGGGTCCTCAGGCGCTTGGACAGGCTATTGATGTTGTAGTCGCCCGGATTGAGCTTGGGTGTCAGTTCCTTCCAGAACAGGGGCGTGGAAACGCCAGCCCCGGGGCGCGCCCGTACCGAGAAGACGGATACGGCTGTTGATGTCAGGTCATTGCGCAGATAGTCGATGAAAATGCGGCCCTTGCGCTTGGCCTTGCTCATATTGGCGATAAACCGCGTCGGGCTGTCCTGGGCCATGGATTCGGCGATTGCACGAGTGAAAGCCTTAATGGCTGGCCAGGACCACTGCCGCTCGATCGGAATGACAACGTGAAGCCCCTTGCCGCCAGTGGTCTTCAGGAAACTTTCCAAACCCAGTTCGGCCATCCGGTCACGGATCTCCGCGGCGCCGTCTATGACATTTTGCCAGGGCGCTTCCGGGTCTGGATCAAGGTCCAAAATCATCCGGTCGGGAAGCGCTGGCTTGTTCGAATGCGATCCCCAAGGATGGAACTCGATACCTCCCCACTGAACGAGGGAGAGCAGACCCAGTTCATCGGTGACCTGCATGTACTCTTCGATCCTATCCTTAACCGGAACATCGACCGGCTGGACATTGTGCAGACCGCCGCGCTCGGGCAGGTGCCGCTGGAAGAACTGCTGGCCGTGAATGTCATCCGGCACCCGCACGAGGGACAGGGGACGGTTCGCAATGTGTGGCATCATGCGATCGGCGATGCCGGCATAGAACCGCGCCAGTTCCAGCTTCGTGACGCCAAGCTCCGGAAAGACGATCCGGTTAGGGTGGGAGATACCGATCCCGCCGACATCGATGCGATCCGGAGATTTTAGCGGGGCCGAGGGGTGGCGGGACCGTTTAGCTGATGCTGCGCCTCTCACTTCAACGTCAGCTTCCTTCACCGCCGCGTCTATCGGCATCTCCGTGTCGCGTCCGATACCCTTGGCCGGCTTGTCTTCCCGCAGACCCTGGAAGGACGGATGCCGCAGCCGGCCCTCCGGCGTCCATTCGGTGAACTCTATTTCGCAGACTAGCTTTGGTTCTACCCAGGTGCCGCGGCCGACGTCGGGCGGCAATTTGCTGAAGGGTTTTGGGATGACTTTCAATCTGTCGAGCTTCTTACGGATGTCCAACTGGCTTTCGAGGTTGAACCCCGTACCGACCTTACCGGCAAATCGCAGTGTCGGCCCATCGTAATAGCCCAGCAACAAGGACCGAAAGCCCCGCGTCAGGTGCGTCGATTCCGTGAAGCCAACGATGACGAATTCCTGGCGTTTGTGGCATTTGACTTTTAGCCAGGTCTTGCCGCGGCCACCCCGGTAGGGCGCATCGACGCGCTTAGAGATAATGCCTTCCATGTCCAGGCTGCACAGATGCGGCAGGAAGTTGGCGTTCTCGGCGAAATGCTCACTATAGATAATATGATTTTCGAAATCCTGAGACTTCAGCAGAGGCTCCAGCAGCGCCTTTCGTTCCAGAAGTGCTTGGCCGGAAATATCCTGGCCGTTCAGTACGAGCAGGTCGAAGACATAATACTGCAGTTCGTCGCTCCGGCCGGCGCTGAGCTCGGCCTTGAGCCGGGAAAAGCTGGACGCGCCATGCTCGTTCAGGGCGACGATCTCGCCGTCGAGGATGGCATTATCCACCTTCAACGCTTTCAGTCGATCGGCAATATCCTGGTATTTAGACGTCCAATCCAGGCCGGACCGTGAGTAGAGTATGACCTGACCGGCGTCGATGACCGCAAGCGTCCGATAGCCGTCGAACTTGATCTCATGAACCCAGTTTGGCCCCTCGGGCACCGCTTCGGCCAAGGTCGCCAGCTCCAGTTCCCGGAAAGCGAGTTTGGCAGAACGCGCCGGCTGACGCTTGGCGTTTGCCCGCCGATAACCCTGGTGGTCCATGGTCAGCCTGCCTTACGGGTAGCGGCAGGTTTTGCCCTCGCCTTGGGCGCGGTCTTGGCCTTTGGTTTTTCGTCTGCGTCATTGGCTGGGGCCGGTTCGCGCAGGCTGGCGCGCAACGCATCCATCAAGTTGACGACCTTAGCCGCCGGCCGTTCCTCGGGCACGACCGGTTCGCGGTCTTCGATTCGCGCCTGAACCAGTTCCTTCAACGCATCGGTATAGCGATCATGAAACTCCTCAGGCTCGAACTCGCCGACCTTGCGCTTGATCAATTGCTTAGCCAGGTCCTTCTCGTCTGCGTCAACCGAGACGGTTTTGATGTCCCCGAACACATACCCGCTTTTCTTGATCTCATCGGCATAGTGAAGGGTTTCGAGCAACAGCCCCGGTCCGCATGGCTTGACGGCGCATAGACGCTCACTGCCCGAAATAACGATCTGGCCGATGCCCATGACCTTCAGTTCGCGCATGGAATCCCGGATCACGCTGAAGGTCGCCAGGTCGCCCTTGCCGGAGGGCGCCAGATAGTAGGGCGTATCGAAATAGACGGCATCCACTGCGTCATAGGGAACGAAACGGACCAGTTCCATCGCCTTGCTGGAGGCGATCTTCAGATCCTTGATCTCGTCCGGATCGAAAAGGACGTACTCGCCTTTGTCGACCTCATAGCCCTTCACGACGTCGGCGCGCTCTACCTCGACATCGCCGGCAACCAGCTTCTGGCGCACGCGCTCGCCGGTCGGCTTATAGATCTGGTGGAAAGCGATCTTACCCTTCGCGTCGAGCGCGGTGAACATATCGACGGTCAAGGAGACCAGCGACACGCGAATGGTGCCGCTCCAATAGGGGCGTATTGCCATGTCTAGCCTCGTTTCTTCGAGAATTGCGACTCAAAGGGCTAGCGCAAACGCCGTAAGTTTTCAGTCTGAATCAGCCGTGGTGTTCGCAGCCGAACTTCATCTTTGGCCGGGTTATGCCGCTTCGCTGGTGCAGGCCCTCTCCGCTGGCTATGCCGCGCATTGAGGCGTTTCGCGCAGGGCTGGCCATCTTGCGAAGTTAACGCGCCTTAGGCGTATCAGGGCCTTATAAGCGACGCTCCTTATCCGGCAGCTTGCTTATGATCGTTGGCCTACACTTTGGCCTTATTAAAACTGGAGGCCGCTATGGAAAACGAAGATTACAAACGAGATCATTCCGATGAGGATGGGCAGTTTAACGACATCGCCCACCAGCAAGAGCAGGGACAGACCCAAGCCGGTGTACCGGGCGCCGAACTGCACACTTTGGATATCGGCAACGACACCGGCACCGAAGCCTTGACCGGCAATGCCCCACAGTCGGGGGCAGAAGACGAAACGACCGACAATGCCGGCACCGACAACTTCGCTCCGCCACGAGGTAGCCAGGTTGAGGACGTCGAGTCCGACCAGACGACGGAACCGGCTGGCGGGGCTGAACCTCGCAAGTCGGAGATCGACCTTGATGACGAGGACGATGGACATGACGCCGATGAAGATATCATGCCCGCGGTCTGAATGCTTTTGGCGTAAGCCGGTGCACGGAGTTGGTGGACATGCATAGCAGCACAGCCCAATCATCCTCGTCGCGCCGGCCGAGCTATCTGGACTTTGACAAGGCTCACTATGCCTGGCGTCCCGATGTGAACTATCGTGATCATCCCGAATATTACAAGGTCGGCAAGGGCGAGCAGGGCGTGCTGATTTGTGAGCCCTATAAGAGCGAGCTAGTCCCCCTGTGGCGATTTAAAACGCCGGGCATGGCCGCGGATAGCGCCAGGCGCATATTGGCGCAATTTCACGTCTATCTGAAGAACGGCGAATTTGTCGGTGCAGACATGGCACGTAAGTTTCTGCAGATGGGATACACGCGCGCCCGAAGATACGCCAATTATAAGGGCGGCCGGAAATATGATAAGGACAAAGGACACGCGCCATTGGCGCGTGGCACCGGTGATCCTCTGAAGGCAAAAAGCGCCGACATCTTCTTCGAGAAATGGAAGGCGGCGGAAGCCGATCCTTGTTATGCCGAGCAGAAAGACGCATGGAAGGCGGTCAGAGGGTGATGCTCACTCCGATTGGTCGTCCCCATCTGCGGCCAGGCTTTTAACCAAATCGAGAATTTTGCGACGCTGTTGCGCCGACTTGATCCTGGGAAAGGCTTCGGCGAGTTCGACACCTTCTGTCGTCATCAGAAAGTTATGAACATACACTTCCAAATCCGATGGCGCAAAGCCGTCCGGCGTTTCGCCTTCCGCATAGCCATCGAAAAAGTAGGCCATCGACGTCTTCAATTTGAATGCAATATCCCACAGTTTGGAGGCGCTGATACGGTTGGCGCCCCGCTCATATTTTTGAACTTGTTGGAAAGTCACACCGATTGCGTCCGCGAGCTGTGTTTGGGAAAATCCGACAATCTTGCGCCTCGTCCGTACCTTCGCCCCGACATGCAGATCGACCGGGTTCGGCAGAGTGTCATTCGATCGCATGGCTTCCCTTATATGTAGTGGCGTGAGGTTAAGGGATTGAGACCTGTTAGGTGTAAGATTTCCATAGGGTTTTTCCAACCCGTCATGGCGTCGGCAACGCTTTTGGATCGTCGCGGCGGAACGGGTTACTCGCTTCACGTTTGTGTAATGATCTTCATCAGTCCAGGGTTGCCGTGTTGTACAGACTGGCGTAGCGTCCCCTATCCAGATGACAGGGGCCAACTGAGGTGAGCTATCGCTTCGAAGACTATCTTTCCGACACTGACGGCACCGGCACTGAAGTCGAGTTGCTAGACTGTTTGAAAAAGGCCCTTGCCCACCACGGGTACGAGAAAATTGTCTTTTCAATATTCAATGATCCGCGCCATCTGCATGCATTCTACGAGACCTTCCGAGACATCAAGACGGCGGGCGCCAGTCTGCCAGTCGATCCCCGTCCATTGTCAATAAAGGAGCGGGAGGTGCTAACTTGGGTCGCGGTCGGAAAGACCGACTACGAGATCGCGGAAATCCTTGGAATTCGTCAGAAGACGGTCGAAGCCCATCTAAGGAATGACTATGAAAAGCTGAATGCCTTCAACCGTGTGACCGCCGTAGTCAGGGCGGTACGACGTGGCATTATTTGCCTCTGAAGTCGTCAATAAGGGATTTCCCCGATTGCCCGAAAAATGGTCGTCGGTCAGCTTGATCTGTGCGGTTGGGATTTGAGGTGATTCATGCCAACACGACAAGACGAACTGATGAACCGAATTTTCACCGACTTGGAAAAGCTGCGTAACCTTGCGAACGAAGCGGAGGACAAGCTGCTAGTGCGCGGGCCATCGGACTTGTTGGCAGATCTGGAGCGTTATTGTGAGGCGAAACGGAAGGCCCCTCACGAACGGATAGAGCAAGCGCGTCGTCGCGTGGCATTAACGGGTAGCCGCTGCTTAGATCGCCAGCGGTCGAATAGGACGGTTGTGGCCCCGTATAGCGGTCGGGGCGAAGCCAAACCGCGCGCGAAATCGCACCGCGAACCGCGAAGGCGAATTGTAGCCGACATCCATAGCGATATGCTCCACGGGCCTGTCCGTGCTCTGAAGCAAGGAAAGCGCGGCAGACATGCGCGCATCGATCAGCAGCTCGGAAAACCGCGTGCCTCCCGTCGCCAGGTGACGGCGCAGGGTCGCCTCGCTGACCGAGAGATGTCTTGCCAGGTGTTTCAGCGACCACCCAAAGCCGGGATTTGCGGAAATCAATGCGGTCACGCGGTTCGCCAAACCTCTGTCATCCGATGGAGCGATATCAACTCCACAATGCAAGAGCCAAGGCAGGACCTCCTCTATGCGATGCAACGCTATGGTATCCGGCAGGTCCGGGTCACGCACGGCAGAATGTGCACGCGAGAGCGTCTCGGCCATTGGCGCCGAGATGTCAGACAGCCGAGAAACGATGTCGCGAGGGGGACACGCAAGTGTCGCGCGATATTTAGCAAGACTATCCGAAGTCCAAGCCAGCCAGAAGGCCTCGTAGAGTCCCTCGCCATCAGGTTTGTTTACCACATCGAAACGGCCCCCGCGGAGAAACACGGCGTCGCCTGCCACGGCCGTGATGTCTAAATCGCCCTGGCTAACGACCTTGGTACCCCGTTTCACGACGATCAACGAGGGCTGTTGCACCAGCAGGCGTGCAATCCTGACCTCTGATACCTGCCGGACGGTGGCGGTGGCGCCTACGCCCGGCCGCGAGACGATCCGTCGCTGATACGTCCCGGAGACGATGTTCTCTGGCTCTTGCATGCTATTCCATATCATCGAAATGGGCGGTTGGTTAGCGCATTTGCGCAATTTGGCACGGTTTTAGGACTTTGGTGCACGCATCTGGCTTGATTTATGTGCGAAAATGCATGGATCAATGGAGGTTTCATGCGTCTCGTCTCACTTATCATCCTGGGGCTTGCCCTTAACGGGCCTGTGGCTGCCAAAGACTTCACCGTTAACAGTCCGGATATCCGTAAGGGTCACCCTCAGGCATCCTTGATCCTTGCGAAGAGCTATGGACTCGGATGCGATGGCCAAAACCGGGCGCCGATACTACATTGGTCAGGTGCGCCAGCGGGCACGCAGAGCTTCCTTGTAACGCTCTATGACAAGGATGCGCCAACCGGCGTCGGGTTCATGCACTGGGTGGTCGCTAATATCCCCTCTGATGTCGAAGCGCTCAAAGACGGCGCGTCATTGCCCCGAGGCGCCGTCGAGACGCGGACCGACATGGGCGCAGCCGGTTATGTCGGTATTTGCCCGCCTGCCGGCAGCACACATGAATACATAGTGACGGTACGCGCGCTTAGCGTGGCACGTCTACCGGTAGACGCTAATACGACCCCTGCCATCGTTGGCTTCATGGCGCGTAATCATATCCTTGGGTCGGCCCGCCTGCGGTTCAGATACAGCCGCTGACGGCAGGACGGCGGGTGGGAGCGCGTTGCGGGTAGGCGCCCGTTCGCGAGGAGGGACTGATGGAAGCTGCATTCCTGGGATTGGGACTTATGGGAGAACCGATGGCGGCAAATCTCCAGCGCCGCATGGCGGGCCTAGTCGTATGGAACCGATCCGCCGCCGCCGCGGACCGTCTGCGACAGGACGGCGCCATCGTTGCGTCGTCGGCGCGCAATGCGTTGCGATCCGCATCTCTCATTTTCTTGATGTTGGGAAATAGCGACGCGGTGAACGAAGTGCTCGAGCGTGAGACGGAAGCCTTCTCGGATAACGTACGCGGACGCGTCGTCGTCAACATGGGAACCGTAGCGCCCGATTATTCGCTGGCATTGTCGCGAGCTATAGATTTGGCCGGCGGGCATTACGTCGAGTGCCCGGTCTCCGGGTCCCGCAACGTCGCCCTGGCCGGGGAGCTCGTCGCCATGATTTCCGGCCCTGAGCAGGTTATTGAAAAGGTCATGCCCCTGGTTCGCCTCATGACGTCGGACATCTACTTATGCGGCGACATTCCGGGCGCACTTAGAACAAAGCTGGCCGTCAACCTGTTCCTGATCACAATGGTCACAGGTCTGGCAGAAGCGATGAACTTCGCCGTTTCACAGGGTGTGGATACGGAATTATTTCGCCGCATCCTTGATGCGGGACCGATGGCAAGCGTGGTGTCGAGTGGAAAACTGGAAAAGCTGGTATCGGGCGACATGGAAGCACAGGCGGCACTCCGCGACGTGGAATTTATTGCCAGGCTTATCCGGGCGGAAGCGGAAAAATCCGCGGTTGCAACCCCAATGCTCGACGGCTGCCAGACGCTTCTGGAAAATGCCGTTGAAATGGGTGAAGGTCACCTGGATATGGTCGCCGTAATCCGGGCAATTGCCCAGCACCGTTTACCAGAGCAATAAGGAATGCAGATGCAGACGAATCCGGCGGATTTCGCGACAGAATGGGCGGCGGCGTGGAATGCCCGCGACATTGAGCGCGTTCTCGCGCATTTCCATGAACACGCCATCTTCACGTCGCCTTTCGCCAGGCGCATCCGGCCCCAGAGCGGAGGCCGGCTTAACGGCAAAACCGAAATACGGGACTACTGGAGGGAAGGCATCCAGGCGATCCCAGACCTGCATTTCACGGTGGACGCTGTGTTCTCGGGCATCGATCACATCGTCATCCTTTATACGAACCAAAAGGGCGTCCGGGTCAGCGAGATCTTGCGCCTGAAAGACGGCCTCGTCATCGAGGGCCACGGCACGTATCCGCCCGATGTCGTCAACCCGACCGGGGCAGGCAGATGACGGATCATAAAGAAGATATATCCGTTGCCATATTCGCGTTGCATGCGCCTGTGCGGTTGCGGCCGTCCAACTATCCCGAGCCTTACGCCTCGCGCATGAACGGACGTGAAAAGCGAGTGCTGGGCGACATTTTCGGCCTGGAGAACTTCGGCGTGAATCTGACACGGCTTCACCCCGGCGCCCTGTCCGCGCTTCGCCATGCCCATTCGCGGCAGGACGAATTTATATACATCCTCGCCGGCCGTCCCACGCTTGTGACCGACGAGGGCGAGACCCCACTCGAGCCGGGGATGTGCGCCGGCTTCCGGGCGGGTACCGGAAATGCCCATCACCTGGTCAATCAAACCGACGCCCCTGTCGTCTATCTGGAGATCGGCGACCGGACACCCGGTGACGCGGCTATCTATCCTGATGACGATCTCAATGCCGTCCTCACGGAGGGCAAATGGCGCTTCCTGCATAAGGATGGGCAGCCGTATTAGGACAGCCTCAGGTATGAAGCGCCAGCACTTTCAGAACTGGACGGAACTTTCTGAAAGAACCCATCTTGATAGGTCGGCTGGTTATGGGCCGCCAGCGCTTATCCTTATTGAATCCTTATGCATAAAGTCGAGAGTTGCACATTTTGTTCCGTACCACCGCGCGGACGAGTTAGAATAATGTGATCCGGAATGCGTAAAGAGCCCCTGACTGATGCCCATGCCCATTTGGCGGCCATTATTGAATCATCCGATGATGCCATCGTCAGTAAAACGCTCGACGGTATAATCACCTCGTGGAACGCTGCGGCCGAGCGCATTTTCGGTCAGACCGCTGAGGAGGCGGTCGGGCAACATATCACCCTTATCATTCCGGAAGACCGATACCAGGAAGAAGCCGACATCATCGCCAAGATCAGCGCCGGGCAGCGTGTCGACCATTTCGAAACGGTGCGAAAGCGTAAGAATGGCGAGCTTTTCGCCATTTCGGTGACAATCTCACCCATCCGGAATGCAGAAGGAACCGTCATAGGCGCCAGCAAGATCGCTCGGGATATTTCGTTGACACGGGCGTTGGAGATAGAACTGGCAAACCGTACGCGGCAGCTCGAGGCGCTGACAAATTCCCTGCCGCAAATGGTATGGGCCGCCGGCTCGGATGGCCAGCTCACCTATATCAACGAACACGCGGCTGCCTATGTCGGCGACATCAAGATGATCGAAGGCGGCTACGATTGGCCGAGCGTAATTCACCCTGACGACCTGCCTGCAGGCACGGAAGCCTGGCGGCACAGCATCGCGACGGGTACCGAATATGTGCTGGAGCAACGTATTTTACATGCAGCGTCAAACACCTATCGATGGAATTTGTCCCGCGCAGTGCCGATCCGGGACGATGCGAACACCATTACGCGCTGGATAGGGACCAGCACCGATATTGAGGATCAGAAACAGGCGTCGCAGCTCGTCGAAGAAGAGCGTGAAATCGTCACCGCCCTCTATGAGGTTGGCGAGGCATTTACCAATCAGACCCTGGAAGAGGCGGTCCAGACGGCGACGGACCAGGCGACCCGGTTGACCGGCGCCCAGTTCGGCGCCTTCTTCTACAATGTCGAAAACATCGATGGCGAGAGCTATACCCTGTACACCATAGCCGGCGTGGATCGTGCGCATTTCGACAAATTTCCCATGCCTCGCAATACGGCGATTTTCGCGCCGACCTTCTCAGGCGAGAAGGTCGTGCGTTACGACGATGTGACGACCCAGGCCGACTATGGAAAAAATGCGCCACGCCGGGGCATGCCTGAAGGCCACCTACCCGTCCGTGCCTATCT
This sequence comes from Asticcacaulis sp., assembly GCF_051954415.1. Classification (GTDB taxonomy): domain Bacteria; phylum Pseudomonadota; class Alphaproteobacteria; order Caulobacterales; family Caulobacteraceae; genus Asticcacaulis. The sequence goes on from NZ_JBQCHT010000045.1 coordinate 13,827, forward strand.
GGCTGTGCCGGTTATATCCAAAGGTGGCGAGGTCCTTGGCGGACTTTTCTTTGGGCACGCCACCCCCGGTGTGTTTACCGAGCGCGGCGAACGCATTGCCCGGGCTGTCGCGGCTCAGGCGGCGACCGGAATTGAGAGCAGCCGCCTCCTGCAACGCGTGCAACAAAGCGAGCGGCAGTTCAAGCACCTGGCAAACGCGATCGACCCAATGGTTTGGATCGCTGATCCAGACGGCGCGGTCCATTTTTACAACAACCGCTGGTACGAATTCACAGGCGCTCGCGAAGGCGAGACGGATGGCGTGGGCTGGATTACCTACGTGCACCCAGATGATGCCGTGCGCGCAAGCGCTCAATGGCAGGCGTCCGTGGCTACGGGGGCTCCGTATGAAATCGAATATCGTCTCAAACGATCGGATGACACCTATCGTTGGGTACTCGGCCGTGCCACGGCGGACATTGGCCCCGACCAACAGATTCTGCGCTGGTACGGGACCTGTACGGATATCCAGGACATGACCGATGCCCGTCATAAGGCAGAGGCCGCCAACATCGCCAAGAGCGAATTCCTGGCGAATATGAGCCATGAGATCCGTACACCGATGAATGCTGTGATCGGCTTGTCTACAATACTCGCCGCATCGAAGCCACTAAATGAAAAACAGCGCCAGTTCATTCATACGCTGCAATTGAGCGCCGACAGCCTTCTGGCCTTGATCAACGACCTTCTCGACATCGCCAAGATCGAAGCGCGGACGGTCGAACTGGAACAGATCCCGTTCAGCTTGCCCCGGCTGATCCAGGAAGTGACCAGCATGATGGCCGTACAGGTGAAACAAAAAGGCCTGCATTTCTCGGCCGAAGGCGACTGCGCGGATCATCGAATGTTCGTAGGGGATCCGACCCGGCTGCGACAAATCATCCTGAATCTTTGCTCCAACGCGATCAAATTCACGTCCGAAGGCGGAATTCACGTTTCAATAACGTGCCACCCCATGGACATAGCCGACAAGGAGACGGTTTGCATTGCCGTAAAGGACACGGGCATCGGGATTGCCGAAGAGAAATTGCCAACCATCTTCGACAAGTTCGTTCAGGCCGACAGCAGCATCAGCCGCCGGTACGGCGGGACGGGATTAGGACTGGCCATCACGAAAACGCTCACGGAAATCATGGGCGGTACGATCAGCGTAGAGAGTGTCCTCCACCAAGGATCCACATTCACGGTTTGCGTGCCTCTTACCCTGGCACCCAAGGAGCTCGAGGATACACCGGTGGATTTGTCGACCCTCGTCGCGCAGACCCTGGACGAAAAGGCTCGCCCGTCCGTTCTTCTGGTGGAAGATTTCGAACCGAATGTGCTGGTCGCCTCGACCTTCCTCGAGGGCTTCGGTTATCGGGTAGACATAGCAAAGAATGGATTGGAAGCGTTCGAGCTGGCGAAAAACCACAAATATATGGCCGCGCTGATGGATGTTCAGATGCCTGGACTGAACGGCCTGGACGCGACGAAAATGATCCGCGCCCATGAACAGCAGACGGGAAAGCCGCGCTTGAAGATCATTGGAATGACGGCCCACGCCATGGCTGGAGACAAGGAACGGTGCCTCGCCGCAGGCATGGACGAATACATCTCGAAGCCCTTCAACCCCGCAGAGTTGCAAGCCAAGCTCCGATGATAGGTCGTCTGATCAAGCCTCTCCGGTCCCTTCTGCGACGCTATTCTACCAAGCCATACACTCGGCCTTGATTTATCAAACGGACTAATCCGATGGGACTTTTATGTCGTATTCTCCAGTTTGATGTCTTTTAGCGAGAACGCACTTGGACAACGGTGATAGCGCTTCAAGCGGGAATAGTGAGCGTCGGCGCTCGATCCACGACCTGAACAATATGCTGGCGGGCGTGATCAGCGGCCTACAACTGCTCGGACTGCGTTATAAGGACGACGCGCGCTGTCAACAAATCGTCAGCAATGCGCTTACCGATCTTTCGGGCATCCGCGAAAATATGCGTGCAAGTTTCAGCACCGCGGTCGAACCGGCGTCGGTGCAACGTCTGTATGCAGCGGGTGATCAAATGCACGGTCACCCAACGATAACCGACAGCGCCGACCGTCACGACCTGTTTTTTGCCGCGATCGAAATGACGCGGATGCCGATGATCGTCACGGACCCGAACCAATTCGACAACCCAGTCATCTTTGCCAATCAGGCCTTCCTGAACACATCCGGCTACGAGATGAACGAAATCCTGGGACATAATTGCCGCTTCCTCCAGGGGCCCGGGACCGACCGGGATGCTATCGCGAATGTACGCAGGGCGATCGAGGACAAGACGGATATTGCGGTGGAGGTCCAGAACTACCGCAAGGACGGCACGATGTTCTGGAATGCCCTGTTCATCAGCCCGATTTTCGATCGTGAAGGTCGACTTCTGTATTTCTTCGGTTCGCAACTGGACATCACGCGGCGCCGGGAGGCGGAAACCGCCCTTCGCCGGGCGCAGAAGATGGAAGCGATCGGGCAGTTGACGGGGGGGATCGCCCACGATTTCAACAACCTGCTCCAGGTGATCATCGGCAACATGCAGCTTGCCCGTACAGTGATCGACAAGCCGGAACAGCTTACCCGATACCAGGACGCGGTTATAACAGCGGCGGAAAAGGCCAAGGCCCTGACGCAGCAATTGCTGGCATTTTCCCGAAAGCAGCCCCTGGAAGCCCGCGTTGTCAACCTGAACCGTGTGATCACGGAGCTAAACGAGCTGTTATCGAAGACGCTGGGGTCTCACATAACCATTGAACTGGATTTGGCGCCGGATCTGGCCAATGCACAGATCGACGTCATCCAGTTTGAAGTCGCGTTGATAAACGTGCTGGCCAATGCCCGCGATGCGATGCCAAATGGCGGTACTGTAACCATTTCGACGCGGAATTTGACTGTGCCGGCCGGCGGCTTTAACGGTCGCGGCGGGCAGTCCGTCGAATTGTCGGTGCGGGACACGGGCGAGGGCATGTCGCCTGATGTCCTGGCTCATGTCACCGAACCTTTCTTTACGACCAAGGAAGTAGGCAAGGGAACAGGCTTAGGCCTCGCGCAGGTTTATGGCTTCGTGAAGCAGTCCGACGGCGGCTTCGCCGTTGATAGCCAGGTCGGCGAAGGAACAAGCATCCGTATAACTTTCCCGGTCGTGGATGGAGACGTAGAAGCCAGGGCAGACCTGCCAAAAGATGAAAAGGGGCAGGGCAAGGGCGAAAGAATATTAATCGTCGAGGACAACAAGGAGGTTCGCGAGCTTGCCGCGGCGATCCTCACTCAGGAAGGGTATGTCATATGTGAAGCCGGCAATGCCGGCGAAGCCCTGCAAATCCTTGACGGAGACAGCAGTCGCTTCGATATGCTGTTCACGGACATCATAATGCCGGGTCACATGAATGGCGTAGCACTGGCGAAGGAGGTGAAGCGCAGGTCATCGGATATGGCGATTCTCGTTACGACGGGTTTTGCTGATGACGTTCATGGCCATACGAATTCGGCCGCATTCGAGACGATCTATAAGCCATACATGCCTGATGAACTCGCCCGAAAGATTCGTGGCGTCCTGAATAGAAAATTGGATCACCGGTCCTAGCGTCGGGCTTGCGTTCAGCTCGGTTAGTGCTGCCGCCAGGATCGGACATGCCGGGACTGATCGAGTATCTCCGCGGATACATCTGCCGGGTGTTCCCTGACGCCCAGATGCGGCAACCAGTCCTCGCGGTGAAGCGTCCAGTTCTCGTATTCAGGTGGGAACAGGCTTGTTTCATCGAAGCTGCCGCCATGCAATTCGATCTCGCCGCTGTCGTCTTCCTGTTGACATATTGGCGACGAGCAGACCTCGCAGCTCAGCCGGGTCGAATGCTCCGAGCTGCGCCAACTGCGCAGGCCACCGGCGATGAAGACGGCCTCAAACGGGAAGACAACGAATGGATTGAACGCGGCGCCATGGTGTTTGCGGCAGGTCAGACAGTGGCAGAGACCGACGCGGAGCGGCTTATCGATGGCTTCAAATCGGACCGCGCCACAGGCGCACCCTCCGGTATATCGAACAACTTTCTGACCCACGGCTATCTGTCCGCAGGCTTGTCGGGATTGCCCAATCCCTTTTTGGCGGCAGGATACTTTTCAGGGCGCTCATCGAATTGCGGTTTGTCCTTCACATGAACGCTTGCGTTTGGATGGGCATCCTTCTGTTTCGGTTCTGAGCTTTTTGCAGTCCTGGTCATGCCGGCCTCCCTTGACTAGAGATCAGAATGGTGTGCCGCGGCGCATAAGGATGCAATATCATCCTGGCCGCGTCCAAAGGTCGTTTTTCGCGAGATTATCCGGTTTTTTCAAAGAGATATGATCTGCTTATTTTCTCGTAGCCCTTTTGCATTTTATCCTTACGGCTGCCGCATCACCTTGCCCGCGTTCAGGGCCAATGCCGCCAAGGCAACCGGGCATCACTCTTTTCGATTTGACAGCAGACGAGCGTCTCAGACGCTCTCGGGGATATGCATGGGCGACGGCGAAAACCAAGTAGTTCTTTTTCATGGCCTGGCCGAGACACCAACCATCATGGCGAGCCTCGAAATGGTGCTCAGGCTTGAGGGGGCCGGGGTTGACAATGTGGCCTATCCATCCACGCTGTTTGCAGCGGATGTACTGGTCCAGCAGTATATCTTGCCGATCTTTGACCGGCACAAGGACGCGACCCATCTTCATTTCGTGACGCATTCTCTTGGAGGCGTGCTTTTGCACGCAGCGCTTCAGCAGTACAGACCGCGAAATCTGGGGCGCGTGGTCATGACGGCGCCGGGTCTCCACGGTAGCGAGGTCCTCGAAGTCTACCGGCGGAACTGGTGGTTTCGAATGATCTATGGTCCTGCTGCGTTCCAGTCCGGCACCGGCTCGGACGGATTTGCCGGTCAACTCCGCGCGCATGCCGACTACGAGCTTGGCATAATCGCGGGCGCCGTTTCGCTCGATCCGATGGCGAATCTGCTGGCGCCGTGGCCACATGATGGCAAGATCAGCGTAAACCGCACGAAGCTCGCAGGCATGCGCGACCACATCGTCTTGCCTTTGCCACATGATCTCCTGTCCAGCGATCCAATGGCGGTCGGGCAGGTCCAACATTTCCTAAAATACGGCCACTTCCTTCATCTCCTGCAACCGCAGGAAATGACAGAAGCGGCCTGAATCTTCCATCGGCCGCGATGTCGGCCATTGAATTTTGAATACAGGAGAGGTCCATGGTCACCAAGAAAACCACCCCGAAGGCCTCGGCCGGGAAAAGCACCCAAGCCCAGTTTGCAGATGTCGCTATTACCCTGGCACCGGGTGGGGATACGCACCAGACCGCTGAAGACGGCTATGCCGTCCTGACAACCCAGCAAGGCGCCCCGGTTTCTGACGACCAGAATTCCCTGAAGGCCGGCGCACGCGGTCCGGTCAGCCTGGAAGACCACCATCTGCGTGAAAAGCTATTTCACTTTGACCATGAACGCATTCCGGAACGGGTTGTCCACGCGCGAGGCTACGGTGCGCATGGTTACTTTGAAACGTACGACTCGCTGGCGGACGTAACGGCGGCCGACCTGTTCCAGCGACCGGGCGAAAAGACACCGGTCTTCGTGCGCTTTTCGACCGTAGCTGGGAACAAGGGCTCGTTCGATCTGGCCCGCGATGTGCGCGGTTTTGCCGTCAAGTTCTACACACAGCAAGGTAACTGGGACCTCGTCGGCAACAACATCCCGGTGTTCTTTATTCAGGATGCCATCAAGTTTCCCGATCTTGTCCATGCCGCCAAGCAAGAGCCCGACCGAGAATTCCCGCAGGCCCAGACCGCGCACGACAACTTTTGGGACTTCATCTCGCTGATGCCGGAATCGATGCACATGATCATGTGGATCATGTCCGACCGCGCCATCCCCCGCGGCTTCCGCTTCATGCAGGGCTTCGGTGTCCACACCTTCCGCCTCGTCAATGCCGAAGGCAAGTCGACCTTCGTCAAATTCCACTGGCGCCCGAAGCTCGGCATGCAATCGGTGGTCTGGAACGAAGCTGTCAAGATTAATGGCGCCGACCCCGACTTCCATCGCCGCGACCTGTGGAATGCGATCAAAAGCGGCGCTTTCCCGGAATGGGAACTGGGCCTGCAATTGTTTGACGAGGACTTCGCCAACAGCTTCGATTTCGACGTCCTGGACGCCACCAAGATCATCCCCGAAGAAATCCTGCCGCTGCGCATGGTCGGGCGCCTGGTGCTTGACCGCATGCCGGACAACTTTTTCCTGGAGACCGAGCAGGTCGCCTTCTGCACGTCCAACATCGTGCCGGGCATTGACTTCACCAATGACCCGTTGCTGCAAGGCCGAAACTTCTCCTATCTCGACACACAACTGAAGCGCCTGGGCGGACCGAACTTCACCCACATCCCGATCAATGCGCCCAGGTGTCCGTTCCACCACTTCCAGCAGGATGGCCACATGGCCATGACCAATCCGATGGGGCGCGCCAACTATGAGCCCAATTCCTGGAGCGCGGAAGAGGGCGCTGATCCTGGCCCGCGCGAAACCGGCGCAGGCTTCAAGAGCTTCCGGGAACCTGTCGAAGGCAACAAGCTGCGCATCCGGCCGGAAAGCTTCGCCGACCACTACAGCCAGGCCCGGCAGTTCTACATCAGCCAGACAGACACTGAGCAGACCCATATCGCCAATGCCCTGGTATTCGAATTGAGCCGTGTCGAGCGGCCGGCCATTCGAACCCGCGTGGTGTCGCACCTCCTGAACATTGATCCCGGCCTGGCCCAGACGGTGGCGACAGGCTTGGGGCTCCCGGAATTGCCGGCCACCGCGACGGCCGCGGTCGCCACCCGCCAGGATTTACCGCCATCCAATGCCCTCAGCATCCTGAAAAACCCGCCGCCGTCTCTGGCTGGCCGCAAGCTGGGCGTCTTGGTGACCGATGGGGCCGACGCGAAACTGGTGGACGCCTTGCAAAAGGCCGCCATGAAGGAAGGCATGATGGTCGAATTCATCGCGCCCATGGTGACAGGGGTGACGCTGAGCGACGGCACCGCTCTGCCGGCGCAGTACAAGATCGACGGCGGACCGTCGGTCCTGTTCGATGTCGTCGCCGTCATCGCATCGGAGGAGGGCGTGGCGTGGTTAACCCGGAAATCGACCGCCAAGGATTTCGTCTCCGATGCCTTCGCGCACATGAAGTTCCTGGCCTATTCACCCGAGGTCCTGCCGCTGCTGGAAAAGGCTGGTATCGCTGCCGACCTCGATGAAGCGTTCGTGGAGCTGTCTTCAGCCGCCAGGGTCAAGGCCTTCTTCACTGACCTGGCAAAGCTGCGCCACTGGCCGCGTGAACCGCTGGTCAATGCCGGATGATCATTTCTGGAACAGCTCGCGCGGATACGGATCGAAGACCATAATGTAGCTCAGGACCGATATGCACCTCGTCACTTTCACTGCTCTCGCTGAGTTCCCGGATCGCCTCGAAGCGCATTTCAAGGTTCTGCCGACTGAACTTTATGACTGGCGGCCCCCGTCCTGGGCCTCCAGTCCGTGCGGAGAGTTGACGGCAATTCAGCAGCTTCGGGTGATCAAAGCCCAAGAAATCGAGCGCTTTCAGGTCTGTATTTCCCGGGCACTGCTTGAAGAAAAGCCGGACATAAGGGTTGAAGCAATCGACGCGGTGGAAGCTGGTGACGAGAGCGCGGAGGATTTGCTGAAAATCTTCAGGGAGGCTCGCAAGCGCACGCTCAGCATACTGGAGGGACTGAACGATGAGCAATGGAAGCGGGCAGTGATCCTGGGCGACCATGGCGAGACCACAGTCCTTGGCCTGGTGCATTTTCTGAGCAGTCATGACCTGACGCAACTGGCGGGCTTGCAATGGTTGCAAGGCGAAGCGAACCTGGCATAGCCATAGATCTGGGTGCGAACTTCTGACCAAGCCCTTACAGGGCCCGCACCAAATCGCATAGAATATTGAACTGGCGAAGTCGACACTGCTGCCTAACAGAATGGAGCAGTCAGATGCCAAAGCAAACCGCCGGCCAAAAAGACACCATGGAACGCGTCATGCACGAGTTCAAAGAAGGCGAACTCGAAAGCAGCAGCGGCGACAAGGTCAAGAGCCGCAAGCAGGCGATCGCCATCGGCCTTAGCGAGTCAGGCTCGTCCAATCGTGAGGACAAGAAGACCAACGAACATAACTATCGTCGAACCAAGGCCAAGGAGGGGGAGGGAAAGACGGCGCAGCAAGAGAAGGAAGGTCATATGAAGCATACGACCGCTACGTCAAAGTCGAAAGGGTCCGGCTGGCATGGAGATGCCGCCGGACACGCCAAGGCCGCTCGCAAAGCCCATCATCCGGCGCACTAATTTCCAGCGTTTTAGAAACCCAGGCAGATGAAAATATCCAAATCCACTCTGGCAGGTTTATTGATTATCGGGGGTGGCGCCATTGCCGGTGCCGCCATCCTAGCGTCACGGCCGCGGACGACCAGACGACCTAACGTGCCCGAGCCCGCGAAGCCGGTCGACCTGCACAAATATGCCGGGCTGTGGTACGAGGTAGGCAGATATGACAACCCTTTCGAAGCCGAATACGAAGGGGTGACAGACCATTATACCGTCACCGACGCCGGCGAAATCGATATAGTGGCTACGCTGCATAAGGACGTGGCCGATGGTCCGGAGCGAACCATTCCCAGCCGGGCGAAAATTGTGCCGGGAACGGGCAATTCGAAATGGAAGGTGTCGTTTTTCGGTCCCTTCTTCCTGGGTGATTATTGGATAATGGATCGCGCGGACGACTATTCGTGGTCAATTGTCAGTGAACCCAAGGGCAAGTTACTATGGGTGATGGCGCGCGATCCGCATCCTGCTCTTGAAATCTGGGCGCGCCTGCAAGAGCGCGTTGGCCAGCTTGGGTTCAATTGGGCCAAGGTCAAGAAAGTCAGCCAGCCAGTTGAAGAAGACATTTAGGTGGTTCTGTGTCACTTGACGGCATGGCTGCCGCTTGTTTTGGTGTCTTACGGCAATGTCACTATCGGTTATTGATATCTCTCGCCTGGAGCAAGACCCGGAAACTTACGGTGAGTCAGCTATATTGATTTAAGTGTCCGGGGAGTACCTAATGCCAAAGTCCTTATCAAAGCGCGCGAGCACCATCCTTAACCTTTTGCCATTTGCGCATATGATGTCGCGTACCTTGCCTTCACCTCATCTTGTCTTAGCTACAGCTGCGCTGAGGCATCCCCTTTTGCGGCGGATGGCGCCGCGTTTGACGACCGTTGCGACTGTCGTCGTCGCCGGCATGGCCGTGGCCTCTTTCGTGCGAGGGCTAAAAGGTAAGCGCGCGGCATCTGCAGATAGCCGTGCGACCCTGGACAGATCGTCCGCCACTTAGCCGTTCCAAACAATTAGCCTGTCATTAACCCTATTTCGGCAAACTCGAATGGCTGGGAGGGTGGAGACGGGCATACGCGGGCAAAATGCTACGCCGGGGTAAAGATGCCGAATACCAATCACATTGCCAAACAGAGAGTCCATGACGGTCCGACCCGAGTATTGGTCGTCGACGACAATGAACCGTCCGCCCTTTCCCTCACCTGGGCAATGGAAATGTTCGGCTACGAAGTCAGGACCTGTTACGATGGCAAGTCAGCGGTCCAAGAAGCCGGCCGTTTCGATCCGGATGTCGTTCTGCTCGACCTGGGCATGCCCATAATGGGCGGCCTGGAAGCGTGCAAATGCCTTCGTGCCAATCCTGCGCATAATGACACACTTGTCATCGCACAAACGGGATGGGGTGATCGTGCCATGTGCCAAAAGACAGCGGAACACGGCTTCAATCATCACCTGGTGAAACCCATCGACATCAACCGTCTGCTCGAACTCATGCCGCCCGCCAGGCATTGAGTCGCCGTTATGGGTTCATGCCAGGCTTCGAGCGCCTCTGCTGGCGCATATGCAATAGGGCCAGCACGCTAAAAATACCAAGCCCAGTCAAGGTCTCCGCCAGGCTGTGTCGGTGCGGAAGGGGAGCGTCTGCCTGATGAAACTGCAGCGAGCGCGATGGGGATGTTTCAAATGTCTCCCCATTGTGACGGCCGTAGACTTGGGTAAACTCAGCGCCAAAGAAGATGATCTGGGTGGAATAGTAGATCCACACCAGAAGGACGATCAGCGACCCTGCCGCCCCATAGGTAGAACCGAGGCTGCTGTGGCCCAGATAGATTCCGATCAGGGATTTCCCGACCGTGAACAGGATGCCGGTGATGAAGGCGCCCATCCAGACATTGCGCCAGGCGAATTTCACATCCGGAAGGATCTTGAACGTCAGGGCGAACAGGACCGTCGCCACCAGCACTGACAGGACGAAGTTCACCGAGGTGACGATCATCACCGGCGCGGTGCCCTGCCATGGCTCGGTGACGGCCGACAGCACGGACGAGACGGCCAGGGAGAGTAACAGCAGAAGGCAAATACAGATGATCATGCTGAACGACAGGACGCGCTTCATTACGAACGAGATCAGACTCGTTTTTGCCTTGGGCACATTGAAAATATGATTGAGCGCGCCCTGCAACTGGGCGAAGAAGCCGGAGACGGACAGAAGCAGGGCGGAGGTGCCGACAAGCGTCGCGATCAGGCTCTTCTCATCGTTCTGCGTATTGCGGATTACGTCTTGGATCGCCAGCGCGCCCGTGTCGCCGACCATGCCGCGCATTTCCCGGAGTACCAGACCGGAGGCGGCCTCTTGGCCAAGCACAAGCCCCGCCAGGGAAATGACGACCAGCAGTAACGGGCCGAGCGACAGCACGCTATAGAAGGCCAGGGCGGCGCCATACCGCGGCGCGTCGTCATCTTGCCAGTCCTTCACGGTTTTCCGGATAATATCTACCAGCGTTCCCAGTTTCAGTGTCATCGCATAGTTCCTGAACAGCACGAAGCCAGGCTAGGTCCCGCGCCGTAAAATTGCTGTCGGAAAATGCCGCGACAGAGGGCGTCTGGCCATAAAGCCGCACTCGCTATTGCGAAGACAAATTCAGCAGGACAATGCCGGCGATGACAGCAATGATTCCTCCCCAGCCCCACACGCCTGGTTTTTCTTTCAGGACGATGACGGCAAATACAACGGTTACCAGGGTTGAAGCCGAACTCAGGGCGGTTGCTATAGCGATATCGCCGTCCGCCTGTGCCAGGTTCAGGGCGGCCAGGCCACCGCCACCGAGACTGGCTGAGAGGCCGATTAGTCCGGCGCCTTTCAGCCCCTTGACCTCGTTTATCGGTCGTTTCCAAATCAGGCTGTAGGCGCCGATGGCAATAACCGCCACGACATAGCAGGCCCACAGGGTTGGCACAGGGCCGAATGCGGGCAGGACATACTGGCCCTGGAGCCAGTAGCTGACACCGTAACACAGAGACGCGCCGACGCCATATATCCACCCCGACGATTTTGATGTCTTGTCGTCGCTGCGGATCGCGCAAAGTATGGCCCCGGCAACGGTCATGACCAGACCGGTGACGATACCCGCGGACAGGTGTTCGCCAGTTAGAAGCGCGAGGAAAGAACTGACCGCGCCATAGCTGGCCATCAGCGGCGCAACGACCGATAGTCGCCCCCTGGCGAGGCCGGTATACAGAAACGCCGTGGCGCCTGTGAGGACTATACCGGCAATGACGAGCAAGGCCCATTCGGTGAGGCTTGCCTTGGGCAGCTTAAAAAACAGGAGTGCGATGGAGGCGGCCACAACCAGCAGGAGCTGGCTCCAGAACAGCGTAGTGGGGACGCCATTGATGCGGTTAGTAGACCGGCCTGTAATGTCGGCCAGGCCATAAAGAAGCGCGGCCAGCAGGCCGAAAATGACGGCTGAGGTCATGTATCACATATTGGCGATGAACCTGAAATCAGAACTGGATTTCCGAAACCTTGTCCTGGAAATCCTTTTTCGGGTCGGCCCCCAGAAGGAGCTTCACACCGGCCAGCAGGCTGGACGCATCGATCCAGGCCTTGGCATCGGACGGATCGAAACGGAACAGGCACAGCTTCGGATCGTCCTTGCCTTCGTACCATGCTGCGACGAATGGATTCCACAGGCGGTCAATCACCGCCCGGTCATTGTCGATCGTCACGGTCCCTTCGATACTGGCAAAGATGTCGTGGCCCTTGGACGAAAACGCCAGGTTGGCGGGATGGCCGGTATGCACGACAACTGCCGCCTCGGTGTCTGTCGATGTAAAGATCCAGAACGGACCGGTGTCTTCCTTTCCGTCCACCAGTACAGTCATGGGTTTGGAACCGGGTGTTCCCTCAAGCCACAGCATGGCCGTGCGGTCAGCGCGCAGCGCTTTCCAGAATTTATGCTCGATGTCGTGGGTATCGGTCATGAATCTCTCCTTTGATTTAACCCTGTCATCCCGGGCAATCAAATTTCAATGCGGCAGCAGCCGCCATCGGTGCCAATTTCGCCTCGGCGCGTAATTTACCTTGCTGCGATGGCATCAGGTTTGCCGGTGATTGACGACAAGATGCGATCTTGCGGCGCAAAAAATGTCACGAAGAATTCATGCTGGGCATTTCTGATTTATTTCAATAGGATAGTCTATCTTTATAAGCTCCTTATTTTGTCGGTGTCGTCGAGCTGCGTTTTCATTATCGCAGGTGCGATATGAAAGGCATGCGCCAATCGGGCGTTAAAAAGGGTGTATCCAATGTCTGATCCTATTAAACCCGTCTCGAACGTCGCTGAAAACGTTCTGAACAAGTCATCCGAAGCGTCTCGTGATGCCGCCGGCGCTGGGATGGCCGCCGTCAAGGACGGTATCAATGCAGCTGCGAATGTCTCGTCTACGGCGCTTAACGCCGCTGCCGACGCAGGCAACGCGGCCTTCGACAACTCCAAAGACTTGCTCAACACAGCCGAACGAAAGTCCGCAGAATTCGTTCACACTGGCGCGGAAGCGGGTGAGCAGATGAAAGCGAAGATTCAGGCGTTCACCGAACGCGGCACCCAGACGCTCAACGCTTATGCTGAAGCCGGGAAGCAGGCGACGGCCGCTTTCAGCGACGTCAGTCAGGCGTGGGGCGAAGTATACTCGCGTCAGCTGGCCGACTACAACGAACTGTCGCAGAAGGCTTTGCGTCTACGCTCGCCCCAGGACCTGATTGAGTTCCAGTCGTTCGCCGCCGAACGGGCTCAGGATCAGCTTGCGCTGATGCGAGACACCTACACGCGGGCCTTCAATGCCTTTACGCGCGTTTGGCAACCGCTAACCAATCAGAACGAAGCGCTCGCGGCATAAGGGACATGCCAAAGGGATGACGAAAGGAATGAGGGGGAAGCAGTTGCTTCCCCCTCATTTTTTTGCATCGCCAAATATTTGATCGCTTGTTAGCTGGTAATGATAGTGCCCAGATTTAATTCAGCGTGTCCGCCAGGGCGCGAAGCTGTGCGGATACATCGCTTTCAATCGGATCGCCGTGCGACATGATAATGCGTCTAAGATCTGGTTCGGTGGCCCAGGCAAGCAATTGGGACCGAAGGTCGTCCTTGTCCTTCAGACCCATTTTGACAGGCACAGGAATATGCGGCTCATGGCCGGCGAAGCCGGTGAGGCGCAACACGAAGCCGGAGTCCTGCGGCATATTTCCAATAACGTCATTGACGATCAGGGTCGTCCCGCCAGAGCGGCGGACAATCAATGCGGCTTCATGACCCGACATGCCTTTAACGGTCACAAACCGAACATCCTCGTCGCCAAAATCCACCTCTGTCGCGTTGATCTCCGTGGCTTCTTCGGCCGCTTTCTCGGCGCCGGCCGGTGCGATGACCTTTAGATCCGGATAACGCTTTTTCCATATTCTGGCATCGATACGGTGGCGGTCGCCCGGGATGACGAGATAGGCGGGACGTCCGGATTCTTCCAGTTCCTCCATCTGAGGCTCGTCGAGAGCGATGGCGCTGTAGATGACCATGCCACCACTTTTCAGGCGCACGACAGTCATTCGTCGCTCCAGCGGTGTAAGCGGCATGTGCAATTCACCAGTGACCGTCCATATCCCGTCGTCAACGCGGGTGAGCCGGCCGTGTGGCATGACGGTCCATTCTTCAAGAATCTTAGGCATATTCACCTCCAGACTTTCGCCAGAGTTTAAAAGCGATGCTGCAAGTTTTCGATGCCCGTTTTCCAGATGCCAGGCGACCAGCGGTGCAGCAATGGTCACGCAAGATGTGACTTGGAGCCGCTTGACGTTGTGCCGAACCCTCCTACATTTAAGCTAGGTTCAACGAGCGAAAGGAGGTGGTCTGATGTCTCATTGTCAAATGCCGCATGCGGCGAATTTAGTGAGCACGGCCTTCATCGCAGGGGGCCAGCCCAACTAGCTGTCCGCGTGCATTGCAAGACAATGGAAAGGCCGCCCAGACGGGCGGCCTTTTGTTTACGGTGATGGACTGACGAGTCTATCGGCTGTCCGCCGTTCGCGCCCGGTCCAGTGCCAGGGAAGAGAGTTCGCTGGCGGAAACATATCCGTCGGCATTAGTATCGGCCATGTCGAAGATTGTCTGGTTGACGGCCATCATTTCTGGCAGGCTGATCGCTCCATCTCCATCAATGTCCATTGCGGCGAACCGTGACGCCACCATCGCCGTCGTCTGGTCCGCCGTCGTCGACACACGCAGGGCAGAAGCGTCATTCATAGCGGCCTGGAGCATCTCGGGCTGGCTGATCGATCCACTCCCGTCAGCGTCCATGGCCCCGAACAGGGTCAGCGCGGCGCCAGCGCTTTCCTTCAGGCTGATAAGAGCATCCCCGTCCCGATCCTGTGTCTGGATAGTCTTGTCAGCGATGAGTTCCGCCGTTTGCACAGGGGCGCTGGCGGCCATCGCGGTGATCGGGCAGGTGGTCAGGGCGGCGATAGCGACAAAGGGGATGGACAAGCACTTCATTGGCAGCCTCACGCGATACTGAA
The DNA here is from genome assembly GCF_051954415.1 of Asticcacaulis sp. Lineage (GTDB taxonomy): Bacteria > Pseudomonadota > Alphaproteobacteria > Caulobacterales > Caulobacteraceae > Asticcacaulis. The sequence continues at coordinate 28,846 of NZ_JBQCHT010000045.1, forward strand.
GCTTAGTTTTACCAACGAGGCCATCAGGGTTCGATGCTAACCAGGGGGGATAAAATGTCAGGCGGACGCAAGGGCAGCCCGCTTTGTGGCTTCTTCGCGGACAAGGTGAAATCGTTGCAGTTCCAGGCCGGCATCCGGGAGCGCGCGGTGCGTAGCTGAAACGGGTTCCGTTGTGGCGATGACGCCGGCGATCAAGTCGGCAATGCTGTCATCGGACACGGTGTCTCCCAGAATGTCCCGGGCTGCTCGCAAAAACATCTCATCCGTTCGGGAAAGCCGGAGCGCATGTCGCGGCAGTCCGCCGCCACGTAACAGTGTGCTCAGCCATTTGCCGTCCCAGGAAGGCGCGCTGGCAAACAGGTCATGTCCGATAAGGTCGCTCATCATTTGATGGGCAACCGTGGCCGCAGGAACGCCTTCGCGTTCCAGGAGATCGCGGGAAATGCCATGGAGGGCTTCAGCTTCCGGCGACCAGTCCCTCCATTCCACAATAGGCTGGATAAGCATGGATTTTGAAGTCCCGTCTTCGAAGACCCAAGCGACTTCGATTGGGAAACTTTTCTTCCCGAGTGATGAGGCTTCGAAATCGATGAACACGCGCATGTCGCCAATTTACAGCCAGGCGCATAAGACCGCGATACGGATCCTTGACCATCTGGGATTGGTGTTGCGATCAGGCTTCATCAAGGTGAGCGGTTCGCCATCGTCGGTCAGGCCGGTGACATATGACGGTCGATCGTCCGGAAGCGCATACACCGGCGCACCAAACGCCCGTGGCGTCTCCACAGGGCTCTTCATAAAGAGCTGCATGTAAATCGGCCGCGACAGATGGATCGAAACATCGTGACAGCCGGCCGCCGCGATAGTCGCCAAGGCCTTGCCTAGCAACGCCTTTATTCCGGCTTGGATAGCGATCGTTTGAGGCTCATCCATATTCACTCCTACGCGGTGATAGTCTTCGATGGCGGTCAGATGGTCGGTCGGTAGGTATTGGCATCTGTCTCGAACCTGGCATGACCATAGCGCTTCAACAAGCCATCGAGCTTTCCGACCAGTATCCGATCGGCGATTTCCCGGATGACGGGAATATCGCCAAGGAGTCCGAAAAGGCGAAGTTGCGAGAAAATGCGTGTTGCCGCGATCAGCGCCAGCTTGCGATCCTTCAGGGTATAGGTCACGCCCATCTGATTGGCTCGACGGGTATCGCCCTGAAGGAAGTGCTTGATGAAGAAGGCTTTGGAGAAGCTGCGTTCCAGCTCGCGGTCGATCTTGCCAGTGAGGGAGTTGTCGAAGGACAACTCGGTATTCATCGTGCCCCGAACCAGGGCGCCACAGGTGGCTTCGTCGAACGCACCGCGCAGGGTGGCCTGGCGTGCCAGCATCAGGCGCGCCACGGACTTGGGCGTGTCGCCGAGCAGAGGTTCCGGCAGGCCTAGAAGAAAACAGCGATAACGACCAATCTCGATCCGCGCGCGTTCCTCATCGGTGAACTGCTCCCGGCCTTCCTTTAGCGCGCGGAAGGCAATCAGGAAGGAGCCGATCTGTCCCGCCGGCATCTGATCGACCTGGGGAATGGGTACACCATAAACACCGGTTTCCCAAAGCCCTTGGCGCTTCATGACGTTGAACCGGACCATGGAATGCATCAGCCGGACCATCGCCGCGGCCTTGAAAGCGGCGCCCTTGCGATCGAGCGCGCCCGGCATGACAGTCAGGGTGAAGAAGGTCGCAGTCTCATGCACGCGTTTGGCAGCGAGCTGATCGGACAACTGTCCGGTCAGGGCCATCGGCAAGGCGGAATACTTGTTCATGAAGGTGGCGAGGAATGCGCCGCGTATCGCGAAGGGGACAAGATGCGCGTAATGGTTCCGCTCTATCCGCGCCCCTTCGCGGACGAGCTTCATATCCAGCCACTTCGGTCGGGCTTCCATGGCGGCAAGGAAGGCGGCCAGTTCGACCGGTGCTTCCGGCACAGCTTCAATGCCCTTGTCGCAGGCCGTCTCAAGCCAGTCGACGATCTGACGAAAACCATGCTCGGGTATCCGCGCGGCATAAGCATCGGCAACCGGATCGCCGGTGAGGGTATAGGCGGCCATCATCTCGACCAGGCTTTTATCGGCCATGATCTCAGGGATCATGCCTTCAAAGCCCTCGAGCCCATCGCCGGACGGTACCGTGGTGAACCGCTCTGGCGGGCGGCTAAAGTCTATGCCGCCATAGATTTCCGGCACGAGCGTGGCTTGCTGTTCGACCTTTTGCCACAGTGCGGGATGGAACTGGCGGTGTTGCATGATGTCCTCATTGGCGCCCCGGTCTACAGATGGGCAATGACCACACGTAGTCAATGCGCCAGGACGACGCGGAGAGCACGCCCACCGACAGCTACATACCGATGTCTTTTCTGGCGCCGACCGTGGTGACGATGAAACCGGCAAGCACGTCCAAGCCGCACATCACGACCAAAAGGAAAAACGCCGATGTGGCAAAGGCGGGGAGAAGCAGGAATTCAACGATCGCTAGAATCAGGACCAGCATACCCAGGACGTGATTAAGTATTGAACTATCGCTCGTGTTCGTCGATTTGAGCACTTCCAGGAACAGACAGCAAAGTCCCACGAGGATAACCAGGTCGCTGACGCTGACAATCCATTGGCCCTGGCCGACCGGCATTGGCAGGTGAAGCCACGGCGCGGCGAGAGTCTGGCCGTGCGTGAACAACAGACCGAAGGCGATCAGATTGTAGAGCGCAATCGGGACGATCATCAGCGGAAATTTACCCATGGCCGGTCCTTGTGGCGTTGACGTTCAGCCCAGTGAACACGAACCAAAATCAACGGGCAATACGGGCTTCACGCTGTGAAGAAGCTCGCCGGAACGGATCAAAGCGTTTTGATGTAGGCGCAAAACATGTCCGCCATTGCGTCCGCAAAGGCCGTGATCTCAGCCGGCGTGCGTGGCGCCTCTGAGAAGTCCTTCCCCACGGTGCTGAGGTTGTCATGACCAGATCACCGGCCAGGTCACGGTTGCGTTCCAATACGTCCGGGCGGCGGTTGCGTTTGGTCCTGCAAAATCTTACGCGGCCAGGTCGATGGACTGGAGTAACACGTCTTCTGCGGATCGGGTCGAGGAGCCAGGCGAATTCGACCAGTGACCGAACGACAGAAAGCCAATTTTCTTCACGCACATTTCCTACAACCGATAATGGCGATTTCAACGTCGATCTAATATGTATCTATTAGAGGTACATATGGACAGTTTCACCGGACATTCAACACTTACGGGCGATTTCACTGGAAGGGTCAGCCCTAAACAAGCCCCAAAAAGATTGGCAGGCCTGTTGCCGCTACCGCTGGCAACTGCTTGATAACCATGAAGCGCGCTTACGACACATTGATTCCTTATTAGGTTGACGGCATCAGTCATGCCCTCATCAACAGGCTAAGTAACATGCAGACGCATCCAGTTCTTATCGAGCGAGCAGTGGGCGCCACCTTGTGCGGCTTTTCGCGTGGCAAGCTGACCCCTGAGGAGGCCGCTTTGGATTTGTTCGAGCTTATCTCCGCCCAAATTAACGGTCGCACCCACTATTCCATGGCCGTCATTGGTTATTATATCCGTGCTATCTTGGCTGGTATGTCCAATCGGAAAATAGATTTACCGGACGCCTTCGACGCCTTTGTCGATGCGGCAGTCGCAGGCACGGAAGGACATTCGTCCGTGACCATCCGGCTTGCGCAACCTTTATCCAGCGCTCGCCACTAATCCCCCTCCGCCTGCCCTGAGTGCTCAGCATACAGGTACATGGCAAAAAAAATTTGGGGCTGCGGATTCACAATCTAACCCTCTGGCAAAATTGCGAAATCCACGCGGCTATAGCCAAATTACGGTGACGAATCGGCTCGTGTCGCCATCAGACCCATCTTGACTCTTATTTCTTTCAAGAACAAAAAGAGAACTTATTTCATCTTTTGTCCCGTTTTCCATACTTTCCGGATGCACGGAAAGGAGTTGCGCCCCCATGTCTTCTGTCCAAGGCACCAAATTGTCGGCACTGCGCGAGCAGATCGAAGGCATGGAAGGTGTGCTTGCGCGGTCGCGGTCGGTCCTGCCTTTTGGTGTACCGGAGATAGACAATAAGCTGATAGGCGGCGGGCTCGCCCGCGGAGCGCTCCACGAGATCGCCGGCGGTTCCAATGGTGCTATTCATGGCGCCGCCGCGATTTCCTTCGCGGCCGGCATCGCCGCCCGCGCCAATGGTCCGGTTCTTTGGTGCTATACCCAGCCCGATCTATTCACGCCGGCATTGGCAGCATCCGGCTTATCGGAAGACCGGGTCGTCTTTTTCGAGGCCGGCAACGAAAAGGCCTTGTTGAGTTGCGTCGAAGATGCCCTGAAACATGGCAGTGTGGCAGCTGTCGTGGGCGAAGTCGCCAACATTTCCCATGTTCAGTCGCTCCGTTTGCAATACGCCGCTGAGAGCACACAGACATTGGCGCTATTAGTCAGGCGGTGGCGTCGTCATGTCGATGCCAGGGATTTCGGTCGCGATACCGCCGCCTTTACCCGGTGGCGTGTCACCGAAGTCAATTCAGTGCCCCTGCCGGTGCGCGGGATAGGGCGACCGCGCTGGATGCTGGAGTTGATGCGAACCCGTACCGGACAAAGTGCAGATTTTGAAATTGAGGCGTGCGATGACAAGGGTTTTGTCGCTGTACCTGCCAACATGGCCGACCGATCGGCTACGTCGGGCGTATGGCAATTCCGCGCCGCCCAGTGACGCGCCACTTATCTTAAAAGGGTCCGATGGCCGGCGCCGCGTCATCACGGCGCTCGATGATAATGCGCGCCGTCTTGGTCTTTATGTCGGAATGCCTGTGGCCAAGGCTGAAGCACTGATATCGGGCCTGACGATCCTGGATGCCGAGCCCGAAGCTGACGCCATTGCATTGGAGAAATTGGCGATATGGTGCTTGAAGCGATATACCCCGTCGGTGTCGACGGATCCACCGAACGGTCTGGTACTGGATGTCGACGGCGCTGCTCACCTGTACGGGGGAGAGCAAAGCCTAATCACCGACGCCATATCTCGCTTGGCCGATCTTGGTATTACGGCTTATGCCGCCTTGGCTGACAGCTGGGGAGCGGCGCATGCGCTCGTTCGTTTTGGCGGTCAGTCTTCGATTATAGTCCCAAGACATGAAACGCCGAACGCGATTCTGAAGTTGCCGATCGCCGCTCTGCGCTTGCCGCGCGATACGATCGAAGACCTTGTTCTGCTTGGCATCGACACAATAGGTGAACTGGCCGCCAAGCCACGGGCACCTTTGGCGCATCGTTTTGGACAGTCGCTGTGGCGGCGGGTCGACCAGGCTTGCGGTCGATTGCCAGAACCCATCGAGCCGGTGGATGCACCGGAGCTCATTCGCGTCCAGCGTATCTTTGCCGAACCAATCGGTGCCCCGGAAACCCTTGAGAAATATACCCGGCGTCTGGTGGACCAGATGTGCGATCGCCTGGAAGACGCCGGCCTGGGCGCGAAGCGGCTGGACCTTCATTACGTCCGTGTCGATAACCGCATCGAAACGACCTTCATCGCCATGGCCAAGCCGGTTCGTGACAAAAAGCGTCTGGCGCGTTTGCTGTGCGACAAGATCGAGACGGTCGATCCAGGCTTCGGCATCGAGAAGATGACTTTGGTGGCCGCTTGCGCCGAACCCCTGGTGCCACGCCAACAGGTGGCTTCGTTCAGTGAAGCCCCCAGACCTGATATTGAAGAACTCTACGACACCATCGACAATCGCTATGGTCCCGGTCGTCTCTATCGCGCTGTTTCTGTAGCTACCGATATCCCTGAGCGTGCCGTCAAGCGTCTCCCGCCCACGTCTATGGAGACCGGTTCCCGACGTAATGCGGGCTACAAGCGGCCAGAACGCTTGATCCGGCCAGAGCTTATCCAGGCTCTGGCCGTCATGCCCGACCATCCGCCCAAGGCCTTCACCTGGCGCAAGGACCGCTATCATGTCGTCGCGGCTAACGGACCTGAGCGCGTGAAGGGGGAATGGTGGCAGACGGACGCCGAAGGCGGCAAGGTCCGGGACTACTTTATCCTGGAAGTAGATAGTGGTGAGCGTTTCTGGGTCTTCCGTGCCGGCGATGGCCAGCATGACGGGACCGGCTCCCTGAACTGGTATTTGCACGGTCTGTTCAGATGACCGGTTATGTCGAACTTCAGTGCGCTTCCTATTTCTCCTTCCTGCGCGGGTGCAGCGCGCCGGACGAGTTGTTCGTGCGCGCCAAGGAACTGGGTATGGAGGCCCTGGCCATCACGGACCAGAATAGCCTGGCCGGTGTGGTGCGCGCTCATGTGGCGGCGGAAGCGACCGGCGTGCGCCTGATCATCGGCTGTCGTCTGGTCCTGTCCGACGCCACGGAAATTCTCGTCTATCCAACCGATCGCGCGGCTTACGGCCGACTGTCGCGCATGCTGTCCGTTGGCAAGTCACGGGGAGGGAAGGGGAAGTGCGAACTCGACTGGCAGGATGTCGAGGATTTCAATGAAGGCCTGATCGGCATACTTGTGCCTGACGTCGCGGACGACGCCTGCGCGGCAATCTTGCGCCGCTTCAAGCGCATCTTCAGTGATCGCGCCTACATGTCCCTGGCCTTGCGCCGCCGGCAGGATGATCATCTCCGCCTGCATGGCCTATCGAACCTGGCCACGCAGTTGCGTGTCCCGACGGTCGTTACCAATGACGTGCTCTACCACGTCCATACCAAGGACCGGTTGCATGACGTCGTCACCTGCATCCGCAACAGGTGCACCATCGATACGATGGGTGATCTTCGCCATAAGTACGCCGATCGTTACTTGAAGACACCGGAAGAAATGCGAAGGCTTTTCGCGGATTACACCGACGCCTTGAATCGGACTCTTAGGATTGCCGACCAGTGCCGCTTTAGCCTGTCCGAACTGGAGTACCAGTACCCAGAAGAAAAACAGGTTCCGGGTAAGACAGCAATTGCGACCCTCAAGCATCTGGCCTGGGCCGGCGCCAAGTGGCGCTATCCCGAAGGGGTGCCGAAGAAGGTCATAAACCTCCTGAGGCACGAGCTACAACTCATTGAAAAGCTTGGCTATGAGCCGTACTTTCTCACCGTCAACGCGATCGTGCAATATGCCCGCTCGAGAGACATCCTATGCCAAGGCCGTGGCTCGGCTGCCAATTCCTGCGTCTGTTTTGTCCTCGGCATCACTTCGATCGATCCCGAGCGCAACGACCTATTGTTTGAGAGGTTCATCAGCGAGGAACGGCGGGAGCCGCCTGACATCGATGTCGATTTCGAGCATCAGCGTCGCGAGGAAGTCATGCAGTGGGTGTTCAACACCTATGGCCGAAGCCATTCGGCCCTGACTTCGGTCGTCTCGCGCTTTCGTACCCGCATGGCCATGCGCGACGCGTTAAAAGTGTTGGGTTTCCCTGAAGACACCATCAAGACCTTGGCCAAGAACATTCGCTACTGGCACTCGGCCGGGTGCCCGCCGGAATTGGCGGAAGAATTGAACCTGAATACCAGTGACCGACGCTTGCGCCTGGCCTTCGAGATTCATCTGGAGCTGCTCAACATGCCGCGGCAATTGAGCCAGCATCCGGGCGGCTTCGTCCTGACGCACGACAGGCTCGATGAGTTGGTGCCGATCGAGCCGGCGAGGATGAAAGACAGGCAGGTCATTGAGTGGGATAAGGATGATATCGATGCGGTGAAGTTCATGAAGGTCGATTGCCTGGCACTGGGCATGATGTCCTGCATGAAGCGGTCCTTCGACATGTTGGCCGAGCACAAGAATATCAATGTTGATATTTCGACAATCCCGGCCGAAGACCCCAGGACCTACGCCATGATCCGGCGGGCGGATACGCTCGGTACCTTCCAGATCGAAAGCCGGGCGCAGATGGCCATGTTGCCACGGACCAAGCCGCGGACATTTTATGACCTGGTAATCGAAGTGGCGATCGTCAGACCCGGACCGATCCAGGGTGACATGGTCCATCCTTATCTGCGACGCCGGGAAGGGAAGGAGCCGGTGACCTATCCAAAGCCGGAATTGGAAAACATTCTGGGCAAGACGCTGGGGGTGCCGTTATTTCAGGAGCAGGCGATGCGGGTGTGCATCGAATGCGCCGGCTTCTCGCCCGGCATGGCCGACCAGATGCGCCGTGCGCAGTCGACATTCAAGATGACCGGCGGCGTCACGCGGTTTCGGGATGCCATCATCGAAGGGATGATCGAGAATGGCTACCCGCAAGACTATGCCGAGCAGCTGTTCAAGCAACTTGAGGGCTTCGGCAGTTATGGTTTTCCTGAGAGCCACGCGGCGTCCTTCGCCCTGATCGCCTATGCCTCCTCCTGGATGAAATGCCACCATCCGGATGTCTTCTGCGCCAGCCTTTTGAACTCGCAGCCAATGGGCTTCTATGCCCCGGCCCAGATTGTCCGGAACGCCATCGAGCATGGCGTCGAAGTCCGGCCGGTCTGCGTCAACAACAGCCGGTGGGATTGCACGCTTGAGCCGCCGACAAGGCCGGGCCGGCTAATGGCGGTGCGGCTGGGATTGCGGATGGTCAACGGTATACGCAGCAAGGATGTCGGTGATTTACTGGGCGCGCGCGCCGATGTGCCGTTTAAGTCGATACCTGATCTGTGGAAGCGCAGCCGGACCACGGTCGCCACGCTTCGGCGGCTAGCCAAGGCCGATGTCTTTTTGCCGGCATTCAGGCTCTCGCGGCCGGATGCCCTGTTCGCCATCAAGGCATTACGGGACAGCACCTTGCCATTGTTCGACAGTCTTACCGATAGGGAAGGCCATTCTGTCAACGAACTCAATGAGCCGCCTGTGCGGCTTAAGCCAATGACGGACGGTGCCCAGGTTGAAGTCGTCCTTTAAAATTAGCCGGATGATACAGAGTGCACGGTAGCAGGGTGGGTGTAAGGACTTCGCGCGGTTGACGAGTCGGGAAATTAAAAGGCTGTAAGGCGTTTGCATCCTTTGCTCACGCCTTACAGCTTTCGACACCCACAGGAATCCGATCCTTGTCTGCCAGAGGCTAGAGTTCGCCGATCCGGCGAACATCACTGCGCGACCGTGCGCGCTTTCGAGGACATCTCATGGACACTAACAATACGACGCAGATGCGATATGACGGCAGCCCGACGGGGCGCCCCCTGGCACTCGTAACCGGGGCCTCCTCCGGTATCGGGTACGAACTCGCCATACAATTCGCTAAGAATGGCTACGACTTGTTCATCGTCTCCGGTAGTGAGGGGATCGAGCGCGCCGCCGACCAGCTGAAGGATTTCAACATCGATGTGAAGGCGGTGCGCCATGACCTGACGCAGGAATCCGAAGTCGACGCTCTGTGCGATGATTTACGCGCGACCGGTCGTCCGATCGCGGTGGCCGCGCTGAACGCCGGTGTCGGTGTGGGCGGAAAGTTCTTCGAGACAGACCTGTGCAAGGAATTGGATCTGATCAAGCTCAATATCCTGTCGACCGTGCACGTCGCCAAGCACCTCGTGCAATATATGATCGAGAAGGGCGAAGGCGGTAAAATCCTGTTCACGTCCTCGGTTGCGGCAGGGGCACCTGGGCCCTATGAAGCGGTGTACGCGGCATCCAAGGCGTTCATCCAGTCTTTCGCCCTGGCGCTGCGTCACGAGCTCAAGGAGAAGGGCATCCAGGTGACGTCGTTGCAGCCTGGGCCGACAGATACCAACTTCTTCCACCGCGCCGATATGGATAATACAAAGGTCGCGGTTTCTGAAAAGGATGACCCGGCTGAAGTCGCCAAGGATGGCTTCGACGCCTTGATGTCTGAAAAGGACCACGTCGTCGCGGGCTCAATGAAGAACAAGATGATGACGACACATCTGATCCCCGACGCGGTCAAGATTTCGCAACACGCCGATATGGCGAAGCCTGGCGGCGCTTCGAATGTGCAGGGCGGTCCGAAGGATTAAGGAATACAGAGCTTCATGGACTTTGGCTCAGGGCAGTACGCTAACGCGTGTTTAACCTTCGGTGACCGCCTCGCGGCTGTCCTGCGCCGGCCTTGACCTAATGTACCGACGCAGGTCGTGCTCCATCTGATTATAATGGACGCCGATTTCAGAATGCCGATTTCGGAATGTGGGTCATGCGGCACGCCAGGTCCGCTTCCCCGGACGCCACGATATAATGGTCGCCGGCATCCGCGATTCCGGTACTGAAAACGACATCCCGGACATACATCTGATGCTCCAGCGGACGCGTGAGTTCCGGACTAGCCTCAATCAACGGTGCGGAGCCGGAACGCAGGATCTTGCTTGGGTCGTTACGATCCATGATAGACCAGTAGGTTCTGTAGATCCCCACGATTTCCTTTGGCTCTACGCCATGCCAAAGGCTCAACCAGCCTTCGTCGGTTAGAATAGGCGGCGTACCGCCGCCCATTCGGGCCGTCGCAACGGTACCGGAATGCGGACGGATGCCCGGCCTCAGGCACGGTTTCCAATACAAGGCGTCCTTTGAAGTAGAGAGGTTTATCGACGGACCGGCGCGCCATTCGCTACCAGGCGGGTAGGCAAAATAAAGGTCGCCGAGCGGGCGGGTCTGCGCCCAGTATTCGCCGTCGATCTGTCCCTCGAAGATCAGCATGTCCTTGTTCTGGTGGTCGAGGACGATGTCCGCGAACTCGAAATCGAGACCGTTGTTTGACGTGTAGAGAGTGGTTGAATGGCGCTCTGGAGATACGGAGCAGGTCGTCATCAACCAGCGATCGCCAACCTTGGAAACGCGCGGGTCTTCGACACCGTAAACCTGCAGGCTATTCTGGGGCGCGATCGCCTTGTCATAGTGAATGGCAACGCGTTCCAGGCCGTCCGGTGTCAGTTCGACGGGCAAGATCCATGATAAGGAGGTCAGGGCCATGATCTTCCAGCCTCCGCCCTGCAACAGGAATTTGCGGGGGTCGGCGGTATTGGCATGCTCCAGCGGCCATGCGTCCAGTACGTATTTTCCCGTCTCATCCCACCGTATGGCATGAACAAAATTATTGACTATGGGGCTGCGCAAGGCCTCGGCTATGCGCACGAAGATAACCAAATTGCCGTTCGGAAGGCGGGTCATACCGGGGTTGAAGGCGCCGAGCACATAGGTTTCCGCATCGAGATGACCCGATAAGGGAGACCTGGATAGATCTATATCGTCCGGCGTCAGGACCAACCTGTCAACAGCATATGATGACGATGCACTGGACTGCAGAGCGGTTTGAGTGTCGGGCATGGGGCACCGGTTGAATTGGAGCGAGCGCGTTTCAGGTTTAAAAACGAATGCCACCCTACCAGTGCCGGCGTAAAAAGCGGGGGCGGTTGCCGAATCCAGAAATCAATAAAAGGTAAGTCGGCACTTGCGTGCGGAACAGTAACGCGCGCCTTCTAAAAAAAGGCCCTGTCTGAAGTCGCAAGAAAAGCCTTCGATCACAGTGTCCAGGCACCGCGCTTCTCGCCCGAAAGGACCTGAATGGCGCGGCACCAGCCCAGGGCAAGCAGAACAACGAAGGGCAGGGCGGCCAAGCTGTCCAAGGCTACGCTCATGCGTGGACCCGTTGGAACGGACATTTCCAATCGGACCCGACATGACGGCCGCTGTATTGGCTGGCCTCGGACGTCTCGCCGAAACGCGCCAGCATGGGGTTCTCGATGCCGGCCAAGGCGATGTCGCGTTCGATTATGCTTTGGCGCAGGGTCTCGTAGCGGCCTTCCTTACGCAATGTCTCGAACTGGTCATGCGCGTTGAACACCATAACAGGCATGTCGAATTGGCGGGCCGGTCGGCTGGCCGCGGGATGCAGGCCGACGACAAAAAACGCCTCGCCGGCAAAACTCAGTGAGAAGTTCGGATCATCGACGTCGGCACTGACCCGTGGGTCATATGTGTGCCCAGCCTGTGCGTCCAGGCGCTCAAAGGACTGAATGCGGCGCCACATGGCAGATTCGAACTGCTCTTCGGTCAACGACTCTGCCGTGTCGAACAGGACGACAAAGCTTTGGAATGGACCGGGCGCCGCCCTATAGGCATTGGCAAAATCGCGCAGGCTCTGATAGATAGTCTGGTCATCGCGGGGACACCGAATATCACCGACCGTCAATATTTGCATTCGCTGGCGCGCCAACGCGGACTTGGCACCGACACACGGAAACGCCTTGTTCCTGATCCTGGCTTCGAATTTTGCGACGAGGTTAGCGTCAGCTTCGCGCTCTTCTTGAGCATCAATTTGTATAAACACGTCACACCTTCCTGATGGGGTGTGCAGTCTATCGGGATGCGGATAAGTTCACCGCCCGGTTAGCGTCCGGGTGACACAAACGTCACGTAAGTCGTTTCAGGAACAAGATTTTTACGAAACCGGCGTCTGTCGCAACATCTTTGCGTGTTTATTATATTCTCCGCGCATTTCGGTATCTCCCTTTTCCCCATCGCTTTCCTACTGTCCTGAACAAATTAGGGAGCACCATGATGGTCATTGAAATTTCGCCAAGATCCGGAACCGCCTTTCTGCTCAAGAAGGGCCAGCGGCTGCGGGTCATCGATCCGCAGGGTGAACAGGTCTCGGACATGCTGGCCTTCAATGCCAATGATACGGATGAAGTCATCTCGTCCGGTCGGACCCTCGACTATGCTTCAAAGCTTTTTCTTACTGTCGGGGATCCGCTCTACTCCAATCGCTCAAACATCATGCTCAAGATCGTCGAAGACACCGTTGGTCGCCACGATTTCCTTCTGACACCCTGCTCGGAGGACACGTTCAAGATTATCTATGGCGACGAGCACCCGCACCACGGCTGCTTCGGCAATCTGTCGCATGCGCTCGAGCCTTACGGGATTAAGCCCGACCAGATTCCCGTCGCCTTCAACATCTTCATGAATGTCCAGGTTAATGGCGAGACCGGTGAACTGAAGGTCGACCCGCCCAAAAGCAAGGCGGGCGACCATATTCTCTTCGAAGCGCAGATGGACCTGATAATGGCCCTTACCGCATGCTCGGCGCTGCAGTCCAACAACTACGCCTTTAAGCCCATCCATTATGCTGTCGAAGCGCAGCCCGCCGATGCCTGACAGGCCGGACCATGCCAAAGGTAGCTGAAATTCTGATTGCGCGCGGCGACGGCTTCGTCACGGAAGTGACGGGCGAGGTCATGCTACAGTTCGGCGGTTTCGTCGGGGACCGGCATTTCGGGCCGACCCGTCCGTCGTGTTCCCGCACACCCTGGCACCCCAGAGGCACGCCCATCGCCAACACGCGACAGATTTCGATCGTGTCGCTGGAAGAGTGTGCGGTTGTGGCAGCTGAAATGGGCGTCGCCCGCGTCTACCCATCGTGGCTCGGTGCCAACCTGGCGACCAAAAATATCGCCGATCTCAGCGCCTTGCCGCCCTCGACGCGTATACTGTTCCCGTCCGGCGCGACGCTGTTCATCACGGAGGAAAACGTTCCCTGCAAATATCCGGGAAAGGTCATCGCGCAGGAATATGGTCATCCGGAACTCGCCGGATCGTTTGTCAAAGCGGCGCTGCATCGGCGCGGGTTACTGGCGCTGGTCGAGCGGGAGGGGCTCGTCAACACGGACGATAAGCTCAAACTGATCATGCCGCGCCCACGCCCCTGAGGCTGTCGCGGGCAGGCCAAATACATTCATTACATTTTCAGCGCCTGAAGCGCGCTGCATTTCGATCCGGTCTGATCCTAGTCTGGTTTTGAAAGGGGAAGCCATATGCCTTTGTCTGTAAAACCGCTGCCGCAATCCGATACCAATTCTGAAGCCGAAGAAGCCTTGAAGACAGAGGATCGTCTGGCGCAATTCGTCCGTTCCGAAATCGACCGCGCGCTGCGCGATGTGGATCGCCGAAAAATGCTTGCCAGTGCCGAACTGGAAGCGCAGGCGCGACGAGCTTCCAAGCGTATTGTGTCTTCAGGTTACCGCCTTGAACGGTCACTTCACGGTGCGCCTTTACCTGTCGTGCCGGTGACCATCGGTCTGGCGATAATTGGTGCGGCTCTCGTTCTCTCACACCGATCCTAGGAGAAAACATATGACCGATCCTCGTACCGTTGAGCATTCACCTGAAGCCGCTGCCTTCCAGGGCGGCGATCGTGTTCCGTCGATTACCCCTCAGGGACAGGCCCTGAACCAGTCGATAAGCGAAGCTGACCGCGTGACCGCTGTCCCCAAGACAGGTGGTGCGGACGGACAAGAATGGCAATCCGATGCTGCCGATGCTGGGAATAACGAGGTGGGTGGTTACGGGGTTGAAGGCCCGGAAAACTTGCCGGGCAGTCGCGCGCATGAAGGCGGCGATCCCACCCTTGACGGCGATGCGCAATATGGCGCGTCTCCCATCCGTGCTGCGCGTTACGACGAAAATCACGAAGCCAATGCCGATATGGCGGACGGAAAGGCTCGGTCGGGGCACCACGGCGCACAGGCGCGGTACCCAAACAGCCAGGATCAGGTCAAGGGACCTTCTGGACACGATGAGCAGCAACAATCCCGCGACCTGGCAAAGAACGGGCGTTAAGAGCGCGCGTTTTCCTGGCTAAGCAGACGCTTGGCAGCCTCGTATCATCATGTTCGGCGCTGGCCGACCTGCGGCGCCGGTTGAGCGCCTGATCCGCCCTTTGATTTCGCCCGTGCCGATGAATCAAGCCAGAAACACGGAGCGTGCGAAACGTGCGATCTCCTCATTATAGATCTCGTGCTGCTCGAGAAAGCCCATATGATTGGCTCCCGCGATTTCATGAACAACGGCGCTGGGCGTCTGAGCTGCAAGCTCGTAACTTTTCTCAGCGCGGGTAAGAATGTCGATCTTGCCGGCAAGGATAAGGACAGGTGCCTCATGCTGTCCAAGGGCGCGGCTCGCATCCCAACGAAACATGGAGAGATTGCCCTGAGCCTGGTGGCCTGGCGAGTTGCGCGTGCTCAGAAGGGTCGTGTGCCCGAGCTGGCTGCGCGTGACCGACTTGCCGAAGGCGATACGGTTTGCCAAGTGTGCCGAGCCGCTCAGATAGCTCTGCCAGGCGCTTAGCCACGCTAACGGAGTCAGCCATCTGGTTAGGCGCATCATGGGTTCGATCAAGGCGAACCGGAGCGCGACAGCCAGTGGTTCGAGGATCATGGCGTGCAGCGGATTTCTATAGGTCGTGTTGAGCAGGACCACGCCGGCCACATGTTTGTCAAAAAGCGCGGGAAAGTCGCGCGCGAAGGTTTGGGTTGTCATACCGCCGATACTGTGGCCAACCAGCACGGCCTTGTCCTGTCCAGACCAAGCGATGATGGCGGCCAGATTGCTCGCAAATTCTGACAGGTGCACACCGTTGGGACCCGGACGCGATTTACCTGTACCGGGCAGGTCCCAGACAATGACCTGAAAGTCCTTCGACAGGTCGCGTTTACTATAGCCCCAGATCGTGCTGTCCATGCCCCAGCCATGGGTAAGGACCAGACACGGCGCGCCGGGATTGCCGTGACGCTCGACATAGAGGGAGGCGCCGTTGGCGCCGGTAATAATTGTTCCATCGCCGCGCGCACTATTGAGCGGGTCCGTATCCGATCGGGCAAGCAGTGCTTTGAGAATGAACCCGCCCAGCGCCGACCAGGTGAACAAGCCTATAGCGGTCCATAACCGCCAGTCATCCCGGACATGGACAAGGCCGCTGACCGTCCGGACCCACTCGCCATCAAACCACGTCCAGGCAAGATAAGCGGCGGCCACAAGGATGAAAAGGGACAGGCAGGATGTGAAAAAACGGACAATTAAAATGAGGGGCATACAAAACCTTGTTGCGGCTGGTGATCGTGAAGTTCACCCGTTTAACCGGCATAAAGTGGTGCACATAAGATTTCAGTGGGTGTTGTCCGCCCGAACGTAATGAGGCTATCCGTGGATCGGGTTTCGGTATAATTGCGAATAAAACGCAATAACAAACAGGGACTTATCGAGTCATTATGCCTGGCCCTCATAGTGGCATGTCAACCTTATGCAGGCTTCGTCAAGGTGAACCTCATCTGTCTTCCACACACATGAGGCTTTCCAATGGACATCTACAAGTATCTGAAAAAAGACCACGACAAGGTTGCGGAGCTGATGGAACAGGTCATCGCCACCAAGGATCTCGGCGAGCGTCAGGCGCTGTTCGAGACGATCAAACTGGAGCTTTCGCTTCATGCCGATACCGAAGAAAAGACCTTCTACAAGGCCATCGATGATGCGACCCGAAGCAAGGCAGTCGAAGAAAAGGTCGAGCATGCCAACGAAGAGCATGACGAAATCCGCGAGTACCTCGGTAAGCTGACCGAAACGCCGCTCACCGACGAGCTGTGGATCGAGACCTTCGGCGAATTCAAACACTCGGTCGCCCACCACGTCGAAGAGGAAGAAGGCGACATTTTCGAAAAGGCCAAAAAGTATCTGAGCCATGACGAGGCCGTCCAATTGGCCAAGGATATGGATGCCCTCAAGAAACAGGCAAAGAAGGAAATGGCTGTCTCCGAACCGGCACCGCTTCCAGCCGAATAATCGGCCAATCAGATGATCGCGCCGCCACAGACATGTGGCGGCCTTTTTATTTGAACGTAGGCAGGTCGAGCTTCCTGCGCCCTACGGACGACCAGTCCCCGCGCCGCCGCCGCCGATATCGACCTGTCCTGCTTCCCCATTTGATTTGCAATACCAGGAGAAGATGCTTGACTTCCGCTCTCAATGCCCGGCCCGACCATCCAGGTTTCACCTCCGAGACGATGGCGGTCAAAAAAGATTTCAGCCAGAGCTTGCCGGTTCTCGAGAGCTTCAGGCTAGGTAACCTGACGGTCGAAGCCCAACCCGGGCGTGACACGCTTTGGATTGTCGTGCGCCGCCCCGGCCAGGGTGCGATTGCACTGCGTACCAACCCATGGCCTGGACCGTACGAGCTGAAGCTGATCGAAAAGACCAATGTGAGGGCGCTGTGGGAGAACAAGGCCAGTGTCGGAACGTGGACCATAGACCTGAGCTTTCATGAAGACCGGGTACTAAAACTCAAGGTGACCCTGGTCCCCGAGGTAGATCTGTTGCTCAATTTTTGGCCCCGCGATGTGTTCGTCCTGGACAATGACGACAATCCGCTACTCGCGCGTGGTCGCGTCGAGGCGGCTCAGCGGGGCGTAAATGCCGGCATCTGCTATTTCTGCCTAGAACAGCCTTTGTTCGGTAATGTGCTCTATGCGCAGAACCTCACGTCCCTCAACGCCTACTATAACGAAACGCGGACAAAGCCGGACGGCGTCGTCGGCGGAGAGTGGCCCGAGCTTGGCTACCAGCCGCCGACGGGCCCGTTGGCCAAGGATCCGCCGGTCCATCCGCTCAAGACAGGCGAAGAGGTGGTCGTTTCAGATGCGATCCTGACCTTCAGCACCGGCTGTGCGGATTCGGAAATCGACAACGCCCGCAAATTCATCGAAATGCTTGCCACCGTGTACCCGTATCTGGATCGACCCGAGGCAGAGTTTCATGACTGGCGCGATCGCGCCAGGCGGACGATCATAGACCTTGAGACGTCGCCCGACGCCAGCATCCAGCATTACGGATACAAATATCTGCATCCGTACGTCGCTGCGGAATATCCTGACAGCATGGTGCAAATGACGGTACTTTCAACTCTGCGCGAGTATGAACTGGCCTGGGGCAAGCAGGGAACCCTAAGCGACGATTTGGCCCAGGGTATCGGTCGCTTTTACGATGCAAAGCTAGAATCGATCCGACGCTATCTGCCGAACGTCGGCGATGACAAGAACGCCGATGCGGTGGATTCCTGGTATCTCTACCATCCGCTGATGAACCTGGCGCGACTTGCCAAGGCCGGCGACAAGAAAGCTGAAAAACTCTTTAGAGATTCTCTAGGCTTTGCCGTCAAGGCGGCCCGGCATTTCAAGTATAAATGGCCCATTCAATATAACATCACGGATTTCTCGGTCATCACAGAGGCCCGTAAGCCGGATGGTCTCGGCCAGACGGATGTGGGGGGCATCTATGCCTATGTCATGCTGCAGGCGTGGGAGCTGACTGGGGACGAAACCTATCTGGATGAGGCCCGGGCCGCGCTCCACACCCTGAAGAACGAACGTTTCGAACTGGCGTACCAGACGAACCTGACCGCCTGGGGAGCGGTGGCCTGCCTGAAACTCTGGGTGATGGACAAGTCGTCGGACTATATGGATCAGAGCCTGGCCTTTGTGGCGAGCTTCCTGCACAACTGCGAACTGTGGAATTCCGAGATTGGCTTTGCCGGTAAATACACAAACTTCTTCGGGGTTACGTGCCTGCACGATGCGCCCTATCTCGCTGCGTACGAATGTTTTGAAGCCTTCGCGGCGTTCGATGAATATCTGCGTATTGGCGGCGAGGAAATCCTGCCGGCAGTGAAGCTCCTGCTCAGTGAGTATCGCCGCTACGCGCTGGACTTTACCTGGTATTTCTACCCCGACGCCTTACCGGACGAAGTGATCGCCAAGGAAAATATACGTAACGGTCATATCGATCGCGCCTTGTCGTTCCCCTTGGAAGACCTGTATGGCGATGGCCAGCCTGCGGGTCAGGTCGGCCAGGAGATCTATGGCTGCGGCGGCGCTTTCATCTTCGCGTCGCGGGCCTTCCATTCGTGCGGTGAAGCGCCGTTCACAGTTTTTGCTGATTACCCGATTGATATCACACCGATTGATCCGAACAGCGCTGAAATACGCGTGCTTGGGCCCGCGCCACTGCGGGGTCGTCTGCGTCTGCTTCAGAATGGCCGCACAGAGCTGCCACGCATCCACGTCGTGGACAAGGACACGGGCAAAACCGTCTCCGCACGAATGCGTGGCGACGATTTCCGTGACTATGACGTCCGCGCCGATGATCGTCTGGTCGTCACCTGGTCCTGACAGTCTACGCCGCTATACCGGATCGTGGGTAGCGATGCCGACGACACGCTCTTTTTGGCGCGCCGTCTCGAAGGCCAGAAGGTCGAGTGCAAGCGCGACCACCGTTGCACCCGTCAGGACACCGAGGTCAAGATCACCCGCTATACCGTGGCGGGCATAAACCGCCTGGGAGTCTGCTGAACGGACATATCCGCCCATGGCCCAGTCCGTAAATGCACGTGCCTCTATGGATTTGTCGGCGACGACCGTCAGGTCGCGATGTCGTGGATCGCCTTTGATGCGTTCCAATGTCCGATGGACGCACTGAAAGTCGCCTTCAAGTATCTGCAGGAAATGGGACTTGTCGAAGATCAGGAAGCCGGTAATGCCGTCGCGACTATTGTTGATCTCTGACGTCTGAAGGATATTTCGAACCGTACTCAGGGCGCCGGAATCGCCGGGGACGTATTGGCTATGATAAATCAATTGGGTCAGCATGGGGGATCCTCGTTCGGCGATACTTTCACTATGGCTTGAACTGGTTACCAAAGCGCTCGACCGCCTCCACTTATTCAAAGATAATCGACCGGGGTCTCTTCAATACGCGATCCGACTTCTCCCCGCCCCTATGCCAAATAGGCGCTGTCCCACCGACATGCTGCATGGAAAAAGGGGATTCCGTCCAGTTTACAGGCATTTCATTCTTACAATCTGGTCCGTAATTTTAGGTGTTTGGCGCATTTAGATTCCAGCAGCTCAAGGACATGAATATGACCGTCGACCAAACATCTCTGCAAGGCAAGCGTGTCCTTGTATCCGGTGGCACGACAGGCATTGGCCGGGCGACGGTAGCCCAACTTGCTCAGGCCGGGGCAGTGGTCCTGACGTTCGGGCGTCACGAGGCCGAACTTCAGGATTCGCTCGAAAATGCCCGAAAGGTTTCCGAGACCGTGTACGGCCTGGTTGCTGATGTGGCGACCAAGGATGGCATTGCAAAGGTGTTCGCGGCCGTTGACAGCCAACTCGGCGGGCTTGATATCCTGATCGCAAATGCCGGTCTGAGTGTTGAAGGTGCGCAGGATCTTCCAGACGACGAATGGCGGAATGCCGTGGAGACCAATTTCGTCGGCTATATCGCCAGCGCGCGCGAAGCGATTATGCGGTTTCGCAATTCGGGTAAGGGACACATCGTATTTGTCGGCTCTATCAGCGCAGAAGCGCAGTCGCCCGGCACCAGCGTCTACGCCGCCACGAAGGCGGGTATTGAGACCTATGCCAAGACCCTGCGCAAGGAAGTCATGGACGACAACATCAAGGTGACGCTCGTCGAGCCCGGATCGGTAGGGGCCGACATGCAGGAGAAAAGCCCGGAGGAGCAACGGGAGGCGATAGCCGAACATGAAATGCTCTATGCCGAAGAATTGGCGGATACGATTCTATTCGCCCTTACAAGGTCACCGAGGACCGACGTCTCTGTCCTCCGGGTCGAGCCCAGGGTGCAGAAACGGGGTTGACCTATGTGCCGTTCACATTTCCCAGCCGCAAGTGAGCAATGGGGCCATGGATTCCCGGCACTTTCCGGCCAACAGCCTCCAGTATTCGCTCGCATTTGGAACGGCTGGAGTCGCTCTGGCAAATGGCGGGGCACGGGTCGGCCGGGACAAAAAGGCCGTCTTCACCTTAGCCAGTACTACGATGGAAGGTGTAGAGGGAGATTGTGAAAATGGCAGCTTCGAAGCGGCGCGGGTTTCTTTATCGCAACGGACTTTCGATCTTCGCAGTGGGATTCTTCCTGATTTTTTGGGCCGCCCAGGCAATCACCGGCTGGCTAGAACATAACGATGAATTGCAGGAGAAAGGAGCCGCGGCATTGACATTCGGCGCCTACCTCACGAGCGGCAGTTTTGCCGAGGTGACGTTTGAAAATTGGGAGAGCGAATTCCTTCAAATGTTCCTTTACGTCCTTGTCACGGTGAAATTACGCCAGGCGGGGTCGTCGGAATCGAAGGCGCTTGATCGGCCTAAAGACGTCGATGCAGAGCCGAAGCCAGGCCCAAACGCGCCGTGGCCCGTCAAAAGGGGCGGATGGGTGCTGACGCTCTACAAACGCTCGCTCAGCCTGGCGTTCCTGTTCCTGTTTCTCGCCAGTTTTGGCCTCCACGCGTGGGGGAGCTATCGGGATTACGTCAATGATCAGCAACTGAAACATGAAGTGCCAAAGGCGTTCATGGCATTTCTGGGCGAGCCACGTTTCTGGTTCGAGTCCTTTCAAAACTGGCAGAGTGAGTTTCTTGCCATCGCGTCGATCGTCCTGCTCTCCATCTGGCTCAGGCAATTTGGATCCCCGGAATCGAAACCGGTCGACATGCCGCATTCCGAGACCCCGTGAGCAGTCGATCTCTTGGTATCTACGGTAAATTCTGCGGCGCCCACGCGATGCGCGGTTACTGCCTTAGGCGCGAGGACGAATGGTGATTGACTTAAAGAGACTATATGATTGTGTTGTGATCGGCGGCGGGCCAGGCGGTCTCACGGCAGCACTTTATCTTGCCCGTTTCCGGCGCAAGGTCCTGGTGATTGACGCAGGTGAGAGCCGAGCCGCCCTGATCCCCGTTTCCCACAATTTTCCAGCGTTCCCACATGGCGTGACAGGGGCAAGTCTGCTGGCGCGCCTTCAAGAGCAACTTGCGCCCTATGACATCGATACGCTTAAGGGCACAATGACAACGCTGGCCCGGAAAGACGATCGCTATAGTCTCACTACAGAAACCGGCGAGACGATCCATGCGCGCACTGTTATACTGGCAACAGGTATTTCCGATCTCGGCATGTCCGGGGCGAACTGGCGTGTGGGGATCGAGTCAGGCGGTATCCGGCTCTGTCCGGTTTGCGATGCCTACGAGATTATCGACCAGGACGTCGCCGTCATTTCCAGGACCGAGCACGGTGCATCGCACGCGCTACATTTGCATGATTACACCAACCGTCTGACCCTCTATCACGTCGGCGACGAAGCCGCCTTTGGCGCGGACGATGCAGCGCGCCTTGCGGCCGCCAATATCCCGGTCATACACACGGGCAACGCGACAGTCGAGGTCGACCCTAACGGGCGCGCTGCCGTTCGATGTGCGGGCAATACCCGGGCCTTCGACGCGATCTATCCAATGTTCGGCTGCCACCCGCGCAACGGTCTCGCTAAAGACCTAGGCGCACAGTGTGATCCGGAAGGCAAACTGGTTACGGATATGTATCAGGAAACCACCCTCCCGGGCCTTTTTGCGGTAGGCGATGTTGTCAGCGGGCTGAACCAAATCAGTGTTGCCGTCGGCCAGGCGGCAATTGCCGCCACGCATATTCACCAAAACTTGCGCGAAACCGCTCGCTTGAACGTGTAGGCAAATATGTAAGCGCACTGGCGCGATTATCTTAGTTCACTGAAGTCGCACAGGCGAGGGAGCGAACGGAAACGGATGGGCCGCATAGGTCCATAAGCCTCATGCCAGTTGAGTCGACATATATATACCCCCTTCAGCGTCTGTACCGTCTGGTATGGGCAAATGGCGAACCGGTTCGGGCACGTCACCGTCATCCCGGACCTTCCAACCCAGATGCTCAAAGAAACTCTTTGCTGACTCCGTTACAGCCCAAATCTCGCGGACGCCTGCATGTCTGAGTTTACCAGCCGCCAGGCTGATCAGTCCCGCGCCATATCCCTGGTCCTTGTAGTCCGGCGTGACCAGAATGGATCGAAGAACGGCTACGGCTCCATATTGCTCGACACCGATAAAGCCGGCCGGCTGGCTCGCAGGTCCCAAACGCCAATATGTCTGGCGCTCGGCTTTCATCCTGCTGAGTTTCAAATGTTCGGAATGGAGAGCGCTCTTTAGCCCGGGGTCGGTTGGTTCTATTTCAAAGAATTCATTGAACGCGATCATCCTGGTCCTCTGTGTAGGGTGGCTTTTACGTATCTGTCCGGTTAGCTGACCAGACCCCAAACTGCGGTTAAAGTCTGCGGGTAACGCCGTAAGGAAGCGATGCAATCGAAAGCGGGTTCGCATTTGGGTGGAATAATAGGCTTGGCTTCCACACACCACGCCATATGACGTTCTCATTTCTCAATCGACCATCCGTATCGTTTGCTGACGAAGCTTCTGGAAAAACGAAAATGAGAGGAGTTTCTCATGATCATAGAAAGCAGCGCCAAAATTGTCCGCGCCGAGATCGCCAAGCGACTGATCGCCTACAAGCTGACGCCGGAAGACCGGATCGGTGCCACCTGCGACGTGATCGAATACCTGGCGCTGCGGATGCGTGAGCCGTCGGATGTCGATGTGTTCAACCTCGCGGTTTTTGTTCAGCGCGAACTGGACTTATTCGACGATAGCGATGGCAATTACACTCAGACGGTCGATACGCTGGCGGCCCTGGCATTTTCAGTCAAATTAGGGAGCGCTGCGTTCTACCAAGCCATCTCAAGGCTTTCGGAATGTTTTGAAAAACGGGCACGTGCCAAGGCGAGCCATGGCCGGCGGACCGAGGGTTAATTTGGCGTCGACCCTATTAGGGGAGGGATTATGTTTCAGCTGAAAATGGACGCGATCCCGCCCAAAGGGCACAATTACGCTCGATAATCCAATGGATTGGCTTACGAAGCGCTTACCATTTCGTCCGTACTCACCCTTTCTTACTTATGACGCCTACAGCAGATTTTCCGTTCGCCACCTAGGCGCGTGCGGAAACCGGAATGAGAAAAAAAAGTATTGAGTGGACCTCGGTGGAAGACCGGGTAGAGGTGCTGACGGATCGGCGCCGGAAAAAAATGGCAAGATCTGCCCATGCCTATGTCCGGGGCAGTACAGCCAAATTTTATGAATGGCTTGAGGGCGGTGCGACCTCGATACCAAACGGACCACCCATCTGGATTTGCGGGGATTGTCATATCGGTAATCTGGGCCCGATAGCCAACGCGAAAGGCGATGTTCATATCGAGATCAGGGACCTCGATCAGACCGTGATCGGCAATCCGGCGCATGACCTGATCCGACTGGGTCTGTCCCTGGCGAGCGCGGCGCGCGGCTCGGACCTGCCGGGCGTAATGACGACCCTCATGCTCGAGGCACTGATAGATGGGTACGAGGTCGCCTTCGATGAAGGCCAGGTTCCGGACGAGGATGTGCCGGCTGCCGTATCGGAGGCCATTCAGCGGGCGCTCAAGCGGCAATGGAAGCAGTTGGCTGATGACCGGATTGACGGTCAACCGGGAATTCCCCTCGGGAAAAAATACTGGCCTCTGACCAATGATGAGCGCGAGGCCCTTACCGAACTGTTTGAAGATGAAAAGGTTCGGCGCCTGGTAACCGCGCTCCGTTCACGCGACGATGAAGCGCGTATCGAAGTTCTTGATACGGCTTTTTGGGTCAAGGGCTGCAGCAGCCTAGGAAACGTCCGGTACGCAGCGCTGATACGCGTCGGCGGCGAGACGGGTGAACTGTGCCTGATGGATGTGAAAGAGGCTGTCACTGCTTTGGCGCCACGCGATCAGAGCGCAAAGATGCCGCGCGACAACGCACAACGGGTGGCGGAAGGCGCCTGGCACCTGTCACCGGCGCTTGGCGACCGGTTACTGCCGGGCAGGGTGTTAAAGCATTCCGTGTTCATCCGGGAATTGATGCCACAGGACCTGAAGTTCGAAATTGAACACCTTACGTCCGAGGAGGCGGCCCGGGTCGCCCGTTATCTCGCCCTGATCGTCGGCAGGGCGCACGCACGGCAAATGGACGCGGCGACACGGCGAAGCTGGCAAAGCGAATTGCGCCGCAATCGCACGAAAACACTGGATGCCCCGTCATGGCTGTGGACCAGTGTCGTCGATCTCATCATGGCTCACGAAGGCGCCTATCTTGAACATTGCCGGCGGTTTGCCAGGCTGGAGGAGGAGACCTGAATGGATCATCTCTTTTTCGACGGCTGGGCCCCCTTGCTACGCGTATTCGTCGTGGGCCTGGCCTCTTATGCGGCCCTCATAGTCATGCTCCGCCTGTCCGGCAAGCGAACCCTCTCGCGAATGAACGCCTATGACATGGTCGTCACCATGGCGCTGGGATCCATACTCACCAAGGCCATGCTCACCCGTGACCAATCCATTGCCGAGAGCGTCCTGGCGATTTTTCTGCTGATCGCTTTCCAGTACGGTCTTTCAGTCGCCGCGTGCCGGTGGCCTTGGTTCCGAAATCTTGTAACGGCCACCCCAACAGTCCTTTACCACGATGGCATGTTCCTGGACTCCGAACTCCGCCGTGAACGCGTCACGCGACCTGAAATCGAAGCCGCGGTTCATGAGAAAGGCATACCGGGCATGGATGGCGTGTCGACAGTCATACTCGGATCCAACGGTCAATTCAGTGTGCTGCCAAAGGACCCGAGCAAACCGACGGTGTTAGGTAACACTCAGGCCGTCTAGGCGCGCTTATGGAAAATTTGCCAGGAAGCATGCACGTCGGGATGTCATTCACCGACTGTGTTTCATATGACGGCTGGCGAAGGAGCCCCTCATGCAAAATGCTGAATCGTTGTTAGTGATGCCCACGAGCGCTCAGCTTCTGGAGCGTATGATGGCGAGCGCGGACCGGCCCGACAGATTGATTCCCGCTATCGACATGGTCACCTTCATCCGTCCGACACACTCGATCGATGGGGATGGGTTGTCCGGTTGCGAAAATCACGAGGCCACCGTGGAGGTGGCATAGGAAAAAGCCGCGGACATGGCATCCTGGCACATGGGCGTGGTTTCCAAATTGACAAAGATTAGGTCGAAGGGCCTGAGGGCGCGATGAGCAGCAGTGGTCGTGCGAATTCGCACAAAAAAGGCGCTAAGGGCACTCAGGCCCACCAGCCGCGTAGCGGAGCCAAGGGCAAATCGGAATTGCGCATCCTCCTCTACAATGCGGCGGGGCATGACGAAGACATCGAGGGGCAAGTCCTCGATTTTGCCCAGTTGAACGCGTCGCAGTTGCTGTGGATTTCGGGCAGCGTTGCGGAAATTGTAAAACTGAACGGATTGCCCGACGAGGTCAAAGCCGCAGTAACGGCGGAGGCTGGCACGGCCAATCTAGAGATTTACGACAACTGTTATCGCTTTTTTGTGCCCAATCCCAACCTACGAACCCAACCCGAGACGCCATTACTATTCGTAGTCAGCCCCCTATGCCTGATTACGGTAGCGACGGGGCGCGCGGAATTCATGGACAGGTTCATTGAGACAGACCGGGGAGAGAGCCTGAACGGCAAGCTCACGGCGTCGGCGCTGGCAGCGGCTCTCCTCTCGGAAATACTGGACGATTACCGACTGGCCATCGCCTCTATAGACCGCGAGATTGACAAGCTTGACGAAGGTATTTTGAGCGCGCGCGAAGCCAAGGAGCCGCTGAAAAAGCTTGCGATTCTCAGGCGCCAGGTCTCGAAGCTCCGTGCGGCGATAGGTGAAACGGGGAGTACTGTGCATGCCCTTACACGGCCTGACTTCTTTGCCCATATTGAAGGTTCTGACCACTGCTATTTCGAGGCAGTTTCTCGCACATTGGATCGTCTCGACGACAGCGTCGCGCGAGCGCGCGAGACCATAGTTGGTAGTTTCGATCTGTACACCACACGAGTGGCGCAGGATACCAATCAGCTGGTCAAGGCGCTTACCATCGCCACTGTCGTAACCGGCGTCATCGGCTGCGCGGCAGGCGTCTTCGGAATGAACTTCGACACGCCTTTCTTTCATTCCGGGATTTTCGGATTCGCAATCGTTACGGCCGCGATGGTGATGGCGTCGATCATTATTATCAGCGTTGCCATATGGCGGCGGTGGTTCTAACGCACCGGGGGCAAGAGGTCTTGCGAGCGAATCCAAAGCCTGCAAATGCATGACAATGCCACTGTTTATCCAACGGCTGGCTCGTTAGCTCTTGGGATAAATCCCGTGTAGGACGGTATCGAAATGATCGTCTACCAGTTCATGGCAGTTGCATGATTGGTGGCGCAAGGCCGGCATATCACTGATGATGATCCTGCCACGCTTCGAATCGATAATACCTTCCTGGCGCATCGATCCAATGACACGGCTGACGAAGGTTCGTCCGACACCCAGCATGCTCGCCAACTGTTCCTGCGTCATCTCAAAGGACTGATCCCCGGTCCGTGCATGACCTGCCAGGACTAATTTCGCCAGCCGCTGGCGGATGGTATGAGTGGCATTGCAGGCTGCGGTCTGGAATAGCTGCGCCATCAAGCAATCGGAGTACCGGGCAAACCAGTAGCGAAGGGCGAGGGATTCCTGTTTCGCCTGCTCGAGGGCAGATGTCTTCATACGTAGAAATAATCCGCCCACGCGCACGACCGCCGTGGAATAGGCTGGCACATGGCCGTTGGAAACAACCCCACCGATCGCGCCTTCGCGGCCGACGAAACCGACGTCCACGGCGTCGCCTTCAGGTGTCGATAGACAAAAGGCAGCCAAGGTGCTGCCACACGGAAACCAGGTATCGACCACGTCATCGCCGGCTGCGACCAAGACCTCATTGGCATCTTTGTAAATCGCCATTGTATGCGGCAGGAGGCGTAGGCAGTCATCTTCATGAAGGAATGAGAGCAGAGCATTCTGGCGCATCTGATCTCTTGTTGCGGCAGTCATTGGGACACTCGGAAATCAGGTCTTGTGTGCAGTAGTGGACAGACGCGGCGGAATTGAACTGTTACTTGTGAACATAGCGGACAGGCACGGCTAGCTTTGTTTGTCTCCGAGAGCCGGTAAGGCTTCAATGTGGTGTGGACTGCCACCCTGTTAATTTGTAAAGTGAAGGGGTGGCGGTGCGGCCGGGTGACAGCGTAGAGCCAACTGCCAAGCCGTTGCGGGTCTTGGTGGTAGAAGACAATCTGGGTTTCGGTCTTAGCCTAGGATACATGCTTGAAGAACTCGGTCACCATGCGCGTATATGCGAAAGTGCTGAAGAGGCGCTGGTTATCGCCGGCCACTATGCCCCGCACGTAGCCTTTCTAAATATCGGATTGCCAGGTCTGGATGGTTTCGACCTGTGCGACACATTGCGCGCTATGCCTGGGCTTAGTACTACTCTATTCGTGGCATTCACCGGATGGACCGGGGACAAATTTCGTCACCGCGCGGCGGCAGCGGGATTCCATCATTACATCGTCAAACCGTTCACGGTCGAGATATTGGTAAATGTGTTGCGAAATTTACGAGGTCCGGATCGGTGACACGTTAATCCTCTGGACGATGCATCGCTCCGATATCGTACTTCAATTGCTCCGTGCGTGAAATAGCGGCGGAAGAGACGCATCCACTATGCGCATGAATATCCAGTAATAGAATAGGTATATCCCTGTCTGTTTACCATAAGTAACGTCGTTCTGCGAATTAAGAGCTTTGAAATACTGGTCAGGTACATTCCTGGATCAAAATAGACCGACGGACAGTGTTGGCCGTTCATGATCAGGTGAGTAAGCGTGCAAAAAAACTGTAGCGGTTCTTCAGAACAAACATCTGTGCAGGCAAGCACAGATGGTACTGACGCGGGCTTCGAGACTTTGTTCGCGCAGAATCCCATCGCCATGTGGATATTCGATGCCTGTACGCTCGAATTCCTGGCCGTCAATGACGCCACTTGCGCCCTGTACGGTTTCAGCCGAGAGCAGCTCCTGAAAATGAATATCCTCGACCTCTATGTGGAGGATGAGCGAACCATTGCTTATCAGGAAATAATGGGAGCGGCAGGTGTACTAAACCCCGATCATCGAAGCCTGAAGGTCAAAGCCGATGGCAGCCGGATCCGCGTGTTAAGGTATGCACGCCCCATGCGTTACCAGGACAAGGATTGTGTCGTCGTCTGGAATATCGACGTCACGGAACGTGAACAGGCGTCCATCGAGCTCAAGAGCACCCAGATTTTTCTCGATGCTATCGTCGAAAGTATCCCGTCCATGGTGTTTGTGAAAGACGCAAGGGATGGGCGCTTCGTCTTGTTGAACAGGGCGGGTGAAGATTTGCTTGGGGTCAGTCGGCACGACCTGATCGGCAAGTCGGATTTCGATTTGTTCGATGCCGAAGAGGCCGAGCGCTTCCGCCAGGCTGATCAGGCCGTAGTAGCTTCCGGTAGTCTGGTCACCATCGAAAACGAACCGCTGACAACGCCTACAGGCGTAAGATCTCTCAGAACCCAAAAGGTCGGTGTACCCGACGTTGACGGCAAACCGCGGTACCTTCTTGGGATTTCCGAAGATGTTACGGAAAAGCTGAGAGTGGAAGAACGCAGCCGGCACCTGGCCTTGCATGACGTCCTGACGGATTTGCCCAATCGCCTGAAGTTTCAGAACATACTTGACGGGGCAATGGATCGGAAGCGCGGGAAGGGCGGGGACTTCGCTCTCCTGTTGCTAGACCTCGACCGCTTCAAAGCGGTGAATGACCGATTGGGTCATCACGCCGGCGACGAACTCCTGCGCCATGTCTCGCATCGCATGACATCCCAGTTAGGCAAGGGTGACGTTGTCGCGCGTCTCGGTGGGGACGAGTTTGGCGTCTTTCATAACGGCCATGTGACCGAAAACAGCGCCTCGGCACTCGCCATGCGCCTGATCGCCGCAATCAGCGAGCCTTTCACCATTGACGGACAGATGGTTTCGGTGGCTTGTAGCGCGGGCATCGCTCTGAAGTCGAAGCATGGAAGCTCTTCCGACGCACTGATGAAACGGGCGGATCTGGCGCTCTATGCCGCAAAAAGCACTCGCAAAGGCGACTACGCCTGGTTTGAGTTCGAGATGGAGGAGAAGGCTGATCACCAGCGGACCTTGCGGGACGAACTGAGCACCGCTCTGGCTAATGGTGAACTGTTCCTCGAATACCAGCCGATCGTGAGCACGGCCACCGGCAGGGTAGAGGCCTTCGAAGCGCTTCTGCGCTGGCAGCATCCAACACGGGGGCGGATTTCCCCTGCCGAATTCATACCCGTTGCGGAGTCTTCAGGCCTGATCGAGAGAATTGGTAGATGGGTTCTTGAACGGGCCTGCGGAGAGGCGGCCAGTTGGGCCGGCAATGCCCGTATCGCCGTGAATCTGTCGCCCCTGCAGTTTAAAGGATTTGCGCTTGTGGCTGACGTGGTGCGGGCCTTGGATCTGGCGAGACTGGCGCCAAACCGGCTCGAACTGGAAATAACGGAATCAATCTTCCTGACACACAGCGACGAGAACATTCGAATTCTGCATCAACTGAAGCAGCTTGGCGTTCGGATAGCCCTGGACGACTTTGGAACGGGCTATTCCAGTCTCGGATATCTGCGCTGCTTCCCATTCGACAAACTGAAAATTGACCGCTCCTTCATTTCCGAGCTGACCACCTCTCCCGAAAATCTGGCGATTGTTCGGGCGATCATTGGTCTCGGTAAGAGTTTTTCCGCTGTTGTGACGGCCGAAGGCGTCGAAACGGAAGCGCAATATGATCGCCTTGCAAAAGAAGGTTGTGAACAGGCGCAAGGCTACTGGTTGGGTCGGCCGACACGATCAGAACAAATCCACGCTCTCCACGCCGATCGTCGCAATGCCATGCGCCCGCCACGGCGAGAGGGTGGCGCCACTTGATCCAAAGACTGACGGACGAGGTTCGCTTATTCAGCCGGCCCTTCGCCGCCCTCCCGCTAGGGTTCGGTCACACCGGCTACTTCGAAGCCGTGACAGCGATTAATCGTTCTGGCCTGCACTGCTGGCGGATAATAACCCACGGCTAGCCGCGAATTGAAAACGGCCGCCAGAAGACGGCCGTCGGTTTATCGGCACTCCGGAGCAAAGCCGGGGACACGTGATATATTAATCGGTCACAGGAACGGGTCGGCTCAACGCATCCGTATTACTACCCTCGGCATTGGCTTCAAGAAATTTGAGCAATGCTGTGTTGAATTCTTCAGCATGGCTGACATTCACTCCGTGTGGGCCGCCTTCAATACGATCGCCGCGGTTTCGGCGAAAGTGACAAGCCAATTGCCGGTTATGACTACAAAACATTGGCGAAGGATTTGTCCGGCTTGATAGAGGCGCTCGACTTGAGCGACATCACGTTGGTTGGCTTCTCGATGGGCGGCGGTGAAGTCGTGCAGTACATCGCCGATCACGGCGAAGGTCGGCTGCATAGCATTGTCCTGGCGTCAGCCGTTCCCCCTATGATGATGAAACTGCCCAACAATCCAGAAGGGCCGCTTGAACCCGCCAAGGCAGCTAAAATGTCGTTTGATCTGACAGCAAATGCCGAGGCTTGGCGCACGTAGTCCTATCGAATATCGAAAAAGTCTTGGCCTTAGCGCCTAAACCAGTCCAACTTTTTATACGCATCCCCATGATTGTTTAGTAGAATTGGAGCAGAAAGTGAATCGGCAAGCGAGACGGAGGGTGCCGCCGTTCCCGGAAACGGGGGGGGAACATTCGACGCATTCGCGTAACTATACAATGGGGGAAGATCGTGGCGGTTTCAGTAATCAGAGGGCTTATGTTCCTCACTACAATGCAGGCGCTAGTATTATTTGGCGGATGCAGCGGTCCGGCAAGGGCATCCTGGACGAAATCTGCTACTGAAACGGTGAGCTGTGCGGATTACCATTCCGAAATCAGCGGACGCGATATCTATAACAATAACGTCTGGAACAAAGGTGCCGCTGGTGACTTCAAATGGAGCCAGTGCATTGAGCGTGATCCAAAGACGGGTGCGTTGGGCTGGTCGTGGTCATGGCCGGAAAATGGTAAAGATATCTTCGGATACCCCCAGGTTAAGCAAGGTGCTTCGCCTTGGGCACCGTTGCCAAATATCCCCTCGGCGCTACCTATCAGGAATGACGCTGTCCGGAGCCTCCGTGTATCCCACGACCTCGAAATTCAAACCAATGGACGCCACAATGTCGCGACGTCGATGTGGCTGACCAGGAGTGGTGACATCAGCGAAAACCCCAATCCGTCGGATATTCTCGCCGAACTGATGATCTGGACCTATGCAACGTCCGGCCATCTCACGCCGGCTGGATCGAAAACAACTGAGGTAGAACTGGACGGCCAGGTCTGGGAGGTCTGGGTCGATAAAAATTGGGGCGACGCGTCGGGTGAAAATAGCAATCGTTGGATATATCTAACCTTCCGTTCCAAGAACCCCTCACTTCACGCATCCTATGATGTAGCGAAGCTCACGGAGTACGCCGTCGGAAAAGGGATTCTGCCGAAGCAATTTTACTATGCCGACGTTGAGCTCGGAACTGAAATCATGAGTGGTTCCGGCTTGGCGTGGGTAAAGGATTTTAAAGTCGAGATAGAGCCTGTCAGGCGGCAAATTACCAACTAGCCTCCGCTTCCGCAAAGGGCGCTCAGACGGCTCAAGCTCGGCTAGACGGCGGAAACAGTCGTCTGCCCGCTGCCGTGCTCATTGTCCTGTAATCATGTCCAGTGTCAGGTACCATTTCCAGAGTCCACGCCAGCGGGACTCCAAGGCGTGAAGCGGCGTCACAGGCGTATTTGTAGAAGTATCGGGCGCGCGCCAACCGATCAATACCCGTACGGTCGATCAACGGAGTATGCAGCAGACTGCCGCCATTGTTTGCGGCGATATCCGTCTCGCCGGCCAGGATAATGAGCTTTTGGGCAAGGGATGCCCGCAGGCCGTGTTCGGTAACACCTGTTCCCGCCATGCCCAGTAGGGGGGTGCGCTTCAGATCCGGCAAAGTATAGAGCCCGGCATTAGCGGCGACGATGCGGTCCGCGCGCGATTGTGGATGGAATAGGACATGGCGATGAAGCACCTGGCCACCGGCGGAATGGCCAAAAAGGTCGTAATGCGTGCGTCGTGACCCGGTCATTGCCACGAGCAGGCCATACAGCCGGTCAAAGTCTTCGAATATCCACCCTCTGCGATCAGGATTGACCGAAAAGACGATATCCTCGTCCCGGAGGTAAATGTGCGGCGCCGTCCCGGCGTCTGGAGGCATGTTGTGGACGACGAAATCTTTGACCGTTCCGCCCATCTGGTAGGCCGCTATATCGTAGATGCTTTCGGGATAGGCCGGCGCCGCAACCAAGACATTGGCCCGGTCAGCTTCGCCAATCCAAGCGTCACGATAGGTATCAGCATTACGCCCGGCGCCTGCAAGGACGATGATTATGGGCGAGTCCGGTGTAAGGTGTTGCGGCTTGTAATAATGGACCACGATGCGGACCCCCGGTCGCGCCGGCCCCGCTGCCATTTCGAAGCGTCCGCGGCCGGTTTCAAGCGCGTCTGGCTCAAAGGGCACGAGCACATCCGAGGGCAAAGGCACAAGCGCCATGCCGCATGCTGGGCAAAGGCCTTTCTCAGTGAACCGCTGGCCGTCAGCTGCGCATCCGCAAGGGGGGCAGATATAAGCAACGGTCGCGGACCTGCCCGATGTGGACCATGCCCCTATACCTGCGGCTACTGTAGCGAGAAGGTTGCGTCGGGTCTGGGTATGCACGGGTATTCCTTTGTCATAGGCGCTTCCAATTCGTGCAGTTTAGGCTCAGTTCCAATGCAACGGATTGTTCATGCGACGAAGCCGTCATTCAGCCGGATGAAGTGGGAATAGCCAGGATGAGAGAGGATGCGCGCCGAGCCGTAATCGGCTAAGCTAAGGAATGACTCGCTCAGCCAATCTTGACCAGCCAATACCCGGCTCTCTACCTGCGGAATGGGGATGGTGGCGCCGCCACGACATGTACCTGGCCTTCAGCTGGCAATGGTGGCTGCGGCGTGCGTGGCTGTTTTGGCCTATCGCCCTCGTTTATGGTGCCGGTTACGCCACTTGGCACGCCTTCGGCATGAATGCACTCGGCGACTGGCCCATTCTGGCGCTGGTGGCGGGCGCCGGCGGTCTTGTAATGGTGAGCGCCGGGCCTCTGCTGGCAACGGGTGTGCGCTATATCCGCTTGCCATTACGCTGGGAACGGGTTCTGGTCATCGTGGCTCTACTGATCGGGCTGGTCGTCGCCAAGTCGATGGAACTGTGGGTCAATTCCTATCATCAGGTCCTGATGGCGCATTTGCCTGGTCATTCCACTGCGCCGCCGGCACCGTGGCTATTTTCCGCGCTCTCTGGTGCGCTGCGTTTCGGTCTTGACGGCAGCACGCTGGTTTTTGTAGCGGTCGGCGGCGGCCTTGCCCTGGTACCATACTTAAACGAACGCCGCCGGCTGGCCGCATATGAAGCGCAACAGCAAGTTAGCGCTCTGCGTTCGGAGCGCGACGCCGCCGACCTTCGGATGGCCGTTCTTCAGGCTCAGGTCGAGCCGCATTTCCTGTTCAATACTCTGGCCTCGGTCCGGTCGTTGGTGGCGAGCGATCCCAAGCGCGCAGCCATGACCATAGACGCGCTGGCCGACTATCTGCGCGCCACCTTGCCCTCCCTGCGCGATACCGGTGAAGCCGACGCGACACTCGGCCGGCAAGTTACGCTGTGTCACCGTTACTTGGAGCTGATGAATATCCGCATGGGGGGGCGCATCCTTATTGTCATCGACGTCAGCGATGCAATTCGCGCATTGCCTTTTCCGCCGTTGATCCTGATTTCGCTGGTCGAGAACGCCGTAAAGCATGGCGTCGAGCCCAAGCCTGGTCCCTGTGAGATTGCCATTCGTGCAACATTGCATGACGCGCGTATGCGCGTGGTCGTGGAGGATGATGGTGCAGGTCTGGTCCCAGGCCCCAGCCAGGGTATGGGCCTGGCTAATGTTCGGGCGCAGCTGCGCAACCGCTTCGGGGCCAACGCGTCGTTGGCCATCGTTGGACGTGCGGGCGGCGGCACGTGTGCGGTTATAGAAATGGCCACGCAGTGAGCAAGACCGCCGTTATCGCCGAAGACGAAGGCGCCCAGCGTGAAGAACTGAAAAACCTGCTTGCTGAACTGTGGCCTGAGCTCGTCATCGTGGCCGAGTGCGCCGATGGCCTCACGGCGATCGAAGCTATTCGCAACAACAGCCCTGACGTAATCTTCCTCGATATTCGCATGCCAGGCGTCAGCGGCCTTGAAGTCGCGCGCGCGGCAGGAGATGCCCACATCATATTCGTTACGGCTTACGACGATTTCGCGCTTAGAGCTTTCGATGACGGCGCGGCGGATTACGTGCTCAAGCCCGTGCGGCGAGACCGAATGGCCACGGCTGTTGCTCGGATCAGAAGGCGTCTTGATTCCCAACAGCGCGTTGACACCTCCGCGTTACTGTCGATCTTATCCGCCGGGCTGGCCCCGCAGACAAAGCGGATGCGGTGGATTTCGACGGGCGCGGGCGACACGATCCGCATGATTTCGGTCGATGACATCCTGGCCTTTCGGTCGGAGGACAAATATACCTGTGTGCTGACTGCTGACGGTTCAGCCCATATCCGGATGCCGCTGAAAGAGCTGGTTGATCAACTGGATCCGGAGGTCTTTTGGCAAATCCATCGCAGTGCGATCGTCCGAGTCTCGGCAATCCGCGCCGTGCGCCGGGATGAGGACGGACACCTAAGAATCCTCATAAACGGCAGTGCGGACCCGTTGCCCGTCAGCGCATCTTTCCAGGGTCGCTTTCGTCCGATGTAGAGCCTCACCTGGCGATAATTTACGGGCAGATCTCCAGGGTCATTTTTTACACGAACTCAAGATTCGTCCCATTTTGTCGAACAGAAATGGCAAGAAATGAACATTTCCAAAAATCGTGTCCCGCATTGCCATAGAATAGGGGGTACCCTACGTTTGATGTATGGCTCATACATCGCGCAGCAAGGGCTGGCTCAAATTTATGGCCTATCTGCTATGCCCTGTTATGCCCTGTGCGTCGGCGATGTGACCAGAGAATCTGGGACGCAACAATATTGCGCCAACGGGAAGGCGACCCGAAAATTGTGCCAGTCAGCACCAAATTTCGGCGACGGTTCCAGCCGATGTGATCTGCATCCAGTGCTCCGGAAATGTGGAGCCTGTCCTGGGCCATGAATGTGCCTGCGCTTTTGGAAAGATGGATCGCACAACCGTTATCACAGGAGTTCCGTTCCGCCCAAGGGCACGCAGGAGCCAACCACGATGGCCTCAGGATCGATTTCGCTGAGATGGCATTCGGGAAACCTTATGGGTTTGTTGCCTCAAGCTGCGCCCTGCGCGGCATACGGACCCATGCCCGAAACAGTTCATCATAAGTGCCAAGTTTTTTAATCTCATCAAATAATTTGACATATATAAAAAGTTTAATAAAGCTACAGGGGGAGGAGACCGGAATGGGACTATTTCAGCGTAAAGCTATTTTTGCCGAACACGAACCTCATAACCGATTAAAGCGTACCTTGAGTTGGTGGCATCTCATGGCGCTTGGTGTGGGCGCGATCGTGGGTACGGGCATCTATACGCTTATAGGCGTTGGGGCCGGACTGGCCGGTCCTGCAGTAATGCTGTCGTTTATCATCGCCGGTATTGTTTGTGCGTGCGCCGCCCTCTGTTACGCCGAGTTGTCGACCTCCATCCCAGCGTCTGGCAGTACATATACTTACAGCTATGCCGCATTGGGTGAGATATTCGCCTGGGTCGTCGGCTGGAGTCTTATCCTTGAATATTCGCTGGTCGTCAGGGCTGTCGCGGTAGGCTGGTCGGGATATGCGACAGGCTTTCTCGACACCATTGGTGTTCATATGCCTATTGCCCTTAAGGCGGGGCCTCACGCAGGTGGAATAGTCAATTTGCCTGCTGTTGGAATCATATTCTTGGTTGCGGGTCTTCTGTGTCTAGGCACGAAAGAGAGCACGACCTTGAACGCCATCCTGGTCGTCGTAAAAATCTTAGCGCTTATCTTGTTTATTTGCATAGCGCTGCCGCATTTCGATGCCGGCAATTTCCACCCCTTCATGCCGTACGGTTTCGAGAAGTCCGTTGTCGGCGGGCATGAACGCGGCGTTCTGGCTGCCGCGGCTATCATTTTCTTTGCTTTCTATGGTTTTGACGCCATATCGACAGCGGCGGAAGAGGCGAAAAATCCCAAACGCGACCTCGCCATAGGCATTATTGGCGCAATGGTCCTCTGTACCGCAATTTATGTGGCCGTGGCAGCCGTTGCAGTTGGTGCAATGCCGTTCCTGGCCTATGCCAATAGCCCTGAGCCTTTGGCCCTAATCCTGCGGGAATTGGGACAGTCCAGACTAGCACTTATCATAGCCGCCGCGGCCATTGTGGCATTGCCAACGGTTATTCTCGCGTTTCTATTTGGTCAGAGCCGCATCTTCTTCGTTATGGCACGCGATGGTCTTCTGCCACGGTTCATGTCGAGGGTAAGTGCGCAAGGCGTGCCGGTGCGGGTCACATTGATCACATCAGTGTTGGTGTCCATCCTCGCTGGGCTATTTCCATTGGATGAAATCGCGGCGTTGGCCAATGCCGGCACCCTGGTCGCCTTCGTAGCGGCAGGTCTGTGCGTCATGATATTGCGTTTCCGGGAACCGACCTTGCCGAGAGGATTCAAGGTTCCTGTTGTCTGGGTCTTAGCGCCGATCGCGGTATTGGGATGTGCTTATCTCTTCTACAATCTGCCGCACATGACCCAAATTTATTTTGCTGCTTGGAACGGATTGGGTCTGGCTGTGTACCTGTTATGCCGTCGCAAGCCACAAACATCGGTATCCAAAACTTCGGAAATGTGAGGGCAGGGGCGTGCGTAATTCAATAGGTTTAACTGCAGTGATCGCGACACTGACTACGATGGGCGGTGTCAATGTCCAGGCGCAAGTGACGCCACCCACGATGGGTGCAGTCATATATCCGCAGACGAAACGTGATGACGTCTCATCGGATTATCAAGGCGTTATGGTGAAGGATCCTTACCGTTGGCTTGAGACTGACTGGCGGGCCTCAAATGAAGTCAAAGACTGGATTGTCGCACAAAACCGCATATCGAGAACCTACCTGGAGGCAATTCCTCAGCGCGAGTTGATAAGGAAGAGACTCGATGACCTCTTTGACATCGAACAGGTTAGCACACCGCGCGTGATCAATGGTCGCCAGTTTTACATGCGCCGTGGCCCCGGTGAGCAGCAGTCTGCATTGTGGGTAAGAGAGGGCGAGGCCGGCACGGGGAGGAAGCTGCTTGACCCAGCCCAATGGTCGAAAGACGGCACGCGCGCTTTGGCAGGCACCGTTGTCGCGCCCCAGGGGCACTTGGTCGCATACGCCGTTCAGGACGCGGGATCGGACTGGCGCGTGTGGCGAGTGGCTGACGTGGTAACCGGGCAAGATCTTGGAGAGGCAATTCGGTGGAACAAATTTACTGATGTTATATGGGCGCCCGATGGATCGGGGTTCTACTATACGCGCTTCCCCGTGCCGGTGGCCGGGACGGAACATATGGCCGGGAATTCCGGCGAGCAGCTTTATTTTCATAAACTCGGGCAATCACAAGACTCAGATCGACTTATCTACGAGGATCAGGCCAATCCAGATTATCTGTTTGCCGCACGTATGTCTTCTGATGGTAAGTATTTGCTGATCAGCTCCGGTTACGCCGGAGACGGGCCGATTTTACTATACAAAAACCTTCAAAGCGACGGAGCCTTCCAGCCTGTTGTGCCTGTGACAGACAGTTCGTTGGACAGTCTGCAGTTTGTCTCATCGCTGGGTGACGATATCTACTTCACCAGCAATATTGGGGCGCCCAACGGTCGCCTTCTTCGGATGAAACCAGGGAACAAACCGGTTTCTGTTATACCTGAGACTGAATTGCCCTTGGTTCATGTCACGCGGTGGGGGAACTACTTTCTGGCCCAGTACTTACGTGATGCCACCTCCGTCGTTAAGGTTTACTCCCTTAAAGGCAAATATATTCGTGACGTGCGCCTGCCGGGTCTGGGGACGGCACATGGTTTTGCCTCGGGACCAGATAAGACATCCGTATACTACGGTTTCACAAGTTTGGCCGTCCCCGATACAAGCTATCGTTATGATCTGATCACAGGACAGTCCACCCTGGTGTACCGGCCTCTCGGGGCGATGAAGCCTGAGGACTATGAGGTAAAAGAAGTTTTCTTCACGGCGCGAGACGGGAAGCGGATCGCCATGTTTCTCGGCCATCGCAAGGATGTTGAGCCGAATGGGCACACCCCCGTACTTCTCTACGGGTATGGGGGGTTTGGATGGTTGCTAACCCCCGATTTTCGACCCGAGCAGGTTACGTGGATGGATATGGGCGGTGTATTCGCGATGCCGATCTTGCCGGGAGACGGCGTCTATGGCGAGCCATGGCACCAGGCCGGCATGCTCGAGAACAAACCCGCCGTTTTCGACGCATATATTGATGCGGCCCAATATCTGATCGATCAGGGCTATACCGACCCCGGGCACCTCGCCAGCTTCGGCTATAGCAACGGGGGTCTGCTTGTTGGCGCCGCGATTACCCGTCGCCCCGATCTGTTCGCCGTGGCGCTGCCAACGGTCGGTGTACTGGACATGTTGCGGTTCCCGAAATTCACCAACGGTCGTCTCTGGTCGACAGAGTACGGCGACCCGGAAGATCCAAAACTGTTTCCGGTTCTATACGGCTATTCCCCTTATCATAACATCGTCGATGGCCGGAAATATCCAGCCGTCCTTGTGGGGACGGCAGACACGGATGATCGGGTCGCACCGCCGCATAGCCTGAAATTTGCGGCCCGTCTCCAGGCTGCGGCGGCACCAGGCGCGCCGGTTTTGCTAAGCGTCGCCTTCAATGCTGGCCATGGCGCGGGGACGAGTCGAAGCCAGGTCGTCAGTGACGCTGCCGACCGGATGGCGTTCACATTATTCAACATGAAATTCGATCTGCCTGCGGACTTCGGCACACCGCAACACTAGATTAGGGGAAACACTATGCGAAAAACTCTGCTTCTAACCTCGGCGGTTTTCTGTTTTGGATTGATGGGCAATATTCAAAGCGGCGCGGCGACGATTCCCCCACTTGGCGCAGTGATAGAGTCGTATGAAAACTTGCCGCGTGGAACCGCTGAAGGCGCAAATGGGCGGGAGTTCGCGTTGCCGGCGGTTACGCCTGTGGACTTGCAGCGGCGGCGCGATGCCCTGAAAACAATTAAAAGCCGACTGGACGTTTTAGATCGGCGCGGCTGGTCGGATGAAGATCGGCTGAACGCCGACCTCCTTGCCTACGCGTTGGATGAGCAAATCGGGGTTCTGGAATTCGACGAAGCCCGTTTGCCCTTCAACAGTGATGGGGGCTTCGACGTTGACCTGGTATATTTGGCCAGCGGCGTGACTTTGCATTCGGCCGATGACATAAATCGTTGGATAGATTTGCTCGGCAAAATACCAGCTTACTACGATGACAACATTGGAAATGCCAGACGCGGCATCCAGACCGGTTTTACAGAGGCAGATCCTACCGTTGCTGTCGTGCTAGCACGTGCCGAAAGTGCGGCCTCGAGCCCCGTCACGGACACCGATTTCCTTATTGCGCCTGTTGTCCGCGCGACGGCCAGCCTCAATGCCGCGGAAAAGGCGGAGTACGTCGCCAAAGCTAAGCAGATAGTTGAAGCGAAAGTACGTCCTGCGCAGTTTGAGTTCGTCCGTTTTCTTAAGGAAGAATACAGGCCTCATGCGCGCCGATCTCTCGCTGTCACGACCTTGCCAAACGGGAAAGCGTACTACGAGTGGCTGGTTAAACGCTATACCACAACCGATATGTCGCCTGATGCCATCTTCGACCTGGGGCAGAATGAGGTGACGCGCATTCGTGGTGAAATGGATGCTGTTATGCGCGAAACCGGATTTACGGGTACGCCGGCGGCCTTTCTTGCCTATTTACGAGCCGATCCGCAGTTTTACGCCACAAGCCGCGAGCAATTGCTTGAGAAAGCATCGGAGGTCGCTAAGCGGATCGACGATCAATTGCCGGCACATTTCGCGACGCTTCCGCGTCTGACCTACGGCGTACGTCCGGTGCCCACGTCCATTGAGGAGGGTTATACGACGGGAAGGTATTTCCAGGGGGACCCGGCACGTGGGATCGCAGGTGGGCTCATGATAAACACGTCCCATTTGGATCAGCGCCCACTCTACGAACTCCCGGCGCTGGAGCTCCACGAGGGCGTCCCGGGCCATCATCTTCAGATCGCATTGGGACAGGAAAATCTGGCCCTGCCCGATTTCCGGCGGAACGGATATTACTCCGCGTTCGGGGAAGGGTGGGGACTGTATTCCGAATGGCTTGGCGAGGAGATGGGAATTTATCGCACCCCATATGAGCGCTTCGGCCGTCTATCCTATGAAATGTGGCGGGCCTGTCGGCTGGTCGCAGACACAGGGATTCACACCAAGGGATGGACAGTCGATCAGGCAAAGGCGTGTTTCCTCGAGAATACCGCGTTGAGTCCGCATAACATTGACACGGAGGTCCAGCGTTACATTTCGTGGCCCGGGCAGGCACTGTCTTACAAGATCGGCGAAATCCAAATCAAACGGCTTCGCGCTCGAGCGGAGACGGAATTAGGAAAGTGTTTCGACGAACGCCGCTTCCACGACGCGATTTTACTGAATGGTGCGGTGCCACTTGAAATACTGTCTAAAGAAGTCGACGCGTGGATCAGTCGTGAAAAAGCTACACAAGATCCCTCTAAGCGTCGCGACGAGCCACTAACTTCAACCTGCAAAGCATAAGGCATTCGGGGAAAGGGTCTTGGGCTTACGCTGAATTGATGAATTATAATATATACTGGCCACTTCAATTATGCTTAGAACGAGCTCTGGCGTATGTGTATTATCACTATGTGACGCTCCCACTGGGAATAACAATGAAGCCTAAAACCACTATAGACCAGACACCTGATGTAACTAGCTTGGTAGACGAGTCACCGTGGCCGGTTCCCAAAAAGCCTGTTCTGCCGGTGGGGGAAAGAATCAAAGAGCGTCGCAAGGCGTTGAGGATGACACTCCAGGAATTGGCCGTGAAATCTGGGCTATCAGCGCCATTTATTTCGCAGGCCGAGCGCAATCAAACCGTGCCGTCATTGCACTCTTTAATGGCGCTCAGTGCGGCGCTCGATGAAGATGTGAGTTATTTCCTGCCACTTCACAAGGCCACCATAAATCGTGGCGACGCGCCCAACCGACTGAACCTTTCCTCTCCGGTTACCTATGTCGACCTCTCGGCAGAGTTTCCCGAGCGATTGATGGATGCAATGCTTATTCGTATTCCGCCGGGCTATACCTATCCTCTCGAAAAGCGAAATGGCGAGCACTTCCGTTATGTCATCGAAGGAGAGCTTTTCGCTACGGCTGGAGATGAGGAGACGATCCTGAGAGCCGGCGACAGCATGCATTTTGATGCGCGACTGCCCCACCAGATTGCCAACCGGTCGGATGCCGATGCGCTCCTGCTGTTTCTTTGTACGCCGAGCCTCGCCAGAGCCTGATCTCGGGTATTGCATTCAAACCGTTCGTTCGGCTTTGGTGATAGGGATCGGAGGCGCCAACATCTGGCCCTTCATGACACCTTCCCCTTCTGTAGGTGACACTGGCGAAGACCAGATGTTTCTGACGGCATCCATTCCCGAAGTGACATGACCGAAGACTGCAAAACCTTGATTGTCGCCGACGCTGGCCTTTCCTGCATCAAGAAAGGTCATGTCACCCACGACGATGAAAAATTCACAGGTGGCTGTACCAGGGGCCCATCTCGCCAGGGAGATGGCGCCGTCCGTATGAGTGAGTCCGGTTAAGCTCGTAGGCTCATGGGGAATTGGGGGGAGGGCGCGATCGCCGACTCCGCCCTGTATAAGCCCTGCCTCCGGCGATCGTTTCATGGCGCGATAGAAAGTCACCTCATTCAATCGTCCCTCATCGACATATCGAAGAAAGTTCTGAGCGGTAATTGGAGCCTGGTCCAATGCTAAGGCCAGGACGATCGTGCCACTGGTTGTCTCCAGGGCAACGCGCGCAGACGACTCGGCGCGCCCGGGGCGGTGGATCAGGGCGGCGCCCAGGACCGCGCTCCCACCAGACAGAAAGTTACGCCTTTTCATTTTTCACCCTAATGTCCCTGGCCAATATAATACGGGCCCAGCGAACCGGACCCGTATTATAGGCTTTCATTTTAACTTAGTACGATGCCGATAACCGCAAACCAAAGGTCCGGGGACGGCCGACAATGGCAATCACGCCAGTGTCGCTGGATCCGTAGCGGTAATAGTCATAACGCTCATCAAAGACATTTTCGACGTACATACCAACGGAGTATTTAGCATCCGCCGAACGGTAGGTCAGGCGAAGATTCGTGAGGTTGTAGCCACCACTTCTCGCGATTGGGTCACGCGAGTACACGAAGTAGGTGGGACTACGAAGTTGGTATT
Source organism: Asticcacaulis sp. (assembly GCF_051954415.1). Classification (GTDB taxonomy): domain Bacteria; phylum Pseudomonadota; class Alphaproteobacteria; order Caulobacterales; family Caulobacteraceae; genus Asticcacaulis. The sequence goes on from NZ_JBQCHT010000045.1 coordinate 72,206, forward strand.
CGCCGCGCAGCGTTAAGTCGCCTTTGCCGTTCAAAAAGAGTGTGTGCTGAACACCGAGGTTAAACTTCCACTTCGGGCTGCCCGGCAGTGGGGTCCCGGTAAAGTCTTGATCTGTCGTGCTCGTGATGACATCGCTGATGGTTGAACCAAAATGCGTGTACTCGCTTTCGATCCAAGCACCGTTGAAATCAATGCTACCATTCGTCCAAGGTTGAGAAACGGCGTCGAACTCAATACCCATCGCCTTAGCCTTGGCATCGTTTGTAATATAAGACGTTCTGTCCTCATAGTTATAGATTTGCGACTGAATGTTGCTCCAATCGTAGTAGAAGGCATCCAGGGCATACTGCAGCTTGCGATCGAACGCCTTCCCCTTCACCCCGATTTCGTAAGACCACAGTTCTTCCGGATCGAACGGCGGCTGGAAATTGATTATCCCGGCATCATCTACAGTCACGTAACCATCGCCGTTGGTATCGACGAGGATAGTGTTCGTATCGTACGAATTGAAGCCACCGCTCTTAAACCCTGAGGTCGCCGAGGCATAGTAATGGGTGTCCGCGTTCGGCGTATAATCCAACACAAAACGCGCCGAAAGATTGTCGAACGTCAGGGTCTGTTTTGACCGAGCGACCGCCACGTCGGTCGTAGAGACGTAATAGTCCGCATAATATGCGGCGTAAGAGGCGCAGGTTGACTGCTGGGTTGCGGAATCGGCGGGGTAGGTCACGTCGCTGTCGGCAATCAGGTTCTGGCACGCCGTATCGGGGTTAAAGCCGGCGTCCGCGTCGGAAAATTGCCGCCGAACATATCCGTTGAAGGTCCGTTCTTCGTGTGTCTGGCGCAGCCCGAGGGTACCCTTCAATTTATCGGTGAAAGCATATCGGAACTGACCAAATAAGGCCGTCGACTTCGTGTTATTGGTGGAGTCAAATACACTCCGGTTTTCGAACGGGATACTAATATTAAGCGGCGCATAAGTAGCGCCCGTAAAAAGACCGGTCGGAAGAGTGAGGGCTGTCGGACCGCCACTTGTGGTCAGATCATGCGCATCTTCCGTGTAGTAAAAAGCGCCGATAATCCAGTCGAACCGCCCACCGGTGGGCGAAGTGAGTTGCAGTTCCTCACTGAAGGTTTTCGAATCGTCGTCGCGAACGGCCGTGTAGATCGGCAGTTCGGTATTATCGCTATCATATTGAGAGGATGTATGAACATACCGGCCGCCAGTGATCGATTTCGCCTGGTAGCCGCCACCTATGTCCCAGGTCGCCTGCGCAGACCAGCCCCGATTCTTGAGGAAATCCGTGTCCTGGCGATAATCAGAGTAATATTCATAATAGTCCGAAGGGAAATTCGCGTCTTCGTTCACGGTGCCCTGGCGAACAAGGTGATAGACAGCCGAGCCCGCGCTGTGATCGATGTACTGATCGGCCCGCAAAATGATATCAAATGTGTCGGTCGGACGGAATTCCAGAGCAGCCTGGTATTCGTTGCTGTCGGCCGACTTTAGGCGGCTGTTGGTCTGGAGATTTTTGCCATATTGATCACCGGTGGTCCGGCCCAAAGCGAGACGTCCCAGAAGCTTGTCCGTGAAAAGAGGACCCGAAATGTAGCCTTGGTATTCCTGCCCGTTGTAGCTTTTCAGTTCGGCGCTCGCGCCAGCTTCAAAGAACTTCGAAGGCGCATTGTGATAGATATTGTAAGCGCCGCCCGTGCTATTGCGCCCGTATAGCGTCCCTTGAGGTCCCCGCAGAACTTCAACACGGCTAACATCCAGATAGCTCTGCATAGCGACCCAGTCTCGGGCTATATAGACTCCATCCACATAAACGCCGTTGCTGGGATCGACGCCGACACCACCCACACCCGTGGAAATTCCGCGTACTGTTAAGCCGGCGCCGCCTTCGCGACCGGGCGTAACTTCTACACTGGGCGTATAGTTCGCGAGCTTGGAAAGATCAGTAATGTTGCGATCTTGCAGCTGCTTTTCACTGAACGTGGTCATCGAGATAGGCACGTCTTGAGCCTTTTCACGGCGCTTTTGTGCGGTAACAATAACCTCAGTCGTGTCACCGTCCGATTTAGCGGTCGCATCCGTTTGTCCGGTTGCCATGTCCTGCGCGAAAGCGGTGCCCATGCTCCCCATTATTAGGCCGCTCAATGCGGTGCCTAACAGCAGTGTCTTTTTCATTCTGTAATCCCCTTCGTCTGCATCTGGTCAAGGCGACCTTGTGACGGAGGCATGACACTGCACGAACGATTTTGTGTCAAATAAAAATTATCTTATATCAAAAAATTTGATGATGTGTTGTTTTTAGATTTCCCGACGCATTAAACCTCCATGGGGAGGACATGGCGGCCTGGCCACCGCAAGACCACCCAGCTTCCATAGCGACTACGCAAACGAGATCATGTTGAAAGGTATTTTTTATTAGCGGCAATTGATGAAGAGGTCTCTCGGCGTCAACTGTCTTGATTGGGTTTTGGCACGATGACCACGGGCGCGACCAATTATCATTTTCCACTACAAAACCTATGAATAAAGGATGTGAAGCGGCGTATACATTATATCTTGATGAGGATTTGGTGCATAATGACGGCTTTTGTATGTAATATTCAGCATTATTAAAAATAATAATTACGTTATTTGTTAAAATTAAAAAGTAAATATTGAAACCATATGATAATTACAGAAATTTAATCTGCAATTGTGCATCTAATAGCACGATTTGTCGCCTCTTGTTCTTACCAATCCGGTTCTGAATGGTCAGGATGGGCTTGAATGAAGAGGGGCATATGCACAAAATCGTTAGTCTCATAATCGTAGTACTCACCGCCACGGTCGTCCCTGCCAGGGCCGAGGTGCCCCGGGATCGCAATGCTGACTTCATCTTGGACCATGTGAACGTCGTGCCAATGACACGGGAAACGGTCCTCTTCGATCGGTCTGTCATCGTGCGTGACGGGAAGATTGTCGCCATAACAGACATTCGTTCGGCAGCTTTGTATCAGTCGGCAACGCATATCGACGGTCACGGAAAATATCTGATGCCTGGGTTGTCCGACATGCATGTCCATCTACGTATGCCGCCACAGGATTTTTTCGACCTCAATCTGGCGCTGGGCATTACGACGGTTTTCAACATGGGCATAGCCGATGGCAACGGCAAGTATGACCACCTGGCCCTACGCGCCAGCATTGCCGCGGGGTCAATGGATGGTCCGCGCTACCTTGTCAGCGGTCCGCAATTGGACAGTGGTAACATCTCGATGTCCACAGTCGACCAGGTGCTGCAAGACCACGTTGACCGGGGCTACGATGCCGTCAAGGTTCATGGCGATCTTTCACCTGAGCTTTATAATGCGATCATTGCGGGCGTTCGGGCGCGGGGCTTGCGCGTGAGAGGGCATGGGCAGCACATGATGCCCCTCGCCGAAACGCTGCGCATGGACAGCGTCGAACATGTCGAGGAACTGCTCTACATCTCACAAGACTCAGCCCTCGGTGAGGAGGCGAAATTCGGTGTGGAAGAGGAGGGGAATATAAATCACTTCCTGACAGCTTATTATCACAACATCTCGCGGCTTCAGGACCACGCCTACCGTGCGGGTGTGGTCAGGCAGATCGCGCAATCCAGCGTTTACTGGGATCCGACAATCGTCATTTATTCTATGATTCCAATTTATGTTTCGGACGAGTCATTTAACGCCCTGGCACATGACCCGCGTCTACAATACCTGCCGGACAGCATGCGCCGTGAAAGTCTCGACCCGAACAAAAACGAGTACCGAGCTGGCCTTGTTCCCGTCTTTTCGAAGTTTCTTCTGTCAGTCGGTGATCGTACCAGTGTCGCGCATCATTTCGACGAGAACGTGGGTCTTCTGCTTACCTTGACCAAGGAATTGCATGATGCTGGGGTTCCGTTGCTGATTGGTTCTGACGCCTTCGGCGCCCTGGTGCCGGGTTACGCGCCACACCAGGAAATGGAGTTGTTCGTCAAAGCGGGCCTCACGCCTTATGAAACCCTCCAGGCCGCGACCGTAAATTCGGCGAAATATCTCGGAGAACTCGATCAGGCCGGCACGATCGAAGTCGGCAAGCGGGCGGATTTTATCCTTCTTGGCGCCAATCCGCTCGTCGATATTCGGAATGCCGCAGACGTCCGTGGAGTATTCACTCATGGCAAATGGTTTTCCCACGACGATTTGACCATGCGGCTCTCAAGGACGGCCAAAGACGCAGGCAGCAACTAAACCAGATCGTGGGAAGGGGGCGTCAGAGGCGCCGGAAAATTTATCATGCGCATTTTATTCAAAACGCCGCTGCGCTGCGCGGCAATTCTGGGGCTTGCCATGTCCATTGCCCCGATAGCGCGGTCTGCGGAAACGATCTGTGAGCCGGGCGCTTATGGGGCTCCTGACCAGGATGTGGTCGTTTTGGAAGCCAAGGACTGGATTCCTTCACCCGGGCTAGGATATCTGATCCTGGACGGCCGCTACGGCAGCACCTTGGCACCGGACAGCCCCGTTTCCTGCGGCCGGGGATACGTGATCCTGAAAACGGAGACCTCTGGAGAAGTACGCCTTGAGCAGCGGGTGTTCAAGCGGACACGCGAAGAGATTCCGGTGGCGGACGCCGTCCTCGTTGGCGAACTCGTCGAACCTACAGGAGCCGGCGTAGCACCGATCCGTCCCCTTGTGGTGATGGTCCATGGCTCGGAAACCGAACCAGCCATAGGTAATAACCGGGCATATCTGCTTGCCGCACAAGGCATGACCGTTTTTACCTACGATAAGCGCGGGACAGGACGGTCCGGCGGATTTTATACACAGAATTTCGAGTTGTTGGCTGATGACGCGGCGGCCGCGATGAACCATGCGCAAAGCCTGGCTCAGGGGCATTTCAGCAGGTCGGGCTATTGGGGGCAAAGTCAGGGCGGCTGGGTAGCGCCGCTCGCGGCGACACGCTCGAAAGTCGATTTTGTCGCCGTTGGATTTGGACTGGTTACGTCGCCGATCGATGAAGACCGGGAGCAGATGCTTTTAGAAGCGGAGACCTTGGGTTTGAACGACCACGAGGCGGCGGAAATCCGAAAGTTATCAGGGACCACTGCCACGATTGTTGCGTCGCATTTCACCAGGGGTTTCGAGGCGCTGGAAAGTTTGAGGCGAAAAACAGCGGATGAGAAATGGGTTCATCTCGTCAACGGGGAATATAGCGGGGATATGCTGCGCATGAACGACAGCGATCTGCGCCGCGTCGGACGCGCCGTCTTCGACAACCTGGAAATCATCTGGGATTATAATTCGACGACAACGCTAAACCACCTCAACATTCCAATATTGTGGGTGATCGCTGAACAAGACCGGCAAGCGCCAATAGCAGCCACGACAGCTGCCTTGCGGCGGTTCCGGGAAAAAGGAAAAGCGATCGACGTCTATGTCTTTCCCGAAACCGACCACGGCATGTACGAATTTGTGCAGGCGCCTGATGGAAGCCGGCGTAACACGCGCGTCACCGAGGGGTACTTCCGACTGATAGGCAACTGGATCACAGGTAACAGCCAGGTTGATTACGGACGAGCAGTTCTATTACCGACAAAGTGACCGCGAGATAGGCGCTCGGTAAGCAGAATATCCGTTTTCGGTCCGGAGGATGATGTATGAGGGTTCGGGATCTGCAGTGCCGGAAAATCCGCTCACAAACCGAAATGCAACCGCGTGAGAAGACCGATCACGCCGCAAAGGGCGATCACAAACATCACGTTGACCTTGAACCGGATTAGCGCCACGGCCGCCCCCAAAGCGATGACGGCGGAGGCCCAGTCGAAAGGGCCTCCCAGTCCGTTCGGCCACAGCACGTGGTACCCGAAGAAGAGCGCCAGGTTCAGTATCACGCCCACCACGGCGGCCGTAATCGCGGTCAGCGGCGCGGTGAACTTAAGATTGTTATGCGTCGTTTCGATCAGCGGCCCACCGGCGAAGATAAACAGGAACGACGGCAGGAATGTAAACCATGTGACGACCACTGCGGCGACGATCGCCGCCAGCAGAAGCGCGTCCGGGCCGAGATAGGCCTTGGTCCAGCCACCGACGAAGCCTACGAAGGTCACAACCATGATCAGTGGTCCCGGCGTCGTCTCACCGAGCGCCAGGCCGTCGATCATCTGTGGCGCGGTCAGCCAGCCATAGTTTTCCACGCCGCCTTGATAAACATAGGGCAGGACGGCGTAGGCGCCACCGAAGGTCAACAAGGCCGCCTTGGAAAAGAACACGGCCATCTGGCTGAGCGTGTGATCCCAGCCGAGCAGTAGCCCCAGGCCAACAATCGGGCCGCCCCAGAGGATAACCCCCACCAGGATAACGATCGCAAGGCGCAGCCAGCGAAACCGGGCGTGAGCCGGCGTCGGTGTGTCGTCATCGATAAGGGCAACGCCGTAGGATGAGGCAGCCTTGCCGTGCCCACCGCCAGTGACAAACGTCGAAGGCGAAAACTTGCCGCCTATGGCGCCGATAACTGCCGCTGCCAACACGATCAATGGGAAGGGGGCGTGCAGGGCGAAGATGGCGCCAAAAGCGGCTGCCGCTATGGCCCATAACACCCAGTTCTTCAGCGCGCGGCCGCCGATACGATGGACAGCCTGAAGAACGATCGCCGTGACGGCCGGCTTGATACCGTAGAAGACGCCCGCGATCAGCGGCACGTGGCCGAAGGCGACATATACCCACGACATAACGATCAGGAGAATTAGCGACGGCAGGACGAACAGGCCGCCAGCGATGACACCACCCCATGTCCGATGCATCAGCCAGCCGATATAGGTCGCCAGTTGCTGCGCTTCCGGGCCAGGCAGCAGCATGCAATAGTTCAGGGCATGCAGGAACCGCTTCTCGGAAATCCAGCGCTTCCGCTCGACCAGTTCCTGATGCATGATCGAAATCTGCCCGGCCGGTCCGCCGAAGGAGATAAAGCCTAGCTTCAGCCAGAAGCCGAATGCCTTACCAAAGCTGACTGGCCCCGGCGCGGCCTGGTTATCGCCCTCAGTCATGGCTGCTTCCTCTGAACGCTGAGAACAGGCCGTCGAAGACCAAACTGGCCGCTGCAAGAAGTTGGTCATCATCAAGGATCGAGTCGCGCATGCCTTTCAGCACGCCTTCCAGCCCGGCAGCCTCGGGCGGTTGCAGACCGCCGACATCGAGGAAGTGGATGATGGCGCCGAGCCGCTTCATGGCGTCGTCGGTCAGGCCGAAACTTTCTGCCAGTATTTCGAACGTGACACGGTCCCCGACATGGGTGAAATTCGCGCCGTCAAAATCGAAACCGACAACATCATTAGGGCAATCGCCAGGCGTGGCCAGCCACAGTATCTTGGCATTCCGATCGATAAAGCGCCGGATCAGCCAGGCGCTGGCCAAGCGGTCAACCCATGGACGGCGACGTGTTGCCCAGATGAGCCCCTGATAATCAGCAATAGCCAGCCGGTCGAGCGGATGTTCGACAAAGTGCGGTTCATCCGGAGAGAGGACCTGCGCCACCTTGCGCTCCAGCACCTGGAGCGCGACACTAGCCTGTTCGCGGCTCTGTCCGGGAAAATAGTCAATGGCAGCAGTGCTGGTGAAGGTCTTCCGCAGCTTGCGCGCGGCCTTTAGAACCTCGCCGGCTGTATCAAGCGTAAGGCTTTCGACGGCCGCTGCCACGTCCCTGATCAGAACCGCATAGTCCTCGCTTCGATCAAACATGCCCAGAAACGGATCGTCGGATACATCGACCGGCACCAGGAACGCGGTGCCGTTGCCCGACTGGACGTCCTCGGCGACGCTCTGCAGCGTTCCCCGACAATCATCCCGGTCGGGAAGGACATAGACCCCATCACGCAGAGCGGCAGCACCCGCCGCTTTGACAGCCCGCCATGCCCGCATGCGCAGGGTGGCGTTCTCGGTCGGTAACGATAAAATAAGGATCAGATACTTCATATGTAGATATTAAAACAAATTTGTAATAAATTCTACAGTAACTAGATCTGGTAAACAGATTCAGTTCCCCTTTGTGTGACCGAGGGTGAGTCACACCTCGGGTCCAGGCAACTGAGGTCGGGCAAAGGATTACAAATAGTGTGCGTGTGGCCGGCACAGTGAACTTAAGCACTACTTTTGGAAAGTCGACGCTGCCTTCGCAAGGGAGGCCTTGTCCAGCACGCCGCGCACACGTGTAGCCAGTTCTTCCAGGGTGAACGGTTTGCCGATTAGCTCGACGCCGGTGTCAAGTACACCGTTATGAACAATGGCATTACGCGTATATCCGGTCGTGTAGAGCACGGGCAAATCCGGGCGACGTTCCGCAACCAGATCCACGAGTTGGCGCCCATTCATTTCAGGCATGACAATGTCCGTGAAAAGCAACTGGATGTCCGGGCGGTCAAGGATCATGGCAAGCGCCGTCTGAGCTGTCGCCGCTTCGAGCACACGGTATCCCAGATCGGCCAAGGCCGTCACCGAGAATTGCCGGACAAGATCCTCGTCATCGACGACCAGTATCAGTTCGCGATCATCCGCAGTCGGCAGGTGTTCAAGTGACGCCACCTTTTCGATATCACTGTCACTCCCAACGTGGCGTGGGAGGTAGATTTTGATGGTCGTTCCCTGACCCGTTTCTGAATAGATCTTGACGTGGCCGCCCGATTGTTTGACGAAGCCGTACACTTGGCTCAGGCCGAGGCCCGTGCCTTTGCCGACTTCTTTTGTCGTGAAGAAGGGATCGAACGCCTTGGCCATGACTTCAGGCGGCATGCCGCTCCCGGTGTCGGTGACGGCGATCAGCGCATATTGGCCTGCGGTCACGCCCGTTTCCGATGCGGCATACCGTTGGTCAAGATAAGCATTCATGGTTTCAATGGTCAAGCGGCCACCATCGGGCATTGCATCGCGGGCATTTACGGCCAGGTTCAGAAGAACATTTTCGAGCTGGTTCTGATCGGCATGAATGCGCCAAATGCCACCTGCCAAGACGGTTTCAAGGCTGATGGCCGCCCCTAGAGAATGGCGAAACAGTTCCGACATGTCGAGCACGAGTTTGTTCGGGTCAAGCACTTTGGGCTGAAGCGGCTGACGGCGAGAAAAGGCAAGTAACCGCTGGGTCAGGTTGCCGGCACGCCGTGAAGCTTCCAAGGCGGAGGATATAAGCGTCTTGGCGCGAACATCATCCGGGCCCGTCCGCCGATCCAGCAGTTCGAGCGAACCAGAGACGACAGCAAGCATATTGTTGAAATCGTGAGCCACGCCTCCGGTAAGCTGTCCTACGGCTTCCATTTTCTGGGCCTGACGCAACTGGTCCTCGGCTTCGGCCAGACGCGCCTGATCGCGCAATCGGTCTGTCACGTCATACACGAATTGGTAGGCGCCGATAAGTCGGCCTTGGCCATCGCGCAGACTATTGAATTTCATTTCATAATAACGCCGGTCCAACATCGGATCGCCGAAATCGTCAATGGCGGTAAATTCTTCGCCCGACAACGCCCGGGTCCAGATTGCCTTCACGTCTTCCAAATGCTCCGGCTTGTCGGCCAGGATGGTCAGCATGTTGTCGCCAGCCTTCGGGCGTATGCCGAATATGCGTTCGAACTCGTCGGCGCTCGACTTGTTGATGGCGAGCCAGTTAAAGTCGAGATCGACCACCTGTACGAACGCGTCGGTAGTTTCGACAATAACCGCGAGCAGGGCGCGTTCGGCCAAGGCATCAGCCACGCGGTGTTCAAGGGTCGTTGTCAGTTCCTCATATGCCTGCAATGCGGCTTTCTGGTCATGGATATCCGTGTTCGTTCCGATCCAACGATCTATGTCGCCGTTCGTACCTTTTATAGGAACGGCCCTGACGAGATGCCAGCGATAGGCTCCGTCGGCACGGCGCACCCGCAACTCCACCTCATAGACGGTACGCGCCTCCACCGCGGTAAGCCAGGCCGCCCGCACGCTTTCCCAATCGTCAGGGTGAACCAGTTGCACCCAAGCCTCCGAGGTAAGGCTGCCGGGCGCAAATCCGGTATAGGTATGTGCCTCCTCGTTGTACCAGTTGGAAACGCCTTCGGCGTTGGCCATCCAGACATGGTTTGGCATTGCCTGCGTCAGGGTGCGGAACTGGGCTTCACTGGCAGCAAGGGCCGTCTCGGCTTCGCGACGATCGGCCAGTTGACGCAGGCGATCCGCGAAAGTCTCCATGAAGGTGACGTCTTCAGCCGCCCAGCATCGTGGTTTACTGGCATTCAGGTAGACGATGGACCGAAGCCGATCGCCCCTGAGGAAAGGCACGACGAGTATCGCCCGGGTATCCACGTCCGTCGCCGTTTTCAGTGTCACTTCTTCAGTGCTCAAAGGATCGTTGAACAGGTCCTTGATAGCGACTGTCTCACCTTGGCTTAGACGTTCGACGATTTTTACGCCGAAAATATGCGCCGGGAACTCTCCGAGCAACGGCGGCACAGTGCCATCTGTCCAGCACGTCGCATAATCGAAAATGTCCTCGTTCTGCCTAAGGTCTCCAATACCGACCCGAGACGCTTCGAAATGCCGCCCCAGAAGGGCACACGCCTGATCTACCGCCTCGGCGGTATCCGCGTCCTGGATAGTGTCGGTGAGTTCCGCCATGACATCGCGCCGACGTTCAGCGGCCTTGCGCGTAGTGATATCGAGCGTAGTGCCAATAATGCGCACACAGCGGCCGTCTTCATCGAAAATGCCGCGGCCCTTGGCGGCGACCCAGCGAACCTTGCCGTCGTCCTGCCCAATGGTGCGATATTCGACATCGTAGAGCGAGCGAGAGATCGGGTCCTGCGCCGCGAGGTAAGCGCGGATTGTGGCTTCCCTGTCATCTGGATGGAGACCGGCATAGAAGTCGGACATACTGACCGGGTCAGAATGCGAAATTCCGAACATGGCCCTGCAAGCGGTATCCCAAAAGAGCGTGTTGCTCGGCACATCGACATTCCATAGGCCGAGCTCCGCCGCCTCGCAGGCAAGACGAAGCAGCTCTTCGGTTCGCTTCTGGGTCGACACGTCGCGCGCGATCTTCGAGGCGCCTACGATATTTCCTTCTGCATCCTTGATCGGCGAAACGGTAATCGACACGGTGATCAACTCGCCCGACTTGCATCTCCGGACCGTTTCAAAATGCTCAACCCGTTCGCCCGCCTTAATGCGGCCGATTATAAGATCCTCTTCCTCCTGGCGTTCGGGTGGAATGATAAGTCGGATGCTCTTGCCGATCACCTCGTCACGGGAAAAGCCAAAAATGCGCTCGGCGCCGCGGTTCCACGACAGGATTGCGCTATCCAGGCCCTTACTGACGATAGCATCGTCCGAGGATTCGATAATTGCAGCCAGATGTGCATCCGGTGATATGCTCGAATTGTGGTCGCCCATTGTTATCCATCTGGAAAGTGGTCACCGGTTCAGAATCTGTTCGGACCGAATTTACAGAGTCACGGATAACACGCAGGAATTCAGTCGGCCTTTATGAGTCCCTTATTTCGGGGAGGATTTGTTGTCAGTAGGACGGCCGTGGCTTTCCGTCCTCGACTTCACAGACCAGGCTGAGGACTTGCCATCGCATCCGAAGAGGCAAGTGTGTTGAATATCGCAGGCAGGGCTTAGATTTCGGTCGAATTTATTCGATCGTGCTTAAACCTAAGCTAACAGTCCTGGCAACTCTGCCCTGATCCCGGTGAAAATGAAATTCACACCGATTGCAGCTACAAACAACGCCATGATCCGCGTGGCGACATTAATACCAGTCTTGCCGATCAGGCGATTGAGCGGCGTCGCCGCAAAAAGAGTGATTGCAATCATAAGTGCCGTCAGAACCGAAACCCCGACCAGTGCCAGCTTATCCGGCCATGCCGGACGATCTGCGGCGAGCGTGATCATTATGCTCATCTCTGCGGGCCCGACCAAGAGCGGGAAGGCGAGCGGTGTTACGGCAATGCCATGAATATCCTGCTCGGCTTCAGTCCTCTCATCGGTGGTTTGCATAAAGCCACCGTACCGGGCTTGGAACATTTCGAAGGCTATGAATAGTGCCAACAGGCCGCCGGCAATTCGAAAATCGTCCAGGCCGACGTTGAAGAACAAGAGTACTTTCTGGCCGAGCAGAGCGGCGGTTACGAGCAGGAGCGCGACCGAGATCGCAGCCACGGCAATAACCCGCGGTGCGGAATTAGGCTGCCCCTTTTTTGTCAGACTAAGAAAAATGGGCGTGACCCCGACCGGGTTTGAAAGGGAATAGAGCAAGGCTGAGATGCCAATGAGCTTATTCAGTTCCATGATACGACGGCAATGAAAGGTGATTGCGCCGCCCCGCTTTTGGCGGAGCGGCAGCCGCTTAAGCGACTTTTTTAATTTCGATTTGTTTCACAGGTGTGCCGGCCACTGCAGCGATGCGTGGGCAAGTGATCGACAGGACACCGTTCTTGAAGTAGGCGTCCAGGCCGTCCCGGTCTGCGTCGTCCGGCAGGGATAGCACGCGGCGAAAAGAGCCATAGGTGCGTTCGACACGGTGAAGGTTCCTGTCCTTGTTTTCGACTTCCTGGCGCTTTTCACCGCTGATGATCAAGGCGCCGTCATGGGCCAGCTCGAGCTTGACATCCTTCTCGTCAACGCCCGGCACTTCGATGGTAATCACGTACTCGCGTTCGCCGGACACGACATCAACGTGCGGCCGGAGGAAGAGGGGTTGCGTCGCGCTTGGCCAGGTTGAGAATGTAGGAAAGCCGAAGTTGCGCAGGACGTTGTTGAAGGCCCGCTCCAAATCTTCGTGGAGCTGGAGAACGCCCGCGGGCTGGCCGGCAACAGTGTCCGGCTCTGCTCTAACGGGCTGTTTATTGTCCTCATGGCTAAACCAGTTCCATGGACTGAGTTTCTTGATGTCCATTTTTACCTCCTTTGTCGGTCATCAAGTAAATGAAACAGGGGTTAGGCGGCACGCTCGCAGTTATCATTAGATTGGAGCAGTCGTGGCGACTGACCCGACTTAATCTCGATCCGGCGCGGCTTCAGTTCGTCCGGAACCTCGCGAACGAATTCGATACGGAGCAATCCGTCCTTCAGGTCGGCGCCGGTGACCGAAACGTAATCGGCGAGCTGGAATTTGCGTTCAAAATCGCCGGTCGCGATCTCACGAAGAATGAATCCGTTTTGATCCGGCGATGGCCTATGCCCGGTTACCGTCAAGAGGTTATCATGCGTCGAGATTTTCAGGTTTTCCTGACCATACCCTGGCACCGCCAGTGTGATCGCGTAGCGCTCTTCGTCCAGCTTCTGGACGTCGCAAGCCGGATACCATGGTGCGCCAGTATCTGCGAGGTCGGCGGAATTGGACAGCGGGTCCAGGCCGAATGATAAGTATGATAGAGTAGGTGTCATTTGCGAAACCTCAAATCAACAAGGTTGAACGAACAACGAGTGAAGCACGGCTCCACGCCCAAAATCTTGGATGGCCAATTTTTGATTTCAAGAGGGAATGGCTAAAATTTTTGGATGCCATTGTCGAGCCCGAAATGTTCGCCTGAAACGGCTCGTATTTGCTCGGAATTGACACCTGTCGCTGAGTGCCTCTCAATATTCGAATTATTCGCTTATCGTTGTTCCTAAAGATTTCGACCTACAGCTTCCAACGGAAATGAAACGCGTCAATTGTGAAGCCGTTGCGAAAATAGAAGCGGTGTGCGCCTTCACGTGCCGTGCTCGATAACAGTTCGATCTGGGTGCAGCCTTCCTGCCGGGCTTCCTCAACCAACCAATCCAGGACCTGCGCGCCGAAGCCCATCGAGCGTGACGCTTCGTTCGTTACGAGATCGTCGATGCTCAGAAACTTGCCGCAATAGAGCATATCTTGTATCCGGTATCCGGCCACCGCTTGGACGCCCCCATCGGACTCTAGAAATGCCAGCCGAAACCCTTGAGTGGACATCAGGTCGCGAATACGAGCGACATAGGTGTCAGGGGTCAGGAATGGACGCAGTTGGTTCATCACCAGAAAGGTTTTCTGTATTTCCACGTCGCTTTCCGCGCGTTTAATCATGATTTCGTCCGTTCGTTTAAACTGGTTGCATAGGCAGAAAGCTTGCTGCGTAAAGGTCAAAAGGGCAGCCTGCGGGTTGGGTCGTATGGTGTCAGCGCCCGGGGAGGACGGGCGCTGACGTGCAGGCGTTATACTTTCGGTCTGTCCATCAGGCCCGCCTTAATGGCCGCCGCGTAAGCCTGCTGCACGAATTCGGTCATTGAATTAGAGGCAGTCGAAGCCGCCTGGAACGTTGGATTGTCGTTCAGAGCGCGCGTGACATCCCGGACCTTTTGAGTGAGATCCGGATCGCCGCCAGTCGTCTCAAACACCTTTTGCATCCAGCGCTTCGCCAGGTCCATCGCCTCTATCGAGTCAGGATCACTGGTCGCCATTAGCCGGGAGGCTTCTTCGTGCAGCTTGGGCCAGACGGGATCAGGCTGGAGGAGAATCGGAACACCATCGCGCGTTAATGCGGTACGATCCTTGTCTGTCAGATGCTTCGCGGCGATATCGTCATAGATTTCATTCAATTGATTGGGCTTCGCAGTCATGAGGGTCTCCTTTGTGAGAACAATAAGATCGTCCGAGGAGAGAGACTGTTGCGTGGCCAGTTTGGCGCGGGCCGCACGTAGAAGTCGGGCGGCGCGTTGCAAACTTTCCAATTCTGAAGCCACGACTTTTTCGTGAACCTCCAGCAGCTTGGCGATATCGGGCACTTTCCCATTCAGGATTTCAGCCACCCGATTGAGCGGAAAGCCAAAACGCTTCAGGGCTAGAACCTGGTGTAGTCGCGCAATTTGATCAGGACCGTAAACCCGCCACTCCGCCGATGTCCGCTCTGGACGGAAAAGGCCTTGTGCTTCGTAAAGTCGTAACGCCTTTCGGCTTACGCCTAGCCGGCGGCACAGGTCTGCGACAGTTAGGTAGGGTCCAGTCTTATGCAACAACATAACTCCATTCTTCGAACCCTTCGACTATTGGACCCGGTCCCTAGGGCCAGCTCAAGAGAAAAATGTAGCTAAAGCGTAATATTCAGATTTTGGGTGAGGGGACACCCCGAACTGTCCGGTTTCGTTCGAGCGCTCGATGTCCGTTATCGGGATTTTCGGAGTATATAGCGAATGACCCCTTCGGGCGGAAAGACGCCCGCCGCCCGTGAGCCCTTACCTCCAGAAATTCCATTTTCGGGGGGCAAGAACGTGGGAGCATGTCAACCGTATCCTCGGCGCTCGAACTTACGGTGCTCAAACATTGGAATTCGATTCCGGCGTTAATTGCGCAACAACAGCGCGGTATAGCCAGTCGTCAGCCGGCGCCTGATTTTTTAAATGGGAAACTGGCGGTATCGGCACCGTTCTGCATCTGACGCAAAAGATGCTCGATCTGGGCAACCTCTACGGGGCGGCTGAACAGATAACCCTGTATCTCCGCGCAGTTTTCGCGGCGCAGGTGTTCGAGTTGGTCGGCCGTCTCGACACCCTCGGCCACGCAATCGAGATTAAGGTCACGCGCCAGACCAAGGATGCTATGGACAATAGCGGCCGTACTGTGATCATTCACGATATCGCGCACGAAAGAGCGGTCAATCTTGATCCTGTCGAGCGGAAACCGTCGCAGATATCCCAGGGACGACCAGCCGGTGCCGAAGTCATCCAGTGATAGCTTGACGCCCATTGCCTTCAGTTCTTCCATGACCCTGACGGTCACTTCGGTATCATCGAGCGTCAGGCTTTCGGTCAGTTCGAGTTCAAGCCATTCCGGGGCCAGGCCCGATTCATCCAGCGCGTCGCGGACCGCCCGGACGATATCCCCGCGATAGAACTGCTGGGCGGACAGGTTGACCGCAACGCGGACCCTGGGCAGGCCGTGGGCCTGCCAGGCGGCGTTCTGCAGGCAGGCGGTACGCAGCACCCAGCGGCCGACTTCCACCATGCGCCCGTGTTCCTCCAGCAAGGGGATGAACAGAGCCGGCTGGATAAGGCCCTCTGTCGGGTGATGCCATCGCAGAAGCGCCTCCAGGCCCGTTATGGTGGAATCGCTGACCGACACCTGCGGCTGGTAGTGAAGGATGAATTCACCCCGGTCACAGGCACCATAAAGGTCGTTAGACAAGGTGTGCCAGCGTTCGGCCGCCATGGTCAGGTCGCTGGTGAACAGGCGATAAGTGCCGCGGCCGTTCTTTTTGGCCTGGTACATGGCGGTGTCGGCAGCCTGGAGGAGGGCGGAAGGGCTGTCTCCATCGGCCGGATACATGCTGATGCCGATACTAGTGCCGATGCGAAGCGTATGGCTGCCGAACTGGAAGTCCGGTTCCAGGGCAGCCTGGATGCGCTGCGCCAGGATCTCGGCATCGGCGCTGCCGGACAGGTCTTCGGCCGCGATGACGAATTCATCACCGCCCAGACGCGCCGGCGTATCGCTATCGCGTAGGACGCTGCGCAACCGCTTAGAGACCTCTTCGAGCAGTGCGTCGCCGACGAAATGCCCCAGGCCGTCATTTATATGTTTGAAGTGATCGAGATCGAGCAGGAGCAGACCGACCTGCGTGTGGTCGCGGCGCGCGCGCGCTATGCCCTGACCGAGGCGGTCCATCAGCAGGGTGCGGTTGGGCAGCCCCGTCAGGGCGTCATGCATGGCGAGGTAGCGGATACGCGCTTCCGCTTCTTTTCGCGCCTTGACATCGCGCAGGGTGCATTGGGCCAGTAACCTGTGGCCGACGCGATAGGTGGTGCAGAGCACCTCGACGCTGACCGTGGTCCCGTCCGGGCGTTCCCAGGTCCATTCGGCCCATGTCATTTCGCCGCTCTGCCGCAGCGTATCGACGATCGTACGGGCATCGCCGACGGCCGCGAAAATGGGTAGGTCGTCGAGATAACGGCCGCGCACCTCATCCAACGGCATGGCCAGGATATGGGCGCATTGCGCGTTGAGATCATGGACGGTCCGCGCGTCGCAATCGATAACCAGTATGCCGTCGCCGGCGGTTTCAAAGAGGCGACGGTGCCGCAGTTCCGAATCGCGCAGGGAGGCTTCCACAAGGTGACGCGCCTCAACCTCCGCCTGGAGCGAGATCTTCTGTTCCAGAAGCTCGACGCGCGCCTTGCGAAGGGCGATATGCGTCCGGATGCGGGCGATCAGCTCCTCGATCTGAAATGGCTTGGCGACATAGTCGACGCCACCGGCCGCAAAGGCGGATACCTTGCTGTTGACATCGGTTAGGGCGGTCATGAAAATAACCGGGATGTCGCGGGTACGCGCGTCGGTTTTAAGCCTGAGGCAGGTCTCGAAGCCATCCATGTCGGGCATCATGACATCGAGCAGGATAAGGTCGGGCTGGGCATAGCGCAGCCGGTCGAGCGCTTCCTGGCCGCCCAGCGCCACCAGAACCTCGTAGCCGCGGTCTTCCAGATGGTCGACCAGAAGGCCAAGATTGGCCGGGGTATCGTCCACCACCAGGATCTGGGGCAGGGCGGGGGATGCGTCCTGACCGTGCGGTAACAAGTGGGTCATGCGGCATCTCTCTCTTTGGCTGCGACTTCGATCAGGCGTAAAACGGCAGGGGATTGATAGGCGGCGGCCAGGGAATCGAGCCTTTCCGCAAAGCCGCGGTACTCAGGCCCGGCCGCGATGATTTCCGGGACAGCCTTGCGGATAGCGCGCAGGTTTCCGGCGCGCGCCAAGAAAAGCAGGTGGTCCAGTTGCGGTCCGAAGGGCGCCACCAACGGTGTGCCAGCTTCAAGTTCTCTCGGCGGAGTTGCGCTGTCCTCTGACGTAACAGCCACGGCATCCCGAGCCTCAAGCCTGGCCATTTCCTCATCGGCGCGGTCGAAGGGCACCTCGACAATAAAGCGGCTGCCGCTCCCTATCCCGCTTTCCACGCGGATATCGCCGCCCATCATCTGGACAATATGATAGGTAATGCTGAGCCCAAGCCCGGTGCCACCGCTTTTGTCGATGGCATTGCCGGCCTGCTCGAAGGGCTGGAAAATCCGCAGGAGCTGGTCAGGGCTTATGCCGATACCGGTATCGGTAACGCAGAAACGCAGCCTGGTGTCGTCCGTCGCGGAGGCGACGTAGCAAGCCTCGAGGTGTATTTCGCCCGACGGCGTGAACTTGATGGCATTGCCCAGCAGATTGATCAGCACCTGGCGGATGCGTTTCTGGTCCGCCACCACCAGACGGGGCACGTCGTTGGCGATATGCACCGTGAACAGCAGGCCCTTTTCTTCCGCGCGCAGACGAACCATCTGTGCCACATTGAGGACGCACTGACGGATATCTAAGACCCCGGGCAGCAGTTCCAGCCGGCCGGCCTCCACTTTGGCGATATCCAATATGTCGGTGATCATCGTCAAAAGATGCTCGCCGCTGTGTTCGATCGTCTGGATGGCGGCCAGGTCGCGCTCGCTTGCCTTGGTAGTCTTCAACAACTGGGCATATCCCAGGATTGCATTGAGCGGCGTGCGCAATTCATGGCTCATATTGGCGAGAAACTGCGACTTGGCCGAACTGGCGGCCTCGGCGGCCGCGCGGGCCTCGGCCAGTAGGCGGCTTTCCTCGGCCTGCTGACGCTGGCGCGCTTCATAGAGCCGCCGCATCCGCAGGAAGCGGAAGACGAGAAAGCCGCCGGTCAGGATCAGCCAGATGCCCAGGATGATGAGATACCATTGGTCGGTGGACAGCGAGACGCCGTGAAACGCCAGGGAGGAGACCTTAACGTCAAATTTTCCGTGCGGTGTCTGGCTGCCCGATGAAAAAGCGAGAGACACAATAGCATCCATGTCGGTGCCGGCCTCGTCCGCCGTGACGCCGTGACTGGTGAGCCACCATTGTTCGACGGCGAACTGCTCCGTGTTCAGGTGGATTTCGTTTACGCCTTGCGTAACGGGAAATTCGGCGACGAAGGGCATGGTCTCGCCAGGCTTGATCTTATTGCCGAGTGTCGCCGGGGCTGTATTTTGCAGCAACAGGCGGAGATGATCGCCAACACCATGATAGGTCAGCCGGATCGTGACATTCTTGTACTTTGAAAAGTCGATCCCCTTACCCTTGCCGGGGGCTTCGAATTGCACGCCATAACCGCAATAGACGAATTTCGCGCCCTCGCGCAGGTCACAGCTCCAGACCAGCGGTTTGGTCGTATCGTGATCGATGGAGGAATTGCCGCCATCATCCCTGTCACCATAGACGAAGGGATAATAC
Organism: Asticcacaulis sp.; assembly: GCF_051954415.1. Lineage (GTDB taxonomy): Bacteria > Pseudomonadota > Alphaproteobacteria > Caulobacterales > Caulobacteraceae > Asticcacaulis. Next base: position 91,458 of record NZ_JBQCHT010000045.1, read on the forward strand.
TGACCGACCCGTGATGTGAGGTCGAGGTGCCGGCTGGTTATGGCTTTCTGACCGAGGACTGCGGCGAAGGTCAGCGCAATCAGGAGGAATATCGCCGCTTCGACCTTGAGATTGCTGTAATGCAGCCAGCTACGGCGGGGATGGGCCTGTCGGTCGGTGGCCGCAGCGTGCGGAGCGTCTTCCAGCAGATTATGCGCCACAAACATGGGGGCGATGTCATTGGCAAGGTTAACGCCTGAAGCACTGTTGTAACGCTTATGCAAACTGAACTCTCATACTTTGGCGACCATTATATTTTTATGTCCTCCCTGTCGCCGGAGGTACGTCTGATCATTTCACAGAATGCTTATTAATCGGTTGCTGCCGGGAAATATTTATACCATCGGCATTTATAGCGAATGATTTGCGCGCATATTGATTGTGTTCTGCGGTATTTGGCTCGCGATGTACAAAGAAATACGAAATCGTAAAGCCCAGTCGCCGGCCCTAATCTTTTATCCGCTCGATTAGAAATTTACTTAATCGATGTCCGCTTCCGTTCGTAACGACGTTCTGTTCGGGAAGTGTCTGCTTTGGGGCGCGAAGGCGACCCGCAGGTTTTGGCCCGAACCGGACATGTGAAGGATCTCAACCTAGGCCCAAACCGGAAATTTTTGTCAGTGTTACGCAAACAGGAAATCCACCGGACATTGTCCGGTGGGCCTGATGAAGGTGCGGGTGAATGACAGTATACTTCTGTGCTTTACCCTAGCGCCGGCAGGACAGATCAAAAGCGGATCATAAGCGACGCCTTGGCGGAATGGTCGGTGAAGGTGTCCGAAACGCTGCCATTGTAGTTGACATCCCAGATGAAGTTTCGGCGTACAAGACGGAGGCCAGCCGAAATAGCCGCCGCGTCGGAGGCGATGGCAATGCCTTTGATGGACATGGTTTCGGGAGAGCCATCGAATCCGGCCATCATCAGCGGGGTCCGGTTGTTCAGGGCATGACGCCAGCTTAGTTTGAAGCGCGGTTGGATCGGACCTGTGGCCGGATCACCTTCCAAACGTACCCCCAGTTCGCCGAACCTCACATCCTGTTTGCCGGGATCCACGTTCAAAGCGGTGGCGGCGCCGGTTTCGCTGGCTTTGTCGAAATCCGCACTGACGCGGCTCATGCCCGCGAACGGAGTGACGATGGCCCCCTCGATCTGATAGGAACGGCCGAGTTCAGCCCAGATTTGCGACATATCCCCCTTGGCCTTGCCGCTGACAGTGCCGCCGAGTGCGCCGAGCGTCGCCTCACGGGTCAGGGTGTCATTGACTTGGCCATATTGCGCGCCGGCCTGAAGGGCCCAGCCGTTCTGGCTGGTCCAGCGAATGCGACCGGTCACGAAGACGGTATCGCCCTTGATGCGGGCCGCGTCCCGGCCGCGTGTCGTCAGGGTGCCCGCACCGACCGAATAGTCGAGACCGCCCTGTTTCCAGCCGAAACCGGCCGCCAGTCCACTGTGATCGAAGTCCAGGCCCTGCGTCGCGCCATCGCGCCTGGCCTTGCCGGATGAGCCGAGCACCGTGCCCCACAGCCAGCTTCCGCCTTCGGTGCCAGGCGCTATGTCGGTCTGGGCGCGCAGCATCTGCGACGTTTCGATGGTGGCGGAGGACAGGGTCGCCCAGGCTTCACCAGTCAGGCTGGCGAAGTCCGGAGAGACTTCCGTATCCGCCAGAAGCAGGGTTTCCTCGAACAGCGCATTGCCCGGGCCTTGTGCCTGTAGCAAATTTCCGACAGCTTTTTCGTTGGCCGTCTGACCCAGATCCGCAAAGGCGACATCGTTGCGTGTCAAGGTAAGAGACACTGCATTTGTACTATAGGCCAGGGTCGGTGTCAGGAAGGCGAAGTTGCTGGTGACCGATCCGAAATGACCATTGATGCCTCCGGCCGCCGTCAGGATGGTGTAGTCCGTCTTGCCCTTGTAACGGCCCGCCGCCGCCAGGATGTTGACGCTGGCATCGCCTAACGTGGCAACACCTGTGACATCGACAAGGTCGGCATGTCCGGCATTATCGACCTCGACCTCCAGGGCCGATGATGAATTGAGTATCAGGTCGCCATTGATCCTCAGGTGGCCAATCGAATTGCCCGCGCCGATCGTGCCGCCATCCACTATGGTGTCGCCGACCGTGCCGTTGCCACCCAGCTTGGCATCTTCATTCACCGTTACACCGGTTCCGCTGAATGTGCCGTTCACCGACAGTATGCCGCCATTGATCAGCAGGTCGCCGGTGTAATTGCTGCCGTCACCGTTCAGCTTCAGATCACCGTCGCCGTCCTTCGTGAGCGTGCCATCGCCACTTAGGCTGCCAGAAAATACACTGTTGGAAGACTGATTGACCGTCAGGTCGGTACTGCCCAGGTTCAACGTGCCGGAATCGCCGGAAAGGGCCGCGATCGTTTGCTGGCCGCTGGTGTTTTGCGACAGGTCGATAGTGCCGCCGCCCAAATCCAGTTGTGTCGTGTCAGCCAAGGCGCCAGTCAGGGCAATGGTCCCGGCATTGACCTGGGTCACACCGGTAAAGTCGTAGAGGCCGGCAAAGATCAGGGTGCCGGCGCCGTCCTTTTCGAGCAGGCCCGTGCCGCTGAAGCCCCCGGAGAAAGTGTAGTCATCTGGCCGGTCAAAGATAAATGTACCATTGTTGACCAGATCGCCGGTGAAATGACCCGTGGCCGTCCCGTTGCCAATCTGAAAAACGCCGGTGCCATCGGTTTGGATATTGCCGCCATAAGTGCTGGTCAGCAACAGGCGGCCCTTTTCGACAAAGGTCCCGCCCGTATGCTGAAGGCCCGCCACATCGTCGAACAGAACGGTGGCCGGACCTTGCAGATAGACCTGACCGGCACCGGTGATGGACAGATTCGCTAGGTCGCCGGCTTCGGTATCCGTGTCGAGATCGAAGGCAAGTTTGCCGTCAAGCTGCACAGACGCGGTCTGGATGGCCAGATCGCCCCCGTGCTGCGCAACGGTGAGCACCGCGCCGGCTGCGATGGCGACGTCGTCAAATGTGGACGGCGCCTTGGCCGCGCTCCATTGGCCGCTGTCTATCGACAGGTGTTCGGCATTGCTGAACGCCGCGACTTCGCCAGTGCTATCGCCACTACCTTCGCCCTGAGCATGGACGGTATCCTCCCCCGCGCCCAGATCGGCGACACCGCTGACCGTGGAACCGGTCATCATGGTGAAGCTGTCATCGCTGTCACCCATGCGGACCGCCTGTCCGTTGGCGGCGGAGATCGCGCCTGCGTTGACCAAATGGGTCGTTCCGACGGTCAGGATCGTGGCGCTGGTGGCGCTGGTGCCGGCGACCGTTCCATTGACCTCGATCGTGTTGACGCCATTGTTGCTTTCCGCATGAATGGCTTCGCCGGTCGCCGAAATATTGCCGCTGGTTATATTCACATCCTCTGCGGCTTTGGCCCAGACGCCGGTGGCGTGATCGCCCGTGGCATTCAGGTTTTCAGACGCGACCGAAACATCGCCGGAATTGGCGCGCGCCGAAATACCGATGCTATTGTCACCCGTAGTCGTCAATGTGCCTGATGAGACCTGGGTGTTACCGGCCGCGATCGCGTAAATGGCCAAGCCGCCATCGCCGGTCGTCTGCGCCGTCCCGCTGGTGATGCTGACATTGCCGCCGGCCGACGCACCAATGGCTGTGCCGTAAAGGGCGTCGGAACTGGCATTCTGGCTGGTGATGGTGACATTGCCATCCTGCGAGGTGCCGGTGATGGCATCGCCGGTGAAGGGGCCTATCTGACCCGTACCCTTTACCTCGGTCTGGTCAGCGGTGATGGTGATATTCCCACTGGTGGCTGTGGCAACGATGCCTGCGCCGCTGTCGCCCGTAGTCACGACATGGCCGCTGGAGACCGTCACATCGCCGGCGCCGCCACGCGCCGCAATGGCAGCGGAATCCTTGCTGGCCAGGGTGACATTGCCGGAGTCAACCGTGATTGCACCATTGCCGCTCGCGGATATGCCGTAACGGTATTCGCCTTCGACCGAAACGTCCGTGCTGGTAACCTGAATAGCGCCATTCCCCCCTTCAACGATGATCCCACCCTGGGCGATGCGCAGTCCGTCCGAACCCGCGCCGGTGTCTGCGCCTGCGCCCGTGACACCCACAGCGTTCGATACGATATTGACTGCGCCTGGCGTCGTTACCTTGATGCCGTTGCCCAGATTACCGCTGGCAGCGACGGCGCCATCATTGCCGATATCGACGGCGCCCGTCGCCGTTACAGTGATACCGGAGCCACCGGAGGCGATGGAAGCCTCCTCGCCCAGGGTTACCGTGACCGCGCCGCCTGATGCCGTAATGCCCGTTTCCTGGTGTGAGACAAGGTCGCCGTTCAGTGTCACGTCGACCTTTCCGTTTCCGATCGAGGTGGCATTGAGACCGAACCGGTCGGATTGTGAATTCCCGAGTGTGACGCTGATATCGCCCTGGCCGCGCACGAGGGAGGCGTAGCCACCAGGGCCGGCCTGAACGCTGCCGGCCGTAACCGTCACGTCGCCCTGATCGGAAAAGACATTGATCGCCGCCGCATTGTTTCCTGTCGCCGTCACCGTGCCGGCATTAAGCTTGGCGCCGGTGAGACCGCTGACATAAAGCGTCGCGGCCTGCTCGCCGTGTGAAATGGCCTCATCGACCGTTACCTCAGCCGTCGTCCCGCCCAGCGCCACGGCGCCGGAACCATACTGACCGTAAGCCTCAAGATGGCCGCCTTCAATGACAACCGCCCCATTAGTCGAAATGCCGGCCACGGCATCCGCTGCGCCAAGCGGATCAAAGTCCAATCCGCGCACCACGGCATCCCGCGTATGGATGTGAACATTGCCATTGGTGGATGTCGCCAGGATGCCCGCCGTTCCAGTCCCTGCCATATCCAGGCTGTCGACCTGGATATCGATATCGCCATTGCCGGAGGTCGCACGCACGCCAATGAGATTGCCCTGGCCCGTTACCGTCACAGTCCCAATCTGCACCTTCACCGTACCGGCGCCGCTTGTGGTAGTCGTAACCACTGAACCGGTATCGCTCGAAGTGGCTGTCGCCGTAACATCGTCGATTGTCGCGTCAATGGAGGCCGTCCCGGCCTGTATATCCGCCGCGACCGGCGTGCCTGAGGCTGCGCTTTGGTTGACTGTCACATCGCTTGTCGAATGAATGACGACCGGCGCGGCGGCCAATGGGCCTGCCAGCAATGCCGACATGGCGGTGCCGGTCAGTAAGATATGCTTAGACAGATTACAGTTTTTTCTCACGATAAATTCCCCTAACAGGCAGCCTGGAAAATCGGCCGCATTGGACGCCCCTCGCGTGCGAAGATCCCGGAGAGCGCCTGACTCAGGCAACATGAAGCGGCCTTTGCGACTGCGCATCCCATGATCATGGTATTTGGTATCCATTGAAAATTGACATGTCACCGATGACATGATCTGCTCGCATAACGGTATTTTTGTAATTTGGATGAGTAGGCTTGGATTTAAGGCGTTTGGACACGGCAAAAAATGCGCTCGCAAACGTAGCGTTCGCGCCGGACCAATGGGAGAATACTCTAAGGGAGGTGGCGGCGGCCTGCGGCACGGGCCGGGCGCAGCTTGTGGCATTTGGCGGCCCGAATTTCATACCGTTCAACCGGACAAACGATATAGATCCGGCGTTCATAACGGATTTCCCCCATATCGACGGCGGGAGCCCCGAGGTCAACTGGCGCGTGGCCTGTGCCGGCGCCCCGTTCGAGTTGGCGCGGGAGGTTGATTATGCCGAGGCTCGTAAATGCATCCGGCGCGGCGTTTATGACGATTTCGTCAGCCAGTTTGATCTGCCCTATGGCTGCCAATGCGTGCTCACGCAGAAACCCGGCCTGATGATAGGGATGGCGGTCCTGCGTCAACAGGCTGACGGCTGGAGTTCCTCGAAAGATTGTGACACTTTCCTGGCCCTGGCGCCCCATGTGCTTGAGGCGGTCCGCACACAACTGGCGATCGGCGAGGAAGCGAGCCACCTGCTGTCAAACTCGCTGGAGGCGATGCAGGCGGCGGCGCTCGTTCTCGATGGTTTTGGTCACATTCGATCCGTCACCCCGACCGCCGATCTCATGCTGCGCAAAGGCGACGTGGTGCGGGCGTTTGGTGAGAGGCTGAGCGCGGCGCGTACTTCATCCGACCTGTTCCTGCAAAAGGCCATCGCTGATATCCTCTCCGAACACGCTGTTTCGGCGCGACTTGTTTTGCAGGGGGAGGAGATGATGGAAGTTGCCTGCCATCTGATCGCTTATCCGCGCCGCGAGCATGAATTCGGTTTTGCGCCGCGTATACTGGTTCTGTTGAAACAACCCGAACGCCTTGGCGCCTCCCATGCCGAGGATCTCGTGCGCATGTTCGGCCTCACCGTATCCGAAGCCCACGTTGCCATCGCCGCAGCAAATGGCCTGTCCCGAGAGCAAATCGCAAAGACGCGCAACAAATCGGGCGGGACCGTCAATGCACAGTTTAAATCCATATTTCGCAAGATGGACGTCAGCCGGGAGGCCGAACTGGTGTCGCTTATTAATCGAATTTTGCGTTAGATATGTGAGGAATAGGCGCTACGTTCCGACTTCCGCTTCGGGGCGCGCAGCAGCCAACAGCAGAATTTGCATGTCCGAATGTGACAAAGGCTTTCGAACTTTCCGATTGACCGAAGAGTAATGTTTTCCCAATGTTCAAACAGACTCCCCGACCTTAGTGGAGAGGAAAGTGACGTAACACATGGCGATTGATCATTCTCAGGGTTGGGACAACATCGCCGAGCAGTTCATAGCGGCGCGCTCCAATATAGGTGCTGAGACGGTGCTGGCTTGGGCACGAGATACCATATCACCCGGCGCCGCCATCATCGATGTGGGTTGTGGATCGGGGGTGCCGATTTCTAAAGTTCTCATAGATGGTGGGTTTAAAGTCCTAGGCATCGATGCATCGCCTAATTTGGTCGCAGCATTTGCTAATCGGTTTCCCACCGCTAAGGTAGCATGCGAGCCGGCACAACAGAGCGACTTCTTCAACCGAAAGTTTGAAGCGTGCGTCTCCATTGGCCTGACTTTCCTGTTGAATGAAGACGATCAGCGAGAGGTAATTCGTCGAATTGGCGCAACGCTAAAACAAGGGGGGCGCTTTTTGTTCACCGCGCCGTATGAGCAATGCGAATGGCGAGACGTATTAACGGGGCGAGATTCGAGATCACTGGGTTTTGACACTTATGAGCGACTTCTCTTAGACGCGGGACTGAGTCTAATTGGTTGTCACGTCGACGAGGGGCAGAACAATTATTATGATGCCATCAAGCCTCTGTCAGTGTGTGATTTTACGTAGGCCCAAATAGCAGGATGGTCTCGACGCATTTTTCGTGGAGGTGGATGTCACTGACGGTCGAAACGTCGCGACAGCCGGCGGGATGACTACAACCGTCTGGATGGCCGCATTCGAAATAATTCGGAGAACTAATTTCCCATAAGATATATTATGCGATAAAGTGATGTAGCCGCAAAATGCAAATGTCAGTGCCACGCAAATTAGACGTGTCAGTCTCCCCTGGTCGGATTTGGCCATGTGGAGGCAGAAGCCATGCGGGTGCTGACTATGAGCGATTCGGAGCTGGACAAGCTGGAGATCATACGCGACGTCGATCTTAACCGGATGCCGGCGCGCGCCGCGGCTGTCGTGCTTGGGATAAGCGAGCGACAGGTTTGGCGGTTGTTGAAGCGCTATAGGCTGCAAGGCGCCGGTGGCTTGATTTCACTGAAGCGCGGCCAGCCGAGCAATCGCAAGACGCCATACGATGTCCGGTTGGCTGTCATGGCTGTTGTCAGGTCCAACTATGCAGATTTCGGACCGACATTCGCAGCTGAGAAGTTACATGAACTGCATGATCTGAGCGTGTCGCGTGAGACGCTGCGGGCCTGGATGATCGAGGACGGTCTATGGCAGACGCGTAAGAAGCGCCGTGGCCGGGTTCATCAGCCGCGATATCGTCGTGACTGTGTCGGTGAGTTGATCCAGATCGATGGCTCGGATCACCGCTGGTTCGAGGGCCGCGGTCCGAAGTGCACCCTGCTCGTCTTCATCGACGACGCCACCAGCCGCTTGATGCATCTGCAGTTCGTTCAGACGGAATCGACCTTCGCTTATTACAAGGCGACCCGCACATACCTGGAGACTTTCGGCAAGCCGATCGCGTTCTATAGCGACAAGCATGCGGTGTTCCGCGTCAACAAGCCTGGCGGCGCCAATACGGACGGCCTGACGCAGTTTGGCCGCGCGCTGAGCGATCTGAACATCGAGATCATCTGCGCCAATTCCAGCCAGGCCAAGGGCCGCGTTGAGCGCGCCAACCGGTCGCTGCAGGATCGCCTGGTTAAGGAACTGAGGCTCGCCGGTGTCAGTTCCATGGTCGACGGCAACGCTTTCCTGCCAAGCTTTATTGCTGACTACAATGCCCGCTTCGCCAAGCTTCCTGCCAACCCAAAGGACCTGCACAGAGCCATGACCGATCGCGATAATCTCGACGACACCTTCACCTGGCGTGTGGATCGCACGCTATCCCAGGCGTTGACACTTCAATACGACAAGGTGCTTTTCATCCTGGAGCCGACCGAAGCGGCACAAGCTGCCATTGGCAAGCGCGTCACTGTCTACGATTATCCCGACGGTCGACTTGTGATCCGCTATGAAGATCAGGACCTGCCTTATCGTACCTTCGATAAAATCAGGCAGGTCAAACAAACCAACGTTGTCGAGAACAAAAGGCTTGGCAGTCTCTTGGATCTGATCAAGCAAAGCCAGGAGGCGAGCCCGCCCCCTACGCGCACCGATAAAGCGCCCAGGCGCCGGGACCAATCCGGCCATATGTTTAACGTCGGCTAAGCGGGCGGATCGGCGCTGCGCTCGCTTGAAAAGCTGCGCGCCTCCCCCGCCCGACTGACATCTCTGTTTGGCTAAAACCGCGACATTTCTAACCGGCCTAGACAAGTGATGTAGCCGCCGAGAATTGTCAATTTTCGTGAGCCCTCTGTCAAATAGCGTCCAGCCAGAAGGTTTCGACGCGGGTCTCGAATTCGCCGAATTCCTTTGTCTTGCGTCCGACCTGAACCCAGGCGGCACGCCGCAAAGTGACGCCAGTTCGACTAAGGAAGTTATCCAATTTCGTCTTGTCGATATCGGTCACTCGCCCGATACGGCTATTCAATTTCGAGTTTTTCGTCGGGGCCCAATTGGTGTTCCAAATTTTTGTACTGGAAACGCCCCTCCCCTGGCTCTGCAAAGTTAGGGAGTCGCGACTGACTGTCACGGAAACGGGATCCGTAAATACGTCTGGAGAGGCGACACATAAGCCGGACACATAAATATCAAGATGCCAACGCGCAAAATGCGGTGGGAACAGGGTAATTGCTAATGGGGATATGGAAGGCCATTCCGGTGTCATTGTCTGTTCTAATATCCCGGCGAAATCCAGTTGCTCTTTAGGCATTCTCTGCCAAGAAACCGTAAGGCCTGTTTCGTCGGTGGCCGGCCGTTCAGGCCACAGCCCCCTGCCGGCGACGAGCGCGATCTCGAGTTCGATGAAGTCGCTGCCTGTGAAATTGACACCCCGTAACGCCAAGAGGCTTCTTTCGCCAGTAAGCTCGTTCGATGCCCTGTTCCAAGCCTCGGACGCAGTGGACTCAAATTTGGCGGCGTCGACGACCAGGTCGTGTGACCAGCTTGGACGCTCTTGATATTCTAGTTTCGCCAGACCCCTTAAGCCTGCCAGCGCCCCGGCGGCCAAACTTTCGGCCGTCGTTTGTGTCAGTCGCCAATGCGTTGTCGCAAAGGCGAGTGTCCGCAGGAACGCGGACAGGTAAACGTCCCTTTGGCGCAGGTCGAACAAACCGGAGCCATCATGATCGTGCCAGCTGAACCAATATGGTTGTGAGGAGAGTACCTCATCGTGTTGCACCTGTAGCCAACACCATTCGTGCTCCCAACGATCTAGGTACGGTCGTCCTGTCGTTGCCTGTAATGACGTGAAGTCCTCCTTGAAAGCCAGTGGAAGGACTTGCCCCTGATGCTTCCAGAAATAAGCGACGACATGCGCCGTAACCGGTGCATTTTCTTCTGGCGCAAAAGCGTAGTCGTCAGGGCCGTCTTTTGAGAAGCAGCGTCGGAATAGCAAGGAGGAAAGATGGGAAGGCGCTTTAATCGCGCTAGCGACCAAGTCGGAATCAAAGAAGGTCTCTAGTTCAAACGCGTCGATCAGTGACAGGCCAGTGGCAACCTCGGTCTCCAATCGGCATTGAGACATCCATTGAACTATCGCGGAAACAACCTTGGCGTCCCCTGCTCGAACGAGACCTGCCAGGCAGCGTGCAGCCTCCCAGCGAACGCCCTCGACTGGCCACGATAGGCGTTGAAGCAAGACAGTTATTTCAGGCGAAGTCATGAGGCCCACTCCAGCTTAGGCAGCGGTTGCACAGCCGTTTCTGCACGAAGTGTCTCGACGAGTGCCATGGTACATGCCACTGCATCTTCAACCTGGCCAACCTTGATCAAGAAATAGACGAGACGACTTTGGCCCAAAGCGAACGATGCCCCCTCGTGGCGAATGCGAGTAAGCCGCGCGGTGTCCTTGATAAAGTCTCGCCAGCGCTTCTTGTAGTACTTGGCGACAAGATCCAGCCTGTCTGTCGCCGTCTCGCCGCGGCTCATGAACAACTGCCAACCGTAATTGTGGCGGTGCGCAAGGACGAGCCATTTGTATCCCGCTGAGCGCCCTTGGTAGGTTACCGCGATTTCGAACGCTCGGTCGTATAGCGCCGACAAATCCGGGTGCTTTTCCTCCGATACGGCGACCTCATATAGACTGGCCAACACCTCTGCGGCCTGGCCAACGGAGGTCCAATGCTCAAACCAGTTTTCAACAAGCCCACGCCTCGCCTCCCACGGCAGCGCCGCGACGGCGTCCAGGAAGGATTTAAGTTCATGAGGTCCGTAAGCCGTTATGGCAAGACTTGGCGATGTGACGACACCCCTCTCCTTCGAGGAGACGTGTTCCCTTTCTTCATCTTGCGCGGTGCGCCCGCAATAGAGCATTACGGATTTTAAGGCTTCATTTGCCTCAAGATCGCCCTCCTGAGCGTTCTTTTCCAACCAGTTAAATTCCGTGGGTTGAATGAAGGTCTGGAGCAAGTGCGCCCGCCTAGGTCCCGCTGGCAACCATCGCGCTAAATCCAGAAGAAGCGAATCCGCGTACCGCCACTCTTCCTTGTTGATCAAGTACCCATATGCCAGGCTGGCTCGCTCCACATCCACCCGCGCTAGGAGCGAATAGAAATCCGTCTTGATATGATCAGTTTCATCTCCATCGGTATATTCGGTAATTTGATCGAAGATGGGCGCAAGGGAAACGAGGACTTTTACAATGTCGAATACATCCAGGTCATGAAGGTATTCAAGGCTGGTCAGGACTTCTGATGCGAACATATCCTTGCGCCAACCGTAACCTAATATGCCACCGATTGCCTGGCCCAAGAAGTCCGCGACGGCGACGTGGAGACCGTGTTGCGCCGCGAACTGGCTTAGCTTTACACACAGATCCGTTCGATCAGAAAACTGCTTTACATACTTGGCAAGATCCTTTGATAGCTGGTCCAAGACCCGTGTTGCCGCATCCGCCGTGTGCAATATCAAGCCTCTGGAAACAAATTTTTCCACCCAAGTCTCCGCAACCCAAAGCGGCGAGGCTGAAGCCGTGTCGATATCCTCGGCTACTATGAAATGCTCAGGGTCTAACGCATGACCCAATAGCTGCAAATCTATGGAAATGGCGGTGATCGCGTTTCGCAGATGCCCAAACAGAATAAAAGTATCATGACCTCCCTCAGGGGTGGTTGTCGCCTCCAAGCCAAAATACAGCGCAGCCATCGTCGGCTTTTCTCCTGCATCGCGCCAAGCAACCGCTATCGCCGTAGCCATTTCATGCAAGTTTTTGAGTGGCTCGATCAGCCAGCCATGTTCTCCAGGCTTCAAGCCGTCCAAGGACAAAGGCGATTCAATGCCAATGAGCTCGGAATAAAACGTTCTAAAAAATAGATCGCTTAGAAGGCTGTGGATCTGCACTCCAGCGTCGGTATAGTCAAACCGTCCAAAAAGTAGATTGTAATCAGGCACTTCTAGTAAAACCGGCGGAGTATTTCCCATCATCGCCGAAAGGGCATAAAGGCGTAGGTCGTTCGTTTTGAGCTCGGGCTTGGGCGTTCCAAAAGGGTCTCTTGCCTCTAGGCAAAATGCCGCGAATAGCTCGTCGGCGAATTCCGGCTCGATAGCGAATGAGGCAACGTCGATGACCTTCGCTGGTTCGTCCATTCGGATGGCTTCACGTGCATAGAGCGTAAAGGGTTTTTTCGACACTCCAAATTCGCCGAAGAAACCCGCCAGTTTTTCCAGGTCAAGCGTGGCAAGATGTGCAACGAGCGCCGCAATATCATCGCTAAGTTCCTCGCGGGGAGAGCGCCCACGCAGCCTCGCCAAACGTAGGCGTTCGTTGACCTGGTCCACGGCTGCTCTTGCTAAAAATGCACGTTCCGTGTCTTGCACCTTCCGCAGAACAGTCACCATTTCCCAAGGCTCGAGATCAACCAAAGAGCTACGCAAGGCTGTTGTCACGTGGGAGTCGGTTGAGATTTCCAACGCTGCCGCGTGGAAAGCCTGCCAGTCCGAAACTTGCATTTCCGCGCCGTTTTCCAACCGAATTCGCAACAATCGAAGCGTCAGGGCACGCGGAAGGTCGAAGGCCGCAAACACCGCCTCGGCCGCCGCATCCAAGATTTCCACGATCTGGTCCAGGGGATATGCTGCCGACATCGCTTCTATCACCCAGCTGCGGTCGGGTTTCAAACGCAAGTCGCTGTCATCGCCCAATTGGGCTTTTGTCAACCAAAGCCAAGCCCATTTCCAGAACGTCGGCGCGTCCCCTTCCAACCATGCGACGACATTCGCTCCTTCTAGTTCAAGGGCTTTTTCGCTACCGGGCTGCTCCCTGATAAACGCGAATAGACTGCCGTGAAACGGATAGACCCCAAGTTCACGATGATCGAGCAAATGGTCAATCCTGGCCAGTGCCTCATGGTCCTCTGGCGTACGCCCTAGGCATTGACGTAGTCCCGACGGCGGGAAGGCAAATTTCAAGGTGGCCAGGATGTGAAGGATCTCCTGGGCCCGCCGCCCTATTCCGCTCCAGAGGCCCGAGTAATATATGCGGATGTCGCCATCTGGACACGGTGGAATCGATTCAACCATTTCAACGGTCAATGGCGCGCCACGCCTGCTCAGGCTTTCAAAGGCATAGATGAGATGCAGCGGCAAGCCATCGGATATGCCGTGAAACGCCGATGCGACCCGGCGTAAAGTCCTTACGCGGTTAGCCTTGGGTTCAACATGGAGTTGAAGACGACCAGCTTGATCCTGTTCCTGCAACCACTGCAGTACTACCTCGGCCGACATCAATGGTAGTTCGGTCCATTTTTCACGTGAGGCTAATTGCAGCAGACGCGGGGGGATATATTCATCGGGTACCGGCTGTGTTCCCACGGCCAATGTCACGCCCGGCGGAAGAGGCAAGATCTCCGAAAAGATCTGGTTCATATGGGCGGTTGATCGATTTTCACGCCAGACATGGTCAATGCCATCGATGACGATTAACAAGCGTAGGCCTGAGCCTTTAACTGCCTTTGCTGCTGCTGCGATTGCGCCACTCAGGTCAGCGTCGGGTATGCCAGCATTGGGCAGCTGGGAACGCAGCTGGCTGCAGAGAGAATTCGTAATATCGTTCGCGTGAAATCGGCCCGCCGTACGGTCCGTGAGACTCAAGAAGTAGTGGTGCCGAATACAGACTGTACGATTGGCCGATAACTGCCGCACGCAATGGCTCAGATATGTGCTTTTGCCCCTTCCTGGTGGCCCCACCAAAACCTTGATGCCGTCCAGCCCGAGTGCATTAACAAAACCGGCATGAAAAGCCTCGCTTGGCGGCTGATAGCCAGAAGGAATAATGAAATCCTGTGGGATTGGGCGAGGTCGGCTTGGTGAAAGCGCCTGCCTAAGATGGCTGTGGCGAACCTTTCCGTCAGGCTCAGGGCTGTTTTTCAGGGTCGCCCATGTAGCGACCAGTTCGCGAAAATTCGCCCATGTTGAGCCATCAATGTCAAAGGCGACGTCCGCCCGCAACCGTTCTTCAAGGTCTTCCAGTATTGGCAGGGAATGATGGAAATCAAATGCGGCGAAGAATGCCCGAGCTACACTCTCGCCGCCTACCTGGTCCTCGATAAGCTGCCGAACCTGGGCCGATACTTTATCGTAGCTTATCCTTGTCCCTACCAAGGCGTCCCGGAATGCGGCCTCGGGAATACGGTCCGTTTTAAGACTCGCGGATGCCAGGGTGCCCGAAGTCACATGCCTTTGCAATGTGCCACTCCACTTCTGGATCAAAGAGCGGCCGCGGATCGTTTTCGCTAATAACCACTCCCACGAAAGTGCGACTTTAGCCGCTTGGGGATCTGGTGTGAACTTTACTTGAAGGAGTTCAAGGCTGCCGTCTGCGCGACAGGCTACGACGTCGTCGATAGACGCGTATACACTATCCTCGGCATCCAACTGTACCCACTGGTAAAGGTGCCGGTCGCGGAAAAAAGCGATCAGGACTTCAATCGCCATCAGATCCTGATAGTAGAAAGCTGCCCGCAAGACCCCGGGCTTCTTGTATTTGCGCATGTAACCGGACGCAATTGTCGCGTTAGGTGGCATTAATCTTCGACGCCCATTTTTCTTAAAATTCGCTCTACCGTATATGGTTCCGGTTGGTCGTCATTTGTCCAAGCTTGAATATCTGCCCGCACTCGCACTTGACCTCAGTCTCGTCGGGATAACGCGAATATCGGTGTTCGTGGAGCCCCTTAGGATATTCATCAACCATGAACCCCGTATCCCTCATGTAAGGATGATCATCCGTTGACGTCTTTGCAATGCCGCCTGTCCCACAACTGGGGCACTTCATGATCATTGTGCCACGGTCACGTGCCGCCATGGTGGAATCTCCCATCGTTGTCCTAAGCTGGACACTCGCCGGAAGAAATGCAATCAAAACTTGCAGCGCGCGGACAAGGATTCACACGGATAAATTGGTTTTGAAATTTCTCAGCGCGCAAATATAGTGTAAACTATTGATCTTGATGCACTTTAATCTTGGCACTTCAATCCGCGATGGGGGAGCTCTCATTGCGGGCGAAGATCATGACGCGTGTGGAGGTCGTGTAGGGCGTGCTGGCTCAGACTTGGGTCGAAGCGGGCGCCGCCCTCCCCTTGGGCATTTATTTAGCAAATCTCCTCGGTAACCGTACCCGTTGGCTCCACCCGTTGTGCACCACAGTTGTCCTGGCGATGTACACCATCACGGACTAACGCCTTGGCTTCGTCGTACAGCCGGCTGAACTGAACCACATCCCAAGCATTCCGATCGACACTCTGCCGCTGGCTGCTTATGGTCTTGCCGGCAGCGTCCCTCACCGGCACGTCCACCTCAACCGGCTGCCTGCCACTTGAATGCTACGGCCACCATCTGTCCGAGCTGTGCTCCAGATTCCTTTAGAGCTCGAGGCAGGTCGACACCCCATACTTCGAGAGATCCCCCCGTATCGTCTTGAAAGGTGACGAAGTGGCTCAACTTCTAGATTTATAAAATCATTCTTATCGCGCCAGAAATCTTGTCCTAATTGGACAGACCCTGCTGGCGGAGGAAGTTCAGCAGTTTGATCTTTTGGGGCACTGACTTCGTCACGTCGATAGTAGGTTGCGGGTTTGTTCGCTCTATCAGATAGGCTGTTTCGCGTAGATGCTCAGCACACCTTTCGAGACGCGCGTCAGGATCTACATTTGAGAAACCCGTCCGCGCCGCTTGTTCGTGAAGGCGTGCCATGTACCTGACGGCGTAAGGCAGATGCGATTTCAAATTGGTGGACGCCAAGACCCTGCCCCGAATGCGACTCAGATCGTTAGCATATCATCTTGGTTAACAGATCGATAACGCAATCGATCCGGCGCACTCCAATATCCGTGGACATCTTGTGACATCGGTACGCGCTTCCAACGATAGGACGAGGACAGAATGCGGGATGACTAGCGCAAGTCCGAATTTTAGCCTCAAGCTGGAACATTGTTTCCACGCAATCTGTCGATGAACCACCGACCGGCCCATGCGTGGGTACCCGGCACGAGAGTTTCGGAGGGTGAGGCCCTCATCTGTTGCGCCCTACCTGCACTTGGCGAGGCGAAGAAACTTGTTTTAGAGCTGTAGGAAGCGCGCTTTGATCTGACCGTCCTAATTTAAGCAATGAGCGGGTTACGGAACCTTGGCTACAAACAATCAAGGAGTCTGTCGTGGAATGGCTCTGCGAAGTCGAAGCGCCTCGAACCCACCAAGTTTGTTCGCTTCGTCCTCCATAAGGTCCTTGAGATCTCTGTACCAGGCAAATTCAGCATCGAGACCAATGTGCCTAATTGCCCCTTCTTCTCTTTGGCGAAGGGCCGTTGAGATATGGTGCCAGTTCGACTTTGGAGATTTCATCCACGTCGCGAAGAAATCCTTGACTGGGATCAGGTGTAGCACTGGCCTAAAGGCGTACTTCCCCTTCCCTCTCACGGTCGTATTCAGATCGTGATAAAGCGCTTCACCGTCTTTTTCGAGGGTGCTGAGAATATCTTTGACCATATCCGGGTACAGAACCGCCGCCGCTTGGCTGCGTGCTTCGTTTAGCGCGTCGAAGAGCTCGATAAAGTGCGGCTCAGTCGCAGTCGTGATCCAATATCCGTAGCCAGAATAGCCGTGGGTGAACCCTCTGTCCCAGTCCCAGTCGTTTGGTCGTGGCAGCAAGTGACCGCTCGCTAAGACGCCGGCAATATAAGCTTTGCACTCTTCCTTAGCCTTCTCGATGGTTTTGTCCGTCACGCCGTTTTCCGCCATCATCAGCTTGAGGGCAAAGACGTGAAGAATTTCACCTGGGTGCGTATAGTAGAAGTCTGAAAATGCCTTGTCCATGTCAGCTTGTGCGGCGGCAACCACAAAGTCTTCCAACTGATCGAACTTGAGGACTTTTATCCACGCCGGCAAGTCGGCAGGCGCGGCAAAGTGTACACTGTTGTCCAGAGCCTTACTGATACTCTTCTGGCTGAACACGCCCTTGATGAACATCTCGACGAGAAGGTCGTCGTTGAGCAGTTCACTTGAGATATCGATGGTTTCGTATTTCCGCTTGGCCAGCACGAACGGTGGAACCGGTGGGTTGTTGGTTGCCGTCCCGTGCCGGTATACGACTTGCCGGCGATCCCTGAGATCGGCTTCTGTGAGACCGTTGCGACATTCGATATCGATGGCTACGAAAAGCTCGACCAGTTCGGAAATCGCCTGCGGTTTCGCGAGGTATTTCGTGCCCAAAACATCGAACAGTCGCCCGGTATCTTCGACCACATGCTTCAGGATGCGAAGCGATTGTGTCTTCGATTGCCCAAAGGCATTCAGGATTGCCTCTTTGTTGTCCTTTAAAAATTTCTTTCGAGCCGACGATTTTTGCTGTTCGCAAAATGCAGTAAATGCATCTGCTATCTGTGGCTCGATCTGGATCGTCTGGCCAAACAGCTTTTCCTTCGCTTCGATAAATTCTGCGGCCAGTTTCTCATCGTGCGCAAGAACTATCACCCGGCAACCGTAGTGCTCGACATATTGGTTGATCACGCCAAGCGTATCCTTGATATCAAGCGAACAGCGCTCCAGATCGTCGAAAATTATCGTCTTCGTATTATCTGTCCGTGTCTTGATGAGGCTATTTATCATGCCACCGGCTGCCCCGGTCATCTTCCACGGACCCGGCGCCGCATTGCCAACATCAGAGCCCGCCTTGAGCAGTTTTTTGAGCTTCGAGAGATTGGGATCCATTGATACGGCGACTTCGGCGTGAACTTCATCCGTCGTCTGCAGCCCAAACAAGCTGATATAGTGGCGTTGAGACTCCGTGAGGAGGTTTTTGACCTGGAAAGTCTTTCCAATCCCCCAAGCACCCGTTACCAAAACCGCATAGCCCGGCGCGTTGCACGTCTGGTAGTAGGCAAGATAATCGCGTAGATGTTCGTTCATCTCGTTCCCATCATATCCTTGGAATGGTTTCGCAATCTGGATGACTACCTTTTGAACCGCGAAACCGCGGTCAGGTGTTTTGTCGTGAGGGTGAAGTCAGATCGGCCATAGATTTCAGCTTCGAGATAGGCTTTCTCTGTCTCGAGCATTCCGGCATCGACCTCCGTCCACCAGGCTTTCGGCTGCTGGTCTTCACCGCTTGACCACTTGTACCCGCGGGCCTTCAACACATCCTTTTTGTCGAACGGGCTGTATTCTGCCCAAACGCGAACACGTTCCAAGCGAGAGGATTCTAGCAGCTCTGCAAATGGGGCTCTCTCTCCGCCCTTCGGTTGTCGCAACACCTCCAGCAGGGCGAAACAGTCGTCGACTGCGCGATGCCCGTCATGGAAAAGGCCGGATTGATTCATCAAGTATCCAAGTTTGGTCCCTTCAAAGCCTCTTGCTCGCCAGTCGATCTCATTATTGGAGCAGGCCCACGCCTTGTCAGCAAACAAAGGGTTCAGCCGTTCACAGAACGGCCGATCGAAGGCCGCATTATGGGCAATTATCAAATCTGCCGGCGCGAGGAAGGCTTCTAGCTCAGACATGGGAATCGACTGGCCCCTGACCATCTCGTCCATGATCCCAGTGAGACGGGTGATCTCCGGAGGGATGGGCTTGGAGGGCGCCTGAAAGGCGCCAAACACGCCGATAATGTCTCCTACCCTACCGTCATCGCTGTACTGGAACGCGACCGCGCCAAGTTCGATTACTTCATCCTCGGCCTGCTTCAATCCCGTGGTTTCCGTGTCGACAACGACACCAATCCGGCCAAAGCCTGGTGCCAATTGGTTGGCGGGGGCCGGCTTTGCTAATCTGCGGAGAATACGATAGTCGCCAGTGGCCTCGAGGGCGTCAGCCATCTCCACGTGGGTGAGCATGGTCACATCGACGGCGGCGATTGCGCTCGTCGGCCGGCGTCTGGACTTTTCCTTTGGCACCGTCTCGCCAGTACCGAACATATCAAGTTGTGCGTTCATTTGATTCCTAAATTCCAGCCTACCAGATTGGAAGGAGACGTGCGAGTTCAGACCTCCATCCTTCGACGGCTGTATTTGACGCCCTATCGAAACAGCCAATTTATGATCACCGCGCAGATGCGCAACTGTTCCAGTGCACGGTGTGGCTCGAACAGTGCAAATGAGCCATGTGCCAAGGTGTTGCGAATTCCAGGCAGTGTTTTGGCCAAGGTTTTGACATATCGATTTCCGCCCCGAGCTACAAAACCCGGTACATCACGAAAGGCGTCGTCTGATAGCCAGTTCTTATCGATGGCCATCTTCATCAGGTCACTTAGCATCTGCGCCTTGTAATGACCGCTTTGCTTTGCCTTCTCCCGCAACGCGTATTCGAGGCTTTGCAAAGCTTGGCCATTGGCTACGACACCAAAGCGATAGACGAAATAGGTGTAGAGATATAGGTTTTTCGCGACCTCGAAGCTTACGCATACCTCTTCAGGAACAGTCTCGTTGAGTGTCACAGCGCTGATCGAAGCGTGATGCTCAATGAGATTGATTTCAAGCTGTTGGCCGACCGCATGATCGAAGTATGACAGGGTCGCCTGTGTGCGAACATCAACTTCAAAAATCTCTGAAATTGATTTCAGTTTATTCAAATCGTGCATTTAGCCTCTAGCCTACCCATGAAATCTCATATTCAATTTATCGTTGAAGATTTGTCGCGCAAGATTGATGAGGCCATTTAATCGTGGCATCCTGATTGCCGGCCGTACGTGCAGAAAATCGTCAACTATCGTCACATGAACTCAAAGTCCGACGACCATGGAATGCTGCCATTCGACCTGGATCCGACTGTCCTGGCGACCGAAGCCCTGTTCCTTGATATCGCCCAAGACAGTGATGCCTCGCTGAGGGAGGCCGTCATGGTGATCAATCAACGCCGGCGCGTGCTCCGGGCGTATGAGGCGGCTGTCATTCCCAACAGGGAAGAAGAATTGAGTGAACTCAAGGCGTGCTGGGCCGCCCGCGATATATCGCGTCTGAAGGTGCTCATTCTCCAGTATTATCGAAGGCGCCAAGAATTGGCACCTATGATGGTCAAACTGATGAACCGATCCGGCATCACGCAATGACGGACCTTTGAAGGTATCTCTATTGCACGCTATAGGCGAAGAGCTTACTAATATTGGTCTGTGTTTGCTCGGAGGGTCGAACGAAGAGCACGCTCGGAAACGAGTTTCTCTCTTTCGAAGCCAGAAGCGATGCCAGACAACCCATCCCTTATTGAAGACATCTATACCGGGCTGAAGGATGACCTGCTGTCAGGTTCCCGTTTGCCGGGCGAGCGCATTGATATCGCCGATATCCTCAGGCGGTTCCCTGCCAGTAAAACACCAATCCTTTTGGCTCTCAACCGGCTGGTTGGAGAAGGCATTATCGAATCCAGGCCGCACGATGGCTATTATATCCCACGGATGACAACGGACTCGCTTCGCGAACTTTACCAATGCGATATCCAGATACTGACGCTTATTCTGGACAATGTGATCGCGTCGCCTACGCCGCCGCTAGCCCTGTCAGAGGTTGCGCTATCCGAGCATGACAGTGTCGCGGACACCGAGACACTGTTCTTGGCGATCGCAAGCCTAAGTGGCAATCGTGAGTTTGTAAAAATAGTCGACGGACTAAACTTTCGGCTTCGACCCTTGCGACGCCTTAAAGCCAGCACCGGGTTCAATGTGCCAGCCGAACTATTGCCATTCAAAGACGCTTGGCGCGCCGGTGATTTTCCTCAGCTCAAGAGCCTGGTTTCGGCCTATCACGACAGGCGCATTGCACACATTCCCGAATTTATCGCCCTCGCCTACACGGCCCCGATAACGCGATTTGCGCCAAAACAGGGCTAGCATACCAAGGCAGGCTGCAATGGTCGCAAGATACTCCGGAAATTATCAGAAAATATTCTATTTATCTTGTTGATAACATTCGGATTATCGCGAAAGTATCCAGTCTAAAATTCTCCTGGCAGTTGATATGGTCGACGCGCTGCGATGGTCGCGGCATTTTCACCACTCCACAGGAGGATACCATGGATAAGACCGAAACCCACGAAGACCTGATCGACCTGGGCGCTGCCAGCGTCGAGACGCAAGGCGTCTTTAACATCAATCCGGACGCCGACCAAACCCAGCGCCTGAACAAGTCTTCGATGTTCCAAGACTGAGCGGCGCCCGGCCAGGCGCGCCAGCGCGCCTGGTCACTTACAATTTCCTTTGAGAGGTACGGCGTGGATTATGCCCTGCGTCCAGGTTTGTCGTTCTGTGTCGCCAATGGCCGCGTCACGTTTCTGGATACCGTCGCCGATCGCTATTTTTGCCTGCCGAGCGACCTCGATAGCCGGTTCCAATCATTTGTCGCAACTGGCTCCGGTGGGACGGATCGAGAGCTTATATCCGTGCTGGCCCAACGTGGTCTGGCCGTTCCCGCGCCTGACGGCAAAATTCTGGATGGTCGTCCCGCTTTTCCAAAGCCGACACGTGAGATGCCGAACTTGACCCGAGAAGCCATCGATTGGCCGGCTCTCGTCGCCGCCGCGCTCGCACGCCATCGTGCGTCGCTGGATGTTCGTCGACGTCCAATGCATCACCTCATCGATACCCATCAAAACCTGGTTGCCTCCACCACCTCACGCGGTGTGCCAGCGCTGGAAGGCCGGTTTCGGTCCGACATGAGCGCGTTCCAACTGTCCGCCCGGCTCGTATCATCATTTAACGAGTGCCTGAGTTGCTCTCTAGCCCTGGGACGGTTCTTGGCCCGGCGCCACCTCTACCCGCGGATCGTTTTGGGTGTCCGGATGGCGCCTTTTTCCGCCCATGCCTGGGTCCAGACCGATGACCTGGTCTTGAACGACACCGTAGACATGGTCACGCGTTACACGCCCATATTGGTGATTTAAATGGCCCAGCGCTTCTTGATTCAGATTTCAAAAGCAACAGGTGCGAAGCTTCCGGCTCCTGCCCTCCCTAGGGATTTCGCATGCTTGGACAACTCGGACGAAGTGAAGGTGTACAGCAATGATGTGACGCTCTCGGTGGGAATGCCAGGGGCGGACGGCATCATTATCGGCCACCTGTTCTCTCAAGGCGGCAAATTTCCGCGCGTCCACAGCTTGACCGAAGCGCAAGCACAATCGATTGTCGCTTCAAGTGGACAATCCTTGGTCAATGACTTCTGGGGCGGTTACGTCGCCGTGTGGCACGGTCGAGGGGACAAAGGTGTGAGCGTATTGCGGGATCCGTCCGGGACCCTGCCCTGCTACTACATCGACGGTCCGGAAGACCTCGTCCTCGCCTCTGACGTAGAATTGTTGTTGGAAGCCGGAACATTTACGCCGGCCGTCGATTGGGATTTTCTGACCGACCACCTTCTCTTTTACGAGCTACGGTCTGAGCGCACGGCTTTGAAAGGGATTGCCGAATTGCTTCCCAGCGTGCGCCTTGATACCTCAGTTGGCGGACTGTCAAAGACGGCGCTCTGGTTTCCCTGGACGCATACCTCTCCCAGGGGACTCACCCCATCCGATCTTAGAACCGTAATTGCGCTGGCGATTCAATCCTGGGGCAATTGCTTTGACCAGATTGCCCTGGGTGTTTCTGGAGGACTGGACTCCTCGATCGTCGCGGCCTCTCTCGCCGGCAAGGGAAATGGACTGACATGCTACACATTCGCCACTGACGATCCCGAAGGCGATGAACGGATTTATGCGCGGTGCCTGACGGACGCGCTGAATGTCGAACTCGTGGAAAAATTCTACGACCAAAGTGATGTCGATATTCACCGGTCGACCGCGAAACATCTTGCCCGTCCACTACTTTTTGCATTCGGCCAAAGTGTCCAGAAGATGCGACGTGATCTGACGCGGGACAGGGGAATTGACGCGTTTTTCACCGGTATCGGAGGCGACAACATTCTATGCAGCCTCTATTCGCCGTCGCCACTGATTGATCGCCTATATACGGAAGGCTTGTCAAAAGGGCTGTGGGAAACATTGCTCGATATCTCCGAGATTTCGGAGGCAACAGTTTGGCAAGTGGTAGCAGGCGCAAGTCGGCTCGCTTTCAAATCTGCGCCACCTGCCTGGAAAATGGAAACCAAATTGCTGGGACCAGCCGTGACAAGACGTGGGCGCCTCGACCTGACTCATCCGTGGCATGACCAGCCCAAGAATGCCTTGCCAGGCAAAACCATCCATGTCGGCATGTTCCAGCGCATACAAGGGACTATCGATGGTCTTGATCGCACCTCCCTCGGCCCTCAGATCAACGCCCTGCTGTCTCAGCCAATCGTTGAGGCTTGTCTCAGTGTGCCTTCGTGGCAGTGGTGTTCGAACGGCGAAAACCGATCCATGGCGCGTGCGGCCTTTGCAGGCAAGCTCCCAGAACGCATCCTGCGTCGTCGGTCGAAAGGGGGGCCAGGCAGCTTTGCGCATCGCGTTGTCGAGGCAAATCGAGGGAAAATCCGTGATCTCCTCCTTGGTGGTCAATTGGTGCAGCAGGGCCTGATCGACGCGGACCAAGTGAGAGTTGCGCTTTCAGATCAACGGCCGCTTGATGCCGTCACCTATTGGCGGCTTCTGGAACTGTCCGAGGCAGAGGTCTGGTCACGCTACTGGCTCGACCGATCCGAAAAGAATCCGGTAAATAGGTCAGTCGGTGTGGCGTAGTCCTGGGACCTTGGCCACACCATAGCTGTTATCGCGCACCTTGAGAGGACCCGATGTCTTTTGGCAGGGTATCGCGCATCGCCTGCCAGCGCCGGTATTGATCCGCCTTTTCTGCTGTCGTGTCTGTGTGATCCAGTAGCCAGAACTTGAACCAATCTACCGCCCGGCTATAGGTCGCCAGGCGATGGGCTGGCTGCCACTTGATGTGATGCTCGTCCGGATAGACATACATTTCGGCTGGTTTTCCCAACTCTCTTAACGCTGTGAAGCCTTCCAGCGCACCAAGATACTCGTCGTCAGGCACCTGGATCAGGAGCGGTGTATTCATGCGCTCGGCGTTCTCACGCATCGAGAATACGTGCCAAAAAGCCGAACCCGCCTCCGTCAGTTTCGGATAACCCATGGCTTGATAGTATCGTGCCGGCGCCGGGCCATCGAGCATCCCTGTGACCGTGCGCCCTCCACAGCAGGTACTGATGGCCATCGCCGAATAATGGACGTGACCGTTGAAGAGCGCGTACAAGGCCGTCGAGAACCCGTCGCTCAAGCCCGTCAGGCCGATCTTCTCTTGGTCGACAGCGCCTGTGTCGATGGCTGCGGCAATACCCTGCTCCAATGACGACAGGACATGCTTGCGGTTTTGCCAGTCCTGGAAATCAATCCGCCCCAGTTCATCGCCGGATCTGACCGGGCTCGATTGCAGGCTGGAATAGTTTGGCGGCATCTCGAAATCGAGCACCGCAAACCCTTGGGACGCTAGCAAGAACACCGGATAGTCGTCGCCGGTGCCACCGCGGAGAAAGCCACGGGAGAAGTATTGCACGACGACCAGGGGGTGTTTCTCGCCGGGCTTATGATCAGGCGGCAGCACCAAATCACCGAACGCTTCATAACCGAACGCGTTTTTCCAGATCAGGCGCTGCACGGGGCCGAGACGAAGCGCCTGGAACTCGGGATTGGGATCGAACAAAGTGTCTTGCTGCCCTGTGCGCAAGTCGAGACGAACAATGCGTCGCGGGATGGTGGAGCTTTCCTCGCCACAGATCAGTGCGCTGCCATCGATCTGGCAGCCCATCAAGACATCATTCGTGGAGACGATGCGTGTTGGTGCCGAATGGGTCCGGTCCAGCCGGTACAAGCCCTGCTCACTTGCGTGCCAGCCGTGTCCCCACCCTTCCGTCCGCATGAAATAGAGCACATTGCCATCGGACGAGAACCAGATGCCGCTGATCCGCTGTGTGTGCGGGACTACGATCTGCGCTTCCGGTCGTCCTGCGAACCGCACATGCAGTTCGACATCCGAGATTAGGTTCAGTGGATCAACGGGCGCAGTCCAGGCCATGCTTGTCCCCACACGTGTCACACGACTGGCATGAGATGGTGTGCCCGTTGCGGTGTTAGACAGTTCCGCTGGCAACGGCACAAGGGCATGTGGACCGGACCCGGTTGCATCGACTGAGAAGCGAACCAGCGGGAAAACACCGCGTGCCTTCGGGCGATTGCCCGCGATCGGCACGAAGCGGTCGTCATAGAGAAACCCTGAACTGGCCTCCTTCTTAATCGCCAACTCCGCATCAGGGATACTAGGTCTGCCTGAGACGACAAGGGCCCGGCCGTCCGGCGACCAATCGAACGTCTCGATGTCGAAAATCGAGCGGGTAATAGCCGAAGCGCCCGATCCATCTGCCCTTGCCTTCCATACCTGGGTAATGCCGTAGTCACGCCTCAGATAGGCGATCGATTGGCCATCGGGAGACCATTTTGGCGTGATGAGCAGAGGTGCGCCGGACGGGGTCGATTGTGCGAAGCCATCCTGGGTCCGTGTCTCCGGAATGAATTCGCCCCCTTGGTCGACGAGCACTGGACTTCCATTCGGTGCCGTGGGCAGGACGATCATGCCAAGGCAGTAGGTGTTGCTGACCGGATCCGCGCGACGCAATTGGAAGGCGGCGCGCGTGCCGTCGGGCGACAGAGTGAGGATTTCGGCCTCGGTGTCATGGGCCATCACCGGGCCGATGTCGCGAAGCCGAACCAAGTCAGAAGCCTCGATATCGCGCTGGGCGTCTTGAGTGCCGGGCTCGGGCAAAAAGCCGTCGCATGGGCCTGCAATCGAGAGCGACGGTATCACCGCTCCCAACAGCAGGCATAGCAAGGCAGTCGTCTTACCTTGGAGCATCTGCTTACCAGCTCTTGGCGATCGTCAGACTGACGAAACGGCCGACGATAGACGCATTCGTGCTGTCGAAATGTGGGCTGTCGTTGGAAACTGGCGTCACCGTGTAAGGCGGCGCCGTATCGAACAGGTTCAGGGCGGAAAGACTGATCCGGGTGCCCGAAGCAGATCCGGTATCGCCGAACTTGTAGCTGATATTCGCGTCGGCCGTCGTCCAGCCGTCGATTCCCGCCACCGGTGTGACGGAGGTATCGTCTTCCGGCGAAATCTGGTTGACAATGCCGTTGACGACCCAGGCACCCTGGCGCCAACTGAAGCCGGCCCGGGCTTTGAACTCAGGCGCGCTGAATATGGTTCCGGAGAGCTTTACCGCCGGGGCAGATGGGACGGTCTGTTGGTGCAGATTGAGCCAGGTCGCATTGGCGAACAGGTCGAGCGTGCCCTCACCGACGTCGAAGCTTTGACGGTAAGAGACGTCAACGCCGGTCGCTGTCTGCGCCGTCGCGTTTTGCAGCCGGTCATCCACGATCGCGACGACGTTGGCCGGGTCGTAGGCTTCACCCGTGAAGTTGTAGAGACTATCTACTCCTGCCCTGGCGTCCATGACCTCGTCGCTGGTGGGGTCGAGTTGGACAAATGCAGAGTATATTGGATTGTTCAGCGCCGTCGCGAAATTGTTCACCGGTTGTACGACCCGGTCCGTGTAGTCGATATCGAAATAAGTTGCCGACAGTTTCAGGGACGGGATGGACTTCGGGCTATAGTCTGCGCCCACTGTCCAGGACGTCGAGGTCTCCGGCTTCAGGCCGGGATTGCCTCCGAAGAGTAGCAGGGCATGTCCCGCGCCGATGCCACCGAGTCCCGTCTTCTGATAAAGATAGGCGTTCGATCCGCTGAACATCTGATAGAAGGCCGGCGCCTTGAAGGATTTGCCCCAGCTCGCCCGAACAGTCACCGTCTGGATAGGCACGTAACGCAGCCCGATCTTCGGATTGGTGGAACTGCCGAGGTCACTGTAATTTTCGGTTCGCGCGGAGAGGCTCAAGTCCAGTGAGTTCAGTCCAACCCGGTCCACGGACGGCGCGACGAGCGGCGCCAGGACTTCTCCATATAGGAACGACACGTCGCGTTCATGACGACCGTAAGACCCGCTGTAAAAACCTTCTTGTCGGTAGCCAGCGCCAATCGCCGCTTTGACGGGCCCCGTCGGCAAGGTCAGGAGCGTGCCATCCGTCGTGACTTCAACATACTTATCGTCGTTCTTGTTCACGCCCGTCGAGGTGTACAGACTGTCCTCGTAGTAGGTGAAGATATTGCGGCTTCCGGAACCATTAATTGTCAGCCGGGCTTTCCAATCTCCGGCGAGGCCGATGTCTACCATCGGCGTGACATTATATGCCGCTGTCCTGGCACGCGTGGTGTAAAGGGTGTCCGCTGCCGAAAAGGCGAAATAGTTGTCCGTGTCGCGTTCGCTGTAGAGAACATCGACGGAAAGCTTGATCCGGTCCGACAGGTCGTGCCCGGCACTCGCGAACACCGAAATGCGCTCCTGCGGCTGCATCAAAGTGTTGTCGGGACTGGCCAGGCTCCCCAACCCGCGTTGTCCGTAGTCAATACCGTCCTGGTTGGAATATTCCAGGCTGACCAAGCCGAACCCTCTCTCACCGGCGCGCCCTGCCAGCGCGCTGTACGTCTGCTCGTCTCCTCCGCCTTGCGAGGTCGTGCCGACCCGTGCGCTGAGTTCGGCGCCATCGTAATTCTTGCGCAAGATGAAGTTGACCACGCCCGCTACAGCGTCAGACCCGTACAGGGCCGACGATCCATCTGGAACGATCTCGACGCGCTGGATGGCGCCCATCGGGATGCCGGATATATCTGCGCCCTGGAAACGGCTATCGCCGGTCAGACGATGCCCGTTCACCAGCGAAAGGGTCGCGTCTGGACCCAGCCCACGGAGGTTTACGGTCGAGGCGTTGGTTGCGTTGGCATTCGCCACACTTATGGACGAGCCGGAAATGACACCGGGGTTCTGCCCGCCGGCGAAGCTCTCCGGCAGGCTACGAATGAGATCGCCCACTTGAGAATATCCGGATTGCTCGATGTCCTTACGGCTCAAGGTGTGAACAGGGGACGTCGGGTTTCCACCGCGGATGTGAGTGCCTGTCACGATCACCTCGGTCGGCACATTCTGGTCGTCGGCCGACGAGAAATTGTCTTGCCTTCGAGCCTGCCGCAACGTGACGACGCGATTAGATTCCTCGGCAATCTCCAGGCCGGAGCCTTCCAATATCTGTGCAAGGGCGCTCAGACGATCCTGCTCGCCCTTGATCGCCGGCACCGAATGCGCCGCAGCCACGTCGTACGGAAAAAGGATCTGGACATCCGCCTGGCGTGAAAAATCCATCAGCGCCTGGGCGGTGTTTTCTGCCGGAATATTGAAAGCGTACTTTTTTTGGTTTTCGTCCGCGTGAACCGCAGAACAACAGGCGAATGCGAAAACAACGGCCAGCGCTGAGCCGGACTTTTGAATATATCTGCGAGCGTTTTGGTACATGTGCCACCCCTTGGTTTTATGTCACTTTCGTGACCCTAAGGAGCAGTCAGGCAGTGAATGGTGATCTATCAATGCGTCTTTTGTCTATCTCGGGCGCGCGAGGCGTATTCGACGAACTCGGACCCAACACTTAAAATATTTTGGATTGAAGCTCACGACCTGCCTTGACGGGTCTTCGCGCATCACTTCAGGGTCAGTAGAAATTTAGACACTAACGGCGCATAAGCTTTTTCCTTTTTGATTTCGGATACTAGTTCAGGTCCTATACTTGATGCCACGCGATCGATTTACTGACCAAGCTTGGAACCTGCCACAGGGCGAAAGTCGCCGCCAAGCCGTAGCACCCCTGCGTGGTTACATCTACCAACTGCACCAGAGTCTTGCAGCTTGGATGAAGCTCGCCCCCGGCGACATACTTCAGTTGGAAGTCGCCGAGGATTACGCGGTCATTGCTCGAGAGCCTCAGGCCGCAGACAGCGTTCTACGCAGCGTACAGGTCAAGGACACGATAAACTCAGGTCGGGTGACACTGAATTCTCCTGGGGTGAAAGCGGCCATAGAGAATCTTTGGAAGTTGCGCGTGTCAAACCAAGGGCGCGACGTCTATTTGACTTACCTGACCACTTCGGAAATTGGCAAGGAGAAGGAACAGCCTCTCGCAAGTGGAATACCCGGTCTCGAAGCTTGGATGAACATTTCCGATGGACATGGAGACCTGAGTGCGTTGCGTTGTGCACTCGTTGGTCGATTTCCGGCCGGCGACTTGGGCACATTCCTGAGGGATTCATCGGATGCTGAACTTTTCAGACAATTAATTTCTAAACTGGTGTTCGCCTGCGGGATGCCTGATAGTGAGGCTTTGGAAGCAAGCGGGCGAAAGGCCCTGCGTCTCCGTCGGGACGAAGTTCAGTCGACCTCCGAAGCGGCTGAACTTGCCTATGATTTCTTGCTCTGCGATATTTTTAGGGTAGCGATCCGCCCATCAGACAGGACATTGGACGCCGAAGACTTTCTGAATAGTTTTCGCAAGGCCACTCAGTCGTACCTGGGTTCGCAAACCTTTCAAGATCTTCTGAGTCTCATTGCATCGCCACCTTCCGCCGCGGCTACTCAGCAAGCTTACGCGGATGCAATGACCACCTCTCAAGGCATGGCAGCCTGGCCAAGTGTTATTAAGGGTCAACATATCCCGAGACCTGAACTCGAGATTCTTCTACGCAGACTAAAGGAAAAGCCAAATGGTCGTACACTTGTCATTGGTGACGCCGGCGTCGGCAAATCGGCCCTATTCGCAGAACTAACGCAAACCTTACAGAAAGACGGCATCGCGGTTTTCGCTATCAAGGCGGATTTCCTGCCTGCGACCGTTGCGAACGTCGCGGATTTGACGCGAGAGCTGGGCTGCAAAGCCCCAATAGATGAGGAGATAGTGCTGCTCGCCCGCGACGGCCCAGTCGTAATCCTGATTGACCAACTCGACGCCGTTAGCGAGGTCATGGATTTCAAGTCTGACCGAATGACAGCCCTGCTCCAACTCGTCAATCGTTTCTCGTCCTACGACCGACAGCATCTGCCAATTCACATTCTCGTCTCGTCGCGCCCTTTTGAGGCCGCTCACGACGCTCGGTTCGAGATGCTGAAAGCGCAGTCCGTCACCTTGGCACCTCCATCGGGCGAGGCGATAAAGGTCTTACTTTCGGCTTTGTCGCTACGGAACGACCTGCCGGCCGATGTTCTGGAGATCCTGCGCCGCCCATTCGCATTGAAACTGTATGTAGATATAGTCTCGCGATCGAATACGCCGATCGATTTTGCCGAAAGTACGTTGCTTGACAGGTGGTTGGCCGCGGCGAAGCTAGGCTCAGTGTCTGAAAGAGAAACGGTTATGCGCTTTCTCAAGCGTCTCGCCGCCGACATGACCGAAGCAGAAGAATTATGGCTTCCCACTGACCGCTATATCGAAGATGATCGAGCGATAAACTTTGCTGTGGCATCTGGTCTGCTCGTCCGTCGGGAAGACAAACTTGGTTTCAGCCACCAATCCTGGCTGGATGATTTCCAGGCCAAAGCCTTCGGAACGGCGGAACAGCTTTGTACATACGCTTGGGCCAGACAGGATGGATTGTTCTCACGCGCCAGCATATTACGAGGTCTGCAACGACTGCGCCGCAACCATGTCACGTCTTACGCCGCTGCGATCGACAAACTCCTTTTTTCTGAAAAGACACGGCGTCATCTCAAGCATCTGGTTGTCGATGTCTTTTCCAATCAAGACAATCCCATCGCCTGCGAAGTCGCTGCTATCCATCATCTCCTCGATGACGATTTTGCATTGGCCCGGCGTGGACTTTACAACCTCAGGACCTATTGGACTGCTTGGCGTAGAGATGTTCTCCCATCCTTGCCAGGTATCATGAATGAGCCAGAGCTGCGGTGGCCAGCAATCTTGCTGCTGATAAGCGAAGCAAGCGTTGATACTGACGCCGTTCTTCGGATGATCTCGTTTAACTGGCTAAACGTCGATCACGACCACGACGTGTTTCAGGTTTTCTGTCGTTCAGGCATTTGGTCACCGCAGGTCTCTGCCCGAGTAAGGCAAATATTCACCAGGTCCGGCTCCGCAAATTTTGAGCTCGAAGGCTATATTGCTAACTTGGTTGATGCCGGGCAGCCGATCCATGCTATCGATCTAGTGGGAATATTTCTTCAATCGGCCAGTACAACGACGTGGTTACGTGATGGCATTTACGGCCTTGCCACGTTGGCGGAAAACAACCCTTGGCATTTCGCGGAAGTCGTTCTGCCATGGTTTGTGCACCAGGCCCTTGCTGGCATGAAAGACGTTAACCCATACCGCGCCACTTACCCGAGCTCTTCAACATTGAATTGGGACTGGGATCATGATGACCGGCCCGACAAAATATATACTGCATTGCGCCGAGCACTCGATCAGATCGCTCAGGACCAACCCGAAGCCTTCTACGAACTTATATCGCCATACCTGACCGTCGATGTCGATCAGGTTCAGTCTCTTCTTATGGAGACAATGGCGGCAGGAGCGTCCGTTTTGGCAACTCGCGCGTTGGACCTCTTATTGAGCGATCCAAGACGCCTGTATTGCGGAAATGCACACCGTACGGATACGTGCAATGTCGGACGTCTAACACACGGGTGGTCAAGCCAAGTCTTGATCGAGGCCATCGCTCCCCATCTCGAAACGACCGAACTTACAAGATTGGTTGAGTACATCGAAGGCTGGAATATATACGCTACCGAAGCCGTGCACCGGGAAGAAGAGCGGTCAATACGACTACAGAGGATGCGATGGGCAGATGAACATCGGTTGGAATTGCTCGATAAGCTGCCCGATGGCGTAATTCTCGGCCGACGCCTACGCCAATTGAATGAATGGCGGCTACAACAACCAAGCTTCAGCTCGAACTCGCGTCACCTTGGTATGGCGCAGGTGGTCGGCTCCCCATTGGGGGCGGATAAAATGAGCAAGGCCTCAAATGCAGATATTTTCAAGCTTCTCGATGAACTCAACGACCAGTCCGATGAACGAACCTCTTATAGACGTGGTTTGAGTGGAGGTGTGTCGCAACTTTCGGACGCGTTCGGACGGTTTGCACAGTCCCATCCCACACGTGCAGCCGAAATGGCTAGTACTTGGTTCGTGGCAGGCCGTCATGAAAATGCGGCCGGAGAGCTTGTTCGGCAAGCCAGTGAAAGCGAAAGTGTCGACGTCGAACTCGTTTTAACACTTATTCGAGACCTGGACTCGAAAGGATTTGCGTCAAAGGTCTGGCGTACAGATGCGGCCTGGGCACTGCGTAGGCTCGCGCAAAGAGCAAAAGGCTTGTCAGATGGTGACATTTCCATGCTGGAATCCTGGTTTCTAGTGGACCCAATAGAAGTTCTGGAGCGCCGGATACGAAGAGAAAACCTGGATCATGCAAATGCCCGAAGAAATGAGACCCAGGAGAAAAAGGCCCACTCCCTGATCTTCGGCAACAGGTGGGGTGGCATACTTCCTCAAGGTAATTTTACGACCATGGACGCCCTTCAGGCCGGTTTTCTGTTACGGGAACCCGCCGACGTCTCTGGTTGGCTGGCCGCCCTCATCCGGCATGTCGACCGGCCGGAAGATCCAGCCAATTGGGCTGCGTTTTTGAAATTCCGCGCCGTCGATCTGTACAATCATCCCGATCGGGAAGAGGTCCAGGCGTTCTTTGGCGCCCTGTTCAAGAAGCACCCCGATATTCTAAAGCTCAAACGGTCCATACCAACCCTATGGGAGTTACGGGCACTTTTCCCGCCTGGGACATTAGCGGAGGCCGTCAGGACGTGGAACGGTAGCGAAGATAGGACGTTCCAGCAAGCAGCCGGCGAATACGCAGCCGGTCTGGAGATCGTTGGCGAGGCCATTGAAGATACCACCAGCATGCTGCAGCAGATTCTATCTGGCGGCACATCACCTGCCCTAATCGGCGCTCTTCTGGTCTACGCAAAAGCTTGGCAGGAGGCGGAGCTTCATGTGAAGACCACAGAGGTATTGGCACGACTTATCCCTGGTGCCTCCGGGGATCAGGCTCTAGCAATCTCGACAGCATTTTTCAATCTACGGGAGGGAATCGGATTGCCGAGAGCGAGTACGCTTATAGGTGCGATCGCGCAAAACACAGCTGTTTTGCAAGCGTGCTGCCTTCCGTACTTCTTCGAGCAGGTGCAAATGCTTACCTCGAATCCTCGGCACGCGGAATTGGTGATGGACACTTGCGAAAAAATCTTCGACCTAGACGCAGCGCGACGCAATGAAACAGGTCGAGGCTCCTCGTCGGCGCATCTGGTCTCCACCGCAATCGCCCTACAGAGGGCGGACGGTACAATACGGACGCGCGCTATGGACCTCTATGAAGCTTTGCTTGATGCGGGAAACAGCGACGCGGATCGTGCGGCAATAGCGTCTTTGCGGCGAGCGTGATCGAGATACGGTATTACCAGCCGGCCGTTGGTCTCCCGGCTACTATCGTGCCTGAAAGTTGTGGAAAATCGCGCCTTTGCGTGCCAGATCACTTCAAACAGAGTTATCTCCCTGCATCGCGCTGAGAGAGGTCGTCTCGGTAATTCGCTCGAATTCTTTCAGAATATCCAGTTGGTTCGCGGCCATATATTTGACGACACGTGCATTGCCGAGAAGTGCAGACAGATAGCCTTTCGCGAATGTCAGGGTCATTACATCGACCGCATAACTATCCTCGATTAGCTGGAAGTCCTTCTGCAACCCTTCCATCTCGGCCTCCATGCGGGCCATCTTCTCCGTGTCGAGTCCTTTGATCCGTTTGGGTTTCTGTGGGTGAACGAGTAGGTCTTGCGGCGTAGCTGCCAGCAATGCCAGGGCATAGGAGTGCGTGTAGACCTCCGAGTCGCTCATCAGGCGCGCGACTTCAACCTGCCGGACCGGCTTCATGGCCTTCAACGGCTTAAAGGTTTTAGGCGCAATCACCTTGTCTTTCAGGAGTTCGACGGCCTCCGAACAAATCCCTATCAGCAGGTTGCGCTTCAGCTGGATATTGCGCAGGTCGACGTTCAATGCGGCTGCCAAGCGCTCTTCCGAGACGCCGCGTTCGATCGCCCGCAAGATCATACGGTGTTCCTGGATCGTGGCGACACGATTGATGTGCTTGTTGTAGGTGAATGCCTCGTCGTCACGTGACAAAAGGCACATCACTTCGGGCTCGTTCAAACCCTGCAGGATATCGACACGCAGGTGACCGTCCAGCAAGATGAACTTTCCCTTGAGCTTGCTGTCCGCATGCACGACCGGGGGTTCGATTATGCCGATTTCCTCAATCGATGCCCTGATCTGCTGATATTTGGCACTGCGACGCGTTGCGGCCGAAATAGCCTTCAGGAACACTATTTGCTCAAGACGGACCGGGATCAGGACATCTTCGAAGCCAGAGCGGATGGCGCCGCCTTTCGACTCGTCATCGTACATAGCGAGGCCGATCGTTCATGCGCTCCGCCAATCCTTTCGGCAGCGTATTCAGCCCCTCGGCGCGCAGCAGGGTATGGAAGTTGTCGTCGGATATAAGTAGGCGCATCGCCTGGGTGATGAAGACCAACCTGTCCCCAACGGCGTTGGCTTTCCGGATCAGCAGCTTCTTCCGCTCAGTCTCCCGTTCGAACGCCTTCACAACATCTGATCCGCTAAGTGGCCGGCGCTCCCGGGGCATACGGCCTTCATCTGACAGCCCCTTGCCGCGGCGCCGGCGACGTTCGATGAGCTTTTGCGCGGCAAGTAACCGGTTGCCACGCAGCGCCTTGGATTCGTAGGCCTCCTGAAGCGCCTTTTGCTCCTCTTCAGGGCTATCTGCGATCCGCACAGCTAGGTACATCGGAATGGTGCCGTTTTCGACGGCGTTAATCAGCCGCTCCTCCCCCTTTTCCATCAGGTTCAAGACCTCGGAGACATAGGTCGCCGTGAGGCCCGTTTTCTTCGCTATGGTCATGGTGCCATAGCCCTGCTTGCTAAGCACCTCGATCCCCTGAAGCAGGTCGACCGGGCGGTGCTGGCGCCGGGCCAAATTCTCGACCAGGCTCATGATCAAGGCCTGTTCTTCGTCAGCATCGATGACGACCGCCCAGATCTTGTGCATACCTGCAGCCTTGAACGCTTCCATCCGGCCTTGGCCGCAAACCAGGTCGTATTCCCTCCCGGCCACGCCTGCCCTTGATGGCGTTACCGTGATCGGGCGCTTCATCCCGACGTCAACAATGTTGGCCGAAATCTCCTGGAAGGTTTTCTGGTTGCGCACCCTCGGGTTCAGGACGTGAATGCGATCGATCTCAATCTGCTCGATCTTCGAGCGTCGTGATAATGGTGCGGTCATGCGACCTCTCGGAGATTGGCACGCTCCGTCAGCAGGAAGAATGGATCGAGATTGTCGAACCTGTACGCTTCGAGGGCCACGTGATTGCGCTCCCTCAAGCGGATGTCAGGGTTCTCGATGTCGAGCGCCGGAATAAGGAAATAATCGAGGATATCGCGGTTGTTGGCCGCCAGGCGCGCCGCGATTGTGATGTCCGGATTCAAGCCGGCGTCGAACTTAAGTTTCCAGCGGCTTTGGCCGGCGTCGGTCACAATGCAGCGGCAAATGATTAGTGAAGCCGTCACCTCTTCATTGATGATGAGCAGGTCATTTTGCTCGTCTTGCCTGACGTTTGCCTCCAGGTCGCGGATTTGCGTCATGACATCGGCCACGATCTCCGGGTGCATCTTGCGGATATGACGGTTGTCTTCGATAAAGCTCAGGTCACGGCCTGGATCATAACCGATCAGGTTATAAGCCCTGGTCAGCCCGCCGAAGCGATAGGCATAGGCGGAGCTGGACGGCATGTTGTCGGTCTCGTCGATGAGGATTCCGGAAAGCCACCCTTCCCGGCTGTGCAGGTCGCGCAGGCGGGTGAGCATCTCGTCGTCCGAGAACTTGCGGTTGCGCTCCCGGATGATGCCTTGTGCCGTGTAGAAGTGGCGAGGCTCAACAATTGCCTCGAACACCCCGTCAGCGCGGATCCACATGTCCGGGCTGTTGACCACCCTGCGCTTCTTCAGCTTGTAAGAGCGTCGGTTAAAGACATTGTTGCCTATATACTTCTCGTTTGTCAGAATCGTATGGACTGTTCCCCGGGTCCAGGCCCTCCCAAGGTCGGTGAGAATGCCTTGGTTGTTTAAGCGGCTGGCTATCTCCGACTCGCGAAGGCCCTCTTCCGTGAAAGCGCGATAGATCCAGCGGACGGTGTCTGTCTCCTCCTGGGGCCCTGTCGACAGGACGACGCGGTCCGTTTGGAGCGACTTATGCTCGCCGCGGGCGAGAACCGCCTTGGTCTCGCGCTGTTCATCCAGAAGGATCCGCCGCAGTCCATATCCGGCTGGACCGCCTTGTCGGAAACCCAACTCGATCAGACGGCACTGACCGGCAAACACCTTGCTCGACAGCTCGCGACTATACTCACCCGCCATCGCTCGCTTGACGCCCTTGACGATCGTGGAGACAGGACTGCCATCGTTTTCGAATTGCTCGGCGACATATAGCACATCAATGCCGGCCTGCCGGCACTGGTATTCATAAAAGGCGCTCTCGTCTGCGTCCTGGAAGCGGCCCCAGCGTGTTACATCCAGAACCAGGATGACTTTGAAATCAGCGGCGCCGGTCTGGACATCCCGAATGAGGGTCTGCAAGGCGTCGCGACCATCGAGGCTGAGGCCGCTCTTGCCGGCGTCCGCATACGTCCTGACGATTTCGATGTCATGACGGTCCGCGTATTCGCGGATAGCATCGGCCTGGTTTTCAGTGGAATACTTCTGGTGGTCCGTCGACATGCGAACATACATTGCCCCCCGGCGAACATTTTTTTGGATTTCCACAGGTAGTTCCGTCCCGCTCATTTGACTTAGTCCTGACGATTTTTCTTGGCTTGCCGCCATCCCGGCGCGGGCAATACCTATCGCAGGAAGCAAAGACATGTCTCTGTCGAAAAAGGACCGAAATTTTCCAGGTGGAAACGGGCTCTCATCGGACGCTCAACTGGCGGAAATCATCGCTGGCGCCCTGCGTCAGGACTTCGGTGACACTCCCTCTTCCATCAAGCAGATCGGGCGACTGACAAAGGCCCATCTGCGCGCGATCAAGAATTGGTATATTGCAAAAAATGCCCCTAGTTCCAGATACTTGTTGATCCTTGCCCGGTCGTCGCCGAGTATCCTTCGTTTCATTCTTATGCAGATTGGTGGGGAAGATTTGTGGGACGTCTTCGACCTGTCGCAGCGCCAAGTCCTCAAAGGGCCGGTCAAATACGATCTGCCGGTTGCTGAAGTGACAGACAATCAGAATGTCACGACAACTGTCATATCACGCTCTCCCAAGGAGCGTCGGAAATGGTTTATCGAGCAATTGTCGACCGGGCACAAAGTGACCGCCGAGGACCTCATGGCACGTTGGAACGTAAACCTGAGAACTGCCCGTCGGGATATTTCGGACTTGGTTGCAGCCGGCCTAATTCTGTTTCGCGGTGGTAGGAGAAATGGCTTCTATGAACTGGTCGTCTCTAGGAAAAAGGAGCAGTTTGTGCTGGAATTTGAATGATCGCCGCGTCACTATTTCGACAGGGCGTCTAAACAAGCTGGCACCGACTTAGCTTACGTGCGCTTAGAAGATTGGAGTGCTCGCGCAGACATTTAAGTCCGTGGATTGGGCGTTGCGCCGGGTTGGGCCGAGCGCCGGGCTCTTCGTCTTCGATGGAGCCCCTTTGGGTCTCCACCCTGCGGGCTCGATCCCTAACGCAAGAGCCGCTTTGCGCCCCGAAGGAGACATCTTTGCATTCGAACGACCCTGGGACGGAAAGCGGACATTCGTCCCATCCATTTTTATTTTCCTCACCGTTTAAATGCGCCAGGTATCGCCCCAGTATTTCTACGTCATTTAGGTGTCGAGACAATCCCTGCCGTTAGCGGTGCAGTTGTTATGCAGGCACTTATGCATTTTTGCCGCGCATGGTTGCTCGCGTCCCCGTGTGGTACTACTCTAGTTCCAGGAACAGGTGGGCGAACAATGATCAAAGCATCCGGCATTTTTTTAGCAGGCTGGATAGGCCTGAGCTCATTCATCTTTGCACCTACCGCAGGTGCAAAGCCACCGATCTATCCGCCGTTTGCAATGTCCAATACTCAAGTGCGCACGCTTCCGGTAACCAGTGACGGCCGGCACTATGCGCTCTACATCGGTCTTCCCGAAAGTTATGGCAAGGTGCCTGACAAGAAGTATCCCGTCGTCTATGTTACTGACGGCTATTGGGATTTCACAAAAGTCCTCACCATGGGAGGATCTCTGGCTTATGATCGGGTCGCCCCGGAATATATAACTGTCGGCCTCAGTTACAGCGGAGAAAATCTCAACTACGGCGATCTGCGAAGGTGGGAATTGTCACCGGCACCGTTCGGCGACAATGGCGAAGCCTCTGGTCATGCCGCAGAGTTTCTGAAAACCCTGCGTACGACCATCATTCCTATGATCGATTCTGAATATGCTACGGATCCATCTTATCGTGTTCTAGCGGGCTCGTCTCTTGGTGGTCTTTTTACCTTATACGCCATGTTAAATGATCCCCAGCTATTCCAGGCCTACATCGCGTCAAGCCCAGCCGTCACGGTCGATAATGATTGGCTGTTCAGATACGAGGAAACGGCAGCCCATGCAAAATCACCGACAAGGCTTTATGTCACAATCGGAGGCAATGAATCGCCGAATTATCTGCAAGGTGTCATTCGTTTCAACCAGCGTATGGCCGCGCGCCGGAGCCCGGATTTTGATTATGTGTTCCACATTGTCGAAGATGAGCGCCATAGCAGCACAACCTACGAGTCCTATATCCGCGGCCTTCAGTCCGCGTTCCTCCCGCTGGCGCCTGAAGTGGGCCCCTCTCCAGGCGACTAATGCTGATGTCGCCCACGCGCCGCTAAGCGGAAATGCACCAGCATGCAGTTCGTTTTGAGGATATTCACCTCAAAGCAGGAACTCCAGAAAGCCTTCAACTGACATAAGAATGTCGCTCCGCTCCGAACGCTGTCCGACGATATCGATGCAGGCAACGGGGTCGATTCGGTGAATCGTCGCCGTCTTGCCAAGCAGTCGCGGTAAATCCGGTCACAATTGCAAGAACCGCTCCGACCGCTTGAAACCAACTCGAGAAGCCGCCGAATTGCCGCCGCTATAAAGCCCGCAAACCAGTAGCCGCCCCAAAGCGCCAGCAGCGAAATTGTGCCCCAC
The DNA here is from genome assembly GCF_051954415.1 of Asticcacaulis sp. Classification (GTDB taxonomy): domain Bacteria; phylum Pseudomonadota; class Alphaproteobacteria; order Caulobacterales; family Caulobacteraceae; genus Asticcacaulis. Next base: position 130,971 of record NZ_JBQCHT010000045.1, read on the forward strand.
TCTACAAGAAGACCTTTAGCTTGTGTTTGCCAGCTCGAATTCGTGAATGGCGAGTTAGACGCCCAGCCATCCTTTTCTGTCCAGCCGCCACACATACTGTACGAACTCGGTCCACTTGACGTGTTTGCCCTGCAAGTCCGGCGGAAGACGAAATAGTTTTCCGATGATCGGCACTGACGACAGTCTTACATGTGAAATTTCGCGCAAGGTGAGGACGCGCATCCCACCGGCCTGTCCGGTCAGAATGCCCATATCGGACAACAGATTGGAAAAGCCGTCTTTTAATTTCACACCTTGTGCAAAGGACGCTCCCCAAAGCGGGCACCTCTCGATCTCAGCGTAAGGCAGGTCCCCCGCAAACTCGGTGTTGATAAACCGGACGTTTTTGAACGTGCATTTACTGTCGAACACATGCTTGCCGCGATCTGAAGACGCCAACCGGCAGCCGGAAAAATCGACATTCCGAAATGCGATCGATCTGAAATACGTATTTTCGATAATAGTTCCGCCCGCGGCCGCACCGAACTTACAGTGGCTGATCCGCCCCGCTCCAAGATCGCAATTGGCAATGCGGGTTTTCGTCGCCCCAGAACGCCAAAATCGCAGCCTCTCCAAGGCGGTTTCAGGGATGCGTTCGTTTTCGAAAGCCAGGCCCGCCACATCAATATCGGCATGATCCACGGCTGCAATTGCGCTGAGCTTGACCTTCTCTTCCGTTGCACCGGAACGCCAGCTAGCGATGGACCGGTTTAGACGGCGATTTTCCAAGTGGCGATTGTACGCCTCCGCAATCGGCTTTTCGCAGAAGATCAGAATGATGAAGATGACCAGAGAGGCACTGATATTGGACATGACCGATCGGGTGTGATCGAGGAGCACATCGCGGATTGCCCCTCTCTCATGCCATATCGCGACGGTCGCTGCGGCGTCGCTCAATGGGCGCGGCTTTGTCGCCGTCTCGCCTTTCGTGCCGGCGTCGCCCGCCAAATGAAAGTTTGCGGCTGAAGACGCCTGATTTGTTGCGTCGTCTGGGGCATCTGGATGCTGAAGAAGCGAACACCCAAAGTCGATTATCAGGCATGCCAGAATTGCAACCACCGCCAAAAGGACCAAGTTCGACCGATTTAGCCGCATCAGGTATCTGTCGAGACCGCGTTCAGCACAAATTTTTGGAGAACATCGGTTACGCCCGGCAATCTGATGTTCAAGATTGCGCGCATCGTGGCCTTTCCATAAGACGTAGCCATTTGCGTCACCAGGTGGGTCAGCGGGATGTCATTGAGACCATTGGCTTCGCCGATTGGATCTTGCCCACCGGCTCCCACCGCTGCATCGATCTCGCGCTGCAAGCCCTCATCTATCCTGAGACGGAGTCGGCGATACATGAACACCTTTTGCGCCAATGGCATATCTCTATAGACAGCGCCCAAAAGACTTGCGAGCAACATTTCCTTGGCCGGAATGCGTTTGACGATCGCTTTGGTATGGGTGTCGAGTATTAGAGAATCGAAGATGGGCGGAAAGCCGTACCAGCCCACATCCCAAAACTCGCCATTGGTGGAGGACTTTTGTATTTTGACCCGTTCTTTGTTGTAGGTCAGCTCTTTGTAGTTCGATGAAACGATGAAGCAGTTGAACATCGAGACGTAATAGATCCCATTAGCCTCGTCCGCACTGATCGACCGCCTTAACAGTTTGAACAGGCCGGTAAGGACCGGCTTGCTGCCCGTATCCAAAGAGCTAACACGGCGCTTGCTCTCCGTGTGCTTCACTCCGGCCGGGTCGGTATGGTACCGTTCCAAGATAGATGTCTTGATCAGATCATCAGGCACGATATCAAGCTTCAAGCTCAAGAACTCTTCGACGGAGTATTTGTTCGGACCGCGCTTGATGGGAAAATAGTTCACAAAATAATTGGCGCGTTTGGCTTCCGGTACGGCGTGTAGGAAGGCTGGGACGGCATGAAAGCCCATCCCCTTAAAGCTTTCCATCTCGACACTGAGTTGGAGCCGATCGCTGTCCACGCCCTCGGCCTGGTACAGGGCAATAATTTTCTTGATGGTTTTCGGTTTGTCGGTCGCGAATTTGTTACGCAACCGTGACTTCAACTCCGCCAATTGGGGACCAGCAAGGTGCCCGTTTTCCAGATCGTCGACCTCTTTCGCCCAGGCTTCAGCTAGCGTCTGAGCGGCCGATCGGCTGGTACCGACACACATTTTAAAGGGAATAGAGGTGCCGTCCTCCGACTGACTCAGCAAGTCCCATTGCAGGTTGGAGACGAATTCCTCAAATTGGTCGTAGCCCTCGAATTCAAACTGCTTTGGCGTCATGCCGGGCCGAATGACAATTCGATTGATGGCCGGTTGCCCCGCCTTCTCTATAAGCGACCGGATCCGGCGAATGATCAGGCCCTCCAGATGCTCTTCCTGATAGTCGACATCCAGCATCTTGATCGGGTTCATAGAGGATAGCCTGACGCTCAGGTCGATCACGCCGATAAAAAGAGCTTGCTGCTGTGGCATGTCATACGTTTCCGCTAGGGCTTTTTGAGGAAGAGACGTATCGGGGTAACGGCGCCGTTCCGAACCAGGGTCGTTAGCGCTTTATAGTCCTTTAGCGAAAACAGTCCGTAGGGAAGAAGCCGACCATGACTGCTCAAGCCAAAATGCCGGCTTAGCTGATTGAAGAATTTGCCGCTGCCGGTCAGCGACCGATTGACGTAACAAAACACATAGGGACCGTCAGCCGTGACAGTCAGAGCGTCAGTAATCAGCGCAAGGATTTTGCTTCTAGCAACACTTCCCAAACGCCGCCGCTTACCGTTGGCGGTATTACGAATATAGGCACGGGTGATGAGGTCGACGGTTTCAGCGGCCGTCAGAAAGTAGTTCGACAAACGCTCGCAGATAAAGTCATTCCAAAGCGACTCAAGGGTGGCCATTTCATTGTCGCTCAGGTTTTTGTTCTCGTCGAGTCGGCTCAGAGCTGAAAACGAGGCGTAGGCCCTTGGCGTGAAAACAGCGAAATGACTTCGCCCTGGATTGGCCGCATAAAACGTCTTGGCGAATTCCGCCTTCAGTTCATAGAGCGCCTTTTCGCTGCCGCCCGCGGCCAGATATTTCTGGAAGATTGGCGCGATCGTGGCACCGTTGGCGATGCGGATGTCCTGAAGGATATCGACGATCGCGTTTTGCCGCCCTGCCCCCTTCAGGTTGGGCATGGTCAGGACGCCAAAGTTGTCACCGTCTCCGCACTCCCAGGTCGCTGTGTCACCGTGACAGACCCCCAGGGCCAGATTGTTGAGTTGTGTGCCGCCCGGACGATCTTGTGAGATGATCAGACGTATGAATTGACTTTCGTCGCCCTGTTCGACGACAACCTCATCGTAGATTTCGTGCGCCGCCGCGGTGGAGTTCATGCCCTTCACCGAGAAAGACCTATAGTCGAATCCTGAGTTCACCCGGAACTCATCCAGATTGTCTTTTATGGTCTGGTTCAACAAATCGGCGCTGCCGGCCGGTATGGGCCTTAGCTCATCGGTGGTCACATTCACGTAGTAGCGTATATCAGACATTATCCGGCCGTCACTTTCCCACCGGAGCGCACCGGCGCCCCGTCACTTATGCTCGGAAATGAGAAAACAATAGCGGGACAGCCCGCCGTCTCCCCCCACACTGCAGTGCAACTGCAAGTAATGAAAGTAAGACCAAATTCGCGAAACTGTCAACAGGCACATCCAATGAGTGTATCTGTTTGAACGCATTGAGGATTATTGCGCCGCAAAAATGCGGCACATGCGAATCGAGTTTGATGGCAACGGCAACCATCACCAAAATTCCCAAAAACCTAAAGAGGCTCTGCATCTCGAGGCTATAAACGGTGATGATTCCCTTCAACAAATGCCAACTGTTGGCCGGTCTTGGCCCGGCCATTATAATGACGCCTGATGTGACGTGGGCTGCCAAAAACAAGGTGCCAAAGACCGTTCCGGACGTTTCCAAGCCGAGCGTAATTTGGCTCGAATCAGACACCGGGAACTTCCAAACTATGTGCCGATGGCTTCACATGGTGCTATCTGATTGCATCGCGCTGAGGGAAGTCGTCTCGGTAAATCATGGCAGGTTTTGAGAAAACCACGCCTGATCGATTTCCCATTTTCGGCCAACACGCTAAATGCCGAATTGTGCTTCCCATCCGGCACCAAATCCCGCACTACTCAGAGTAACGATTGGATTCTGGGGCAGCGTTTTGAGGTGATCCGATAAACGCTGAAGCCACGGCGTTGATGGGTGAATTCTGCACAGGAGCACATGTAACACCACAATGGCGGAATAGAGTCTGTGGCCGGCAGCCGGTGGCCCTAGCTTGTCCAGATCCGGGAACTGGCCTGTTGGCGTCCAACGCGGCTGGGACGATAAGGGGCGATTCCACAATCGCGAATGGTGAGCACAAACATTTCGGACATCGTTGAGGCACCGCAGCCAGCTCGAAAATTCACGACCAGTTAAGTTGGCGCCGTACCGTCGCGCAATTGCATCCCGATCAGCTCTCTTCATACCGCTATAAAATATTGAAAGAGCGCCGAAATCCCACAGTTCGGAAGTCATCCAAAGTGGAAGCCGCTCACCCGCATATTTGAAGGTGAAATGTTTGACGAAATCCTCCTTCGAACGTCGGGCCTTTTCATCTATATTTGCCAACCATTCCTGATGTTGCGTGCTGGCTGGCTTTGTAGGATGGGGAGTGCGTGCGAATTTGCCGTCAAGTGCAGCAGGATCTCGGTGAGCCCAAGGCGACACTTTGCCAAGCTGAAGAGTGATATCCGCGCGCACGGCAACCTCGACACGTTCAAGCGCATCCATGACAATCATGCGCAACTTTTTGTCGAAAACGTAAAGCTCCATTATCGTCACAAAATCGGTGTCGTCCCGAAAATCGTTTAAAACGATCTTCTTTGGAGCACCTGACAACGGATCGACCTGGACTTCCGACTTACGGAAAGGATACCAATATGCGCTTAGTCGATAATAGTTGATCCGCGAGAGGCAAGCCTTAGCCTTGTCCAGATCATCGATCTTCATTCCACGCGATTGGAGCAACGTTGCCTGATCGCCTTGGGTCAGGTAAGGCTTTATATAGTTCACGCCCACCCCACAAATAAGAAAGCCGACCCGTGCTATGCAGAGGGGCCGGCCGTATCACCAACGATTATGCTGGCTCATTCTTAAGCGTGCAATAATTTTTGCTGCAAACATCATAGCCCCTGTATAAGGCAGCAAAGCGCCTAACCAATGGCGCTTTGCTGCCTTATACAGGGGCTATGGGTTGTAGTCAATAAAAAATCTCTTGAGAAAACATAGACTTTATGTCACCTATTTCAAGCCATTTGCTGCAAAATAGGTTCTTGCAACATGACAAACTTGAACGCTGATAACGGCGCCGAACAATCAATCTTACAACAAATACAAGCAATAGATCTTCACATAAGCGAGCTAAATTCGGAAAGGCGCGCATTAGAGCGCTTACTTTTGAAGGTACGTCGTACCGATCTGACAGTCAAAGATGTAAGCCGCAAAAACAGCGTAGATCGTATTATTATCGAGAACTCGATATTAGAGCGTCTCAAATCAAGCAAAAATCCAGTTTCGGCCCGTAATTTATTAAAAGCTGCGAAAAAGGTTAGTCCCGAACTCAAAGACGGTACTTTCAGGTCATATCTTACGAGAATGGCGGATCGAGAGTTAATTACGCGAAGCCTAACACATGGTTATTGGGGATTACCCAAGACAGGTGGCAAAGCGGGAATAAGTTAAGAGCTACGATTCGTCCGAGGAACAGTGCTCTTAAAAATTTACAGCCCAAGAAGCGCGTTGATTGACAAGAGCTTAGACCGTTTATCTGAAATCCCTGCTCTTGATCGGCAACGCCTGCGTTTTCGACAGAGCCCCCTCACCGTTAAACACGTCCGCTTTTTGCGTTTGGAACAAGCGCGGGAATGTCGCCTTTGGGCCAATATCGGAGGAACGAATTGAGGGGTCCATATCCCAGCACGGAAGCGATTTCGATTAATTAGAAACCTGGGGCTGACCTCAGTAGCTTTCGTGGGGGCAGGCGAAATGGCTGCCACGAGCTTGTTGTTTCAAGAAGAAAGAGCAGTTTGTGCTGGAATTTGAATGATCGGTGCGTCGTTATTTCGACAGGGCGATCGTACCCGCGCCGTCCGTTACGGCGTTGATGCCGAAGCCGGCATGCAACGCGTCCAGAAAGGGTTTGGCGTCTCGTGTCGTGAACCGCCCGCCTATCCGCAGGTCGGATAGCGATGGATCAGTAATGACAATCTTTTGGTTGAGATAGCGGTTATATTCGGCAACGGCCGTACCCAGGGTCTGGCCTTCGAAGACAAGCTCATCTTTCGGCCACGCTGAGACAAACCGAATGTCTGACTGGTCGAGTGACCGTACAACCTGCTGGTCGGCACTCGCAAGCACGGCCTGATTGGCCGATATCGTGGCCTTCTTCTCCGAACCGGCATTGTCACGATTGACGGTGCAGTCCCCGGAGAGAACGGTCAGGTCGAGCAATCCCCCACGAAGGCGCGCGTTGATCTTGCCGCGCACGAGTGTGACGACAGAGTCCGCGGCAAACAGACGAACAGGGGCAACGCCTGACGCCAGCAGCAGTTCTCCGCGCCGGAGCCAGACGTCGACGCGATCCTTGGCGCCGGCCCATTGCATCCTGGAATCTGTATTGAGGCTGGCGCTGACGCCCGCCGGCAGCGCCAGTGTCTGCCTTTGACCAATCTGTGTGGATGCGTGCGACCTTCCCCCGCCCATGGCCAGGTAGGCGCCACCGCCGACAGACACAGCCGCGCCCAGGCCACCCAGCGCCAATAGCAAGTGTCTGCGTGAAGAAGTTTTGACGTCTTTCTCGCGCAGTTTGTAAGCCGGTTTGACGCGATCCAGTTGTTGCAGCACGTGAGCTGCCTGCGCGAAGGCCACCGCATGCCTTGTATCAGCCGAACGCCAGGCTTCGAACTCTTCCCGGCTGGCGGTGCCGGAATCCAGACGCGCAAGCCACAGGGAGGCTTGTTCTTCCAACTCATCCCAGGAAGGTTTGCCCTCGGAAGTCACCTTATGTCCTATGTCGCGAAAAAGCCGCTTGATGGCAGCACCATATCTGAGGTTGCATGAACCGTCTATTCGGCCGCGGACGAGCGATCGGACTTGCCCACCGGTTTGCGTCGGCGCCTGGACATGCGGTCCCCAAGCTTTTCGATCAGCATGGCGATGCCCCGGCCCAGATGGCGGTCGACGGTTGTGACCGTGATCCCCAACCGCTTTGCGATCTCGGGCGGTGACAGTTCGTCGAGTCGGCGCATGGTCACCACTTCACGGCAGCGCTGCGGCAGCTGGTCCAAGGCTTCCATGACAGCCGTCAATTCTTCGCGGCCCGACAGCACTTCGAAAGCGTCCGGGCTGTCTTCACTTTCCAGCATCAGCTCCAGGCTCGGCATATTGCGCATAGGCACGACCTTTTGCCGGTTTACCCAGTTGATCGCCCGGCAGTAGACGATCCGCATAACGAACGCCTTCGGATCGCGGGCGCTACGCCACCCCTCCCCCGCCAGGATTTCCGCATAGACGTCCTGGACGATGTCACGAGAGGTCTCGGTCAGGCCGGTTATCCGGCGCGCCAGCGCCAGAAAAGCGCCTTGGTGCGGAAGGACCTCGTCACACAGCCACTTGTCGACATCCCTGAGCCAGTTCATGCCGCGATCCTCCGCGGTTGGTATTCGAGGAAGAAATAACGGACGTGGACATTCAGCGCTGCAGCGGCCCGCAGCAGGAATTTCGGGGTCGCTTCCGCCCCGCCCTCTTCGATCGCTTGGAGTTCGGCGAGGCTGATACCGGTGAGGTCTGCAAGGTCGGATGAGGACAACCGGCGGAGTTCACGGCGGGCGCGCAGGCGGGCGCCGATGTGGAGGTTGATAGATTGCTCCGATATTGCAGTCTCTGACATCCAAAACCTGTGTTCAGTGAACGCTTAGCGTGCGTTTATGTATTCTAGTACATGGGTGGCGACGACCAAATGAGTTGCTATGCCTCATGCTTGTTCGTCGTCTCCTTGGGTGGAATGTTACTCGGCTACGTCAGTCTCGAAACCTGACGCAGGAGGATCTTGCCGGCCTAATTCAGACGGTCGACCAAGGATACCTCAGCCGATTGGAAAACGGCCAACGTAACCCAAGTGCTGAACAGTTGGCCCTTATTGCCCAAGCCTTAGGGGTGACTATCGGCGACCTTTTCTCGTTTGAAGGCGCTCCTCAGGCATATGCGGCGGGCCCCGTCGAAATCAAACCGCGACGTCGCCGCAAGCAAATATGATTTGGCAAACGGGTATGTGCCGAACAACCACATCCAAATATGTACTTAAATACATGGTTCTGCAAGGTCAAATCGACTTGGCATTACACATGGATGTTGAGGCCCTTATAGGTTGGAATTTGAAGCGCCTACGAAAGGCGCGGAACCTATCCCAAGAGGAAATAGGGCTACGCTTGGGTATCGCCGACCAAGCATACATAAGCAGGGTTGAAAGCGGCCAACAAAATCCCACTGCCGTTATGCTCTACCTGATGGCATCTGCGTTGGCCGTAAATGTTGCCGAACTATTTCAGACGGACGGCGTGCCAAACAGAATACTGGCTGGTACGGTCATAATTCGCAGCTCCCGCTCACAGAAGAAATGAATTAGACGAGCAGCCCCTAGTCTGGCCTGTATTACTCATGATTGAAGGCAAAATGGAGCGTCGCGCTCGGTTTCCGAGCGCCGAGCTCTTCGCCTGAGATGGAGCCCTTTAGATGTCCACCATGGAGTCCTTCTACAGTTCCGGATCCTCCCGTTAAAGCCCAGGAAAGCCTAACAGCAAAGCGTACGCGGCGTGGTATCCTGAGATCGAGAAAGCATAAGATCGAGCTTCTGCGGGCATGTTTTTGTGGCGTCTGCGACTCCCCATCGATCCATCTGCACATGTACCACAGGGTCGTATTTGTACGCGCATGCGCTTCTCGCCAGGCATCACAGAGCATAACAGATAGTTATAACTCAGTCGGTTTGATACGTCGTTGTTTTCGTCGTGCCCTACGGCAGGACTTTGAAATCGTCCCGTCGATGGTGTTGGACCAAGTCTATAAGGGCTTGTGGCGCCAGGACCTCGATTGCATCCCCCCACGCATAAAGGTGCCAACACATCTCAATATGCCCCGACGCACGAAACTTGACGACCAACGACCCGTCTTCCATATCCTCGCTCGTCTGAGTGGGGTGAAACATATATCGCCGGGCATGTGGGGCCGCGTCCGCACGAAACTTCCAAATGACTTCCCCGTGTTCAGTGGCATTTTCATAGGACCCGAAACCGCGCTCTGCATGCGTGCCAATATTGAAATTTGGATCCAGCTCGAAACTTTGTTCCAGCACCTCGGCTTCGTATATCTCCTCAACTCGGTAATGTCGCAGGCCCGTTCCCGTCTTCGCCATGTCCCTGGCAACCAAATAGCGCCGCACGCCGAGGAGGAGGCCGTGGGGGGCTACGATACGTTCGCTGGGCCCGTCCTCATCTCGGCGGCGATATACGATCCTCAGAAGAAATGGCCCCTTCAGCGCCTGGGAAATTGCCAGATCGACATCGAAATTTGCTGCCGGACGCGGTCCAGGACGAGCGGCATATCCCAAGGCCTCGAGCAGCGCCTCTTCGTCCACCGCCAACCTCACATTGGCCTGATGGGGTATCAATGCCCTCACCTTCCTTTCGAGCAGACGTAGATTTGCCGCCTCCGCAACCATATCTGCACGCTCTAAGTTTGCGATTCCAGCGGATAAGGAGGCCAGCTCGTCGGCGCTAGGAGAAAGGAGCGGCGCCACCGATCTGGAAGGCAGGGTCCATCGACTATGCCGCTCATGGTCCTCAGTATGCATGACGGCTGGAAAGACCTCCTCCAACGCATCCGTCATCCGTTGCGCCGTGCGGTGAACACAACCGAACTCCTCGGATATCTCAAGCAATGAAATACCTTGCCGGCGCGTCGCCAATATCGCCAAGCGCAACAGCTCCCGAGCCTTCAAATAAGACATTTCGCCTCCGTGACAGTTTTTGTCGCCCTTATGTGATATAGCAACTTCAGAGGGAAAATCTAATGCGCTATATCAATAGTTCCATAAGGCTATCCGCATCTGACTTGATGCGTTTCAAGGGGTGTCGCCACGCCACGACACTTGACTTGCGATATCTCGAAGTCGGCGACCTGTCGCCTTCTGCCGATAGTGATGAGGCGGAGCTGCTGCAAAAGCAGGGTGACGCCCACGAACTCGCTTTTCTCGAACAACTGAAAGCATCAGGAAGGAGCGTCGTCGAGATCCCAAAGGACGGCCTCCCGCTCGAAGCTTCCGTCGAGCTTACGCTTGAGGCCATGCGACACGGGGCAGACGTTATTTTCCAGGGCGCATTCCTTGGTGGGCCATGGGGTGGCTATTCGGATTTTCTAGAGAAAGTCGAATTTCCGTCTGACCTCGGAAACTGGTCCTACGAGGTCGTCGACACGAAGCTGAAGCGAAAGCCGGACCCAAAGCACATTCTCCAATTGTCACTTTATTCGGACCTGTTGGCCGATCTCCAGGGCGTTGCGCCACGGCGCGCGCACCTTGAGCTCGGAAATGCAAGCCGCTTCACAGTAAAGCTTGCAGATGTCTCCGCCTACGCCCGTCACGGCAGGCGCGTTTTCCAAGATTTTCTGTTGGACAGGCCTCAGACGAAAGCCGCGCCTGTCACTGCCTGCGGATTGTGCAGATGGCAGGACCACTGCCACAGCGAATGGGAGAAGGCCGACGCGTTGGGGCTAGTGGCCGGAATTTCAAAAGGGCAGCGAACGAAACTAGAAGACGCGGGCATAACAACGATGACCGAGCTTGCTGAGCTCGCAAGCCGGATTCCCGCCCTCACACTCGAGACACAGCGCCGCCTGCAAGTTCAAGCGCGTTTACAAGTGGCGCGCCGTGCGGGCGGCCAGCCTGCATTCGAACTACGCAACCCTGAAAAAGGCAAGGGATTTGACCTACTTCCGCAACCAAATGACGGAGATATCTTCTATGATATCGAAGGCGACCCCTATTATCCAGGTGGCTTGGAGTACCTTCATGGCGTCTGGTTCCGGGAAAATAGAGAATGGGTGTTCCGCGCCTTTTGGGCTCATGATCGAACATCAGAAGGCAAATCGGTCGATGAGCTCCTGACATTCTTTGTCGGCCATATTGGACAATACCCTGCCGCCCACATCTATCACTACGCCAATTACGAGATCGCAGCGCTTCGCCAACTAACGGCCTTCCATCGCGTTGGAGAAGCGGCAATGGATCAGCTGCAACGGGAACGGCGTTTCGTCGACCTGTTCAAGGTTGTCTCCGGGGGGCTTACGGCGTCAGAAAAAGGCTATTCGATCAAGGATCTCGAGGCTTTCTACATGCCAAAGCGCGAGGCCGACGTCGCGACCGCTGGCGCCAGTGTGGTTTTCTATGAGCGGTGGCGCGAGACCGGGGACGACGAGCTGCTCCAGAAGATATTCGATTATAACCGGACCGATTGTGTATCAACACAGATGTTGAGGGACTGGCTCGTGGCCGCCGTTCGACCATCCGGTGCGCCATGGCCAATGATAGGGGAAGTGCCCGAAGCAGGCCCACTTGCAAATGTGGCTGGTGAAGACGCGGAGACAGAGGCGCTAAAAACCAGGCTGCAGAGTCTTAGAGAAACCTTAGGCGATAGCGTCGCGGACCTGTTGCTTGACCTGAACTCGTTCTACAAGCGCGAAGACAAGCCAGCCTACTGGGCCATTTTCGATCGACTGGTTCAGGAAAGCGAACAGCTCATCGACGACTTGGATTGCATCGGCGGGCTCGAGGCTGTTGGGGAGGCGGTAAAGGTGACCGCTCAATCCTTTGAACGAACCTACAGATTTCCCGCGCAGGAGACAAAGCTTCGCGCAGGGCACAAACCGTGTGTCAAGCCAGCGGCGATGCCCGAGGCTGTGAATCTCATGTCCATCGACCATATCAATTCTACGCTTGTCCTTAGACGAACGCCAAAGAGCGGCCCCCTCCCTGATCGGGTCGACCTGATTCCAGCAAGACCCTTCGCAAAGGACGCGCTCCTCAAAGCCATACCGGCCGCGACAGAGCTGCTGATCTCTTCACCTGGCGCGCTTCAAGCGTTGGAGCATTTGTTGCGCAAGGCGCCACCGGTATTTTATAACGGATATCGATCCCAAATTGTCGCGCCGGATGCGGATCTAGCCGCCGCAGTCAGCGAGGCCGTCGCCGCAATGGACCGGACGACCCTTGCGATTCAAGGGCCGCCAGGCACTGGAAAAACCTACGTCAGCGCCTTGTCGATCGTTGACCTGGTCAAGTCCGGCAAACGCGTCGGCGTATCATCGAATAGCCACAAGGCAATCACCAACCTGCTTCTTGCCATTGCAGATAGGGTCAAGAAGGAGGGCCTCAAGCTTAAAATTGTCCAGAAGGCGTCAGACGAAGGTGATGAGGACGCTGAAGAGGCCATTACCCTGGTTTCTGACAACGACGCGCCTGAACTGCTCCAAGCTCAGATTGTCGGCGCAACAGCCTGGCATTTCGCCCGCTACGCCACCCCGGCATTCGACTACCTGTTCATCGACGAGGCCGGCCAGGTCTCGCTGGCCAACATCGTCGCCATGGCGCGGTCGGCGAGCAACCTCGTCTTGGTGGGCGATCCTATGCAGCTTCCGCAACCTCTGCAGGGCGTACATCCTGGCGACAGCGGGCAATCCTGCCTGGAATACCTGATCGATGGCCACCGAGTTATCCCCAGCGATCGCGGCATATTCATGCCTACCAGCCGGCGCATGCATCCCAGAGTTTGTGATTATATTTCCAAAGCGGTCTACGACGGGCAGTTGCACAGCGATGAAAGCGCCGCAGCGCAGACCCTCACCCTGCCAAGTGGCTCGACTTTCGTCGGCGCCGGCGTGCAACTGGTTACACATCTTGGACGTTCCCAAGTGTGTCCGGAGGAAGTCGAGGCCATTTCCCGGATGATCTCTGATATCCTCGGCGGAACCTACCGTGACCGCGACGGCGAGGAACACACGCTCACCCATGCCGACATATTGGTCGTCGCGCCATATAACGCCCAGGTAAATGCGCTTCGCGCCGCGCTACCCGGGGCCATCAGGGTCGGCACGGTTGATCGGTTCCAGGGACAGGAAGCGCCTGTGTGCCTGGTTTCTATGACGACATCCAGCGGCGAAGAATTGCCAAGAGACATCGATTTCCTGTTCTCCCTAAACCGTATAAACGTCGCCATCTCCCGCGCGCAGACCACCGCGATCATGTTCTGCAGTCCCCTACTCCTAGAGATGCCATGCCGGACAGTCGAGGATATCGTACGGGTCAATGCGCTTTGCGCTCTCGACGAATATGGCCGGAGCCATTTCCCCGGCAAATAAGCCGGATATTCGCGGTTCGTATGATTTTGCGATACTTGGATTTCGCGTGACAGCTTTTGTCACCCTCGCCTGCAAGACTGTAATCATCGCTCCACCAACCCACCAGGTCTGGGCGGCGGCACTGATTACTAACATGCGGGATATTTCCAATGAGCCGATTACACGTCAATCATAACGACATCGTCCGTTTTGCCGATGAGCGCATCAACCTGCCGAAGGATAAGGCAGACGAATACAGAGCCCAAGCGCGGCGCGTGCGCGAAAAGCTTGAAGGCTACCTTGCTGAGCATCCGGACTTTAACCTGAAGAAAATCTTGATGTCCGGCAGCCTGGCGAAAGGCACCGCGCTGCGATCGCTAAACGACATCGACATGGGCTGCTATATCAGCGGCGCCGACGCGCCACACAACATCCGCCAGCTTCTCGACTACCTTGCCGAGCGCCTGCGGAAAGCATTTCCAAACTTCAGTCCGGATCAGGTTCAGCCCCAGACCTACTCGGTCACAGTGTCCTTCCGGGGCTCGGGCCTGGACGTCGACGTGGTGCCGATCCTCTATGACGGCGATCCGAACTGGTACGGCAATCTGGTCAGCCAAGAAGACGGGTCCTTCCTCAAGACCAGCATTCCGCGGCACCTGGAGTTCGCCTCTAAGAGAAAGCGGCAACAAGTTAAGCATTTCGCGCAGGTCGTCCGCCTGGTCAAATATTGGGCGCGCCTCATGAAGCAGGAACGCGATGGCTTTCGCTTTAAGTCATTCATGATCGAGATGATCCTGGCCAAGCTTTGTGACGATGGATTGGACCTGTCCGACTACCCAGAGGCGCTTCAGCACTTCTTCACCTACATCGCCCGGACGAACCTGCGGGAGCGGATCGTGTTCTCGGATTATTACCCCACCTCATCGGTCAAAGCCTCAAGCGACATCGTACAGATCATCGATCCAGTCAACGCGGAGAACAATGTCGCCCGACTGTACACGCGGCAGAACGCGGATGCGATCGTCGAAGCGGCTCTTGACGCCGGCGATGCCATAGACGCCGCGCTTGCGGCCCCCACCAAGCAACTGACCGTTGCCTATTGGCAAAAGGTCTTCGGTCCCTCTTTCCAGGTGTAGAATATGTCCTCCAGCTTCAGCGTCACCAACACCAATACCTTTACCGTTACCCACGCGCGTCACATGGCCGCCAAGGTGGCTACCGACCTCAAGCGCATGCAGCGGCTTTATGGCCAACCTTCGGACCGGGATATCGCCGACTACGAGACCGAGCTAACCGAATTCATCAGGGCGGGATACCTAGATACCGTCGCCTATGGGTTCAAGCGCAACGGCAACTGGATTGAGCCGACATTGAAATATACCGCCCAGGATCTATCCGGCGCCGGGCCTGACGATGACCCAGGCCGCATTCGCCCCGGAGCCGACATCAGTGGCGCAGCCTTTTTTAGCTACCTCACCTACAACGCGGCTTGGGGGAACTTGTCCGATGCGCAGAAGGCTCAATTCAAGGCCCCTCTGCCCGTCTCGCGCAACAGCGGATCCGAACCCGGGATCAGCGGCTACCTATCGAATGATCGAACCTACTCGGCCGGCGGCCGATCCCTTAACCGCGCCACTGTCAGGAGCTTCTAATGAACGCCAGAACCCCTTTCGACGACCTTTTCGAGCGTCGCATCAACTATCCAGACTTCGAGCAACAGGCGCGCTTGGCGCGGCTGGTCGGTCTAGACGACCAGAAGAGTCGCCTGTCAAAAATCCTGGGGCTGTTGGTTAACCCAGCAGGGCTGGAAGCGTGGGCCAATCGTCACTACGGGGGGGCACAGGCCACGCTCGATGCAGTCCTGCGTCGCCCACCGCTTGTGGTCCTCGCGGGTGACGTTGGTTCCGGTAAGACGGAACTGGCCGAAACCATCGGCGATGCTGTCGCCAGGCAAGAAGGAATCGATATTACCTTGCTGCCATTGAGCCTTGCCACACGTGGTCAAGGCCGCGTCGGTGAAATGACCCAGCTCCTGTCGACGGCTTTCGACTACGCCTACGAACACGCCAGCCGGCTAAAGGGCGCGGGAGCGCGCTCCCGTGGCGCCGTTATAATGCTCGTCGATGAGGCCGATGCATTGGCGCAATCCCGCGAGAACGCACAAATGCACCATGAAGACCGGGCCGGCGTGAATGCCTTCATCCGCGGCATCGACCGGCTCGCAAACGCCAAGATACCCGCGGCGGTGATCATGTGCACCAATAGGCTAAGCGCGCTAGATCCCGCGGTGCGCCGTCGCGCCGCGGATGTTCTCACTTTCAATCGACCGAACGAAGAGCAACGCCGCTTCGTCCTACATCATCTCTTGGAGCCGCTGGGCATCGCCGGCGCCGCGCTGGAAAGCTTAGTCGGGGCGACTGGCGCCATCCGCGGCGCTCGAGATTATGGTTTCACCTTCTCAGACCTCACACAACGCCTCGTGCCGTCGATCATTCTCGACGCCTATCCGAACAACCCCGTGAACAGCCAACGCGCGGTCGAAATCGCCCGCGTGATGGTCCCAACTCCCCCCTTCCGCGACGATGCGGCAACCTAAGGATATACAACTATGAGCGATTGGTCCTTGCGCGAGCTCCTGAGCGGACTCCACGACGACATCCAAACGAAACTATCAATCTCGCGACGCAGTTTCAGTCATCCAGGCACAAAAGGGGATGCGAGCGAGGCCGCCTGGCTGGAAATGCTGCAGACATATCTGCCGCAGCGCTACCAGGCGATGTCCGCGCACGTTGTCGACAGCCATGGCGCCTTCAGCGAGCAGATTGATGTCGTCATTTTCGATCGGCAGTACTCTCCGTTTATTTTCAAATTCCAGGAGCAAAGTATCGTTCCCGCGGAAAGCGTCTATGCAGTGTTCGAGGCAAAACAGGTAATCAACGCCGCCCAAGTTGCGTATGCGCAAAAAAAGGTCGCCAGCGTGCGCAGACTGCAGCGTACTAGCTTGCCCATTCCCCATGCCGGTGGCACCTATCCAGCCAAGCCTCTGCAGCATATCCTGGGCGGCCTTTTAACCTTGGAGAGTGATTGGAAGAACAATCTGCTCGGCGAACCACTGAAATCCGCTCTGGTCACCGCCAGCGCAGATGACCGGCTGGATATGGGCTGCGTGGCGGCGCACGGTGTTTTTTCGTGTGATGATAAGGGATGCGCCGTAATTTCATCGATGGAAAAGCCCGCGACGGCGTTTCTCTTCGACCTGATCGCGCGGCTGCAGGAATCCGCTACGGTACCGATGATCGACATCCGCGCCTATGCACGATGGCTGGATGTCGCTGCGCCCAGGGCCTGAGCCATCAACGACGTTGCGCCTTATCTTCAGGGCGTTAGGGCTAACGAGCTCGCCATTGTCCTAGCTGAAAAATACGACGTTGAACGTGTAAATAAGCGATCAGTCCGAGTGGCTACGTCGAAGGCCGAGATCGATGTCGTTCCCGTTATTGCCTACCGTGACACCTACAAGATCGCCGATCGTGAAATCGAGGCTTGGAGAAAAACCGACCCGAAAGGCCACAAGATCTGGAGCACCGAACGTAACAAGGATTTTGGCGGCGCCTTCAAACGTCTTGTCAAGCTGATGAAGTGGTGGCGGCGCGAAAACCTCAGCGGCAAACGGCCCAAGGGTTTCGTCCTAGAAGTGCTTATCGCTTATCATTCGCCGTATGACGAAACCCACTATGGTGAGGCCTTTACCCAAGCGCTCGAAAATATTTACGACGCATACAAGGACCATGCGGCGCGAGATCAGAAACCGATTATCGAAGATCCTTTGGTCAAAAACAACGATCTATTGGCCAAGGTTACCGTTCCACAATGGAAAGCATTCCTTGGCAAATGCCGGACTTACGCGGGTTATGCGCGTAAAGCTCAGGACACCGATGACATGGAAGAGGCCACAAACCTGTGGAGGAAGGTATTTGGCGGCAGGTTTCCCAGGACGACCTCTCAGGGCGCAACATGGCTTTAGTTTCCAGCCGCGGCTAATTTACACTGACGCTTATTCATCCCGGCTCCCGCAGCGCCAAGGCCATGGCATTTACAAACCTTATCGTAGACAGGAAATTAAAATGATGAAACCTACGCAAATCACTGACAAGCTATTTTACGGCGCTGACGCTGTCTGTACGCATGATCCTGCGAGCGACGTCTCAGTGGTGCATGCCTGTAAGACCTGTCACAGCCGACGGCTTGGTTACAGTGGCAGCCTGGCACCCACGCATCCCAATTATCTAGCGTGGTCGGGGCAGCATCATCTCTATCTAAATCTGATCGACCCGCCAGCGCCCTTGTTCAAGCTGGAAAGCTTCGACCACTTCTTTCGCTTCGCCGACGTAGAAATTCGAGACCGACCTCTTCTCATCCATTGCAACCAAGGGGAGTCTCGTGCTCCGTCATTAGCTTTGCTATACATGGCCAAGCGGCTAAACCTCTTACCCGACGAGAGTTACCAAGCCGCAAAGCTGGAATTCGAAAAACAGTTCGTCTATCGACCCGGCAAAGGAATCCAAACCTTCCTCGGACAGAATTGGGCGTCCCTCGGGAAGTAACCCGTTGGGCAGACACACGACCTATATCCGCATCACTCTGAAATAGGCCTCATCACTCCCATCGTTCTGGTAACCGATCCCAGAGTGCTGGGTTTCGTTGCGTCACCACGCGAAATGATCGAAAAGCCAATCTGGTGCTTACAATTTTGACATCAGCCAGGTCGTCACCAAGAGCATCGGCGATCATTTGTCGTCGGATCGATGAACGCGCTCCAATATAAACATGTGTGAGCTTCATATCCGCTGCAAAATACTTGAACTGTACCGGAGGTCCATCTGGATCCAAACTCGCCCAAGCGCGAACCTCTCGTTCGTAGCGCCAATGAGAAAATTTCGTGTTGACCAATTGCCTTGCGATGTTCAGCGAGTCCTCAGAGCTTGTATCCGGATAAATAAGTCTATCAGCTGGCAGCCGGTGACGAACATACCTGACCGGCATAGCGCATCTGTCGTCCAGTTCAAATCCGAGACAAAGGCCACGATGCCGATTGGCATAATGGCCCCACATGACCGTATTATGCCAATCTCGGCTAAAGCAAAGTATGCCCATTCTTTTGGCCCAAGTATCACGCAAAACGCGCATCGCCAAACGGGAAAATTGATCGGTCTGTGTTCCAGCCATCAATTCGAACGGGTCATTGAGCTGGTCAACGCGAGATATTTTCAGACGTCGTAGTCCTACCGCTTCGACGCCATATTCTTCACCGATAAAATGATAGACCTGCATATGCTTTCTCGGCCGCCCAAGTTTGCAGCGGAACAATTCGAGCACGCCTCGAGGTGTCCACTTTCACACCGTCACCCTACCCTAGGGTTGCCCGCCAGGGCAGCGAGCGGGAGTGCTTTCATTTAAGCTGTTAGATAAAGCCAGGCACAGCACTATCCTGCGCCAGTTCGAGTTCCGCAGTTCGCCAATCTTCTTCCTTCGGCGTCAGCAAAGCGGATTCAGTCCACTTAAAGCTAGGTGTGTCACCCGGCACGTTTTCCTGAAGCCAGGTCGGGCGTAATTCTCGGATTTCGGCAACATGCTCGGCGCCGATGCGCGTAGTCGTAAACACCGATCCAGCGAATATGACTTGAATTATCCGCCAGCTGTCCTGGTAAATAGTCGATTTCTCAAACTCGTTTCGCGTCAGATGGAACTGCGTCTGCGTATTCGCTGTCGCCGCTTTGACCTCGATGCGGTCTTTTACAGGCGCCTGGCATTCAATGTCATATCCAATTGCGTCGCTAATTTTCGCCGTATGGATTGGCTGGCGTCCTGCAGCCTCTAACGCCGCCATCAGCAGCAATTCCGCAGCGTCGCCCATCTGTTTCTGGAAGTCTTCGTTCTTTCGCTTAGCGATGGGTTCGTAAATGTCGATCAGAAATTGGTCGAGCTGCGGCTCAAGCCAGATCAAATCTTGCAAGTCTTTTTCTGGGATATATTCTCGACGAACCTCATCATCCTTCACCGCCATGTGAATCCAAAACGGCAGTCGCGCCTTGATAAGCAAACGCGCCACTGTCAATAAGGTCGACCGATCTAGCTCGCGCCACAAGGGCTGAAGGGCTTCGCTCACGCTCACGGTTTCGCTGACTGAAGCTAATCCGCACGCCATCATGTCATTGGCGATTTGATTGAGGTCCAACGCGTGCGCCATTTGCGTCGCTGAGTTACGCGCGGCATTAATCCACTGGGCCGTCGTTTTGTAATTGCCAAGAACGGCCGCACGACAAAGGAGGAATGTACCCTCGCATTGACCTTTACTGGGCAGCACGGGACGCCCCAACGACATGCGCCGCAACCGCGTCCATATCATCACTATAGACCGGGGGGCCGGCCGAAGGGTCTTCCGGGTCAGGCAGTGAAACCAAAACCAAGCCTGGATCATCCATTAAGATCGATAGGGCCTTCACCTTGTCTCTCAACCGGCTGTCCACGGAATCGTCTATAGTGTCTTCACTAACCAGAAGCGTGAACCGTGTTTCCGTGCCTTCTGCAAGGCCGAGTCTGTGTATGCGGTCCTGGCTCTGCAGAAACTGCCCCGCGTTGAACGAACGATCTAGGTAGATCGCATGGTGACAGTCATGATGTAGACTGATCCCCTCCCCGGCGGCCGCAGGATTGGCCAATAGCACCGAGCACTTGGCGTCCGTTCTGAATCGCTTTAGCTCCGCTTCTCGCGTGACCACGTTGGGCGGAGCCCCATCTTCAGGCGGAACACCGCCATGAATGACCGCCGGATTATAAACGCTAAGATAGCGTTGGAGCGCCTTGATGTTCCGAACAAACGACGACCAGATGAGGATCTTTTCATGTCTTGACGCGGCGTCCGCGACAATTTCCGCAACAACCTTGTACTTCCAAGGTGTTTCATGCAACGCATAGTTCTGCAGCATGTCCATCAGGCTTTGGTCATCACCGACCGGCAAAGGCGGATGTTCAAATCCGGCGTCGTCGTCTGGATCGGATCCCGCCGCAATCAACATCGGGTTGGTCGCCGCCTCCAGGAGATACATGACCACCCGGCCGAGCCGGCTAAGTTCGCGGCGGTTAGGCGTGTCGACGGCAAAGGCCGAGCTGAACTTGCCGATGAGGCCCTCATATATGGCCTTTTGGATAGGGCCCATGGGGCGCCGAATGACCTCAAACGTTGTATCTGGAAGGTCTAGTTTCGATTTGGTCGTTCTCACAAAGTATTTTGCAATAGCGTTCTGCGTGTCGCGCAGAACGATAGGGTCACGCCCTTCCTTTTCCATATAGGTCATCGCCGGCAATATTTGACGGTCCTGCCCAGGATACAGAAATTGCATCAGTGCCACGAGATCAAAGGCGCCTTGCGGTGCCGGCGTGCCCGTAAGCACATCTCTACGCCGCGCCGCATAGGCCAGATCTAAAGCCGCCTGACCATAGACTCCGCCCGCGCCCCGCTTGATCCGATGCGCCTCGTCTAAAATGACTTGGGTGGGAATCTCTGACACATACTCCCGAATACGATCATAATCAGAGGCCAACCGATTATAGTTGGTCAGCAATAGATCGGTGTTTTCAGGAATGACCGAGCCGGCCCCCTCATGCACGCAGATAACGGGCACCGGCGCGATACACGCTTCTGAATCCACTTTCCAAGCTTCAAAAGCGGCGATAGGCGCTACAACCAACAAACGCTTTACGATCCCCCTGGCGCGATTGACTGCGAAGGACGCCAGCGCGACCGTGGTCTTGCCAGCGCCCGGAACGGAAAAATCCGCGCCATGTGGAAGCCGCAGAATCACGCCCAAATTGTCGAGCTGGAACGGCTTCAGCTGACGGACAAAACCGGCCGTCTGCAATTCCTTCGCCAAACCTTCTCGGTCTACGGGAGCATCGTTTGTTATGCTGCCCTCGCGTCTCTGCCGATCCGCCGCGAAGCTCTTAAGTTGGGCGGTTAGCGTGTCGCCAAGTCCAACCGCTGTGCCAAACATAGAGCGCACTTCCCGCAAGACATGAATGTCTGCGAAAAAGGCGTCAGCCTTCAAATCCAGTCGCGTGTGCGAGCCACCGATAACGCCGCGCGCAAAACCCTCCTGGATACGCGCCCAGGCGCCAGATTCGCTGTCCGCTTCCCGCTCCAATATCACCACGGGCCGCCCCGCCCTGACGTACAGCTCCGCGCGTATCATGGCGTCTGCGTAAGCTGATGCGCCAACGTCTCCGCCCGCGTCGCCAGCTCAACAAACTCAGCGCTATTCCATTCGCCATACTGTTGCGCCCTCGGCAAAGAGGCGGCGGCCGCTTCCAACTCCTTAATTGCCGCCTTCAGTCGGGCTACCGGTTTTGTGACCGCGTCCTGATCCTTTTTGTCTTCCGAAGCTTCAGACGCGGCCGCATTGATCGCCGCTTGGATCGATCCAAACAACTGATCGACTTGGATCGACCCGCCGCCAACCAAAGGTATGACCTGCTCCTTCTTCTTGTCAGCCAGAAAAGACAGCACAGCCGTTAGCCTGTTGCCCTCGTCAGGAGCGCCCAAAAGATCATCGAGCGGATCCACGGCGCCCGAGGGCGTCGTCGCGGCGCGCACCGTCTCCATGAACGGCTGAAACGCCGAATCCTTCTCCATTTCATGCAAAACAAGCTCAGAGGCGTCAGCGCGGCGCAAATTCCGCAGCGTGCGATAATTCGAACCGGCCAGGGTGCCAAGGAAATAGGTCGAGCGGACGCTGTCCTGCTCTGGTTTTGGCTTGTTTTTGATGTGTTTATTCAGTTCATCAAAAGCGGATTCATTGTCCTTAAAATCGATATGCAAGCGCGCGCCATTCGAGAGCTCGACCAGCTGGTGAAGCTGCTGCAGCTTTTCAAATTGGCTGCGAACGTCCGTAACGTCCCGGTGCATCTTCTTTGCGACACGGGCAAAATCCCTGCCCTCGCGCTCATAAAGCTCTTCGATAAGCCAGGCCTCGTTGACCCACGAATAATCTTCCTTGAAGTCCTTGGAGACCTGCAATTCGGCTTCCAAATCAACCAGTTCATCAGGCGTGGCGTCGTCCGGCAGAACAAGGCAATTCACATATTGCGCTTTGAGATATGTGTCGTCGAGATAAAGACTTTTCAGCGCCGCCGACCGGCGGTTGCCATTAATGAGAATGCCGTCACAGGTGATGATCGCCGGCTCTTGCTGGCCGCGTTCTTTCAAATTGGCCTTGAGAACGTCAAAGCCATCTTGCGCCTTCAGGATATTGTACTGAGCGGTTTGCGCGGCCTCGCCGGATGGGTCGGCGGTAAAGAGCGACGGGTTTTTCGCCAGCTGAATCGCGCGCATCTGCTCGGCCTTCGTTCGGTGATTAAGCGTTGAAAACAACACCCATTTCACGTCAACCTGCACCAGATCCAACTCTTTTGACTCGCGAGGCCATTGGGGTAGCAAGACCTTCCGGACCTTTGTCCTGGCCTTCAGAAACTGATAGCGTTCTTGATCTACAAGCGGATTGGCCATGACTAGCTCCTGTATGAGGTTGAGAGACCGGGCCCGGACGCCGATCCGATCGAAACGCGAATGTTGCCGCCTCGCTTTTGGAAGCCCACAGATCCAATAAATGAAGGCGACTGTTCCTGATCAATTCCGAACAAAGACAGCAACAGCTTCGGAAAATACCGGCTTTCTCGGCCATTCCAGTTCCACTCGTTCACGCCATCCGCTGGCCTAGGCATGACAAAAACACATGGAGGCGGCACGCTTTGCCCCCCCACCTCGATCGCATAGCCTTGCTTAGGGCAGGGTCGACCGGAGGACCCGCACATCTCATTGTGGAAAATCACCCCGTCTAAAACATCCAGCGGCTTCGTAAAAAACCGCTGGCGCAGGCGATTAATGCCCTTCGCGACGTGGACGCCGGGCTCGTAGGATAGGCTCGAACACAACCACCAAAGATAGGTCTCTTTCGCCCATTCCGGTGCGGACCAGTTTAAACTGCTATGCGCGCCATCGGGACAGCCCTTTTGGATAATCGCGATGTCGCCAAAACCGGGCGCGGTCAGTCTGTATACAGTGTCCTGACCATATTCGGGATCTTGTACATCACTGATCAGCCCTTTTTCCAGCATCTTGTCGAAAATGGCCCGCAGGAACGATCGTTTGTCAGCTGTTTGAGCCGAACCGCTCCCCCTAACCTTCTGAATGGCAAGCGGCAAAGCCGCCCGATATTCGTCGGGCGTTAGTCCCTTGGACGTCAAAAACGCGCGGTCAGCGCCCAACGTGTTCAGGATTTCAAGCACCTTTATCACCGTGTCAGGAGGCGGCGCTCCATGGTGACGACAAGGCAAAGATGTTTCGGCGCTCAATACAAGATCTCTCTGCGTTCGCAGCATAAGGAACACATCGACGACACCGTCGCCGCACTGTATGTCCGCAGGCTGCCCCCAGCTCACAATTAAACGATGCGAATCTAAGTCGCCTCGAGAAATCAACTATAAATACACATTATCCTACATCTCAACGTATTTTGTCCGTCCAGGTTACAAATTGCCGAGGACAATCAGGCCGTTTCTATCGGCAAGCTCACCGCGGGCTATTAGCCGATCCATCTGTTCATCAATAAGGCTGCGTAGCTGACCGCTGGTCGACGCGAAGCCAAGCTGACGCGACACCGCC
Source organism: Asticcacaulis sp. (assembly GCF_051954415.1). Classification (GTDB taxonomy): domain Bacteria; phylum Pseudomonadota; class Alphaproteobacteria; order Caulobacterales; family Caulobacteraceae; genus Asticcacaulis. The sequence continues at coordinate 155,205 of NZ_JBQCHT010000045.1, forward strand.
GTCGCAAGCTCAATGCGGTTCGCGCCAAAATTCCCCCTTACCGTCTCTATAAGGCCCGCCTGAATTTCGGCCGGAGGCAACATCTCAATTCGCCTCAAACTATAGGACTTAACCCTCGACCGATCCCTAACCCCAACCGGCGTCTCGGCGGAAGTCGACAAGAACTCTTCGTCCTGAACCATGACATTACGCGCAAGGCATAATCGGATGGCGTTGATCACCGTGGCGCGTATCCGATTGCCGGCGCGTTGCAGCCCCCAAAGATTACGTATACGGGTGACCACTTCGTCGACATGAATTGGCCCCTCCACATCCACGATCTTAGCGACATAGGTCGCCATGATGTCTCTGGAGGTAAAATGGGGTTCGACCGCTTGGTTCACGGCGAACCACGCTTCAACATAGTCGCTCCGTCCTGCCCCGTCGTCCAACCCCACATCATCCGACTCGATCTCCGCTTCGGCGTGAACCTCGTCATCATAGGTGTCAGCGACCGGCGCCGGCATGTCCTTCTCAATCAGGACTTCCTCATCTCGCTCGCGCCATTCGTCTTGCGCCGCCCTGATCGCCGTCTCAAGCTTCTGCAGCTCCACTTTCGGCCTTAAGTACCAGTCGGCACTCCAAATCCGGTGAATAATCCAGCCATGCGCTTCCAAAACCTGCTGCCTGAGGCGGTCGCGGTCACGCGCCGATCGGGACGAACGATATTGCGCGCCATCACATTCAACGCCAAGCAAAAACCGTCCCGGCTGATTTGGATCAGATACAGCCAGATCAATTTGGAAGCCGGAAGCGCCGATATGAGTTTTAACATTGTAGCCAAGCTCTAGGAGCCGGTCCCGAACCTGTTGCTCAAAATGGGTTTGCGCGTCTTCGGTCGCCGCGTTGTCCGGCGCGAAGCGGCCCGTCTCCGCAAATGTCAAAAACAGTTTTAATGCAGCGACGCCTCGCGAGGGCGTCTTTTCCAGATCGATGTCCGCCCCTTTGAAATTGCAAAAGACCTCGCACCGGCTTTTCGCCCTGGAAATCAGGACATTTAAACGGCGCTCACCGCCCTCTCCACTCAAAGGACCGAAGGCATGGGCAAGCTTGCCGTCCTTTCCTTTTCCATATCCGACAGAAATAAGAATGACGTCCCGCTCATCCCCTTGAATATTTTCGAGGTTCTTCACAAAGAAAGGCTCGCTGCCGCCGCCGCTAAAGAAACCCTCGCAAGCTGGTCGAGCCCGACGCAGCAGCTCCAATTCCTTCAGAATCGCTTGGCGTTGCACAACAGAAAATGTCGCCACGCCTAGACTTTGGTCAGGCGTGTTTTCCGCATGCGCCATAACCGCTTCCGCGACCCGGCGGGCTTCGACCGGGTTGGTGCGGCTGCCGCCACGCTCGTAAATGGACTCTGGCAGATAGTGGAGCTTCAGTCCCATTCCAGCGACAGCATCAAACGGACTCGGCACAATGAGGAGCCGGTTATCGTAAAATTCCCGATTAGACACCGCGATGAGGGACTGGTGCTTTGACCTGTAGTGCCAGCTCAGCATGCGGTGCGGCGCGCCCTTCGCCAGGCACAAATCTAGAATGCTCTCGGCGTCCTTTGCTTGGATGGGCACATCATCATCTTCTGGCTCTTCTTCGCCCGTCAATTTCTTGAAGAATGAGGTCGGCGGCAGTTGGCGTTCATCACCGACGACAACCAGTTGCTTTACCCGCGCAATGGCGCCAAGCGCGTCAACAGGTTCGATTTGACTGGCCTCGTCCATCACCAGCAGATCAAATTGCAAACCGCCTGGCTTTAGAAACTGCGCCACCGAGAGCGGTGACATCATAAAAACCGGCTTCAACTGCTGAATCGCCGGCCCAGCCTTGTCGAGCAATTGCCGAATAGGCAAATGGCTGCGCTTTTTTGCAATTTCCCCATTCAACACGCCTAATGGCCCGATGCCGGACGCGCCTCGCGGGCGGCCTTCATTGTGTTGAACCGCGATCTGCTCTTTCGCCAGCTCGATGCGAAGCCGATCAAGGCGTCGGAATTCGTCGACCTGCTGATTATGCGCCTCGCCATCGAACGCTTTCAACGCCGGCCAGGACGCGAAGAGCTCATTCCGCATTACGTTGAGATATGCGCCGACGAGCGCCGCTTCGATCTGAGGGCCCATAAGCTCTCCCTTATGGATTGCCTGAACGATCGCACCGGCGCCGAGGTCAACGAGCTGACGGCCCCGGGAGGCAAAAGCGATATATTGGCTGAGCCCTTCAACGTTGCCTAGCCAGTTCGTAAAACGAATATTGAGGGGTTGCAGCGACACGTCCCCAGGCGAGTGTTTCAGGCCGAGCTTCAAGGTTTTGAGGATGTGATCTAGTAAGGTTTTGAAAGCGGCAAGCGTCGCAGACAGATCGTTTCTGGCCGTTTCAACTTCGGCGACTTCAGATTGAGACAGTCGAGAAAAAGCCGCCCAGGTCGCTTGAGGCGGCGCGATGTTCGCTTGCCGCCAAGTCAGTATCTCTTCAAGACGAGTCCAGTCGCTGTTGTCACCTTTCCAGACCTGACCGAAGACACGCCCTATTGGCGCGCGCGCCTGAAAATCACGTTCCGCATTTTGCAAAGATATAGCCAGATCAATGAGCTTCAATCTCTCCGAGGCGTCCTTTGGCAGAGGCGACGTCAGGTAGGACCGCAGATGGGCGACGTTGGCGCGATATTGACCATCTAAAAAGCGAAATAGCGACGCGCTCTTAACGACAACATCCTGCCGAATGGCGGTGTAGTCGGCCGTTAAGCCTGTCTCATTGAAGAGGCCCCGCGCTGACGTACGTAACGTATTCAACCTTATGCCTGTATCAAGCAGCTCGCGAATACGCGCCAGATCACTCCAGTCCGTATGACCAAGGGCGCTTCGATCGACCGAAGCCGGGGCCGTGGACACCTCCAAATAGGCAAGCGCTTCATCAAGATCGGAGAGCCGCGTCGGATCAGGCCCGACAAGCCGTGTCTGCGCCGTCGCCGCCGCTGTCAGGCAACGCTCGAGCGCCTGTTGGACCGCAGCGATGTCCTTCATAAGCCTATCGCGTTCAGCGGGATCGAACGCATCAGCCTGGACGCCGCGCCAAGGATTTTGTCCTATCGGCCCGAGCGGCGTGAGCCTCTCCGCAATCTCTCGAGCGAGTGCGACGCGTTTTGCGACATCGTCTTTGGACCAGGCCTGCGCGCCCTCAAGTTCATAATCTTCGCCGGGTCGTCCGTCCCTCTCCCAGGCCGATAGTCGCCCGAGCAAATTCTGAGGCGTCAAGCCTGACGGCTGGAGGGGCGCATGAAGCCTATGCACAAACGCGTTCAATCCGCCGGTCGCTTCAGCCAGTCGATCAACGACGCCCGGATCCTCGCGGCTCGTCTTCAGACCTGAGTCCCGCGTGCGTTTCAGCTCTTCAAGGACGGCGCGCTTATTAATCTTATTTGAGTGCAGTTCAAGCGTTAGAGGCCCAAGGCCCACCTGCTTCAAACGACGGTGCACCACATCTAAGGCCGCCATCTTTTCTGAAACGAATAAAACCTTACGGCCACGCGCCGCGGCGGCGGCGATAATGTTGGTGATAGTCTGAGATTTACCCGTACCCGGCGGTCCCTTAATGACTAGAGTTCGGCCGCCAGCCGCCTCGGCGATTGCCACGGTCTGGGAGCTGTCGGCGTCGACGACATGATGCAGATCTTGCGCGGGGATTGCATCGTCGATCGACAGAGATTCCGGAATAATCGGATCGGTTTGCGCAAAACCATCACGAAGCAGCGCGGAGACCAGGGGGTTTTCCGCGAGCATCGCGTCTTCGGGCCAATTTTCAGGGTCCAAATCGCGATACATCAGAAATTTTGAAAACGAGAAGAAACCAAGCACCATCGCATCGGGCAAAACGTCCCAGTTCGCCTTGCTCGAAACCGTTTCGGCGATGCGCCTGAAATACGCCGGTAGATCGAGTGAATCTTCGTCCTTGAAATCCTCTATGACCAACCCGAACTCAACCTTCATTTTGGCCTGGAGGGTAAGATTGGGCGACGGCGGCTCGTCTCGCCACTTCAGTTTAAAGATATCTGCGGCGCTGAAGCGCTCGAGCTTAACGGGCAGCAATACGAGCGGCGCGTGCCGCACCAAATCGGAATTATCAGCATCCCGCCAACGCAAAAGCCCCAGCGCGAGGTAGAGAATGTTCACGCCCTGCTCTTGCTCTAAGGTCTGCGCGTCATACCAAACATCGAAGAGACGTTTCTGCAAACCTTCCGAAGTCAAGCGCGTCTGAAGTTTGGTGTCGGTATGGCGAGCGGCCTTCCCATTCGCATCGAGATCGTCGTCGTCGGGTTGCGGAATGCCGCCGGTTTCAATGTCATCCTCGTCAAGGTCCGCTCGCTCTTCCGCAGACAACTGGGCGCCGGCGAGGAAGGTCATGTTCTTGCCATCGCTTAACGTACGAAACACCTCGGCCGCACGCTCGTCAACGATTTCAACGGCGCGGTTATTGCGGGTTCTCAACGGCACGTTCAACAAACGGTTGCGTGTCGAGAGATCAAGCAGCGCATGGCGCTCTTTCAAAAGCCGCTCACGGATCGAGATGATTGAATCGCCGTCTGCCATTCGCTTCCCCAGTTTTCACAAAGCTATCCGCCTGAAAGACACCGAGAACAAGTAGGTTTCAGCAGAAATTCGCACATGAAGCCTATGACCACATGATCTCTGCGTCAATCAGACCGTCGTCCAGGACCGGATCGAAGGGCCTAACTTGGAATGTCACAATAAATGTCACTATAAACCATTCCGCCGGTATAGTCGGCGACAAGAATCGCCACCCAGGCCGAGGTTCAAAATGGTTACGGATCCGCCCTCTTCATTAGTGACCTTATCAGGCCCCCACAAAGTGGCTCTGAATTGGTTTGCCGCGAGAGCGGGCGAGGAAATCGAATGGCCTAAACCGCTCAATAACGGCCTTTATCTGCTAAACAAAGCCAAAGGCATTCATAAGCCAAAAAACTGGACGCACGCCTTGAGCGTCAGACAAGCCATCAACAGCCCCTATCCCGACAAGGAAATTGTTTTCCAGGACGATGGCAGCTGGGAGTTTGAATATTTTCAAGAAGGCGACGACCCAACGGCTTGGCAGAAAGACTTCACCAATGTGGCTTTGATGCAAAACATTGCTAACCGCGTGCCCGTCGCCGTCGTCAGGCAGACCAAGTTGAAACCTAATCCACTATACCACGTGATGGGCTTGGCCGTTGTGACAGGGTGGCGCAATGGCTACTTCACCTTGCAAAGCCTTGACGCGGAACCTATCCGTCCAACGGTAGCGGAACCGTCTCCGCCTATCGATTTGAATGACGCGCGCCGTCGAATGGAAAAGGCCATTGTCGTACGAGAAGGCGCTGGCGCGTTCCGCGCAAAAGCGCTGAAAGCTTTCAAAGGTCAATGCGCAGTCACCGGGTGCAAAGTGACAGACGTTTTGGAAGCCGCACACATCGTGCCTTACCTGGGCACGCACACGAACGGCATTGGAAACACTCTTTTGCTAAGATCTGATATTCACACGTTGTTCGACAAAGGTTTATTGTCCATCGATGATAAAAACTTGACGGCAAAGATCGAGAAGTCTCTTAAACCCACTGAATACGGCTACCTACAAGGCAAGGCGATTAACCTACCTAAGGGAGATTTGGGTTTTTGGCGGGCGTCTCTTAAGCTGCGTTCGGAATTGCTCAAAATGAGCGCTGTTGCTAGCCCCAAGACGGAATCGATCTAATCTGTAGAGACAGGCGCTTCATCTATCCTTGACGCCTTGGGGATATAAAGTCGCTTTTAGGTCTGACAAGCAAACTAAAGGGCGAGCATGGCTGTCGATTTCGAATTCAGAAAAAAAGCCGTTCGATCCCTACCCGCGGGCATCGGCGTCTATATTCTATGCGATCTCGACAACGTGCCGATCTATGTTGGTCAATCTAAGGACGGAATTCGTAAACGCGTCGCCAGGCACTTGACATCCGCTCGCTCGGATATCATCGCCAATAGGCAACTCGACGTCTGGGAAATTGCCTATGTTTGGGCCTATCCCGTGGAATCCCGTGACGAGATCACGCCCCTTGAGGCAAAGCTATTTGTCCATTTCAATAGCCAATCCGCCTTGATAAATGGCGCCGCCATGACCTACGCTGGTGAGACCACTGCCATTCCCGATCCCGCCATGATGGTCCAGGTTATGACCGACGACGAAATTAGCGAGCGCCGTGATCCTGTTCAACGACTACCGCGGCAGGCCTCCCATTATGCGCAAATCGTCAGCCACTTTTTGGCGGTAAAGAATTCCACGCAGATCGCCCGCGCCATGAGCGCACACTTTGAACGCCTACGCCGATACCATGGAACCCTCTTGGGTTCCGCCGTTCCGGATGAAGACGCGGTAGAGGAATAATGATTCCCTTCCGACCCAGCCTATACCGATAAGAACGTCGACAGGCGCAAGCGCAGCGCGTCTTGATCCGCCATCTCACATTCCCAAATCGTCAGCGCCCGCCAACCTGCAGCCTTCAGGGCAGCAAGGACTGCGTCATCTCTCGTGCGATTGCGGCCGACCTTTCCTAACCAATAGTCGGTATTGGTTTTGGGAATGCGCTTCCCGCGTTTGCAGTCATGTCCATGCCAAAAGCAACCATGAACAAAGATAACCTTCTTACGGGAGGCGAAGACCAGGTCAGGCTTCCCCGCGAGATTTTTTGCATGAAGACGATAACGATAGCCCATCGCATGGACTAACCGTCGCACCTGCATCTCAGGTTTGGTGTCCTGAGATTTGACGGCACGCATGGTTCGTGAACGCAATTCGTCAGGGGCAGTGTCGGGCTTACTGTTCAAATTTGCGCCTTAACGTCATCTCCAATGACGACACTATAGTCGCAAGACGCGCCTTAAGCGACCTGAGTGGACTGCTTTTCCAGCAGCTCCAGAAGTGGCTCGAACACAAACTGCGCCAAATGGCGGACCACAGGCACCGCGACGCCATCGCCAGTCAAATGGTAAGCGTCATTATATTTCTTCGGCAAGCGATAGGAGTCTGGCAACCCCATAAGCCTGGCCGTTTCTCTCGCCGAAATCAATCGCGACCGAATTTTCTCGCCGTCCACAACAATAATGGTCTGGCGGCTCGATCCACCCGAGGGCGTGCGCAGGCAGCCCGCGACATCGTCAAAACGCACTTCGGCGCGCTGAACCTTTACGCCATTCTCGTCAAACCGCGTGCGCTTGTAAATTGCGCCAACCATCCGACGGCCGGCGCGCTTCGCCGCGGTCACCTTATCGGTGTTGACCTGAGACATCATTTTCAGCAACTTCGCCGTCTGATCAGGCGTGTGCCATTCCACGCTGTCCGGGTTTTCCTCGATAAGATCTGCGAAAGTCGACGTCCGATGCGGCGGCGTCGGCACATTCCACCACACCATCTTCTCACGCGTTCGCGGCGACAAGTGAGACACGGCGTTACACAGCCCCTTTGTATGGAAGGGGGGAACATGCTCAGAAGCCACCAGACGGCTATCGATCTCGATGTCGGCGTGGACGCCGATAACAAAAAGACGGGGCCGGGAATGCGGCACAAAAAGCGACGCGTCGATCACCACGGCGCCGAACCGATAATTAGCGTCCGCAAACGTGTCGCAAATCGCCTGAAAATCCGTGCCGCCGTGTGAGGTCAGTGTGCCCACTACGTTTTCGAGAACGATAAGCTTCGGGGCGCGCTTATCGGCGATCAATCCATGCAGAACATCCCAAAACGGATAGAAAGTTCCAGAACGCGACCCCTTCAAACCCGCGCCGCCGCCGGCTAAGGACAAATCCTGGCAAGGGAAAGACCCCCAGACCAAATCCGCCACCTCGGGCAAAGACTTTGCATGAACCTGTTTGACGTCACCCACATGAAGCACCCCCTCGGCGCCCCAATTGTGCTGATACGACATACCTTTTTTAGGATCGAAGTCGTTTGCAAACAAACAGGTCCATTCACTGCCCAAACCCGCCCTTGCCATGCCGCCGCCAGCGAAGAATTCATAGAACTTGGGCATGGAAACCTCTCGCATTCAAGTGAATCACCGATGCCGTGATTCGGGTGAATAATTCTCTATTTTTCCGTCACTAAGCCGCAAATTTGAGCAGGCTACGAAAAACTTCGTTCTATAAATGTTCTCATTTTGCAAGTAAAAGGTCAACCCAAGTTTTATTCTGCCACGCTTACGCAACAAACGCTAATCACTCTCAATAAACAAGAGTACTCCACCCGGCACACTGTCGCCGGCGCGTTTCGCAGAGCCATTGGCATCTACCGCGTCAAAAATACGCTTCTCTAACTCGCCGCGCCTCGGGTCTGCCTCAGTGGCCCACACCGCCAAAACAGCCGCGTCATCCAGACCAAGCTCATCTTGAAAAAAGCGAACAGCCTCAGTCGCCACCTCTTCATCCGTGTAATCATAAAGGCGATCCGAAATATCAACAGAAACAGTCATTGCAATCTCCAAACGACACCTTCCACACATATTATATCAAAAACAATAGAATATCAAATTATATTATTCGGAATTTCAATCGATTCTTGCTGATTTTCATAACAAGTCTAAAGAATTTGAAATAACTAATCAGTTTTTCTCGCTATAAAACAGAACATACCGTCGTTATTTAACTTACTTTAACTCGAATACTAATTCAAGACTGAAATCTATATATGTAAATATTTGCATAAAGGAGTATTTTCCTATAACAATCTCATATAGTTGAGGCACCTGCGTCACACGTCTATGGCGTTTGACGGCCATGGAAATAACTTTCCGGTTACACGCCCCGCAAAACCTGTAATGCGCCCCGGCAACATGCGTCTATCTTTTGGCAATCAATTGTTGACTTGCTTTGTCGCGAATAACATTTGGGCCCCTTGAGCTAAAGCATCTTTGCTCAATATTTCTAGCAAGGCGTCTTCTCTTTGGTTGGCCTGCGAAAATATATCCTGGTCGCGTTGCTTTTCAGCAGCAGTTAATTTTCGGCGGTCGTCGTACAACGCATTTAGAAGCTGTGCCAGCGTGCGATCTGACGCGCCTGCGCGGTCGCTAATGTCGTTCACAACTGCCTCGGGCGAAAGACCTTTAATCGGAACAGGTTCTGAGCACACGAAACTGGCGACATCATCATAAACCACTCTATGAGGGCCAGCGACGGATTTGGGATCTGAAACCTTAAGCTTCGCCACTATCTCGGAGGGTTTAATCATGAGTGACTTTTCTAGGATTTTTCCAGTCTGAAATGCGGTGTCATACTCACGCCAGGTCTTGAACCGAGGCGCGGCATAAAGCACACGAGCGCCGCCTTTCTCATGACGTTCCAGTATTTTGAATTGTGTGCCGCTCGTATCGATCGGAAATCGCCAAAAAGGACGCTGCAACTCCGGCTTGGTTGGCATCGCTTTTCCAGCGCGAAACCTTTGTAGTTCGTGGCCTAGTTTGAATTGAAGCAAAACGATGACGCCTTTATCCTTAAAGCCGACATCGAACGCTAATTTCTTCTCGTCCCGCAGATTTGGCAGAAATGGCGTCGCGTGTACGCCCTGGTCAGCCAATCGCGCTTCCATTTCACGCGTGATGCCAAAACCATATGAAAATTCGGATAAGCGTTCATGCAGATCAATCATGGCATTTCCTGATATCGCGAATTTGGGTGCTCATATGAATAACGTAACTTCGTCGTAACTGGTAAGCCGATGTAATAGCAGAACCAAATTGCTCCACATCTAAAGTTTTTGAAGTAGCTTCGCCGCTCTAGGTCTGCAAAATTGCCCGTTTACCTCACAAGAGCAATCAGACCAAGTCATATGATTCCGACTGTGGAGCTTAGATTTTACCAAATTGTGCCAAGTTTCAATTACCGCCATTTAGTGAATTCAAACGCCCAAACACTGCATAATTGCTATTTCAAGGCTCATCTCTGGCAGTCCAAAGGCACCTGTATTCCGTTGACGCGGCAAGTAGGTCTTGGTGACGCCCATGAGCGAGCAGACGTCCTCCAGACAGGAAAACAACTTTGTCAGCCAAGCCCGCCAACTCGATGCGATGGCAGATCACGACAAGGGTCGTCTCCCGGCCATATCGAGCGCGCAAATCGTTGATTATGGTTGTTTCGCTGGTTGGATCTAAGGCTGAAGTACTTTCATCGAAAATAATGGCCGGGGAGTGAATGCCGGCGACCCGGGCTAGCTCCAGCTTTTGCAGTTGGCCACCAGATAACCGTTCGCCCTGCTCTCCGACACACACATCTAGTTTCAGTTCGCGATTGTCTTCGTGGAACCGCCATTTTTTTAGGAGTGACGAAAAATCAGCCTCTGTAAAGGTGGTTGGCGGATAGAGGCCATTGGCCAAAAGGGGTCTATTAAACATGCCCGCGACTTGCGGAATATAGAGCACAGAGCGGTGGCGTTGACTGAGGGGGACAAGGTTTATAGCCTGCCCTCCAATCTTTACGAGCCCCCTGTCAGGGGCAAGGATACCAGCCATTATCTGCACAAGCGTCGATTTGCCCGATCCATTTGGCCCGACAATCACAGTAAATGTGCCGGGTTCAATATCCAGAGTCACGTTCTGGAGCACGGCCTGATTGGGCACATAGCTGAAAGATACATCCTTCAGACTTATCCTGGCCGCTCCCTGCCTCACAGGCTCGATTTCGCCACAGGCTTCTGATTTGGCCGTCATTGCCAGCACCTCACGGATATTGGCAATAGCCACACCCGATTGGCTGAGGATGAAGCCAATACCACTCAGCGGGGCGGCTAATCGTAGGGCATAGGCTTGGAGAAGGATGAAATCTCCCACGGTCATTCGGTGGGCCAGGACGTCGATCGTCCCCAGCGACAGCAGGACGATCAGCCCGGCGCCGACCACACCATACTGCCAGCTGACCATGGCGACAAGCGACCACATCATCCCGACATCGGCCTTCGTCTTGTTACGGAAAAGCGCGCGTAGGTTATCGATTTCCATATCCAGTGCGCCGTTGAACACGACCCGACGGGCATTGCGCAGGACGTCACCCGTCTCGCGTGACACCGCGCTGATGGCCTGGTGTGCGTCGGTCGAACGGCGCTTATGCGCTTTGGCTGTCAGCCAGGTCGTCAGGACATAGCCTACCAATGTGATCGCCAGGATCAGAGCGAAGTGAAATGGGATCAGAGCGCAGACAAGCCAAAGACTGCCTGCCAGTTGCAGGACGATCGGTATGGTCCTCCAGATCAGGCCGTCAACGACAATCGACAGACTGTTAGGCAGGCGCTCCAGTTGCCCGAGCATAGCACCGCTGTCGGATGTCTTGCTCTTGGCCGAGTCCGGCAAATAAGTTCGCATAGCCGACGTCGCCATATCTTCCGTCATCTGGTCTATGACGTGGGTCGAATAGACCGATCGTACGGTCGACAAGATACTGGCGCCGGACCATGCCACGACGAAGAGGCCGACGAGGACCAGAATGGAGCCGATTGCAATGTCGTTCGCGAAAGCGTCCACGAGCCGTTTGAGGAAATAAGGTCCAAGTATGCCGAGTGCGACACCGGCGAGTTCCAGGACGATGCCAAGGGCCACCTGCCAGCGCATGCCGGCTTTTGGTTGGATCATTTTTTGGGCAAGGCGGGTTATGATCTGGAACGTAGACAGTGGTCTGATCTCTGGCATCGTACGTCCCTCCCCGCGATCAGTTGAGATCCCCGTTTCCGCGCTTCTTGGTTTTCTGAATTTCGGCACCCGGACCTTCCAGGTGGGCCACGTAGTTTCTGAGACAGCGGACGAACACCTCGTCCAGGGCATTGGCACTATCGATCATTCCGACCTGGCGGAATTTTGTGGCCAGTTGGTCGATCGCGTCGATCCCCTCTTCGATCAGGAAGTCATCCTGATCGTCGTTGCTTTGTGGGGCTGGGACAGCTTGCAGCTTGGGACGCCTAGACATCGGCAAGCGCCTTGAGCCGGTCCACGTTGCGCACGGCCCATCGGTGCTCCGCGACGCCGGCGCCTAAGGCCGCGATCAGGTAATATCCACTCAACAGCCCCAATGAGGTGATGTAGGCGAAATAGCCGAGATGGCTGAAGATGCCGGCCATGAAATGGAGCGCCAGGGCGCCAACCATCGAAGATGCGGCGAATAGCGTCCACAGGCGTTTGGCCTTCAGTGAGATGCCGCAGAGGATAAGCGCCGTTGCGCCGTCGAGAATGATGCCCGTCACGGTCGGATCGTAGTGCTGCTGCACGAAGGGCGTCAGGAACCAGGTGAACAGGATCGTGGCGGCAGCCGACCGCTCGGCCCACCCGCCTCGCCAGACGGCCAGTCCGCCGGCGACGACTATGCCGACATAGCCGCCCCAGAGCCAGACCTGGTGCAGGACCGGCATCATGCGCGCGTCACTTCGGTAGTGGATTGTGCACCTGGATGAACCGGCACGTCGTGATCCGGCATGGGCTTGTCCTGTCCAGTGCCGACCGCAACGGCCGCGCCGCCCATGTGGGTCTTGACCTCATCGAGATGCGTATGGGCGTCCGTGATGTGCCGGCGCGCATCGCCAAGAGACGTGGTCGCCTTCACGATAGAATCCACCGCCTTGTGACCCAGCATCCCCGAAAAGCCGCCACCGACCCGAAACCGTGTCAGCGTCGCTATGAGCTCACCGGCCTCGGTCAGGGCCTGGTCCACGGCATTTTCCGTTACGAACAATTGCTCCGCGCCTGCGATAATCATGTCAGATCTTTTCACGTCTTTGGTCCTGTAGCTGTCGCCGTTTCCGGCCGGGCTGGCGCCCGGCCGGCAGGTTCACCGAGCCCGGACGCCTAAATCTTGAATGGTTTGAAGAAGAGCACCTGCGCCGGCGAGGATGCCGACCGTGATCATGAGGACCAGGAGCGTGGACACGCCGAGCAGGATGAACCACCTGGGCGTGGTCAAGGTTTGCAGTCGTGCGTAAAGCCCGACAAACAGGCCATCCCCCTTGGGTTTACGGCGATCCTGCCCGTCATCCAGACGCGCAGTCGCATTGTTGCCGAGGATCTGTCCAGGATCACCTGGGATATCTTCGTCTGGCGGACTGTCGTTGCGAGGATGTGTATTTGACTGTTCATCCGGCCAGCCTGCCCCACTGACATCGACGGGCGCCATTCCCTCCGGTTGGGATTGCCAGTTTGGTACTAGGCCAGATTGCGCGTCAAAGCGGGCGAGCAGGATCAGCGCTTCGCGAAGCGTGTCGGCGCCTAGTCTTTTCCTTGCTTCGGTCGCATGGGCCCGCACTGTGTATTCGCTCCGGCCGAAGGCGCGGGCAATTTCCTTCGCCGTCTGGTGGGAAGCCAGAAGACGCAGGACTTCGAGCTGCCGCGCCGATAAAAGCGCAAACAGTGCCTTCAGCGCGTCTGCTGACGGTTCCTTCGCCAAACGTTTCCCTCCAAGCGCTCAACCTTGACATGAAAGCTAAACACTTTTAGCGACTAATTCCGTCGAACGCTTCATATTTTTTTACCGTTCCATACAGTAAAAATTGTAACATTATCCGATGGTTCCGATGTAATCGCATGCATCAAATCTGTCCGGTGACGGGCTGTCGCACCTGACGTTTAATTGTCTGGTTACGGAGGATCCTACGCTGGATTTGATCTCAGGTTTTCCGCGATGCGCAGGGCATTGCCTTCGATACTCGAATATCCAGGTCCTGATAACCATGGCCGGCCAGCGAGTGGCTTTGTCTTCAGGCGGAGCCATGGGTAATTGGGAGACGACTTCACACAGATGGACGTGGGCATTGCTGGTACCGGTGCCTCATCGCCTTTAAATATATGTGAAACGATATATTTCGCTGTCTGAGCGTCCAAAACAGCATTTTATAGCAAAAACGATATATTTGTTGTCGATCGCTGCCGTTTGTAGTAAATTATAGTTTATTCGCTATAACGCTGGCCGCCATGGAAACGATACACACGCTAAAAACCGATACCGACCTGGGGCGCGTCATCCGTGAACGCCGGCGCACACTTGGCATGACGCAGGGCGATCTGTCGAACCTCTCAGGCATTGCCCAGCCCAACCTGTCGAAAATCGAGCGTGGCGAAGCCGACGCCCGCCTGGATACCTATTTACGGATCTGTTTCCTGCTCGGCATTGACCTCGTCGCGGTGCCGCGCTCATGAAAATGGAAGTCTGGCTGGAAGCCCACGAGCAGCGCGTCGGCGTCCTCGAACGCGCCGATGACAAGCGCCTGACCTTTACCTATGATGACAGGCTACAAGCGGCGGCACGCATTTCGTTGTCGATGCCGATCACGGATCAGCCCTACAGCGATGCGGCCTGCCGAGGTTTCTTTGAAAACCTGCTGTTCGAAGGCCCACAGCTTGATCGCGTCCTCGACAGCTACAGACTGGACCGTGGGGATACAGGCGCCCTCCTCTACCATCTGGGTGGCGACTGCCCCGGCGCTATCTCCGTAACCCCGGAAGGCGAAGGCCCGGCCAAACGTCCAGGCGTCTTCCCGGATGACTATGACGCCATCAACGAGGACCACCTTCTCGCCATCGTCCGCTCATTGCACATCGAACGGCGCCTGCTCGAAGAGCACCGCGACCCCTCGCCGCTCGCCGGCGTGCAGGGAAAGATCGCCGTCCTCTATCGGGATGGAACCTACTACCTGCCGAAACCCGGCCGACGCGCGCCCACGACCCACATCCTGAAGGTATCGCCCCAAGGGGATCCGGAACTGACACGGTACGAAGCCGCCCTTCTTGGCCTTTCGACCCGCTGCGGACTGCCAACGACCCAGTTCGAAGCCAAAACTTTCGACATAGGGTCTTCGACAGTCCATGCCATCCTCGTCGGACGCTTCGATCGCGATATCCACGGGAATGAGATCCGTCGCATCCATAGCGAAGACTTCTGCCAGGCATTGGGCCTCGCCCCCTCCCTGAAGTACGAGCGCAATTCCATGTCGCCCGATCACCGGTTCAGCGCCCAAGCCGTGGGCAAAATCGCCACCCAGGTCACGGCCCCCGGCCTGTTTCTCCAGTCGTTCCTCGACCAGACCCTGTTCAATCTCCTGGTCGGCAACACCGATAACCACGGCAAGAACAGCGCCATCCTCTATCGCGGCGGCGGCATTGAACTGGCGCCACTTTATGACGTGGTACCCGTCTTCATGGACAAGCGCGTCACGCATCAATTCGCCTTTCGGATGGGTTTGGCTGATTATGCCGAAGACCTGACCGAAGCCAATTTGATCGAATTCATGGTTGACCTCGGCTACCGCCGACCGAGCGCCAAGCCCGCGCTCGGTCGGATGAGCAAAATCGTCGATATCGTCAACGAGAACGCGGCGCCCCTTGGCGGCAAGCGTCTGTCCGACGCGGTGTCGGAGCAAATGTCCGTCGTAGCCGGAGCCTTAGGCACCGACCTGGGTATCGAGGTGCGCGATTATTTTGGCCGGCAAACGCGGGATGACAACGCTGAAGGCGGTGCCTGGGCGATTACCAGCTAGTCTAGCGGTACCGTTCCTTGAGCGGCTCGCGCCGTTCGGTTGATCTTGTGTGATCGGAAGGCCGGGCGCCTTTTGCCGGAGGTGTGGCCTGCCGGGCAATCCTTTCCCTGACACTGTCCCGCAAGCGGTCGAGCTTCACCGCTTCCCAGGCATTGCGTTCGACCTCGCGTTTTTCCAGCCGGATACCCTTTCCATCTTGCGATGGCACCTTGACCGTTACCGTCACCGGCTTTTGCCCCCTGAAGGCCAGTGCGATCTGGTCACCCTTCCCGACACGGCCCGCCTCCAGGGCACGCGGCAGGTCAGCGCCCCAGATCTTCTGCCGCCGACCAGCTTCGTCTACCAGAACGACATAGTGGCTTTGCACCTCGCCTGCCTTATCCTGGTAGGGCGCCGTCCCCGTCTCGGCCAGCTTGCCGACGTGTATCCGGCCCTTGCCGAGCTTCTGGGCGGCCGCTTCCCTGGCGGCCGTAATGGCCGGTTCGGAATCGCCCCGGGCGCGCATCGCCTTCGCAAGCGCCGCCAAAACCGCCTCCTGTCCCCGTGCAAGCTCCGGTCTGTGTTCAGGTCGGCCGGCATCTTCGACATGTGGGAAGCCGGGGTAGGTCTTTTCGGGGGCCGGTTCGTGATCGTTTGCGATCGTATTGCGGCGGCCACGATCCGGCCCAAACTCGGACCGCATCTCATCGAGACGGACCTTGTCCAGCTTGGTCGGCCGATATCCCGTGACGTCGAGGCCGCGCAGGCCCGCCTGCAGCCACGCCTCGCGACGGAACGCCTCGGTTCCGGAGACCTTCAGCGTCTCCCATCCCCGGGTCTCTGCCAGGTCGACCATGGAGCTGACGATGCCCGGCGTTTCATGGGAGGTGACCAGTCGCTTGCCCAGCGTCTCGAAGGCGACCTCTCCTGAACGGTCCCTGAAGTGATATTTCTCCTCGGCCTTCAGGTACTGCTTCTCAAGGCCCTCGAGCAGCAGCCTGTGCCGCACCGCATTGGGGTTTGTATCTGGCTCTGGCGATATCGGCGTCGCTTCTGCAGGGTTTGAGGGCGTGGTCGATGTCGGCTCGGCCGCATTCTTCGTGGCTTCGAGCCAGGGCTCTGTAGACGGTCGGCGCTTGCGACGTCCGGGCTCGACCGTATTGACAACCAGGGGATAGGGTTCCGGATCACTGAAGACAAGCGGTCGCGGCACGAACGTCGGCACATGTTCGTCCCAGATGCCGGCCGCCATGCGCATGTCACGTTGGCCCAGTTTCAGGAGGTCCCGTTGTATGTCGAGAATCTCGGTCTTGAGCGCGTTCTGCCTTTTCTTGTCATGGTGCTCGAATTCGTTCCACGGCAAGGCGTCGAAACGGGCGGCGATGGCCCCGCCGGCCTCATCAAGGTCATAGTCGGGTTTTGGTGCTGGTTTCGCCATCTCTTTGCCCTCAGCCTTGGCCCGCGCCATCGGGCGCTGGGTTTGCCGGCATCTTGTGCAGGCCGATCGGCGCCAGTGGTGGCCCCGACGAACAGGCGGAAAGACCGCCAAGGATTGCCAGAAGGACCGCGAGTTTGTGGATCGTCATGTCATGCCTCCAATGGTCGGGCTTGGGCTATCGGATGGTCCAAACAGGATTTCGTCGGGCTGGACGTTCGCCAGCGAGAAAAAGGTTTCGACCAGCCGGTCGATTTCGTCTTGTGACGGGTTTTCCTGGTCGGTGATCTCCGGCAAATCGTCGGGGTCGATATCAAGGGCCGAGAGGTCTATGTCACTGGCAACGAGCGGCGGCTCCGGACGGGCAAGGCCGGCGACATGGCCAGCGATATCGAGTTGGGGCACCGAGCTGGAGAGACGTCTCTCGGTGAACGCCATGCGCTCCAATAGCGTCTGGGTCGGCGGCCACTTGAGGGTGTGAGGTGAGGACAGGGCCGATTTCAGGCGGTCCATCAGGTTCCGATCGCGGTAGTACCGCGCCTTCTGGCACCGTATCGGCCGGGCATTCTCCAGGACAATGATCTGCTCATCCTCCGAAAGCGCCTTCAGTTCCTGGGGCAGCATCAGGGCGCGCCGCTGGTCCGACACGTTCTCGCTGTTCGATCCGCCGGCGCCGAAGCCACGGTTCATGGATCGCCCGGTCGACCGGCTCTTGACGGTCGTGTACCCGAGCATCTCGCTATAGGCGTTGGCGTCATGCTGTTCCCTTGGCGTGAACAGGATCTGCATGGCGTGGTTGGTGATAAGGGTGCGCGCGTCCTTCACACCGTAGGTCGCCTCGAGCTGGGCGATGCTCTGGACAATGGTCAGCAGGCGCAGGTTGTAGCTGGCGATGAAGGCATTGGCCTTGGCAAGGATGTTGATCTTGCCGAGCGCCGGGAACTCGTCGAGCACCAGGAGGCAGGGATAGGGATGGCGACCTGCCGAAGGCAGGCTTCGCGTATTCAGGTTGATCAGCTGGCTAAAGAAGACGTTGATCAACAGAGACGCCTCGGCCAGGCGATTGGGCTGGATGCCGATATAGATGGTCGTCCGCTCATCCCGTATCCGCGTGATGTCGAAATCACTGGCCGATGTCGCGGCATCGACCAGCGGGTTCGCGAACAGGATCAGCGGCGCGTTGAACGAGCTGATGATATTGGCCAGCGTATTCTCGGTCGCGCTCATGAAGCGATGGAGGGCGTCCAGGCAGGCGTGGGAATAGGGATGGCCGGCCGTCTCTCGCGCCGCGATTTGCCCGGCCAGGTATTCCTTCAGCCCCCTGCCCTTTCCCGCGGACTGGCGCATGATCTCGCCTATGGTTGGCGGCAGTTCCGGCGTCTCGAGAACCATCAACGCCAGGCCAAGGAACAGGTTGCGCGCGCTTTCGGCCCAGAAGGCATCCTTTTCGCCGGGCAGCGCGGGATAGAGGCTGGTCGCCAGGGCCAGCAAGTCACCGGCGCGCAGATGCGGATCG
This sequence comes from Asticcacaulis sp., assembly GCF_051954415.1. Lineage (GTDB taxonomy): Bacteria > Pseudomonadota > Alphaproteobacteria > Caulobacterales > Caulobacteraceae > Asticcacaulis. The sequence continues at coordinate 173,684 of NZ_JBQCHT010000045.1, forward strand.
GGACTTATGGCGTCCAGGGGGTTCCACCGGTGGGTATGGCCATCCTCCGCAAAGGGATTGAACAGGAACACCTTCTGTCCGTGGTCCGCCCGGTATTTGGAGGTGAGGAGGAAGTTCTCAAGCTTGATATCGAGAACGACAATCGAATCCGGCCAGTTCAGGAGGTTCGGGATGACGACCGAGACGCCCTTGCCCGATCGGGTCGGCGCCGCCAGCAGGCAGAACTGCTGCCCCGGAAACAGCAGAAAGCGGCCGTGATGCTTGCCGACGATGATGCCTTTACCGCCCATCAGCCCGGCCCGCTTGATCTCCGACGGCAGGGCAAACCGCGCATCACCGTGCAGGGACGGCTCCGGACCACCCATCCAGCCGAGGATCAGCCCGAACGGAAACAAGGCCAATGCGCCCGGGACGATCAGGCTCAACAGCAAGAGACGCCGCTCCGTTTCGATTGGCCAGTAGCCACGGACATACCCGATCCAGGTCAACGGCGTGACGTCCTGCGGAAAGGTCTGGTGCATCAGGAAAAACACCGCGCCAGCCGCCCACAAAGCGAGCACAGGCCCGGCGATGACCCAGGTCACCAGGGCGGCGGCGCCCGCAACATGCCTGTTCGATGCCTTACTCATCTTGGCTCGCTCGCCTGTATGCGCATCTTCAGGCCCGGGTCGAACCACACCTCATCGACAAATCTCTGCTTGGAACCCTTTCGTTCACTTGTAGAGTCTCGCTCGGCCCGGACATGCAGGATGACGTCGAGGGTCAGCATGACGAGGCGTTTCAATCCGTTCGCATCAAAGATCCCCGCGTCACTGTGCTCCTTCGCCATCAGGACATAGCGCTCGAGCGCCAGCGCGCAGCTTTCGGCATGGAACGAGGTGATAGAGCCACTGTGGCCTGTCGTCAGCAACTTCAGGAAATCGAAGGCTTCGGACCCTCGCAGCTCGGCTAGCAGCACGCGGTCGGGCCGCATGCGCATGGACGCGGCGATCAGGTCGGCCGCAGTGACCTCGGCCACGCCCTGACCGCCCTTGCTGTAGAGCAGGTGCACGGTGTTCCCATGGTCGGGCAGCTCGAGTTCGCGCACGTCTTCGATCGTCACGATGCGCTCGTCCCGCGGAATATCCCGGCACAAGGTCTTCATGAGCGTCGTCTTGCCGCTGCCGGTGTCCCCGACAACCGCAATATTCCGTCGCCCCTTGATTGCCAGGGCCAGGAACCGGGCCAGATCCCTGTCGCGCAAGGCCGTGACAAGGTCCCGATCGATGTCAGTTAATGCGGGCCGGTCTTCAGTTGCCTCGCCCGCCCATCGGAACCGACCAAAAGCGCCTTCGGCCTCATAATCCTGCAATCGACGGACACGGGACGCCGGCAAACGGATCGACAGGCTGATCGCCTCGGCCGGCACCGCCGGCGGCACGACGATCTGGACACGCTGCCCCGCCGGCAGGATCGCGGACAAGATGGGGTGTCGTGGGCCAATATCCTGGTCCGTGTAGGTCGCCACCGCACGCGCCAGTGACCATAGCCAACCGTGGTCGAGTTCGGGGACCGCGGCATGTTGCCAGCCCTCCCCGACCTCGTACACAACCTCTCCCGGTCGATTGACGACGATCTCGGTCGCCTTAGGGACGGCAAGGAACGGCTCGAGCGGCCGCAGCAGCTCGCGCACCGCCGTGTCACGGCCGAAGCTAAGGACGGGCGCGGAGTGTGTAGACACTGGAGAAGTCCAAATCTCGGGCGACATAGATAACCGTCCGGTCGCCCTGGTTCTTGTAAAGGGTCGGCGGAATGCCGATCGTGTCGTCGAGCACGCGTTGCGCCATCTGATTACCGGTCTGGGCCGTGTTGCCCATGACGAAGGTCGCGCCCCCGGAGCGGGCCTGCGCATCGGCGATTTCGTACTGGATGCCATCCTGGATCGTCGATAGCAGGAAGGCGGAGCCGATCCGCTCGAACCAATGATTGTCCACCTGCCCTTCGAGCCCGGTTCCACCGAGCGGGTCAGCGCCGGGAGACTGCAGGTTGATGACCACACCCGCCGGGGTAATGATCCGGTTCCAGAGGATGAACAGGCGCCGCTGGCCACGGGTCACACCTGACCGATACTCGCCGACCGCCTCGCTGCCGCGTTCGATCAACAACACTCGCCCATTTGCCGAATAGACATTTTGCGTCACGATGCAGGTGGCAAGGCCGGCCAGGGACGATACGACCCGCACCGACAGGCCGCAATCGATCGTACGTCCCTTTGGCAGCAGCGTGCTGAGGTCCGCCAATCGGCTCGCCTGGACCATGGGCGTGGTGGATGGCGTCAGCTGCCGTTCCAGGGCGTCGGCAGGCGCCCCGGTCAGCAATCCCTCACTTGGTGCCTTACTGCCCGTCACAGGCGCCTGCAGGGCCGCGAGGACGGCATCGGGGGAATACCCGCCGGCGGACGGCTGCGCCGCGCCATATTTGCCGTCGTTGAGCATCATGGGCGCCTCCAAGGCCATCATGTCTGGTCCATTGCTGCGAGACGCCGTGACAGTCGTCGGTGACGCCGTGCGGACCGCAGGTATTGGCTGTGCGGCCGCCGATCCCGGCGAGGCGCCCAGGACCTGTCCGTTCGGGCATACCCTGACGCTTTGGCCGGCCGCGTTACGTACAACAACCCCATCGGTTCCGCGCAACTCACTGCCAGAAGATCCGTCCGGGCAACGGACGGAGCGAGCGGCATCGGCCGTCGCCGATGCCGCGCCCGGCAAGGGTGGCGGATCCTCGGTCGCAAACGAACGGCTCAAGCCGGAAGCCGCGGCTTCACCCGGCGCCCGCTCCTTGGGTCCAGCCAGTTTTGACCGGACGACGTTCAGGGTCAGTGCCCCAAACACCAGGACAACAAGCACAATGGCCCCGATCATGATGAATGGCGCCACACCGCCGCCGCCACGCTTGCCGCGATCATTGACCGAGACGATCGGCTCGGCCATGGCTCCGGGCTCCGGTGGGGAGAAAACATCTTGTTCGTTGGAAGGATCAGCTTGCATGCTTCACCTCCACCGGCTCGCGCGATATACCGGGCACCGTTGAACCCTCGGCTTGTGTCTCGCCAATGGGATCGTAGTGCTCGTTCCATACCGACACGACGGACTTGCCAAGCCTCAGGACAAACTTCCGACCGAGACGCTGCACGACCATGAGGTCTCCCTGCATGTTGAAATTGGCGCGGGCTTCCTTGCCGTCGGCGCCGATGACGAAAATGGTCGGCAGTTCGCTGTTTCCGGGAAACCGGAAATAGGTGAAACGCCCGTCGTCGAAAACCGCCGCCGGCCGGATATCCGCGCCTTTCCTGTTGGCTTCGACCGAGTAGGCGCTGTTCTTCTCAATGGGCTGTGCCGCGGCCATGCGTTCGGCCACCAATGCCGCTTCATCCGGTGGCAGGTTCGCAGGGGCCGCCGGCGAGGGTGGATAGGTCAGGACCACGCGGTAAGTCACAGCCGTGCCGACGACGAATTCGAAACTGTAGTCATGGCGGTCGGTCTTCAGTTCGAGGTTGTTGCGTCCCGCGCCGACCTTGGGCTTCACCCAGATCTCATTGCCGTCGGCATTGGCAACGACGCACCACTGTAGTTGCTCGTTCTCGCACTTCGACGGCACGCCGGTCGCGGCCGCTATGATGCGCTCGCCAGGTTCCAGAACGATGCGCGTGACCACGCCGCGCGACACCGGCACCGTGATGACGCTGTCGGAGGTGAATGGGATGGTTCGTATGCGCGGATCGGCCGGAGGCGAATAGGGTATAGGCGTGGCCGGCGTGGCCGCGGCCAGGAACAACAGTGCCGTCAGCATCAGCGCCCCTCCCCTTCCGAACCGGGCGTGATGCCGGGTACGCCACCGATCTCGGGATCGGCCCGGAACATGGTGACGGTGTAGCCGAGGGGATTGCGGATCAGGTCCTGCTCCTTGCCGGAGCGCTCCGGATGATATTCATATGCCAGCGTGGCGATATAGTGCTCGAGCGGCTGCAAGGTGTTGGTCTGGAGATCGCGCTGCTGGACGGTGTACCTGACGACCACCTTCTTGCTGACCGCATCCGGCGCCAGCTGGATCGACGTCACCGTCACGTGCCGCTCGGTGTTTGGCCCCCAGACCCTGGTTACAGCCCGCGGGCCGTCGAACCGGCCGACATAGTCGCGGCCCACCTGCGGCGACGAGAAGGCCACCGTATCGTCGAAATCCGTTTGCAGGATACGCCAGTCATAACTTTCACGGGCGATAACGTAGGCATTGGCGAAATGCTTGTCGAGCAGGTCCTGGTTACTGACGACCGTCCGCTGGCCCGCCGCATCCATCAGCGTCATCTGGCCTGTCTGGCGATCGAGCGAATAGACATAGGGCACGACCCGCTTAAGCGGCAACATGGCGACCACGGCCACTAACGCCACGACCGTCAGGATGCTGGCGCCGCCGGCGACAAGCCAGGCCCGGCGCTCGCTTCTCTCGAGCAGGGCCGTCCGATCGGTTTCCCAGCTCGCCGCCGCTGCAAACAGGTTCGGCAAGGCCGTCGCCCCTTCCCCATTACGCGGCATCCTATTCCTCCACCCCGGACCGTTGATTGGCATAGCCGAGGTCCGCAAAGGAGAAGCCGTCGAGCGCGGAGGTCTTGTTGGTCGCCATCAGGGCCTCAACGCGTTCTGAGCGCGCCTGGGCCGCGGCCTGCCTGTTCGACACCAACATGGCGCTGGCCAGGGCAATCTTGGTCTGGTCATTGTCGACCTGCGCCTGCTCGGCCGCCAGCCGTGCCTGCAGCTCGGCAATGGCCTTGGGGTCCTGGGTGGCACTGATCTCCGCCCGCAGCGCATCGATCTGGGTCGTGCGCTGGTTCAGTAGCGCCATGGTCTCTTGCTGGAAAGCCTGGGCCTGGGCGTTCTGGCTCAAGAGGGCCTGGCAACTGAGGCGCGCCTTTTCATTGGCAACGTCCGAACAGTCATAAATGCGGGAGGCATTGCGTAGCGATAGCGCCCTGCCCGCCAGGCTGCCGGTCGTATTCAGATCGGCCAGGGAGGCGCTGAGATCGGGTGGCACGATTGCCCGCAGGGCGGGATTGTTCAGGATGTCGCCGAACCCACGCACACCCGTCAGCGCATCGACCTGGCTCTTGACGCTTTGGTACGTGCCCTCGGCCTTGGCCAAAGCCTGGGTCATCTGGCGATACTGCTGCTCCCACGCCTGCACCTGCTTGATGGCCTGGGCATAATTGCTGGGGTCGTAGACAATATCACCCAGCCCCCCGATGGCGAACGCCGCGCCGGCAGGCAAGGCCAATGCGATGACGGCGACAGAGACATGGATGAATCGGGTATAGCGTTTGAAGGCTTGGAACATGGGTCACCTATCTGTTCAAATGGCCGATGACATTGCGGCGGTAGGCCGGGATGCCCGTATTGAGGGCAAGGCTGCGGTCGTGCTGGATGTGGCCACCGCTGAAGGACGTCGGCTGGGACAATGGTTGTCCGCGTTGCCCGCCGGAAGTGTTCAGGCGCGGCAGGGCGAGGTGCGGCAGGGGCGAGCCGCCGACCAGTTGTGCCGACAGCATCGGCAGGTAGCCGAAGATGGCGCCGAAGGAGACGGACATCACCATGATCTTCAGGCAGTCCATCAGCACCGCCGTCGTATCGAAGTTCCCTGAAACCTGGTCAATAACGCCCTTCAGGAACAAGGTGCTGATGGTGAGGATTATGCCCGCGAGAACCTTGATGATCACTGTGTTGAGCGCCGCTGACAGCCAGGCGTCGGCGAAGCGTTGGATCGGTGGAAAGATCAGGGTGGCGATGAAGGCCGGACCGAGGGCCAGGACCAGAACGCCGGCGACCTTGGCCAGCATGAAGACGCAGACCGCCAGGCCGAAGAAGACAAAGCAGCCAAGCGCCAGGAGCAAAATGGCGAAGCAGACGGCAATATTGGGGAACATGCCCATTCCGTCACCCTTGACGTTCTCGACGAGCTGGTTGAACAGCTCGATGAAGGCCGCCAAGGCGTGATCAAGGAGTTCTCCGCCCCCATTTGCCCCTGTCGTCGCCTGGAACAGTGCCGTTTCCAAACCGTTGAGACTGCCGGCAATGTAGGTGTTGAAGCCGCCCGCGCTCAGCGCAACGGCAGCGACCAGCGACCACTTCACCGTCTTCCATAGCGCCGAATGGAGGCTGTCGCTGGCCTCGCCGCGAATAATCGCGTAGCCGATCAGCATGATATAGATAACGACACCCGCCGCAACGGCGGGTGCGATCATCGCACACAGCGCTGATGCGGTGCCACTGAGGTATTGGTCGAGGCGGGTATCCATACCCAATTCGAACGATTGAAAAAAGTCCATCAAAGTCACCGATTCTTCGGCGCTGACGTGTCGGGCGGCAGTGGCTTCGGATCGGCATCGGTCCGCGGAATGAGCTTTGCCGTGGCGCGAATATGCGCGCGCTTGGGAGTATCGCAGCGTTTGCCTTTGCAATCCCAGGCGGCCCAGTATTCTCGACCGTCGACTGGCCACAACGTCAGCCATTTTCGACGAGTCAGATCGCCTAGCCGGCGATCTGGAGTCACCATCGCAAAGAGATCAGTCGTGTCGTCAAGGGCGCCTTTTTTCTTGGGCGCTGCGTCAGCGACGACCGGAGTGATAATGGCCAGGCTCACGGCTATGACTGTCAGCGTGTTCATGCGGATAGTCTCCTGTTGGCGCGGGATCGGCGTTGTTCGAGGAACTTCGGCAGCCAATCCTTTGGATCGTCACCGACAGCGGCACGCAGCTCATCGAGCAGCATGATGTTTTCGGTCGTGCCCGAGACCACGCTCAAGACCTCATCCATGCCGGCCAGGTCGAACCGGCAAATCGCACTGGACTGGCCTTGCTTGACCAGGAAGGTCCGGGACGTGTCGGAAAGCGACCGCACGATGTCGAACTCGGCCTCGGTTAGCTTGAAGCCGTCGACATAGTCGGCCCGGTCGGCGCGTGGATTGGGCAGATAGATTTGAGTTACGGATTGCTCCACCATCGTCTTGCCAATCGGATGCGTCAGGACGTCAGACGGTGATTGCGTCACGAAAATCCCAAGACCGCCCTGCTTGCGGATCGTCTTCTGCTTATCCCTGGCGAAATCGCTGAAATGCGGGTCCATCAAGGACTTCCAGAATTCCTCCATCACATAGATGAACGGCCGGCCGTCGATCAGGGATTCCGTGCTGTGCAGCAGATAGGCCATCACCGGCGTCCGCACCTCGGGATCATCGAGGAATTCGGTGTAGTCAAAGCCGAACAGGTTGCCCGTCCCGAAGTCCAGTTCGTCCACGGGGTTGTCGAACACCCACCCCAAGGGCTGGCCGCGCTGCCATTTGCGCAACCGCTCCGCCAGGGAATTGTCGCCGACCGCCGACAGGTTCTGCACGACCAGGGACAGGCATCGCACGCCACGCTCAATGCGATCGGACATGACCGTCCGCACGGCATGGGAAATCTCGTTCTCTTCGCGCGCCGTCGGTGCCTCCCCGACAAGCAGGCGCATGAGCCGTTCGACGAACTGGATATTCTCGTCCGTAGACTCCAACTGGAAGGGATTGAAACCGGTAGGCCTGCCGCGCTCCAATGCCCGGTAGACGCCGCCCAGGGCCCTGATGCCGATTTCCATCCCCCGGTCCTTGTCGAAGCAAACGGCCCTGAGGCCAGGGTATTTGAGGGAAAACGCCAGCAGGCTGGTCTGCAGCACCGTCTTGCCGGCGCCCGTGGCGCCGCAGATGAAGGTGTTTCCCGGCAATGCCTCCCCTACCGAGTTGCGGTAAGCCGGGGAGACATGGAAGTTGAAATAATAGGGTTGGCCAGACGGCGTCTGGAACAGGGCCACCGCCTCTCCCCACGGGTTGCCGTCGCGCTTGCCGCTTTCGAAATTATGGAAGGGCGAAAGCCCGGCGAAGTTTCGGCTGGTAAGCTTCGCTTCCCGCGGTCGCAGCTCCCAGTTCCCCGGCAGCTGCGCGAACCAGGCCGCCTCGGGAATGACGTCGATGGGTGAGACCTTGAACCCCGCCTGGTCCTGCAGCACGGCGCGGGCGTCCGCCATGGCCTTGGTGAGCGCCTCCGGCGTCTCGGTCATCACGGCAAGCGAATAATGATATTCGCCGACCTCGATCTGCCCCGACACCAGATCGTCCAGCGCGCCTGTAATCTCTGCGATTTCCGTGGCCGAAGCGTCCTCGGCGGCCTGCATGTGGCCGCGCTGACGCTCGAGCGCCGACTGGGCGTCCCGCCGGTTCAGGAGCGAAAAACTCTGGGTCTCGATATATTCGTAATCCGAATAGAGGATCGCGTTGCCAATGCCGCTTTCGGTCCAGCGCGGATAGTCCTGGATATCGAGGAACCCGACAAACCTCTGGCCGGCGGGATGTATCAGCTGCAGCCGGCCGTTGGAATTGCCGAAGTGCAGACGGCTCGATGGCAGGTAGGTCTCGATGCCGGCCCGACGCATCGGCACCTCTTCCCAGATGCCGTTGACCAGGTATCCGTAGAATTGCAGAAGCTCCGAATAGGTGTGGCCAGCGCGTGGGTAACAGGTAAGCCGCTCGGGCCGATACGGCTCCAGAGCACGTTCGACCATGTTGGCCGCGTCCTCCAGCTCATCCATAGCCTGCCGGTCCGACGCCGTGATGTCCTCGATGGACCGTCGCCCGGCGCCAAACATGCGGCCAAACAGGTTGGGCATTTGCCCGATACCCGGTCGATAGATGATCGTCACGAAGAGCTCGGTCCGCATCTGGCGGTGCCTGTCGAAGCTGGCATAGTATTCATTGGTAAGCCTGGCGGCGAAAGGGTTGCTACCACCGCCCGCCAGACGCTCCCTGACCCTTCGGCGCACCTTGTGCGACCACACGGCCCATTGCCCCCCGCCCAGACTTCTGAGCAGGTTCACAAGTCCGTTCTTGGCGCCGCTGATCGCCTCCTCGTCCCGGGTTTCGAAGCCGATGCCCGCCAGTCGCCAGGTGGCAACCAGGTCGCCGCAGCGCCGCAGCTTCAGGACATTGGGCGCGATGTGGTTTGCGAACGGGATGAACGCACTGGATGACACCTGCGCAGATGCCGCTTCCTTGATCTGGCGTCTTGATTTCATCGGCCTACCTTTTCTTGTAGGTCAGTGGAACATAGGTGATGGCGCCCCAGGCATGGGAAGAGACGGCCATGCGGGTGCGCAGGCGGATGCGCAGGATCAGCTGGCTGAGCCTTTGATCGTCGGCCTTGGTCATCACGCGCATCCAGGCATAGATCGGGACTGTGACAGGTACGATCGCCAGCGGGACCAGGAGGTTGACGAACAGGCCTAGCATGCCAATCAACACGGTAGCCCCCGCCAGCAAGATTACAGGCACCATCGGCGCGCCAAGGAACATGGCAGGCCGCGTGCAGCCTCGGAAAACGGGGTCACGGAACGACATGGCAAAACCTCAGCTGGTCGCGCCGCCGCCGAACAGCTGCGGCCCGATGGCCGCCGCACCGCCGACCAGAATGCCCCCGAAAAATATGTGGGCGACCTGCGACCACTTGGCGTGCTGGAACATCATCTGGATGCCCGTCCACATAATCGCGATGATGATGACCACGACACCGATCCCGGTGATCGTGCCTTTGATCCAGTTCAGGCCGTTGGTGAGTTGCGTGACCTGGGCAAAGGCCGGTGTCGCCAGGGCCATGCAGAATCCTGTCAGATAGCCAAGACGCGCGATCCGCTTTTCAGCCTGTGGGGTCATGTCGATTCTCCTAGAACAGCAGCGCGGTCGGTTCCGCCTGCCCTTTGGGGGTTTGAGAGGATGAGGGTGTGGTCAGCAAAGCTTCCGGCACGGACTTGCGCGCGGGCGTGGTTACGCGGCGGCCTGCGGGAGGCTGGTCAGGCACAACATCAATGGCGCCGGACTCTCGTCCATTTGCCGGCAGCGACAGGCGTGCATTCAGCACGCGTGTTACGTAGCCATTGCGATATCCGGTCGTGAAGTTGCCGGAATTGTAACAGCTCAGCGCGTCGCCAAACCGGCTATCCGAGCCCCCTGCCCTATCCAGGCAATCGTTCCAGATGACCGAACTGGCGCGGATATTACGGCAAGGATCGAAGGCATTCGCGCCCGTCAGGCCAAACCGGGCGAAATGCATGCGATTAATTTGGGTCAGGCCGAGCGAGTAATTGTATCCCGCCGTCTCCAGCATCTCCGTTGTCGCGATGGCCTCCGCCAGCGACCGTGGCTGGCGTTGGAGATGGGCACCCACCACGCCTATCGCGTAAGGGTTCCCGCTCGACTCCACGGCCACAATTCCAGACAGGATGTCAGCCCCCATATTCGGGGCGCAAAGCTCCGCCAACGCAGCGAAATCCATCTCGCACGCCATTTCTTCAAGATTGTCAGTGAGTTACGTTAAAGGTACAAAACTACCCATAGTACGGGCGACAGCGCTTGGCAACCCGAAATTGCGACGAAATGACATTTTGTGCTGCCGATATGCAATTTCGACAGTCTAATGTTGCATAAAGTCGCCGGAAAGTGCCTTTTACGAGAGCTTGCATCCCCTGACTCGCGTCATTGGCGAATTACGCGGAATCCGAATCCGTAAAAGGGCCATCGAGCAGGTCGAAATGGATAACCCTTAAACCGAACACCCGGACCGCGAACTGGACGCACCGCCCGAGATTTGTGAAGGTTCTCTCAACGCCGCTTACTCGCGTTTTCGACAAGACGTATTCGGTGTTTGTCGCTGGGTCGCGGACAAGGATAGTAAACGCATTGTCGTCGCGCTGACGGACAATCAAATGATCTGCTCGAATGATCGTTACCGTCTCTTTGAATTGGGGCTCCTTGCGATGAACCCTGGCGTAATTCAGCACCGTTTGCTTTCTCCGACTCGTCTCAGGCATTGTCTACATCCTTCGGCCGGCGTCCATCTGTTTATTGTTTGAGTTTTATTTTTACTGGCCTGCGACGGGCCCGAAGCGTCAAAACTGCGGGCGTCTATCCGCGAACGTGGTAGATACGGGTGTCGGCTTCGTTCGGGTCGACACGTCAAGCCGACATTTCCGGATGATATTTGCGCCATTCTGCGCGGGTTATTGATACTTCAGGAATCCATCCAAGGCTACCGCCCCCTGCCCTGCGGTCGTCGCGCGGCGGCCGCTTGTCCTCAACAATGGGATGGCTGGGTGTGGAAAACGGTGTTGTCTTAATCGACGACTCGGCGTCAAGATACCTTTGCATCCGTTCTGGTTAGAACAACCTATTGAATTCCCTCAACATTGCACCGTACTGGCACAATACTTGTATTGGGCAAGCACAAGCCTTGTAGCGGCACTTGCCTGGCGCATTGCAGGCGCAAGTCTTGCGGCAGTCAGATACCGACACTAGGCCAGCGCCTGACATCTACCAGCACAGCACACGCAACTGGCAAGCACCGGGCTTTTGCAAGCGCGCTAGAGGCCATGCGCAACCCCGGCCAGTGACTTGTAAATGACTTTGGATGGACAGGCGCACGACAATGCAAGGCACGGCAGCAGGCGGTTTAACGCCTTGTTAAGGTAAACGACTTATCAAGGACTTGCCCTTGACTGGTACGGTACGGGGCAAGCGCCACATCAGCACCCGCCCGGCAGCGGGACAGGAGTTGCAAATGTCGACCGTGATTTGTATGGCTTCGAGCAAGGGAGGGCCGGGCAAGAGCACCCTCAGTGTTGTCCTGGCCGGCGTGTACGCCGTATCCGAATATTCCGTCCTCATAATTGATGCCGACGCGGCACAGCGGCTGGCCACCGAATGGTACGATGCGTCCCGGTTGCCGGAAAACATCAAGGTGACGACCGCCGATCATAAGACCATCGCGGACAAGATCGCCTGGGGCCGCACAAATTTCGACGTTGTCATCGTCGATGTCGAAGGCTCCGCAAGCCTGATCCTGGCCAATGCCGTCTTCAACTCGGATTGCATTCTCATTCCCGCCAACAAGTCCACGATGGACCTAAAGGACGCCATGTCAACCGCGGCCCTGGTCGCGCAATACAACTCACAAAGTCAGGTCCAGCGGGCCTACGGCATTGTCTGGAACCGTGTGCCGCCGGCGATCAAAAGCCGCGAGATGGACAATACCGCCAAGGCGGCTATTGATGCAGGAATCCCAGTAATTTTCGAGGTTTGCGAAAGAGATGCCTACCGCTCCCTATTCAGCTACAGCACCATTCTCGGCCGTCTCGACAAAAAGGAGGTGCCCGGCATCGGCAAGGCCATAGATGAGGGCCTCCGGTTCGCAGAAGCCGTTGCTGAAAGCATTGTCCGCAGCCAACAGAAGGAAGTCGCCTAATGGATAGCGTCATCTCCGCCCGTAAGCCCTTGCTGCCGTCCGCTCCGCGCGTAAACGCACCTCAAACGCCGGCAGCTGACATCGCAACCATTGCTCGCCAGCAAGGCTTTGATAAAAGCGGTCATTCGTCCGCCCACCGCGATGCGGGACGCGTGGTTCGCAATCGTGTGCCCCGCGACGCACCCCTGACGGTGAAGATCACGACCGAAACGGCCCGCTGGATGCGTGACCACGCTTCGGAAACAGGCCTTAGCCTTCCGGACATCATTGAAGACGCGATCAGCCAGTACCGCGCAGCCCAAGGCGTCAGATAGGGCAGGGGGCGTCTGCGCATTGCAAATTGCGCGAAACTCCGATCCAGTCATCAACCAGTACGCAAGTGAGTCGATTCCGTCGTCTTGACGGCATTTCAGCAACTCGAAAGTCCGCCACCAATGGTCAAGCGCATCGATCCCCATCCTGTACGTGATCTCTTCATCAGAGATATCATCGATTACAGCCCAAAGGACGAGCGCTCGCTTATGGAGCGGCCGTTTTTCTCGATTTCAAAGAAGAAGCGCAACAAGCCAATCGAATATGAAAGCGACGACCACGAGGTTGTCGTCAAGGTCCGGGCCAACCCCGAATTCGGCATGGCGACGATCTGGGACTGCGATATCCTAATCTGGCTGATCTCCAGGGTCGTCCAGGAACGCGACCGTGGCCGGAACATGGAATCCGCGACGATTCATACCACGCCTTACGAGCTCCTGCGCGGCATTGCCCGGGACACGGGCGGACGCGAGTACAGGTTGCTCTTCGAAGCGCTTAATCGACTTCACCACACGTCGATTTCCACGAACATCCGCGCCAAGAAAGGCCGTTTCGCGACCTTCAACTGGCTGGCGGAGTTTGAAGGGGAGGGGCGTATAGAAACGCCCGACCAGATGGAGAAGGTGACAAGCCTGTCGCTTACCTTGCCAACCTGGATCTTCAACGCCATCAGCAAGACCGAAAACGTGCTGACCCTTGATCGGGAATACTTCCTGCTGACCGGTGGCCTCGACCGGGCCCTGTATCGCGTGGCCCGCAAGCACGCCGGCGCTCAGCGGCAGGGATGGACGTGCGGCTTCTCCGCCCTGCAGAAGAAGACGGGTAGCGACAGTTCGACTAAGAAATTTGCCGAAATGTTGCGCAATTCCATAAAAAAGAACGACTTGCCACGCTACCAGATGTCGGCCACCACACTGGTTGACGGGCAGCCCGCGGTTCACTTCATTGATCGTAGCTTTATCCGGGACGAAGTCGAGGCCGCGAAGATCGCCGCTGAGCTCGAGCACCTCCAGCAGATTGCACGAGAGGACGCCCGTGCGGAACTGATCGACAGTGGAAAGAACCCACGCCTGGTCCAGGCCCGCTGAGAACGGTCGGGATTTCAGGGGCCGGTTACGCGTTCCTACGATCTGGTCACAGATTTTCCGCACAGCGTCGAACGCTCCACTCGGGATATTAGGGGCCACGCAACGAAATCAATGACTTAAACGAAGTATCTATCGGGACAATAGGGGCCGATTGCATTGGTTCCACCGCGTGCTCCCGAATCGTCGGGATATAAGGGGCCGACATCATCCTCTTAGATCAGACATGGCGTTAAACCCGCGTCTGAAAAGGATATTTTGAGGGTATGTTTTTCCCAGGCGTCTGGCCGCTCCCGGAAATTACTCGGGATATTAGGGGCGAAGGTACAGAAATTGGCGGTTCCATTCGACTCGTCGGGATATTAGGGGCGGACTCAGAATGGTTTCTGAAAAGTAAATATTTCAATGCGTTCCTTGTCGGCTCGCGTGAGCAATGCGGTGTCGCCACCCGGCACCGGATCGTGCTATCGCCCGCCCTGCCAGGTCTGGATATCCTGTCGGGACTTTAGGGGCCATCTGAACCTGTCCCGCCCTGTGGATAATTTGAGCGTAAGCATCGGGATTTTAAGGGCTTTTTCAATCGGGACTATAAGGGCGGCGGATTCGGGACTAGAGGGGCCGATTCGTCGGGACAATAGGGACCAGACGTTTATCTAAGCAATTGATCTGAAATCAAAAAATGGCGTTTTTTGACCGTTTAACTCTATAACTTTTATATTTAACAAGACTCTTCTTAACCCTCTAAGAGCTGTGAATAAATGATACGGCGCTTTAGCGACCTTGAGAGGGTCGCATAGCGCCTGTCTTGCCGAGAACCCTCACGCCCCTGAAATCCCGATAAAACTGTCTGTCGGTGTCCCCGCGGTCAGGGCGGTCTGGCAAATGTAGTGGCGCCCCTGAAATCCCGATTCCCGTACCTCGGCATTCCAAATCTTCGTGATCAGCAGAGGGAGAGAAGGCCTTCGGAAAGCTGACGAGGTGAAGGTTGAAAGAGAGGCTTTCGATCGCTCGTCAGGAAACCTGCAAATGACCACTACTACCAAAGTCGTCCCACTCAGCCGCTCGCTCGATATCGCTTTCAACAAACTGGTGCTATCCCAAGCCAATGTTCGCCAGGTCAATGCCGGCGTATCTATCCAGGAACTCAGCGAAGACATCGGCGTCAGGGGGCTCCTACAGAGCCTCAATGTCCGGCCGATCCTTGACGAAAACGGCCAGCACACCGGGAAGTACGAGGTGCCCGCCGGCGGCCGGCGTTTCCGCGCACTTGAGCTTTTGGTCAAGGCCAAGCGCTTGCCGAAGACGGCGCCCATTCCGTGCGTTATCCGTGGCGAGGCCAGCGAGACGTCGATCGAAGACGACAGCCTGGCCGAAAATACGCACCGCGTCGCCCTGCATCCGCTCGACCAGTATCGGGCCTTCTTAGCGCTGCGCCGGCAAAACATGAGTGAGGAGGACATCGCCGCGCGGTATTTCGTCGGGGTCTCCGTCGTCAAGCAGCGCCTACGCCTGGCGGCGGTTTCGCCAACCCTGCTCGAGCTATATGCCGCCGACGGCATGACGCTCGAACAGCTGATGGCCTTTTCGATTACCGGAGACCATGCGCGCCAGGAACAGGTCTGGGAAGCGTTCGGCAAGCTTACCGCATGGGAAAAACATACATCGACGATCAAGCGCATGCTCACCGACAGTACCGTTCCGGCAACCGATCGTCTGGCGCTCTTCGTGGGAACCGAAGCCTACGAGGCGGCAGGAGGCCAGATCCTCAAGGACCTGTTCCATGCCGACAATGGCGGATGGTTCCAGGACCCCGTCCTGCTCGACCGGCTGGCCAACGAAAAGCTGCAAGCCGTCGCCCACGATCTGAAAGGGGAGGGGTGGAAGTGGATCGAGGTGCTCGCTTCTGTGCCATACGGCTTTACCGATGGTCTTCGTATCCTGCCGCCGCTGGCGGCGGCGCTCAGCGCGGAAGACCAGGTGACGCTTGAAGTGCTCAGGTCCGAGTATGACGAGATCCAGGAGCGGTTTGCAGACTATGACGACGACCTCCCCGATGAGGTCGACCAGCGCCTTGGCGAGCTTGAAACAGCCATCGAGGCTTTGGAAAAGACCGGTGAGGCCAGGTTCGATCCCGCCGAGATGGTTTTTGCCGGCGTCATTGTCTCCATCGCCCGCGACGGCCAGCCGCTGATCATGCGCGGTTATGTGCGGCCCGAAGATGAACCTGAACTGGAAACGCACGCTGATGACGTCAGCGGCGAGGCTGGAGGCACCGGTTTGGACAAGCCGGTGAGAGAAGCGGCGATCATTTCGCATGGGGCTGCTCCGCTATCTGCCACCCCGCCTGATGACGGGGAGGGCGACACCTTGCGTCCCCTCCCGGAACGGCTGCTCCTGGAGCTGACCGCCTTCCGCACCGTTGCCCTGCGGGACGCCGTGGCCCGCAATCCCCGGGTTGCCATGACGCTCCTGCTTCATAAGCTGGTCAGCGATACATTCCAGCACCGCTATGGCGGCGCCTGCCTAGGGGTGTTCGTCTCCGCCCCACAATTGGTGGGCATCGCGCAGAAGGACCTGAACGAGACGCCGCCGGCTGCATCCATGGCACACTGCCGTGAACTGTGGGCCGATGTCGTCCCAGCCGATGACCAGGTGCTCTGGGACTGGCTGGAGGCCGAAAGCGACGAGGTCCGCATGGAACTGCTCGCCTTCTGCGTAAGCTATGGCGTCGACGCCGTCATGGAACGTCCCAACCCCAACGGTTCGACGACCCAGCGTGGGATCGATTGCCGCATGAAGCAGGCAGAGCGCCTGGCGCAGGCGACAGAGCTTGATCTCGTGGCCCTCGGCTGGCGTCCCACGGCCGATACCTACCTCAACCGCGTTCCGCGGGCCCGCATTCTTGAGGCGGTCCGAGAGGGCTGTGGCGAGCGGTCGGCCCAAATGATCGACCACCTGAAAAAGGGCGACATGGTCGTCGAAGCCGAGCGGTTGCTGGCCGACGTTGGCTGGCTGCCGGAGGTGCTACGCGGTCCTGACCAGGCAGCACCAGAAACGTTCGAGGCGGTCGCCGCGCTACCAGCCTTTCTCGATGACCCGAGCGAAGACACACTGGATGGTGACCCGTCGTCGATCGCCGCCGAGTAATTCTTTCGTCCACGGAACCCGGCCATCGCGCCGGGTTTCATTTTGGAGGCAACCATGCCGCAAAAGATTCAAGTTACGGTCTTTGCGTTCGACGAACTGTCGGACGAAGCCAAGACGCATGCGCGCGATATTTATCGCGTGAACAGCCTCGACTATCCTTGGTTCCAGACTATCTACGACGAGTTCGAAGCCATCTGCCCGCTGCTTGGTGTTACCCTTCGCACAGCATCGGTGCCGCTGATGGGAGGCGGCTCGCGCCAAAAGGCAAACATCTATTTCCGTGGCTTTTGGAGCCAGGGTGATGGCGCCTACTTCGAGGGCACCTACCGCTACCGCAGGGATAGCGCTTCGGCCATCCGCGCATATGCGCCTTTTGACAAGGAACTGCATCAGATTGCGCGAACCCTGGCGGAGATCCAGCGCCGCAATTTCTATCAGCTCGAGGCGAACATCCTGCACCGTGGCCGGTATTACCATGAGTATTCCATGGTGATTGACGTCGACCGTGACAGATCCGATCAGGGACCTTCCAACGATGCCGAGGAAGTCGTGAAGGAAGGGCTGCGAGATCTGGCCCGGTGGCTCTACCGCAGGCTCGAACGCGAATACGAACACCTGACCTCCGACGCGGTGGTCGATGACGCCCTCGCGGCGGGCGACTGTCGGTTCAGGGCGGACGGCACCCTGTTCGTCTGACACCGAGGAGGGAGAGGTGGCGGGAAGGGGGTGAGCCAGGCCGAGCCTAGAGGCCGGGTTCTCCCTCAAACCCCACTTCGGAGACCGATATGTCCAATCCCACGACCCCTGACACGAACCGTCCCATCGCGCTTGCCGTCGGTGACGACGACCGTGAAACCTTCCTTCCCTCGCTGTTCGGCTACGAGCATTTCCTCGTTGGCGAGAACGCCATCTACAACTTCATGGGCTGGCTGAGCCCTCAGGACTATGGCGGCGGATATTGGGAATTTTATGCGCTCGATGGGCGGCCGCTCTACATGGTTCCGCCGGAAAAAGACCTGTATCGCATCACATGCGACACCAACGGCTACCACGGCACGGCCTCATCCGACGCCGCCGGCATTATTGTGACCTTGTTCACCCTCTCGCACCTGTCGTTTCAGTTCGAGTCCGAGCGACTGAGCGAGGCGTTCCAACGGCTTCATGAATATGCCGCCAGCCATCCGGAGGCTGCCGCGATCTTCGGCGCCATCGACTGACTTCTTGCCTCCTTTGCGCGGCGCCTGATCCCTGCATCAGGCGCCGTCTTTCATTGGCCCGGCTAGAGGGAGAGGCGGCGGGGCAGGGAGTGAGCCAGGTGCGAAAGAGAAAGCCCTGGTTCGTCATTTCCACACCTTTCGCGAGGATTAATCGATGAACGCCATGCTTCCTGCCACCTCGTTGGCAACCGCCCATTCGTTTTCAGCCCACCCGACTTCAGCCCATGCGTCCCGCAAGGTCGCCGAGGCAACGTACACTGCCGCAACGGCTTTGTTGCCCACCATGGAGGTCGGCGGCCGCATCAACGCATCGGTCTTACGATCAGCGATGCAGGCGGCTTTCCGGGGCACCGATGCCGAAGGCGCGTGGGACTGGAAGACGGCATATGATGCGTGCGGGATCGCCAGTGTCCTGTTCATCCGCAAGTATGGCCAGGTCCTGAAGCGCAAGGTGCCGGCGGCCTCGGCCCTCCTGCCGACCCTGCACAAGGTGGCCTCGCTCCTGCCGACGCACACCCGTCGTTCGGTCGACAGCCAGACCTATCAGCAGTTCTCGACACCCCTGCCGTTGGGCTGGGTCGCCGCGGCCGCCGCGCAACTAGATATTGCGGATTTGGTCCTTGAGCCATCGGCGGGCACGGGCATGCTCGCAGTGCTGGCCGAGATGATGGGTGCCGGGCTTATCCTCAATGAACTGGCGCCCGGTCGGGCCGATGTGCTCGATCTCCTCTTTCCGCGGGTGGCGCGATCCCGTTTCGACGCCGCCCAGATCGACGACTACCTCGATCCGGCACTGAAACCCTCGGTCATCCTGATGAACCCGCCATTTTCGGTGCTGAAGGGCGTCAGAGGCCCCGTCCAGGGCGCGGCGATGAAGCATATCCGTTCCGCCCTCCACCGGCTGGCGCCGGGCGGGCGCCTGGTGGCGATCACGGGCGCTTCCTTGTCGCCGGATGAGCCGGCCTGGCGGGATGCCTTTGTCGAGGTCCAGCAGGTCGGGCGTATTGTCTTCAGCGCTGCGATCGACGGATCTGTCTATGCCAAACATGGCACGACCGTCGAGACGCGGCTGACCGTCATCGACAAGGTGCCGGCATCTGACCCAAGCTTGCTGCACGCGTCCCATGGCATGGCCCAGGACGTTGAAACCCTAATGAGATGGATTGACGCTGACCTGCCGCCCCGCCCGGCAGTCTCCCATACCGCTTTCCGGGGCGCCGCATTGCCAGCGAACGTTGCGGGCGAGTCGGCTTTTGAGGGCGCGAGGTCACGAAAGCCTCTCAGAACGCCCCAGGAAGCCGCTGGGGTGCCGCTCGACTACCACGCGGCGGATTGGGCGCCCGATCCCGCCACACGGCTCTCCGAGGCCATTTACGAGCCATATAGCCTTCAGAGCCTCCGCATCCCGGGCGCGAAGCCCCATCCGACCGTCCTGGTCCAATCCGCGGCCATGTCATCGGTCGCGCCCCCCAAGCCGAGCTACCGGCCGCATCTGCCCGCCGGGGCGGTCGAAGCAGGGCTGCTGTCGGACGCCCAGCTGGAGTCGGTGATCTATGCTGGCGAAGCCCACGGCGCGCACTTGTCAGGCTGGTGGACGGTCGACGATACCTACGATCTCGTCTCCACAGCGGCTGAGGGCACGGACGGCGCCCTTCAATTCCGGCGAGGCTGGTTCCTGGGCGATGGCACCGGTGCCGGCAAGGGTCGCCAGTCCGCGGCCATCATACTCGACAACTGGCTGAAAGGCCGCCGCAAGGCGCTATGGATATCCAAATCCGACAAGCTGCTGGAGGATGCGCAGCGGGATTGGTCAGCCCTGGGCCGCGAACGCCTGGAAGTGACGCCATTGTCCCGGTTCAAGCCGGGCGCCGTCATTCCGCTCGACGAGGCCGTCCTGTTCACCACCTACGCGACCCTGCGCTCGGAGGAGCGTGGCACCAAGAAATCGCGCATACAACAGATCGTGGACTGGCTTGGCCGCGATTTCGACGGGGTGATCATCTTCGACGAGGCGCACAGCATGCAAAATGCCGGCGGCGGCTCGACCGAATGGGGTGACGCCGAGGCGTCGCAGCAGGGGAGGGCGGGCCTTCGCCTGCAGCATGCCCTGCCTGACGCCCGTGTGGTGTATGTCTCGGCGACGGGCGCAACCAACGTCCATAACCTGGCGTATGCCCAGCGCCTGGGGCTGTGGGGCGGCGAAGACTTCCCGTTCGCCAACCGGGCGGATTTCATCGCGGCGATCGAGAACGGCGGGGTGGCGGCCATGGAGGTCCTGGCACGCGACCTGCGCGCGATGGGCCTCTACACCGCCCGATCGTTGTCCTACGAGGGCGTTGAATACGACATGCTGGTCCATGACCTGACGCCTGAGCAGGTGCGGATCTACGACGCTTACGCCGATGCTTTCGCCATTATCCACAACCATTTGGACGCCGCGATGAAAGCGGCCAAGGTAACGGGCGATACGGGCACGATGAATCGCCAGGCGAAATCTGCCGCAAAGAGCGCCTTCGAGAGCACGAAACAGCGCTTTTTCGGTCATCTCCTGACCTCCATGAAGACGCCGACCTTGCTGCGCGCCATCCAGCAGGACCTTGACGCGGGCCATAGCGCGGTCATCCAGATCGTCTCGACCGGCGAGGCCCTGACCGAACGTCGCCTGTCGGAGGTGCCGACCGAGGAGTGGAACGATATCCAAGTCGATATCACCCCGCGCGAATACGTCCTGGACTACTTGCGGCATTCGTTCCCGGTCCAGCTATATGAGCCCTATTCGACGGATGACGGCAAGGTCGTCTCGCGCGCCGTCTACAAGGATGGCCAGCCCGTTGAATGCCGGGCGGCCGTCGCGGCTCGCGACGCGTTGATCGAAAACCTTGCCAGCCTGTCGGCGGTACCGGGCGCGCTCGACCAGATTGTCCAGCATTTCGGAACCGATGCCGTGGCCGAAGTCACCGGCCGGTCGCGCCGTATTGTCCGCAAGGGCGACCGCTATGTCGTCGAAAGCCGGCCCGGTGCCGCAAATCTGGTTGAAACCCAGGCCTTCATGGATGACCTGAAGCAAATCCTGATCTTCTCGGAAGCGGGCGGGACCGGTCGGAGTTACCACGCCGAACTGTCGGCCAAGAACCAGCGCCTGCGTGTCCACTATCTGCTGGAGTTCGGCTGGAAGGCGGATGCGGCCGTCCAAGGGCTGGGGAGGACCAATCGCACCAACCAGGCACAGCCGCCCGTGTTCCGGCCGATCGCAACCAATGTCAAGGCGGAGCGCCGGTTCCTGGCGACCATCGCCCGCCGGCTCGACACTTTGGGCGCCCTGACCCGGGGCCAGCGCCAAACGGGCGGTCAAGGGTTGTTCCGGCCCGAGGACAATTTGGAGAGCGTCTACGGCCGCGATGCCTTGCGTCAGCTCTACAAGATGATCCATGCCGGCAAGGTCGAAGGCTGTTCGCTTCAGAAATTTGAGCAAATCACGGGGCTGCGGCTCTGTGACGAAAACGGTCTCCGCGACGACCTGCCGCCGATCAATACCTTCCTGAACCGCCTGCTGGCCCTGACGATCTCGATGCAGGAACTGCTGTTCACCGCGTTTGAAGACCTGCTGTCCGCCAAGATCGAGGGCGCCATTGCGGCGGGTACATACGAACTTGGCCTGGAGACGCTGCAGGCGGTGAGCTTCCAGGTGTCCGACCGTCAGGTGATCAACCAGCACCCCACCACGGGGGCCGAAACCACAATGATCAGCATACGCCGCCGTTTGCGGTCTGAGGTCATGACCGTGGCGGAGGTCCTGGAGAAGGCAGAGGCCCGGGCGGGGATTTTCCTGGTCAATGGCAAGACCGGACACGCCTGCTTGCAACACCGCACACGCGGGCTCTTGCTCGAAGATGGAAGCGTGGAGGATCGCGTCGTCTTGATTGGACCAAAACATGAACGCTTTACATCCCTGGCCTCGATGGCTGATAGTCATTGGCGGGTGGCTGAGCGCGCCACCTTCATTGGCGCGTGGGAGGCCGAGGTTGCAACTATTCCAGAATTTGCCGAAGACACGCTCCACGTGGTCTCGGGTCTGTTGTTGCCGATCTGGAACCGGCTGCCGGGCGAGGGCGCGCGCGTCTACCGCCTTCAAACGGATGAGGGCGAACGGATAGTGGGACGGTGTGTATCGGCGGCCTGGGTCGCCAACGCCAGTGCGGTCGGCGGCGTGACGCTGGAACCGGCTGATGCCCACGCGGCTCTGATGGAGGGCAAGACAATCCTATCGTTGGCGGAAGGGCTTCAACTGCGCCGTGTTCGCGTCATGGGGTCGAACCGCATCGAGTTGTCGGGCTTTACCGATAGCATGCGTGACCGGCTCAAGGCTTATGGTCTCTTCCACGAGATCATCACCTGGAAACTACGCATGTTCGTGCCGGTCTCGGCCGAAGGCATCGTTGCCTTGGGCCATGTGCTCGGCGCCTGGCCGATCGAGCGCGTAAGCGAGAAGGAGGCAGGCTGATGGTCATGTCCTCCGCCAGCGAATTGGCTTCCTTGTTGGCGAGTCGCGCGGAAGCCGTTTGCCGAACCTATCTGCCCAATGGCAGGAAGGAGGGCAATTACTGGCGAGTGGGGGACGCCACAGGCGTCCCCGGTCAGTCCCTGCATGTCCGTTTGCGCGGCCCCTTGGCGGGCAAGGGCGCAGCGGGCAAATGGGTGGACGAGGCGACCGGCGAGTTTGGCGACCTGCTCGACATTATCCGTCTGAGCCAGGGGCTGACAGAGTTCCGCATCGTCCTCACCGAAGCGTCACGCTTCCTGAAGCTGCCCGACCCAATGCCTGCGATCACTCCGGGGCGCCGGCGGGCGGGCCATCCAACCGACCGCGCTAAGGCGTTCGCTTCACGCCTGTTCACATCCAGTCGGGCGCTCAAGGGGTCGATCGCCGAGATCTACCTGAACAGTCGCGGGATCGTCTGGCAACCGGACTTCGAAGCCCTGCGTTTTCATCCGCGTTGCTTTCATGGCTCTGGCGAAGGCGGAAAACCCGTGTTCTGGCCAGGTCTGATCGCATCGATTACGGACCTGCAGGATGACCTGACCGGTGTATCGCGCACCTTCTTGCGACGCGACGGCCTGGAGAAGGCGCCGGTAGAGCCAAAGCGGCGATCCAAGGGTGACCTACTGGGAAACGGCACGCGTTTCGGGGTCGTGGCGGATATATTGGCGGTCGGGGAGGGGCTTGAGACGACCCTGTCCCTGCGGGCGGCCATGCCATCGGTACCGCTGATGTCGGCAACCAGCGCCAATCACCTTTCGGCCTTGCTGTTTCCGGCCAGTGTGCGGACGCTTCTGGTGATCCGCGACAATGACCATGCCGGCGATGCGGCGACTGACGCCCTGTACGCCCGCGGTCAGGCGGCCGGCCTCGACGTCCACCTCGTGGCGCCGGAGCTTGACGACCTGAACAGCGACCTGGTGACGTTCGGAAGCGAGCGGCTCACCGCTCATGTCCGGTCGCAGCTGCCGCAAAACCTGGTCGAGCGGTTCGTGTTGGCGTGACCGCCAAGTGGGACTTCGCGTCCCGCCAGTCCTCTCCTCGTCGAGAGGTGCCCGCGCAGCGGCCTTCTTCAGAGGGCGACCGACCCCATGCGTCTGCTGGCCGCAAGGCTTAAGCCTCCTCCACTGCGTTTCGGCCGGCGCGAGCGCCGGTGCAGCCAGCAGGTCGATGGGGTTTTCGGCGCCATGAAGGCCGGCAGGCGCCGGTCACATGACGAGGAAAACGGACATGACCTATCAAGACGCAGAATTTGAACCCACACATCAAGGCTCATCCACCGACCACTATCTGACCGAGCTTGAGCTATACGGCTATCGCCCCAACCTTGACGAACCTGACCCGCGTCCGATTCCAGAAGATATCCAGGTCCAGGGTGCCGTCCTTGAAATCATGGACGTTCTCGTCGGCACTTTCGATGACACGGCCATGGAGCCCGATCTGGAGGACCTGCTCTGGGGCGCCGTCAACCTGTTCCATCGCGCGGCCGACCGTCTTGGCCGTGAGCTCGACGACAATGAAGTCGCGCAGCGGCGCGGCCAGAACGAGCAGGATGGTTCCGAAGTCAGGTCTGTGGAACTGGAGCGTCTGATCGTGGCAGGACGCGGACTGATCGGGCGGCGTGACACCTTGGAGGCGATGCGTGACCAGGCGGCTGACCTCTACCAGTCCTACATGCGCACCCCCTGGCGCCCGAAATACGGCTCGCAGGTCAACCACAAGGCCATGACGTCCGCCATGGTCGATAGTCGCGACTACCTGGCCGCGAAGCGCAAGGCAGCCACCGAGGTCTTGATGCCGGCTGGCCCCAAGATCGCCTTCACCGGCGGCCTTGATTATTCCGATCACCGCCTGATCTGGGACAAGCTCGACAAGGCTCATGGGCAGCACCCCGACATGGTTCTAGTCCATGGTGGTTCGCCAAAGGGTGCCGAACTCATCGCCGCCAAATGGGCCGATCATCGCAAGGTGCCGCAAATCGCCTTTAAGCCGGATTGGAACAAGCACGGGAAGGCTGCTCCTTTCCGGCGTAACGACCAGATGCTGGAGTGTCTGCCAATCGGGGTCATCGTGGTCGCTGGTGGCACCGGTATCCAGGAAAACCTGGCTGACAAGGCGCGCGCCAAGGGTATTCGCGTTCTGCGGATCGGGAGCCAATAGGCTCCATTGCATTTTCTTTTCCGGCTTGATCCGGCATTTGTTCGGGCGGTGCCGTTTATCGGTCACAGCATTAAAACCAGTATGATCGATAAAGCTGGTGTTTATCGATCATTTTTGGTTATATTGTGATCGATAAATGGAGTAATTATCGATCATGGTCTGGAACTGGCAACACGAGGACTGGCCAGAATTTAGCTGGGACAGGGATAAGGTGACACGCGCCGAGATGGCCTTCATAGAGGGCGCCGGTGTCGTCGTGGGCGCCTCGAAGCATTTGGGCCAGCGTGACCGTCAAAACCTGAGCATTGCCTTACTGAGCCACGAGGCGGTTGATACGTCCGCCATCGAGGGTGAGCAACTCGACCGCGGCAGCGTGCAGTCGTCGATTCAACGCCAGCTCGGTGTCGCGGGTGACCGGCGTCGGGCGTCGCCTGCAGAAGTCGGTATCGCAGACATGATGGTCGACCTCTATCGTACGCTCACTGAACCGCTGGCGGAAGCAGATTTGTTCCGTTGGCATAAAATGCTAATGAACGGACGGTCCGATATAAGGGACATCGGCTGCTATCGGTCTGACGCCGAGCCCATGCAGATTGTCTCCGGCGCGATCCATGACCCTAAAATCCATTTCGAGGCGCCTCCGTCCGACCGTATCCAGTTTGAAATGACGCGTTTCATTGGTTGGTTGGAGTCGACGTCGCCCGCGCAAGGTGGCACCCTTCCGGCAGTCACACGTGCGGCGATTGCGCATCTTTGGTTCGAAAGCATCCACCCGTTCGAAGACGGCAATGGGCGTATCGGTCGTGCCATCGCCGAGAAAGCCCTCGCTCAGGGCCTGACAACCCCAGCCATCACAGGTCTGGCGGGTACGCTGCTTGAACATCGCAAGAGTTACTATGCAGCACTTGAGCGCGCGAGCCGCACTCTCGACCTTGACGAATGGCTCGCCTGGTTTGCTGCGCACGTACTCATGGCTCAACAGCGCGTCACCGCATTGGTCGACTTCGTCCTTGCCAAGGACCGTCTGCTGGCAGGTCTCCGCGGCAAGCTCAATGTCCGACAGGAAAAAGCGCTGCTGCGAATGTTCGATGCCGGGCCCGGTGGTTTCCTGGGGGGGCTGAGCGCGGCCAACTACATATCGATCACGGGGGCCACCACGGCGACGACAACGCGCGACCTTTCGGAACTTGTGTCACTGGGTGCCTTGGTGCGTAGCGGTGAGCGCAAGTCCACCCGTTACGTCCTCAACCTCGCGCCGTCCCCCTGAACCATTTGGCGGCAATGATGGAGCATTTCACCATTCGGTCCAATCACCTTTCGAGGCCAGTGGTTGCCGAGCGGTCCATCTCGATGACGTAGCCTCCGGGCCTTCCCTGCGAGCCGGCTGTTTCCTGCGATCAAGCATGCAGACGTAGGCCGGCCAGCGTCACGCCCCAAGGGCTTTGCCCTGCTTCACTCCGTTTCGCCCCTTCGGGTGTGGCGTGCCACCTTGGCCGGCCAGTTCCGTCGCATGATCGCGGTGAGGCCGCGGCCCGATGGGGATGGGCCCCAGGGGTGAACATCATGGAGACTAAAATGAACAACGTCGTCAACCTCATCGGCCGCCTGGGTGAAAAGCCGTCGTGCCGCACCCTCAACGATGGCGCTCGCGTCGCCAATCTCTCGGTCGCCACCGACGAAGGCTACAAGGACCGGGACGGCAACTGGGTGAAACGCACGGCCTGGCACCGTCTCACCGTCTGGGGCGACAAGCGCGTCGAGTACATCGAAAAACACTACGCCAAGGGCGACCTGATCCAGTTTACCGGGCGCCTCGGCTATAGCCAGTCCGAAAGCAATGGCGTGAAATATCACAATGCCGAACTGATCGGCAGCACGTCCCTGCTGGCGCCCGCCAGCCGGAGCGAGACGGACCAGAAGGCGAAAACGAGCCAGCGCCAGAAGCTACAGGAACCCCGCTACGATCTCGACGACGAAATCCCGTTCTAATCAAGTCAACCCGCCCTCCGGTGCCACCGGAGGGCTTTTCCCGTGCTAAGGGGTTTGAGTCATGTGTAAGGTCTTGAACAAACATCATGCAGGCGTGCCCGCAGGCGCCGTCTATATCGGTCGTGGCTCCAAATGGGGCAACCCATTTGTCATAGGCAAAGACGGAGACCGGACAGCGGTCGTAGACAAACATGAACGCTGGCTTGTGTCCCAGCCCGACCTTTTGAAACATATTGATGAACTGCGCGGTCGGGACCTGGTGTGCTTCTGCGCGCCAGCGAGATGCCACGGCGAGATCCTGCTCCGGCTGGGGAATGCGTCACGAGACGAACGTGTGGCGTGGTGGCGAAAGATGCGCAAGGTCATCCGCTGACGCTCTCGCTTGCAAGCGGGTTCTTGAGAGTGATGCCTTGCGCCCGCCGAACATTCGCGGTCAAGTTGTCAAAATGAATTATCGCGTGTACGAAATGACATATCGAACGGACGAAATAATATATCGTCAGTGCGATATGTCATTTTAGCACGAGGTGATCTATGAAAATTCTTGTCTTTGCCAATCAAAAGGGGGGCGTTGGCAAGAGCGCGATCGCTACGCAAATGGCGCACTACCTCCGACGGCGCCAACTGTCAGTCCTATTTCTCGACCTGGATCACCAGCAAAACAGTTCACGCCCGCTGCGCATGAACCCGAATGTGACTTGCGCGGCGTTTACGGCTTGCCAGTTGTTGCAGGGGGAGGGACGAATGGCATTGCCAGACGCCGGGTTCGTCCTCATTGCCGGCAGTGAAGAGCTCTCCCAGCTAGAACGTCAGGGTGAACAGCACAACCGTATAGCCGCAAGGCTCCGGGCCGCGCTCTCCGATGCCAGGGGTTTTGACGTTTGCCTTATCGATACCAATCCTAATCCAGATATTCGCTACGGCGCGGCTTTGATATGCGCAGACTACGTCCTGGCGCCGATCCAGTTGAACCAGGAGGCCATGGAAGGCATAGGCGCCCTCTTAAACCATTCCCGGTACGGCCTCGCGCGGATCAAGGCGCTCTTGAATTCCCGGCTGGAGTTCATGGGTATCCTGCCAAATCTCGTTGAATCCACGCCATTCCAGCGCACCAACCTGAAATGTCTTATTTCGCGGTTCGGGTCGCGACTGCTTTCGGGTGAAGCGCAAGGGAAGCCGTGGTTCGCGCATATTCCCAAGCGTTCAGCCATTGCGGAAGCGCAGGCGGCCGGCCTTTTCCTTCCGGACCTGAAGAAAAGCGCAGCCCGCGAAGCCTGGCACGAAATTCAACCGGTCTTCGACCTCATGCTCGCTAAAATGGGCATCGATGGTTGGACGGGAGACCGCACATGATCGCGCCCACCATTGACCTGGATGCGCTTGAAGCCTTCGAAAAGCTTGAACCCACGGCGCCGGCAGGAAAGCCGATGATGGTGGATACCGGTCTCATCCATGAGGATCCGGAGCAGCCGCGAAAAGTCTTCGATGATACCAAGCAGCGTGAACTCTGCACCAGTGTCGCCGAGAGCGGCATACGAATTCCGATTTCAGTACGGCCACATCCCCAGCTGCCGGGCCAGTACATGTTGAATTTCGGGGCCAGGCGCCACCGGGCCGCCGTCGCCGTGGGGTTGGCGCATGTGCCCGCTCTTATCGAAGACCTCCTAAGCGATTTCGACCAAGTCATCGAGAACCTTCATCGGGCGGAACTTTCTCCGATGGAAATGGCACTGTTCATATCCGGCAAGCAAAAAGGCGGTATGAAACCGGCTGAAATCGCCCGGCGTCTCGGCCTGTCCCGATCAGCCATCAGCAAATATTTCGCCCTGGTCGATGCGCCCAGCGAGATTGAAGCTACGTACGCTTCGGGCCGGACCACTTCGCCAGACACGCTCTATGATCTTCGGCAGGTCCTTGATCGCTGGCCGGAAAAGACGCGGGCATGGCTGGCAAGCGATGTCGACGTTACCCGACGATCTGTTGAACACCTGAAGCGGCACCTCACGGAGGCGGAGAAAGACCAGATGTCTGGCGCCGCGGGCCGCGATAAGGCCAGCCATCGGACCGACCACATTCGGCACCCCCTGCTCAAGGTTCGCATCGGGGAACGGCCTGGCGTTTTGGTTTTGAACCGGCGCAGCGATTTGGACAACCATGTCCTGGTCAGGTGGGATGATGGCGGCGAGGTTCAACCTGTCGAGGTTCAGGCGATTCAGGTGGTGGCCCTTGAAGACGGACGCAGTGGACCGGCAAAACCACGCGGCCGGCGAAGGGAGCTGCGGCGATGAGGAGATTGGCGAAAAGTTTCGCATGCGAAACAGCGTCACGGCCTGTGGCGGCTCAGATGGTTTTCGTTTTTTTGGATTGGCAGGATAGGCTGAACGCCGAAAATGTCACACGGACATGGCGTGGCGGTGCCCGATGAGTTCAGACGGCAAATCCGGTGCGCGGACAAATCTCCTCCACGTCGACCTGAAAGACCTAAAGGCGCCGTGGCTGGCCTGGTGCGCAGCACAAGGTCTCACCCCAAGCGAGGCCGTCCGGCGCGTTCTCCGCGAGACCCTTGATGGTGCCGCAGGGCCCGCAGCGTCGATCTCGCCCGGAACTGGAAAGGCGCAGGTGGATCTAAAGCGCCTGGAGATCCGAATGTGCCCGAAGCAACATGATGCCATGCGCATCGCCGCGGACGCGGAGGGAATGAGTCTTCCGCGCTGGCTCCAGGCCTTGGTCATTGTCCACTTGCAGAAACGCTCGCAATTCGGCCGACAGGAGGTCGAGGCTTTAACCCGGTCCAGTCAGGCATTGTTGGCGATCGGCCGGAACATCAATCAGCTTATCCGGAACCAGGAGGCTAACCCGCGTGGCGATGGGTTGAGCCTGGACCAGCTCAGCTTTGTCCGGGATCTGATAACGGAACACACGCGCGAGGTTGCGAAGCTCCTCGTAGCGAATTCGGCGAGATGGCAGTGACCCTCCTGCCTAAGTCCTATGTCGACGGCTTCCTGGTGGAATGGGAAGCGAACGAATACGCCGCCGAAGTGCGGATGTCCGGGCAGAGGTCAAAAGCCCTGAAACCAAACCTCGCCAATCGTGCCGGCGGCACCGCCGCCCGAGCGCAGCAGGTGCGCGAAAAGCTGAAACGCACCGTGCGGGCTACGCCCGAGGTCGTGGTTAAAATCACCTCGTCTTGTCGTGGCATAGGACAGGTTGGTCGACACGTCGACTACATCAGCCGCAAGGGCGAACTTGAACTCGAGGACCAGGATGGTTTCTTGCTGAAGGGCAGGGATGATCTGCGCGAGCTGAAGGCGGATTGGCAAGCGAGCGGCCCGGAGCCCATCGCCCGTACCAGCGAGCGACGGGACACCTTGAACATTGTGTTCTCGATGCCGGCATTTACCGATGAGGTCGCCATGAAGCGTGCGATACGCGCCTTTGCGGCGGACGTCTTCAACGGTCATCAGTATGTCTTCGCCTACCACACCCAGGCTTCGGACCCTGATCCGGATCCTCCGGCACACCCGCATGTCCACCTATCTGTAAAGATCCAGGGCCGGGACGGTCGGCGGTTGAACCCGAGGAAGGCTGACCTCCAACAGTGGCGGGACGGATTCGCGCAGGCGTTGCGGGCGCATGGGATAGAGGCGAACGCCACACACCGGCTGGCGCGCCTGCAACGGCATCGGGGCCCAAGTCGTGCGAAGCTCGCCATGGAGGCACGAGGCCAATCCGCTTCGGCAAAGCCGACGTCGAAAGCGGCCAAGACCCACGGCGCCTTAGGGGAAAAACGCCTTTCCTATTACCGCGTGGTTACAGACGTACTGGCAAGGTCATCATCTGCCGAAGACCGAAAACTGGCTACGGAACTGGCAACCTTCTTAGAGGAGGTAACAATGGGACCGACGAAGCGTGTGCGCGCAGCGGATGCAAGCCCGAGGATTGAGCGTGAGCGCTAGACACAACGTAGAGGCCAATTCCCCACTGATTTTTTACGCGATGCGGAGTCTCCTCGACAGCGGGGCATCCGACTTCGTTCGCCTTTGAGGACATTGCAATGACCGCTATTCCCGCCGCCCTTGGCGCCGCCAACGACGAAGAGGCGATCGCCCTGACACTCGAACGCTATCGCGCACATAGCCTGACCCCTGCCGAGGTCGAAAAGGACCTTCTGCTGTTGTTCGATGCCGAGATCCACCCCGCCCGCCGCAACCAGTTGAAGGAATACATCACAGACATTTCAAACAAGGTGGCGAGCGGAGAGCTGGAAAGCGAGGATGCCGCTTCGGATGTCCGACAGATGATCGGCTACTGGGTGTCGCAAAGCGAAGACTTGGGCGAGCTTTTGGAACTCGGCAGTGACTGATTTCGGCATTGGATGCGGCCATGCGGGATGAGTTCAACCTCCAAAGATTTGTGGACGCGCAAGCGACCACCTACGCGACGGCGCTTGACGAGCTTCGGGCTGGCAGAAAGCGTTCGCATTGGATGTGGTTCATCTTTCCCCAGCTGCGGCAATTGGGGCGGTCGGCCACAGCGCAGTTCTATGGCATCGGGTCTTTCGCCGAAGCGACCGCTTACTACGATCATGCTTTGCTTGGGCCACGCCTGGTCGCCTGCACGCTTGCGACGTTGAGCGCCAGGGCTCCTTCGCTCACTGCCTATCTGGGAACCCCCGACGATTTGAAGTTTCGATCCAGCATGACATTGTTTTCCGCCATCGCACCTGACCCTCAATGTCCGTTTAGGCAGGCGCTCGAACGCTGGTGCGATGGGAAGCCCGACGGCGCGACACTCGACCTTCTGTCGGCATCGTGAAGATGCCGAGGGCTTGACTCTTGGAATGAGGGAGAACAAATATAGAACATTAACTTTTGTGGATGTTCGCGATGAAGACGTACTTGTTCAAATTGAAAAGCCTGACCGATGTGCTTCGGATCGACGTCGTGTCACGTGACACGGTGCCCAAGGCCGGGGACAGCCTGACGATCTTCAATTTTCCAGCCGTGGAGCGGTACGTAATCGATCGTCTCGAGCCACGTACGGAGTGGTGGCCGCACGACCATTTCGACCAGATGGCCCTGGTCGTTCATCTTGACTCGGTGGTCCAGACCGTCGCGACCAAGAGCAATGTGGTCGCCTTCAACCAGGATGTCGACATCGAGACGCGATTGGCCAAGATCGAAAAGGTGGCGCGGAAGTCGATCGACACGTCGCTTCAGTTGGAGATTTCCCGAAGCGACTTTCTGGCGCTTTGCCACGGCTCCGGGCTGTCGGTTCACCTAGATCAGGTCGATGCCTTTGCCTATCACGATATCCCGATGCAGGTCGGCGACGTGGGTGAGTGGAATGAAGCGACGTCGTTCACAGGTTACTCGGATGATCGCCACGTCTTCTACGTGACCTGTCCGGGCGGGACGCCCTTCGTCATGAATGGCAAGCTCCTAGAGGTGTCCAAGCTCTTCTATGAGTGCAGGATGAGCGCAGACCTGGCGCTCGCCGCGGCGATCTCGGAAGCTATCGATCGAGGCTGCACGGAAACGCGCGGCCTGAAAAACGCCATGCGCGAGATGTTCAGCCTGATGCAGGAGGGGATCATGCCGATGTATGACGGCGCACAGGAACTGACGCGCATGACGCAGCCGGCCTATGCGGCAAGCCTCGAAAAAGCCTGGGCTGACCGGGACATGCCGGTCGCCCCAGAAGGCACGCGGTTTGTCGAGGTGTCCGGGATTGCTCGCATCGATGTCGAAGGTCTGGTCGATGCGCTGACCGGGATCAAGCCTAGCCGGCACTGATTGGCGTAAATGTAGCGTAAGCGGGTAAGCGTATGTGTGGGAAATATGGTGGTCCGGCCGAGATGGCCGTCTATGCGGGCTATCTGGCGGTTGATCCGCCTTTCAGGAATTTGAAGAACGAGGACACCATGCTGGCCGGAAAGAAAGTTGATCTGCTGGCGCGCAATAGCCAGGGACTTCATGTCCCAAAGGAAATGGAATGGGGACTGATCCCGCCGCGGTATAATGCGGCACCTGAACTTTGCGATAAGCGCCTGTTCCATGCCCGCATCGAGACCGCTCACCAGTTAGAGTCTTTTCGGGAGCTCTGGCGCCGGAAGTGGCGATGCCTGTTTCCAATGGACGCCTTCCATCAAAAGGTAAAGGCCGGTAGCGACCTGTTCGGCAAGGGCGCGAAGGGCGCCAAGCTGGCCATAAGCCGGACCGACGGACTGCCACTGGGAGTTGCCGGGATCTACAATGCGATCAAGACTGACAAGGGACTGCTGTTGACCGCAGCCATGCTGACGCGCGATCCCGGTCCTCGGATGGCGCAAATTCACGATCGCGAGCCGGTTGTCGTTGAACCGAAAGACTTTGCGGCCTGGCTCGATGGCGCGGACACTCTCGACCTGCGCTCACCCTGGGCGGACGACGGCTTCACCTATCGTATGGTGGCATGATTGCGAGGCGGCGCCGCCTAAAACAAGTCCAACTGTGGCGAAGGCGCCGGCGGCGTTTTGGCAGGAGCATCTTCGTGCTTGCTTTCCAAGTGGGACGGAGTCGCGGTGGGCGGATCCCACTTAAGGCCGTTGGCGACGATCTTCAGAGCGTCATCCGGTAGAGGCTTTTGCAGGGCCTTGGCCTCATTCCAAGGCAGGGTGAGCCATTGCTCCACCTCTTCAGGCGTGCGCAAAATGACCGGCATGGCCTTGTCGTGATATTGTGCGACCTCTGCATTGGCTTTCGTCGTCAGGAAGGCATAGAGGTCAGAGGTCGTCGGGCCTTCCTTGACCTTGCGGACGCTTGTCCACTCTGGCGTCCAGATGCCGGCGAAGAAGAACAGCGGACGGTCTTCATCGAGGGCGAACCAGTAGTTCTTGAAGGTCCTGCCAACCTGATCCGGTTCGGCGAACGATGTCGCTGGCACGACACACCTGTTCTCAACCTCCAGCCAGGGCTGCCAGTGCGGCAGATATGAGCGTCGCACATTTGTGGTGCCGCTGTCGTACTTCTTGGTACCAATCGCGTCTTCCGATGATGGCATGCCCCACCGGCATACGGCCAGTTCCCGACCTTCCGCGGTATTGCGTACGACAGGACCGTAGCCGTTCGCGAAAATATCAGGCTGGGCCTTGAGGTTATCCGCGTTCGTAGCCACACGCAGGAACTTTGCGAATTCCCGGATAGCCTCCTTGTTTGACACCATGGAGTAGAGATTGCAGATGTGGACGGCCTCCCAGCTTGTCAGGTCTAGATAGTTGTTTGACTCGATCGCTTGCTATCAGATGTCCGGCCTGTTTGTGCGAGTCAAGCCCCGCTGGCCGAGATGGTGTTCGCTACGCACGCTCCAAACA
>NZ_JBQCHT010000046.1:0-7993 GCF_051954415.1 Asticcacaulis sp.
TACCGCAAATTCAACATGTTTTTACAGCGGTTTACAGACGAAAAAAGCGGTGCAATTGCACCGCTTTTTTCGTCTAAGTCATTGATTTGAATGGCGCACTCGAAGAGATTCGAACTCCTGACCCTCAGATTCGTAGTCTGAGATTTTTGTCTGCATTTTCAGGGCAGTACTCTATTAAATCGTAAATTTTTCAGTTAGCGACGCATCGGTGCCTCGTAGTTTATCTTGCAATACAGATCTGTCAGTTCAAATCATGAGCACGCTCAATTTGTCGCGGCATCTTAAGTCTGTTGTCGGTGAAATCGAGACCGAGGGTGAGATGCGCTTATCGGCCATTGGGATTGGTCACGATGTCACCTCTTACTGCCGCGATGGGATTGTCGCTCTTCGTCCGCATGAGTTGGTAGCGTCCTAATCGGCAAAAAAGCAGAGCGGCTAATTCGGCAATGGTAGAATCTAGTTGAGGAGTTTAGCGTCCAGAAGCCGCCGCCTTAGCTTACGCCCTAAAGACGCTCGCCCCTTATTTCTCCCCAACGCCCCAAGCCGACATCGGCCGCTTTTAAAAGGGGGGGCCTTCCAAAAGGGGAAATTGAGCTTAAAAGCTCGGCTGGCAAAGCGGACAGTCACCGGGCATGGCCAATATCTCTATCCGATAAGTTTAGATTAATTGCCATTGACTTAGTATAGATTTACTTTTACGCCTTAAGCCCACAACCGAAGCTCGCTTCAGGAGAGGCAACACATGCTATCCATGAAAGCCAAATACGCTCTGAAAGCGCTTATTCACATGGCACAGATGGACAAGCCCATGCTGCCCAGCAAGCAGATTGCCGAGGCAGAGGACATTCCGCAGAAATTCCTCGACAATATTCTTCAGGAGTTGCGCCAGAACGGCATTGTTGATTCGAAGCGCGGTATTTTCGGGGGCTATTTCCTGGCCAAAAGCGCCAGCGACATCTTTCTGGGGGATATCATCCGCATTATCGACGGCCCTCTGGCGCCTATACGTTGCGCCAGCCTGACCGCCTATCAGAAATGCGAGGATTGCCGCGATGAAGCCGCCTGCCGGCTGCGTCACCTGATGCTCGATGTCCGCAACGCCATGTCGGGCGTGCTCGACAAGCGATGTTTGCAGGATCTTGTATCCGATCCTTCGCTTTAAGATTTCCTCTTAAACTCTTCCATAAATTTTTCTGACGAGGACCACCATGAGTGTACCGTCCAGCGCCCCCGTGCGCGCAGACTTCAACGCGTCCGGCCTGACCGAGGTCGAACGCCAGATCCTGACCAGCCTCCAGCAGATCCGTTTCGGTTCCCTGGAAATCGTCATTCACGACTCGCGGGTCGTGCAGATCGAACGCAGTGAAAAACTGCGTTTCGACGCCAAGGGAAAGGCCCTCAACGAGAGCCTGTCCTAATATCTAAAGTTACAAGCTTAACCTACTCATAAAAATCATATTTCGCTGACCGGACTACCGGAAGTGATGCACCCCACACGGAGTCATCCTCATGCGAACCTTTCACATCACCCTAAGCCTCGGCGCACTTGCCGCCGCCCTCGCCTTCACGCCTGCCTTTGCGCAGGACTCTGCCCCGACCGATACCAGCACCCTGACCGCTGACGAGCGCATCGCTCGCCTCGAACAGGAGTTGGACACCCTGAAGCGCCAGCGCGAACTGGACCAGGAAATCGCCACCTCTGCCGCCGCCAAGACGCCGGTCGCCACACTCGACAAAAAAGGCCTGTCCTTCACCTCGGCCGATGGCAAATACAGCTTTGGCCTGAACGCCCAGGTCAATGTCGACGTCCACAGCTTCAGCAGTGATGGCGGTTCCCTGCGTGATGAAGTCGTCGACCGCCTCGTTCGTCCCACCTTTACGGGCCGCGCCGGCAACGCCTCTTTCCGCTTCACGCCAGAACTGGGCGGTTCGTCCTCGGCCGCCGCTTCAATCGTCGACGCCTATATCGAATACAAGTTTTCCGACGCCGTGCAGTTCCGCGGCGGCAAGTTCAAGTCGCCGCTCGGCCTTGAGCGCCTGCAATCGGATGCGGACGTCATCTGGACCGAACGCGGCCACTCGACCAACCTCGTGCCGAACCGCGATGTCGGCTACCAGGTTTTCGGCACCCTGCTTGATAATGCCGTCGAATATCAGGTCGGCATGTTCAACGGCGCCACCGATGGCGTCAACCTGAACAACGACCTCGATAACGAGAAGGATGTCGTCTATCGCGTCTTCGCCCAGCCCTTCCTCAATTCAAGCGTCGTATTCCTGCAAGGCTTCGGCATCGGCTATGCCGGCTCGGATGGCAAGCACCTCGGCAACGCCACCGATACCCAGCTTGGCAGCTACAAGACCCCCGGCCAGCAGACCTTCTTCAAGTACGGCACCGGCGTCTATTCCAACGGCAAGGAAACACGTTCAAACCCGCAGGCATGGTTCTATCTCAACAACTTTGGCCTCCTTGCCGATTATGTAACCGTGAGACAGGACGTCGCCTCGCCAACCGCCACAGCCGAACTGGAAAACAAGGCGCTCGACGTTTCGGCCTCGTGGGTGATCACCGGCGAGAACGTCAATTACAAGGGCGGTGTCAAGCCCGCCAAGGACTTCAGCCTGAAGAACCGCACTTGGGGCGCTATCGAACTGACCACCCGCTATGGCTATACCGAAATCGACCCCAACGCCTTTGCCGGCGGCTTCGCTTCGGCTTCCTCCGCCGCGCAGAAGGCCACCTCCACCGGCTTCGGCATCGGCTGGTACTGGAGCGAAAACCTGAAGCTGCTGGCTGACTACGACGCGACCGAATTCGAGGGTGGCGCCGCCGCCGGTGCAGACCGCCGCAAGGAAGCGTTCACCTCCGGCCGCATCCAGTTCCGCTACTAGGCCCAAAGCCCACTTATCGTTTTTTACATCAATTGAGGCAATCTGGCCGAATGGGGATTCGGCCAGCGCCAAACGAAGGAACATCGACATGTCTTTCAAAAACCCAGAACGCAGAACCTTGCTGACCGGCCTGCTCGGCGGCGCCAGTCTCCTGGCCTCCGGCGCGCTCACCCTGGCTGGCCCCGCCCTCGCCAAGACGCGCGAACTGCTCAACGTCTCCTATGATCCGACCCGCGAACTGTATGCCGCCTACAATGTCGCTTTTGCCAAACACTGGAAGGCGACGACCGGCGAAGACATCACTATCCGCCAGTCCCATGGTGGTTCCGGCGCCCAGGCGCGCTCGGTGATTGACGGCAGCCCGGCCGATGTCGTCACCCTGGCGCTCGCCGCCGATATCGACTCTATCTCGCAGAAGGCCGGGCTTCTGCCCGCCAACTGGCAAGGCCGTTTTCCAAAAAATTCGACGCCCTACGCCTCAACCATCGTCTTCCTGGTCCGCAAGGGCAATCCGAAGAAGATCAAGGACTGGGATGACCTGATCCGTCTCGACGTTTTGGTCATCACGCCGAACCCGAAGACCTCGGGCGGCGCGCGCTGGAACTATCTGGCCGCCTATGCCTACGCCAGGAAGCGCTGGGGCACTGACGCACTGGCCAGGGAATTTCTGACCAACCTGTTCAACCGCGTGCCGGTGCTCGATACCGGCGCCCGCGGCTCGACCGTCACCTTCGTCGAACGCGGCGTCGGCGAGGTGCTGATCGCCTGGGAAAACGAAGCCTGGCTGGCCGTCAACCAGCTTGGCAAGGGCAAGTTCGACATCGTCTATCCGTCGATCTCGATCCTGGCTGAACCGCCGGTCGCCGTGGTCGACAAGAATGCCGCCAAGAAGGGCAACCTGGCCGCCGCAAAAGAGTATCTCACCTACCTCTACAGCGACGAAGCCCAGGACATCATCGCCCGGAACTATTATCGCCCGTCCAATCCGGCGATCCTGGCTAAGTATGCCGGCACCTTCCCGAACATCCCACTTGTCACCATCAAGGATTTCGGTGGCTGGAAGAAGGTCCAGAAAGAACAGTTCGATTACGGCGGCGTATTCGACCAGATCACGCGGAAATGACCATAGCCGTCACCAGGATGTAATTTCCCGGTGATGGCCAAAAACGAGACGCTGCCGCGCCTACGGCAGCGTCTCGTCCATTTGCCACCAATTCCTGATCAATACTTGATTGCCAGGCTTTTCCCCTTAACCTGACAGGTAACCTCATGACGGGACAACCCGACACCGCGACCGAACCGGTCATACCCGACCATTTTCAGGCGCCCCACCCGGCCACTGGCACCACCCATGTGCTGCCGGGCTTCAAGATCACCCTGGGCATTACGTTGTTTTTCCTCAGCGTGATCGTGATTATTCCACTGGCGGCGCTGATCGCCCGTCCGTGGGAACATGGCCTGCAGGGCTTCCTGTTTGTCCTGACAGACGAACGGGTTCTTCATGCCCTGTGGCTCAGCTTTATCACCGCTCTTGCCGCCGCGGTCGTCAATGTTTTTGCCGGACTGATCGTTGCCTGGTCGCTGACCCGTTATAACTTCCTTGGTCGCAAGCTGCTCGACGCCTTGATCGACCTGCCCTTCGCCCTGCCGACCGCCGTGGCCGGTATCGCCCTGTCCGCGCTTTACGCCGTCAATGGCTGGGTCGGTTCGCTGACCGAGCCGTTCGGGCTCATGATTGCCTATACCCCCATCGGCATCTTCCTGGCCCTGACCTTTATCGGTCTGCCTTTCGTGGTGCGCAGTGTCCAGCCGGTGCTTGCGGAGTTCGAGGCCGAGATAGAGGAAGCCGCCGAGATCCTGGGCGCCCACGCCGTACAAACCACCCTACGGGTGATCCTGCCCGCCCTGATGCCCTCGCTCGTCACCGGCTTCTCGCTGGCCCTGGCGCGCGGCGTCGGCGAATATGGCTCGGTCATCTTCATCGCCGGCAACATGCCCTATATCTCAGAAATCGCCCCACTGCTGATCGTGATCAAGCTGCAGGAATATGATTATGCCGGTGCAGCCGCGGTCGGCATCATCATGCTGGCCATTTCGCTGATCATCCTGCTGTGCCTCAATATCGCCCAGCGCTTCTTTGCTAACATCGGGAGCGCCAAATGACCGCCAAGGCCGCTCGCTCCCCCCGGACCATCGGGTCTTTCGCTCTGCTCACCTTTACCCTGTTGTGGCTCGGCTTCATCATCCTGCTGCCGCTGATCAATGTGCTGGTCACCGCCTTCTCGCAAGGCTTGCCGCCCTATCTCGCCGCCCTGCAAACCGACGACGCCAAGGCCGCCGTAGGGCTGACCCTGCTTGTCGCCGCTATCGCCGTGCCGCTCAACGCCGTGTTCGGCATCTGCGCTGCCTGGTGCATCACCCGCTTCGAGTTCAAGGGAAAAAGCCTGCTGCTTTCCGTCCTCGACCTGCCGTTTTCTATCTCGCCGGTCATTTCCGGCCTGGTGTGGATACTGCTCTTTGGGGCACAGGGCTGGTTCGGCTTCCTGCTGCGCGATCATGACATCAAGATCGTCTTCGCCCTGCCCGGTTTGGTGCTGGCCACCGTGCTCGTTACCCTGCCCTTCATCGCCCGCGAACTGATCCCCCTGATGGAGGACCAGGGCACGGATGAGGAAGTAGCGGCGCGAACGCTCGG
This sequence comes from Asticcacaulis sp., assembly GCF_051954415.1. GTDB lineage: Bacteria > Pseudomonadota > Alphaproteobacteria > Caulobacterales > Caulobacteraceae > Asticcacaulis. The sequence goes on from NZ_JBQCHT010000046.1 coordinate 5,585, forward strand.
CGCCCGTGGCTGGGATATATTCTTCCGCGTCACCCTGCCCAACATCAAGTGGGCCCTGCTCTATGGCGTGCTTTTGTGTACAGCGCGGGCCATGGGTGAATTCGGCGCCGTGTCGGTGGTTTCAGGCCACATTCGCGGCCTGACCGACACCCTGCCGCTCTATATCGAGATTACCTACAACCAGTACGACACCATCGGCGCCTTCGCTGCCGCTTCCATTCTGGCCGGCCTAGCCATCGTCACTCTCGTCCTAAAAACCCTTCTGGAATGGCGCTTTGCGGGTGAACTCGCCGCCTCACGGAGACACTGACATGTCGCTCATAATCACCAACATCAACAAGACCTTTACCAACTTCCCGGCGCTCAAGGACGTTACCTTCGAAGCGAAATCCGGCGAGTTCATCGCCCTGCTCGGCCCGTCCGGCTCCGGCAAGACCACCCTTCTGCGCCTGCTGGCCGGGCTGGATACACCCAGCAGCGGCGGCATCACCTTCGAGGGCGAGGATTACCTCAAGCTCAATCCGCGCGACCGCCGCATTGGCATGGTCTTCCAGTCCTACGCCCTGTTCCGCCACATGACCGTGGCGCAGAACATCGCCTTCGGCCTCAATGTCCGTCCGGCAAAGGAGCGTCCGTCCAAGGCCGAAATAAAGGCAACGGTGGAGCGCCTGCTCAAACTGATGCAGATGGAGGACCTCGGCAAACGCTATCCGTCGCAACTGTCCGGCGGCCAGCGGCAACGGGTGGCCCTGGCCCGCGCCCTGGCCATCAATCCGCGCATCCTGCTGCTCGACGAACCCTTCGGCGCGCTTGATGCCTTGGTGCGTAAAGATTTGCGCCGCTGGCTCAAACGCATCCACCTTGAGACCGGCGTCACCACCATATTCGTGACCCACGATCAGGAAGAGGCGCTCGATCTCGCCGACCGCGTCGTGGTTTTAAAAGCCGGCAAAGTCGAACAGATCGGCACGCCTCTGGAAATATTCGACGCTCCCGCATCCGCCTTCGTCTTCGACTTCCTTGGCTCAGCCAATAAATTGCCATGCCGGGTGCAAGCCGGCAGGGCCATCTTCGACAGTTTCGAGGCCCCTCTCGCCAACGCACCAGGCGGCGACGGGGATTATATCGCCCGTTTTCGCCCGTTCGAGACCGCGTTAAGCCCGGATGGACCCGGCATTCCTGTGAAAGTGAACGCCATCCTCGCGGCAGGCAGCGCCTTACGCCTTGAACTAAAAGGCGATGCCGGCGAACTGTTCGAAACCGAACAGCCACGTAATCCAGCCTTGACATACGCCCACGGCGACCGGTTGAGACTGCGGCCGCAAAAGGTCTTCATATACTGATGAGTTTGCCCGAAGGGAGGAAAATGGTTCAAACGTGTTCATTCGTGTTAATGTCCAATCGATTGGGGCCAGCTTCTGAACAGCGTGACCACGTCCGCTTTATACGCTCGGCATAAACCGCACATGTCGGTAATTTGGCCCCATAGCGCGCCGTGTGCGCTATGGTCCGGACCATGCATCAGCGAGTTGAAATGGGAGGGGCGGCGGAGAACCCGTCATGTCCGAAGCTTCCAATTTCCATTACGCTACTACCTGAAACAAGGGATTGCTTGTTGGGTATCGCCAATGAATATACGACTATCGTGTGCTGCTGATCGGACGATCAACCTGCTATCGGCCGCTAAGGCCTCGCATTCGTTCCGATAGGCGAGAAAATGGGCCGCTGAGTTCTATAGGCTTCCCCTATCGGGAAGCAGGCCCAGTTTGTATGGCTAACCTTTTTGCCCCCCATCCTCGGATCGTGTCCGCTCTCGCTGTGCGCGCGCCGTGTTCAGATCTTCGATCGCAACGACCGGTTCGATAAATGTGGCAAGGTATTCAGTTGGGAGCCGATGCTCCTTGCATGCCCAAAAGTGCATGTTCCTTGTACCACGTATAGAGCTTGAGTGCATCGTCAATGCGGTCCGCTGTAGCCAAATAGGTTAGGACTTTGCGTCGGCGCCGCTCTTCATTAATGACGGTGACGGTCGTGGCGTCGTACCCCTTGCCGGCGCCTTCGGCCTCAGCGAGCTTAGGCCGGTCCTTCGGATCGAAGCTGAACAAGATACCAATGAATTTGCCGTCATTGTCCGTTGCGAACGCGTTGCATTTCCCCAATATGTCTATACGGGTCTATATGCTCTTTGCACAGCCCGTGAGCCTCAGACTATTGCCACCCAGTTACTCAATTGATAGAAAAGAACAATTTCCTGATGCAGCAATATAATACCGCAAATTCAACATGTTTTTACAGCGGTTTACAGACGAAAAAAGCGGTGCAATTGCACCGCTTTTTTCGTCTAAGTCATTGATTTGAATGGCGCACTCGAAGAGATTCGAACTCCTGACCCTCAGATTCGTAGTCTGA
>NZ_JBQCHT010000047.1:0-296187 GCF_051954415.1 Asticcacaulis sp.
GTCATCCACACGCGGTACACCGTGCGACAGCGGAAAATACGGACGCGATGCGGGTGGAACTGGCGCTCAGACAGCAAAAACAAATCACTCATGGCAAGTCACTCCTGAAAAGAGTGAAACACAACAAACCTGATTTCGGAAACCTGTTAATCAACAGGTCCTGAGCCTAGTGACCGACCGCACCTGACGGCAGAAAGGTCTTGTCGAACTGACCGACCTTTTCCACCAGCGTACTGCACGCCTCGCTCATGCCGATAACCTGCACATCGGCGCCGCTCTTGCGATAGCGGAAGACGGCCTTGTCGATCGCCTCAACCGCCGTGATATCCCACACCCGCGCCTGGCTGAGATCGATGGTCACCTTTTCCGGATGACCGTGGAATTCAAACCCGCTGGTGAACAGATCGGCCGATACGAAGAACAACTGGCCATGCACGGTATAGGTCCGGCACTTGCCGTCATCCGTCTCCGTGCAATCGACCGAAACGAGCCGGCTGACTTTCAGGGCGAAGAAGATGACGCTCATCAGCACGCCCAGTAATACGCCGATGGACAGATTGCCCGTGGCGACCACCGCTACGGTCGTTACCAGCATCACGGCGCTCGATTGCTTCGGTGCCGTGCGAAGACGCAGGATCGACTGCCAATCGAACGTTCCGATGCTGACCATGATCATCACCGCCACCAGCGCGGCCATGGGAATCTGACCCACCCAATATTGCAGCGCCAGCATCAGGAACAGCAGGAACAGCCCCGCCCAAAGCGTACTCAACCGTCCACGGCCGCCGGAACTGACATTGATCACGCTCTGGCCGATCATGGCGCAGCCGGCCATGCCACCGAACAGCGAAGCGACGATATTGGCAATGCCCTGGCCGCGTGTTTCGGTGTTCTTGTCTGATGGCGTATCAGTCATGTCATCGACGATATTGGCGGTCATCAAAGATTCCAGCAGGCCGACAAAGGCCAGTGTGGCCGAAAGCGGCGCGATGGTGACGAAGGTCTCCCAGGTCAGCGGCACCTTCGGCAGGTGAAAGGGCGGCAGGGTGGTCGGCATATGGCCCATGTCGCCGACCGTATTGACATCGAGATGCAGCCATAGCGTCAGCCCGGTGATGACCAGAATGGCGATAAGCGGCGAGGGGACCGCCTTGGTGACGTAGGGAAAACCGTAGATGATGGCCAGTCCGCCGGCCACCAGCGCATAGGTTGGCCAGGTGACGTGAATCAGTTGCGGCACCTGGGCCAGGAAGATCAATATCGCCAGTGAGTTGACGAAACCGGTCATCACCGAGCGCGATACGAAACGGATCAGGCTGCCGAGTTTCAGCAGGCCGATGATGATCTGGAATATCCCGGTCAGCAGGCTGGCGGCCAGCAGGTAATCCGGCCCGTGCGATTTCACCAGACCGGCCATAACGAGGGTCATCGAGCCGGTGGCGGCCGAGATCATGGCCGGACGTCCGCCGACAATGGCAATGGTGATGGCGATGATGAAGGAGGCGTAGAGCCCGACGGCCGGATCGACGCCGGCGATAATGGAAAAGGCAATGGCTTCGGGAATCAGCGCCAGGGCGACGACCGTACCGGACAGCAGGTCGTTACGCGGATTCGCCAACCATTCGCGTTTAAGCGTGGTGAGGGAAAGCATGATATCTTTAAATTGGGGAGGTTCTGGGGATAGGCGCCAGAAATAGCCACTCAAAGTGCTTTGAGTCCGGAGTTCCTGCCGTTATTGCCACATGCCTGCCGATTTCGCAACCGCGAGCCAGGGGAAAAACCTTGCCTCGTGCTGGCTATAAGCGTAAACGCTCCCCATATCCCCCTTATCCTTCCTCCAGCACAGGAATCGCTCCCTTGAACGCACCCGCGAACGCCGGCTCATTCATCCCGCAAGGCTTCTTCAACAACGATCTCGCCACGCAAGACTCCGAAGTCATGGCGGCCATCAAGGGCGAACTGCATCGCCAGCAGGACCAGATCGAGCTGATCGCCTCGGAAAACATCGTCTCCAAGGCCGTTCTGGAAGCGCAGGGCTCAGTCCTGACCAACAAGTATGCCGAGGGCTATCCCGGCCGCCGCTATTACGGCGGTTGCGAATACGCCGATGACGTCGAGCGCCTCGCTATCGAACGCGCCAAGAAGCTGTTCAACTGTGCCTTTGCCAACGTTCAGCCGCATTCCGGCGCCCAGGCCAACCAGGCCGTCTTCTTCTCGCTGCTCCAGCCGGGCGACACCTATATGGGCATGGACCTGGCCTGCGGCGGTCACCTGACGCATGGTTCGCCAGCCAACCAGTCGGGCAAGTGGTTCAATGTCGTGCCCTACGGCGTGACGCGCGACACCAATCTGATCGACATGGATCAGGTTAATGACCTGGCCCAGCAGCACAAACCGAAGCTGATCATCGCCGGCGCCTCCAACTATCCGCGCCATATCGATTTCAAACGCTTCCGCGAGATCGCCGATTCGGTCGGCGCCTACCTGTTCGTCGACATGGCCCACTATGCCGGCCTGGTCGCCGGCGGCGTCTATCCCGATCCGCTGCCGCATGCCCACGTCGTCACCACCACAACGCACAAGACCCTGCGCGGTCCGCGCGGTGGCCTGATTCTGTCGAACGACGAAGCCATCGGCAAGAAGATCAATTCGTCGGTCTTCCCTGGCCTGCAGGGCGGCCCGCTGATGCACGTCATCGCCGGCAAGGCCGTGGCCTTCGGTGAGGCACTCCAGCCGGAATTCAAAACCTACGCCAGGCAGGTCGTCGCCAATGCCCGTGCGCTGGCCGATACGCTCGTTTCGCGCGGCCTGGCCATTGTCACCGGCGGCACCGACAGCCACGTCATGTCCGTCGATCTGCGCCCCAAGGGCCAGAACGGCAAGGATACCGAAGCGGCGCTGGAAGCGGCCTTCATCACCTGCAACAAGAACGGCATACCGTTCGATGACAAGCCCTTCACCATCACGTCTGGCGTCCGTCTTGGCACCCCGGCCGGCACCACCCGCGGTTTCCGCGAGGCCGAGTTCATCACCATCGGCAATCTGATCGCTGACGTGGTCGATGGCATGGCGGCCAATGGCGGCCAGCCCGATCTGGCCGTGCAGGAAAAGGTGCGCGCCCAGGTGCTGATGCTGACCAAGCAGTTCCCTATTTACGCTTAAGGTTGTTGAATGCGTTGTCCCTTTTGCGGAAACCTTGAAACCCAGGTGAAGGATAGTCGCCCGTCGGAAGACGGTGCGGCAATCCGTCGCCGCCGGTCGTGCTCGGAATGCGGCGGACGTTTCACCACGTTCGAACGCGTGCAACTGCGCGACCTGATGGTGGTCAAGCGCTCGGGACGACGCACGCCTTTCGATCGTGAAAAACTGGAACGCTCCATATCGATTGCGCTTCGCAAGCGACCGGTCGATCAGGACCGGGTGGACCGCATGGTGTCGGGTATTGTCCGGCAACTGGAGAGCATGGGCGAGACGGATATCCCGTCGGACACGGTTGGCGGTTTGGTGATGGATGCACTCAAGTCGCTCGATGTGGTGGCCTATGTCCGTTATGCCTCGGTCTATCGTGATTTCCGTGAGACCTCGGACTTCGCCAAGTTTCTGGGCGATGAGGGGCTGGACAATGATGCGCCGGAAGATCCGAAGGATATCAGGCAGGGGCTGGGCGAGCAGGACATCTCCCCATCCGACGACGCTTAATTGCAAATGGCAAGCCATCTGCAATTAAACCTTTTTCTTTTGCGCTCAGACGCCGCTCAGGCTTACCTCGCACCGGCTCGGGCGGGCGGTCGCCCTTGCCGAATTTCCAATGAAATTCGGAGCGTCTAATGCGCCCGCAAATTACCCTCAAGCTCGCTACCACGCTTGACGGACGGATCGCCACGGCCTCCGGCCAGAGCAAATGGATTACCGGCGAGGAGGCACGGCGCGTCGTCCATGAACTGCGCGGTGGCCATGATGCGGTCCTGGTCGGTATCGAAACCGTTCTGAAGGATGATCCCGAACTGACCGTCCGCCTGCCGAATTACGAAGGCTACCAACCCGCGCGGATCGTGCTGGACTCCCGTTCGCGCCTGCCTTTGACGTCGAAGCTGGCCCAGACGGCGCGCGTCATCCCGACCTATGTTGTCACGACAACTGAAGTCACTGGTGAAATGCAATCCTTGGGTGTTCGCGCGCTGAAAGTGCCCTCGAAACACCAGCGCGTCGATCTCGCTGCGGCGCTGGAAGCCATCAGCGCGGCCGGGATCGAGCGCCTGTTTGTCGAAGGTGGCGGCGTGATTGCCACGGCATTTCTACGCGCTGGCCTGATCGATCGCCTTGAATGGTTCCGCTCGGCCACCATCTTGGGCGGGGATGCCCGGCCGGTGATCGGGCACCTGAATATTGAGGATATCAACCACATGGTGCGGTTCACGCGCCTGGGCGTCCAGTCGGTCGGCGACGACCTCTGGGAAACCTATGAACTGATCTGAGGACTAAACGTGTTTACGGGCATTATTTCCAGCATGGGGACCGTCGAGACCCTGATCAAGTCGGACGCCGGTGTGCGCCTGACCATGCATGTCGATTTCGACCTCGATGATGTCGAGATCGGCGCCTCGATCAGCCATGCCGGCTGCTGCCTGACCGTGGTTTCCAAACAGGGCCGCAGCTATGACCTCGATGTCTCCAACGAGACTCTCAGCCTGACCAATCTCGGCCAGTGGCAGGAAGGCTCGAAGGTCAATATCGAACGCGCCCTGAAGATCGGCGATGAACTGGGCGGCCATATCGTTTCCGGCCATGTCGATGGCTTGGCAAAGCTCATCAGCGTCAAGCAGGACGGCGACAGCTATCGCCTGACCTTTGAAGCGCCGGCGCCGCTGCATCGTTTTATCGCGCCCAAGGGATCGGTAGCGCTCGACGGCATTTCGCTGACCGTCAACGAAGTCGAGGGCAATACTTTCGGCGTCAACATCATTCCCCACACCTGGCTGCACACAACCTTGTCGAAAACAAGCGTCGGTGACAGCGTAAACCTTGAGGTTGACCGCCTGGCGCGCTATGCCGCCCGCTGGTTTGAAACAGAGTAATCCCGATGTCTCTCAATAAGATCACCACCGACCTGGGCACCAATCCGGATAATGGCTATGACAGCCCGATCTCCTCCATTGAGGATATTCTGGAAGACGCCCGCAATGGCCGGCCCTATATCCTGGTCGATGCCGAGGATCGTGAGAATGAAGGCGATGTTGTCATTCCGGCCCAGATGGCGACCCCCGACATCATCAACTTCATGGCCCGTTTTGCCCGCGGCCTGATATGTCTGTCGATCACCGGTGAGCGTGCCAGGACCCTGCGTTTGCCGCCGATGGTGCATGATAACGGCGCCCGCAATGGCACTGCTTTTACGGTTTCCATCGAGGCCAAGGACGGCATCTCGACCGGCATCTCGCCGAAGGACCGGGCTCACACCATCGCCGTTGCCATCGATACCACCAAGGATTCGCGCGATATCGTCTCGCCGGGCCACGTCTTCCCACTGGTCGCCCGCGAAGGCGGCGTACTGGTTCGCGCCGGACATACGGAAGCCGCTGTCGATATCTCGCGCATGGCCGGGCTTTATCCGGCTGGCGTGATCTGCGAGATCATCAATGACGACGGCACCATGGCGCGCCTGCCGGATCTGGTGCCTTTCGCGCAACTCCACGGTCTGAAGATCGGCACCATCGCCGACCTGATCGCCTATCGCCGCCGCACCGAGCGCTTTGTCGAGCGCGTTCTGGAGCGTCCATTCGAGAGCGAATGGGGCGGCCAGTTCCGGTTACTTGTCTATCGCAATCAACTGGACGGCGCTGAGCATCTGGCTCTGGTAAAGGCCCAGCCGGTACCGAACAAGCCGACGCTCGTGCGGATGCACCAGCTCGATATCGCCTCGGATGTGCTGGGCGGGCAGGGCGGTGCCTTCCGCAGCAACTACGTGCAGAAGGCCATGGAAGCCCTGGCGGCGCACAATGGTCCGGCCGTCATGGTGTTGCTGCGCGACCCTGATCCGAAAGTGCTGTCCGGTCGTTTCGGTTCGGAAGAGGGCGGAACGCATAACCAGCGCGGCCTGCGTGATTATGGCGTCGGTGCGCAGATATTGCTCGATCTGGGGGTGCGCGACATGATCGCCCTGTCCGGTACACGCCCCAAGCCGGCGGCGCTTGAAGGCTATGGTCTGAGCATCATCGACTGGCAGACCCTGTAGATTTTACTTTTTCCCGAAGGCATAAGGGCGTAATGACCTGCCTTCACGCCTTTTGAGGACGACTCGTTTTGACCATTGAAAACCCGCTTCGCATCCTGATCGTTGAAAGCCGCTTTTACGACGATATCGCCGATGAACTCCTGGCCGGTGCCAAAGAGGCGCTGGAAGCCCTGGGGGCGGAATATGATGTGGTCACCGTGCCGGGCGCGTTTGAAATCCCCGCCGCCATCGCCATGGCCGAGGATGCCGCTCATCGTCCGGCCGGCCGCGCCTATGATGGTTACGTGGCTTTGGGCTGCGTCATCCGCGGCGACACTACCCATTACGACTATGTCTGCAATGAATCGGCCCGCGGCCTGATGGACCTCAGCTACAAGCAGCGCCTCGCCATTGGTTACGGCATCCTGACGGTGGAAGACGAAGATCAGGCCTGGGTACGCGCCCGCCGCTCGGAAGGCGACAAGGGCGGTACGGTCGCCAAGGTGTGCCTGACCATGATCGGTCTGCGCAAGAGCCTGATGGATGGCACCCAATGAGCGACGCCGCAACGCCAAAGCCGACCAGCCTGAAAGCGGTCATCGATCAGCTCAATGCCAACGAAGCCGATGCAAAAGCGCTCTCCAACAAGGAAAAGCGCGCCCGCACCGTAGCGCGTCTGGTCCTTGTTCAGGCGCTGTACCAGCTTGATCTGACCGGCGCCGGTGTCGAAACCGTCATCCGCGAATTTTCCGACTATCGCTTCGATGGCGATCTCGACGGCGAGCCGCTGGCGGCCGCTGACGAAGCTTTCTTCGCCGAAGGCGCGCGCACCATCGTCAAGGAACAGGCGGCGATCGATCCGCTGATCATCAACCGCCTGGCCTCCGGCTGGCGTATCGAGCGCCTCGATCCGACGGTCCGTGCCATCCTGCGCGCCGGCACTTGGGAACTGAAGTTCCGCCCGGATATCGGCCTTCAGGTGATTATCAATGAATATGTTGAAATCGCCCGCGCCTTCTATGGCGAAACCGAGGCGCGCTTTGTCAATGCCGCGCTCGATGGCATAGCCGCCGATGTGCGCAAATAACACCTGCTGGGCGAAACTCACGGAAAGTTTTATCGTATTTTCACCCGTGACGTGCAAAATGACGGCCTTCTGATCGCGGTGAAAGCGGTATGAGCGAACCCGACGAGTTTTCCATCATTGATCAATTGTTCAAACCGCTGGCGGGCCTGAGCCGCGAGGCGAGGGGGCTGATCGATGATGTTGCCGTCATTGGCGGTGATCCGTCCTGCGATCTGGTTGTCAATACCGATGCTCTGGTGGGCGGTGTTCACTTTTTCGAACACGATCCGCTTGACCTCGTGGCGCGCAAGCTGATGCGCGTCAATCTGTCGGATATCGTCGCCAAGGGCGCCAAGCCCTACGGCTATCAACTCGTGACCGCCTGGCCGCGCGGCACGACATATGCTGAAAAAGCCGATTTCGCGCGCGGCTTGAAAATCGATCAGGACCGCTACGGCCTCAGCCTGTTCGGCGGCGATACGGTCTCCGCCGAAGGGCCGCTGGTCGTTTCCATGACCCTGTTCGGCAAGGCGCCGGCCGGCAAGACCCTGTCACGGCTGGGCGCAAAACCTGGCGATAGGGTGCTGGTCAGCGGCTATATCGGCCAGGGTTACCTCGGGCTGAAAGCCTTGCAGGGTCAGCTTCTCGGTTTGTCGCACGAGGATGTCAATGAGGTGATCAGCGCCTATCACCTACCGGAAATCCGCACGGACCTGATCCCCGTCCTCCGCGATCACGCCCGCAGTGCCATGGATATTTCCGACGGCCTGCTGGCCGATGCCGACCACCTGGCGCGCGCCAACAACCTCATGATCCGGCTGGACCTCAACCGGGTGCCAACCTCGCTGTCCGCCCGCGCTGCCATCGCCTCGGGTATCAGCCCGGTCGAACTGGCCACCGGCGGCGATGATTACCAGATACTGTGTACGGCCGACGACCACGGGGCGAAGGCGCTGATTATGGCGGGCTTTTACGATATCGGCACCTGTATCGGCCTGTCTGATGATACTCCGGCGGGAGCGGAACTGTGGTCGGACAACCGCCGCCTGGACGTGGTGAAAAAGGGCTTTACGCACCCGCTATAGCCATTTTCCGAAAACTTATAAAATCCTTACCCAATCCAACGGGGACCGGAATTGCGATGAAACCGGTTTGCGCCTAGCCCTTTCGCGCAGAACCGTCGTCGCGGACATGTCGTCGGCAGTCTGAGGAGGGTATTCCAAATGAAAACGACTCTGAAAATGGGACTGATGATCAGCCTGGCGGCGGGCCTGATAATGCCGAGCCTGGCCTCGGCGCAGGAGCGTGACCTGCGTGGCTATGATGGCTATTGCTATGCCAAAAAGAAGGAAGCCCAGACCAACGGGACCGTTATCGGCGCTGTCATCGGCGGCTTGGTCGGCAGCCAGATTTCCAAGAACGAACGCGGCCTCGGTACGGTGGGGGGCGCGGTCATCGGCGGTGTGATCGGTAATAATGTCGGCAAGAAAAGCGTAAAATGCTACAATGGCGAATACTATTCCTACCAGGGCGCCTATTACGATCCGGCCCCACCGCCGCCGGGCTATACGGTCGTTTATTACAAGGAGCGTCCGCCACAGGATCGCTACCAGCACGTCTATTATGACCGTTACCGCCACACCACGCCGCCGCCCTATGCCTATGGCGACGCCTGGCGCAATGACAATGACAATCCCTATGGCTGGCGCGACAAGGATGGCCACTGGCATGACGGCAAGCGCCGCCACCACTAATCATTAAGCCCTCCGGCATCCCCGGAGGGTTTTTCATTCAGGCGTTATCAACCATTTGGCGCCAGTATTGGTGCATGAAACCTGATCGTCGTTATTTGCTGTGTGCCGCCGCCTGCCTCTGCCTGTCTGCCGCGCCAGCCCTGGCCAGCGAAGGCGGGGAGGCGAAAAAAGCTGGCAATGCCTCGGTGCAACTGGGCGCGGTCGCCATCCCGATCAGTGTGGATGGCCGGCTGGTCAATTATATCTTCCTGAATATCCGCATCAACCTGACCATGACCGCCGATGAGGCCAAGTTCCGTGACAAGGAACCCTATTTCCGTGATGTCCTGGTGCGCGCCGCGTCCCGGACCTCGTTTGCCCAGACGGGCAAGGACTACCTGCTGGATGAGCCGCGCTTCAAGCAGGTCATGATGGGCGAATGGACGAAAATAACCGGCCCCGGCGTCATCAAATCGATCGATGTGCTGTCGCAAAGCCCTAAGCGCCATCCGTACTGACGGATATCCCCCGCTGGTTGTGTTGCGGTGCGTTTTTCATAACAGTCTGAATTTACATATTATAAGTATTCGCGCCCCTGCAATGCAGCATTCGTGACGCGAAAACCTTTGAATTATAATGGGTTGCGGCAACATATGGCCTTGAAACTCAGGTAAACATTTGGCACTCTCCGCCACAATCGAAAAGTAAGGCACTGTATTTTGTCTTCTTTTTGATTCCCGAAAATGGGGCGGCGGTCATTGTGCGCCCCTCAAATATAAAGACACAGGGGTTACATTATGAATATTGCTTTGATGCTGGCCATAGCGGCCGGCATACTTGGCCTGCTGTATGGTGTCGTCCAGACTCTTGGCCTGATGAAGGCCAATGCAGGCAATGCGCGTATGCAGGAAATCGCCGCGGCGATTCAGGAAGGGGCCGCGGCCTACCTCAAGCGTCAGTACACCACCATCGCCATGGTCGGCGTGGTCATTTTCATACTTGCCTTTATCTTTCTCGGTTATTTGTCGGCCATCGGCTTCCTGATCGGCGCTGTGCTTTCGGGCGCCGCCGGTTATGCCGGTATGCTGATTTCGGTCCGCGCCAATGTCCGTACGGCACAGGCGGCTTCCGAAGGTCTGGCCAAGGGTCTGAAGCTGGCGTTCAATGCCGGCGCCATAACCGGCCTGTTCGTAGCCGGCGGCGCCTTGCTCGGCGTGTCGGGTTATTATGCCTACCTGACCGAAGTGCTGCACAAGACGGCGCATGACCGCGACCTTATCAACGCCCTGGTCTCACTCGGCTTTGGCGCGTCGCTGATCTCGATCTTCGCCCGGCTCGGTGGCGGTATCTTCACCAAGGGCGCCGATGTCGGCGGTGATATGGTCGGCAAGGTCGAGGCCGGTATCCCCGAAGACGATCCCCGTAATCCGGCCACCATCGCCGATAATGTCGGCGACAATGTCGGCGATTGCGCCGGCATGGCGGCCGATCTGTTTGAAACCTATGCGGTGACCACCGTCGCCACTATGGTTCTGGCGGCCATCTTCTTTGGCGAAACCCCCTATGTCGGCATGATGATGCTGCTGCCGCTGGTTATCTGCGGTGTCTGCATCCTCACCTCGATCATCGGCACCTTCTTTGTCCGTCTCGGCAAGGACAACCACATCATGAACGCCCTTTACAAGGGGCTGATCGCCACGGGGCTGCTGTCGATCGTGGCTCTGGCGGCGGTGATCAAGTATCTGCCCGGTCTCGGCTTCGACACGCCATTTGAATATGACTCTGCGGGCACTACCTTCCACTTTACCGGCATGACGCTTTTCTACTGCGGTCTGGTCGGCCTGGCGGTGACGGCGGGCTTTATCGTGGTGACGGAATACTATACCGGCACCGGCAAGCGTCCGGTCGTTTCCATCGCCCAGGCGTCGGTCACCGGCCACGGCACCAATGTCATCCAGGGGCTCGCGGTTTCCATGGAATCGACGGCAGTCCCGGCCCTGATCATCGTGGCCGGCATCATCGGCTGTTATCTGCTGGCGGGCCTGTTCGGCATCGCCATCGCCACCACCACCATGCTGGCCCTGGCTGGTATGATTGTCGCGCTCGATGCCTTCGGTCCGGTGACGGATAATGCCGGTGGCATCGCCGAAATGGCCGGTCTGCCGCCGGAAGTCCGCCACACCACCGACGCGCTTGATGCGGTCGGCAATACCACCAAGGCCGTCACCAAAGGCTATGCCATCGGCTCTGCCGGTCTTGGCGCCCTGGTGCTGTTCGCCGCCTATACGTCTGACCTGAAATACTTCGCCGGTCTGACCGACGCCCCGGCCATCTTCCAGGGACTGGGCAACCTGACCTTCTCGCTGTCGTCGCCGTGGGTGGTTATTGGCCTGCTGATCGGCGGCCTGCTGCCCTATCTCTTCGGCGGCATGGGCATGACGGCGGTCGGTCGCGCGGCGCAGGCCGTGGTGGAGGAGGTGCGCAAGCAGTTCCGCGAGGATTCCGGCATCATGGCCGGCACGTCCAAGCCGAATTACGGCCGGGCGGTCGACATGCTGACCAAGGCGGCGATCAAGGAAATGGTGATTCCGTCGCTCCTGCCGGTCCTGTCGCCGATCGTCCTGTTCGCCATCGTCTACTACATCGGCGGCGCGGTGCCGGCGTTTGAAGCGCTGGGCGCCATGCTGCTTGGCGTCATCGTGACCGGCATCTTCGTCGCCATCTCGATGACCTCCGGCGGCGGCGCCTGGGATAACGCCAAGAAGTCCTTCGAGGACGGCTTTGTCGACAAGGACGGCGTGAAACACCTGAAGGGCTCGGAAGCGCACAAGGCTTCGGTGACCGGCGATACGGTCGGCGATCCCTACAAGGATACGGCCGGTCCGGCGGTCAACCCGATGATCAAGATCACCAATATCGTGGCCTTGCTCATGCTGGCTGTGCTCGCCCACGGCGCCTGATGATATTGCTCCCGTCGGCAACGGCGGGAGCAATTATAAGAAAAGGTATCCACAGATAAGCCAGATAAGCACAGATCGTAAGTGGAAAGCGTATATGTTCCGATAAGCGAAATCGATGGTCGCAAAGCGACCAGACTAAGTGTCAAGATCGATGCGGATCGTTGGGCAAGCTCACATCATCTGTGCTTATCTGGCTTATCTGTGGATACCTTTTCTTCTAACAAAAAAGCCCGCCAGACACACATCTGGCGGGCTTTTGAATGATTGTTCGAGGCGTTTAATCGCGTCGGCGGTTGTTGCCGGGGTTGGTGTCCTGACTGTTGTCAAGGCGCTGGTGGCCGACAGTGCCGAGCACCTGTTCAAGCGCGGTCAGCGAACGGCCGCGAGTTGGGGTCTTGTTCGGATTTGGCGTCAGTACGCGGCCATCGGCCAGAGACAGGGTCTTTACGGTAGCGACCGTCTGGGTGCTGGGGTCGAAATCGACGACGGTCACCGAACGGGCGGTGACACGCGGCTGCTTGTAGGTCATCTTCATCGACACCTGGTCGATATAATACCATTCAGACGGCTTGTAGACCGAGGTCTGCGACGGGGCGCCCAGCTTATCGAGCACGGTGGCCTGGCTGTCGCCGACCTTGATATCCACCGAAGGCTTGGCTTCATGCGCGAGATAGCCGTGGTGCGTCATGGTGGGGGCGCAGGCCGTGCCCAGCAGGGCCAGGGCGGACGCGGCAACCAGAGCCGAGCTTGTCTTTAGGGAGAGCAGGCGCATGAATATCCTGTTTAGAAAACGAAACGCATTTGACCTATAGGGAATTTAGGCTTACGGCAAGCTTAAGGCTTAAACATGGCCGTGAACAGCAAATTTTTCGCCCGATACAGCGCCTGAATGGCGACACATCATCCCTGTTTCCAAAGGGATATTCATCGGGCCAACCCAACCAGAGATATGTGATGCAAAGCCTTCTGGACAAGCTGAAATCCGCCTTCAAACCGCGTCCTGCAAAGCAGGTCGGCGACCGGCTTTACCTAGCCTGCGTTACGCAATCCCGGCTGCCGGTCTTCTATATCGACTACGGCGTGGACGACGCCATCGGGGCCCGGTTTGAACTGCTGACCTTTCACGTCGGGCTTGTTGTAACGCGGTTGAAATCTTTGCCGGCGGATGATCCGCGCCACGATCAGGCGCAGGAAACGGCGCAGGCCCTGTTTGATTCCTTCCTGCTGGCGCTTGATTCGACCCTGCGGGAGCAGGGCGTCGGCGATCTCAGCGTGCCGAAGAAGATGAAAAAGCTAGGCCAGGTTATCTATACGCGCCTGAAACGTTGGGACGACCTGTGGCGCGAAAATGCCGGCCTGACCGCAGCGGCCGATTATACGGCCCGCACGATCATGGCCGGTTCGGACTATGGTGACGACGAAGCGGATGGAGAGGTTAGGGGGCAGGCGGTTTCGGCGGCGGTTCTTGAACGGGCGCAGGCATTCGCCATCTATGCACAGGCGGCGTATGATGCCTTTCAGGTCGATGACGTACTGGCCGGCCGGCTGGCCTTTCCGCCGCCGGCGGCGCTTGAAAGCGATGCAGACTCGGCAGACCTTGTAATGAGTGGAGAAGAGCAATGAGTGACCAGCAGGATACCGGACTTTGGGAGCATCGTGTCCGCTTCGATCAGGCCGCCAAGGGGCTGAAAATCGACCTGGTTGCTGACGAGGCGCGCCGCGATGTGATTGCAAAGGCGTTCGGCATGATCGAACTAAACAGCCTTGTCGCTCATATAGCCGCACGTCAGGTAACGGGGGAAAAGCCGGTTGTGCGCGTCAGCCTGACGCTCAAGGGCGAGGTCACGCAGGAGTGTGGCGTGACGCTTGAGCCTTTTACCCATGAGATTTCGAGCGAGTTGGAGATCGACTGTATCGAAAAGCAGCGCGTCACCACAGAGATTGCCGAGGTCGGCGCCCGCGAATTCACGCTGGATGATCTCGATGAACCGGATGTGATCGAAAACGGCCAGATCGACCTTGGCCAGTACGTTATCGAAGCGCTGGGCGAAGCCTATGATCCTTTTGCGCGCAAGCCCGGCGCGGTTTTCGAGGAGCCGGAACCGGTGAAGGAGCCGTCGCCTTTCGCCGTCCTGGCGCAGTTGAAACGCGATGAATAGCGACATGACGGACTGCCTGGCGGATGATTGGGCTTGCATAGTTGCAAAGTGCCGCTATCGTCCGCGGCTTGTTTCCAGAGTATGTGCTTTGAGTGAGAAAAGCTTAGGTGAGGTCAGATAGCTCCGTGTCGCCAGCAACAGAACCTCAGTCGAATGCCGCTGTTCCGAAAGACGCAATAGTCATTGCCATCGACGCCATGGGCGGCGACCACGGCCCGGCGGTAACGGTGTGCGGGGCCGCGCTTTTGCTCGATGAGCATCCGTCGGTCTTTTTTCAGCTTCATGGGGATGAAGCGCGAATCAATGCCGAACTGGCGAAGTTGCCGAAGCTGAAGGCGCGATCGGTTGTCATCCATACTGATCAATGCGTGGCCATGGACGAGAAGCCGGCCCAGGCGATCCGCCGCCGCAATACCAGCCTGTCCAATGCCATTCATGCCGTGAAATCCGGCGAGGCGCGGGCGGTCATTTCGGCCGGCAATACCGGCGCCCTGATGGCGCTCTCCAAGATGATCCTCAGGATGATGACCGATGACCTGGAGCGCCCGGCCATCGGCTGCTCATGGCCCAATAAAAAGGGTTTCGGCACCGTGCTCGATGTCGGCGCCAATGTGACATCTGACGCCCGCCAGTTGATCGAATTCGCCCTGATGGGGGCCGCCTTTCATCGCGCCGTGCATGGCGTCAAAAAGCCGTCCATCGGTCTGCTCAATGTCGGTTCGGAAGACGTCAAGGGCCATGAAGAGGTGCGCGAGGCCCACAAGCTGCTCAAGGAAAACACCCTCGGCCTGAACTATTACGGCTTCGTCGAGGGCACGGATCTGTGCGCCGGTACGGTCGACGTGACAGTGACGGATGGCTTTACCGGCAATGTGGCGCTGAAAACCGCCGAGGGCACCGCGCGGTTTATCAAGGATCTGCTGAAGGACGCCTTCAAATCGGGGCCGATGGCCATGCTGGGCGCGCTTCTGGCCGGTTCGGCGCTGAAGGCGATGGCGAAACGCATCGATCCGGGCGCCAGCAATGGCGGGCCGCTTCTGGGCCTGAAGGGTATTGTCATCAAAAGCCATGGCGGCGCGGATGCGCGCGCCTTCTCGAACGCCATCCGGGTCGGGCTTTCCCTGGCGACCAGCGGTTATGAGCGTGATATTGTTGACAGTCTGGCCCAGTTTTCGCAAAGCCTGACGGCGGAAGCCAGCCTGGCTGCGGACCTGAAAGAAACACCAGCCGTGGTAGCCGCGGGCGATAAGGTAAACTAGGAACATGCGTGTGTTAAGATCGGCGGTTACCGGGGTTGGCGGATTCCTGCCGGAACAAGTGATCACCAATGATGATATGGCGCGGATGGTGGATACCTCCGATGCCTGGATTACGGAACGGACCGGTATTCGCCAGCGTCACAAGATCGACGACGGCATGAAGACCTCCGACTTGGCTGTGGAGGCCGCGAAGGTCGCCCTGGCGGCCGCCGGCAAGACGGCGGCGGAGGTTGACCTCATCATCGTCGCCACCACCACGCCGGACATGCCGTTTCCCTCCACGGCCTCCATCGTGCAGAACAAGCTCGGCGCGCCGACCTGTCCGGCCTTTGATGTCCAGGCGGTCTGCTCCGGCTTTGTCTATGCCCTGAGCGTGGCGGATGGTTTTGTGGCGCGTGGCCTGTCGAAATGCGTGCTGGTTATTGGCGCCGAGGCGATGAGCCAGTTGCTCGATTACAGCGACCGCGGCACCTGCATCCTGTTCGGCGATGGCGCCGGCGCGGTCGTGGTTGAGCCGGTCGAAGGTGAGGGGACCAAGGCCGATCGCGGCATCCTTGGTTTCGACCTGCGATGTGATGGCTCCAAGGTCGATCTGCTCTATGTCGACGGCGGTACGTTCGAGGCTGAAAACCGGATCGGCAAGATCCGGATGCAGGGCAACCAGGTCTTCAAGCACGCGGTTCACAAGATATCGCAAGCCGTTGAAGCGGCGGTAGAAAAGGCCAATCTCGAAATCGCCGATATTGACTGGTTCATACCGCATCAGGCCAACCAGCGCATTCTCAATGGTGTGGCCGAACGGCTGGGCCTGGATGAGAACAAGGTTATCTCGACCGTGGCGCAGCACGCTAATACCTCGGCGGCCAGCATTCCGCTGGCCTGGTATGTGGGGGTGCAGGATGGCCGCGTGAAGCCCGGCGATCTGGTCCTGATCGAGGCACTGGGCGGTGGTCTGACATGGGGCGCGGCGGCGATCCGCTTGTAGGGTTATTCCCGTAACGGACGTTTTTTATCATAAGTTCTCTATAAGCCTTTGACGGATAGCGATAATTGCGGCATTGTGCTGGCTTGCTTTGGTTAAAACCATTCTGCAGGGGCGCTTGAGACCATGAAATCGCAGACCTTGACGCGAGCCGAACTTTTCGAAGACGTTCATAATGAGCTGGGCCTGCCGCGGCAGGAATGCGCGGCGATTGTCGAGCGCACGCTTGATCTGGTGGTTGAAGCGCTGGAGCGCGGCGATACTGTAAAGCTTTCGGGTTTTGGCGTTTTCCAGGTGCGCGAAAAGAACGCCCGCGTCGGCCGCAATCCCAAGACCGGCAAGCCCGCCGCCATCGATCCGCGCAAGGTCATTTCCTTCCGTGCTTCGCAGATCGTTAAGGCGCGCGTCGACGCCGGCACGCACGAGTAACGAGGTAGCGCACCGGTGAACAAGGGGCCGCTCGCCTTACGGACCATTTCCGAGACCGCCGATGCTCTGGGCGTGCCGCAGCATGTGCTGCGCTTCTGGGAAACCAAGTTTACCTTCATTCGTCCGACCAAGCGCGCCGGTGGCCGCCGTTTTTACCGCCCGCAGGATATTGACCTGCTGATGGGTGTAAAGACGCTTCTTTATGATCGTGGCTTCACGATTCGCGGTGTGCAGAAGCTGTTCAAGGACGAGGGCCAGAAGGCCATTCTCAATCCCTCCGGCGAACGCTATTCCGGCCCGGCTGACGAAGTGGTGGCGACCGAGCAGGGGCTGGTGTCACAGGATGAAATCGCGGCTGAGGATGCTGAAGGTGTGCGTCAGCCGGTCTTTGGTGGCGCGTCTGTTCCGCCGGCGGCGATGTCGGCCGAGATGCGGGACAGTTTCCTGAAAATCGCCAACGCTCTGGAAGAGGCTCAGGCCAGCCTGGCGCGCCATATCGACCTTGCGAAGCGCAGTTAATTTCCGGTGGAATTTCCCGGAAATCTGACTTTTGGGGATTGCCGCAGGCGATGTTCGTCTCTATAAGCCGCCTCTCTTAGGGGCGACACCTGCTGTTTTCCTTATGTTTTGGCGGAGCGTGGCGCAGCCTGGTAGCGCACTTGACTGGGGGTCAAGGGGTCGCAGGTTCGAATCCTGTCGCTCCGACCATTGAAATATAAAAGGCATCCCTCTTGGGGTGCCTTTTTTATTTCAATGTCTGCGCTCAGGGGCGAACCTTGTTCGAAAAGCGAGCTGGCGAGCTTTCGGCGAAGCGCAGCGGAGCCAATCCTGTCGCTCCCACTGAGAAAGCGTCGCGCAGCGACACCGATCTGTCTTTCATCCCAACCATCAAAACCGTCTGACGGCCGGATCAGGCGGCCCCAGCAATGCTTCTATCTCCGCATCGCTCAACTGGCCGCCCCGAAGTGCTTTGTCGGCCTCGATAAGCGCCCTGGCCTGGCGCTCGACCTCCAGATAGCGCGACTGTCCCGCCGCCTTTCGTGGTGCCGGAGCAATCGGCGGCACAGCTGGCTTCAGCATGGGCGGCTCTTCTCCGGCCAGTTTAATCGCCTTGCTGATCGAGATCAGCGCCTTGGCGGCGCGATCAGCCTCAACAAAGGTAGTCGGTGTTTCGATCTGCTCGTAGGCATCAAGCAGGTTCAAAGCGAGTTTGCGCAGGCGCTGGGTGATATCGGTCTGTTCCATGCCTAAAGCATAGACCGGCCTGACGAACCGGGGACTTTTTAGCATTGCGCGCTTTTTAATCCGAAAAGTGCGTTACACTTTTCGGAAACCGCTAATGCTCGATCCTGCGGTCGGGTACCAGCCAGATCAGGGCCACGATCACATAACAGGCGATGCCGGCAAAGCTGTTCCAGACCGTCAGGGCCAGCCCCAGAATATAGATGGCTGTGGAGATATATCCCTTCACATCACTGCCGATGGCGCGGCCGACGGCGCTGTCCCGACCGTTTACGGCGATCAGCACCTTCACCAGTATGGAATAGGCAATGGAGGGCATCAGCAGGGAGAGCCCATAGGCGGCCGTGGGGATGGTGGCGAAATCGCTTTCGCCCATCCAGCGCGTGGTGAAGGGGACCAGCGACAGCCAGAACAGCAGGTGCAGGTTGGCCCACAGGGCGCCGCCGTTTATCTTGTGACAGGCGTGGAGCAGGTGGTGGTGATTGTTCCAGTAGATGCCGACATAGATAAAGCTTAAGGCATAGAGCAGGAAGGTATGGCCGACATCGAGCAGGGCGTGGAGGTCGACGCCTTCGGGCGTATGCAGTTCCAGCACCATGATGGTGATGATGATGGCGATGACGCCGTCGCTGAAGGCTTCCAGTCGCCCCTTGCCGATAGCCGGCAACACTGGTCTGGCCGTTTCTTCGCTCATTTGCTCTTGTTTTTCCCTTTGTAATTTTCCGACCAGGAGATCAGTGGAATGATCGGCACGCCCCACAGGGTGCCGGCCAGGGCATAGAAGATCAGGGCCGTGATCTGGCCGCCATGCAGGAAGCCGGCCAGTGCGGCCACCACGCAAACGTAAAAGCCCAGCCAGACGAGAATCCCCAGGCAGGCGATGGCGCGGCGCTGGGGCAGGCTGAGCCGGTCAAACGGACCTGGCATTAGCGGCGCTCGATCATGCGAGTGAGGTGGAACAGGCCAAGCAATACCGAACTGCCGGCGAAGGATACCATCAGGATCGAGAAAAAGTGATCGCCGATCATTTCGCTGCTCTGGGTGAAAAAATTGAGCAGAATGGCGCCGAAAATGGCGACGAAAACATTGATGGGAAAGCTGAAACGGCTTTTGCTCATGGCGTTGGCGATCCAGCCGACCACGAAACCGGCCAGGGTGGCGAGGATATAGTTCTCTGCCGTCATGGCTGAGGGGTCCTTTCTTGGCCATTGTTCGGCCTTTTTCGTGCGCGAAGCGCTTGAATTGCCCGTTGCGGTATGGGCAAAATCAAAGCGACGCCATACCTTTGTTACAATCTCTTCAGCCAAACGGCAAGGATTTGAAACAGAGGCGGGCGGCGGAATTGGCTAAGCGCATCCCGAAAAGTGTAACGCACTTTTCGGATTAAGGTGCGTGTTAAAGAAAAGTTCTAAAAGTTGGATATCTGAATGAAGCGTATGGCGCGACTTCCCCTCAAGTCACCCGTTGTAGCGGTCTGGCTGTTCGTGGCGGCCTTTCTGGTTCTGACCCTGGTTTGCGTCGGCGGCGCCACCCGTTTGACCGAATCCGGCCTGTCGATCACCGAATGGAAGCCGGTGACCGGCGTGTTGCCGCCGATGAACGAGACCGACTGGCAGGCGGCCTTCGAGGGCTACCAGAAAATACCGCAGTACCGCATCATGAACGCCCATATGAACCTGGAGCAGTTCAAGGGCATCTATTGGTGGGAGTGGGCGCACCGCCTGCTGGCGCGTTTGCTGGGCATGGTCTATCTGCTGGGCTTTATCGGCCTGTTGCTGGCGAAGGCAATACCGGCACGGCTGATCTGGCGCTGCGGCGTATTGGTCGGGCTGATCGCGGTTCAGGGCTTTGTCGGCTGGTGGATGGTTTATTCCGGTCTCCAGTACCGCACCGAGGTGGCGCCGGAAAGGCTAATGACGCATCTGTCGCTGGCGCTGATTCTGATGTGTGGCTCGATCTGGACCGGACTTGAAGCGCTTGAAGGGCAAACGCGCGGCCGCGGCGCGCCGGACGGCTGGAAAGCGGTGACCTGGTTGCTGCTGCTGGTTGTCTTCGTGCAATGTATGCTGGGCGCCCTGGTGGCCGGCAATCGCGCCGGACTGGTATATAATGACTGGCCGCTGATGAACGGGCATATTTTCCCGCTGGTCGACTGGGCGAAAGGCGTCGGCTACAGCTTCCTGCACGATCAGGGGCTGGTGCAGTTCATGCACCGCATGAACGCCTATCTGCTGCTGGTCTTCGCCACGGCCTATGCTCTGGTGATGGCGCGCAAGATCAATGACGATGCCTTGAAATCACTGTCGGCCACCTTGGCGGCCGCCACCTGGATTCAGGCGGCCCTGGGCGTGACCACTTTGATTACAGTAGTCACGCTGGGCTTTGCATTGGCGCATCAGGTGGTTGCGGTTTGCGTGCTGGCGCTGGCGGTCTGGTTGACCTGGAGTGTGGCGCGCGCCGACCGGGTGTTTCGCTAGACGGCCCGCCGGCTGAACTTTTCCCACGGGCCGGTGATCGCCACGGTGACGCTGTTCGTCTGGATATTGGCGAACAGGGTGGAGCCGTCCGGCGAGAAGGTGACGCCGGCCCATTCCGAATGCTGGGCATCGACATTGCGGGCAAAGGTCGTCACCTTGCCTTCGGGTGTGACAATGCGCAGGTGGTTGTTCAGCACGTCGGAATAACGGTCCTCGCAGACATAGAGGTGGCCCCACGGCGCCACGGTGAGGTTATCGGCATAGTCGATGACGCGCAGGTCGCCGGATTCGACGAACAGTTCAATCTGGCCGGGCTGGTCCTTTTCGCGGTCCGTGCCTTCATAAGGGCTGGGGATATAGCGCATCAACTGGCCATAGGCTTTAGCGCCGCCGGAGGTGCAGGCGAAGAACAGTTCGTTGTGGCCGTAATGGATGCCTTCGCCACGCGAGAAGCGTGCGGCCCCTTTGAGATAGGCTTGCGTGCGCAGGCTGTCGTCCGGGCTTTCGACATCCTTCAGGTCGACCCAGGTGACGGCATGGCGGTCGCCGACGTTCCACAGATGCGCGTATTTGTTGCTCGTGACGGCACGCGGCACATCATGGAAGGCGAGGGCCTGGAGGCGGCCGCCCTTGTGGAGGTAGCGCGTGTCGTTCGGCAGGTAGCGGTAAAAAACGCCATCGGACATGTCCTCGGTCATGTAGACGATGCCGGTGCGCGGATCGATGGCCACGGCCTCGTGGTTGAAACGGCCCATGGCCTTGATCGGCACCGGGGCGGCAATGCCTTTGTAGCCCGACGGCACCTCAAAGACGAAACCGTGGTCCTTTTTGACGCCGTCGCCGGCCGCTTGAGTGGTTTCCTCGCAAGACAGCCAGGAGCCCCACGGCGTCGCGCCGCCAGCACAATTGGTCGAGGTGCCGGTCAGCGACAGGAAATGGCTTTCCAGTTGCCTGGTCTTGATATTGTAGACGAGGGTGGTGGTGCCGCCGCTCAGGGGCGCGCCGTTGGTGTCATGATCGTAGACGCGCGCGCGGTCGAGTTTGTCAATCAACTGGTGGCGGTCGCCGAGTGGGCCGATATCGGTGATATTGTGCTTGATCTCGTGATTGCGCACCAGAACCACCTTGTCGGGCGAAGTGTGCGGAAAGGCGGCCATGCCGTCGTGCAGGCCCGGCACCTTGAAACCATCATCCATGGTTTCGCCCAGGGCCGAGAACGCCGTGTAGGAAAAGCCGGCCGGCAGGTCTATGAAGCCTTTCGGATCGGGCAGGAGCGGGCCATAGCCTTCGATTTCGCTGAGATAGCCGGGATCGGCGGCCGGTTCGACGCGGGCAGCGGCCAGGGCACGGTGGCCAAGGCCAGCGAAAGCGGAAGAGGTAGCGATCGCACCGCCAAGCATGAGACGTCGGGAAATTTGCATCTGATCCTCACAAATGAGCTATGTTCAGGGCTTGCCACGTCCGTATTACCGTTTCGTGACAGTGAAAAATGTTACGGTAAATTAATACCTTTATAAAATATCTTATTAAAAACAATTGATTACTGGTGTTTTTGCTAAAAATAATGCGTTGACAGGGTGGTGTCTCTCCCGTATATCCCGCGCTCTTCTCCGCCCGGATATCCTTTTCGGATGGAAACCTAAGGATTTTATCATGTTGACCTCCACGACCGCGGCGCTGAAGCCCGCTGATGTCGAGAAGAAGTGGATCGTGATCGACGCCGAGGACGCCGTGCTCGGCCGTCTGGCCTCGTACATCGCCATGCGTCTTCGCGGCAAGCACCTGCCCACCTATACGCCGCACGTTGATTCCGGCGACTATATCGTCGTCATCAATGCCGAGAAGGTCCACCTGACCGGCAAGAAGGAAAACGAAATCTTCTACTGGCACACCGGCCATCCCGGTGGCGTCAAGCAGCGCACGCTTGGCCAACTGCTGAACGGCAAGTATCCCGAGCGCGTCCTGACCAAGGCCGTCGAGCGCATGATGCCGAAGGAAAGCCCGCTGGCCCGTGGTCAAATGACCAACCTGCGTATCTACGCCGGCGCCGCCCATCCCCATGAAGCTCAGCAGCCGGAAGTCGTCGACTTCAAGTCGCTGAACCGCAAGAACGTCCGGAGCGTCTAATCATGTCCGATATCCAAGCTCCCGCTCAAGGTATGGAAGCCCTGGCTTCCCTGTCGTCGGCCCCTGAGGCCGCGCCCGTCCGCGTCCAGCAACTCGACAAGTATGGCCGCGCCTATGCCACCGGCAAGCGCAAGAACGCCATCGCCCGCGTCTGGATCAAGCCGGGTTCCGGCAAGTGGATCATCAATGACCGCGAACAGGAAGTGTATTTCGCCCGTCCCGTCCTGCGCATGATGATCGCCCAGCCGCTCAACCTGACCGATCGCGCCTCGCAATTCGACGTGTTCGTTTCGGTCCAGGGTTCGGGTCTCTCCGGCCAGGCCGGCGCAATCCGTCACGGCCTGTCGAAGGCGCTGACCTATTATGAGCCGGGCCTGCGTCCGACCCTGAAGGCCGCCGGCTTCCTGACCCGCGACTCGCGCGTCGTCGAGCGTAAGAAGTACGGCCGCGCCAAGGCGCGCAAGAGCTTCCAGTTCTCGAAGCGTTAATCGCACGAGTCACAAACTCATGCGGAAAAGCGCTTCGGGCAACCGGAGCGCTTTTTCTTTATTCTCCTCCCTTGCAAGCGAAGCGTAGCGGGGGAGGTGGCAGCGAAGCTGACGGAGGCCCCCCCCCGTAAGCGGCCCCCTCCGGCGAGACCAGCTCGCCACCTCTCCCACAACGGCGTTGCCGCAAGCAGGGGAGGAGAAAGGTAGACCATGTCCCATAAGGTTTTCATCGACGGCGAAGCCGGCACCACTGGCCTGCAGATCCGTGAGCGGCTGGAAAAGCGGCCGGATATCGAACTGATCCGCCTCAGTGACGACAAGCGCAAGGACGCCGCCGCCCGAAAGGACGCGCTCAATTCAGCCGATGCCGTCATCCTTTGCCTGCCGGATGAAGCCGCTATTGAAGCCGTGTCAATGGTTGAAAATACGCATGTGCGCGTGATCGATGCCTCGACCGCATTCCGCACCGATCCGTACTGGACCTACGGTTTCCCGGAAATGAGCGATGAGCAGCGCGCCGCCATCAAGACGTCGAAACGCATCAGCAACCCCGGCTGCCACGCCACGGGTTTTATTGCCCTGACGCGGCCACTGGTCGAGGCCGGCATCATTCCGTCCTTCTTTCCAATCACCGCCACCTCGCTGACGGGCTACAGCGGCGGCGGCAAATCAATGATTGCCGAATTCGAGGGTGGCCCCGATCACGGCAAGGGTCATGAGCGGCTTTACGCCACCGGGCTTTCGCACAAGCACCTGCCGGAAATGACACTCTACTCCGGCCTGGAAAGTCCGCCTATTTTCACGCCGGTGGTCGCCAATTTCCCGCAAGGGCTGATCGTTCAGGTGCCGCTGCATCTGTGGGCGTTGCCGGACGAGCCCGACATCGATGCGGTGCGCAACCTGCTGACGGCGCATTATCTCGGCGAGCAATTTGTACGTGTCGCCTCGGCTGAGGAAAGTGCCGAGACTGGCGCGGTTCATGGCGCCATGCTGGCCAATACCAATCAACTCTTGATCCATGTCTTCGGCAATCCGGACCAGGATACGGCCAACCTGGTGGCGGTGTTCGACAATCTCGGCAAAGGGGCTTCTGGCGCCGCTGTACAAAACCTGAATCTGGTATTAGGTGTGGAGGAAGGTCTGGGACTGATCTAGGCCGCAATCGCAGGAAACGTCACAGGAAGCGCCAATGAACCCGATTAGCTGGGCCGCCATCTATCTGATGATCTGGTGGGTGACCTTTTTCGCCATTCTGCCGCTGTGGAACCGCACGCCGGTGGAGGAGGGCACCGAGGTCATCAAGGGCAATGATCCCGGCGCGCCGATCAAACATAACCTGTGGAAGAAGGTCAGGATCAACAGCCTGGTGGCGCTGGTTGTCTGGGGACTTGTGATCGTCTTCATGTACTTCATCCATATTCCGCTTCCGACAATTCCGGGCGCGTAACGCGAATCCGCCATAATCCCGTGTAAAAGCGCTTCACTCTCCCGGCCGAACTGTCTAGGGTGCGCGCAACTCAAGTTACACACGGATTCTCAACCATGCGCCTGTCGCGCTTCTTCCTGCCCCTTCTCAAAGAAAATCCCGCCGAGGCCCAGATCGTCTCTCACCGCCTGATGCTGCGCACTGGCATGATCCGCCAGGAAGCCGCCGGCATCTATGCCTGGCTGCCGCTGGGCTTCAAGGTGCTAAAGAAGATCGAAAAGATCGTCGAAGAAGAAATGGCGCGCGCCGGCTCGATTCAACTGTTGATGCCAACCCTGCAACTGGCCGACCTGTGGCGCGAATCCGGCCGTTACGAAGACTATGGCCAGGAAATGCTGCGCATCAAGGACCGCCACGAGCGGGAGATGCTCTACGGTCCGACCAACGAGGAAATGATCACCGAAATTTTCCGCGGCACGGTGCGGTCCTACAAGGATCTGCCCCTAAATCTCTTCCATATCCAGTGGAAATTCCGCGACGAGCAGCGCCCGCGGTTCGGCGTGATGCGCGGCCGCGAATTCCTGATGAAGGATGCCTATTCGTTTGACGTGGACGAGGCAGCGGCGCGGAAATCCTATAACCGCATGTTCACCGCCTATCTGAACATCTTCTCGCGCCTGGACCTGAAAGCCGTGCCGATGCGCGCCGATACCGGCCCGATCGGCGGCGACCTGTCGCACGAGTTCATCATCCTGGCCGATACCGGCGAAAGCGCCGTCTTCTGCCATGAAGACCTGATCAACATGCCCGCGCCCGGCAATGACGTCGATTGGGACAATCTCGAACACATATTCGAGGGCCGCACTGCGCTCTATGCCGCCACCGAGGAAATGCATGACGACGCTCGTTTCAAAGCCGAGGTGCCGGAAGACAAGCAGGTGTCTGCGCGCGGTATAGAGGTCGGCCATATCTTCTATTTCGGCGAGAAATATTCCAAGCCGATGAAGGCCGTGGTCAATGGGCCCGATGGCGAAATCACCGTCCATATGGGCTCTTACGGTGTCGGTGTTTCGCGTCTGCTCGGCGCGATTATCGAGGCCTCGCATGACGACGCCGGCATTATCTGGCCGGAAAGCGTCGCGCCGTTCGATGTCGCCATCGTCAATCTGCGCCAGGGCGATGAAGCCTGCGACGCCGCTTGTGAAAAAGCCTATTCAGCCCTGCAATCGGCCGGCCGCGACGTGCTTTATCACGACACCGACGAGCGTGCCGGCGCCAAGTTCGCCGCCATGGATCTGATCGGCGTGCCATGGCAACTGATCATCGGCCCGAAGGGGCTGGCAGACGGCCAGGTCGAACTGAAAAACCGCGCCACCGGCGAACGCCTGACCGTGCCGTTTGACGCCGGCCTCGCACAACTCTCGAAGGCATAAGCCGCATGGCATCGTTGCTGTCGCTGTTCAATTTCAAAGGCTGGGAATTTGATCTCGCCCTGAAATATCTCCGCACCAAGCGCAAGGACGGCGGCATCGCGGTCATCGCCATCATCAGCTTCACCGGCATCATGCTGGCGGTGACGGCGCTGATCAGCGTGCTGTCGATCATGAACGGCTTCCGCGACGAACTGATGTCGCGCGTCCTGGCCTTCAGCGGCCATGCCTATGTCTCCGGTCAGCCGATCAATGATTTTGCTCATCGTGATGATATGCTCAAGCGGATCAAGGCGATACCGGGTGTTGTTGATGCAAATCCTTATCTGGATTCGCCCGGCCTTATCCAGAATTCGCACGGTCAGACCGGCCTGGCTTATATGCGCGGCGTCATCCCTGAAGCGCTCAAGCACACCAAACTGATCAGTGACAGCATAAAGCCGGCCGATGGCATGGCGCAGTTCGGCGTCGGCGACTACGGCGGGGATGTCATCCTGGTCGGCAGCGGTGTGGCCAATGAACTGGGTCTCAATGCCGGCGACGAGGTAACGCTCGTATCGCCCGGTGGCTCGACGGCTTTCGGCGCCACGCCAAGGCGCAAGGAATATACGGTCGGCGGCATTTTCAAAAGCGGCGTCAGCGATATCGACAAAGCGTTTATCTATATGCCGATCACCCAGGCGCAACTGTTCTTCGACCGCGAAGACGAGTGGGATACGGTCGAAATCAAGGTCGACAAGCCCTATGATATCGATCTCTACCGTCCGGCCCTGACCAGGGCGGCGGGCGAGGGCGCCTATATTTCCGACTGGAAGGAGCAGAACGCCTCGCTGTGGGGCGCGCTCAAGGTCGAGCGCACGGCCATGCGGTTCATCCTGTTCTTCATTGTCATCATCGCAACGCTCAACATCATTTCCGGCATTGTCATGCTGGTGAAGAACAAGACGCGCGATGTCGCCATTTTGCGCACCATGGGCGCCGACCGGGCGGCGATCTCGCGGATTTTCTTCATGACGGGCACGATCATCGGCGCTGCCGGCACGGCGGCGGGCTTGCTGCTGGGGGTGCTGTTCTGCACCTTCATCGGGCCGATCCAGCATTTCCTGGAATGGCTGCTGCATACCAAGCTGTTCCCCGCCGATGTCTATTATCTCGATGCCGTGCCCGCCAAGATGGAGCCGTCCGAAGTGGCGTTCGTGGTCATCGCGTCTCTGCTGGCGGCCTGTATTTCCACCTTCTTCCCGGCCTTGTGGGCCTCCAAGCTCGAACCCGTGGAGGCACTCCGTTATGAGTAACCCGGTTTTATCGCTCAAAGGACTGCACCGCGATTACGCGCTGGGCGATGGTCGCAAGCTGGCCGTGCTAAAGGGCGTCGATCTCGATGTCATGCCCGGTGAACTGGTCGGCCTGGTAGGGCCGTCGGGTTCCGGCAAGTCGTCCCTGCTTCATGCCGCCGGTCTGCTGGAAGCTGCGCCGAATGCCCGCCTCAGCATTGACGGCGAGGATTTCCATTCGGCGGACGAGCGTTTGCGCACGAAGGCGAGGCTGGAAAAGATCGGCTTCGTCTACCAGTTCCATCATCTCCTGCCGGAATATACAGCTGTGGGCAATGTGGCTGTGCCGCAGCGCATTATGGGGCGGCCGATGAAGGAAGCCGAGGCGAGGGCGCGGGAATTGTTAACCGCCCTGGGACTGGCGGAACGACTGGATCACCTGCCGGCGCAGCTATCCGGTGGCGAACAGCAACGCGTGGCCATAGCACGGGCATTGGCCAACAAGCCGCGCCTGCTGCTGGCGGATGAGCCGACGGGTAATCTCGACCCAGCGACATCAGGGCAAGTGTTTGACGCCCTCAAGGCCATCGTCAAGGCCCAGGGCGTGGGGGCGGTGATCGCCACCCATAACCTGGAACTGGCCAGGCATATGGACCGGGTGGTCAGGCTGCTTGACGGCCAGTTAGTGCCTTTCGACGTCCACGCGGAAATTTAATCCACTTATCAATCAACAGGTTATAATTTTGTTCCGCCTGTGGAACACAATCCCTATTGCGGTTGGAACAAAACAAGAATATAGAACAAATCATGAATTAGGGAACATCAATAGAACGCAAAGGAATGTGGAAAAATGGTCAGCGCCCTGCATAACATGTTGTCATTTGCCGCCGTTACGGGTTTTGTTTTCCTCATGTGCCATGTGGTGTCGCTGGCGGCGTGAGTCGCGCGAACCGGGCCGGGTTCACCCATAGGAGCGCGTCGTGAGCGAAGATTTCATCCACCTGCGCGTCAAGTCGGCCTATTCGCTGCTGGAAGGCGCCATCAAGGCGTATGATATGGGCAAGCTGGCCCATAAACAGAACATGCCGGCCGTGGGAATTGCTGATCGCTGCAATCTCTTCGGCGCCCTCGAATTTTCCCAGGTGTGCAAGGATACGGGTGTCCAGCCCATTATTGGCTGTTCGCTCCCGGTCAGGGGCATTGGCGGCGCGCCATCAGAACGCTGGGGCAAGATTCCGACCGTCGTTTTGTTTGTCCAGAATGAAGCGGGCTATCTCAACCTCACCAAATTGTCTTCCATTGCCTATGTCGATGCGGATGCCGCCGAAGAACCGCATGTCCGCTGGGAGCAGGTGGTCGCGCATAACGAGGGATTGATCCTGCTTTCGGGTGGTTTTGATGGGCCGGTAGACGTGCTGTTCCGTCAGGGCAAACCGGACGAGGCGGTGACAGCGCTTCGAATGATGCAGGAGGCCTTTGGGGACCGCTTTTACATTGAACTGCAGCGACATGACGGATCGCCTCAGGGCGGCGTCAAGGGCGGGGTGGTGGAAGTCGGGCTGGTGGAATATGCCTATGCCAATGACGTGCCGCTGGTAGCCACTAACGACGTGCAGTTTGCCACGCAGGATCTGGCTTCGGCGCATGAGGCCCTGCTGTGTATTTCCGATGGCGCCTATATGGGGCAGGAAGACCGCCGCAAGGTTACGAAAGAGCATTGGTTCAAACCGGCTGTCCTGATGCGGGAATTGTTTTCCGACCTGCCCGAAGCCTGCGACAATACGCTGGAAATCGCCCGGCGTTGCGCTTTTCTTGTCAGCAAACGCGATCCGATCCTGCCGCGCTTCGATACCGGCGCCGGCCGCAACGAAGCAGAAGAGCTGACTTATCAGGCGCGCGAGGGCCTGAAAATGCGCCTGAAACAGGTCAAGCTGGCCGTGCCGGAGGAAGACTACTGGGCGCGTCTGGAGCGGGAAATTGGCATCATCATCCAGATGGGCTTTCCCGGCTACTTCCTGATCGTTTCGGACTTCATCAAGTGGGGTAAGGCGCACGATATTCCGGTCGGACCGGGGCGGGGCTCCGGTGCCGGTTCGGCCGTGGCCTGGGCGTTGGCGATTACCGATCTGGACCCGCTTCGCTTTGGTCTGCTGTTTGAGCGCTTCCTCAATCCGGAACGGGTCTCGATG
The DNA here is from genome assembly GCF_051954415.1 of Asticcacaulis sp. Lineage (GTDB taxonomy): Bacteria > Pseudomonadota > Alphaproteobacteria > Caulobacterales > Caulobacteraceae > Asticcacaulis. The sequence goes on from NZ_JBQCHT010000047.1 coordinate 29,453, forward strand.
CCGGACTTCGACGTCGACTTCTGCCAGGAGCGCCGCGAAGAGGTGATCTCCTATGTGCAGGAAAAGTACGGTCGTGACCGGGTGGCACAGATCATTACTTTTGGTACGCTTCAGGCACGCGCCGTTTTGCGTGATACCGGACGGGTGATGCAGTTGCCTTTGGGGCAGGTGGATCGTCTGTGCAAGATGGTGCCGAATAACCCGGCCAATCCGACGACCCTGGCCCAGGCCATCGAAATCGAGCCACGCCTGAAAGAAGCGCGAGATGACGACGATGCGGTCAGGCGTTTGCTCGATACAGCGTTGAGGCTTGAAGGTCTGTACCGTAACGCGTCCACCCACGCCGCCGGTATCGTGATCGGTGACCGGCCTCTGACCGAACTGGTGCCACTGTATCGTGATCCGCGGTCGGATATTCCGGCGACCCAGTTCAACATGAAATGGGTGGAAAGCGCCGGTCTCGTCAAGTTCGACTTCCTCGGCCTGAAGACCCTGACCACGCTCAAGCGGGCGCAGAACTACCTGAAAAAGCGCGGTGTCGATATCGATTATTCAACCCTGCCGCTGGATGACAAGCCGACCTATGATCTGTTGGCGTCCGGCCAGTCGATCGGTGTGTTCCAGCTTGAAAGCCAGGGAATGCGCGACACGCTGCGCAAGATGCAGTGTAGCTCGCTGGAGGAGATCACGGCGCTTATCTCGCTCTATCGGCCGGGGCCTATGGATAATATCGATACCTATGTCGACCGGAAATTCGGCCGGATGGAAATCGATATGCTCCACCCCAGTTTGGAACCGGTGCTTAAGGAAACCTACGGCGTCATCATCTATCAGGAACAGGTGATGCAGATCGCCCAGGTTCTTTCCGGGTATAGCCTGGGAGAAGCTGATTTGCTGCGCCGGGCCATGGGTAAAAAGAAGAAAGAGGAGATGGACTTGCAAAAAGCAAGGTTCATTTCCGGTGCGGCCGAAAAAGGTGTGCCTGAAAAACAGTCCGACAGCATTTTCGAGCTCGTCAACAAATTCGCCGGCTATGGGTTCAACAAATCGCACGCCGCTGCCTATGCCTTTATTTCCTACCAGACGGGCTATCTGAAAGCCAATCACCCGGTCGAATTCTTCGCGGCGACCTTTAGCCTCGATATGACCAATACCGACAAGCTGGCAGTTTTCTATCAGGACGCCCGGCGGTTCAATGTCACGATCCGCCCGCCCGATATCAACCGATCCATGGCCGATTTCGATGTCGAAAATGGCGAGGTGCTTTACGCCTTGGGCGCCATCCGCAATGTGGGCTTTGAAGCCATGCAGAGCGTGGTTCAGGCGCGTGAGGAAGGCGGCAAGTTTACCGATCTGTTCGACTTCCTGGAGCGTATCGACCCGAAGGCGGTCAATAAGCGCGCACTGGAAAACCTCGCCAGGGCAGGGGCGTTTGATTCCATCCATCCTAATCGCGGGCAAATTGTGGCGGCGGCGGATATCCTTATGGCCTATGCCCAGAGCATGGCGGCGGATCGGGCGGCCTCCCAGGTCAGCCTTTTCGGTTCCAATGAATCGTCGCGGCCGCGTCTGCCGAATGTGGCCACGGTGTCAGGACCGGCGCGCCTCGATGAGGAACTGGCGGCTATTGGTTTCTATCTGTCGGGCCATCCGTTGCAGGACATGCTGGATGTCTTCAAGCGTAGGAATGTCACCCTCTACGCCGATGCGGTGGCCCTGGCATCTGAAGGACGTGAAGCCTTCCGTATGGCGGGTATTATCCGCCGCAAACAGGAGCGGGCCGCACAGGGCTCAGGTGAAAAATTTGCCTTTGTCACCTTGTCCGACCCCAGTGGTGAGTATGAGGTGTTGTTCCCGCCGGAATCGCTGCGCAAGAACCGCGATCATCTGGAAGTGGGCAATTCGATCGTTCTCAAGGTGCGAAGCAAAGGCCGCGATGGTGAGGTGCGTTTCTTCGGTGATGACGCCGGTCCCATGTCCGAAACGCTCAAGACCGATGATATGGGCCTGAGAGTGCATGTACTGGCCAATGTGATCAATATGGCTGAACTGAAGGAAAAGCTGGAAGCGTCGAAATCTCCTAAAGGAGGGGAGATCAGCTTGACCGCCGATCTTGGTGGGGAGGGGGTCATCGAGTTCAAATTGCCACTGCGCTATAATCTGGATGCGCATCTGCGGGGGGCGCTCAAGCATATGTCGGGCATCATTGAACTGGAGGATGCCTAGTTTTTTGAATTTGGTCTTTTTAAATAGTAGTGACAGAGGCTCAAAGGCTGGATTTGATCCTTTGGTTGCAATTCGTACTTTTCTTGCCGGTGAGGCTTGCTTTTTTTTGAAATTGTGAATAGGTGCAGGCCATCTCACACGCAGGTGCGCGCCATCTTCCCTAAATCGGGCTGATAGCGTTCCGAGGCGGAAACGGGCATGGGCCCGGCCAAGCTTTTCTATCTGCGGCGGATTATCGGAAGAAGGATACTACATTATGGCTATGCCAGAAATCTCCATGCGCCTCCTGCTCGAAGCCGGCGCGCACTTCGGTCACCAGACTCACCGCTGGAACCCCAAGATGGAACGCTACCTGTTCGGGTCGCGCTCCAACATTCACATCATCGACCTGTCGCAATCCCTGCCGCTGTTCCACCAGGCCCTGCTGAAGGTGCGTGAAGTGGCTGCCAGTGGTGGTCGCGTCCTGTTCGTCGGCACCAAGCGCCAGGCGCAAGGCCCGGTGGCCGCTGCTGCGAAGCGTTCGGCCCAGTATTATGTCAACCACCGCTGGCTCGGCGGCACCCTGACCAACTGGCGCACCATTTCCGGTTCGATCGCGCGCCTGCGTGAGTTGGAAAACGTCCTCGACAACAATCCGGCCGGCCGTTCCAAGAAGGAACTGCTGACCCTGACCCGCGAGCGCGAAAAGCTTGAACTGTCGCTGGGTGGTATCAAGGACATGGGTGGCATCCCCGACCTGATGTTTGTGATCGACACCAACAAGGAAGGTATCGCCATCCAGGAAGCCCGCAAGCTGAACATTCCTGTGATCGCCATCCTCGACTCGAATTCCGATCCGGACGGCATCACCTATCCGGTTCCGGGTAACGACGACGCTGCCCGCGCCCTGCAACTGTACTGCGACCTGATCGCTGATTCGGTTCTGGACGGTCTGGCCGCTGGTCAAGTGGCTTCGGGCCGTGACCTGGGTGCTTCGGTCGATCCGATCGAGCCGGCCCTGGTTGCCGATAATGCCGCAGACGCTTCCAGCGAAGCCTAAGGCTTCCTATATAGGGGCCAACGCGGTGGAGTAAAGTCGCCCGGCCTTACGAGACATGTGACAGCTTAAAGCCGGAATTGGCTTTAAGCTGTTGCTGAATTGACATGTATCGCGGCTATGAAGCTGCGAAATCTGAAACATCAAACTTAGGAGGATTTCATGGCTGAAATCACTGCTGCCCTGGTCAAGGAACTGCGCGAAAAGTCGGGCGTAGGCATGATGGACTGCAAGAAGGCGCTGGCTGAAAATGGCGGCGACATCGAAGCGTCCCTGGACTGGCTGCGCGCCAAGGGCCTTTCCAAGGCCGCCAAGAAGGCTGACCGCGTCGCTGCGGAAGGTCTGGTTGTCATCGCGTCGAAGGTCGAAGGCAAGGGCATGACCGCCGCTGCCGTCGAGGTCAACGCCGAAACCGATTTCGTTGCCCGCAACGACCTGTTCCAGGCCCTGGCGCGTAAGGCCGGCCAGGCCGGTATCGCCGCCAACACGGTGGAAGACGTCGCGGCCGCCGTTTCCGACGACATCACCAACCTGATCGCCACGATCGGTGAAAACATGGTCGTTCGCCGTTTCGCCAAGCACAGCGTGTCGGAAGGCGTCGTCGCCACCTACATCCACAATGCGATCGCGCCGGACCTCGGCCGTATCGCCGTGCTCGTCGCCATCGAGTCGGCCGGTGATCCGGAAGTGCTGAAGGAAATGGGCCGCAAGGTTGCCATGCACGTCGCCGCCACCCAGCCTTTGTCGCTGAACGTCGAAGATCTGAACCAGGAACACGTCGAGCGCGAAAAGGCCGTCCTGACCGAGCAGGCCAAGGAATCCGGCAAGCCGCTGCAGGTCATCGAAAAGATGATCGAAGGCCGTATCCGCAAGTTCTATGAAGAAGTCGTTCTGCACAAGCAAGCCTTCGTCATGAACCCGGACCAGACCGTAGAGGAACTGGTAGCGGAAACCGCCAAGACCCTCGGCACCCCGGTGAAGATCACCGCATTTACGCGTCTCGCCCTGGGCGAAGGCGTGGAAAAGAAGGTCGATGATTTCGCGGCCGAAGTCGCCTCGATGACGGGCGGCGTCTGATAAACGCTTAAAAGCATTCCTTTTCGGGGCTTTTGGAGGCGTCGGCATTTGACATGCCGGCGCCTCTTTTTTATGACAATCAGGCGTGGAAGTCCGGCCCTGCCGGGGTCTTCCGCCTATCCAAAGCGCGCTTAAAGCGCTAAAGCCGTCATATATCTGACGCCTGACTGATTCACCGGAGCCGACCATGACATCCCAAGCCCTGCAGACTTCGGAACCGCTGGCCTATAAGCGCATCCTGCTGAAGGTTTCCGGCGAGGTTCTGATGGGCGACCAGGGCTTTGGCATCGATATGAATACCGTCAAGGCTGTCGCCGCCGAGGTTGCCGCCGTTGCGCGCCTGGGAGTGGAACTGTGCCTGGTGATCGGCGGGGGCAATATCTTCCGTGGCCTGTCGAAGGCGGCCGGGGACATGGAACGTTCCAGCGCCGATTACATGGGAATGCTGGCCACGGTAATGAACGCCCTGGCCATGCAGAATGCCCTGGAAAAGCAAGGCATCGATACCCGCGTGCAATCCGCCATCCAGATGAATGCCGTATGCGAGCCGTTCGTACGCCGCCGTGCCATTCGTCACCTCGAAAAAGGCCGGGTGGTCATATTCGCCGCCGGTACCGGCGCGCCTTACTTCACGACCGATACCGCGGCTGCCCTTCGGGCTGCTGAAATGAATTGCGATGCGCTCTTCAAGGGCACGTCGGTCGATGGTGTCTATACTGCCGATCCGAAGAAGGACAAGACGGCCGAACGCTATCAAAACCTCAACTATCTTGAGGTCTTGTCAAAGGATCTTAAGGTGATGGATGCGTCGGCTGTCAGCCTGATGCGTGAAAACGCCATCCCGATCGTGGTCTTCTCCATACGCACGCCCGGCGCCCTGAATGAGGTCATTCACGGCAAGGGCACCTACACTGTCATCACACAATAAGCGAGATATCGTCATGGCAAAGCCTGAACTCACCCGTTACAAGGACCGCATGGACAAGGCGGTCGACGCCCTGAAGGACGATTTCTCCGGGCTGCGCACCGGCCGGGCCTCGGCCTCGCTGCTCGACCAAGTAATGGTCGATGCCTATGGTTCCTCCATGCCGCTCAATGCCTGCGCATCGGTCTCAGTGCCGGAACCGCGCATGATTAGCGTCAATGTCTTTGATCGCGGCACGGTCACGGCCGTTGAAAAAGCTATCCGCAACGCCGGTCTGGGTCTCAATCCGATCACCGACGGCAATACCCTGCGTATTCCGATCCCGCCGCTGACCGAGGAGCGCCGCAAGGAGCTGGTCAAGATCGCCGGCAAGTATGCGGAAACCCAGAAGGTTGCCGTGCGCAATGTCCGCCGCGAGGCCATGGATGACCTCAAGAAGGCCGAAAAAGCCTCGGAGATCAGCGAGGACGAAGAGAAGAAGGGCGGCACTGAGGTGCAGGGCTTTACCGATGCGGCGATCAAGCGTATCGATGAATTGTTGAAGGTCAAGGAAGCCGAGATCATGCAGGTTTAAGCGGTTCGCCGTTTTACCTGTGACGCGTTTTAGTCCGGCCTGTGCCAAACGAAAGTTGCCTTTATGCCTTTAGGCCCCACGGATGCTCTCACCATAACCCCGCAGGCGGGTGAAAAGAGTCATGATGTGAAGGCGCGGCCCCAAAAATCGCTGCATGTGGCGGTCATAATGGATGGCAATGGTCGCTGGGCGAAGGCGAAGAACCAGATCCGCACCATGGGACACAAGGCGGGCGTCGATGCGTTGAAGCGCACCATTACGGCGGCGGTCGATCTGGGCGTGACTCACATGACGGTCTTTGCCTTCTCAACGGAAAACTGGCGTCGCCCGGAAGCCGAGGTCAATGACCTGATGGGCTTGCTGCGCGCCTTCATCAAGTCTGATCTGGAGCGACTGCGCAAGGAAGGCGTCTGTGTGCGGATCGTTGGCCAGGAAGCGGGCCTGCCGGCGGATATTGTCGGCATGGTCAATGAGGCCCATGAAAAGACGAAGGATAATTCGCGCTTTTACCTTCAGGTGGCGCTGAATTATGGCGCGCAGGCCGATATTATAGAGGCGGTGAAGCGCATCGCCACTGAGGTCCGGGCGGGCGACCTGAACCCCGACGATATTACACCGGAGACCTTTGGCGGGTATCTGTCAACGCAGGGGCTGCCGCCGCTCGATCTGCTGATCCGGACCAGCGGCGAACACCGGCTGTCGAATTTCCTGCTGTGGGAAGCGGCCTATGCCGAGTTTGTGTTCCAGGATATCCTGTGGCCCGATTATGGCTATGAACCCCTGAAGGCGGCGCTGGATATATTTGCCCGCCGGGATCGCCGGTTCGGCGCTGTGGAAGCGGGACATGTCAAGCCAGCCCTCTGATGACCATGCCGTGGTGCCTGATGGAAAACCGAAGAGCAAGGGGCGTGAACTCGCCGTTCGCGTCGTATCGGCCCTGGTACTAATAGCGGTTGTCCTCGGCATCACCATGCTCAAGGACCACCGGCCCTTCCTGGTGATGATCAGCGTCGGCGTGGCGCTTCTTTGCATCGAATGGGGGGTGATGATGGCGCCCAACATATCCGGGCGGATCGCCGTGGCTGTAGCGACGGCGGCCATAGCGGCGCTGTTCGTCGGCTATCTGGGCCATCCCCTTCTGTCTATCCTGATGCTGTGCTTCGGCTCGCTGTGCGCCGGCCTTTATGCCTACCGCCTGCATGTCGGCTGGGTGGATGCGGCCTATGGCGCGCTTTATATCGGCTGGCCGGCCATCGTCATCATGTGGCTGCATCAAAGCAAGCGCGGCGTGGAATGGGTGTTTTTCGCCTTTCTGATCGCCTGGGCGGCGGACAGCGCCGCCTTCGCCGCGGGTAAATTCTTCGGCGGCCCGAAGCTGTGGCCGCGCTATTCGCCAAACAAGACCTGGGCCGGATTCGCCGGTGGGCTGATTGCCGGGATGCTGACGGCGGGCGCTTTGTCGGATATCACCGGCCTCTTCAAGCATGATACCTCGGCTTCGGTCGTCGGTTTGCTGGTGGCGCTGGCCACCATGGCGGGCGACTTGTGGGAATCGGCGCTCAAGCGGCGGTTCGGCGTCAAGGATGCCGGCACGCTGATTCCCGGTCATGGCGGATTGCTCGATCGCGTCGACGGTCTGATGTTTGCCATTGTCGCCATCGGGGGTATACGTCTGCTGGTCATGCTAGGCACTGAAATATGAATTCTGTTTCCACCAGGCGTATATCCATTCTCGGCTCGACCGGTTCGATCGGTGTGTCTACCTTGCGGCTGCTCGATGAAACGGGCGTAGCGGGGAAAGACTATGTGATCGAAACCCTGGTCGGCGGAAAGAACGTGGCGCTGCTGGCCGAACAGGCGCTGAGATATCGGCCCGCGATCACGGTTCTGGCCGATGAGACTCAGTGGCCGGCCTTCAAGGCGTTGATCGGCGAGTCCGGACTTGAGATTGCCTGTGGCGCGGCAGCCGTGTGCGAAGCGGCGGGACGCAAGGCCGACTGGATAATGGCGGCGATCGTCGGCATTGCCGGCCTCAAACCAACCTGGGCGGCGGCGGGCACCGGCGCCATCCTGGCTTTGGCCAACAAGGAGGCGCTGGTCTGTTGTGGCCGGGCGCTGATCGATCGGGTGGAGGCCCATGGCGGCACCGTCCTGCCGGTCGATTCCGAGCATAATGCCATCTTCCAGGTGCTGGACGATCCGGCGCGGGTATCGAAGCTGATCCTGACCGCTTCCGGCGGGCCGTTCCTGGGCCGTTCACGCGAGGACCTGAAGGCGGTGACGGTCGAGCAGGCGCTTAAGCATCCGAACTGGAACATGGGTGCCAAGATCACCATTGATTCCGCCACGCTCGCCAACAAGGGGCTGGAATTCATCGAGGCGGCCTATCTGTTCGATATGCCAGCCAGCCAGATCGACGTTCTGGTCCATCCGCAGTCGGTTATTCACTCGATGGTCGAATATAAGGACGGGTCATCCCTGGCGCAGTTGGGTTCCCCGGACATGCGCGTGCCGATTTCCTACTGCCTGGGGTGGCCGCAGCGCATCGACTGGCAGGCGCCGAAACTCGACCTGGCGGCGCGCGGCACCCTGACCTTCAGCGCGCCCGACCTGACGGCCTTTCCGATGCTGCGCCTGGCGCGCGAGGCGCTGGAGGCGGGGGAGGGGATGCCAACTGTCTTTAATGCCGCCAATGAGGTCTGCGTGCAGGCATTCCTTGACCGTCAGATCGGCTTCCTGCAGATCGCCGAATTTGTCGAATCCGCCATGATGCGGGCTCAATTGCCGTCTATCCCTTCCAAAGATCACGCAAGTCGTGATACGAACGACGGGACCATGACACGCGCGCTGGAAATCGATGGCGAGATCCGGCGCCTGGTGGGCGAGCTTTTCGCCACCGCCAGGTTGTCGGCGTAAGGTCGTGGTCGCAACGCGTCAGGGGAAACCGTTTTGCTGAGTATCATCGCATACATCGTGCCGTTCCTGGTGATAATTTCCCTGATCGTGACTTTTCACGAACTGGGGCATTTCAGCGTGGCGCGCCTGTTCAAGACCCGCATCGAGCGCTTTTCGGTCGGGTTCGGCAAGATTCTCCTGCGCAAGACGGACAAGCAGGGTGTCGAGTGGTGCCTGAGCGCGCTGCCGTTGGGCGGCTATGTCAAGTTTGCCGGCGATGAAAACATCACCTCCATGATGCCGTCGCCGGAGGAACTGGAAGCCTCGCGTATTGCCATCACCGAACGCGAAGGCGCCGAGGCGGTGAAGGACTATTATCACTTCAAGCCGTTGTGGCAGAAGTTCCTGATCATCCTGGCCGGGCCGGCCGCCAATTTCGTGCTGGCGATCGCGCTTTTCAGCCTCATTACCTTTACGGTTGGCGATCAGATCAGCCGCCCGACGATTCTGTCATTCCTGCCTGGGAATGTCGGGGAGGTGGCCGGGCTGAAGGTCGGCGACACTTTCGTCAGCGTGGATGGCCACGAAATCAGGAGCAACGAGGATTTTGTGACGCTGATCGCGCTCAGGGCCGAGACGCCTACGCGCGTCGAGGTGGAGCGTAACCACAAACTTGTCAGCCTGACCGTGACGCCTAAGCGGGCCCTGCTCAGTATGCCAGGCCGTGACAACGAAACGATCAAGGGCGGTGTTATTGGCATTTCCGTTGGCGGCAATGTGATCAGCCGGCCGGTAAATCCCTGGCAGGCACTGGTTATTGGCAACAACAAGACCTGGCAGGTGCTTGATACAAACCTGACCTATATTAGCCGTATTTTCACCGGAAAAGAGAGCGGCAATCAGATCGGCGGCATTGTCGGGATGGCCAAGACGACGGGCGACGTGACCATAGCGGCGGCCCAGGTCAAGGCGCCCCTATGGCAAATCGTCGCCGGCATGACTCTCACCTATCTGCAACTCATGGCCTATATCTCGATCGGCGTCGGCTTCCTGAACCTTTTGCCCATTCCCGCGCTCGATGGCGGCCACCTGGCCTTTATCCTGTGGCAGGGTGTGACCAAAAAGCCGATTTCGGCCGAATTCCAGAATGCGGCCTTCCGGATTGCCATAGTGCTGGTATTAGGCTTAATGCTATTCGCTTTCTGGAATGACATTAACAATATCGGACTGACCAAGTTCATCGGGGGGCTGTTCTCGTGATACGACTGACCAACCCCTTCGCTTTTTCGCCGGCCGTTCGCGCCGCAAAGACCACGGTTACAAGAGGCCATATGACCCTTACCCGCTCCCTTACTCTCGGCGTCAGCGTACTGGCCCTGACCCATCTGGGCCTTATGGCGACTGGGGCGCACGCCCAGGACGCCGCGCCGCCGGCGCAGGATGCCGTCCCCGCAACGGCGCCCGCCGATGCCGCGCCGGCTGCCGGCGCCGCCCCGCAGGAAGCCCAGGCCCCGGCCGCCGCCGAACAGACGGCCTATGTCGATCACATCGTCGTGGCCGGCAATGAGCGGATTGATTCGCAGACCATCATTTCCTACCTGCCGTTCCAGCCGGGCGTGACGGTCGATGCGCAACTGATCGACGCCGCCGTCAAGACGCTTTACCGCACCGACCTGTTCTCCGATGTCCAGATCGCCATGAACGGCAATGAAATGGTCGTGACGGTCGTGGAAAGCCCGATCATCAACCAGGTGGTTTTCGAGGGCAACCACGCCATGACCAAGGACAAGCTGCGCGATGAAGTGCAGATCCGTCCGCGCGGCGTGTTCACCAAGGCCAAGGTGCAGGAAGATGTCCAGCGCATCATCGAGCTTTACCGCAAGGGCGGCCGTATTTCGGCGACCGTCACGCCGAAGATCGTCGAACTGCCGCAAAAGCGCGTCGACCTGATCTTCGAGATCAACGAAGGCCCGAAGACCGGTGTTTCGACCGTCAACTTCATCGGCAACCATGCCTTCTCGGATAACGACCTGAAATCGGTCGTGGTCACGCAGAAATCGCTGTGGTGGAAGTTCTTCTCGTCGAATGACAATTACGATCCTGACCGGATGGATTACGACCGCGAGCAGTTGCGCAAGTACTATACCAATCGCGGTTATTACGATTTCCGTGTCATTTCGGCGGTGGCCGAGCTAACGCCGGACCGCAAGGACTTCGCCATTTCCTATACCCTGGATGAAGGCCAGAAGTATAATTTCGGTCGCATCACCATCAAGACCGATAATGACAAGCTGAAGGCCGAAAACCTCCAGCACGCCATCTCCATCCGTCCGGGCCAGCTCTATGAGAGCGACCGCGTCGAAAAAGCCGTCGATGACCTGACCTTCGCCGCCGGTGCGGCCGGTTATGCGTTCGTCGATATCCGGCCTTCGGAAGAGGCCGACCCGAACACGCACAATGTCAACCTGGTCTTCAATGTCCATGAAGGCGCGCGCGTCTATATCGACAAGATCAATATCGTCGGCAATACCCAGACGCTCGACAAGGTCATCCGCCGCCAGATGCTGGTGTCGGAAGGCGACGCCTATAACAAGGCGCTGCTGGAACGCTCCAAGATTTATGTGCGTGGCCTCGGCTTCTTCAAGCAGGATGAGACCGGCGTGAAGATCACCGAAAAGCCATCGGCCGTGCCGGGCAAGACCAATATCGAAGTGGCTGTGCTCGAACAGCCGACCGGCGAACTGTCATTCGGCGCTGGTTTCTCGTCGATCCAGAAGTTCATCCTTGATATATCGATCGCCCAGCAGAACTTCCGCGGTACCGGCCAGCAGGTCCGCGCCCGCGTCCAGACCGGTTCGATCCAGAAGACCATCGACTTCTCGTTTACTGAGCCGCATTTCATGGGCCGTGATGTTTCGGCGGGCTTCGACCTGTTCCAGAGCTCCTATCATTATAACGGCGTCGATTACTCGACCGACTCCTACGGTGCCGGCCTGCGACTGGGTTACAGCCTGAACGGCTTCTCGTCCCTGCGCCTGCGTTACAACTACCGAAGCGACGATATTACCTATACCTCGTCGGACGCCTGTAATGGCCTGCTCTATAGCTGCGGCACCGGCGTGACCTCCAGCGTCGGCTACTCGCTGGCCTTCGACCTGCGTAACGACTATATCCAGCCGACGCGTGGCTGGATGTTCACCCTGCGCCAGGACTTTGCCGGCCTGGGCGGCGACGTGAAGTATGTCAGTTCGGAACTGGAAGGCCACTGGTATCACGGCTTCAAGAAGGACATGATCCTGCATGTCTCCGGCACCGCCGGTTCGATCATTCCGTGGCGCGGTGATGCCATCCGCATCAACGACCGCTTCTTCAAGGGCGGCGATACGATGCGCGGCTTTGAATATGCCGGCATGGGGCCGCGCGATACCTCGACCGGCTATGCGCTGGGCGGACAGACCTACGGTATCCTGTCTACCGAACTGGGTATCCCCAACGGCCTGCCGGACCAATATGGCCTTAAAACCGCTCTATTTCTCGATTTAGGTACGCTCGGCAATGTTGACGATCGCCTAAAGATTGACTCCACTGGTAAGGCGCTTACCAATATCGTCGATGATATGTCTCTTCGCGCTTCGGCGGGTATCACCATCCGCTGGAAATCCCCGATGGGACCGGTCCAGTTCGATCTGAGCCAGGTTCTGTCGAAAGAGTCGTATGACAAGGTCGAGTCGTTCCGCTTCTCGCAATCCACGCAATTCTAACCAATACCCAGAGATGAACAAAACTATGAAAAAAGCATCACTCTTCCTTATCGCTTCCGCCGCTGTTCTGATGGCTGGCGCCGGCACCCAGGTCCTGGCGCAGGCTGCCGCGCCGGCCGCCGCCGCTCCGGTTGCTCCGACGCCGCCGACCTTCGGCGCCGCCGTTCCCGGCCAGTGCGTCCTCGATGAGCAGACCGCCATGTCGACCTCGAACATGGGCAAGTCTGCCTCTGACCGCCTCGTGCAACTGAAGGGCCAGGTCGATGCCGAACTTGGCGCCGAGGGCAAGGCCATCGAGGACGAATACAAGGCCCTGGCCGCTTCGCAGAAGACCAGCGCCGCCACCCCGGCCGGCAAGACCGCCTGGGAAGGTAAGGCTCAGGCGTGGGAAGAAAAGCGCCAGAAGTTCCAGGCCAAGGTGCAACAGCGCAACCAGGAAATGCAGTACACCCAGCAGGAAGTGATGCAGGCCATCTTCCAGAAGATGATCCCGCAAATCAACGCTGTGGTCACCGCCAAGAGCTGCGCCACGGTTCTCTCAGCCGACTCCCTGTTGCATTATGACATGACTGCGAATACGAATGGTGCGGCGACTCAAACCAGCTTCCTCTACGCCAACCCCGCGATGAACATCACCACGGACGTTGTTGCCAAGATGAATGCCTCGGGCGAGACCCTGCCGGCTTTCGATCGCGTTAAGCTTGACCAGCCGGCGGCGGGAGCAGCCCCCACGAAGTAACCAAGAGATAACACCGTTCATGCCTGATCCGCGTTTTTTTGATATCGGTTCAAAAATAGACCTGGATCAGGTGGTGGCGTTGACCTCCAGCCGGCTGATTGTGCCGGAAAAGAAGGGGAGCGGGTTCATTACGGCCTGCGCCCCTTTGTCGTTTGGAGGGAGCGGTTATGCGGCTTTTTTCAGTGATCGCCGCTATCTGACGAACCTGCACCGGACCAGGGCGGAATTCGTTTTCGTAACCGACGATTTCATCGATCAGGTGCCGGCGGCCAGCGTTGCCCTGGCGACGGCTAGTCCCCAGGCCGCCTGGGCGCGCGTGGCGGCGCAGCTCTACCGGACGCGGCGGCACGAGGGCACACAAGCCATTCATCCAAGCGTGAAGATGGAGGCGGACGTCACGATCGGTATTGGCGTGGTGATTGGCCAGGATGTCGAGATCGGCGCTGGTACGCGGATCGAAGCCTATGCGGTGATCGGTCCCGGCTGCCGCATCGGACGGGATTGCCGCATCGGGGCGCACAGCACGATCTATTGCGCCTTATTGGGCGACCGGGTCCGGGTGCTTTCGGGCGGCCATATCGGCGAGGCCGGGTTTGGCGTCAGCGGTGACGGAAAGGGCCTGGTTGACGTGCCGCAACTGGGCCGGGTTATCCTGCAGGATGATGTCAGCGTCGGTTCCGGCACCTGTATTGATCGCGGCGCCTATGACGACACGGTTATCGGCGAGGCGACGAAGATCGACAATATGGTCCAGATCGGCCACAACTGCCAGATCGGACGCAACTGCATCCTGGCGGCGCATACCGGCATTTCAGGATCGGTCAAGGTAGGTGACGGCGCCATGTTCGGCGGCCGCGCCGGCGTGATAGACCATATCGACATAGGTGCGGGCGCGAAGATCGCCGCCGGCGCCTGTGTATTCAAGGATGTACCGGCCGCCACCATGGTATCCGGATTTCCCGCCCGGCCGTCGCGGCAATTCCTGCGCGAAATGGTCTGGCTGGAGAAGAACGCAATGACGAAGGACAAGGGGTAAGACTTTAATGAGCACGACCGCTGATGATGCGCCGGATGCGACTGACACTCAGGCCAGCGTGGATTACGCTGAAATTCTCAAACGCATTCCGCATCGCTACCCCTTCCTGCTGATTGATCGCGGCGAAGACTGGGTGCGTAATAAATCGATGGTCGGCATCAAGAATGTCACCTTCAACGAACCGTTCTTCAATGGCCATTTTCCGGAAAACCCGGTCATGCCCGGCGTGCTGCTGATCGAGGCTATGGGCCAGACCGGCGCCGTGCTGATGTCGAAATCTTTGGACGCAGATGTTGAAGGCAAGACCATCTTCTTTATGTCGGTGGATGGTGTAAAGTTCCGCAGTCCGGTGCGGCCGGGCGACGTGGTGCGTATGCCGGTGGAGGTCGTGCGTCATCGCGGCGACATATTCAAATTCCGCGGCGAGGCTTATGTGAACGACAAGATCGTTTGCGAGGCCGAGTTCGCCGCCATGGTGGTTGAGAGCCCGAAATGACTGTAACGATACATCCGACCGCGATCATCCATGACGGCGCTCAGCTAGGCGAAGGCGTCCAGGTCGGGCCTTACTGCATTGTCGGGCCGCAGGTTAAGATCGGGGACCGGACCGTATTGAAATCGCATGTCGTCATCGACGGCGTGACGGAGATCGGCGCTGACGGCACGATTCATCCGTTTGCGTGCCTGGGCGGCGCGCCGCAGCATCTGGCGCACAAGGGCGAACCGACGAAACTGACTGTTGGCGACCGGGTTCTGGTGCGTGAGCATGTCATCATGCACACCGGCACCGAAAAGGGCGGCGGCGTGACAGTGGCCGGCAATGACTGCATGTTCATGGCCGGATCGGGGATCGCGCATGACTGCATCCTTGGTAACAACGTCATCATGGCCAATCAGGCGTCGATCGGCGGCCATGTGCAGGTCGGGGATTTCGTGTTTCTCGGCGGTTCCTGCGCAGTGCATCAGTTTGCGCGCCTGGGGCGTTACAGCTTTATCGGTGGCGGCGCGATTGTCACCAAGGATGTTATCCCTTACGGTTCGGTCTGGGGCAATCATGCGCGGCTTGAGGGGCTGAACCTGGTGGGTTTGAAGCGCCGCGGGTTCTCGCGCGAGTTAATCTTGGCTCTGCGCACGGCCTACCGCATGATGTTTGCCGAGGAGGGCACCTTCCAGGAACGTCTCGATGACGTTCTGGAGAACTTTTCCGATATCGACCAGGTGGTGGAGATCGTTCGGTTTATCCGTGAGGATTCGACGCGGCCGATCTGTTTGCCTTCGGATCATTGATACTGTCATGTTTCGGGGTTTGGGGCCTGTGGCCCCAAGCCTTTATTTTCTTCTCTTTCCCCGCCTTTAGGCGGAGAAAGAAAAGAAAGCCAAGATTTGTGGGGTCACGGACCCCACACCCCGTTACAGGACGGAGCTAATGTCCCACACCAAACTTGCCCTGATTTCCGGCGGCGGCGCCCTGCCGGTCGAGATCGCCCGATACCTCATGCAGACGCAACGTCCCTATACGGTTATCCGTATCAAAGGTCTGTCAGATGCCGAACTGAATGACCACCCCGGCCATACGCTCGGCCTTGGCGATTTCCCCCGGCTGTTCGAAATACTGGCTACAGATCAGTGCAAAGCCGTGACCATGTGCGGCTACGTCCAGCGGCCCGATTTCGATGCCATGCAGAAAGACCAGAGCTTGCAAAGCATCCAGGCAGCGGGCAGGGGCGGGGACGATTCCCTGCTGCGTCAGGTCGCCAAGGTTATCGCCAGCCAGGGCTATCATATCGAGGGCGCCCATGAGGCCGATCCGGACCTGCTGATCGGTTGCGGATTGCAAGCGGGGCCTGATCCGTCACCCGAAGCCATGGAAGATGCCCAGGAAGCCATGCGCATAGCGGCGGCCATCGGCGCGCTCGATGTCGGCCAGGCGGTAGTGGTGGCCGGGCGGATCACTTTGGCCGTCGAAGCGCAGGAAGGTACACAGGCCATGCTGGGCCGAATCCATACGCTCAATCCGTCATTGCGGGGAACGCTTGCTAATCGCAAGGGCGTGCTCGCAAAGCTCGCCAAGCCCATACAGGACTTGCGTCTGGATATGCCGACCATCGGCGTTCAAACGGTCGAGGATGTCGCCGCCGCCGGCCTTTGCGGCATTGTGGCGAAAAGCCAGGCCTTGTTGATTGTCGATAAACCGGCCGTATTCGCCCGTGCCGCCGAACTGGGAGTGTTCATCTATGGCCACGATGACCACTAAGCGCATCATGGTTGTGGCCGCCGAGGCCTCCGGCGACGCCCTGGGTGCCGGCCTGATCGCCGAACTGCGCCGCCAGGCGCCGGACGCCGGCCTGACCTTCTTCGGCATTGGCGGCGCGCGCATGGCCGAACAGGGCGTCGTCAGCCCGTTCGATATTTCGGAGCTATCGATCCTGGGGCTGCTGGAAGCGGTAAAAGCTTATGGACGCGTCATGAAGCGCGTCCGCGAAACGGTGGCTTACGCGCAGGCCGAAAAGCCGGATGTGGTCATTCTGGTCGATTCCTGGGGCTTTACCTTGCGAGTCGCCAACGCTATCCGCAAGGTGATGCCGCAGGTCAGGCTGATCAAATATGTCGGGCCGCAGGTCTGGGCGGCGCGGCCTGGCCGGGCAAAAACCCTGGCGCAATCGGTGGATCTTCTGCTTGCCCTGCATCCGATGGACCCACCGTTTTTCGAGGCGGCGGGCCTGAAAACCGTAGTGGTTGGCAATCCGGCGCTGAATATTGACCTGAGTGATGCCGACCCCATTGCATTTCGCAAGCGGATTGATTTGCGGGATGATCCGTTGCTGCTGGTCTTGCTGGGCAGCCGGCCATCGGAAATCAAGCGCCTGTCGCCGCTCTTTGCCGAGACGATTGCCAGGTTGAGCGTCGCGCATCCAAATCTTAGGCTGGTCATGCCGGTAGCGGATACGGTACGTGACCTGGTTGAGCGCCGTGTATCGGAATGGCCGGTGAAGCCGCTGCTGGTCTATGGCGAAGCGGACAAGCATTCAGCGATGAATGCCGCCAACCTGGCCCTGGCCTGTTCGGGCACGGTCTCGACCGAACTGGCCCTGGCGGGATGTCCGATGGTGATCGCCTACAAGGTTGAGCCGCTGACCTACTGGATCTATCGCCGGATTTCGACGCTGAAGCACGTCACCATGTTCAATATTATGGCCGACAAGCGGATCGCACCGGAATTTATCCAGGACGACGCAACGGTCGATAATCTGGTTCAGGCTGTGGATGAGCGGCTGGGCGATAAAGTGTTGCGCGACTGGCAGATAGCTGAACAGTTCACGGCGCTTGATATTATGGGGCGCGGCCAGAAGCCACCCGCTGAAAAAGCAGCAGCGGCGGTATTGGCGTTTCTCGGCCTAAGCTAATGGGCGTAGGGGGCGTGACCCCACAAACCTTGCCTTGTTTCAAAGAAAAACCCGGTCTATTGGACCGGGTTTTTCTTTGAATAGAGAAAAGACCTGGGGGCACAGCCCCCAGGCCCCAATAGTTTAGCCGCGTTGCGAAATCGGCGTATAGTCGCGCTGCGCAGCACCGGTATAGAGCTGGCGCGGACGGCCGATCTTCTGGCCCGGATCTTCGATCATTTCCTTCCACTGGGCGATCCAACCCACCGTGCGCGCCAGGGCGAACAGCACGGTGAACATGGTGGTCGGGAAGCCCATGGCCGACAGGGTTATGCCGGAATAGAAATCGTCGTTCGGATACAGCTTGCGTTCGATGAAGAATTCATCGTTCAGCGCGATTTTTTCCAGCTCCTTGGCGACCTGGAAGAGAGGATCGTTCTTGTCGCCGACGGCTTCCAGAACCTCATCGGCCGACTGCTTCATGACGGTCGCGCGCGGATCGTAGTTCTTGTAAACGCGGTGACCGAAGCCCATCAGCTTGTATTTGCGGGCCTTGACGCCTTCAATGAATTCCGGAATGCGCTCAGGCGTGCCGATTTCCTTCAGCATGTTCAGCGCCTCTTCGTTGGCGCCGCCGTGCGATGGGCCCCACAGGCAGGCGATGCCGGCGGCGATACAGGCGAACGGATTGGCGCCCGAAGACCCTGCCAGGCGGACGGTCGAGGTCGAGGCGTTCTGTTCGTGATCGGCGTGGAGGATGAAGATACGGTCCATCGCCTTGGTCAGGATTGGATTGGGCACATATTCTTCGGCCGGCACGGCGAAGCACATACGCAGGAAGTTTTCCGAATAGCTGAGCTTGTTGAGCGGATGCACGAACGGCTGGCCGACGCTGTACTTATAGGCGCGGGCAGCAATTGTCGGCATCTTGGCGATCAGGCGGTGAGCCGAGATTTCGCGCTGCTTCAGGTCATGGATATCCAGGCTGTCGTGATAGAAAGCCGACAGGGCGCCGACGGCGCCGGTCATGATCGCCATCGGGTGGGCGTCACGGCGGAATCCGGAGAAGAACTTGTCGAACTGCTCGTGCAGCATGGTGTGGCGCGTGATCGAGTTCTCGAAAGGCTCGAATTCGGCGGCCGTCGGCAATTCGCCATGCAGAAGCAGATAGCAGGTTTCAAGGAACGACGACTTTTCCGCCAGTTGGCCAATCGGATAGCCGCGGTGCAGCAATACGCCCTTGTCACCATCGATGAAGGTGATCTTGCTTTCACAGGAGGCCGTGGAGGTGAAGCCCGGATCGTAGGTGAAGGCGTCGGTTTCGGCATACAGCTTGCGGATGTCGATGACGTCCGGGCCAAGCGTGCCCTTCATCACGGGCAGATCGACGGCCTTGCCTTCGAAATTGATTTGGGCGGGAGTAGTCTGGCTCATATTACGCTACCTCGGTAAAAGGTTTAGACCGTTTGGCCGGTCCTGTGTGCGGCGCACCTAAATCGGCGTCGCGCCTGCTTTACAAACTGTAATCCTAAATGAAAAGACCCCCCGTCAGGCGAACAAGGGTCTCTTCGCGCCCGATCGAGGCCAAAAGCTTTGAAATATCCGGTGCGGGGTGGCCGGCTGACAGAATGCCGCGCAGGACCGGACCGATCTTGCCGAAGCCAATACCTTCATTTTCCACGAAATTTTTCAATTGTCCGTCAATATATTCGGTGCTCCAGTCGTCCCAGGTCAACACATTTTCGTGAAGACGATTGAGCCGTGATATTGTTTCCTCAGTCATAAGTTTTTTTGTTTTTTCATCCAGCGGCACTGGTCCTTTCGCCACAGCGAAGTGAACGGCCTCCGCCAGTTGCACGATGGTCTGGGCGCGTTCTTTTACCAGGGGAATGGTGCGGGCCAGGATTTCGCGTGCCTGGGGTGTTTCCGCATGGCCGGTGGCGGTCAGTTCGGCGGCGACCAAGTCGACCAGGCGCTGATCGTCGGCGACGCGGATCCAGTGGGCATTGACCGAGCCCAGTTTGGCGAAATCGAGGCGGGCCGGTGCGCGGTTGATATCCGCGATGTCGAACCACTCGATCGCCTGTTTGTCATCGAAGATTTCATCATCGCCATGCGACCAGCCCAGACGTGCCAGATAGTTGCGCATGGCTTCGGGCAGGTAGCCCAGGCCCTGGTAATCGCCGACCGCCTGCGCGCCGTGGCGCTTGGAAAGCTTGGCGCCATCGGGGCCATGGATCAGCGGAATATGGGCGAAGGTCGGTACCGGCCAGTCGAGCGCCATATAGATCAGGCTCTGGCGGGCGGCGTTATTCAGGTGATCATCGCCGCGAATGACATGGGTAATGCCCATGTCATGATCATCGACCACGACGGCGAGGTTATAAGTCGGGGTGCCATCGCTACGCAGCAGGATCAGGTCATCCATGTCTTTCGTATTGAAAGTGACATCGCCCTGCACCGCGTCGGGTACGACAAGTGTATCGGCCAGCGGTCCCTTGAAGCGGATGACGTGCGGCTGTTCGAGTTCCGCTACAGTAGGCGTCCGGTCGCGCCACGGCGAGCGCAGGGCGTGGCCGGCTTCACGGGCAGCCTCGCGGGCGATCTCCGTTTCTTCCTGGGTCATGAAGCAGGCATAGGCGCGGCCTTTTGCCACCAGCTCAGTGACCGCCTGTTTGTGGCGGTCTTCACGCGCGTGCTGGAAAACGACGGTATCGTCCGGCTTGAGGCCAAGCCAGTCCAGGCCCTCAAAAATGGCGTCCACCGCCGCGCGGGTCGAGCGCTCGCGGTCGGTATCTTCGATGCGGATCAGGAACTTGCCGCCGGTATGTTTAGCATATAGCCAGTTAAAGAGCGCCGTGCGCGCACCGCCGATATGCAGATAGCCAGTCGGCGAAGGGGCAAAACGGGTGACTACAGCTTGCGGTTTGGATTGGGTCATGGTCATTTGTACATCAGGGGGGACGATTTTGTGAGCGTCTTATAGCTCTCTTTGCCGGCAACCCAAGCCCTTTGTCGCTATTCAGAGACCTGTTCGTTTGAATTCCGTAATCGTCTTCCTCAAAAGCCGGACTGAGGCTGCGATGGCCCTGCAAACAGGACGCCTGTTCCTGTGGTTGCCGGTAGCCATGGGTGCGGGGGCGGCCATCTATCTCAACCTGCCGTTCGAGCCTGCCTTGTGGTGGGCGCTTATACCGGCAGTGATATGCCTGGTCGCGCTGGCACTGGCGCGCCGGTATGGTGCGAATGGTCACCTTGTCAGTGTGTTGATCCTTCTGACGGCGTTCGCGCTTGGCGCTGCGGTTTGCAAGCTGAGGACAGAGCATGTGAAAGCGCCGGTTTTAAGCCCGGAGGTGAGCAATTATACGCTTCAGGCATATGTGATCGACGTGGTATCGCCGAGCGAGGACCAGCCACGACTTTTGCTGGCGCCTATTGCCATGCGTGGCGTCCGTCCGGAAGGCACGCCATTGCGGCTGAGAGTTTCGCTGCGGCCAGGTACGCTGGAAGCAGTCGGAATCAAGCCGGGAGACGCCATTTCAACCTTCGCCATTCTCAATCCGCCGCCACCGCCGAACATGCCGGACGGCTATGATTTCGCCCGCAGCGCCTGGTATCAGGGCATTGGTGGCGTTGGACTTGTACCGGGCGTGCCGCGAATTATCGCCTCGCCGCCGCATGGTTGGCGGCTGGACTTGGTGATGAAGCTCAATCGCCTGCGCTGGTCGATTACCGAACGATTGGTGCAGACGACCGCGCCGGATTGGAAGAACGGCCACGCCATCGGCGGCTTCGCTGCGGCGCTGGTCACCGGGCATGAGAATTTCATCCCGCAAAGCCTGATCCAGGACATGCGCGATTCCGGGCTGGCGCACATCTTGTCGATTTCCGGTGTTCACATGGCGATTGTTGGCGGCTTCATCTTCTTCGCCTTGCGCGGGCTGATGGCCTGCGTGCAGTGGCTGGCCCTGCATGTGCCGGTCAAGAAATGGGCGGCGGGTCTGAGTATTATCTGTATCCTGCTCTATCTCGCCCTGTCAGGCTCCCCCGCGCCGGCAGTGCGCTCTGCGGTGGTTGCCTGCGTCGCGTTTGGCGCTATCCTGCTCGATCGGCGCGCGCTCAGCCTGCGGGCGCTGGCGATCGCCGCGATCGTGGTCATTTGCCTGACGCCGGAAGCGGTGATCCAGCCCGGTTTCCAGATGTCCTTCAGCGCCACGGCGGCGTTGCTGGCCTTGGCGGAAAGCCTGAAGAAACCGGTAGGGGAAATCAGCGTGCCGATGTGGGTGAAGGCGATCCAGTCGGCTGTGCGCGGGGTGTGGCTGTCATTGCTGGCCTCGGTGGTCGCCACGGCCGCCACAACGCCCTTCGCCATTGCCTATTTCAACCGGTTTTCGGTCTATGGTCTGTTATCAAACCTGTTCGAGGCACCGGTGACGGCCTTCATCGTCATGCCGGCCCTGGCTCTGGGGACGGTTTTCAGTGCCACGCCTTTAGGCGGCACAGCCTTGCGCGTCGCGGGTTTTGGGCTATGGCTGATCGAACGCATCGCTGCCCTGACTTCCCACCTGCCGCAGGCGGTGATCAACTGGCCCAGTGCGCCGCCCTATGTGCTGGGCATAGCCTTCATCGGTCTGCTGTGGATTTGCCTAGTGCGCGGCAAGGCGCGCTGGGCCGGCCTGCTGGCGGCGACGACCATCCTTTGGTGGCCGCGTGTGGCGCCGCCGGATGTGTGGATCGATCCGGAAGGCGGCAATGCGGCGATCCGTGTGGGGGATAGTGCCTATGTGGTGCGCTCCAGGGGCCGGCAATATGGCTTTGAGCAATGGACTCAGCACTATGGCTTGAAATTACTGGATGACCCTTCCAGGGATCAAAACTATGCCTGCAAGGGCTATGCTTGCGTGCCCCTTCCGCAAAATCCGTTCCGGATCGGGTTCTGGTTCAGCAACAGGCCGCCGAAAGCGGAGCGGTTGACTGAGTTGTGCCTTGCCAGCGACCTGGTGGTCATGCGCAATCCAATGGGGGACTGGCCAGCGCAATGCCGCGGCGTCAATCATATCACCGCCGGTGATTTCCGTACATTGGGGGCTTTGGAACTGACGCGTACAAAAAAGGGCTGGGCGATCAAGGCCGCCCAGCCCCTGAGAGGCAATCGCTACTGGTCTCGGCCTTCGGAGGCCGAAGGCGACGCTTCATTTTAGTGGTACTTGCGCATCAGGCCGACGAGACGTCCCTGAACCTTGACCTGGCCATCATTATAGATCTGCGTCTTGTAGTTCGGATTGGCGGCTTCCAAGGCGATCGACGCCCCCTTCTTGCGCAGGCGCTTGAGCGTGGCGGTCTCGTCATCGACCAGGGCCACGACGATCTCGCCAGACTGTGCCGTGTCTGTTTTCTTGATTACGACATAGTCACCATTGAGAATGCCGGCATTGATCATGGAATCGCCCTCGATTTCGAGGACATAATGCTCGCCGGCGCCCAGCATGGATTCGGGAATATGCAGGCGGTCGCGTTCATGACCCATGGCCTCGATCGGCACGCCGGCGGCGATTTTGCCCAAAAGCGGCAATTCGCGTGTGTCGTCATTGACCGCCTTGGGGGCTTCGGGAGCGGGCCTGCTGCCTTCCACCACTTGCGGCACAAAAGCCTGGCGGCCACGCGGCGGGGCAGAGGCCGTGGCCTGGTCCGGCAGCTTGATGACTTCCAGCGCCCGCGCCCGGTGCGCCAGACGGCGAATGAAGCCGCGTTCCTCTAGGGCCGTAATCAGCCGGTGAATGCCCGACTTGGACGCCAGATCAAGCGCCTCCTTCATCTCATCGAACGAAGGAGACACGCCGGTCTCCTTGATCCGTTCATGAATGAACATCAGGAGTTCGCGTTGTTTGGTCGTCAGCATGGCAAAACCTCAAGCAGCGCTCGTTCCCCAATTTTCGGGAACAAGTCATGAACCTATGCCTGATGTTCTATATGTGTTCTTGTTAATGTCAAGCTAACGACAAGAGTTTTTTTGTCGCCGCCGTTACATCGCCCTGTCGCATAAGGCTTTCGCCTACCAGCATGGCCGTGGCGCCGGTACGAGCCAGCCGCTTGACATCGAATGGCGTGAAGATACCGCTTTCCGCCACCAGGATATGTTCCGGCGTCACCATGGGCGCCAGTTCTTCGGTTACAGCCAGATCGACATGGAAATCCCTGAGATTACGGTTATTTATGCCGATCAGCTTGGAGTTCAGCTTAAGTGCCCGCGTCATTTCCTCGGCATTGTGGACCTCGACGAGCGCGTCCATGCCATAATGATGGGCGGTGTCGATCAGGTCGGCGGCGAGGGAATCATCGATCATCGCCATGATGACAAGAATGGCATCGGCGCCGATGGCACGCGATTCGGTCACCTGCCAGGTATCGACGAGAAATTCCTTGCGAATGCAGGGCAGGGATACGGCCGCACGCGCCGACTGGAAGTGTGATTCGTGGCCCATGAAACTGGGATTGTCGGTCAGGATCGACAGGCAGGATGCGCCGCCGGCCTCATAGCACTGGGCCAGGTAGTTGGGGTCGAAGTCCTCGCGGATCAGGCCCTTTGACGGGCTGGCCTTCTTGATTTCGGCAATCAGCGAGAGGCTGTTTGGCTGCTTGTTGGCGACCAGGGCCCTGGCAAAGCCGCGGGGCGCGCCCACCGCCGCTATCTGGGATTCGAGGCTGTCCAGCGTGGTCTTGACGCGGCGCGTGGCGACATCTTCGCGCTTGTAGGTGGCGATCCTGTCGAGAATATCCAGCATATCGTCTCCTGTGGGTTCAGTCATATCCAGCCTAACATGCCGCGTCATCACGCGGGATCAACAGTTGCGTTATAGAGCGCAATCCGACAAAGTGTGCAGCACTTTTCGGGCAAATTGCGCGTGAAAACAAAAAACTAGAGCAGTATTTTGATCCAACTCAAAATACTGCTCTAGGTGTTACACCGCCTGGGTAGTGGCAATGAGTGTGTCAAGCGCCCGCCTGGCCCGGCCATCGTCAATGACTTCGGCCGCCTTTTCGACGCCTTCGCGCAGGGTCTCGACCGTATCGGCCACGAGGAAAGCCGCGGCGGCATTGAGCATCACGATATCGCGGTAGGCGCTTTTCTCGCCGTCCAGCAGGGCGGCCAGTTCAGCGGCGTTATGCTCCGGCGCGCCGCCTGTGATATCGGCCAAAGCCGCGCGGGGCAGGCCCACCGCTTCCGGCGTTATCTTGAACAGGCGCAAGAAGCCATCGCGCCATTCGGCGACATCGGTTTCGCCCGTCGTGGTCAGTTCGTCTAGGCCGGAACCATGGACGGACCATGCTTTGACGGCGCCCAACTGTCCCAGCGCCTGAGCTATGGGTTCGACAAAGCGCGGCGAGGGGACGCCTACGACCTGACGCTTCGCGCCGGCCGGATTGCTGAGCGGCCCCAGCAGGTTGAAGATAGTGCGAAAGCCCAGTTGCTGGCGGATTGGCGAGACATGCCGCATGGCGCCATGATGCGATTGCGCGAACATGAAGCAGATGCCGGCCTCATCAAGCGCCCGGCGCTGCTGTTCGAGGGTAGCGTCGATATTGACGCCCAGCGCCGCCAGCACATCGGCGGTGCCAGATTTCGAGGTAATGGCGCGGTTGCCGTGCTTGGCCACTTTCAGCCCGCCGCCTGCCGCCACGAAACCCACGGCAGTCGAGATATTCAGCGTGTGCAGGCCGTCACCGCCGGTGCCGCAGACATCAATGACGTCATACGGATGATCCAGATGGATGGCGGCCTTGCGCATGGCGCGGGCGCAGGCGGCGATTTCACCGACCGTCTCGCCGCGGATGCGGATGGCGGTGATAGCCGCGGCCACCTGGGCGGGCGTCGGTTCGCCGCGCAGGCAGGCGGAAAAGAACTGTTCGGCGTCTTCCTCATTGAGGGTTTGGCCTTCGGCGAGCTTGGCCAGCAGGGGCTTGAAGGCGTCAGACATAGAGATTGTGGCTTTCGATGCCGGCCAGATTGAGGAAGTTGGCCAGCAACTGATGGCCGCCTTCGGTGGCGATCGATTCCGGGTGGAACTGGACGCCGTGGATCGGGCGCGTCTTGTGCTGGACGCCCATGATCTCGCCGTCATCGGTCCAGGCGGTGACTTCCAGATCGTCGGGCAGGGTCTCGCGCTTTACGGCCAGCGAATGATAACGCGTTGCTGTAAAAGGATTGGGCAAGTCTTTGAAAATACCCTTATTATTGTGATGGATCAGGCTGGTCTTGCCGTGCATCAGGGTCTTGGCGCGGATGACATCGCCGCCGTAAGCCTGGCCGATGGACTGGTGACCGAGGCAGACGCCGAGTACCGGCATGTTTTCCGGTGCGGCGCGAAGCAGCGGCAGGCAGATTCCGGCCTGATCGGGCGCGCAGGGGCCCGGCGACAGGAGGATGGCTTGCGGTTTCAGGGCCAGGGCATCCTGAACGCTCAGGGCATCGTTACGCCAGACCTGCGTTTCCGCGCCCAGTTCCGCGAGGTAATGGACGAGATTGTAGGTAAAGCTGTCGTAATTATCGATGACCAGGATCATTGGCACCCTCCGTCGAGCGCATTCCAAAAAGTGTGTTCATGCTATCGTGCACTTTTTGGATAAAATGCGCGACCAGGCAAGCAGCCGTATGTAAGCAAAAGCGCCGGGCTTTCCAAGCCTAAACGTCAGAAGACTTTTGCGACGTGGCAAATATGCTTAAGCTTCCGCTCATGGAAACGATTCGGGACATAGCAGAGACGGTACAGCCAGACGGACGCCTTGATGAGCGCCTGGACACGGCACAGGATCTGTTACGTGCGCCTGCCCGTAACCGACTGCCGGGTGTCGTGCCATTGCTGGCCGGTTGCGCCTTTATCGGTGCGGCGACCCTGCTGGCTTACGTCTTTACCCAAAGTCCCGCGCTCAGCCCCGCCAGCAGCAAGCCTGTGGCGGCAGGTAAGCCGGCCATGCCCGCTGGCAAGGCCGACTTTGAGCTGTCCGGCACGCCGAAAGAGGCGGTGCCGGTCGGCAGCGAATCCGCGCGGTAAAGCCCATCAGTTCTGCTGATAATTATAGCGCCAGGCGTCCTGGGCGGCCTTGATGAGCGCACCGGCCTTATGGCAGGTTTCCTCATATTCCGTCTGGGGCACGCTGTCAGCCACCACGCCGGCGCCGGCCTGGACGTACATCATCCGGTCCTTGAAGAGCGCCGTACGCAGGACGATGCAGATATCGACACTGCCTCCGCTGGAGATATAACCGACGCCGCCGCCATAGACGACGCCGCGTTTGACCGATTCCAACTCGTCGATGATCTCCATGGCGCGCACCTTGGGCGCACCGGACAGCGTACCGGCGGGCAGGGCAGCCAGGAGGGCGTCGACCGCGTCGATATCATCCGGTGCATCGCCTTCGACATTGGAGACGATGTGCATGACATGGCTGTAGCGCTCGATGACGAACTTTTCGGTGACGCGCACGCTGGCCGGTTTGGCAATGCGACCGACATCGTTGCGGCCGAGATCGAGCAGCATCAGGTGTTCGGAGAGCTCCTTCGGATCAGCCAGCAGTTCGGCTTCCAGTGCCTTGTCCTGTTCCGGCGTCTTGCCACGCGGACGGGTGCCGGCGATCGGGCGGATGGTCAACTTTCCATCGCGTACGCGCACCAGAATTTCCGGCGATGAGCCGGCCAACTGGAACTCACCGAAATTCAGGTAATAGAGGTAGGGTGAGGGATTGTGGCGGCGTAAGGAACGATAGAACGAGAACGGATCTAGGTTGAACGGCGCTTCGAAGCGGTGGCTCGGCACGACCTGGAAGATGTCGCCGGCGGCGATATATTCCTTGGATGCCTCGACCATGCGGCCGTAATCAAGCGCCGAGGTCGGCGACATCAGCGGTTCCTGGCGATGGTCGGTGGCCGTCGGCTGGGCGGCCAGCGGCACGCGCAGGTCGGCCTCGACGGCATCGAGGCGGCCAAGCGCTGCGCTGTAGGCATCCTGGGCCTTGCGGTCATCCGGCCAGACCGGGCTGGCCAGCAGGATCTCGTGGGCCACGTTATCGAAGACGCAGATCACCGACGGGCGGACCAGGCAGGCGTCCGGCAGGTTTAGCGGATCGGGATTGGCGGCGCCAAGCGGTTCCATCAGGCGGATCATGTCATATCCGAAGACACCGAACAGGCCGGAGACCATGGGCGGCAGACCTTCGGGTATATCCATGCGGTTAGCGGCGACAAGCGCACGCAGGGACTCCAGTGTGGGCTTTTCTTCCGGCGTATAGACGGCTTTGGCAATATCGTTTCCGGTGGCCCGTTCGGCCTTTTCGCCGAAGCAGCGCCAGACGAGATCCGGCGACAGGGTGATGATCGAATAGCGGCCAGACAGGGCGCCGCCTTCGACCGATTCAAACAGGAAGGAGTAGGGGCGGCTGCGCGACAGCTTGAGATAGGCCGAAACCGGTGTTTCCAGGTCGTCGATCAGCTTGCGGCAAACGATATAGGGCTTGCCGGCCTCATAAGCTTTGGTAAAGGCGCCTTCGCTGGCGGCAAAAGTCACGGCCTCTCTGATCACTTCAGTTTCTTTTCGGTCTTAATGGTCTTGGGGTCCGGCGGGGTGACGCCGAGCGCCACGACGGCGGTGTTCGGATAAAGCTGCGTCTTGACAACCGTGCGGGCGTCATTACGCGTGGTCAGGGCGATATCGCGCTGGATGCTTTGTGTCATCTGGCCGCGAATGGCGGTCGACATCGCATTGGCCTGTTGCGCATCGGCCTGGTGGATGGCGTCGATATGGCCGACGGCGATATTGACCTGATTGAGCGGCACAGAGAAATTCTCGTTGGCTTCGCCGCCGAAGATGCGGCCAGCGAGGGCCTGGGGCAGGCCGGACTGCTGGACCATGGCCCGGTTCAGGCCATTGAGCGGCTTGATCGGCGCATTGAGGCTGGCGGCGACAGCGGCGAAGGATTCGCCCTTCTTCAGGCGAGCCAGGGCTTCGTCGGCCTTGGCCTGGACCAGGCCGGCGACCTTTTCGGCCATCCAGTACTGCGCCAGTTCACCCTTGATCTGCTCCAGCGGCGGGGCGCCGGCGGGCTTCACGGCGTCGAGACGGACGGCGAAATACTGGCCTTCGCCGAGTTCCTCGACATCCGACGCCGAACCGGCCGAGGGCAGGTCGTAGATGGCTTTTACCAGCGGGGCGAATTTCGAGTAGTTGACCTGTGGATTGTTGGTCTGGCCTTGCGCGGTCATCGGCTCCAGCTTGACGACGGTCAGGCCCAGTTCTTTGGCCGTGGCGTTGAAATCCTTGCCGGCGCGGATGGCGTCGGAGAAGGTGTTCGAATCCTTGTTGACGCGGTTGGCGGCCTGTTCCTTGACATAGTCCTGGGCCAGTTGGGCGTGGACGCTTTCATAGGAGGGCGTGGCTCCAGTCTTGATGTCGCCCATCCTGATGACGGCATAACCGAGTTCGCCCTGGATGGCGCCGGATATCTCACCGGTTTTCAGTCCGAAAGCGGCAGCGGCAATCTTGGCATCAGGTACGGCGGTCTGCGGCTTCTGGTCATAGGTGATGACCTGGCCCTTGTGCGCCTTGGCGGCCTGTTCGGGCGTCTGACCGGCTTTCAGGGCGGCGGAAATAGCGTTGGCGTCGCCGGCCGACTGCGTGGTGACCTGCACAAATGAACGTGTTTCCGGCGTTACCAGGGTCTTCAGGCGATCATCGTACATCTTGCGCACGGCGGCTTCATCGATGGTGATCGATTTCAGGTAGTCGTTCGGATCGAAACGCACGACCGAAGCCTGACGCAGTTCCGGCATCTGCAATTGTTCAAGGCGCGACTTGTAGAAAGCGGCGATGTCGGCATCGGTTGGTGCAGCCGGCATCGTGATGTTCTTTTCATTGACGACAAAGATACTGGCGTCGCGGTTTTGCAGGGTCATGGCGGCCTGCGAGGCGGCGTAGATACGCGGGGCCTTGAAGCCGGCGACGGCGGCGGTGAAATATTGCTGGCTGGCGATCTGGTCGGCGATCTCGTCTTCGAGCTGCTTCTCGGTCATCTGGTTGCGCGCCAGCATCATCCGGTAGGTGTCCTTGTCGAAGCGACCGGTCACACTGTTGAAGAAGGCGGGGATCTTGGCGATTTCAGCGACGATCATCTTGGCGGAGGGCTTCACGCCGATCGAATCAAGCCAGGCGGCGAAGGCGGTCTGGTCAGCCAGTTCGTTCAGCATCTGCACATGTTGGCCACTTTCGACGAATTCGTCGTTGCTGATCGTTTGGCCCTGATTCTGTTCGGAATAGCCTTGCTTGTACTGTTCGAACTTGGCCTTGAATTCATTGGCCGAGACGGAACGGTCGCCGGCTTCGATGACCTTGTCGCCGCCCATCTTGCCGAAGACGTCGCGCAGGCCGAAAATGGCGAACGAGGCGACCAGCAACACCATCAAGCCTTTAAAAACCCATGACTTGGTGAATTCTCGGAAGAGGGTGATCATCGCTATATCTATCCTGTAGACGAGGCCGGAACAGGGCTCGCAAGTCGCAGTCAGCCCCAGGGCCGCCATATGTGGCTGTGTCTTACGGCACGAATAAGGCTGTTACAAAGGGAATTTATTCGTTTCAAGGATTTTCTTGTCAACGCACCTGGATGCCCTGCCTTGCAGTTAGCCTTGAAGTTTCGCTTGGCTTGCAGGCGACTGGCGGTCTATGTTTTACGCACGTCACGCACCCGACGCCGGACAATCGCTCGCCAGAAGCGGTAATGGTGTTTTTCCGGGTGATGGCCAAAAAACAAACCAGCATAAGACGAGTTAATGCCACATCGACATCTTATCGCGGGCAACTGGAAAATGAACGGGGTTAAAGCCTCGCTCGCCGTTGCCGAAGCGATCGCCGCGCAAAGCCGAAGCCACTCGGCGCGCGTAGCCCTCTTTCCCCCCGCCACCCTCCTGCCGCTCATGGCCGATGTCCTGAAGGGGACGGATATCATACTGGGTGGCCAGGATTGCCACCACGCCGATTCCGGCGCCTATACCGGTGATATTTCCGCCGCCATGCTGAAGGACGCTGGCGCCTCCATGGTCATTCTTGGCCATTCCGAACGCCGGCATGGCCATCTGGAGCCGTGCGCCCTGGTGGCCCGGAAGGTCCAGGCGGCGCTGCGGGCCGGACTGGAGCCGATCATCTGCATCGGCGAAACGCTTGACCAGCGGCAGGGCGGGCTGACCATACCGGTTTTGTCGCGTCAACTGGCCGACAGCCTGCCCGATGAACTGGCGGACCGGCCTTTCCAGGTCTCCTATGAGCCGGTCTGGGCCATAGGCACCGGTCTGATTGCCTCGGACGCGCAGATACTGGAGGCGTTTGCCCTGATACGCCGGTATCTGGACCAGCGTTTTGGCGCTCACGTCGCGCCGCATCTTCTTTACGGCGGCTCGGTAAAGGCGTCTAACGCGGGGCAGGTGCTGGCTCTGGAGGGGGTCAGTGGCGCCCTGGTCGGCGGTGCGTCACTGACGGTTGAAGACTTTATGCCCATTATAGCTGCCGCCGACATCGCACCGGTCTGATGTTTATGCCGGGTGTTTGTTTATGGCGGGGCTTGTAATCGTCCGCGTCCGCCATATTTTGGCTGTGTTATCGCCGCTTGCCCTATAGCCATTCGCGTAAAGGGATGCTAAGGGCGTGCAACTTCCCGCGCCGGACCTCCGGTGGCGGGCGCGTATCCGTGATCGAGAATATAAAGACCTGACATGCTGTTTGCCATTCTTTTGACCATCCAAATCATCGTCAGCGTCAGTATGGCGGGACTGATTCTCATCCAGCGTTCCGAAGGCGGCGCGCTCGGCATGGGCGGCGGTGGCGGTGGCGGATTCATGTCTGCCCGCGGTGCCGGCAACCTGCTCACCAGGGCGACGGCGATCCTGGCCTTTATCTTCTTCGCCAATTCCATCGGCCTGACCATTGTCGGCAATTTCTCGACCCGCCAGACCTCGGCGGTTGACAAGGTCGATACCAGCGGCCTGACGGTCAACACCTCCAACCAACCGGCGGCGCCGGCGGCTCAGACCAGCGCCTCGGCCGCGCCGTCTCTGAGTGATTTGCCCCTGGCGGGGGCTGCACCTGCTGCCTCTTCGACCGCGCCGGCCGCACCGGCTCTGAACAGCAAGCCGGCTGTCCTGCCGGCGCCGCTCAAGCTGCCTGCCAACTCTTCGGTGTCGAGTTCGGTTTCGGCCAAGCAGGTCGAAAAGGCCAAGGAAAGCATCTGGGCGTCCTCGTCTTCGGCAAGCTCAAAGGCGCCGGCCGCCTCTTCCGCGGCTACGCCTTCCAGCGCCGCCACTTCTTCGGCTTCGAAGTAAACTGACCTGGGGCGCAAGCCTCCGATTTTCAAAACCTGTTTCCGACCCACGGAGGGCAACTTCCGTGGGTTATCTCTGATTTTATGGTAACTATCTGATATGGCCCGTTTCGTTTTCATCACTGGCGGGGTGGTTTCCTCGCTTGGCAAGGGGCTGGCCTCGGCGGCTCTGGGGGCTTTGCTTCAGGCGCGTGGCTTCAAGGTTCGCCTGCGCAAGCTGGACCCTTATCTGAACGTCGATCCGGGCACGATGTCGCCCTATCAGCACGGCGAAGTCTTCGTCACCGACGATGGCGCTGAAACCGACCTCGACCTCGGCCACTATGAGCGCTTCACCGGCGTCAACGCACGTAAGAGCGACAACATCACGACCGGCCGTATCTATTCCAACATCATCGAGAAGGAACGCCGCGGCGACTATCTCGGTGCCACTGTGCAGGTCGTTCCGCACGTCACCGACCAGATCAAGCAGTTTGTGGTCTCCGATCAGGGCGATGCCGACTTTATCCTCGTGGAAATTGGCGGCACGGTGGGCGATATCGAAGGTCTTCCGTTCTTTGAAGCGATCCGCCAGCTTGGCCAGGAACTGCCGCGCCGCCAGTGCTGCTTTATCCATTTGACGCTTCTGCCGTTCGTCAAGACGGCCGGCGAGATGAAGACCAAGCCGACCCAGCACTCGGTCAAAGAATTGCGCTCCATCGGCATCCAACCCGATATCCTGCTGTGCCGCTGCGAACAGGAGATTCCGCCCGAGGAGCGCCGCAAGATCGGCCTGTTCTGTAATGTCCGCGAGACGGCTGTCATTCAGGCGATGGATTCGGAAAACATCTACGCCGTGCCGATTGATTATCACAAGCAGGGCCTCGATACCGAGGTGCTGAATGTCTTCGGCATGGACGATGCGGCGGCACCCGATCTCGGCCTGTGGAAGGATATCACCCAGCGTTACCAGTATCCCGATGGCGAGGTCTCGATCGCGGTTGTCGGCAAGTATACGGTGCTGAAGGACGCGTACAAATCGCTGATCGAGGCGCTTTACCACGGTGGCATGGCCAATAATGTCCGGGTCAAGATCGACTGGGTCGAATCGGAAACCTTCGAGGGCGCGCCGGATGCGGTGATCGAGCGGCTGGAAAACGTCCACGCTATCCTGGTGCCGGGTGGTTTTGGCGAGCGCGGCGCGCTTGGCAAGATCGAGGCGGCGCGCTTTGCGCGTGAGAACAATGTGCCCTATTTTGGCATCTGTTTCGGGATGCAGATGGCGGTGCTGGAAACGGCACGTCACCTGGCCGGCATCAAGGATGCCTCATCGACCGAGTTTGGTCATACCAGCGAACCGGTGGTCGGTTTGATGACCGAATGGCTGAACGGCAACGAACTGACCCAGCGCGCCGCCGGCGGCAATCTGGGCGGCACCATGCGTCTGGGCGCCTTCGACGCGAAGTTGAAGGAAGGCAGCCAAGTGGCTGAAATCTATGGCGGTACGGACGTTTCCGAGCGCCATCGCCACCGCTATGAAGTCAACCGCGACTATATCGAGCGCCTTGAAGCTTGCGGTTTGCAATTCAGCGGCATGTCGCCGGATGGCCTGCTGCCGGAAATCGTTGAGCGCCCGGATCATCCGTGGTTCATCGGCGTACAGTATCACCCTGAACTGAAGTCGCGGCCGTTCGCGCCGCATCCGCTGTTTTCCAGCTTTATCGCCGCCGCCAAGGTACGCAGCCGGCTGGTATAAAACTGAACCACCAATAGACACGAATGCACACGAATATTCGTGTCTATTGGTGTTCATTCGTGGTTTCCCTTTAAAAGGAGGAATTGCCCATGCCCCGTCAGCTTATCTCATCCGGTTCGCCGTTCGAGCCTGAAATCGGCTTTTCCCGCGCTGTGCGTTCGGGCAACCGCATCGAAGTGTCCGGCACGGCGCCGATCCGCGACGGCAAGGTGGCCGGCACGGATGCTTACGAGCAGACCAAAGCGGCGCTGGAAATCATCATCAAGGCGGTGGAAGCGGCCGGCGGCAAGGCCACGGACATCATCCGCACGCGCATCTTCCTCACCGATATGAGCCTGTGGAAGGACGCAGCTAAAGCCCACGGCGAACTGTTCGGCGAGATCCGTCCGGCCTCCAGCTTTATCGGCACCAGCGCCCTGATCAATCCGGAATGGCTGGTCGAAATCGAGGCCTCGGCCCAGATTGAAGCGTAAGAGAGGGCGGTTGCCTCTCTTAAAGACGCCAGGCGACTAGAATCGCGCCGGTAGCGATAAGACCGACACCGATCCAGTTCGGGAATGACAGTTTCTCGCCAAGGAATAATACGGCAAAAACCGAGACGAATACGACGCTCAGTTTGTCGATCGGGGCGACGCGAGCGGCATCCCCCAGCTTTAATGCGTGAAAATAGCAGAACCAGGACGCCCCTGTCGCCAGCCCCGACAGGATCAGGAATTGCCAACTGCGATTGGAAATGCTGCCGGGACTTTGCCAGCTTTGCGTTATCAGGACAAATGCGATAGCGGCGATCACAATAACGACTGTACGGATCAAGGTAGCCATGTTGGAGTTGAGGGATTCCACGCCTGCCTTGGCAAAGATGGCGGTCAATGCGGCAAAAGCCGCTGACAGGACTGCCCAAAAGGGCCATGACAGTGTTATAGACTTCACGTGCATTCCTTTCATGATCGGACTTAGCGCAGTGTCATGCTTCTGAAAGACCAACTCGGACTTCTGCCACGGTTTCTCTATGTTGTGATAGGCATAGTTTTGGCCGCGGCGGCGATCAGCAGTGATTATCATGACTGGGCCTTGATTGAGGCGGGCAAGGTGCCGCCGTTTGGTTTTGTCCTGATCAATATGGTGGCCCTGCCTCTGGCAGCCGGCATTATCCTGTGGGCCTGTATCGGCCGTCATCGGGAATGGCGGGTGTCCGATGGCCAGATTCGTATCCGTCTGCTGAGCCTGACCTCATGGCGGAAGACGCATTATATAAAAGCCGAAGATATCCGGGTGCTTACGCCGGAAAGCTACGATCACGAGCGCGCCGGCAGCCGCATCCATCATGGCTGGATTGTCATTCTGACAGACGGGCGGCGGCTGGTTTCACCAAAATCCTTTGACAAGGCAGAGCTTGATCAGGCCAGGTTGCAGATTGAAAGTGAGATGCGCAAGGGCAGGCTGGAGACCGATCCGCTGGCAGAAGCCAGTCGCGCGAATGGTCTTTCGGGCTGAAAATCGCCATTTCCGGGCGATTATCCCTTGATCCCATATCCAACATGGGGCATAAGGCGCGCCTTCTGACTCACATACTGTGCGTCGCAACCTTATTTTGTGCCTGCTGGCTTTGCGGTCCAGGCCTTTGACCTTAAGAGAGACACGGAAATGGCCGTTCCCAAGCGTAAAGTTTCGCCCTCGCGCCGCAATATGCGTCGTTCGCATGATGCGCTGGGCGCCAATGCCTACACCGAAGACAAGGACACCGGCGAACTGCGCCGTCCGCACCATGTCGACCTGAAGACCGGCATGTACAAGGGCCGTCAGGTCATTACGCCGAAGAAGGACTAAACCTTCGGGTTTAGCTTCAGCCGTCAGGTAAAAGACGGCGGCAAAATAAAAAGCAGAAATTAGACGCGGCGCCGGAAACGTAGCCGCGTTTTTTCATTTCGCCGGCGCCAGTTCGATCCACACGGGCGCGTGGTCGCTGGCCTTTTCCCAGCCACGCACGAAACTGTCGACCTCGGCCCGGACGAGGCGCGGGGCGAGGGCAGGGCTTAAGAGCAGGTGGTCGATCCGCAGCCCGGCATCGCGGGCGAAGGCGTTGCGGAAATAGTCCCAGAAGGTGTAGATGCGTTCGCCGGGGTGCATCTGCCGCAAGGCATCGGTCCAGCCCTGCGCCACCAGGGCATGGAAAGCCTGACGAACCTCCGGTTTGAACAGGGCGTCATTCTGCCAGCGTTCGGGCTTGTAGACATCCAGATCGGTCGGCATGACGTTATAATCGCCCGCCAGCACCACTGGCGCGCCGCTTTCCAGCAAACCATTGGCATGTTGCGCCAGGCGCTCGAACCAGCGCAGCTTGTAGGGAAACTTCGGCGTATCGACCGGATTGCCGTTGGGCAGGTAGAGGCAACCAACCACTATGCCGTTCACGGCCGCCTCGATATAGCGGCTATGTGTGTCGTCAGGATCATCCGTAAGGCCCCTCTGCGTTTCAACCAATTTCATGTCGCGGGACAGGATCGCCACGCCGTTCCAGCTTTTCTGACCGTGCCAGATGGCGCCATAACCGGCATCTTCCAGGGCTTTCGCCGGAAAGCGCTCATCCGGTGCCTTCAGTTCCTGAAGGCAGACGACATCGGGTTCGCGTTCCGCCAGCCATTGCAACAGGATCGGTAGCCGGCCATTGATACCATTGACATTGAAGGTGGCGATTTTCATGACAATCTCCTCGCGGATGCAGTGTCAGCCCAACCAGGTAAGGGGGCAATGTGGTTCGATCGTTACCGTATGGGTCATAAAATGAACACTCATGGTCGTCTTATTGCCACGTGCGGACGATCCGCGAGTCTGTTATTTCGAGACGAGGCGTAATACCATGTTCCTGGCTTTACTGGCGGCCGCCGCCCTTTCTCCTGCAAACGCCTATGTCGGGCCGCTGGCGCCGGCGGGGAAGGGCATGGCGCAGTGTTATGCGCCTGACGCGATGGCGAAGACCTGTTCTTCGATGGCGACCTATCATCTCAATGCCGACGGTAGTTTCACCAATAAGGCGACCGTGCTGATTTCAAAAAGCCCGCCGGCCATTCTGGAGATGAATACCAATGTCGAGATCCGGAATGGCGCCGTCTGCGGCACGATCCGCGAGGAAAATATCTCTGGCGCCCGTCTGACGGTCAATGGCACGGATGTGCCGGCGGATCAGGCCCAGCCGGTCCTGGCACGTATCGCCTCCGGCATGGCATCCGTGGTGGGCCACGAAATCTGCACCGCCTATCTCCCCTCCGGCGGCAATCTGGTCGCCAAGGGGACGCTCGACGGCGTGCCCAAGCCGGACCAGGACCAGGTCATGCAGTGGGTCTCGGCATCGGATGGCTATCGAGTCGCGCCGTAATTTCCCAATGGCGCATGAGCGGCGCTTGTCATCGGAGCCCGGCCTTGCTAATGCAGCCCTGCTTTCAGACCGTTTCACATAGCAGGATTCCCCATGCCCGAAATTATCGACGTCGTCGCCCGCGAAATCCTCGACTCCCGTGGCAACCCCACGGTTGAAGTCGATGTCACCCTCGATGACGGCTCGTTCGGCCGTGCGGCAGTGCCTTCCGGCGCTTCGACCGGCGCCCACGAAGCGGTGGAAATGCGAGATGGTGATGCCAAGCGCTATGGTGGCAAGGGCGTCCGCAAGGCGGTTGATGCCGTCAACGGCGAAATCTTCGAGGCCATCGCCGGTTTTGAGGCGCTCGACCAGCGCCGCCTCGACCAGGCCCTGATCAATCTGGATGGTACGCCGAACAAGTCGCGCCTGGGCGCCAACGCCATTCTCGGCGTGTCGCTGGCAGTGGCCCGCGCCGCCGCGCAGTCGTCGGGTCTGCCGCTCTACAAGTATGTCGGCGGCCTGGCCGCCCGCGTCCTGCCGGTGCCGCTGATGAATATCATCAATGGCGGCGCCCACGCCGACAACCCCATCGACATTCAGGAATTCATGATCGTGCCGGCCGGCGCCGAATCGTTCTCGGAAGCTCTGCGCATGGGCGCGGAAATCTTCCATAGCCTGAAGAAGGGCCTGAAGGCCGCCGGCCACAATACCAATGTCGGCGACGAGGGCGGTTTCGCGCCGAACCTGGCTTCGGCCGAGGAGGCGCTCTCTTTCATCATGAAGGCGGGTGAGCAGGCGGGCTACAAGGCCGGTTCTGACTTCTGGCTGGCGCTCGACGTTGCCTCGACTGAGTTCTTCAAGGACGGCAAGTATCATCTGGAAGGCGAGGGCAAGACCCTGACGCCGGTCGAGATGGTCGATTATCTCGAAAACCTGGCCAACAAGTTCCCGATCTGCTCGATCGAGGACGGCATGTCGGAAGACGACTACGAAGGTTGGAGAGAACTGACCGACCGCCTGGGCGACCGTATCCAGCTCGTGGGCGACGATCTCTTCGTCACCAATCCGGATCGCCTGGAAACCGGCATTGTCGAGGGCATGGCCAACTCGATCCTGGTGAAGGTCAACCAGATCGGTACGCTTTCGGAAACCATGGATGCCGTCGATATGGCGCACCGCGCCGGCTACACCTCGGTCATGTCGCACCGTTCGGGCGAAACCGAGGATTCGACCATTGCCGATCTGGCCGTGGCCATGAACTGCGGTCAGATCAAGACCGGTTCGCTGGCGCGTTCTGACCGGACCGCGAAGTACAACCAGCTCCTGCGCATCGAATCGCAACTGGATGATGAAGCGGTTTATGCCGGTGTCGGCGTTATCCGCTGCTGATTTATGGGTAGAACGAAGTAAACGTATAGCGTTCACGAGTGATGGGGGGGCTGTGCCCCCAAGTCTTACTCTCTCCAAAAGAAAACCCGGCCCTGAGGGGCCGGGTTTTCTTTTGGATTAAGGCAAGGTTTGTGGGGCCACAGGCCCCACGCCCCGTAAGTCCACGGTACAAAACTCAGCCTTCATTAACCCTTTTTCGCGTATGCTGCATGCACGTCCGGCGGCGCTTTCTGTCATCAACATGGTGCTTGCACATGCGGGTGCTCACATTTTGACAACAAAGATAAAAACGCCGTGATAAGTCTGATTTTTCAAAAGACATCAGTGATAAATTCTTCTGTGTGCCCCGACATGTTTCGTAACACTATGTTAACCGCGAAGGCTCAAAAAAGGCCATTACGTGTTGCCGCAGTCCAGAAGGGGCTTGAGTAGTGTTTTTTCGTCTGAGGCCATATCTGCCTACCGCCATAATTACGCTCGTGCTGACCTATGTATGCGTTCAGTACCTGACGGGTGATAAAGGATTCTTCTCCCAGGAAGCGCGTAACCACGAGATGGTGGTCAAGGAACAGCATCTTGCGCAGCTTAAAACAGAACGCGCTGATCTTGAAGCGCGCGCCAAATACTTGCGCACGGATAATCTGTCAAAAGATTTACTTGAAGAGCGTGCCCGCGTATTGTTGGGTCTTTCAGAGCCGAAAGCCTACGTTATCCGCGGCCCGATCGTTCAGAACGCTAACTCCTGACCTTTCTTTAGCCCTTTACGCGAAGGCAGGCTTCTCATAAAGGAGGGAAGCCTTTGATTTGCTGCGCCGGGCTTTCCGCGCGGGCGCAGAGGGCCGCTATGTTTCAAGGCCGGATATAAATCGGCCGTAGTTTTTGTTATGGGAGATGTCCATGGCGCGTGCCGCCCAGAAAGACAGCAAAACCGATACTGGCAAGAAGCTGAGCAATGTCTCCAAAGACGACCTGCTGAAATATTACCGGGAAATGGTGCTGATCCGCCGCTTTGAAGAGCGCGCCGGCCAACTCTACGGCATGGGCCTGATCGGTGGTTTCTGCCACCTGTATATCGGTCAGGAAGCCGTCGCTGTCGGCATGTATGCCGCCGCGGAAAAGGGCGACCAGGTCATCACCGGTTACCGCGACCACGGCCACATGCTGGCTGCCGGCATGGACCCGAAGGAAGTCATGGCCGAACTGACCGGCCGGATCGGTGGCTCTTCGAAGGGGAAGGGCGGTTCGATGCACATGTTCGACATCGAAGCCGGCTTCTTCGGCGGCCACGGCATTGTGGGCGCCCAGGTATCGCTCGGCACCGGCCTGGCCTTCGCTGACTTTTATCGCCAAAACGGCAATGTCTCCTTCACCTATTTCGGCGATGGCGCGGCCAATCAGGGCCAGGTTTATGAAAGCTTCAACATGGCCCAGCTCTGGAAGCTGCCGGTCGTGTATGTGATCGAAAACAACGAATACGCCATGGGCACCTCTCTGGCCCGCGCCTCCGCTACGGTCAACCTATCGCAGCGCGGCGCCTCGTTCGGCATTCCTGGTGAAACGGTCGACGGCATGGATGTTTTTGCGGTGAAGGACGCCGCCGAGCGCGCCGCCGAGCACGCCCGTTCGGGCAAGGGCCCGTATATCCTCGAAATGAAGACCTACCGCTATCGCGGTCACTCCATGTCCGATCCGGCCAAGTACCGCTCGAAGGACGAGGTCGATGAGGTCAAGGCGACCCGCGACCCTATCGACCACATCAAGACCATGCTGCAACAGGCCGGCGTGGCCGAAGACGAGATCAAGGCGATCGATAACGACGTGAAGGCCATTGTGCTGGAAGCGGTTGATTTCGCCCAGACGAGCCCGGAACCCGATCCGTCCGAACTGTACACCGACGTTTACCTTGAGGCGTAACTGAAATGACTGATATTCTCATGCCCGCGCTCTCTCCGACCATGGAAGAGGGCACGCTCGCCAAGTGGCTCGTCAAGGTTGGCGACACTGTATCCGCCGGCGACGTGATCGCCGAAATCGAAACCGACAAGGCGACGATGGAAGTCGAAGCCGTCGATGAAGGCAAGATTGAAGCCCTGCTGGTCGATGCCGGCACCGAAGGCGTCAAGGTCAATACGCCGATCGCCCGCCTCGAAGGTGGGGTGGCAAGCGCCACCAGGCAAAACTCGCCTGCGCCTGTTGCCGCTGAGGCGCCTCAAGCGGCACCGGTTTCTGCTCCAGCCTCTGCCAAGCCCGCCGCCGCGCCGGTGGAATCGCTGCCCGATTGGCCGGAAGGCACGCCGACCGTCAAGATCACTGTCCGTGACGCCCTGCGCGACGCCATCGCCGAAGAAATGCGCCGCGACGACAAGGTCTTCCTGATGGGTGAAGAAGTCGCGCAGTACCAGGGCGCCTACAAGGTTTCCCGTAACCTGCTCGAAGAGTTCGGCGATCGCCGCGTCATCGACACCCCGATCACCGAAATGGGCTTTGCCGGTATCGGTTCGGGCGCGGCCATGGCCGGTCTCAAGCCGATAATCGAGTTCATGACGTTTAACTTCGCCATGCAGGCCATTGATCACATTATCAATTCCTCGGCCAAGACCCTCTACATGTCCGGCGGCCAGATCAAGTCGTCGATCGTTTTCCGCGGTCCGAACGGCGCCGCCTCGCGCGTCGCCGCCCAGCACAGCCATGACTATTCGTCGTGGTACGCCAACGTGCCCGGCCTGAAGGTCATCGCGCCCTATGACGCTGCCGACGCCAAGGGCCTGCTCAAGGCCGCCATCCGCGATCCGAACCCGGTCGTCTTCCTCGAACACGAGATGATGTACGGCAACGAGTTCGACCTGCCCGAGATCGAAGACTTCGTCCTGCCGATCGGCAAGGCCAAGATCCAGAAGGAAGGCAAGGACGTCACCATCGTTGCGCACTCGCGCATGGTCGGTTTCGCCCTGAAGGCCGCCGAACAACTGGCCGCTGAAGGTATCGACGCCGAAGTCGTCAACCTGCGCACCCTGCGTCCGCTGGATACCGATACCGTCGTCGCTTCGGTGCGCAAGACCAACCGCCTGGTTACGGTCGAAGAAGGCTGGGGGCCATGCGGCATCGGCGCCGAAGTCGCTGCCCGCGTGACCGCCGAAGCCTTTGACGATCTCGATGCCCCCCCGGCCCGTGTCCACCAGGAAGACGTGCCGATGCCTTACGCCGCCAACCTCGAAGCCATGACCGTGCCCAGCGTTGAAAAGATCATCGCCGCCGTCAA
Source organism: Asticcacaulis sp. (assembly GCF_051954415.1). Classification (GTDB taxonomy): domain Bacteria; phylum Pseudomonadota; class Alphaproteobacteria; order Caulobacterales; family Caulobacteraceae; genus Asticcacaulis. Next base: position 71,201 of record NZ_JBQCHT010000047.1, read on the forward strand.
ACACGTCTCGTACAAGTAAGGGGAGCCCAGCATGACTGATATCCTGATGCCGGCCCTTTCGCCTACGATGGAAGAGGGCATTCTGGCCAAGTGGCACGTCAAGGTGGGGGACACCGTCTCCGCCGGCGACGTGATCGCGGAAATCGAAACCGACAAAGCGACGATGGAAGTCGAAGCCGTCGATGAAGGTACGATCGAGGCCATCCTCGTCGAAGCCGGCACCGAAGGCGTGAAGGTCAATACGCCGATCGCCCGCCTGTCGGGTGATGCAGCCGCACCGGCGCCTAAAGCTGCCGCTGTTGAAGCCCCAAAAGCGGAGGCCCCCAAGGCCGCTGCTGCCCCGGCACCCGTGGCCGCCACTCCGGCGGCTGCCGCTGCACCGGTCGCTTCTGGTCCGCGCGTTGCCGCTTCGCCGCTGGCCCGCCGCCTGGCCGAGATCAACAAGCTCGACCTGAAGGCCATCACCGGCTCTGGTCCGCATGGCCGCGTGATCAAGCGCGACATCGAAGCCGCCCTGGCTTCGGGCACCGGCAAGGCCGCACCGGCCGCTGGTGGCGCTGCCCCGGCGGCCGAACCGCGCAAGGTACAATCGCTGGAGCAACTGGGCATCCCGGCCGGTTCCTACGATCTGGTTCCGCTCGACAACATGCGCAAGGTCATCGCCCGTCGCCTGACCGAAAGCTTCCGCGACATCCCGCACTTCCCGCTGACTGTCGATATCGAACTCGACAACCTGCTGGCAGCGCGCACCAAGATCAACACCGCGCTGGAATCCCAGGGCGTGAAGGTCTCGGTGAATGACATCGTAATCAAGGCCGTGGCCCTGGCGCTCAAGCAGGTGCCGGAAGCCAATGCCTCCTTCACTCCGGATGGCATCGCTCTGCATCACAATGCCGACGTCGCCATGGCCGTGGCCATCGATGGCGGCCTGATCACCCCGATCATCCGCAAGGCCGAAACCAAGTCTCTGGCCCAGATCGCCCGCGAGACCAAGGACCTGGCCACGCGCGCCCGCGAGCGGAAGCTGAAGCCGGAAGAGTTCCAGGGCGGCACCTTCTCGGTGTCCAATCTGGGCATGTTCGGCATCAAGCAGTTCGCCTCGATCATCAACGAGCCGCAGGGGTGCATTCTGTCGGTCGGTGCCGGCGAACAGCGTCCGGTCGTAAAGAACGGCGCGCTGGCCGTGGCTACGGTCATGACCGTGACCCTGACCTGCGACCACCGCGTCGTCGACGGTTCCATCGGCGCCAAGTACATTACGGCGCTGAAGAACCTGCTCGAAGATCCTATCAAGATGTTGGCGTAAGGAGCTGAAAACAATGACATATGATCTCGTAGTCATCGGCTCCGGACCTGGCGGTTACGAAGGCGCTATCCGTGCCTCGCAAAACGGCCTGAAGGTCGCCATCGTTGAGCGTGAACTGCTGGGCGGCATCTGCCTGAACTGGGGCTGTATCCCTACCAAGGCGCTGCTGAAATCGGCCGAAGTGTTCGACAAGATCAATCACCTCGGTGATTACGGCCTGACCGGTGAAAAGCCCGGCTTCGACTTTGAGAAGGTCGTGGCGCGTTCGCGTGCTGTTGCCAAGCAGCTCAATGGCGGCGTCGGCTACCTGATGAAGAAGAACAAGATCGACGTGATCGAAGGCTTCGCCACGCTGGAACCCGGCAAGGACGCCCCCAAGGTTCGCGTGAAGCTGAACAAGGGCGGCGAACAGGTCGTCGAAGCCAAGAACGTCATGCTGGCTGTCGGTGCGCGCGCGCGTGAAATCCCCGCCATCGGTGCGGTTTCGGATGGCGATCGCATCTGGACCTACCGCAATGCCCTGTCGCCCAACCGTATGCCCAAGTCGCTGGTCGTCATCGGCTCCGGCGCTATCGGGATCGAATTCGCCAGCTTTTACAGGTCGTTAGGCGCGGAAGTTACAGTGGTGGAAGCCCTGGACCGCATCCTGCCGGTCGAGGACAAGGAAGTTTCCGCCGAAGCTCAGAAGGCTTTTGAAAAGCGCGGCTTCAAGTTCCGCATCGGCGCCAAGGTCACCAAGGTCGAGAAGTCCGCTTCCGGCGTGAAGGTCTCGGTCGAGGTCGGCGGCAAGGCCGAAGTGTTAGAGGCCGAAGGCTGCATCGTCGCTGTCGGTATCGTCGCCAACACCGAGAACCTGGGCCTGGAAAAGCTGGGCGTCGAGATGGACCGTGGTCACATCAAGAACGACAGCCACGGCAAGACCAATGTCAAGGGGCTGTACGCTATCGGCGACTGCGCCGGACCGCCCTGGCTGGCCCACAAGGCGAGCCACGAGGCCGTTCACGCTGCCGACTATATGGCCGGCAAGAAGCTCTCCAACCTCAATCCGCCGATCCCCGGCTGCACCTACGCCACGCCGGAAGTGGCCTCCGTCGGCATCACCGAGCAGGGCGCCAAGGAAAAGGGCCTGGACGTCAAGATCGGTCGCTTCCCGTTCAAGGCCAACGGCAAGGCGATTGCCGCCGGCGAGCCGGGTGGCTTCGTGAAGGTGATCTTCGACAAGAAGACCGGCGCACTTTTGGGCGCTCACCTGATTGGCGCCAACGTCACGGAAATGGTGCAGGGCTTCTGCCTGGCGATTACCATGGAAGCGACGGAAGAGGACCTGCAAGGCACCGTCTTCCCGCACCCGACCATGTCGGAAGCCATCCTCGAAGCCTCGCTCGACGCCGATGGCCGGATGATCAATCTCTGAGGATTCACTCAGAAGGTATTGAGTTTAAAGCCGTCTCGGGTGACCGGGACGGCTTTTCGATTGGCAAGTTCAGCGTCAGACGATAGCGGTAGCGTGAGACGATCAGGGATATCTGTGCAATCTGTGGATACTCTTCTTGCAGATGTCGGAACTCGCGGAACGGTCTTTTTGATCCACAGATTACACAGATGTTCAGGGTGATTTCACGCTACCGCTATCGCCGGAGTAAAACTATGGTTTTAATCCCAGCCAGTCACGCACCGTAGGAATGCGACGTAAAACCAACCATTCGAGCAAGCCAACAACGATCAGGCTTATGCCCAGCACCGGCAGGAAGATACCTAATACGATAATGATCAGGGCCAGGCCGGGCGCCAGCTTTTCGTCGGGCAGACGCTGTGGCGCGCCAAGCCTGTCAGCAGGCCGGCGCTGCCACCACATGACCACGGCGCTGACGCACAGGGCCATCAGGCCGAGGGCTGTCAGAACGCCCAGCGCTTGATTGAGCGGACCGAACAACTGGCCTTCATGAGCGGCGATGCCATAACCAACGGCCCGGTCGAGCGGCTTTTTATCGGCAAAGTCTTCGCGGCTAATGACCTCCAGCATAGTCGGGTCGATCATCATGGTCACACGCTGTGGCCGGTTGCCGGTATCCGAGGCTAGTTTCCACAACGTGGCGCCTTTTGCCGGGGCACTGAGGGTGACCGGGGCCGGCAGGTTGAGCGCGCGGGCGGTATCAAGCAGGGCATCCAGCCGACTTAGATCGGTGGATACCGTTCCTTCGGCTTTCAGCATTTTCTTCTCGTCGGCGCGGCCCTGAGACCAGGCTTGTGTGACAGGTACTGGACTAGCCAAGGCGCGGACAGACTTGAAAGCATTACCCCAGACATAGGTCCAGGGCAGGCCGGTCAGCAGCAGGAACAGCGCCAGCGCCGATACGTAGATACCGACCACCGCATGAATATCACGCCAGAAGACGCGCTTGCCCATATCGAGGCGAGGATAAAGCAGGCCGGCGATGCCTTTGATATCGCGCGGCCACCACAGGTAAAGCCCGGTCAGGATCATGATGATGGCCCAGCAGACCGCCAGTTCGACAATGACCTGACCAAAACGGCCCGCGAACAGTTCGCCGTGGATAGTCTTGATGACCTCCATAAAGCGAGCCTCTTCAGGGACTTGTTTCAGTATCTTCAGGCTTATGGGATGGACATAGAGACGAATTTTGTCGTCGCCTTTCACGACAATGACGCGTGCCGCATCATGAACATCCAGCCGGACCTCGATGGCCTTGAAGCGTGATCCCGGCACTGCGGTAATAGCGGCTTTCACCATGGCTTCCGCCGGTTGCGGCGCGCCGCTGAAAGCCAGGTGATCGTATTTCGCATCGATCGCCGCCTCGATCTGTGGCTTGAACAGATAGATCGGTCCGGTGATCGACAGGATGATAATGAACGGTATGCACACCAGCCCGGCATAAAAATGCCAGCGCCAGAACATGCGATAGTCAATGATCTTTTGTTTTGCTTTTTCCATGCCTTAGTTCCGATACTTCAGTTCCAGGATGTAGCTGCGTTGCGGCATGGGGTGCGACACATAGGCATGATCGTTATTGGCGTTATCTATGCCGAAGCTGATCTGGGTGGTTTTCGTCAGGTCGTAGCTCAGGCGGGTATCGAGGAAAAGGTATTCCGTCTGGTAGCCGTAGGCATCGCCGCGCACCAACCCGAACAGGTCGGAATTTGGCCGTGAGCCGTAGCGCCAGCCGATGGAGGCTTTCAGCTTCGGCGTGAAGGCGTAGCGCAGATTGCCATTGCTGCGCCATTTGGGGATGCGAGGGAACTGAACGCCTTCGGAACTCGGCGCGGTGCTGTTCTTTTCGGTGCGGGCATCCATCCAGGAGGCGCTGGCTTCGATCGTCAGGCCATCCATGAGCAGGTCGCGCGATTCGAAAATCAGTTCGACACCAGACTGGTTCATACGGTCGATATTCTGGTAACGCGAGACCACCGTGCCGTCATCGAGGATACCCTGATAGCTGAAGATGGCGTCATCAATCGACTGGTTGAACAGGCTGCCAGTCAGGGTAATGCGATCAAAATGCCGGCGGGCAATCAGGCTGATATCGCGCGAAACTTCGGGTTTGAGGTTTGGATCGAAGCTGCTGGGGTCGATGGCTGTCTGACCGGCATTGATCTTGCCCTGGAAGAGTTCGCCGACCGTGGGGAACCGTGTGGTAGTGCCGAGGCTTAGCTGCAGGTTATAGGCACCAACATCGCCTTGCAGGCTGGCCTTGGGCGAAAAGGCGCTGTCATGGCGCTTGGGGTAATATTGCAGCGGCCCGCCAGAGCTGATGCCACCATCAAAAGCGCGCCAGTCATCATAACGACCGCCGAGGGTCAGGACAGCGCGGCCCAAGTCAATGGCATCTTCAGCAAAGATTCCGGCAATCGACGTCTTGCCCAGGGTGCGGGAGGCAAAAACCGGATCGGCGGCCGTGCGCCATTGGCTTGTATTATAGGTGCTGGCATCGGTCTGGTAGAGGTTGGAGGTCACGCCAAAAGCCAGATCGTGACGGCCAAAGGTCTGTTCGATCGTTCCGTCGAAGGTCCACCAGCCAGGGTGGTTGTAAAGCGTCTGCTGGCCGGCGGCGCTGACCAGATCCAATGAGGTGCGGCTTTCCCACTTGCCGATATCGTAATGTGACAGGTTGGCCGATACGTCCCAGCCGCTCCAGTTTCCGGAGAGGCGCAGGCCCGTAAGGGTCTCAAGGCGGTCCATGCCGGAATATGTGGTGCCCTTGGCGACATAGTTGACGCCATTGAAACTGACCTTGGTGCCGGCAGCAGTGGGCAGGACGGTGTTGCCATTGGCATCGACCAGCCAGGAGACCGGATTGTCGAGATTTTGCTTTGTTTGCCACAGCATGGCCAGGGTATCGAGCTTCCAGCCATTATCCCAGGCATATCCCACGCGCAGACGGGCCTGGTCCTGGGTGACATCGACCGGTGACGCGGCGCCGAAAACGGGCGTGGCCAGACGATCATCGACATAAGCGCCGGTCACGGGGGTATAGGTGCCGGCCGTGCTCGATTTGGTCAGCAGGTTATAGGTCATGGACTGGCCGGTGTTCTCGAAGTGGCGGAACGAGGCGCGCGCCGACCAGCCGCTGTTTTTCGCCTTGTAATCCAGCCCGCCTTCAACCGAATAGCCGCTGAATGTCTGGTCGAAGCCGTACTCCCGGAACGGCATGGTGAACGCCTGGGCGGAGCCGTACATGTCGGTCTTCTTTGGTGTTTCCGTGGTGATCGAGACCACGCCGCCCATCGAATTGCCGCCGTAACGCGCCGAATAGGGCCCGTAGACGATATCGAACTGACGGATTTCAGCCGGCCCGACCACATTCCATTTCGGCGGATAATCGTAGCGGTTGCCGAGGAAGTTGGAGACGACATAACCATCTACCAGCACGAGCGTACGGGCGCTTTGGACCGTATTGGCGCCGCGCAAGGCGACCACGGCGTTGTCATCGCCAACAAAGCGTTTTCGCACGAAGAAGTTCGGCGCGTATTTCATCAGGTCTTCGACATTTATGGCGTTGATGGCATCGAACTGTTCGTGACCGAGAGAGACCGACAAACCGCGTGGCACAACGGTGATCGGGGTATTTTTCTGGCCGACGACTATGACTTCCCTGGGGGCGTCACTGGCATCTGTTTCGGCGTGAGCGATCAGGGGCAGGGTCGAGCCACAGCTCATCAGCGCTATCAAGAGCGCCGGGTAGTAATTTGTTTTCACTTGAATTTATCCGTTCGGAAATAGGCGTGTGAACGCAGGCGGTCATTCCGCTTGCGTGGCGACAGGCTTAGATCCGGGACGGAGGGCCGCAGGAATGCGGACGAGGCGGTGCGCGGGCCTTGATGGGGCTGCGGCGGCTGGCGGGCGCGAAATCGGCGTGGGATATCGTATAGACGGCCGGCTGGAAAACCGGCTGCGGTGTCGTAATGGCGGTGATCGAGGCCAGAACGCACTGGGCACATTTCAGCCCGGCCAGGCCCGGCTTCTTGAAGGGTGACTTGATGACCAGTTTGTCAACGATCGGCTGGCTGTCCATGCCGGATGTACACAGCACCATCTGCACGCCGTGTGGCGATGGCATGGCCATGACCTGCGGCGGGAACAGGATCTGCGTGAGCAGGGCCATGACCACGGCAAGCAGCGCCCAGAAGCGGACTTCTGAATCGCGGGGTGTCTTGCCTGTGGAAAAGGTCAGGGCCATATTTGCGCCATAAGCGGATGCGGCGCGGCTGTCAATGCGGCATCAGGCCGCCAGTTCGGCCATTTTCTGCAAGGTGACATAGTCCGTCTTGCCGGACCCCAGCACGGGTACGGTTTCGATCCTGAGGATTTTTTTCGGAATAGCCAGAACCGGCGTGCCGTTTTCCTTTGCCCAGTTCGTCAGGCGCGACACATCAGCGTCACCCTTATCAGTGATCAGGATCAGGCGTTCGCCCTTCTTGTCATCCGATACGGCTACCACGGCATGGCGGTTATCCGGCCAGACCTCTTCAGCGATGCGCTCGACGGCCGTGAGCGAGACCATCTCGCCGGCGATCTTGGCAAAACGTTTGGCGCGGCCAAGGATAGTGACAAAGCCTTCGCTGTCGATATTGACGATGTCGCCGGTATCGTGCCAGCCGTCCTTAGGCGCCTCGATCACATCCGGGCGATCGATATTGATGTAGCCGCCCATGATGTTGGGGCCCTTGACCCACAGGCGCCCGCCGCCGGTAATGCCTTCCACGGGCTCAAGCCGGGCCTCAATTTCGGGCAGCATGGCGCCGACCGTGCCGTAATGGTTATTGTCGGGATAGTTCACCGCCACTACGGGCGAACATTCGGTTACGCCATAGCCTTCCAGGATGGGGATACCGCCGAACTGGGTCTTGAAAAGATTGTGGGTTTCGTCACGCACCTTCTCCGCGCCGCAGACGATGAATTCCAGCGATTTGAAGTCTTCCGGCTCACCGGAGCGGGCATACTGGTTGATGAAGGTGTCGGTCGAGAACAGCAGGGATGCCTTAGATTCACGCAGCAGTTCCGGGATGACCTTCACATGCAGGGGCGAGGGATACTGGAAACTGCGCAGGCCGGCCAGCAGGGGCAGGATGACGCCACCGGTCAGGCCCAGGGAATGGAATATCGGCAGGGGGTTAAAGGCGACCCAATCGGGTTTCAGCTCGATATGGGCCTCGATCTGGCGTGTATTGGAAACGAGATTGGACTGGGTCAGGACCACGCCGCGCGGCGTGCCGAAACTGCCGGAGGTAAACAGAATGACGCCGATATCGGAGGCTTTCGTCTTTTTGACGAACAGGCCGGGCAGTTTTGAAGCAGCCACGGCGAAGAGCTTGTCGACGGTCGAGACCTCCTTGCGGATATCATCGAGATAGATGACGCGCACATAGGGCTTCATGCTCTCGATCAGGTCTTCCAGCTTGGCGTTTTCGACGAAACGGCGCGAGGACAAAACCGTCTTGACCTGGCCGGTCTGGATCGCGGCCTTCACATTGGCCTGGCCGGCAGTGAAATTGATCATCACCGGCACCTTGCCGAGCGCATGGAGGGCGAAGAAGGACACGGCGCCGCCGGTCGAGGTGGGCAGCATCATGCCGATGCGGTTTTCATCGCCAAGATAACGTTTCAACAGGCGTGAAAGAGCAAAAACACCGGTAATAAACAGGCCGTAGGTCAGCGGTTTGCGGTCCTGGTCCTCGATGATGACCTTGCCGGCGCCGAACCGGCTCTGCGCCTCGATCAGGGCATCAAACAGCGAGGTCTGGGTGTCGCTGGCCTTAAACTCGCGCTTCATGCACGAAAACTCCCCTCGGGCACGGCCCGCCGCCAACACGGCAGGTCCGGCGCCCCTGATTATCACGCCATTCCAACCCTCGGATCGGAATGGCCACTGTTCGCCATACTAGCCGATGGAAACTGAATAGGTCAAAGGGGAAGATGTAGGCTATCCGGTAAGAAACCAATCAGGGCGTGGTGTCGACCTTCACCTTCTGGATGGTCCGGACATTCACGACGACATCCGACTTAGGATCTGGCGATGGAATGGCAACCGCATGGGCATTGGGCAGCTTGTCGAGGGTTTGCAGCGCCAGGACACTAACCTTGGGATGGGAGATGACAGCGACGATCTGGCCGGCTGGCGAGGTTTGGGTTTCGATCCAGGCCGCAGCGGAGGGCGGCAGTGGGGCGGCGGGCGGTTCAGGTGCTACGGGTGCCAGGGGCGCAGGCGACTCCATCATAGGTGCTGGCGGGGCGGGGGGCACAGGCGGAAGCGGCGCGACCGGCGCCTTAGGCGCCTTCAGTCTTTGGCTTTCCGCCTTCTGGCGCGCCCATTCCGCCTTGTTGGCGGCCTTTTGGGCGGCCATCTGAGCCTTGGCGGCCACAGCGGCGGCACGGGCTTGGGCGGCGATGGCATCCGAGTCGATATTAAGCAGGGCCACGCGGGCCGCATCGGCCTTGGCACGCTGCGTTTCGGCCAGAACTTGGGCGGCTATGGCATCCGGATCGATATCATGGGCAATGCCCTGGCGTTCCATGTCGGCTTCGGCCTGCATGGCATCGGCGCGGGCCTGGGCCGCCAGTGCCTGGGGATCAATGTCGAGATCCTTGGCATTGGCTATATCGGCCCTGGCTTTCATGACTTCGGCACGGACCTGGGCCGCGATGGCGTCCGGATCGATATCGTCTGTTTCGGACTGCGTAGACGAGTTGAGCTTGACATCCGGCACACTGACATCAGCCGGCGCGGCGGTGGTCGAGACCTGTGGTTCCGTCGACGGATGCCCGGTAATGGCCTCCTGCAGACTGGCCAGGGCAAGATTAGCGGTAGCCGTGACCTTTGCCGTCTTTTCCGGACAGATCTTGTGTGCGGCTTCTGTGACCGGCGCGGCGGCAAAGGCGGTCAGGGTCAGAAGCATGACCGGCAGCAGGACGAAGGCAACCGGACGGACTTTCAGGCGGGAGTCTGGTGCTTCGCCCAGGATACGGGAGATACGCGACAGCAGTTCGTGGCGTCCCTGGCCGTTCAGGGCCATGGCGAGGTTGGTCGGGGCGAGGTTGGCCGGCATACCGCGGCGCTGTTCTTCGAGGTTGAGCAGGGCGGTGGCATAGGTGATCGGATCATCGCAGGTGCGGATAGCGGCGTCATCGCAGCACAGTTCGCGCTGTTCGCGTAAGCGGGCGCCGATCCACCAGACGGCGGGATGATAGAAGAACAGGGTTTCGATCAGGTTCTGGACCAGGTTCCACAGATAGTCAGCGCGGCGGATATGCTCCAGTTCGTGTGACAGGACGGCGTCAAGCTGTGCCGGCGACAGCGAGGTCACGGCCGACAGCGGCAGATACACCACCGAACGGAAGGCGCCGACGACGAACGGTCCGGTGATCGCCGGGTGCAGCCTGATCTGCACCTTGCCGGTCAGGCCGAACCGGCGGAGCAAAGCGCTGAAACGATCCTGAACTACGATCGGCGCGGCTTGGGCGTGCTTTTTCAGGCCATGAACCTGCCACAGGCGGCTGGCCATGCGGAAGGTCAGGGCCAGAACGCCCATCAACCAAAAGGCATCAAGCCAGGGCAGCCAGTTCGACAGGCTCTGGACTTTAGCGCTGTCAAGCAGGGGCGAGGCAGATACGGTGCCGGAGGCCACCGGCTGGTAAAGCCGGATTTCCTCATAGATATAGGTCGCCAGGGCGGCCAGGGTCATGGCCAGCAGGGCGGCGAGTCCAAGTGTATAGCGTGCCTGGGGCCTCAGGTTCGGCCGGAAAAGCTCCGTCAGCTTATAGGCGGCGGCGATAAGCGCGGCCTGCCAGCAGAAATGAACCAGGGTAAAGCCGAGCGCTTCCATGTGGGGATTCATCACGCACCTCTTTTGCGCTCGATGAGCGCCTTGATCAGTTGAATCTCTTCATCGCTGGCCGGCTGCAGGGAGAGGGCGTGCATGGCCAGAAGGGCGGGGGAGCCCGAAAACAGTTTGTCACTCAGGTCTTTCAGCAACTGGCCCTGCATGTCTTCTTCGCGCATGGCGGCAGCGTATATGTGCGCCTTGCCGTCTTCGGTGCGCGACACCAGGCCCTTGTCGAGCATGATCTGCATGGTTTTCAGGACGGTTGTATAACCGATTTCGCGCTCCGTGGACAGCACCTCGAAGACTTCGCGCACCGTGGCGGAGCCTTTGCTCCATAGGGCGCGCAGGATTTCCAGTTCGGCTTCGGTCGGTTTACGGGCAGGGGTATCTGATTGGGTCATGGGCAAGATATACGAAGGTCTTCGTATTGAGTCAACGAAAATCTTCGTAGATGCGAAGGGGTTGCCATGAGCGTGAAGGTTCGTCTTTAATGTGCGGCAGGGGAGCGGCAACGGAGGACACCGATGCACCGATATTTCCTGCCCCTTTTGCTGGCCTTTACGGCGCCCTCGACTTTTGCGCAGACACCTTCGCCCGCCGATCTTTACGGGCCGTTGTTCATTCAGGTTCAGACGCAGAAGATATTCCCCGACGGCAAGACCTTTGTCGACATGACGGCCAGACGGCCCGCCGCCGACATCATGACGGATTATCAGGCGCATCCACCGCAGACACGCGACGCGCTGACGGCTTTCGTGGCGGCCAATTTCGATCCGCCGGAATCAACGTCCACGCCGGCGGTTTCAGGCGAACGCCTAACCCTGAAAGCGCACATCGCCAGCCTGTGGCCACCACTGGCGCGTCCGGCCCTGGAGGCGCAGGCCGGCTCATCGGCGCTTTCGCTGCCGGAACCCTATGTCGTGCCCGGCGGGCGGTTCCGTGAAATCTATTACTGGGACAGCTATTTCACGATGCTGGGTCTGTATGCGGACGGACAAGACGGCCTGGCCCAATCCATGCTCACCGATTTCGAAAGCCTGATCGAGCGTTACGGCCATATTCCCAATGGGGCGCGCAGCTATTATCTCAGCCGATCGCAGCCGCCTGTCTTCGCCCTGATGCTGGAGATCAAGCCTTCGGATGACCCCGGCAAACAGTCGCGTGAACTGGCCGCCCTGCGCCGCGAACACGATTTCTGGATGGCGGGCAGCTATTGCGCCATCAAATACAAGCCCTGCCAGCGCGTGGTGGTGATGCCGGACGGCAGCCAACTCAATCGCTACTGGGACGACCGAGATACGCCGCGTGAGGAGTCCTATGCCGAGGATGTGGCCACCGCGGCCAAAAGCGATCGCCCCGCCGCCGAGGTCTATCGGGACTTGCGTGCCGCGGCGGAAAGCGGCTGGGATTTCAGTTCGCGCTGGCTGAAGGAGCCGATGGACTTGTCGAGCATCCGCACCACGGATATCGTGCCGGTTGATCTCAACAGTCTCTTATGGAAGCAGGAAACGATCATCGCCGAGCGCTGTCGCAAGCTGGTGGATATCGTCTGCGCCACGCAGTATGATAATTGGGCGAAGGCGCGGAAAAAGGCGATTACGCGCTATCTGTGGCGCGATCACCGCTTTGGCGACTATGATCTCGGCACCGGTCGGCCGACTCTGACGGCTTCCGCCGCCATGCTTTACCCGCTGTTTGTCGGGCTGGCCACAGACGCACAGGCCAAAGCAACCGCCCGGCTGACGCGCCTGCAACTGACGGCGCAGGGTGGGTTGCGCACGACACAGAATCCGACCGGCCAGCAATGGGACAGCCCCAACGGCTGGGCGCCTCTGCAATGGATCGCCGTCAAGGGGCTTGGTGATTATGGTTATGATAAACAGGTGCATGACCTGGCGTCACGCTTTATCCGCACGGTGGACCTGACTTACCGCGAGACCGGCAAGATGCTCGAAAAATACGATGTCGAGACGCGGCGGCCGGGCGGCGGCGGGGAATATCCATTACAGGATGGTTTCGGCTGGACCAATGGTGTGACGCGGGCCATGCTGGCAAAGTATCCTGACCTTGATCCGGATCAGTGAATGATCGGCAACTGCGCCTGAATAAAGGCGTTTGCGCTTGCGCCGAGGGTTTCCGGATCGCCACCGGCTTGCAGGATGCAGCGGGGCAGGCGGGCGCACAGGGCGCTGGCCGTATTCGCCTGACCTGTATTGCCTGTTTTCGGTTCCATTATAAGGACTTGCGCGCCATTCCTGAGAGAGGTGAGGGGCAGGTGCAGGCCGTTCAGATCGGCATACGCCTTCTGCATCTGCTTCTGCCAGCCATCGCTTTTCTGGCGCATCCGCAGGTCGGGATTGGACATCTGCCAGCTTTGCGCGATGGCGCCCCAATAGCCGGGCTGGATGGCGTCACGGTGCCAGGGTTCGCCCGTGGCGATCGGGCCACCGAGATAAGGATCGTAGCCGATAAAACCTTTCAGGTTGTCATCTTTCAGCAGGGTTGACAGGGACAGGGCCGTGAGGGCGCTGTAACCGGTGCCGATAACGAACAGGGGTTTATTGGGCGAAGGCTTGATAATATCCCGGATGAAATCACGCGCCACAAGCTGGCCGTCATGATAACTTTTGATGAAAACGCTCTGATTTTGCAAAAGATACCGGCCTGATCCACCCTGGCCGGGGCTTTCCAGCAGCCAGACGCCGTAACCCGCGTCTAGCCATTGCCGCATCAGTTCGAAATAGACCTCCGCCGGATAATCGGCATCGGCCAGGATCAGCACCTGGGCCCTGGGATTTATTGGCGGCGATGCCACGCCATAACGCGCTTCGGGCAGGGCGCCGGCACGGTAGCCGCCCCACACAAAGCCCTCCGGCGGGTAGTATTGTGGCGACAGTCCGGCCGGAATCTGGCTGTCGAGAAAGGCTTGGCCGGGCTGCCTGTCGTGGTCGCCGAATTTCGAGCATCCAGCCATGCCGATGAGAACGCCAAGAGCCAGCGTCAATATCACGGATTTTCGACAAGGAAACGCGCCCATCCCCAATCTATACGGGAGATTCCAGCACACGGCTATGACATTTGCAACGCACTATTAGCAGGAATTGACTTGATATTATGACGTGAAAAGACCAATTAGGGCGAGGCGAACTGTGCCCTGCATCCCCGTTGAGTCTCATGGTCACTCTGATAAATCGTGTTGAAGCCGGCCCGCGTGAAGTGCGTCACCCGGAAAAGCAGAACAAGCCTGATTCGCCGATCCTGAAAAAACCCGACTGGCTGCGTGTGAAAGCGCCGGGTTCCGCCGGCTATAACGAGACGCGCGGTATCGTGCGTGACGCCAAGCTGGTGACGGTCTGCGAGGAAGCGGCCTGCCCGAATATCGGCGAGTGCTGGTCGAAAAACCATGCCACCATCATGATCATGGGCGATACTTGCACGCGGGCCTGCGCCTTCTGCAACGTCAAGACCGGCCTGCCGCAACCGCTGGACATTGACGAGCCGCGCCGCGTGGGCGAGACGGTCGCGCTGATGAAGCTGTCGCACGTCGTTATCACTTCGGTGGACCGTGACGATTTGAAAGACGGTGGCGCCGAACATTTCGCTGAGGTCATCCGCCAGATCCGCGCGCAATCACCCAAGACGACCATCGAGATTCTGACGCCGGACTTTCTGCGCAAGGAAGGCGCGGCCGAGATCGTCATCGACGCCAAGCCGGATGTGTTCAATCACAACCTGGAAACTGTGCCGCGCAACTATCTCAAGATCCGCCCTGGCGCGCGCTATTTCCATAGCTTGCGCCTGCTGGAACGCGTGAAGGAACGCGACCCGCAGCAGTTCACCAAGTCGGGCATCATGGTCGGCCTGGGCGAAACGCGCGAAGAAGTCATGCAGGTCATGGACGACATGCGCTCGGCCGGCATTGATTTCATCACCATCGGCCAGTATCTCCAGCCGACGCGCAAGCACGCCGCCATAGATCGTTTTGTGACCCCGGACGAGTTCAAGGCGTATGAGGCCATTGCCCGCGCCAAGGGCTTCCTGATGGTGTCGTCTTCGCCGCTGACCCGCTCTTCGCATCACGCTGGTGAGGATTTTGAGCGCCTGCGCGCGGCGCGTGCAGCCAAGAAATAGTCCATGACCAAGCTGCGTCTGGAGCGCGACCTGCCGTATGCGCCGGCGCAACTGTGGGAAATGGTCGGCGATGTTGAACGGTATCCGGAGTTCATTCCGTGGATCAAGTCCCTGCGCGCCTATAACCGGGCCATAGATCAGGATATTGTTCGTTTCGATGCCGATGTGGCGGTGGGGTTCAAGCTGCTGACCGAGCGGTTTTCGACGCGGGTAACCCGCGCGGCGGAAGCCCTGTTGGTTGATTTCGACCTGATCCGCGGCCCGTTTCGCAAGCTACAGGGGCGGTGGACCTTTACGCCGTCAACTATGGGCACAAAGGTGGCTTTCGATCTCGATATCGACATCAGAAATCCGATCCTTGATGCTGTTTTTAAAGCGAATTTCAACCTGGCGGTCTCCAAGCTGCTGGCGGTTTTCGAGAGCCGGGCGAGGCAATTGTACGGCCCGCGCCTATAGCCGTTAAAGGCGTTGCCGCTATCATTTGAGTCCGTTAAACGCCTCAATTGACACCGGTATCATTATGGCTGGACAGGCGCCTGACAGATGGTAGGGTGCGGAAAAGAGGAAATGCCATGTCCACTCGTTTTTCCCGCCGGAACCTTTTTCAATACGTCGCCGCCCTGAGTCTTGTGACTACTGGTGCTGTGGCCGCTGACAGCGATCCGTGGGTGAAAGCAACCGATATTGCCCGCACGGTAAAGCCGCCTGTGATTCCGATACGCCGTTTTGACATCACCGATTTCGGTGCCAAAGGCGATGGTGTGACGCTGAATACACAGGCTTTTGCCGCCGCCATTTCCGCTTGCGCCGAGGCGGGCGGCGGGCAGGTGTTTGTGCCGGCCGGTCGTTTCCTGACCGGCGCCATCCATCTCCAATCCAATATGGATCTGCATCTCAGTGAAGGTGCAGTCATCCTCTTCAACACGGATTCAAAGGATTATCCGATCGTCTTTACACGCTATGAGGGCCTGGAGGTGATGAATTATTCGCCGCTGGTCTATGCCTTCGGTGAAAGGAATATCGCCATTACCGGTTCGGGTACACTCGACGGTCAAGGGCAAGCCTGGTGGTCCTGGAGCGGCGGCGAGCGCTTTGGCTGGCGGGAAGGGATGCCGAGCCAGCGCGCCGCACGCCTGGCCCTGGCACAGATGGCGGAGGATAATATACCGGTCGAGAAACGCGTTTTCGGCGACGGCCACTATCTGCGACCAAACCTGATTCAGACCTACAACTGCGAAAATGTGCTGATTGAAAGCGTAAAACTGCGCAATTCGCCCTGCTGGAACATTCATCCCGTTCAGTGTCGCAATGTCATTGTACGCGGGGTCGATGTCTTCGGACATGGACCGAACAATGACGGCTGTGATCCGGAGTCGGTCGATTTCATGCTGATCGAAAACTGCACCTTCGATACCGGCGATGACTGCATCGCCATCAAGTCGGGTCGCAATGCCGATGGCCGCCGGCTGGCGCGGCCGTCGCAGAATATACTGATCCGCAATTGCCGCATGAAGGACGGCCACGGCGGCGTGGTGATCGGCAGCGAGATTTCCGGCGGCGTGCGCTGGGTGTTCGCTGAAAATTGCCGGATGGACAGCCCGGACCTGTGGTACGCGCTGCGCATTAAGAATAATGCCATGCGCGGCGGCGTGTTAGAGAATATTTATGTCCGCGATATCAGCGTGGGCCAGGTCGGCAAGGCGGTCATTACCTGCGATTTCAACTATGAAGAGGGCGCAAAAGGGGCTTACACACCGGTGCTGCGTCATGTGGTCGTCGAGCGCCTGACGGCGGAACACGCCCTGCGCGTGCTGGATTCGCAAGGCTTGCCGGGCGCGCCGGTCAGCGACATCGTCCTGCGCGATTGTCGCTTCGACGGCGTGACCGAGGCAAGCATAGTGACGTATACCGACGGCCTGCGCCTCGAAAATGTGCGGGTGAATGGTCGGCAGATAGACCGGTTAGGCGCTTAAGGCATCAATTGCCCATTGCAGGGCATAGGCTACGCTTTCCGCGCGGACGGCATCGCGGCCGATATTGCCAAACTGCCGGGTGCGGGTCAGTGTTTTTCCGCCATGGCTCAGGCCAAAGCAAACCATACCGACCGGCTTTTCCACGCTGCCGCCCGTGGGACCGGCAATGCCGGTGACGCTGAGAGCAATATCGGCGCCAGCGGTTCTCAAGGCGCCTTCGGCCATGGCGGAAGCCACCTCTTCGCTGACCGCACCATATAAAGGGAAAAGCGCTTCCGGCACGCCGACCAGGGCCGTTTTGGCGGCATTGGAATAGGTAATAAAGCCGGTCTCGAATACCTCGGACGAGCCTGAAATGGCGGTGATGGCGCCGGCGATCAGCCCGCCGGTGCAGCTTTCGACCGTGGTGACGGTCTTTTTCTGCGCTTTCAGCAGGTCGATCAGGCGGGCGGCGAGAACGGTGGTTTTCATGAGGCTTCCAAAGAAAAAGGCGACCCGCAAGGATCGCCTTTTAAGCCTGAATGACAAGTGAAAATCAGACGCCCGGATGCAGCGGAGCATCGAGATTGGCGTTGGCGAAATCCCAGTTGACCAGCGAGGTCAGGAAGGTTTCGATGAACTTCGGGCGCAGGTTCTGGTAATCGAGATAGTAGGCATGTTCCCAGACATCGAGCGTCAGCAGCGGCTTGTCGCCCTTGGTGAACGGCGTTTCGGCATTGCCGGTCTTGGTCACCTTGAGCTTGCCGTCGGTGCCCAGCACCAGCCAGGCCCAGCCCGAACCGAACTGCGTGGCGCCGGCGGTCTTGAACTGCTCGACGAAGGCATCGAACGAGCCGAAATCGGCATTGATCTTTTCGGCGATTTTGCCGGTAGGGGCGCCGCCGCCATTCGGCTTCATCGACGACCAGAAGAAGGTGTGGTTCCAGACCTGGGCGGAATTGTTGAACACGCCGGGGTTCTTGCCTTCCGACGCCTTGACGATCTCGACCAGCGACAGGCCGGCAAATTCGGTGCCTTCGATCAGCTTGTTGAGGTTGTCGACATACGCCTTGTGATGCTTGGCGTGGTGATAGCTGAAGGTATTGGCCGACATGTGCGGCTCAAGGGCATCGGCGGGATAGGGCAGAGAGGGGAGTTCGAAGGCCATGGAAATACCTCTTGGCTGGATAAGCGCAATCCGAAAAGTGGACGCCACATTTCGGAGAAATTGCGCGACAAAACAAAGTTTAGAGCGAGGGGTTTGATTTCATCAAAATCCATTCCGCTCTAAGGGAGGAAACGCGAACCCCCGTCATATATTCGGGGCAAAACAGGTTTTCAATAGCAGAAGGCGGTGAGAATGCTTCGCAATAAAACCCTTAGCAATTCAATGGGTTTTGTTGAAAAGCTCAGGCAAAGGGCGTGAGCCGGAAAAAAGTCGAGCAATGACAAGTGATTGCCTCAGATTTCTATGCTGCAGACGGCTTGCGCGGCCAGGCCCTCGCCGCGGCCGGTAAAACCCATCTGCTCGGTTGTCGTTGCCTTGACGCTGACGCGACCGATATCCACGCCGATGATTTCGGCGATTCGGGCACGCATGGCTTCCCGGTGTGGCTTGATTTTCGGGCGCTCACAAATGAGCGTCACGTCGACATTGACAATTTCGCCGCCACGCAGGCGGATCAGGTCGGCGGCATGTTTGAGGAAGCGGTCGGAGGACGCGCCTTTCCATTGCGGGTCAGTGGGCGGGAAGTGATCGCCGATATCCCCCAGACCAGCCGCGCCCAGCAGGGCGTCGGTCAGGGCATGAAGTCCGGCATCGGCGTCGCTGTGTCCGATCAGCGTCTGGTTGTGAACGATCTCCACCCCGCACAGCCAGACGCTCTGGCCTTCGCCCCAGCGATGCGCATCGAAGCCCTGGCCGATCCTGATCTGTTTCATGTTTTTTTCCTGAGGCTTATCGGCCATTATTAACGCTTCTAGCAGGGCAAAATCGGCGGGATAGGTCAGCTTGTGCAGGGCCATGTCACCTTCCACAAGCGTGACATTGATACCGGAATGCGCCGCGACCATGGCTTCATCCGTCGGCACCTGTTCGGCCGGCCAGCGTTCGTAGGCGCGAAGGATATCGTTGAGCCGGAAAGCCTGGGGAGTCTGCGCACGCCACAGATCGTCGCGCGCCGGGGCCTCTACAATCCGGTTGTGGTCGCCGCGCTTCAGCGAATCCGTCATCGGCAGGGCCAGGATCGCCGCCGGTTTTGTCTTAAGTTCGGTCAGCAAGGCATTGATATGATGTGGTTTTAAAAACGGCCGCGCGGCGTCGTGAATCAGGACGATGTCGTCGCCATCGGTCACCAGGGCTTTCAGGCCATTAACCACGGAATCGGCGCGCTGGGCGCCGCCGGCCACTATCCAGACGCGCCCGCCATAGGCCGTCTGGGCCTGCGTCACATCTTCAGCAGGCACGACGACGACAATCTGCGCGGCGCCGGCGGCCTCGAAAGCGGCGATCGACCAGTCGAGCACCGTGCGGCCGCCCAGGATCATCCATTGTTTCCGACCACCGGAGCGGCTGCCTGAGCCACCGGCGACGATGACGGCGTGAAAGGGGCGTGAGTCCGTGTTCATAGCGCCTGTTTAGCGTGAAACCGAAGTGGTGCAACAGCCAGAAACTGTGTATGGGAGCGCAATGACCACAAATAATCTTCAGATCGGCGAGGTGAGCGTGTCTGGACGCGTCCTGATAGCGCCCATGACCGGGGTATCGGACCTGCCATTTCGCCAGATGGCGCACAAGCTCGGCGCGCCCTATGCCGCAACTGAAATGGTGGCGTGTGCTGATCTGGAGAGCGGCCGGCCCGATATTGTCCGCAAGGCGCAGCTTGGCGAGCATGATGGTCTGAAGATCGTGCAACTGGTCGGGCGCGATCAGGCGCATATCGGACGCGGTGCGCAACTGGCCGAGGAATCAGGCGCGCATATCATTGATCTCAATTTTGGCTGTCCGGCCAAGGAAGTCACTGGCGTGCTGTGCGGTTCGGCTCTGATGCGCGATCTCGACCAGGCCGAGCGGATCATGGCGGCGGCGCTGCAGGCCACTTCAAGACCGGTGACCGTCAAGATGCGCCTGGGCTGGGACGACAACCACAATGCCGCCGAACTGGCCATGCGTGCCGAAAAACTGGGCATTGCCGCCCTGACGGTTCATGGTCGCACCCGCCAGCAATTCTACAAGGGCGAGGCCAACTGGCAGGCGGTGGCTGTGGTGAAGCAGGCCGTCGCCATCCCGGTCATCGTCAATGGCGACATCACCGATCTGGAGAGCGCGAAAACGGCGCTGGCGCAATCCGGTGCGGATGGCGTTATGATCGGCCGCGGCATTTACGGGCGGCCCTGGTTCGCGCGCGATCTGAACCAGGCGCTGAATAATGATGAGGCTCTGCCGACGATAGCCTTGAACGAAAGGGCGAACCTGCTGATCGAACACATGCAGGCGTCTATGGCGTTTTATGGCGATAGCTTAGGCTTGCGCATGTTCAAGAAGCATCTGGGCGCCTATGTCGAAGCCTCGACGCACGATCCTGATCCGCTGGCCCGCCGCCAGGACAAGGCGCGCCTGTGCCGCATGGAGGATGCCGGTGGCATTGAAGCGGCCGTTCGCGCCCTGATGGCAGCCTGAATCCAGCATTAAATAATTGTGATATTTGCAACATTGCTGTTGATATTCGGACACAGTAGTGCGCAAATGTCACTCTATTGTGCATGAAAGCGATAGCCTTGAAGGATGCATCGGCAAGACGGCGATGGCTGCACATGTTTGTGCGCAGCCTGAAAACGCTCCGCTCGACGAGCTTGCAGAAGCTCGCCCTGGCGGTGGGTTATGGCGCGTCCATGCTGACGACGGCATTCATCGTCTGGCTGATCATTGCCAGCCCAGGCACCGGCCTGACGGTCAAAGGACCGGTCGGCAATACGGCTGATTACCTGCTGATCCTGATATTCCTCAACCTGGCGCTTTTGCTGGGTTTGATATTCTTTGTCGTCCGCCGCGTGATCACCATCGCGCGCAGCCGGGGCGCGGACGCTGGCGCGCGACTGCACCTGCGCTTTGTGTTCCTGTTCTCCCTGGCGGCGGTAACGCCCGCCATCATTGTGGCGCTCTCCTTTACCTTCCTAAATCGGGGCATCGACACCTGGTTTTCCGACCGGGTTCAGACCTCTGTTGAAAACGGCTATGACCTGGCCGGTGTCTACCTGAAGGAGGCTATGCGGACCTCTGGCACGGCCATGAAAACGGTACAGACACGCGTGGAAAGCCCGGAGGGGCGGGCGCTTTTCCCCGATCGCCTGGCTTTTTCGTTGGGGTTGAAGAAGATTCTGGAGGAAGAGAGCGGCGAACTGACCGCGATCTATATCATCGACCGCACCGGGCAGGTATTGGCGCGCGCGGAATCACCGACCGCGCCGGTCTACATGGCACCACCGTCCGATGTCATTCAGGACGTGGCCGCCACGGGGCCGAAAGCCTATCCTTACGGCAACCCCGATGCGATCCGACTTTTGTATTCACTCGATGATTATAATGGCGCCATGCTTTACGGCATTAAACCGCTGCCTCCCGGTATCTATGCCAAGATCCAGACCGCCAACCAGGCGATCAATGATTACCGCGAGACGACCAACAAGAAGATACGCGCCCAGGGCATCTTCTTCATGGCCTATCTTGAAGCGGTTCTTCTGGTGCTGATTGGTGCCATCTGGGGCGGCACCTCGGCGGCGGAAAGCATTGCCGTGCCGGTGGCGCGACTGGTGCAGGCGGCAGACAAAGTGGCCGGTGGCGACCTGAATGCGCGGGTTATGACCATCAAGCAGTCCGAGGATATCGCCGTATTGTCGCGCGCCTTTAACCGCATGACCTCGGACCTGCAAAGCCAGCAAGCGGCGCTCAAATCGGCGGGCGAGGAAGCTGAGAGCCGGCGGCGGTTTATCGAGACCGTGCTGTCGGAAATCAGTGCCGGTATCGTCGGGATCGATGTGCTTGGCCATGTCTCGGCTATCAACCGCCATGCCGCCCATTTCCTGAGCATTTCCTCCGAGGATGCGCTGGGTGTTAACATCCGTGAATTAGCCCCTGAAATTGCTGAGCTTATCGACAAAGCGTCGGTGCATCGCGTGGAGGAGCAGGAGGTCGATCTGGTTCGCAAGGGGGAGACGCGCCGTGTCCGTGTTCGTATTTCGGCGCTGGAAACCGGCGGCGCGGTTCTGACCTTCGATGACATCACGCGCCTGATCGCGGCCCAGCGCAACGCGGCCTGGAAGGACGTGGCCCGCCGGATCGCCCACGAAATCAAGAACCCGCTGACGCCAATCCAGCTTTCGGCCGAGCGAATCCGCAAGAAGTACCGGCCGCAGATCGAAACCGATATCGATACCTTCGATCGCCTGACCGATACGATTGTTCGGCAGGTCGGCGATATCGGCCGAATGGTAGATGAATTTTCGTCCTTTGCCCGGATGCCGGCGCCCAATTTTTCCGAAGAGGATGCGGCGGAAATGGTGCGCGCGGCGGTTTTTGCCCAGCGCGTGGCGCGCCCGGACATCAGCATTGAAATTATCGAACCGCTGCCGGAATTTCGGGTTGTCTGTGACGGACGGATGCTCAGCCAGGCCCTCGGCAATGTGCTGAAAAACGGCGGTGAGGCGATTTCTTCGCGTCTGATGCGCGATCGCGGCACTGACGAGGTCGATCCGACCGAAGGGATTGTCGGACACCTGCGGGTCGAGATGTCTCAGCAGGAGGGTGAACTGGTCATCGAGGTCGAGGATGACGGTATCGGCCTGCCGGAAAAGGACCGCGATCGGTTGACCGAACCCTATGTCACCACACGGGAAAAGGGAACGGGTCTCGGCCTGGCCATAGTAAAGCGTATTCTCGAAGACCACGGCGGCGAGTTCTATCTCAACGACGCGGTCCATTTAAGCGGCGCGCGGGCTGTCCTGCGTCTGCCGCGGATGCAGGCGGGACAAAGCCCGGCTGCGAATGAGGCTCCGGCAAGCGGGCCCAAGATGATGAGGGTGTAAGTGATGAAAGTCTCTTCTGGCGTTGATATTCTGGTTGTTGATGACGAGGCCGATATCCGCGAACTGATCGCGGGCATCCTGGAGGATGAGGGCTATTCGGTCCGGACGGCCGCCGATTCCAATTCGGCCTTGCGGGCGATCAAGGCGCGCAAGCCCAGCCTGTGCGTGCTTGATATCTGGATGCAGGGCGGCGGGCTGGATGGTCTGGAACTGCTCAGTGTCATCCATGAGCTGGACCCCGATATTCCGGCCATCATGATTTCCGGCCATGGCAATATCGAAACGGCCGTGACCGCCATAAAAAAGGGCGCCTTCGATTTTATCGAAAAGCCCTTTAAAACCGAGCGCCTGATCATGGTTGTTCAGAGGGCGCTTGAACTGACCAGTCTGCGCCGAGAAAACAAGCGCCTGCGCAGCCAAGCCGTCGTGCCGGACGGACTGATCGGTAACTCCGCGGCGGCGCAATTGCTGCGATCGACCATCGCCAAGGTGGCGCCGGCAAATTCACGCATCATGATTTCCGGTCCGGCCGGCTCCGGCAAGGAGCTGGTGGCGCGGATGATCCACGAGGTCAGCCCGCGCGCCAAGTGCGAGTTCGTGCCGATTTCGGCGGCGGGCATGACGCCGGAGCGCCTCGATGTCGAACTGTTCGGCGAGGAAGGCGAGGGCGGCCGTCCGCGCAAGATCGGTGTGTTCGAGCGCGCCCATGGCGGCACTCTGTTCCTCGATGAGGTGGCCGACATGCCGCCGGAAAGCCAGAGCCGCATCCTGCGGGTGCTGGTCGAGCAACGTTTTACCCGTGTCGGCGGCGCGCAGGACGTGCAGGTCGATGTGCGGGTCATTTCCTCGACCTCGAAGGATCTGTCCTCCGAAATTGCCGCCGGGCGTTTCCGCGAAGACCTGTTCCATCGCCTGAATGTGGTGCCGGTGCGCGTGCCGGGCCTGAGCGAACGGCGCGGCGATATCGCCGAACTGGTGCAGTATTTCATCGACCGCATCAGCGCGGCGCAGGGGCTGCCGAAACGCATCCTCAGCGAAGACGCCATGGCGACGCTCCAGGTCCATGAATGGCCGGGCAATGTCAGGCAGTTGCGCAACAATATAGAGCGCCTGCTGATCCTGGCCTCCGGTAATCCGAACGAGCCGATTACGGCGCACATGCTGCCTTCGGAAGTGGTGGAATCAGCAACCGCCGGCGCCATCCGGCCGGAGCGCATCATCGCCCTGCCTTTGCGCGATGCGCGGGAGGTCTTCGAGCGTGAATATCTGTCGTCGCAGATTGTGCGCTTTGGTGGCAATATCTCGCGCACAGCCAATTTTATCGGCATGGAACGCTCGGCGCTGCACCGTAAACTGAAGAGCCTGGGCCTGGCTCATATCCGCAGCGACGAGGATGAGGTTTAAGCTGTAATGCCCAGAATTGCCTATGTTAATGGTGTTTATGAGCGCGCCAGTGAAGCCGCTGTTTCCATCGAGGATCGCGGCTACCAGTTCGCCGATGCCGTCTATGAGGTCTGGTCGGTATTTGACGGCCGGTTGGCGGACCTCGCCGGGCATTTGAACCGGCTGGAGCGCTCGCTGTCGGAATTGCAGATCGCCATGCCCATGCCGCGTACCTCGCTGCTGGTGGTGCTGAATGAGGTGGTGCGCCGCAATCGTATCCGCGAAGGCCTGATCTATCTCCAGATAAGCCGGGGTGTGGCGCCCCGCGACCATGTGTTCCCGGTGGATGTTCGTCCGTCGATTGTGATTACCGCCAGACCGGTCGATCGGGAGGCTGCCGCCCGCAAGGCCGCCCAGGGAATCAAGGCGATCAGTGCGCCGGATATCCGCTGGGGTCGCTGCGATATCAAGACAGTCGGTCTCCTGCCTAACGTGCTGGCCAAACAGGTGGCGAAAGAGCAGGGCGCGGGTGAGGTTATTTTCGTGGATGCTGAAGGCTTCGTGACAGAGGGCGGCTCGACCAATGTGTATATCGTGGTTGACGGGGTGATCAAAACCCGCAGCCTGACCGCCAATATTCTGGCGGGTGTCACACGGCTCAATCTGCTGCCGCTGATTGCGGAAAGCGGAATTGAACTGCGGGAGGAAAGCTTCACGCTTGCTGAGGCCAAGGCGGCTTCGGAAGTCTTCATCACGGCGGCGACCAGTCTGGTCATGCCGATTATTGCCATAGATGATCACAAGATCGGTGACGGCAAACCGGGGCCAATCGCTTGTGCGCTAAGGGAAGTCTATATCGAACGGGCCCGCGCATCGGCAGGTGTGTAAAATAATTTTATCGGCGTGTGGTTGAAAAGACCCGGAATCTTTGCATAAATAGAGACTTATTGTCTGTGTGAGGGGTATTGTGCCCCTCAAATTTTAAACAAGAAGGGCCGACAATGTCCCACGATAAAAAACAAAATCTGCAAGACACGTTCCTCAACAGTGTCCGCAAGACCAAGACCCCCCTCACCATCTTCCTGATCAACGGCGTCAAGCTTCAGGGTATTGTGAGCTGGTTTGACAATTTCTGCGTCCTCCTGCGCCGCGATGGCCAATCGCAACTGGTCTATAAGCACGCGATCTCGACCATCATGCCGGCCGCGCCGGTCCAGCTTTATGAGCAAGAAGAAGACCTTGACGACTAAGATTCATCAGGGATTTGTTGCTTGAGCGATCGTTTTCATGACAACGCGCCGGAAATCGTGCGCGCTGTCGTTGTTGATCCCGACATAGATGTGCATGTGCGCACCGGCGGAGACATTCCGCCCGCGCGCCGGTACGAAGAGTCACGTCTTGAAGAAGCCGTGGGCCTGGCCATGGCGCTCGATCTTGAGATTGTAGGCACTATGAGCGTGCGGGTGCGCAAGCTCAACCCCGCCACCCTGTTCGGTGAGGGAAAGGTGTCGGAAATCAAGGTGCTGTGCGAGGAAGCTGAAGCCTCACTTTGCGTCGTCAATGGGTCTTTGACGCCGATTCAGCAGCGCAATCTCGAAAAGAAGCTTGAGGTCAAGGTGGTCGATCGTACTGGTCTGATCCTTGAAATTTTTGGTCGCCGGGCGCGGACCGGCGAAGGCAAGCTTCAGGTCGAACTGGCGCGACTGGAGTATGAACGCTCGCGTTTGGTCCGCACCTGGACCCACCTGGAACGCCAGCGCGCCACCGGCACGACCGGCGGCCCCGGTGAAACCCAGATCGAACTCGACCGGCGTATGATCGCCGATAAAATCAAGCAGTTGAAGTCCGAACTGGAAGAGGTGCGACGCACGCGCGGCCTGCACCGCAACCAGCGCAAGAAGGTGCCGTATCCGATCGTGGCGCTGGTCGGCTACACCAATGCCGGCAAGTCGACCCTGTTCAATAATCTCACGAAATCAGAGGTTTTCGCCAAAGACCTGTTGTTCGCCACGCTCGATACGACCCTGCGTTCGCTAAAACTGCCGAATGGTCGTTCGGCGATTCTGAGCGATACGGTCGGCTTTATATCCGACCTGCCGCACGAGCTGGTGGCGGCCTTCCGCGCCACCCTGGAAGAGGTGGAACAGGCCGACCTGATTCTGCATGTCCGCGATGTCTCCAATCCGGAAACCGAGGCGCAGAAGACGGATGTGGAGCAGGTCATGGCGCATATCCTGCCGGATCTTGATCGCTCGCGCATGGTCGAGGTGTGGAACAAGATTGACCTGCTGGATGATGAAACCAAGGACATCCTGTATGCCCGCGCCGTTACCGATCGCGCCAGTAACAAGCCACTGATGGTTTCGGCCATAACCGGCGAGGGCGTTGCGGCGTTGCTCAGCCAGGTTGCCCTGCTGGTCGATGCCGCGGGAGAGGAACTGGATATCACGCTTGAACCACATCAGGGTGACGTGATCGCCTTTCTTTATCAGCATGGCCGTGTGCTTGGCCGCCAGGAAGATGAAGAGGGGCGCGTCCACCTGCGTGTCAAGCTGAGCGATCAAGCCTATGGGCGTTATGAGAAAATGATTGGGGGCTGATAAAGGCGGTTGCATTCGGTACAACTCAGGCGTAGATGGTTAGCCTTCTAACTATTAGCCGCCTTATCATGTCTGCCGAAGAACGCTTTTCCAATGCCCTGCATACGACCGCCCGCATCTGGCGGCTGGCGCTCGATCGTCGCCTGAAGGATCTGGGCGTGTCCCAAGCCGGCTGGCTCAGCATTGCCTATATCGCCAAGGCAAAATCCCCGCTGTCGCAGGCTGAACTGGCCTCTCTGGTTCAGGTGGAGGCTGCCACGATGGTCTCCACGATAGATCGCCTGGAAAAAACCGGGCTGGTGCAGCGCCTGCCATCCGAAAGTGACCGGCGGGTCAAATTGCTGGTCGTAACGGCAGAAGGACAGGCCATCTACGAACAGGTGCGCGCCAGGGGCGACGACTTGCGCCGCGAACTAATCGGCAGGATCGATCCCGAAAAAATCGCCGTTGCCACGTCTGTTCTGGAAGAATTACAAGCGCTTATAGAGAATTCCTGATGAGTACCGCTACTGCTGCGCCCGCTTCCGGCGCGCCGATTAATCGCACCATGATCACCATTTCGATCATGCTGGCGACGATCATCCAGGCGATCGACGGCACGATTGCCAATGTGGCCTTGCCGCACATGCAGGGCAGCCTCAACGCCTCGTCCGACCAGATCACCTGGGTGCTGACCTCGTTCATCGTGGCCGCCGCCATCGCCACGCCGCTGACCGGCTGGCTGAGCGATCGGTTTGGCCTGAAGAACGTCTTTCTGGTTTCGATTGCCGGTTTTACCGTGGCTTCAATGCTGTGCGGCATCGCCGGCAATCTCTCGGAAATCGTTCTGGCGCGTCTGCTGCAAGGCATATTCGGCGCTGCCCTTGTGCCGCTGTCGCAATCGACCCTGCTCGATATCAATCCGCGCGAAAAGCATGGCTCGGCCATGGCGGTCTGGGGAATGGGCGTCATGGTGGGGCCGATTCTGGGGCCGACGCTTGGCGGTTGGCTGACCGACGCCTATGACTGGCGCTGGTGCTTCTTCATAAATGTGCCGATTGGCGCCGCGGCTTTTTTCGGCATCTGGAAATACATTCCGCACACCATCGCAAAACGCAGCATCCGTTTCGATGTCTTCGGCTTTGCGGCGCTCAGCCTGGCCATCGGCGCCCTGCAAATGCTGCTTGACCGCGGCCAGTCGAATGACTGGTTTTCTTCGTCGGAAACCTGGATCGAGGCGATCATCGTCTTTATCAGCCTCGGCTGCTTCATCATCCATACGGCCACGCGTCCGGCCGGCCAGACCTTCCTCGATTACCGGCTGCTCTATAACCGCAACTTCGTCACCGGCCTGTTGTTCATTTTCATCGTCGGCATGGTGCTCTTCGCCACGCGCGCCCTGATGCCTTCCATGCTTCAGGGGCTGATGCAGTATTCCGCCATGACGGCTGGTATCGTTACGGCACCATCGGGGCTGGGCACCATGCTGGCCATGCTGGTGGTCGGACGAATGGTCGGCAAGGTCGATCTGCGCCTGATCCTGGCGGCCGGTTTCGGCCTGACCGCGATTTCCCTGGCCTGGATGTGTACCTATACGATCGTCCTGTCACAGCACGACATTATCTGGCCCGGCATTATCCAGGGGATAGGCATGGGACTGGTGTTCGTGCCGCTATCGGCCGCCACCTTCGCAACGCTTGCGCCAAATCTGCGGCCGGAAGGCACGGCGATCTACAGCCTCGTGCGCAATATCGGCTCTAGTATCGGTATCGCCATGGTACAGGCGTTGCAGGTGGCCAATACACAGAAGGCCCATGCCGGTATTGTCGACAGCCTGAATAGCGGTAATGGCCCGTTGATGGGCAGCACCTATGGGCAAAGCCAGCTTGGACTGGAGGCGCTTAATGCCGAGGTCAATCGCCAGGCCAGCATGATCGCCTATGTCGATAATTTCTGGTTGATGTTCATTCTGTGCCTGCTATCCATGCCGCTTCTGCTGCTGATCGCCGCGCCGAAAAAGAAGCTGTCACAGGAAGAGATGGAGCACGACCAGTTGGCGGCCATGGAGTAGGCCGTCAGAACAGGCTGAGGGTTTCCTCGACCGGGTCTTCCTTTTTCTTTACCGGCTTTTCCGCAGGTCTCGGCGTGAAATTGCGTGTCAGGCGTTGGGCGAAGATCTGCTTGTTCTTCTGCATGTCCAGGATGACCTCCTTGGCCATGTTTGCCATCGGCTCATATTTCAGGCCATACAGTGCCAGTTCAACCAGGATCGGCGCCAGGTCGGCGCCGCGCTCGGTCAGGGCATAAATGAACCGGCGCTTGTCGGCGGGGTCGGCCGATTTGCTGATCAGGCCATTTTGCTCCAACTTCAGAAGGCGATCGGCCAGGATATTGGTGGCGATCTTCTCTTCCGCGCGCAGGAAGCCCTGATAGCTGCTGTGCCCGCGCAACATCAGGTCACGCACGATCAACATGGACCAGCGATCGCCCACCGCTTCCAGGGTCAGGTTGATCGGGCACAGCGAACGGTGCGCCTTTTGAACGGCGGCTTTGCTGATGGGTTTGGCGGGTTTCCGGGCGCTTTTGGACAGGGGCGCTTTTGCGGGTTTTTTCATACGCGGCACCATAATTCGCGGGCAATTCGCAAGTGATGCGCGTTAATCTTTTGATTCGCAAGAGAGTGTGGAAATGACTTGTGGATTGAAACTAAGAGGCGGCCGCATGTACATTAAGTGCGAATGACAAGTCATTGGTTTAATCTTTAAAACGACCGGCCTGTGTCACCCGTCACCTTGAAATCGCGCAATGTCGGTTTGTCGCCCTGTAGCACCCTCCGGAAGCGCGTTGTTATCTCAAGGGACTGAACAGGCATGAGAATTTCAGATGCTTGCGTTTCACAATTGTACCTAATGGCGGCCTTCCGGTAGCCTTCTGTCAGGCTCAATACACACTGTGAGCGGGCATCGCCATAGGCCAGGATATTGCGGTCAAACCACTGGACGCGATGAAACGTTCGCAAGATGCGGCGCAGCGCAAGGGACGAGATTTTATAGCGATAGACGCCGGTTTGATCTGCCAGGATGACCTGACCACTGGCATCGATATCCAGTCGGAACCGATCCTGCTGTTGATAGGTAACGTGTGTATCGGGCGGGATCGGCGTCTGGCTGGCCACCTGGTACCAGGCCACAAACAGCCCGCCGCAGAACAACACGCTTAGCAGCGTATTACGCAGCCGTCTGGGAAGGGGGTTCCCGCCAAAGGTCTCAGGAATTTTCACGCTCGGCCAGCTTGGCGGCATTCCACAGGGCGTCCATTTCCGCGAGATCCGACTGATCCGGCGTCTTGCCGAGTTTCGCCAGTTCGGCCTCGATGACCTCAAAGCGACGGACGAACTTGGCATTGGTCATCCGCAAGGCGTTTTCGGGCTCGACATCGAGTTTGCGCGCCAGATTGGCCAGGACGAACAGGATATCCCCCAGTTCTTCGTGCGATTTCTGCACATCGCCTTTGGCGACCTCGGCCTTCAGTTCCTCGGTCTCTTCGTCGAGCTTGTCGAGCACCTTATGGACGCTAGGCCAGTCGAAACCGACGCGGGCGGCGCGTTTAGTCAGCTTTGCGGCGCGGGTGAGAGCGGGCAGGCCGACCGGCACATCATCGAGCAGGCCATGTTTTTCCTTGGCCTTGCGTTCCTCGGCCTTGATGACTTCCCAGGCGGCATTTTGCTCTTCGGCCGTGCGGTCGCCGGCATCGCCAAAGACGTGCGGATGGCGGCGGATCAGCTTTTCACTCATGCCGGCGGCGACATCGTCGAAAGTAAACAGGCCCATTTCCTCGGCGATGCGGGCATGGAAAACCACCTGAAACAGCAGGTCGCCCAGTTCTTCCTTCAGATCGCGCAGGTCATTGCGCTGGATGGCATCGGCCACCTCGTAGGATTCTTCAATGGTATAGGGTACGATGGTGGCGAAGGTCTGTTCCTTGTCCCACGGGCAGCCGGTTTGCGGATCGCGCAGCCGGCGCATGACTTCGAGCAGACCTTCGATGCCTTCACTCACAGGATTTCCTTTGCTTTCAGTTGCACCATAATTTCGGCATGGCGCTGCGGAGTCAGCGAATAGCGCATCATCGAGACCGCGCCAAGGATCAGGAAGATGACCGGCAGGCCGATAAAGAAGATTTCAACCCACATCAAGGCATCCGGCGGGCTGTCCTTTGGTGATTTTACGTTGAAGTGCAGCACACCGAGAATGGTGATGGTCAGAGCGGAAATGGCGTAGCCGACCTTGGTGGTGGCCGAGAGAATAGCCATGAGCGTGCCCTTATGATCGTGGCCGGTTTCCAGCATGACCTCGTCACCGATATCGGCCATCAGGGCGCGGGTCAGCAGGAGCGAGGCGGCATAAGGAATGCCGTTGGCGAAGGTCATGGCGGCGCAGATAATGAAATAACCTTTAGGTGCGAAATACATGGCGCCGTAAAGCACGGCGAAGATCACGGAAGACAGGATCAGTGCCTTGTGTTTGCTCATCTTTTTAGAGGCGACAACCCATATGGGCGCACCTATGATGCCGGCTACGAAATAGAGCAGCATGGCGACACTGCACTCAAAGCGCGTCAAACCCTTGGTTTCCTCGAAAAAGTAGAAGAAAAGGGCGGCCATCACGCCCGGTGCCAGTCCCATGAACAGGTCGGCATACAGAATGCTGCGCACATTGGGGCGTTTCCACATGTCGAAATAATGGCTGAGCTTCAGGTCGTGCGTATTTGTGTTGGAGATTTTTTCCGGGACCAGCCACAGGGCAATGCCGATGCTGACAGGCAGGGTGAGCATGATGAAGCCCCCCATCAACTGGACGCCGAAAATATAGCTATAGCCGAGTTTCTGAACGATCACCGGAATGACCGCCGCCGCCAGGATGCCGATGATATTGCCGACCTGCCACCAGGCGAAGATACGTGAGCGCTCGTTGTAATCGGTGGAAAGGACCGTGCCCCAACTGGCCTGGCTGAGCGCTGCAATGGAAAAGCCGACATAAAGGACGAACAGCCACAGGCCGAGATAGACAGGCCCGACGCCTTTCTGCGCCAGGAAGATAAAACCGGTGCTGACGAACAGGATCGGCAGGCAGATCAGCATCCACAGCTTGAAACGGCCCAGTTTGGTGCGCGTGCGGTCCATCCAGTGACCGAGGACTGGATCGACCAGAATATCGAAGCAACGCACAATAAAGAAGACGGTGCCGACCACCGCGCCGAGCTGGAGTTGGGTGCCGTAATATTCCGGCAGGGTGGCGACAAGCGGCAAACCCAGGGCAGCAAAGGGCACGCAGGGACCGATAAAGGCCAGCATCCGGCCAAATCCCACCCGGTCGGTTTCTGTATGTGACGCCACCCTATGCCCCCAATTTGTGCGATTCTGCCATTAGCCTATGGCAGGTGGCGGGATTTGCCAACCGGCGCCTGACTTATCCCCGCGTGTTCTCGCTTTCGTGACCGCGTGGATGATTGCGCCATTGCTCCGATGGGTGTGTCTGTTAGTCTGCCAGTCTTGCCAAAGAGATGACTCGATATGGATGCCCATTCCCCGCTGAAGCCCGCTCAAAAAGTCCCGCCCTATCTCGGTGTCAGTGCGTCCTTAAGCGGTCGCGCCTGGCGCGAACGTATCGCGGCCAAGGGCGTTACGACTGAAACCCTGCGTGAGATCACCCATCGCCTGGGCCTGATGAACGTAGCAGAAGCCGATTTCGTCGAGCCGCTGGCGCGTTTCGCCGCCGGACGCGGCGTGACGCCGGAAGCTCTGCAGGATTTTATCTTCCCGACGCTAAAGGCGCTGTTTCCGGAACCGTCCGCCTTCATGGATATGGATAGAGCGGTTGGCGCCATGCTTGATGCCCTGGAGCGCAAGGCAAAGATCAGTATTTTCGCTGATTATGACGTCGATGGCGCTACCAGCGCGGCGCAACTGGTGCGCTGGTTCCGACATATGGGGCATGAGTTGGAAGTCTATGTGCCCGACCGCGTGACAGAGGGATATGGGCCTTCCAATGCCGCCTTCGATACGCTCAAGCGCCAGGGCACGGACCTGGTCGTTACGGTCGATTGCGGCGCCATGGCGCACAAGGCGCTTGATTATGCCGCCAGTATCGGCCTCGATGTGGTGGTGATTGACCACCACCTGATGCGCGAAGAACCGCCGCACGCCCTGGCCGTCGTCAATCCGAACCGTCCTGGTTGCACCT
Organism: Asticcacaulis sp.; assembly: GCF_051954415.1. GTDB lineage: Bacteria > Pseudomonadota > Alphaproteobacteria > Caulobacterales > Caulobacteraceae > Asticcacaulis. The sequence goes on from NZ_JBQCHT010000047.1 coordinate 104,214, forward strand.
CCGCGCAGGGAAATCTGGCGGCGGCGGGCGTGGTTTTCGTGGTTCTGGCTGGCCTGAACCGCGAGGCCGAAAAGCGCGGTCTTTTCAGTGACCGGCCGAAACCTGATCTGCGGCAGTGGCTTGACCTGTCGGCCCTGGGAGCGATCTGCGACGTTACGGCCCTGACTGGATTCAACCGCGCCCTGGCGGCGCAAGGGCTCAAGGTCATGTCGCAGTTAAAGAACGCCGGCATCAAGGCCCTGATGGAAGTGGCCGGTGACAAGAGCGCCGCGGTCAATCTGATGAGCACCTTCCATTCCGGTTTTGTCATCGGTCCGCGGATCAATGCCGGCGGCCGGGTCGGGCGCTCGGACCTCGGCGTCCGACTGCTCTCGACGGATGATCCTGAAGAAGCGGCCGCGCTGGCGCACGAACTGGATGAACTGAATCGCACCCGCCGTGATATCGAGGCCGAGGTGCTGGACCAGGCCATGCAGACCGCGGAAACGCAGGGACTGTGGCCAAGTGATGATCCGGTCATTATAGTGGCACGCGAAGACTGGCATCCCGGCGTTATCGGCATCGTGGCCGGCCGGTTGCGCGAGCGCTGGCACAAGCCGGTCATTATAATAGGCATTGATCCGGTCAGCGGCATGGGCAAGGGATCGGGGCGTTCGCAGGCGGGCGTTAATCTCGGCGAAGCGGTTGGCGCGGCCTTCGAAGCCGACATCCTGCTTTCCGGTGGGGGGCACGCCATGGCGGCGGGCCTGAGCGTGGAGCGCGAGCGGATCGGCGAGCTTCGCCGGTTCATCAATGACTATGTGACGACCCATGTGTCAGAGGCCGACCAGATCGAGGCTGTCGAGATCGATGCCATATTGAGCTTGAAGGCTGCATCGCGCGCGCTCTATGACCGTTTTGATTTATTGGCGCCCTTCGGTCAGGGCAATCCGGAGCCAGTACTGGCCTTCGCCGGCGTCCGTGTTGGTTTCGCCCAGGCCATGAAGGGCGGCCATATCCGATTTGAGCTGAGCGATGACAGCGGGGCGAAGCTGAAAGGCATCATCTGGCGCGCCGAGGGCACGGCAATTGGAGATGCACTTTTGCGGCCGGTCGGGCTGATTCATGTGCTGGGGCGGTTGAAAGCCGATGACTATATGGGGCGACGAGGGGTCCAGCTTGAAATCGAGGACATAGCCCTGGCCTGATTTCCGGTGAGTATGCCGACACCAGGAAAAAAATGAAAATAGCGCTTGCATCCCGAAATAAGAACGGTTACCTAGCGCACCTCTTGAACGCGGTCCCTTCGTCTATCGGTTAGGACGTCAGGTTTTCAACCTGAAAAGAGGGGTTCGACTCCCCTAGGGACTGCCATTCAAGCCGCCAGGTTTTCCCCTCATCGGTATTCTTTTGCCCAGGGTTGATGGCCACCTTCTGACTTATCCACAGATAATTACCAATTGGTAACGGTCTCAGGCGCTCGCGTGATCACAATTACACTCGCCTAAAGCGATTTTTTGGCGTATTTTCTCAATTCTTGCGAATATATTCTCTTTTTTGCCTCCCAAATTGAGATATCCGTGTTATTATAAAGAGTGTCACTTGATAAGTTCATGGCGACATGGGTGAGGATAGATGAGTTTGTTTGATTACAATAGCAAAACTGAAGCCGACGAATTAGTAACGATTTCAGGTCATGTGAAATGGTTTGATGCCGCGAAAGGGTATGGCTTCATTGTCCCGCAGGATGCTTCGCTGACAAGTATGCGCGATGTCCTGCTGCACATTTCAAGCCTGCGCGACATGGGGCGTGACAGTGCGCATGAGGGCGCCCGGATTACCTGCAAGATCGCCAAGCGGGCCAAGGGCTGGCAGGTAATCGAGATTGATAACCTGGAAGCTGTCGCCGAGGGCGCATCTTCGTCCATCCGTTCGGATATTCAGGCTCCGCGGGCTTCGCGCGCTGTCAATGACAGTGTGCGCGTGGGCGACCTCGAGGCCGCAACCATCAAGTGGTTTAACCGCACCAAGGGCTATGGCTTTGTGGTGCGCGGCGATGACCCGACCGATATCTTCATCCATATCGAGACCTTGCGCCGTTACGGCCTGGAAGATGTCCAGCAGGGCGATACCATCATGGTGCGCTTCGGCGAAGGCCCAAAAGGGCTTGTGGTTACCGAGGTTCACCCCAGGGCATTTGTATAATCTGTTGTCATAAGTCGTATTCCAAAAAGCGCGAACAGGTCATGCTGTTCGCGTTTTTTATGCCTGTAAGAGCGTGAGGTCTCGGTTATCCACGTCTTTTTCCCTGGGCTACAAGGTGAAATCAATAAAAGTCAGCAACTTGGCGATTTTTCATGTCAGGAGGGCTTGCGGAGGTCTGGTGAAAATGGCATGAAGCGCGCCTCTCAGCCGCTGACCTTGGTTACTGGCCGGGCAACGGGGTGTAGCGCAGCCTGGTAGCGCAGCTGTTTTGGGTGCAGCAGGTCGGAGGTTCGAATCCTCTCGCCCCGACCAGCACATCGGCACCATGCAATGGGCCCTGTGTTGGTGAGTTAAATTTAGTCGGGGCGTAGCGCAGCCTGGTAGCGCGCCTGCTTCGGGAGCAGGAGGCCGGAGGTTCGAATCCTCTCGCCCCGACCATTTAAAAAGCCGGCTCCTTCTGGGGCCGGCTTTTTAAATGTCTTGCCTTTCCTCTTTACCGTTGGCTGTATTTGGTAGTAACAGACACATACGTGAGGATTAGCGAATCCCAGCGTATCCAGGAGACAATGATGTTCGCGCGTATTTTCAAACCCGCCAAAACCGCCATGCAATCCGGCCGTGGCAAGACCCATGACTGGATACTGGAGTTTGAACCGAAATCCGCTCGCACGCCTGATCCGCTGATGGGCTGGTCGTCATCTGCCGATACCGATGCCCAGGTGCGCCTGACCTTCGAAACCAAGGACCAGGCCATGGCCTTTGCCGAGCATCATGGCATTCCGTTCCGTCTCATCGAGCCGGAAGCGCCGCCGAAGATCATCAAGGCCTATGCCGACAATTTTGCCTTCGGCCGCAGACAAAGCTGGACGCACTAGCGCATTCCTGCGTTTGAGGCTCCGTAGCTCAACTGGATAGAGCATCCGCCTTCTAAGCGGACGGTTACAGGTTCGAGCCCTGTCGGAGTCGCCATGCCTTTGTCATGTCAGGCACCTGTGACGACGGGATTGTCCAGGCTTTCCTGGCCCCATTCTGCCCAGGAACCGTCATAGAGTCGCGCAGAGGTATGGCCCGTCTCAAACAGGGCCATACTTATGATGGCCGCGGTTACGCCTGAGCCGCACGTCGTCACAATCGGCCCGGTATCGCCGACACCACAGAACTGAAAAATCGCATGCAGTTCCTCTTTCGGTTTCAGGGCGCCGTTGCGCACCAGTTCGCCAAACGGCAGGCTGCGGCTGCCCGGCATATGCCCTGACCGCAGCCCGGCGCGCGGTTCGGGAGCCGTGCCTTCAAACCGCGCCTTTGGCCGCGCATCGAGGATCAGGCTGTCTTCAGCCTTAAGTATATTCTGTAGGTCATTTATATTTATGATGTTTTCCGGCGTGTGGCTTGCTGCGTAAGTGATCGGGTCAGGAATGGAAGTCTGATCTGTGACAGGGAAACCGGCTGCCTTCCAGGCCGGTAGTCCGCCACGCAGAACCTGCACTTTTTCGTGTCCCATCAGCCGGAATGTCCACCATACGCGCGCGGCTGAAAACAGGCCCAGCCGGTCGTAGATGACAACGTGATCGGTTTCCGAAATACCCATATTCCCGATGGCCGCAGAAAACTGGTCAGGTGAGGGCGCCATGTGCGGCAAGAGCGTGCTGTGATCGCTTATAGCCTCCAGATCAAAGAATTGCGCACCGGGAATATGATCGGCCTTATAAAGCGCCCGCATGTCGGTGCCATCCAGAGCCCAGCTACCATCCAGAATTTTGACGGCACCGTCTTCCATCAGTTTCGCCAAATCCCGCGGCTCAATCTGTGTGGTCACGACTCTTGCTCCTCATAAGCAGTGCGATTCTTGTAAGTCTCCAGAGCGCGTTCGCGGGCTTGAGTATGATCGACGATGGGCTGTGGATAGTTTGAAGCCTTATCCGTTTTATCAAACAGTTCTGCCTGTTTCCTGCTGTTATTTGCACCTGTGGAAAGGTGTGTATAGCCCGGTATATAGCGGCCGCGATAATCAGCTTTGGGATCAAATTTTTCGGCCTGGGTGATCGGGTTGAAAATGCGGAAATAGGGGGCGGCATCGGCGCCTGAACCGGCGACCCATTGCCAGCTTGCCGGATTATTGGCCGGATCCGCATCCAGCAGGCAGTCCCAGAACCATTGCTCGCCACGGCGCCAGTCGATCAGCAGATGTTTGACGAGAAAGGAGGCCGCCACCATGCGTACGCGATTGTGCATATAACCGGTCTGCCAGAGTTCCCTCATGCCGGCATCGACCAGTTCGTAGCCGGTCTCGCCCCGGCACCAGGCGCGAAATTGGGTGTCGTCATGGCGCCAGTCGAACTGGTCAAAGTCGCGGCGGAAATTGATTTCATGCAGGCGGGGTTGTTGGGCGAGCAAGCCGTACGAAAATTCCCGCCAGGCCAGTTCAGCGCGAAATTTGGCGGCACCGGCCTGCAGACGATGATCCGCATCGGCGGCCTTTTGGGTTTCAAGCAGTATCCTTTGCGGGCTGATTTCGCCGAATCGCAAATGGGGAGACAGGTGCGAGGTTATATCCAGATCCGGTCGATCCCGATTTGTGTCATAGGATTGCAGGTGGTTCTTAAGAAAATACCTGAGAGCTCCGCGTGCGCCGGCCTCTCCGGGCTTGAAGCGGCTGAAGCCCTGTGACCAGTCCTTGCCGGATGGGGTTTGCTGCGGTTGCAGCCCCAGTTCGGCAATGGTGAGTGAGCCTGGCCATGTCGTTGGTTGCGGCCAGGCGACGTCCGGCAGGCTGGGCAGGGCGGCGATATCGCAGGCGCCGGATGCCAGCAGGGTTTTGTAGAAGGGGGTGAAAACGCGGAAAGGCGTACCGCCCTGTGTGCTAAGCGCATTGGGAGAAGATAGAAGGGCGGTGTTCAGACGTTTCAGCTCGATCCCCGCCGTCGCCAGTTCGTCGGCCAGTTCCTCATCATATTGTTCATTTTTAGGATCAAATGTCTGCGAACAGTATATTGTTTTTACGTCATATTCTCTGGAAAGAGATGCCAGAACAATCTGACTGTTGCCGCGCTCGATAATCAGCCGCGAGCCATGTGTCTGAAGGTCCAAATCCAGGGATTCGAGCGACCGGTGCAGCCACCATTTCGAGGCCGCCCCCAGGGGGCGTGTTCCCGCATCTTCATCCCATATATAAAGGGGCAGGACAGGCCGACCGCTTTCGAGGGCCGCGCGGACACCGGCATGGTCGTGCAGCCGCAGATCGAAGCGAAACCAGAGGATAACCGGTGCGGTCGGGGCGTGTTTTTCTGTCATGGGGAAAAGGAAGGCTTGCCTGTTCTGGAGGTCTTGGGCACAAGAGGTAGCATGGACGCAATTGAACCAACACCCTTAAGCTGCTGTATTATCGCCCGAAACGAAGGCGACCGTATTGGCGATTGTATTCGTGCGGTTCAGGGCTTGGTAAGCGAAGTGGTGGTCATTGACAGCGGGTCGACCGACGATACGGTGGCGGTCGCCGAAAGGCTCGGTGCCCGCGTCATCCATCACGACTGGCCAGGTTACGGACCGCAAAAGCGATACAGTGAAGACTGTGCATCATACGACTGGATTCTCAATCTGGATGCCGATGAGGTGGTCACGCCGGCGCTTTTCAATGAAATCAAGGCGCTTATGGCCGCCGGCCCCAAACTTAATGCCTACAGGTTCAGGATCAGGAATGTCTATCCCGGCAAGACCAAGCCGCGCCTGTGGGCGGATTACCATAATTATGTCAGGCTGTATGACCGGCGGGTTGTGCGCTTCCGTGAGAGCCTGGTCCACGATACGGTCGACACCAAGGCGGAGCCAGTTGGGCAGTTGCATGGTGCGGTCATGCATTTTTCGGCTCGTTCTTACGAACATATTCGCGCCAAGCTCGATTCCTATACCAATCTTCAGGCCAAGGTGCTGAAAAAGCCGGCCTGGGCGATCCGGCTGCGGCTGCCGTTTGAATACCCGTTTGTTTTCCTCCGCTATTTCATTTTCCGCGCGCATTTTACCGGCGGTTGGGATGGCCTTTACAGCAGCCATCTGGCGGCCGAAGCGCGGCTGAACCGCCTGCGCAAGATTCTGTCTGCGCAGAAAGCCGCGAAGGACGCGGCCTGATGGCGGACAAGCCCTCCTTTATGCAGGATGTCGCCTGGCGGCTGGAGGCCTTACTCTATGACGCTTTCGCGGCTTTTACCCGCGCCTTGCCGGTGGATACGGCCTCGGATTTCGGCGGCTGGCTGTTCAAGACCCTGGGACCGTTGACGCCGGTACAGAAGACGGTGAAACGTAACCTGGAACTGGCCTTTCCGGAGATGGGTGAAGCGGTGCGTCAGCGTCTGATCACGCGGCAATGGGAAAATACCGGCCGCACCATGGCCGGCGAATTTGCCATCATGGACCGGATTGTCCGTGATCCGTCGCGCATAGAGATTGAAGGCTTCGAGAAGCTGGAAGCCATTGCCGCCAGCGGCAAGCCGGTGATCTTCATTTCCGGTCACCTGTCGAACTGGGAGGTCATGAACGCGGCGATCCTGGCGGCGAAAGTGCCCTATATGATCACCTATCGTGCCGCCAATAATCCCTATGTCGATGCCCGCATCCGGGCCGGGCGCGCAGCCTATGGCGTGACCATGTTCGCGCCCAAGGGCGGGGATGGCGCCAAGGAATTGCTCATCGCCCTGCAAAAAGGCGAATCGGTCGGCCTGATGAACGACCAGAAGTTCAACCGCGGCGTGCCGACGCCCTTCTTCGGACATATCGCCGAAACAGCACCCGGCCCGACGCGCCTGGCCCAGCGTTTCGGCACGGTGTTGCAGCCCCTGACGATCCGTCGGCTGCATAAGGCACGGTTTCACGTCACGGTGCATGAACCGATTGAGGTGAATAACACCGGACACAAATCTGAGGATATTGAAACAACTGTATGCAAGATAAGCGCTTTTATCGAATGGGCCGTGCGCGATAATCCGGAAGAATGGTTTTGGGTGCATAAGCGCTGGCCGAATGCACTATACAAAGTTAGCAGGGACTGATCTGTTATCCGGGGTCACAAAAAGTGAACCGGCCTGACGGATGTGACCTTTGTTTTGGGGGCATCTCCCCTTAAGTTTGTAACGGAATGTGGAAACAGATTTTACAGAAACGCAGGCTCAGCCTGTTGATCGGCCTTCTTATCGGCGGCTTTCTGGCGCTGGCCTTCCTGTATTTGCAGAACGACATTCATCGCAACTATCTCGATCCCAAAATTCCTTTCCAGATCTATCGTCCGCCAGCCGCGCCCAACTATACCAAGGCGGATAGCTGGTATCTCAATCCAGCCCATTATTATGCGGACCCCCGCAAGGTGGATGTCTTTTTCGTTCATGGCACCAGCTATAATGGCGGCGATCAGTGGCTGGGCTCGACCACGAGCAATGCCATCAAGGCCGAGGTGCAGCGCGTGCAACTACCTAACTATGCTGCACCCTTCGCCATCATGGGCAATGTCTACGCGCCGAAATACCGGCAGGGTAGTCTGTTTACCCAGTTGAACCTGAAGGAAGATTCGCGTGAGGCACGTCAGTTTGCCTATCGTGATGTAAGCGCGGCCTTTGCCGAGTTTCTCAAGGTGCGCCGCGGCGGCCGCGGCTTTGTCATTGTCGGACTGGAACAGGGCGGCGTGCTGGCGTCGCGTCTGGTCCGCGATGTGGTGGCGAACGATCCTGAACTGAAGTCTCAACTGGTTGCGGCCTATTTCCTAGAGACCCTGGTGCCGGAAAGCCAGTTTGGCGTGACTGCCCCGACGCCGGCCTGTTTGTCGCGCCGTCAGGTCGGCTGCGTTGTCAGCTATGTCAGTATCAATTCGGGCCGGCCGGATGTCGCCTTGCAGGTATTGCAAAAGGCCGTCTATTGGCAGGGGGAAACCCTGCAGCCTATGGGATCGCGCAAAGGCGTCTGTGTTAATCCCCTGAATGGCATCGCCTCCGACGACGAGGTGGATGCGCGGCATTCCCAGGGCGCCACGAATGCGACGGGGCTAGAATGGGGCACGGAACCGGCACTGAGCGTCCGCAAAGTGGCGGCGCATTGCCTCGGTGGCCTGCTGTTTGTCGACAAGCCCAAATCGCCCTCCTTCAAGGATGGCGGGACGTGGGAAGACCAAAGAAAGGTCAATGCTTACAATCTCTTCTATGGTGATCTTCAGGCAGATATTCAGGCGCGGTGGCAATTGTTCGAGGCCACGCCGCCGCCGGCTTAATCCTGCTTGTCGGGGCTGTCTGCGCGCCAGTCGAACAACTGCCTGAGAACCTCTATCGCCCTGCGACGCGCCTCCGGCAAAGACTCCATGTGTTGCAGAATATAGACCGCATCGCGCGCCGCCATGGCGATCAGGTGAGTATGGGCCACCGGATCGACGAAGCGATAATCGGGAAAGCCGGATTGTTTGGCACCCAGAATGTCGCCTTCGCCGCGCAGCTTCCAGTCCATTTCCGCGATTTTGAAGCCATCCTCGGTGTCGCGCAGCAGTTCCAGCCGGGCCTGGGCGTTTTTGGATAGGGGCGTATCGTAGAGCAGGATGCAGGCGCTCTTGTCGCGCCCCCGCCCAACTCGCCCGCGTAACTGGTGGAGTTGCGCCAGTCCAAAGCGCTCGGCCTGTTCGATGATGATGATAGAGGCCGTAGGCACATCGATGCCGACCTCCACCACCGTTGTGGCGCACAGAATGCGGATATCGCCGGCGGCAAAGCGGTTGATGACGGCATCCTTCTCTTCGGAAGGCATTCGGCCATGAACGAGCCCGATTTCCATGCCCAGGTCTTCGGCCAGTTCCCGATGGCGAAGCTCGACCGCGATGAGGTCCGATTCGGCGGTATCCTCGACCAGAGGGCAAATCCAGTAGGCTTGCGAACCGGAATCGATGGCGCTGCGCAAGCGGGCAATGACATCGGGCAGACGCTGCCGCGGCAGGACTGCCGTATGGATCGGCTGGCGGCCCGCTGGCTTTTCATCGAGAATGCTGAGATCGGCTTCGCCATACTGCGTCAGGGCCAGGGTGCGGGGGATCGGGGTGGCCGACATGGACAGGTAATGGACGGAATCGCCCTTCGAGAACAGCTTCTGTCTTTGTCCCACGCCGAAGCGGTGCTGTTCGTCGATGACCGCCAATTGCAGGGACTGAAAGTCGACGCCTTCCTGGAAGACCGCGTGGGTCCCGAAGACGATCATGGCTTCGCCGCTGGCGACGACAGCCCGTTTTTCCTCACGCAGCCGTCCCTTGTCGCGGCCTGTCATGATAATTGAAGTAATACCGATATCATTCAGGATCGGCAGGCTTTTTTCGTAGTGCTGACGGGCGAGGATTTCGGTAGGGGCCATTAGCACGCTCTGGAAGCCGCCTTCCGCCAGATCGATCATGGCCAGAAGCGCAACCAGCGTCTTGCCGGCACCGACATCGCCCTGGACCAGCCGGTTCATACGGTGGCCGGAACGCAGATCCGCACGGATATCCTGAAGGGCACGCGCTTGCGCGCCGGTCAGGGCAAAAGGCAGGGCGGCAAGTGCCTGATCCGAGAGGTGGTAAAAATCAACCACACGCGCCGGCGTATTCTGGCGATGCAGTTTCCGGCTTTTCAGCGCCAGTTGGTGTGCCAGGGCTTCATCATAGGCCAGGCGTTGCCGGATTTTGGAATCTAGAGAAAAATCAAGTTCGCTTTGAGGTGTGTGCGCCGCTTTGAGCGCCTGATCAAATGTCGGCCATATGTATTTGTCTAATATACCTTTATCATGCCATTCCGGCAGGTCGGGCAGGGTAGTAAGCGCCGTCTGGATGAACTTTCGGATCATGCGCGACGACAGATCAAGCGTGGCCGGATAGACCGGTTCGCAGGCGGGAATATCGTCCGCGCGCGCTTCATCGACTATGTAATCCGGATGCGACATCTGGAGATGCTGGCCGAATTTTTCGATACGCCCGCTGATCAAGCGCTCGGCGCCGACCGGATGCTGGGCCTCGAAGCCGCGTATACGGTGGAAGTAGATCAGTTGCAGACGGCCAGTCTCGTCAAACACGTCGATGCGCTGCGGCGCCTTGCCGGGGGACGGCGGATAGCCGCCGATTTTGACCCGCACGGTCTGGATTTCACCAATTCTGGCTTCGGCCAGCGTTACCAATGGCCTTTTTATGAGACCGGATGGCAGGAAGAAGGCAAGGTCACGAACATTCTCCCCGACATGCGCGCTCAAGGCAGGCGCCAGCTTGGGGCCGACACCTTTCAGACTGGTCACCGGCGCATAGTAGGGAAACAAAATTTCTGGTCGCATGGGCTTATCAAGCACCAAAAATGCTTTATGAGAAGGGCCAGTTTAGGTTTGAGGAGCGTTTACTGTGACAGAATCGGAAATGCGGGAAGCGCGCCTCAGAAAGCTGTCCTTTCGGGCCTGGCGCCGGGGCTTCAAGGAAGCAGACATCATCCTGGGCAATTTCGCCGACGACATGCTGCCGGAAATGAGCGACGATGAGCTGGATATTTTTGAAATCCTGCTCGAAGTACCGGATCAGGATCTCTATGGCTGGATCATTGAACGTGATCCGACGCCTGAGGAATTTCAATCGGCAATAATGAATAAACTCAATATCTACTATAAGACAGCTTACACAAAGATTTAAATAATAAATGGCCGATTTGTCCCAGATTTCGCGTTCTGAAGCGCCGCTGACCTTAAGCGGCGCGCCGGAAGGTTTTGACAGCCTGATCACGGCTGATCTGGCGCGCGGCGAAGGTTTGAGTGTCTTCGTGGCGCGCGATTTTGCGCGCATGAATGCGGTTGTCGAAGCGCTGAAATTTTTCGCTCCTGATCTTGAGGTGTTGAGTTTCCCGGCATGGGACTGCCTGCCTTATGATCGCATGAGCCCGACGCCAGGCATAATCGCCCAGCGCATGTATGCCCTGTCGCGGCTGGCGGAATACAAGACCACGCCGCCGGCTACGCCTGTCCTGCTGCTGACCACGGCCGCCGCCATGATGCAGAAGGTGCCGCCTCTCAGCGTCATCCGGGAAGGGCGCCTGTCGCTCAGGCCGGGCCAGACGATCGATATCCGCGATCTCGAAGCCTATTTCCTCAAACATGGCTATAACCGTGTGTCGACCGTGTCGGAAAAGGGGGAGTTTGCGGTGCGTGGCGGCCTGCTCGATGTCTTTTCGCCCAGTCACGAGGAACCGGTCCGGCTCGATTTCTTTGGCGATACGCTGGAATCGGTCCGCAGCTTCGACACGGAAACCCAGCGTTCGCTGAAGCAGATCACCGGGCTGGATTTTACGGCGGTGTCGGAAGTCCGCATGGATGAGGTGAGCATCAGCCGTTTTCGCCAGCACTATCTCGAAACCTTCGGTGCGGCGGGTGACGATCCGCTCTATGCCGCCCTCTCTTCGGGCATTCGCCGGCAGGGAATAGAGCACCTGCTGCCGCTATTTTACGACGGACTGGACAATGTCTTTGATTACCTGCCGTCCAAAACGCTGCTGATGCTTGATGCGCTGGCGGAAAACGCCTTTGCCGAACGCGCCGCAAGTGTTCAGGATGCCTATGAGCTGCGCGCAGAAGCCTCGAAAGAGAAGGGCGGTTCGGCCTATCGCGCCCTGCCGCCGGCGCGGCTTTATCTCGATGACGTGCACTGGAAAGCCGCCCTGACCGGACAACGTGTACGGCGCTTTGAGCCCTTCCAACGGGAAGGCGCCGACGCCCTCGATCTGGGCGGGCGTCCGGGCCGTAATTTCGGCCAGGAACGTTTGCTCGATTCGACTAATCTCTTCACCGCGGTTACGGATCACGCCAAGGCCCTGGCAAAACAGGGAAAGCGTGTTTTGTTCGCTTCCTGGACCGAAGGCTCATCCGACCGCCTGGGCGTTATGCTGGCCGATCACGGGCTGACCGCGCTGCGTCTGGCAGCCGATTGGGCTGACGCGCAAAGCTTCGGTGTGGCCGGCACCAAGGTCAAACCGATCCAGCGCGCTGTCCTGCCGCTTGACCACGGTTTCGAGACCGAATCCCTGGCGGTCATTTCCGAGACCGATATCTTAGGCGACAGGTTAGCAAGGCCGCGTAAAAGGCGGAGAGCGCAGAACTTTCTGGCCGAAGCCTCGGCACTTTCGCCCGGCGATTTGGTCGTCCATATCGAGCACGGGATAGGACGTTACGAGGGGCTGAAGACCCTCGATGTAGCCGGCGCGCCGCATGATTGCCTGGACCTGCAATACGCCAATGATGCCAAGCTTTATCTGCCTGTCGAAAACATCGACCTGCTGACGCGTTATGGCGCAGACAGCGACAGCGCGCAACTGGACCGCCTGGGGTCGGCCAGTTGGCAGGCGCGTAAAGCCAGGGCAAAAGAGCGCCTGCGCGAGATGGCCGATGGCCTGATCCAGCTCGCCGCTGCGCGGGCCATGAAGCAGGGCCAGACCATCGATCCGCCTGCGGGGCTTTACGATGAGTTCTGCGCCCAGTTTCCGTATGAAGAGACCGACGATCAGCTTAACGCCATCGCCGATGTGCTGGAAGATCTTGGCAAGGGCCAGCCGATGGACCGGCTTATCTGCGGCGATGTCGGGTTCGGCAAGACCGAGGTGGCCCTGCGCGCGGCCTTCGTGGTGGCCATGTCGGGCCAGCAGGTGGCGATTGTCTGCCCCACGACCCTGCTGGCGCGGCAGCATTTCAAAACCTTCACCCAACGCTTCCAGGGCTGGCCGATCCGCGTTCGCCAACTTTCCAGGCTGGTGAGCCGCAAGGATGCCGACAAAACCCGCGAAGGTCTGAAAAAGGGTGAGATCGAGGTGGTGATCGGCACCCACGCGCTTCTCTCAGACCAGGTGAAGTTTAGCGATCTGGGCCTTGTAATTGTTGATGAAGAGCAGCATTTCGGCGTCAAGCACAAGGAAAAGCTCAAAACCTTCCGCGCCGATGTTCACATGCTTGCCCTTTCGGCCACGCCTATCCCGCGTACGCTGCAAATGGCGCTCTCCGGCATCCGGGACATGTCGATCATCGCTACGCCGCCTGTCGATCGTATCGCCGTGCGCACCTATGTGCTGCCCTATGATCCGGTGGCGCTGCGTGAAGCCTTGCTGCGGGAAAAGTATCGCGGGGGCCAGGTCTATTATGTGGTGCCGCGCGTCAGCGACCTGCCCGATGTGGCCGATTTCCTGCGCACGCAGGTGCCGGAAGTGAAGTTCGTTATCGGCCATGGGCAACTGGCGCCAACCGCGCTGGAAGACGTGATGACGGCCTTTTATGAGGGGCAGTATGATGTGTTGCTCTCCACCACCATTGTGGAATCCGGCCTGGACGTGCCGACCGCCAATACGCTGATCGTCCATCGCGCCGACATGTTTGGCCTGGCCCAGCTTTATCAGATACGCGGCCGTGTGGGGCGTTCCAAGACCCGCGCCTATGCCTATCTGACGACGCCGCAGCACAAGACCTTGAGCGTCGCTTCAGAAAAGCGCCTCAAGGTCTTGCAGTCATTGGATAATCTGGGGGCAGGCTTCCAGCTTGCCAGCCACGATCTCGATATCCGAGGCGGCGGCAATCTGCTTGGCCATGAGCAATCGGGACATATCCGGGAAATCGGCGTCGAACTCTATCAGCAGATGTTGGAAGACGCCGTGGCGGAACTGCGCGAACGCAGCGCAGACAGCCTGACCGACGCGCGAAGCTGGTCGCCGCAGATCAATGCCGGTGCTGCGGTGATGATCCCTGAAAGCTATATTCCCGACCTCAATATCCGGCTGTCCCTCTATCGCCGGGTATCGGAGGCTGAAAAGCTGGCTGACCGCGAGGCCCTGGCGTCCGAACTGATTGACCGGTTTGGCCCCATACCGGAAGAAGCGGAACAACTTCTAAAAGTCGTCGGAATCAAGGGCTTGTGCCGGGAATCTAACGTTTCAAAGCTGGATGTCGGCCCCAAGGGCGCGGTCGTCACCTTCCGTAATGACAGCTTCAATAACCCAATGGGGCTCATCAGGCACATCCAGTCCCGGCCGAATGACTGGAAACTGCGGCCAGATCAGAAACTGCTGGTCAAGGGGGAGTGGCCGGACGCTGCCGGGCGCCTGGCGGCGGCCGAGCGGATCATGAAGGACCTGGCCCGACTCGCTGCCGAAGCCTAAACCGCCTCGCGGTTCGGATTTCCGACCTTAGCGGCGGCGCGCATCAGGGCCTCGGCCGCCGGTTCGCCGGGCTGAATTTGCGCGGCGCCAACGATGAATTCCACGACATAGGGCGGTTTGCCCTGGCCGGAATCGAAAGCCGTACAACTGACGACCGCAGATATCCGTTCGCCGACATTATGGGCGGAAATGGCCGAGGTGGCGGGCAGGGCGATGGCAAAGACATCATTGGAAAGCCGGCCTGCTGTGTCTTCGGCGCGAACCAGGCGCGCTACCATTGAGCCGATCTGCGGCACGGCCTTATCAAGCATTCCGCGCGAGCGGGCGCGCGTGACTTCAGGTGTTTCGGCGATCTTCAGCACGCAGATGCTAAGCGTACGATGACGCGCGTCGGCGGCTTTTGAGAGGCGGGCAAGGTGGGCGGCAAACAGGTCGCGGCCAAAAAGGCCGGTGCCCTTATCCATCTGCGCATGATGGCGCATGGACTCAAGCGTCTTGCTGATGGTCAGTTGGCGGCGGTGCGTGCGGGCCAGGCGCACCAGACGATCCGTCACCTCGGCGACGCGTGCACTGGGGTTGGCAATATCATTGACGCCGCGCATAAAGGCGTCCCCGACATCAAGCTCGATCAGCCTGTTCAGGCGCAGAAGGACCGGTGTGTGGTAGAGGCGTGTATTGCGACGCATTCCAGCGGCGATCGACAGGGATTCGGCTGGTTGCGCACCACCCCACAAAAGAACAGCATCGAAAGTCTTGTCGTGCAGGTAATCAAAAGCGCTGTAGGATGACAGGGCCGCGGTGACTTCAACGCCCTGTTCACGCAGGCTGTGGGTGATGGCGAGATATTCCGGGTCTGGCTGGCCGATCGAAAGCACGGCAAGCGGTTCCTGATTTTGCAGAATGATATCAAGGGGTTGCAGGTCGACGTTAAACGTTTCACGGCGGGTGTCATATTCCTCTTCGGCAACGCAGGCGCGCACCAGGTGCTCGACGCTGACCAGTATCTGCT
This sequence comes from Asticcacaulis sp., assembly GCF_051954415.1. Lineage (GTDB taxonomy): Bacteria > Pseudomonadota > Alphaproteobacteria > Caulobacterales > Caulobacteraceae > Asticcacaulis. Next base: position 119,556 of record NZ_JBQCHT010000047.1, read on the forward strand.
GCGGATGGGCATCACGCGTAAGCACCATGTCCCAGCCATCCGGAACCTGGTGCTGGTCGTCATTGCGCATCATGATGACGGGAATCCGGCGCGGCCAAGCGGCAGCGCGCAGCGGACTTACCGCGTCCGGCCATTCGTTGCTGCCGGTCTCATGGATAATCACCGCTTCAATTGGCAAGTCGCTCAGGGCCACGCAGCCCGCTTCGACTTGTGTCGCGCTGAGAGTACGCAAGCCCAGGCGGTCCAGTTCGTCACCCATCGCCTGTAACCAGGCGTCATCACGGCTTATCAGCAGCAAACGCGCCTGGAGGGTCAAGATATCAGCTCCTGTTGAGCGGGTGCGGCGATTGGGCGGTGTCATTCAGGGGTACGCGATTCTTAAAGAGGAACAGTAAACATTGTTGTAACACATCGGGCTACCGTCCGGCGCGCGCAATCGTGAAAAGCCATGCCTCATCCACCACTTCTGTTGAAAGCAATACACAATTGTTATGATTGCAAAAGTGGGGAATGTCGATCTGCGCCATCGGGTCATTTGCCCACAGAATAAAGCCGGGCTCATCTTGAAATGCCTCCATTTTTCGACGGAGTTTCAGGGTCGGAACCGGACAGCGATGTCCGCGGGCATCGATCACGACAAAGCCGTCTCTGGTGGGAATGGGAGCGGGGCTCAGGATAGGTTTCATCGCCGAATCTTGCCATAAGTCACCGCGTGTTGGGAGTCGGAATATGACAAACGCCCTGAAGCTGTGGTTCGCAGCGGCAATGACAGGTTTCATGCTGATGATGGCGCCTGTGGTTCAGGCACAGGCGATCTCTGAGCCTGACGCGGCAACGCGAACAGACCTTTACGCCAGGATTAAGGTGGCCGGGTTTGCGACGCCTGTGGATATCCGCCAGTCCGGCATGAAAACGCGTGTCGATCTGACTGCGGGCGGTGTGCCGCAATCCTATATCGCCGATCGGGAAAAGGGCGTGCTGATCAGCTTGACCGCAACGGGCCAGAATCGGCTGGCTCTCGTCTTTCCACTCGATCGCACGGAGGGTATTCTTCCGCTGCCGCTCGATTTGTCGATTCTGGCGCGGCAATCGACGCTCAAGGTGGTGGGGGCGTCATTGGTGAGTGGGCACCCATGCCGGTTGATGGAATTTTCCGGCTATCTGAATCAATCGGGCATGGTCTGCGCCAGCAGCGATAACATCATCCTGCAAATGACGCAGAAGGGGCGCCGCGATGCGCTTTTTGAGGTACTGGAACTGTCAGCGGCCCGACAAGACCCGAAATGGTTCCGGACACCGCCGGATTACCAGGTCGCCGTGGTGCCGGGTATCGGCGGGGCTTCTGGTGACACGGGTCTGATCGAACAGCCCCAGCCACCTGGCGTAATTGCAGGTCCGAAGAAGCCTTAAAATATTTATTATTTAACTGAATTTATTGTGAAATTTCAGCAGCAGAAAATCGACCAGGCTACGCACACGGCGCGTCGTGTTTTTGCCGTGCGGCAGGATCAGGCTGATTTCGGTCAGGCCCCAGTCATAATCGGCCAGTACCACCTCGACCTCTCCTGACTGTATCGCGGCGCCGGCGACATAGATCGGCATGACCATGATGCCGACCCCCGCCTTGACGGCCGACAATAGCATACCGGGGCTGTTCGAGCGCAGGTGCGGCCTGACCTTGAGGGAGTGCGTTCGGCCATCGTGGCGATAGCGCCAGAGATCCTGGGTATGGGTGCCGTTGTAATGCAGGATGATGTGCTTATCGAGGTCCGCGGCGCTGTGCAGTGGCGGCATTTGCGCCAGGTAGGCGGGACTGGCCACCACAACCCGGCCGGATTGGCACAGGCGGCGGACCGTCAGGTTGGAATCAGTCAGTTGACCGGCACGGACAGCGATATCGAGACCCTCGCTGTGCAGGTCGAGTTTGTCGTCACTGAAATCGACGTCCAGCTCGATCTTGGGATACTGTCTGGCGAATTCCGCCAGGACCGGTTCGAGATATTCGTGACCGAAAAACACCGGACCGGTCAGTCTGATGGGGCCGGAAAGGTCAGCGTTTGACTCAGCCAGGTTTTCGCCGGCGAATTCAAGTTGCGACATGGCCTGTCGGGCCTGTTCGTAATACAGCGTGCCGCCTTCCGTGAGGTGGGTGCCGCGCGCCGTTCTGTGAAGCAGGCGCGCTGAAAGTGTGGCTTCCAATCGTGCGACACGCCGCGAGATAATCGATTTCGATGTCTCCAGACGTTCGGCCGCGCGGGCGAAGCTACCGGTTTCCGCCACGACGAAAAACGCCTTCAGGTCGTCGAAGTCCAGCCGTATCTGTTCCATATATTGCAACGCTGTGATGCGAGAAGCGAATCTTCCGGCAACACCCGTAACCGACTATAGGGCATTCAGCAAGATAGTTCCGTATGGGAAACCCGTACATTGCGTGTGCCGCATCGCCCCTGTTGTGAGAGGGCTTTAGGCACATGCCGACAAACAGATATTCGCAGATTATCAGAACGGCCTCTTCTGATAAACCTTGGCCGCGCCACGTTCTCCCCTATTAACGTGACGCGGCCATTTTTATTTTTATTGCAATTGGTTATGACGCGCTTTTGATGTTGCGCAGATTGGCGGCATGGGTCCTGATCAGGTTTTGCGTCGAGGTGTCGGTATTGAAAACGCTGTACCAGCCTTGCGGTTCGTGAGGCGGGTCGCCGACATAGGCGGTTTCGCCGCGCAGCATGTGGTGATCCGGATGCAGGGCGCGGCCGGCGCCGCCCCAGGCCCAGAAATTGGAACCGGCCACTGGCGTATTGTGGGCGATGGCGTCTTCTACGGCCTTGTAGATCAGGCCGTAGAAGCGGTCCTTGTAGGTGGTGGGGGTGCCGGCATCATAACTGATATTGTCACGCGGGAAGCCAAACTCCTCGAAGACCAGCGGCTTGTTAATCTTTTTGGCGATGGCGATATGCGCGTCGATATAGGCCTGCACCTTGGCCGCGCCGGCATCGAAACTGCCGCCGAGATCGTCCTTGTCGACCCAGCTCCAGTTCTGTGGCCAGATATGCGCCGTCAGGTAATCGATATGTTCGTGCGCCTTGATGACGATGTCCTCGCTGCCATTGGCGCCCATAAGCCCCTCGTGTCCCAGGGAAACGAGATGGTTTGGCGCCAGGGAGCGGATAAAGGCCGCGCTTTCGCTGATCCAGCCGTAATAATCTTCGACATGTGCCTTGATGGCAGCTTCACTGCCGCCCGGACGCGGCTCGTTCGATAACTGCCAGGCCATGACCGTGGCATCGTCCTTATAGGCTTTGCCGGTGATCGAATTGGTCCGGCCGAGCAGCATTTTGATATAGGCGTAGTAGGCGTCCTTTGCGGCGCCGCTGGCATAGAATTGAGCTGAAAAGTCGGCGAATGCCGGCCACGGATGGGCCGGGTCGTTCATGTTGATGTAGGTGCCGCCATTGGTCCAGTATTGATAGGTGACCATGCCGCCAGACCATTCCCAGAAATTGGTCAGGTAAAGGACGGCCTTCATATCGCGCTTGGCCATTTCCGCGAGCAGGAAATCGAGGCCAGTCAGCAGGTCGGCATTATAGTCGCCAGGCTTGTTGGAGAAGGCGGGATCCAGCGAATTTATCAGCGGCGACAGTTCGGAAGACCCCAGCACACGCAGATTGGTGACGCCCAGCGCTTTCAGATCGTCCAGTTCCTTGACCAGACGGGTGCGATCGCCAAAGCTGGTCGCCGAGCCGAGATAGGCGCCATACCAGATATTGGCGCCGACATAGCGATAGGTTTCGCCCTTCAGCTTGAAATGGATCCCATCGACCGTGACGAAGTCCGTGGAGGCCGCTGCGGGCTCTCCGTTGGCGAACGCGCACCCTGCGAGTGCCAGGCCCAGCGTCCCCATACCTGCGCCCATAACCGCACGACGTGAAAATTGTGACATTATTTTGTCTCCCTGTTTTCTGCTGTTTCAGACAGCTATAGGGCAGACATACCGCAGATTAATGAAAATTGAAATTGGTAATATGCAGGCCTGTGGCCATACTGGGTATGCCCCTGTCTAAACAGGCCATACTCGATCTGAATTGGCCATACCCGAGCAATTTGCATGAGCGAAAACGGCGAAAAGCGTGCCCGCGGAGCTTCTGATTGAATGATGGGCTGATTTTCTTAATCAGATATTAACGGGGGCATGGCGGCTGATTAATTAAAAATATCAGCTACTTTTGATGACTGCCTAAACCTCTATTGGCACCACATCGTGGCCCTTATTCAGCAGAGCATAGCCGCTCATCCGTCGGTAAGGACGCAGGCGCTCTTCACTGGCGTAACGCATCATCATGCGCATAAGCCAGTTGGCAGGGAGATCGCGGCCGAGTTTGCGGCCTTCTTCGCCGATGAAACGCATAGCCTCTATCTGCCAGCCATTGGCGGCAAAGAAGCGTGGCCAGTCATCCGGATCAGGACCGGGATTGAAACGGAAGGGGGCGTTTTTCTGCAACTGTTTGACAATGGCTCCGCGCGCGGCTAGCCCCAGGAAGAAAGGAGAAAAATAATCAGTGATCCAATGAGTTATATGGCTTTGTTCATGCAAGTTTTTCGCCAGGGATGCGACCGCCTCATTCGTCAGGTAGGGTATAACGCCCTCGGTCAGGACCAGTATGTTGCGTCCGCGGGTGTTCACATCCGCCAGCAGGGCCTCACGGTCTGCGTCTTGTGACAAATCGCAGGTGACACGTTCCAGCCGGCAGAGCGGCCGATCATTGGCAAGCGCTTCGTTCTTGAAGGTGACAATGTTGGCGAAATCGACCTCAATCCAGAGGAAATCGGGTGCCAGTGCCAGCCTATAGGGGCGCGTATCCAGCCCGGCGCCGAGATTGATCACGCAGTCCACGCCGCCGGCAATGGCTTCCGTAATATAGCCGTCGATGATGTATGTCCGCAGCGCCATGGACCAGGCCATCGCGCGTTCGATGCCCATACGGCGCGCCAGCTTTTTTCCGCGTTCGCCGACCAGCTTTCCTGCGAGCGGATCGTGGAAGAGGGCATCCTTGCGCTGGGTTTCCAGCCAGCGATACCAGGCCACCCAGAAGGCGGTATCCGATACATGTACGATCTCTTCAGCCATGATGTCTCTCCTGCAATATCTGAATGTGCTGAAATCGACCCCGATGGCAAGCGAGCATAAAAAAGCCGCCGCGAATATCCGCGACGGCTTTTATTCTGCAATTCACACCCGATCAGAACTGGAAGCGAGTCCGCAGCGAGACCGAATAGTTGGTGTAATCGTCCTTCTTTTCGTATTCGCCTTCCAGTGAGAAATAGCTGTACTGGTTGTCGGCCGAAATACGGAAGCCGGCGACCGGGCCGCCGCCCTCGATATTACCGCCAGTCAGGGTGAAGGGCGTGGCGCCCTTGAAGTTGGCAATGGTGTCGGCGATCTGCGCCGAGACGTTCTGCTTGTAGCCGAACCAGATTTCCGGTTTGGCGAAGAACTTGTTGTAGCTGACATTGAACAGCGCACTGGCCGTCATCAGGTGGCTGTCACGATCGGCGATGGAAAGATCGTAGTAATCGCCGCCGCCGGTTTCATCATGCGCTTCTTCACGCAGCGCATAGTAGTCCGTCAGCAGTTGCGGGGTAAAGCTGAGCCGGCCGGCCTTGACCTCATAAGAAGCCCCGGCGCCGCCGCTGTAGGAGTAACCGCTCCACTTGGCTTCGGCAATATGGTTTATGTTCGTGGTGCTTGGGGTTGTAGAGGTGCCGTTGGTCGCCAGGATGTTCCGGGTGGTCTCGAAAGACGTATAGCCGGCGCCGACATGGGCCCAGGCTTTCAGTCCGCCGGTCCGGATACGCCAGTAACCACCCAGGGTCACGTCGGAATTGACCATTTTTTCGCCGGCAATGGCGAATGTATCGAGCGGCGAGCCCGACGTGTAGGCCAGGTACAAGCCAAGCATCTGGTTGCCGTAGACTTCGCGTTCACGGCCGCCGGCAAAGCTGAAACCAGTCGATTTGAAGCCGGCCGTCTCGCCATATTTGCGCTTGACCTGATAGCCGTACTCCTGAAGCCACCACTGGCCTTCATTATTATCAGGCACAAGCGTCAGGCTGCTCAGGGTCCGATTCAGCGACGCCGCACCCGTGGCCAGGCTGAGCAGGTTTTCACCCGAATAGTCCGGCAAATACTGGTTGTAGATCTGATCGAAGCCTTCCTTCGTCAATTGCGACATCAGGATGCTGGTGGCCGCCGTATCCTGCGCCACGGCTGAAAGCACGGGGGAGAGGGCGGCGTACTGGTTGTCCGAATACTGGGCTTCCGCCTGGTTTTTCAGGCGGAAGTTGGCATAAAGCGTGGTGTCGCCGGCGTTCGTCGTTAGGTCGGCATGATAGAGATAGGGGATCTTGCCGTCCAGGCTGGCCGAATCCAGCGTGCCCAGGTCGATGTTCGACGCAGTCATCACCGTAAATACGGTCGGAGCGACGATCAGCTTGTTAAGCGTCAGGCTGACCGATGCGCCATCATCGAAAACAGCGGCGCCGCTGTTGGTGAAGATCGGCACCGTCGGATGATCGGTATCCAGGGTCAGGGCCAGGGTGCTTTCCGCGCCGACATGAAGATTGGTCAGGCTGAGCGCCGACCCCGAAGCGAGATAAAGGTTGCCCTTAGCAATATCCAGCGCCACGGTTCCCGCGCCACTCATCTTACCGAGATAGGTCGCAGCGCCGTCCAGCTTGAAGCTGTTGGCGCCGGCGCCGAAATCGATATTGCTGGAAATCAGCCCGCCATTGGAGGTAATCGAATCATTGCCCGATCCCAGCAGGATATCGCCCAGGATATAGGGCATGGGAATGGCCTTGTCGGCATCGCTGTCGGTAGGTGCCGTATCCGTTTGAGTAATGGTCACGCCGGAGGTATTGGCGCGCACATCGATGGCGATGGGGCGATTGACCAGCGCATCGGCCGTGCCGTCGACATTGTCGTCTGACGCTGCGATCGTGGCGCTGATGATATTGTTGTTGTTGATTTCCGTCAGGGTGCCGGACAGGTCACGGATAGCGACGGCATGTTCGGTTGAGCCGGTAGCCGCGGCATAGATGCCGCCCCCGGCGGCTATGTTGATTTTCGGCAGGCTGGCGCCGGCCAGGATGTCGACGCCATGAGCGGTCGTATCACCAACCGTCGTATAGTGCTTGGTGCCGTCTGCATCGGTGCTGGCGAGGGTCGTGGCCGAAACCGCCGTACCCCGAATCACACCCGTGACATCGAGCAGGGGCGTGGACAGGCCGCTCTGGACCGACAGGGCCGTGGCGTCGCCGCCGTAAGCCGTCGAAGAGACTGTGCCAGCGATGCCTATGCCATTGGCGATATTGACCGCATGGCCGGTGCCGCCCAGTTGAACCGCGACATTGTCGACATCCTGATAAACACCCGAGCCGGTAATGCCGCCGCGCACCCAAAGGCCGTAGTTGATCGCCGGCTTATTGGCGGGCAGGGCTGATGAATTGAAAACGAGGCCGCCCAGCGTAATGTTGGTCGTTGCCGAGCCAATACGAAGCGTTGGTGCGGCGCCGTAATTTGTCAGGTTGGCGGTCTGCTGGTTGGCATCCACGACGCCGTTGCCGTCCTGGTCGGTATTGCTCTTGTTGGCGTCGCTGGTATCGGTCGTTATGGTCGAACCGATCAGCAGGCCCTGCGCCAGATTGCCTTCAATGCTGACGAGCGGGCCTGCCTGGTAAAGATCAGCCGGGGTGGCCAGAACAACTTTCAGGGCGTCGGCGCCCAGAGCATTGACAGTGGCGTAGCCGGTTCCGGTATAGGTGCCGTCGATGATGACATTGCCGCCGAAATCACCGGCCAGTTTCACAGCGCCGCTGTCCTTGCCGTGGGCGGTGATTGCGCCGCTCAGATAGACATTCCCCGTGGCGCCGTTTTCCAGGGACACGGCCGTACTGTTGTCGCCATTCAGGGTGACGGTGCCGTCCATGGTAAAATTACCCTGGATATTGTTTTCAAAGCGGACGCCGTAGGAATTGTTGCCGTCGACGGCGATCGTGCTGGCGGCGGTGATGTCCACATTGCCGATAAAGGGCGTCGTCCCCGTCGAATGAATACCGTAGCGCGTTTTGGTATCGGAGAAGGGCGCTTCGAGAACGCCGTCAGGCGCGTCTTTGCCGTCCGCGTCCTTGTTGGTGTCCAACTGCGTGTAGTCATCGGTGACCGTAATATTGGCGCTGATCGTCAGATTGCCTGTATGGCCGCCATCGATCAGGATGCCCGTCGAACCATCGGCCGACTTCAGCATATCGATCTTGCCGTTGAGCGTGACCGAATTATTCGAATCAACCGTTATGGCATTACCCGAGGTCACGGCGATCGACCCAGCCGTTGATACCGTCAGGTCGCCCGTCACGGAGGTTTTGACCGGCGTCGTGGTGGCCGTGGAAATCGTGGTGGCGGCAAAGGCCTGACCGCCTGCCCCCGCAAGGGCAACAAGGCCCAGGCTCAGGGTGAGGGCGGTTGCGGTCAGTAGTCTGTGTTTGCGCATTTGGATAAGCTTCCCTGGGATGCTTTATATAGAGTGGATGGAGGTGAGGCCCGCTATTGGAAACTGTCCGGTAATCCCGCGGCCTTCATATGTGTCGTTCGTGAAACCAAGGCTCACCTCTTAACCTTTATTTTTACCGTCGAAAAGGTGGCAAACGCCATTTGGCGCACACCAAATGCTTCGGATCAGAAATCCGCGTTTCAGTAGTGTCGCAAATTTGGAAATAAAGAGGGCTTAATTATGTCCGCCGCCCCTACGAGTGCAGGCAGAACGGATATGACGCAAACGCGCCACGTTTGGAAAATATACGGTAATCTTAATGGCAAATTCAGGGAAAATGCGGTACCACCCGTTGCTTAAATAAAAGCAGGGGTGGCGCGGGTGACGGGGCTCGAACCCGCGACCTTCGGCGTGACAGGCCGACACTCTAACCAACTGAGCTACACCCGCATTCCCTAATCCCGACGGCCAGAGATACTGTCCGTTGAGAAGACGCGCTTAGTAGTTCGGGCGGAACGGGGTGTCAACTACAAAAGCGCAGTCATTCACAGGCCGCGCATCGCGGCTTGCGCCGACCAGAGGATAATTTCCGAAAAATATTGAATTCAGGGAAAATGCGGTGCCACCCGTTGCTTAACCAAAAGCAGGGGTGGCGCGAGTGACGGGGCTCGAACCCGCGACCTTCGGCGTGACAGGCCGACACTCTAACCAACTGAGCTACACCCGCATTCCCTTGTCCCTTCACCGTGAGAGCGTCGCCGCCATCGGTTGAAGAGGTGCGCTTAGTAGTTCGGCGGGCGAGTGGGTGTCAACATATAAAACAGAAAAAATGACCGCGTTTCAGCCAAATCACTGGATAACTTTGTGACTTAAAGATTGGGCGTTGCGAGTGATTTTCATTGTACGCATGGGAGGCAAAAAAGTGAAAGAAAGTGGGCAAAAGGTGATTTTTTCGCACCGCAATGGTTTGAAGCTTTGAACAGAGTGGTCTAATAGCCTACTGACTGAGTCCGGGGCGATAGTTAATATCGTCGCCGGATGCGCCTGCCAAATGCGCCTGCTAAAAGCGCCTGACATGCGGCCAGTGTTTTATAGTGAGGGGTTAGGTGACCTGATGAACGCATTTCTACTGCAATATCTTCCCGTCATCATCTTTATAGGCGTAGCGACCGTTCTGGGCCTCGGCTTCATGATCGGCGCGCTGGTAATCGCGCCCAAGGCGCCGGATACGGAAAAGTTGTCGGCCTATGAATGCGGCTTCAACGCCTTCGATTCGGCTCGCCAGAAATTCGACGTCCGGTTCTATCTGGTGTCCATCCTCTTCATCATCTTCGATCTGGAAGCCTCGTTCCTGTTCCCGTGGGCTGTGTCTTTGTTTGATATGCCCAATGGCGGAATGCACGTCGCCTTCTGGTCGATGGTAACCTTCCTGGTCGAACTGGGTCTCGGCTATATATATGTGTGGAAAAAAGGAGCCCTGGAATGGGAGTAATCATTCCTGCCGGATCTGCTGGCCGGTCTTCGGTTGAAGGCTATGATCCCGCGGTCCATGACAAGTTCTTCGAGCAGGTCTCGGCGGAACTGGATCAGAAGGGCTTTCTCGTCGCTTCGGCCGACGACGTCATCACCTGGGCCCGTACTGGCTCGCTGATGTGGATGACCTTTGGGCTTGCGTGCTGCGCCGTCGAAATGATGCAGGCGTCTATGCCGCGCTACGATATGGAGCGCTTCGGCATGGCCCCGCGTGCCTCACCGCGCCAGTCCGACCTGATGATCGTCGCCGGCACCCTGACCAATAAGATGGCGCCGGCGCTGCGCAAGGTCTATGACCAGATGCCCGACCCGCGCTACGTGCTTTCCATGGGCTCCTGCGCCAATGGCGGCGGCTATTATCACTACAGCTACAGCGTCGTGCGTGGTTGCGATCGCATCGTGCCGGTGGATGTCTATGTTCCCGGTTGTCCGCCTTCGGCCGAGGCCCTCCTGTACGGCCTTCTACAATTGCAGAAGAAGATTCGCCGTACCGGCAGCATCCGTCGCTAAGGGAAGGGGACACGTATGTCTTTGGAAAAACTACAGGCGCTCGCTGAAAAGACCCAGGCCGATTTCAAGGAAGCGATTGTCGAATCGGTCATTGCTTTTGGCGAACTGACCCTGACGGTCGATCGTGAGCGCATCGTCGAGATCATGGCGAAGCTGAAGCAGGCGCCTTACCGCTTCCACCAGTTGATCGATGTCTGCGGCGCCGATTATCCCAAGCGGGCGCTGCGTTTCGATGTGGTCTATCATCTGCTGTCGCTGACGCAGAACATTCGTTTGCGCGTCAAGGTGCAGACCGATGAAGTGCTGCCGGTGCCGTCGATTCGTTCGGTCTATCCCAATGCCGACTGGTACGAGCGCGAAGCTTTCGACATGTACGGCATGTTGTTCTCGAATCACCCCGACCTGCGCCGTTTGCTGACGGATTACGGCTTCCAGGGCCACCCGCTGCGCAAGGACTTCCCGATGACGGGGCATGTCGAGGTGCGTTACGACGAAGAACAGAAGCGCGTGATCTATGAGCCGGTAAAGCTCACTCAGGAATATCGCAAATTCGACTTCCTGTCGCCGTGGGAAGGCGCGCAATATGTGCTGCCGGGTGACGAGAAGGCGAAGGTCTAGGCTCTGGCCTGGTATTAAGAGTTACGGATAAGGGTTTGATTTCATGGCAGACGGTGTAGAGCCTTTTGTGAACAAGGGCGATGATGATCGCAAGTTCACGATCAATTTCGGCCCGCAGCATCCTGCGGCGCACGGTGTGCTGCGCCTTGTGCTAGATCTTGATGGTGAAATGGTCGAGCGCGTCGATCCGCATATCGGGCTGCTGCATCGCGGCACCGAAAAGCTGATGGAATCGCGTACCTATCTGCAAAACGTGCCCTATTTCGACCGCCTCGACTATGTGGCGCCGATGAATCAGGAGCACGCCTTCTGCCTGGCCATCGAAAAGCTGCTGGGCCTCGAAGTGCCCAAGCGCGGCCAGTTGATCCGCGTACTGTACTCGGAAATCGGCCGCATCCTGTCGCACATCATGAACACGACGACCCAGGCCATGGACGTCGGTGCGCTGACGCCGCCGATCTGGGGCTTCGAGCATCGTGAAAAACTGATGGTCTTCTATGAGCGGGCCTGCGGCGCCCGTCTGCATGCCAACTATTTCCGTCCAGGCGGCGTGCATCAGGATCTGCCGCCGGAACTGATCGAGGACATCGCCGAGTGGTGCAATAAGGAATATCTGCCGGCGCTCGACGATATCGAAACCCTGATCACCGAAAACCGCATCTTCAAGCAACGCAATGTCGATATCGGTGTGGTCTCAAAAGAGCAGGCGTTCGACTGGGGCTTTACTGGCGTCATGCTGCGTGGTTCGGGCGTGGCCTGGGATCTGCGCAAGTCGCAACCCTATGAATGCTATGACGAGCTTGAATTCGATATTCCGCTCGGCAAGAACGGTGATTGCTGGGATCGTTATCTCTGCCGCGTCGAAGAGATGCGTCAGTCTGTCAAGATCATGCTGCAATGTATTGACAAGCTTAAGGTAACGCCCGGTCCGGTGCTTTCGACCGACCACAAGGTGACGCCGCCGCGCCGCGCCGAAATGAAGAATTCGATGGAAGCCCTGATCCATCACTTCAAGCTCTATACCGAAGGCTTCAAGACGCCTGAAGGCGAGGTCTATGCCTGCGTCGAGGCGCCGAAAGGTGAATTCGGCGTCTATCTGGTCTCCGATGGCACCAACAAGCCTTACCGCTGCAAGATCCGCGCGCCGGGATTCCCACACCTTCAGGCCATGGACTGGCTGAATCGCGGCCACCTGCTGGCCGACGTTTCCGCCATCCTGGGTTCGCTCGACATCGTCTTCGGGGAAATCGACCGATGACCGATGCCCCGCTGACCGGTGTATTGATCGCCGCAGGACTGCTGCTGGCCATGATGGCCTTGAGCCTGTTCCTGTCGCGCCCAAGCTGGCCCTACCATTCCGGTGGCGCCAGGGGATATGTCATGGACATGCTTCTTTATCTGTTCCTGCCGGTTATCCCGATGCTGGTCTGCGTCCTGGGTTTCACGCTCGTGGTCCAGTTCAAGCCCGAACTGGAAAACGAAACTGCCCGCTTTGTTCTTCTGGGCATTGCGGTGATCGGTTTGCTTGGCGCCCGCCGGTTGCCCATGGTGGCGGCAGCGCAAAATCGTGTGCGAGCGGCACGCAACGCTCGTTACGAGGCCATGCAGAAATGAACGCATATGCCGCTCAACAGGCCAAGCAAGCCGCCCTGTTCCACGCTCATCCGGCCATGTGGGCGTTTTTCCCACTGCTGTTCGTGGTGGTGGTCATCTCTGCCGTCATCCTGGTGCGCTGGCTGATGAGCAAGAATGCCTGGCCTTATCATCCGGGCGGCGCGTCGGGCTTCCTGCGCGATGAAGTGATCCGTTACGGGTCGATCTGGCTGCCGTTCGCCGTCGTCATGGTATTGGTGCGCTACTACATCTACCGTTTCCACCCCGAACTCACCTCGTCGCCCTATCTGTACGCCCTTTATCTGTCGGTCTTCGTTTTCCGCCGGCTGGCGCGCTTCCTGCCGCACATCAAGGAGATTGGTGCGCGTATTGATGGCGCCAGAGCCAAGGCCCGTGCCGTCGCTGATGGGGTGCTGCAGTGATTTCTGTGAAACCCTTAAAAATTAAACTGTCATTCCTGGGCTGCGGGTGTAAAGCGCTGCCTGTTTATTTGTGTAGAGGGGCCTGATGTCCGTTCGTCGTCTCGCCAAGGAGCAACCGGCCAGTTTTACCTTCTCAGCGGAAACGCTGGAGAAGGCCAACTGGTGGATTGCTAAATATCCTGAAAGCCGCCGCCAGAGCGCGGTGATCCCGATCCTGTGGCTGGTGCAGAAGCAGGAAGGCTGGGTTTCCGAACCCGCCATTACGGCTATCGCCAAGCTGCTGGGAATGCCGCAGATTCGCGTATTCGAGGTGGCCACGTTCTACACCATGTTCATGCTGGAGCCGGTCGGTTCGGCGGCGCTGATCCAGGTGTGCGGCACCACGCCGTGCATGTTGCGCGGCTCCGATGCCCTGATCAAGGTGTGCAAGGACAAGATCGGCCCGAAGGACAAGCTGTCGGCCGATGGCAAGTTCACCTGGCAGGAAGTTGAATGCCTGGGCGCCTGCTGTAATGCGCCGATGGCCCAGATCAACGACTATTATTATGAAGACCTGACGCCGGAAAATCTGGCCCAGATCATCGATGATTTCGCCGCCGGCAAGTCACCGAAGCCGGGCCCTTATAACGGCCGCCACACATCCGAACCGTTGGGTGGCGTGTCCTCCCTGACCGATCCGAAGCTATATGACGGCTCGGCCGCGAAGAAGATCAAGATTCCGAATGCGCCCGGTACAGAAGCGCCCAAGCCTGAGGTGAAAGCGTAATCATGGTTGGCATTCTCGAAGATAAGGATCGTATTTTCACCAATCTCTACGGCTTCCATGACTGGGGCCTGGAGGGGGCGAAGCAGCGCGGCTGCTGGAACGCCACGAAGGACATTCTTTCGTACGGTGCCGAATGGATCATCACCAACGTCAAGAATTCCGGCCTGCGCGGTCGCGGCGGCGCCGGTTTCTCAACCGGCCTGAAGTGGTCCTTCATGCCCAAGGAGGTCAAGGATCGCCCGCATTACCTGGTGGTCAATGCCGACGAATCCGAGCCCGGCACCTGCAAGGACCGTGAGATCATGCGGCATGATCCGCATCTGCTGATCGAAGGCTGCCTGATCGCGTCCTTCGCCATGCAGGCCCATGCCTGTTACATCTACCTGCGCGGTGAATATGTGCAGGAGCGTGAGCGCATGGAAGCCGCCGTCAAGCAAGCCTATGAGGCGAAGCTGATCGGCAAGAACAATATTCACGGTTGGGATTTCGACGTCTATATCCACCACGGCGCCGGGGCCTATATCTGCGGTGAGGAAACCGCGCTTCTGGAATCGCTCGAAGGCAAGAAGGGCCAGCCGCGCCTGAAGCCGCCGTTCCCGGCCGGTTCGGGCCTCTATGGCTGCCCCACGACTGTGAACAATGTGGAATCGATCGCCGTGGTTGGCACCATATTGCGCCGCGGCGCCGCCTGGTTTGCCTCGTTCGGCGCGCCGAACAACACCGGAACCAAGCTGTTCTGCGTCTCCGGCCACGTCAACAAGCCGTGCAATATCGAAGAAGCCATGTCGATCCCGTTCCGCACACTGATCGAGGATCACTGCGGCGGTATTCGCGGTGGCTGGGACAATCTGAAGGCCGTCATTCCGGGCGGTTCGTCGGTGCCGATGATCACCGCCGAGCAGTGCGAAAACCTGCCGATGGATTTTGACACCCTGCGCAACCTGAAGTCGGGCCTCGGCACGGCCGCGGTCATCGTCATGGACAAGTCGACCGACCTGATCCGCGCCATTGCCCGCCTGAGCTATTTCTACAAGCACGAGTCCTGCGGCCAATGTACGCCGTGCCGCGAAGGCACCGGCTGGATGTGGCGCGTCATGGAGCGCATGGTGAAGGGCGATGCCGATCCGTCGGAAATCGACACCCTGCTGGAAGTGACCACCCAGATCGAAGGCCATACCATCTGCGCCCTCGGCGACGCGGCGGCCTGGCCGATCCAGGGACTGATCCGCCACTTCCGTCCGGAAATCGAGGAACGCATCGCGCTTTACCGGTCGCGTAAGAGCAATTTTGCCGGCCATACGATGGCGGCGGAGTAGGGGATCATGCGGGGCAAGGTACTCTCATTCAACGGATCAACCGGCCTCATCAGCGGTGATGACGGTAAGCGCTATACATTCAGCGTCAGCGATCTGATGGGCGATACGGTCTTTGTCCCGGCAGGCTCCACGGTCGATTTCGAGGCATCGGGCGACAGTGCGGTCAGCATCTATGTCATCATGACGGCGATGGGCGAGCGCAACAAATATGTGGCGGCGCTTCTGGCCTTCTTCCTCGGCATGTTCGGGGTGCATAAGTTCTATCTCGGCAAGACGACGGCCGGGATCATCATGCTGGTGTGCGGTACGATCGGGTGGATCCTGGTCGGTATCCCGCCGCTCATCATGGGGCTGGTTGCCTTTATCGAGACCATCATCTACCTGGTCAAATCCGACCAGAGTTTTTACGAAGACTATGTCGCGGGCAGCAAGTCATGGTTCTGAAGAACCTGATGGAATTCCGTGATTTATTATTAATTGTTGAGGTATGACAGGCATGGCTAAGGCAAAAGTCAATGGTGTGGAGGTCGAGTTCGACCCCGGCATGACCGTGCTGCAGGTGGCGGAACTGGCGGGCGAGGAAATCCCCCGTTTCTGCTATCATGAGCGCCTGTCGATCGCCGGCAACTGCCGCATGTGCCTCGTCGAGGTCAAGCCGGGACCGCCGAAGCCGCAGGCGTCGTGCGCCCTGCCGGCCGCCGAAGGCCAGGAAATCTTCACCAACACGCCTATGGTCAAGAAGGCCCGCGAAGGTGTGATGGAATTCCTGCTGATCAATCACCCGCTCGATTGCCCGATCTGCGACCAGGGCGGGGAGTGCGACCTTCAGGACCAGTCGGTTGCATATGGCAAGGGATCTTCTCGCTACGATGAAAACAAGCGCGCGGTCGAGGAAAAGAACTTAGGTCCAACGATCAAGACCTTCATGACGCGCTGCATTCAGTGTACGCGTTGCGTCCGTTTCACCACGGAAGTGGCAGGTGTGACGGAAATGGGCATGATTTCGCGCGGCGAAAACGCCGAGATCACCTCCTATCTCGAACAGTCGGTGTCGTCGGAACTGTCCGGCAATGTCAACGACCTGTGCCCGGTTGGGGCGCTGACCCACCGTCCGTGGTCGTTCAACTACCGCCCGTGGGAACTGACCAAGACCGAAACCATCGACGTGCATGACGCGCTGGGTGCGCACATCCGTATCGATAACCGCGGTCCGGCCGTGCTGCGCGCCCTGCCGCGCCTCAAGGAAGAGATCAACGAGGAATGGCTGACCGACAAATCGCGCTATGCGGTCGATGGTCTGTCGCGCCAGCGCCTCGACAAGCCCTATGTCCGCAAGGGCGGCAAGCTGGTCGCCGTGTCGTGGGATGAGGCGCTTTCCACGGTCGCTGGCAAAATAAAAGCGACCGATGCTTCCAAGATCGGCATCATCGCCGGAGACCTGATCGACGCCGAAGCCATGAAAGCGACCAAGGATCTGTTCTACGGTCTGGGCGTCACCAATCTCGACTGCCGCCAGGAAGGCGCCAAGATCGGCCCGGTGTCGCAATCAACGCCGCGCGAATCCTGGCTGTTCAATACTGGCATCGCCGGCCTGGAAGAAGCCGACGCCATCCGGCTGATCGGCACCGACCTGCGCGCCGAAGCGTCGCTGATCAATGCCCGTATCCGCAAGTCGTGGCTCAAGGGCAAGGTGCAGGTGGCCGTGATCGGGCAGCCGGTCGATCTGACCTATGACTATGCGCATATCGGCGCTGGTCCGAAGGCGCTGAAAGACCTCAAGAAGCACGCCTTCCGCGATGTACTGAAAAACGCGCAGAAGCCGGCGATCCTGGTGGGCACCAATGTGCTTTCGGGCGCGGACGGGGCGGCCATTCTCAAGGAAATCGCCATCATCGCCGATGATTATGACGTGGTGAAGGATGGCTGGAACGGTTTCAACATCGTCCATACCGCCGCCTCGCGCGTCGCCGGTCTGGATCTCGGCTTCGTGCCGGTCGGTGAAGCCAAGGATGCAACCGCCATGCTGAACGGCGGGGTTGACCTGCTGGTCCTGCTTGGGGCTGATGAAATCGACACGCGCAATCTCGATAAAACCTTCGTGGTCTATATCGGTTCACATGGCGATGCCGGCGCTGCGGCCGCCGATGTCATCTTGCCGGGCGCCGCCTATACCGAGAAGTCAGGCATTTACACCAATCTGGAAGGCCGCGTGCAGATCGCTGAACGCTGTGTCTTCCCGAAGGGCGAGGCCAAGGAAGACTGGGCGATTATTCGGGCGCTGTCGGGTTATGTCGGGCACACCCTGCCGTATGACAACCTGAACGCCTTGCGCGAAAAGCTGATCACCGATCATCCGGTCTTTGGCCGCGTCGATGTCCGTCCGGCACCGAAGGCTTTCGATGTGAAAGCGATCGGCGCCAAGGGCGAAATCAGCGACCGTCCGTTCGTTTCGCACATTACCGATTTTTATCTGACCAACCCCATCGCCCGCGCCTCCGTGGCCATGGCGGAATGTTCCGCGGCCCGCAAGGCGCCGCTGAGCGTGGCGGCTGAGTAAGGACTATATGATGATGGATAATTTCTGGGCATCTGGCTGGGGCTGGACGATCATTACGGTAGGGGAGACCCTGGCGGTCATCATGGGCGTCATGGTGTCCCTGGCCTTCCTGCTGTGGGGCGACCGCAAGGTGTGGGCCGGCGTGCAGATGCGCAAAGGGCCCAATGTGGTCGGGCCGTTCGGCCTGATGCAATCCTTCGCCGACTTCTTCAAGTTCCTGTTCAAGGAAGTCATCATTCCGGCCGGCGCCGACAAGGCGATCTTCCTGCTGGCGCCGCTGCTGACCTTCGTCATCGCCTTCCTGGCCTGGGCGGTCATTCCCTTCGCGCCGGGCTGGGTGGTCATGAACATCAATGTCGGCATTCTGTACCTGCTCGGCATTTCGTCGCTCGGCGTCTACGGCATCATCATGGGCGGCTGGGCATCGAACTCGAAATACCCGTTCCTCGGCGGCCTGCGCTCGGCGGCCCAGATGGTATCCTACGAAGTCTCGATTGGCTTTATCATCGTCACCGTCATTCTGCTGACCGGTTCGATGAACCTGTCCGACATCGTTACCCATCAGGGCGGCGGTATCCTCAACTGGAACTTCCTTGGCGGCGGCGGCCAGTTTGGCCTCGGCATTATCAAGCTGCCGGTCATGTTCGGTATGATGGTGATGTTCTACATATCGGCCCTGGCCGAAACCAACCGTCCGCCGTTCGACCTGCCGGATGCGGAATCGGAACTGGTGGCCGGCTATCAGGTCGAATATTCGTCGACGCCGTATCTTTTGTTCATGATCGGCGAATATGCCAACATCGTGCTGATGTGTGCCATGATCTCGATCCTGTTCTTCGGTGGCTGGGAATTCCCGGTGCCGCTGCCGCTGGCGCATGACGGCCTGCCGTACATCCTGATCAGCCTGCTGACCTTCATCGTCAAGGTGGTGTTCTGGTTCCTGATGTTCGCCATCGCCAAGGCCATCGTGCCGCGCTATCGCTATGACCAGTTGATGCGCCTGGGCTGGAAGGTCTTCCTGCCGCTGTCGCTGGTCGCTGTCATTATTATCGCCGGTTACCGCGTATATGGAGGTGCCTTATGATTTCCCGTCTGATTTCAGGCATTAAAGGCGCCTTGCTTCTCGATTTCGTGGGGGCCACCGGCCTGGCCGTGAAATACATGTTCAAGCACAAGGCTACGATCAACTATCCGTTCGAGAAGGGGCCGCTCAGCCCGCGCTTCCGTGGCGAACATGCCCTGCGCCGGTATGAGAACGGCGAAGAGCGCTGCATCGCCTGCAAGCTGTGCGAAGCTATCTGCCCGGCCCAGGCCATCACCATCGAGGCCGAACCGCGCGCCGACGGCAGCCGACGCACCACGCGCTACGATAGCGACATGGTGAAGTGCATCTATTGCGGCCTGTGCCAGGAAGCCTGTCCGGTCGATGCCATCGTCGAAGGGCCGAATTTTGAATTCTCGACCGACACCCGCGAAGAGCTCCTGTACGACAAGCAACGGCTTCTGGCCAATGGCGACCGCTGGGAACGCGAAATCGCCCGTTCGCTCGAACTCGATGCGCCGTATCGTTAAGAGGCAAAGAGAGATATGACTTTAATCATCGCCTTTTATCTTCTGGCTTTTGTGACCCTGGCTTCCGGCTTTATGGTCATCACCGCCAAGAACCCGGTACACAGCGTGCTGTACCTCATCCTGGCCTTCTTCTCGTCGGCCGGCCTGTTCATCCTGCTGGGCGCCGAATTCCTCGCCATGCTGCTGGTCGTTGTCTATGTCGGCGCCGTGGCCGTGCTGTTCCTGTTCGTGGTCATGATGCTCGATGTCGACTTCGTCAAACTGCGCCAGGGATTTGCCAACTACCTGCCGATCGGGCTTGTGGTCGGGTTCGTGCTGATGGGGGAACTCGTCACCATCAGCATCGCCGTGGCGACCAAGGGCGCCGCCGCTGGTAATCAGCCACTGGTGGCGACTGCGGCCGAGCCGAACATCAAGCTGATCGGTCACGCGCTTTATTCCACCTATATCTACCTGTTCGAGGCCGCCGGTTTCGTGCTGCTGGTCGCCATGGTGGGGGCCATCGTGTTGACCCTGCGTACCCGCCCGAACGTCAAGCGTCAGGATATTTTCAGCCAGGTCACGCGCCGCCGCAAGGATGCGGTCGAAATCGTGCCTGTCAAAACCGGAGAAGGTATTTCGGAATGACCATAGATCTCGTCCATTATCTCACGGTTTCGGCTATCCTGTTCACGATCGGCGTGCTGGGAATTTTCCTCAATCGCCGCAACATCATCATCATCCTGATGTCGCTCGAACTGATCCTGCTGTCGACCAACATCAATTTCGTGGCCTTCTCGTCGTACCTGCATAATGTGCAGGGACAGATCATGGCCATGTTCGTCCTGACCGTCGCCGCGGCCGAAGCCGCGGTCGGCCTCGCCATCCTCGTTACCTTCTTCCGTAATCGCGGCGATATCGCCGTCGATGACGCCAGCATGATGAAAGGATAAGCAGCATCATGCTTTCCGATATGTCCACAGTGGTGACACTCGCGGTATTCGCGCCCATCGTCGGCGCGGCCATTGTCGGCGGCTTCGGCCGCTGGCTCGGCAATATCCCGTCGCAGGCCATCACGACCGGTTTGCTCTTCGTGGCCTGCGCGTTGAGCTGGTTTACCTTCATCCAGCACACCTGGGGCGGGATGGAAGACTTCACCGTTACCGTGCTGCCGTTCATCAATATCGGCACCTTCCATTCGGCCTGGTCGATCCGCATCGACGCCCTGTCGTCGACCATGCTGATCGTGGTGACCTCGGTGTCGTCGCTGGTCCACCTCTATAGCTGGGGCTATATGAGCGAAGACCCGTCGCGTCCGCGCTTCTTCGCCTACCTGTCGTTGTTCACCTTCGCCATGCTGATGCTGGTGACCGCCGCCGATTTCATGCAGTTGTTCTTCGGCTGGGAAGGGGTTGGCCTGGCGTCCTACCTGCTGATCGGCTTCTGGTTCCAGAAAGAAAGCGCCTCAAGCGCCGCCATCAAGGCATTCGTCGTCAACCGCGTCGGTGACTTCGGTTTCGCCCTCGGTATCATGACGGTCTACTGGCAGTTCGGCACGATCAACTTCCACGAACTGTTCCCTATGATGGCCGCGCACCAGGGCCAGAGCTGGGAATTCCTCGGCCAGTCGTTCTCGGCGCTCGATCTCGCCGCCTTCCTGCTGTTCATCGGCGCCATGGGCAAGTCGGCGCAGTTCTTCCTGCACACCTGGCTGCCAGACGCCATGGAAGGCCCGACGCCGGTTTCGGCCCTTATCCACGCCGCCACCATGGTCACGGCCGGCGTCTATATGGTCTGCCTGCTGTCGCCCCTGTTCGAGTATGCCCCGGTCGCCAAGATGATCGTCGCCTATATCGGCGCCATCACGGCCATTTTCGCCGCCTCCATCGGTTTCACGCAAAACGACATCAAGCGCGTCATCGCCTATTCGACCTGTTCGCAGTTGGGCTACATGTTCTTCGCGGCGGGGGTAGGGGCCTATCAGGCGGCCATGTTCCACCTGTTCACGCACGCCTTCTTCAAGGCCCTGCTGTTCCTGGGCGCCGGTTCGGTGATCCACGGGATGCACCATGAGCAGGACATGCGCAAGATGGGCGGTCTGTGGAAATATCTGCCGATTACCTATGGCGTCATGACCATCGGCACCATCGCCATCACCGGCCTTGGCATCCCGGAAACCCAGTTCGGCTTTGCCGGTTTCTTCTCGAAGGATGCCATCATCGAATCCGCCTGGGCCGCGCACAACACACCACAGGGCATGTTCGCCTTCTGCATGGGCATCGCCGCCGCCCTCCTGACCTCCTTCTATTCGTGGCGCCTGATCGCCATGACCTTCCACGGCAAGAAGCATTGGGAACACGCGCATGACGACCATCATCATGAGGTGATCGATGGCCACGATGCCTCCGAACCGGCTCACGATGACCACGGTCACGATGATCATCACGGTCATGGTCACGATCATAAGCCGCACGAAAGCCCGTGGGTCATGCTGGTGCCGATCTGCCTCCTGGCTGTCGGTGCGGTCTTCGCCGGCGTCGCCTTCGCGCCGTACTTCATCGGTGAGCACGCCCATGAATTCTGGGGCCACGCGATCTTCACCGGCCCGACCAACCATATCATGCATGAGGCCCACGAGATCGAAGAGATGTGGGTCAAGCTGGCCCCGCTGGCCGTTACCCTGCTCGGTATGCTTCTGGCCTGGTACTACTATATCGCCAGACCGAACCTGCCGAAGCAGATGGCCGCCAAGGATGGTCCGGTCTACAACTTCCTGTATCACAAGTGGTATTTCGACGAGATATACCAGGCAACCTTCGTCAGGCTGACCCGGATTTTGGGCGATTTCTTCTGGAAGGTGCTCGATATCAAGATCATCGATAACCTGGGGCCAAATGGCGCCGCCTGGACGGCATTGAAGTCGGCCAAGAATCTGGTCAAGACCCAGACCGGTTATGTCTATCACTACGCGTTCGCTATGTTCCTCGGCGTCGTGGGTCTGCTGACCTATGTCTTCTGGCTGGTCCACTAAGGGGAGATGGATTTTAAAATGATACCCGCTATCCCCAATCTGCTCAGCCTCACCACCTTCTTCCCCCTGTTCGGGGCCGTGGTGATCGTGATCCTGCGCGCCATGGCGCGTAAGGATGACGAGGCTGTCATCGCCAAGAACGCCAAATGGATCAGCCTGTGGACCACGCTGATTACGCTCGTCCTGTCCGTCGTAATGGTCGCGGGTTTCAACCGCGCCACTCCCGGCTATCAGTTTGAAGAACATTATCAATGGTTTGGGCCGATCTCCTACCATATGGGCGTCGATGGTATCTCGATCCTGTTCGTGCTCCTGACCGCCTTCCTGATGCCGCTGTGTATCCTGGCGTCGTGGGACTCGATCAAGGAACGCATCACCGAATACATGATTGCCTTCCTGCTGCTGGAAACTCTGGTCATCGGTGTCTTCACCTCGCTAGACCTGTTCCTCTTCTACATCTTCTTCGAAGGTGGTCTGGTGCCGATGTTCCTGATCATCGGCATCTGGGGCGGTAAGGACCGTATCTACGCCTCCTACAAGTTCTTCCTCTATACCCTGCTGGGCTCCGTCCTGATGCTGGCTGCCATGCTGTATATGGTCAGTGCCGCCGGCACCGCCGATATCCCGGCCCTCTCGCACTTCGCGTTCGCCCGTGAGGTTCAGCCCTTCCTGTGGTTCGCCTTCTTTGCCTCGTTCGCCGTCAAGATGCCGATGTGGCCGGTCCACACCTGGTTGCCCGACGCCCACGTTCAGGCGCCGACCGCGGGTTCGGTCATGCTGGCCGGTATCCTGCTGAAGCTCGGCGGCTACGGTTTTATCCGCTTCAACCTGCCGATGTTCCCCTATGCGTCCGAAATGTTCGCGCCGCTGGTCATGGTCCTGTCGGTCATCGCCATTGTCGTGACCTCGCTGATCGCCTTCCGCCAGACCGACATCAAGAAGCTGATCGCCTATTCCTCGGTCGCCCATATGGGTTTCGTGACCATGGGCATCTTCGCCGGCAACGCCCTGGGTGTGCAGGGTGCGGTCTACCAGATGATCAGCCACGGCGTCATTTCCGGCGCGCTCTTCCTCTGCGTGGGCGTGGTCTATGATCGCTGGCATACGCGCGAAATCGCCTTCTACGGCGGCCTGACCAAGCTGATGCCGCACTATGCCTTTGTGTTCCTGCTGTTCACCATGGCCAATGTCGGCCTGCCCGGCACCTCCGGCTTCATCGGTGAAATCACCACCATGACCGGCGCCTACAAGTGGGGCACCTGGGTGGCCTTCGTGGCGACCACCGGCGTGATCTTCTCGGCCGTCTATGCGCTGACGCTCTACAAGCGTGTAATGTTCGGGGAGGTGCATAATGCGGAACTCAAGAAATACCCGGACCTGTCGGTGCGCGAGATTATCATCTTCACGCCGCTGATCCTGGCCACGATTGCGCTGGGCGTTTATCCGGCCTTCGTTTTTGACATTACCACTGCCAGTGTCGATGCGGTCGTTGCGACCTATCAGACGGTTATTGGCGGATAAAGGACGAGACATATTATGGATTTCAATCTCGCTCTTCACCTGGGACTTCCGGAAACGATCCTTGCGGTCAGTTCCCTGCTGATCCTGGTCTTTGGTGCCTTCCGCGGTGACAAGGGCATGATCTCGGTCAGCGCCCTTTGCGGGGTGGCCCTGATTGCCGCCGCCTTCGCCGCCGCCTTCGGGCATCAGGGAGCGGCCTTCGGCGGCTCCTTCATCGTCGATGGCGTGGCGCTCTTCGCCAAGGTGGCTATCTATATCGCCGCCGTCTTCATTATTGTGCTGGGGCAGGGCTATTTCGACCGTGTCGGTGCCGGCCGCTTCGAGCTGCCGATCCTGATTTTGCTGGCGGCGCTGGGCATGAGTCTCATGGTTTCCGCCGGTGACCTGATCTCGCTCTATGTCGGTCTCGAACTGCAATCCCTGGCGTTGTACGTGCTGGCGGCCTTCCGTCGTGATGACGCCAAATCGTCGGAAGCCGGTCTGAAGTATTTCGTCCTGGGCGCCCTGTCGTCCGGTCTGCTTCTTTACGGCGCTTCGCTGGTCTATGGCTTCGCTGGCTCGATGAACTTCCATGACATCGCGCAATCGGCTACGACCAATCTCAATGTCGGCCTGATCTTCGGCCTGGTGTTCGTGATCTGCGGTCTGGCGTTCAAGGTGTCCGCCGCGCCCTTCCACATGTGGACGCCAGACGTTTATGAAGGCGCCCCGACCCCGATCGTGGCTTTCTTCGCCGGCGCGCCGAAATTCGCCGCCATGGTGCTGTTCGCCCGCGTCCTGCAAACCGGCTTCGCGGCGCAGGCGGACCAATGGCGCCAGGTGGTGCTGGTCCTGGCCGTGCTGTCCTTCGTCATCGGCGCCTTGGGCGGGCTGATGCAGAAGGATATCAAGCGACTGCTGGCCTATTCGTCGATCGCCAATATGGGCTATGCCCTTCTGGCCATCGCCGCCGGTGCGGTCGGGATTCCGGCCCTGCTGATCTTCTTCGTCCTCTACATGGTCGATACCCTGGGCCTCTTCACCGTCCAGATGGCGCTCAGCCGCAAGGGCGAGCCGGTGACCCGCATCGACAGCCTGGCGGGCCTCTCGAAAACCAACATGCCGATGACCATCGTCCTGACGATCCTGTGTCTGTCGGTTCTGGGAATGCCGCCGTTCAGCGGGTTCTGGGCGAAGTACTTTGTTTTCGGCGCCGCCATAACGGCGGGCCTCTGGCAATTTGCTGCGGCGGGTCTCGTCGCTTCGGTTGTGGCCGCCTTCTACTATCTGCGCATCCTCAAGCTGATGTGGTTCGATGCACCGGCTGGCGACATGGATAAATCCCCGCTGGAAACCCGCTGGATCGCCTATGCGACTGCAGCCTTTTCCTTCCCGGTCGTGATCGTTTTCCTGGTCTATGTCTATCCGTTGGCTCAGTCGGCGGCGCAGGGCTTCGGCAGTTAGGCTGAATCGTTGGCTGATTTCGAGATCTTCGATTCACTGCCTTCTACTCAGGAACTGAGCCTTGCCCGCCTGCGGGCCGGGCGATCCGGCCCCGGCTGGATACTGGCGAAGGAACAGACCAAGGGGATCGGCCGTCACGGCAAGAGCTGGGTTGGCACCAAGGGCAATTTCATGGCCTCTCGCTGGGAAGTCATGGAAATCGATGTGCGCCGTGTGCCGCAACTGTCGTTCGTGACTGCCCTGGCGGTTTATGAAATGCTGCGGCCAATCATCCCGGATACGGATCAGGCCATGCGGATCAAGTGGCCGAACGATATCCTCCATCGCGGCCGCAAGCTGTGCGGAATCCTGGTGCAGACCGAAGCAACGGATAAGCCGGATCATCTCGGCGTGGTCATTGGCATCGGCATGAACCTGCGGGTGGCGCCAATACTTGAAGGCTACCTGACGGTGGCGCTGAAAGAGATCAGCCCCGAAGCCAAAAACCTCGACGCCGTGGCGCTGCTGCATAAGCTCAACGGCCATCTTGATGGCGTGCTTGACCTGTGGCGCAGCAAAGATTTCAGCGATATCGCCAAAGCCTGGCTGAAGCGCGCCTATGGCCGCGACCGTCTCGTCAGCGTCACACAGGACGGCGTATCGCTCTCCGGCCGCATCATCGGGCTCGACGATTTCGGCGGTCTTCAGATTGAGGCCGCGGATGGCCAGGTCCATACGGTGACCGGCGGCGACATCACCTATGGGGATGTGATCTGATGCTGCTGGCCATAGAACAAGGCAATACCAACACCCTGTTCGCCATTCATGATGGCACGGACTGGATCGCCCAATGGCGCGTGGCTACGGAAAGCACCCGGACCGCGGATGAATATGCCGCCTGGCTCTACCAGTTGATGCAGATGCAGGGGCTGGATTTCAAATCGATCGACGACTGCATCATTTCCTCGGTCGTGCCGCAATCGCTTTTCAACCTGCGCAAGCTGGCCCATCGATATTTCAACCGCCACCCTTATGTTATCGGTGAAAATACGCATCTCGGCATCGATATCCGCATCGACAAGCCGCGCGAAGCCGGCGCCGATCGTCTGGTCAATGCCGTCGGCGGCCATATCGCCTATGACGGGCCACTTATCATCATCGATTCCGGGACGGCGACGACCTTCGACGTGGTGGCATCGGATGGCGGCTATGAAGGCGGTGCCATCGCGCCCGGCATCAATCTTTCCCTCCAGGCGCTGCACCAAGCGGCTGCCAAATTGCCCCGCATCGCCATCGAAAAGCCGGCGAAAAAGATCGGCAAGGATACGGTCAGCGCCATGCAGTCCGGCATCTTCTGGGGCTATATCGGCCTGATCGAATATATGATCGCCTCTATCCAGGCCGAATATGGGCAAAAGATGACGGTTATCGCCACCGGTGGGGTGGCTTCTCTGTTTGAAGGTGCTACAGACAGCATCGACCATTTCGACCATGACCTGACCCTGCGCGGGCTGCTCGAAATCTATAAGCGGACGCTGGCACGCGCCGCATCCTGATTGGCTGTAAATGAAAAAGAAGCAAAACGAACTGGTGTTCCTGCCGCTGGGCGGTTCGAACGAAATCGGCATGAACCTGAATCTGTACGGTTTCGGTCCGGCCGATAACCGCCAGTGGATCATTGTCGATGTCGGCGTCACCTTCGGCGACCTGACAACGCCGGGTATCGAGGTGATCGTGCCCGATCCGGAATTCCTGGTCGGCGAGACCATCCTCGGCATCGTGCTCACCCATGCCCACGAAGACCATATCGGCGCACTGGGCTGGCTGTGGGACAAGATCAAGGCGCCGGTATTCGCCACGCCTTTCACCGCCTATCTGGTGCGCGAAAAGCTGCGCGAAGCCGGCGTCGATGATTGCGACCTGACCGAAGTGCCGCTGAATGGCCACGTGAAGCTTGGGCCATTCGACATTGATTATATTACACTTACCCATTCCATTGCCGAACCGAACGGCCTGGCGATCCGCACCGATTTAGGCACGGTTTTCCATACCGGCGACTGGAAGTTCGATGAAGCCCCCATCACCGGTGCCGCCACCGATATTCCCGCCATCCGCAAGCTGGGTGATGAGGGCCTGCTGGCCATGGTCTGTGATTCGACCAATGTCTTCGTCGAGGGGCGCGCCGGCTCGGAGGACGATGTCCGTATCGAACTGACCCGCGTCATCAAAAGCCTGAAAAAGCGCGTTGCCGTCGCCTGTTTCGCCTCGAATGTGGCGCGCGTCGATTCGGTCATGCGTGCCGCTATGGAAGCGGGGCGCAAGGTCTGTCTGGTGGGCCGCTCGATGCACCGTATCACCGCCGCGGCGCGCCATGTCGGGCTGCTGGCAGGCATTCCGGAGCCGGTCACCGAAAGCGAAGCGCAGCACCTGAAGGCCAATGAAGTCCTTTATCTCTGTACGGGTTCACAGGGCGAGCCCCGCGCCGCTTTGTCACGCATTGCCGACGGCAACCACCCGCTGGTCAAGCTGAAGGAAGGCGATGCCTGCGTCTTTTCCTCGCGCGTCATTCCGGGCAATGAAATTTCGATCCGCTCGCTGCAAAATCGCCTGTCGGACCTCGGCGTCGAGATCCATACCGAGCGCGATCACCCCGGAATCCACGTCTCCGGCCACCCATGTCGCGATGAGCTCAAGGAAATGTACGCTCTGGCGCGTCCGCGCATCGCCGTGCCGACCCATGGTGAACGACGCCACCTGTTGAAACATGCCGCCCTGGCCGCGGAAGTGGGCGTAGACGAGCAAATCACGCCGCATAATGGCGAGATGGTCCGCCTGGCACCGGGGCTGGCTGAGATCATTGACGAAGTGCCTTCAGGCCGCCTGTTTGTCGATGGTGGCCATCTGGTGCCGGAAGCCTCCGATGCCCTGCGCGAACGCCGCCACGCCGCCCATAACGGCATGATGTTCGTGGCCTTCGCGCTCGACAACAAGAACCGCCTGGCCTCGATTGTCGAGGTGAGGGGGCTTGGCCTGGCCTATGAGGATGACGACATCATCTCCGATCAGTTGGAAGCCATTTGTCAAAGCGTCGAGAAGGCGATCAAGGCTATGCCGGTAGAGGCACGCGATGAGGACGAAAGCGTCGAAATCGTCGTGGCGCGGATCGTCAAGAAGGCGGCTCAGGCCATTTGGGGCCGGCGCCCGATTGTCGAAACCATTATCCTGCGAACCTAAACTTTCGCTCAAACAGGGATTTTCAGCCGCTCGCCTGTCTGGTGAGCGGCTTTTCTCATTTCACGGATGCAACAAGTAAAAATCAATATTGATAGTTGAAAATCAGGAATTAATGAAATTGACCCAAGACGTTTGCATGTCTTTATTAACAACTGAATTAATTTAGAAATTTACGACCGATGGAACAAATTCAATATTGATTTCGTGACACAAAAATAAAGTCAATTTGCATGAAACACACCAGAATGGTGTACGCCATTACCATTTAGCGGGTCAGGCGAAAAATCACGACTTAACCAGGACATAGCTGCCCGGCGCGTCCATCAGGGGCTTTAGCTTGCCATTGGCCGGATCG
This sequence comes from Asticcacaulis sp., assembly GCF_051954415.1. GTDB lineage: Bacteria > Pseudomonadota > Alphaproteobacteria > Caulobacterales > Caulobacteraceae > Asticcacaulis. The sequence continues at coordinate 148,555 of NZ_JBQCHT010000047.1, forward strand.
CGCCCGGCGTCCCTGGCCGGCACCATCTTGCCGGAACGCTCATTCAGCCAGCCGGCCCAATGCGGCCACCAGGAACCGGCGTGCTCCACCGCGCCCTCGATCCAGTCCTCCAACTTATCCGGATGCGCATCATTCAGCCAGTGCATGTATTTTTTGGCATCCGGGTGATTGACCACGCCGGCGATATGCCCTGAGCCGGCCAGCATAAAGGTGACCGGCCCGCCGAACAGTTTCGAGCCCTTATAGACCGAGCCCGGCGGGGCAATATGATCTTCGCGTCCGGCCTGTTCATAGATCGGTATGGTCACCTTTTTCAGGTCGATATCGACGCCGGCCAGGGTCAGTTTGCCATTGGTCAGGGCGTTCTCGCCGTAGAACTTGCGCAAGTAAAACATATGCAGTGCCTTGGGCATCCGCGTCTGATCGGCGTTCCAGCACAGAAGATCGAACGGTGTCAGTTCCTTGCCTAGCAGGTAGTTATTGACGAAGAACGACCAGATCAGGTCATTGGCGCGCAAAGAATTGAAGGTATCGGCCATGGCCGAGCCGGGCAGCACGCCTCCGGCCGCATCCATCTGGCGCTCCAGTTCCTTTAGCCAGCTTTCGCTTGTAAACAGCAAGAGGTCTCCGGCTTCTGAGAAATCATGCTGGGCGGTGAAGAAGGTGGCGCCGGAAATCGTCTTGTCTCCCGTGGCAGCCATATGGGCGAGGGCGCAACCGAGCAGGGTGCCGCCGATGCAATAACCGACCGCATTGACCGACGGCGCGCCGGTCTGCTCGATGACCTTTTGCACGGCTTCATAGATGCCGCCGAACATGTAATCCTCGAAGGTGGTATCCTTCATCGAGGCGTCGGGATTGACCCAGGCAACCAGAAAGACCGAGAAGCCCTGATCCACCAGCCATTTGATCAGCGAATTCTTGGCCTGGAGGTCGAGGATATAGAACTTGTTGATCCATGGCGGGAAGATGAGCAGGGGAATTTCGCGCACCTGTTCCGTGGTCGGGCTGTATTGCAGCAGTTCGAAATATTTGCCGCGATAGATCACCTTGCCTGGTGTGGTGGCTACATTGCGCCCCACCACGAAGCTGTCCGTATCCGCCTGGCTGATCTTCAGCTTGCCATCGCCGCGCGCCAGGTCATCGGCAAAACGCTCCATGCCCTTGACCAGGCTTTCACCGCTGGTTTCTACCAGGGTTTTAAGCGCCGCCGGATTGGAGAACAGGAAGTTGGCCGGCGACATGGCGTCGGTCAGCAGCTTGGTGAAAAATTCTGCCCGGCGCTTGACCATGGGATCGACACCCTCGGCGCTGGAGATCAGCTTGTTGATCCAGTTCGATGACAGCAGGTAGGACTGCTTCATCATGTCGAACATGACGTGTTCCTGCCAGTGCGGATCAGCAAAGCGCTTGTCCGCGGGCGTGCCGGGCGCCGTCTCCGTGCCGAGGGTGCGACGGGCCACCTTGCCCCACAATTCCATATAGCCTGTCAGGAGTTCGCTCTGCGCTTCCACCAGCTTGTCCGGCTTGGCGGCCAGAGCCCCCATCACCTCGGTCATGGCCGGGCCGACCTGGAACGGATCAGCGGGCGCCCCCGTGGCTTCCGGCTGGGCAAAAACCGTCTTGGCCAGGGCGCTTTGAGCGGTCATCGCCGCCTTGGCGATATTGACCGACAGTTCCTCCATCTTTCGCAGAGTTGCCGGATCAAAGGCCGGGGGCGTTGGCATTTGCGTTTGAACTGCGGGATCTGGCGCTTTCACGGCCTCCGGTTGGGGCACCAATCTTGGCTTGGGTGCCGGTTTGGGCTTTGCGGCCTTTGCCTTGGGCGCTGTGGGCTTTTTGGCAGCCGGGACCGCCTTGGCGCGCGACCTTGCCGGCGGCTTTTCTGGCGAAGGGGCAGAGGCAGCGGTTTTGCGCGGTGTCTTGGTCATAGGCGGCGTCCCAAATCAGTCATCCGGATACAGACTGGCCGTGCCGCAAGGTCCGCGTCAAGACAACTAAATTTATATTTCTCTTGTCTTGGCCATGCTCCTGCCGGTATTTTGCGCCAGATTTCGGACACGCCCAAATTGTGTTGCCCATATCGGCTGTTATTCAGGCGCCCTTTGCGGAGAGCATCCCTTTGAAATTCACCTTCGCGCATAGTCTGCCGGCCTCTCTGGCCACGTTGGCACTGCTTGTGGCCCCGACTCATCTGCTGGCCCAAACAACCACTGAGGCGGCGCCCCAGGCCGATATCAACTCCATGCCGAAATGGTCGGAATTTCCCGTGCCGCCCACCGATATCACCACGCCCGCAGAGTTTCAGGCGGCCGTGACCGACACCCTGGCCAAACGGCAGCAACTCAAAACCGAAACCGACGCCCTGGTCTGGGATGACACGGTGCCGGAAACCTTCGCGGCGGATGCGCGCGGCCGCATCGATCCGGCCCATATCGCGCCGATCGAGGCCCAGACTACGCCGGCACAGATCGATGCCATGGCGGAAGAGCTGCGCAAGCGCGCCGCGCCGCCGCCCGTCATAAAATAATAACAGGCCGGCTTTATGAGCCGTCCATCGTTTACAGAAGAAACGCAATGCCAGAAACCGCTGATTTCGCCAAGGACACCCGGCGCGGCCATGCCACGGATTTCGACCTGAGCCTCGATATCGTCCGCGTCGCCGAAGAGGCCGCCATCGCCTGCTATGCCCATATCGGTCGCGGCGATGAAAAAGCCGCCGACCAGGCCGCCGTCGATGCCATGCGCACTGCGCTCAATGCCATCGAAATGGACGGCCGCATCGTTATCGGCGAAGGCGAACGCGATGAAGCGCCCATGCTCTATATCGGCGAGACGGTCGGCACCGGCAAAGGCCCGGCCATCGATATCGCCCTCGATCCGCTGGAAGGCACCACGCTTGCCGCCAAGGCCATGACCAATGCCCTGGCCGTCATCGCCTTTGCGCCGCGCGGCGGGCTGCTGCACGCGCCGGATACCTATATGGACAAGCTGGCCATCGGCCCCGGCTATGCCGAAGGTGTGGTTGATCTCGACTGGACACCCGAAGAAAACGTGCGCTCGCTGGCCAGGGCAAAGGGCGTGGACGTGTCGGAAATCGTCGCCTGCGTGCTCGATCGCCCGCGCCATGACGGCATCATCACCTCCTTGCGCAAGGCCGGCGCCCGCGTCCACCTGATCACCGATGGCGATGTCGCCGGCGTCATCCATACCGCCCAGCCGGAAACGGGTATCGACATTTATCTGGGGCAGGGCGGCGCGCCCGAAGGCGTCCTGGCCTGTGCCGCGCTTAAATGCGTCGGCGGCCAGTTTCAGGGACGTCTGGTCTTCCGCAATGGCGACGAGCGGGAACGCGCCGCGCGCCTCGGCCTGACGGATTTCGACCGCAAATATACGCTGAACGATCTGGTCAGTTCGGATGCGGTCTTTATCGCCACCGGAGTGACGCACGGCGCTTTATTGCGTGGCGTGCAGAAGGAAACCACCGCGCGCGGGGAAGTGTTCCTGACCACGGAAAGCGTGGTGATGATTTCCAAGACGCATACGGTCAGGAAGCTGTCGATGCGCCGGCCGTTGGTGGTGGGGTAGGTATTTGCGTAGGCAGGGGTGTGCCCCTGTCGGTGTTCATGCCCGGCATGGGGGGCTTTGCTTTTGATGCCACTACAAGCCGCATCGGGGAGGTTGTAGCTGCGATTTCAGGGTAAATGCGTCTTGGGTAGCAAGTCGAAAAACGATGAGCACCATACGGCCCGCTAATGACGGCGTAATCTTCAGCGGTTAGAGCAACCGAACCGCAAATTTGCCTGTTTCAGTCATTATTTGCTTCTCCACCCGGTTTGCGCCCTCAATAAAGGCAAGATTTGCATTGGCGCGCTCAACAAGGCTCATAGGTTGAGACGTCAGGCCTTCGGGCCATTCCGAAATCAGCGGGGTATGTAGAAACGGCCAAAGGAGGCTTACATAGCTGGGACCTTCGTCGTAGCCGGTGCTTATCACACCTATCACACGCCCTTGGTGATCGAAGACCGGTCCTCCGCTCATTCCAAGTAGTGTTTTGGTCTCGACCTCAAAGCATGGTGAAGGAAGCATAACGCGGTCTCGTCCCGCTTCATACACCGTTTTAACTGATCCCGTGCTAGTATAGAGGTTTAAGCTTATTTTTGTCTGTTCAGGAGAAGTTGTAAACTTCGTAGCTGCGGCTCGAAATCCTGCAAGGCATATGATTTCGTTTAGGGAGGGTACTCTCGCGCTTACCTCGCAAACCTTGATCGTACGATCTTTCGGAAAGTCCGTGGTTAGCTTTACCGACACAATAGCGATGTCGCTCTCATGAAGCATTTCAATGCGAGTGGCACCCCAGCGGATAAGCCCGTCAGGCCGACCACTGATCAAGAACAAGCTTCTTGCGCCATCACGCCATTCGGCCGTTTGTTGAAGGCTTTGGATAACGTGCTTTGCAGTGATTGCTATTCCCGGACCGACAAGTGCGGCTGATCCGTGAACGAATGTCGTATCTTGAGTTGAGCTACAGACTGCTAGACAAATGCCCTCGAACGAAGACAGGTCTGGAATCTCAAAGAATCCTTCGCGGGGTAAGGAGGGTAAGCGAGCGCCTTCGAACGACATTATCGTTCCGTCAGGTAAGTTTCTTGTGGGATTGTTGCGAACTACACCAGTAAGTTTTTCCATTTGAGCTTTGTACGCCAAGCTTAGAGCCGTTACAAGTTGTTAATTACTATCTGTTTGTTAGACTTGGCATAACAAATCGACAAAATATGCCTCACACCCGTTCGGGTGCTTAGCACGCAACACATTCAACTATATTGGAAAAATTGACGGACAAGATGGGATTGGCTGCGCTTCGCTACGCCGAAACCTTCGCTGTGCTCGATTTTCGAACCCGCTTTAATCCGTGGGTTCAAGTCCCCACCTGCATTACTAAAAAAGCCAGCCTCAAAGGGCCGGCTTTTTTAGTAATGGCGGACAAGGTGGGATTCGAACCCACGGTAGGCTTCCACCTACGGCGGTTTTCAAGACCGCTGCCTTAAACCACTCGGCCACCTGTCCGCACGAGGGAACGGCGCTTGTAACGGGCTTCCGGAGTTGTGCCAAGTCCTGACGCGTCATTTTATCGAAAAATCTACAGGATATCGCCCTTTGGGCGATGGCGGTTTTGGCTTCGCCGAACCTCCGCTTACGCTACGGTTTCAAGACACTGCCTTAAATCCCTCGGCCCCCAGTCCGCATGAGGAAACGGCACAGTCACGGGCTGCCGGTGTCGTGCCAAGTCCTGACGCGTCATTTTATCGAAAAATCTAGCGGATATCGCCCTTCGGGCGATGGCGGTTTTGGCTGCGCCGAACCGTTCGCTTGCGCTCCGGTTTCAAGACACTGCCTTAAATCCCTCGGCCACCAGCCCGCACGAGGGAACGGCGCAGTTACGGGCTGCCGGTGTCGTGCCAAGTCCTGACGCGTCATTTTATCGAAAAATCGACTCGGTTTGGCGCTCTCTCGTACATACCGCCCCGTTTACGGGCGGGGAACCGCGCCTGTAAGGCTTGGTGGTGGGGGCCTTTCTTACGGTTTTTGACAAAACGACTGACTGACCTTGAAATCCAAATGAACAAGTCCGTAATCAAGGACACCACCAAGCGGCCCCACGCCCACAAGTGAGCCGACATGCCTAATGCGCCTTAACCAAGATTTCGCAAATTGCGCGCAGAGTGGTATCTGTAGTCGTATCCCAGCCGAGATCAGGCCCATGTCCGAGCCAGAACGCTCATTCCGCACCTTAAGTACAAGGCTATTGCCCCTTGTATTCATGATGTTATTGGCCGCCTGCGCCACCACACGCCCGAATGTCTCCAGCGAGGGGCCAAGGATCGCCCGCGAGCCGCAATATAATTCCGGCACCTCGCGGCCCTATAGCGTGCGCGGCAAGACCTACTATCCGCGCATTCCGGACGCCGGCCACACCGAGACTGGCATCGCCTCCTGGTACGGCGGCGAGTCCCCCAATGCCACCACGGCCGACGGCGAATATTTCTCACCCGACGCCATCACCGCCGCCCACAAGACCTTTCCGCTGCCGAGCATCGCCGAGGTCACCAATCTCGATAATGGCCAGACGATCCGCGTCCGGGTCAATGATCGCGGCCCCTTCGTCGAGGGGCGTGTCATCGACCTGTCGCGCGGCGCGGCCAAGGCGCTCGGCGTCTATACCTCCGGCACAGCGCGCGTCAGAATCACCTGGCTTGGCCCGGCCGAGCGCCTGGGGGCGGCGCCGGTTTATGCCGCAGCCCCCCCACAGGCGGTGGATGACAATCAGCGCTATATCGTCCAGGTTGGCGCCTACTCCCAGCGCGACAACGCCCAGCGGGCGCAGGATCGGCTGGCCGACGCCCGCATCAATACGCGCGACAGCCTCTATATCGTCTATACCGGTCCCTTTAAGGGTGCCGCGGCCGCCGAAAGACGCCGCCAGGAAGCCATCAGCGCCGGCTTTACCGGCGCCATACTGGTTCATGACGATTAGGTGCCTTTTGCCGTTTTTTGGGCTTGAGAATTGCGCCAAAAGACGGTCTATCTCGCTGCGTGAACACATCATCCGAACACGCCTCGCATCACATCGGTCGTTTCATCACCTTTGAAGGCGGTGAGGGCGCCGGCAAGTCCACCCAGGTCAAGGCTCTGGTGGCGAAATTGCGCGCACTGGGCCTCGAAGTGGTGCAGACGCGTGAACCGGGCGGTTCACCGGGCGCGGAAGCCCTGCGTGACCTCTTGGTGCGCGGCGACGCCACGCGCTGGTCGCCGGTCAGCGAGCTTCTGATGATGTATGCCGCCCGCGCCGACCATCTGGAAAAGGTTATCCGGCCGGCCCTGCAACGCGGCGCCTGGGTGGTTTGCGACCGCTTCGCTGATTCGTCGCGCGCCTATCAGGGCGCCGGCGGTGGCGTGGCACCGGCCTTTATCGAACAGGTGGATGCGGTCGTGGTCGGTCCCACCCAGCCGGATCTGGTGGTGGTCATGGATATGCCGGTCGAGGCGGGATTGAAGCGCGCCGAAGCCCGCGGCGATGCCGAAAATCGTTTTGAATCGAAAGGCTTAAGCTTTCACGAACGCCTGCGCGCCGGCTTTCTGGCGCGCGCCGGCCAGGTGCCGGACCGTTATAGGGTGATCGACGCCGACCGCGGCATTGAACCGATCGCCACCGATATCTGGGCGCTGGTTCAGGCGACCTTTCCGGAATTGCGGGGCGCCTGATGCCAGAACCTCTGACACTTACGCATCCGCGCGAGAGCTTTGCCTTCGAGCAGGCCGAAGGACCGGACCAGGCGTTCGCCTCGGCCTACCAGAAGAACCGCCTGCACCATGCCTGGCTGCTGTGCGGCCCGCAAGGGCTGGGCAAGGCGAGTTTCGCCTTTCGGTGCGCCCGTTTCCTGATGGGACATGACCGCGATCCGCGCTTCGGGACGCTGGGCATGTCGCCCGATGATGCCGATGTGCGGTTGATCACCGCCGGGTCGCATCCCGATCTTCTCGTGCTCGAACGCGAAATGGGCGAGAGTAAGCTCAAGAAGAATATCAGCGTTGATGCCGTGCGCGAGATTGGTGAATTTTTCTCGAAAGCGCCGTCGCGTTCGGCCTATCGGGTCTGTATTATCGACTCGGTTGATGACCTGAATATCAATTCCGCCAATGCCTTATTGAAGATTCTTGAAGAACCGCCGCATAAGGGCATTCTCTTTCTGATCTCGCATTCGCCCGGCCGTCTGCTGCCGACTATCCGCTCACGCTGTCGGCGGCTGACCTTCATTCCCTGGACCGATCAGGCGGTAGAGGCGTTTTTGCGTAAGCGCGCCGATATCGATGAAGAAGCCATTGGCCGGCTGGTCCGGCTGGCGCATGGGGCGCCGGGCCGGGCGCTGAGCCTGATGGAGGAGGGGGCGCTGGAGATGGATGCCTTTGCCGGCAAATTGCTTGAAAAGCCGATGCCGCCACGCGCCGAACTGATGCAGGCCGCCGCCATGTTCAAATCGTCTTCGGCAAAGAACGATGGCGCGCGCAAGTTCGCCACCTTCATGATGTGCCTGACCGATCGCCTGCATGAGCGTGCCCTCAGCACGGAGACGCCGCAAAAGGGGCAAAATTATTCGCAACTGTGGTCACGCCTCAATCAGGCGGTCGGTGAGGTTGAGGGCGTCAATCTGGATCGCGGCGACTATTTCTGGTCTGTTTACAATGAATTGGCGACGCTTTCCTAAGGTAATATATCAGCAGTGACCGACTATCGTTATATAGATTCCCACGTCAATCTGCACGCGCCGCAGTTCGCCGAGGACCAAGCGGAGGTGATCGCACGTGCGCGTGCGGTGGGCGTGGATCTGATGGTCAATATCTGCGATCGCGTGTCCAATTTCGATGCCGTTTATAAGGTTGCCGCTGACCATGACGATATCTGGGCGACGGTTGGCACGCATCCGCACGAGGCGCGTGAAAATCCGGACCTGAGTGTGCAAACCTTGCTGGACCTGGCCGAGCGCCCGAAAGTGGTCGGTATCGGCGAATGCGGTCTTGATTTCCATTATGATTTCAGCCCGCGTGACATCCAGGCGCAGGTGTTTAGGGTCCATATCGCCGCCGCGCGTGAAAGCGGCCTGCCGCTGGTGGTCCATACACGCGAAGCCGATGACGTCATGGGGCAGATCCTGACGGAAGCCCATGCCGAGGGGCCGTTCAAGCTGCTGCTGCACTGCTATACCAGCGGCGCCGAACTGGCCAAAACCTGCGCGGAGATGGGTGCCTGGTTTTCCGTCTCCGGTATCGCCACCTTCAGGCAGGCCCAGGATGTGCGGGACATCATCAAAGACATGCCAGCCGACCGGATCATCATCGAAACCGATTGCCCTTACCTGGCGCCCATTCCTATGCGCGGTCGCCGCAATGAGCCGGCTTTCGTGACGCATGTCTATGATAAGCTGGGAGACATTCGCGGCTGGAGCCTGGACGAGGTGAGGGCGCGCACGCACGATGCCTTCTTCGGCCTGTTCGACCGGATACCACGCTGATGGTCAAAACCCTGACAGTGAGGATATTGGGATCGGGTTGCTCGACTGGCGTGCCGCGCGTCGATGGCTATTGGGGCGCCTGCGATCCGACGAACCCTAAAAACCGGCGTTCGCGTTGTTCGGCCTGGTTCGGTCTTTCGGATGGTGATGGCCTGACATCAGTGGTGATCGATACGGCACCGGATTTCCGCGACCAGATGATCCGGGCCGCCGTGCCGCACATCGACGCCATCCTGTGGACGCACGATCATGCCGACCAGACGCATGGCCTGGACGATATGCGCGCCTTTACCTTCGCCCGCGGTAGGCCGATCGACGGCTATATGGATGAAGCGACCTGTGCGACCCTGACACGGCGGTTTGGTTATATTTTTGAAGGCAATCTGGGTTATCCGCCGATATGCGAGCCGCGTCACTTGCCGGCGCACGGTCAGGCGTGGTCAATTTCGGGCGAGGGCGGTGATCTGCCGGTTATCACCTTCGATCAGGCTCACGGACCTATCCGGTCTGTTGGTTACCGAATAGGCGATATAGTCTATTCCAGTGATGTGTCGGACATGCCGGAAGAAAGCTTTGAGACCCTGCAGGGGCTGAAAGTATGGATAGTGGACGCCTTGCGTTACAAGCCCCATCCGACGCATTCCCATCTGGAGAAAACGCTGGAATGGATCGCGCGGGTCAGACCAGAGCGCGCCATACTTACCAACCTGCATCAGGATATGGATTATGAAGCGCTTAAGGCGATCCTGCCACCGGGTGTCGACCCCGCCTACGACCAGATGGAAGTTAAGGTTTCACTTTAAGTGAATGATCAGTCGTAATCGAGCGGAACGCCGCCATAATAGGTCATGCCGGTCTGATGAGGCTCGAACATAGCGCTGTCAGCCACAGCCAGACCAGTCAAAGCCAGAATAAGCACGCTGAAAAAGGCGAGGACGATCAGAAGATTTTGCGGCAGCGCCTGGACGTTACGATGCGCCTTGAGCGTCAGACGACCAAAATTGTCGGTAGTCGGTTCAAAGTGGGCTGTGATCGTGGTGGCCATGATAAGACTCCATACAAACGCAAAACTTAGCGCGGATCAGCGCTGGCAGAGTCAGGCTATTGGCTTGCAGATAAAGTGTATGTGTTTAAGGCTCGGCCGGCGCATAAGGATGGCATAAGGGCTTAAAGCGAAGTTCCATTATCCACGACGCTCATAATTTCCCATAATATTTATTATGCGATAAATGTATGTTAGCCGCCACTTTGAACCGAAGAACCTAAGGCCAGCCAACAATGACAGAAAACGGTATCCCTGAGTGTCCACAGAAATTCTGCTTCAACTTTGTCGAAGCTGGATCTAAATTCAACTCTGGTATCTCGGACAATTTGGATGATGCCTTGAAAAGCGCAAATGTGCTCGCTCTTTACGACAGATGCAGTTGGCCAGATTGTCGTCGCCGGACAAGAAATACCAGCAACTTGGACTTTTACGAGCCGTGCGAGCCGGAACTCGATAAAGCCGGATTAGCACATGACCATTTCAAGGAATTGTAACAAGCGCCACGCCCTGATTGGCTCTGCCTGACCAGATCAGATAGAAATCATGCGGGGCGTCCGGCGTAACATTCCTGATGCTGGAAAGCCTGGTGGGCGATGACGGGATCGAACCGCCGACCTACTCGGTGTAAACGAGCCGCTCTGCCAGCTGAGCTAATCGCCCCTTCCAGGAAGCGCCCGATGTGCCAAGCCTGCCCCCATAAGTCAAGAGGCGTTTCCGTATCCGATGATTTAATTCACCAAATACGAAAACGCCTCTCAAATATCGAGCGAACGGCCCAGCAAGGGACCGCAGGATTTAGCCGTTCAGGGCGCCCTTGAGGCCCTCACCGACGCGGAAGCGCGCCGTGACCGAAGCCGGACGCTGCACGGTTTCGCCGGTGCGCGGATTGCGAGCGGTGCCGGCTTCTCGCTTGACGGCGAGGAAGGTGCCGAAGCCCACGAGGCGCACATCGTCATTCTTCTTCAGGGCGGCCACAACACTGTCGGTGAAAGCGTCGAGCGCCTTCTTGGCTTGATCCTTGGTCAGACCGGCCTGATCGGCGATGGCGGCCACGAGTTCAGCTTTCGTCATAAATCTCTCTCCCTTACCCGTCTTGGGGTCAGTTGCTAAGCTTACCCTCTAACGCTGCCGGCTCAAACCGTGAGTCGTTAACGGGTGAAGCCGATAGAGACTACAAAAACGTACGGCCGTCAAAGCAATAAATGCCGTTTATTGCGGTGCAAACCGTGTTTTTTAAAGGGTTTGAGCGTTTTCACGCCCTTTTGAAGACCTATCCCCAGCCTGTGGGAGGAAATGAAACCAGGCAGTACTGTTTTTTCGCGGAAGTTTACGCAAATGCCTTGTGGATAAGGGAACTGATTCTTTCGGCATCGACGTCCCCTGCCCTGCGCAAATCGGCTTATCCCGATCAAGAGAAAACCCTGCCGACAGGTGCCGGCAGGGCGTCTTTTCAGGCTCGTGAGTGGTCGTCAATGCGCCGTGGCGGCATCCGTATCATCCGCCGGTGTAACCGAGGCGGCGGCGATCACCGGCTCAATCCATTCCACCGGGGTCAGTGGCTTGGTCAGCGCGTGCTTGAGCGCCTCTTCCACCAGAGACACCGGAATGATCTCCAGGCCGGATTTCACATTGGCCGGCAGATCGATCAGATCCTTCTCGTTTTCCTTTGGGATCAGCACGGTCTTGATTCCGGAGCGTAGGGCCGCCAGCAGTTTTTCCTTCAGGCCACCGATTGGCAGGACACGGCCACGCAGGGTGATTTCCCCCGTCATGGCCAGATCCTTGCGCACCGGGATTCCCGTCAGGACAGACACCATGGCCACCGCCATGGCGACACCGGCCGACGGACCATCCTTGGGTGTGGCGCCTTCCGGAACGTGGACGTGGACATCGGTCTTGTCGAAGACCGGCGGCAGGATGCCGAACTTCGGCGCCAGCGCCTTGACGTAGGAATTGGCCGCCGAAACGGATTCCTTCATAACGTCTTTCAAATTGCCAGTGACCTTCATCAGGCCCTTGCCCGGCATCTTGATGGCTTCGATGGTGAGGATATCACCGCCGAATTCCGTCCAGGCGAGGCCGGTGACGATGCCGACCTGATCGACCTCGTCCGTGGCGCCATAGTGGAACTTCTTGACGCCGGCATATTTGGCGAGACGTTCGTCATCGATGGTGATCGATGCGACCTTCTCACCATTTTCCGTTTTTCTGGCCAGGTCACGGATGGTCTTGCGCGCCAGGTTACCCAGTTCACGCTCCAGCGAGCGAACGCCAGCCTCACGCGTATAGTAGCGGATGATGTCGCGGATCGCCGCTTCCGGCACTACGAACTCTTCCGCCGTCAGGCCATGTTCCTTCATCAGGTTCGGCAGGACGTGACGTTTGGCGATCTCGACCTTTTCATCTTCGGTATAGCCGGGGATGCGGATGATCTCCATCCGGTCGAGCAGCGGCTGCGGCATGTTCAGGCTGTTGGCCGTAGTGACGAACATGATCTTGGAGAGGTCATAATCGACTTCAAGATAGTGATCGGCGAAGGTCGAGTTCTGCGCCGGATCAAGCACTTCAAGCAGGGCCGAAGCGGGATCGCCGCGCCAGTCATTGCCCATCTTGTCGATTTCATCGAGCAGGAAGAAGGCATTGGTGGACTTCACCTTCTTCATGTTCTGAATGATCTTGCCCGGCATGGAACCGATATAGGTCCGGCGGTGACCGCGGATTTCCGATTCATCGCGCACTCCGCCTAGCGAAATGCGCACGAATTCACGGCCCGTGGCCTTGGCGATCGACTTGCCAAGCGAAGTCTTGCCAACGCCCGGAGGGCCAACGAGACACAGGATCGGGCCTTTCAGCGTGCCCATGCGCGCCTGTACGGCCAGGTGTTCAAGGATGCGTTCCTTGACCTTTTCCAGGCCATAGTGATCGGCTTCAAGGATATCCTCGGCCTTTTGCAGGTCGATGGCCTTCGGCTTGGCGGCGCCCCAAGGGATCGACAGCAACCAGTCAAGATAGTTGCGAACAACCGTGCTTTCGGCCGACATCGGGCTCATATGGCGCAGCTTGTTCAGCTCGGCCATAGCCTTGGTGCGGGCTTCCTTGGAAAGCTTGGTGGCCTTGATCTTCTTTTCGAGATCGGCCAGTTCGTCCTTGCCCTCGTCCTGTTCGCCGAGTTCGCGCTGAATGGCCTTCATCTGCTCATTCAGGTAATATTCGCGCTGGGTCTTCTCCATCTGGCGCTTGACGCGCGAGCGGATCTTCTTCTCAACCTGAAGGACCGAGATTTCGCCTTCCATCAGCGCATAGATTTTTTCCAGTCGCTTGCTGACCGAAAGCTGCTCCAGCAAGGCCTGCTTGTCCTGGATCTTGACGACCAGATGAGCGGCTATGGAATCGGCGAGGATATCAGCGTCGGTGATTTCGGCGATGGCGTTGAGCGATTCCGGCGGAATCTTCTTGTTGAGCTTGATATAGTTTTCGAACTGCTCGGCCACGGCGCGTTGCAGTGCTTCAGCATCCGGCCCTTCGGCCAGTTGCGCCTCCAGCGGATAAGCCTCGGCTTCATAATAGGCATCGGTCGAGACGAAGCGCTTGATGCGCGCACGGGTCTTGCCCTCGACCAGCACCTTCACTGTGCCGTCTGGCAGTTTCAGCAATTGCAGCACATTGGCCAGCACGCCGATTTCATAGATGGCGTCCACATCGGGATCGTCATCACCGGAATTTTTTTGCGTGGCGAGCAGGATCTGCTTGTCGCCCTTCATGACCTCGTCCAGCGCCTGCACGGATTTCTCACGGCCGACAAACAAGGGCACGACCATGTGCGGGAACACCACGATATCGCGCAATGGCAGCACAGGGATGGTCAATACATCTAGCATGGGTACTCCTTCACAGACTCAATGCCGCCGGATGCCGTAGTCTAAACCCCAGGCTCTCATGCTCAACCGAGTCTTAAAATAAAACGCGTCATTTGCGGGAATATGCGGGGGATAAGTCCCCTCGCCGCCCCGATCAGGCGCCTTGAAGTAAATGTGGGATAGATTGTGAAAGATTCAAGGCGGGCACAAGACCATGCACCCGATAGTGCGAATGATAAACGAAAAGCGCGGCTCCGTTTCAGGAACCGCGCTTTTGATTGCATATTGAAAGTGAGCTTTAAGCGGCCCCACCGCTGCGCTTTTCAGCGTAGATCAGCAGCGGTTGAGCACGCTCTTCGATGACTTCACCATTGATGACCACTTCTTCGACCCCCTGCATGGTCGGCAGTTCGTACATGGTCTCCAGAAGGATGCCTTCGAGGATAGACCGCAGACCGCGAGCGCCGGTCTTGCGCTGGATGGCGCGGCGGGCGACGCCCAGCAGGGCCTCTTCGGTGAAGTTCAGCGTGACGTTTTCCATCTCGAACAGGCGCTGATACTGCTTGATCAGGGCGTTCTTCGGCTCGGTCAGGATCTTGACCAGGGTCACCTCGTCCAGGTCTTCCAATGTTGCCAGAACCGGCAGACGGCCGATGAATTCAGGAATCAGGCCGAACTTCATCAGGTCATCCGGCTCAACATTGCGCAGGATTTCGCCGGTGCGGCGATCTTCCGGATCTTTCACCGAAGCGCCGAAACCGATCGAGGTGCCCTTGCCGCGGCCGGAAATGATCTTTTCCAGGCCGGCGAAGGCGCCGCCGCAGATGAACAGGATGTTGGTTGTATCCACCTGTAGGAATTCCTGCTGCGGATGCTTGCGGCCACCCTGCGGCGGCACGGAGGCGACCGTGCCTTCCATGATCTTCAGCAGCGCCTGCTGGACACCCTCGCCCGACACGTCGCGGGTGATCGAGGGGTTGTCGCTCTTGCGCGAAATCTTGTCGACTTCGTCGATATAGACGATACCGCGCTGGGCGCGCTCGACGTTATAATCAGCCGCCTGAAGCAGCTTCAGGATGATGTTTTCGACGTCTTCCCCCACATAACCGGCTTCGGTCAGGGTGGTGGCGTCGGCCATGGTGAACGGCACGTCGATGATGCGGGCCAGGGTCTGGGCCAGCAGGGTCTTGCCGGAACCGGTCGGGCCGATCAGCATGATGTTCGACTTGGCCAGTTCGACATCAATGCCCATCTCGGCGTGGTAGAGGCGCATGTAGTGGTTGTGAACCGCGACCGACAGAACCTTCTTCGCCTGGCTCTGACCGATGACATAGTCATCGAGGACTTCGCGGATTTCCTTCGGCGTCGGCACGCCGTCCTTCGATTTCACGAAGGCGATCTTGTGCTCTTCGCGGATAATGTCCATGCACAGCTCAACGCATTCATCGCAGATAAACACGGTGGGGCCGGCAATAAGTTTGCGCACTTCATGCTGGCTCTTTCCGCAGAAAGAACAATAAAGAGTGCTTTTGCTGTCGCCCGTCGCGGCTTTGGTCATATGCTTCTTCACCTCAAGTGGCCGGCGCTGAACGACTCGCATAACATGAGTCGCCGGCCCAAATTACAGGGTATCCTATAGCCGTAGCCCTTAACAAAGGCTGATTTTGGCACAGATACCCCTTATATCCAACGTATCGATACGTATTTATGCACAGTTTAGACCACGCCTCAACCGGCCAACACCCGCTACGTCTCGCTTAACTATCTTTATATGGGATAAGAGATAGATATTGAAAGCCGTGCGGGCTGTCTTTGAAAGTTTTTACCGTTCATGTTGAAAAAAATCGCAGGAAAAACCGCAGGTTCCGCAAAGCGCGGCGCAAAGGCCACGCCCGATGTGAAAAAAATAATCGCCTTCGATTTTGACGGCACCCTGACTTGCAAGGACAGTTTTATCGCCTTCCTGCAAGCCACCAAAGGCAACTTGCAAATAGCAAGTGCCCTTGCCTTCAGGCCGAATATGCTGATCGACTACGTGAAGACGAAGGATCGCGGCGCCCTGAAAGCACGCTTATTATACAGCCTGTTGGGTGATATATCTCAAAGAGAGCTTGAAATTCTGGTCAAGGCATTCGTCACCAAAACCGGCAAGAGCCTGTTTCGGCCCGATGCCCTGGCCGCCTGGCAAGAGCATGACCAACCGGATCGCCTGCGCGTTATCGTCACCGCCTCGCCGGAGCTGCTGGTCGGTCCCTTCGGGCGGCTGATCGGTGCTGACCGGGTTATCGGCACACGGTTGAAATTCTCCGAACGCGGGACATTGCTGCCTGAATTGACCGGGCTGAACTGTCGGGGTGAGGAAAAGATGTCGCGCCTGCGCGAAGCCTTTGGCGAGGCGCTCGATCTGGAGGCCGCCTATGGCGATACCGCGGGCGATACCGAAATGCTGGCGGCGGCGCATCAGGGGCACTATCGCGTTTTCAAACAAAAACCCTGAACGAAAGCGGGCGCCCGGATCGCTCCGGACGCCCGCTTGCATTTCAAAAGCCGTAAGACTTACGACGCTTCCTTTTCGGCATCGGCACGCTTTTCATACACATGGTCGATCAGGCCGAATTCCTTGGCTTCCTCGGCCGTCATGTAACGGTCGCGGTCGAGGGTCTTTTCGATGGTGTCGTAGGATTGACCCGTATGCTTGACGTAGATTTCATTGAGCAGCTTCTTGGTCTTGCGCATGTCCTCGGCCTGGATCTCGATATCCGAAGCCATACCGCGCGCGCCGCCCGAAGGCTGGTGAACCATGATCTTCGAGTTCGGCAGCGAAATACGCTGACCGGCCTCACCGGCCTGCAGGATCAGCGAACCGGCCGAAGCGGCCATGCCCATGCACACGGTTGAAACCGGCGACTTGATGTATTGCATCGTGTCATAGATCGCCAGGGCGGAGGTCACCTGACCGCCGGGCGAATTGATGTACATCGAGATTTCCTTCTTCGGGTTTTCCGACTCAAGGAACAGGAGCTGGGCGCAGATCAGGCTGGCCATGCCGTCTTCAAACGGACCGGTCAGGAAGATGATGCGTTCTTTCAGCATACGCGAGAAGATGTCGTAGGAACGCTCTCCCCGGCTGGATTGCTCGACGACCATGGGCACAAGGTTCATGGTCAGGTGGTCTACGGGGTCGCGCATCACGAATCCTTATCTGGAATAAATATCGAAGCTGACCGCAGATATAGGGCTAAAGTTCTTAACCGTAAGTGGATGCGTCCCAGCCAGGACCCAACTTGGCAATTTACCCACAGGATTTCAAGTGGCGATTAGCGGCTCAAGGCTGGCTGTGCGGCGCCTTGCTATCCCTGCCCGTCTCGTCCACGCCCTGCCCCTGCCTGTGCGGGCGCCCGGACTGCGATTTAGGCAGTCGCCCCTCCTGGATGTTATCGTCTTCGGCCGGATCATCGCGTTGGGAGCGATGGGCCGTATCCGTTGGCGCCGCGCGCTTATCGGCGCCGGGCTTGTTTGTGGCTTGCTTGGCTGTCGACATGCTCTCCTCCTGTTTCGGAAAGACAGCATGCCTCAGCCGGGCATCAAAATTCAAAGCGGATTATATCAGGCCGGTTTATCGGTCTTTTTCGCCGAGCAGTCGATTTTGGCACACAGGCGCTTTTGCACATCAGCCTGGAAGTCGGGCATCAGGGCCATGACGGTCGGCATGAGTTTTTGCGACGCTTCCGGCACCTTGGCCATGATCGATTGCCCAACAGGTGTTTCATAGAACTCATCCATCTTTGTGAGCTCCTCGATCGTGAAGATATCAGCATAAACCGGTATCGAGGCGTCGGTCATCTTCTTAATGAAATCGCCTGTGCTTTCCGTAATGGCGTCGGTCGCCGCTTTGAATTCCGTATCGGTCAGTTCCGGATGCGACTTGCGGACCTGGGCCATCATGGCCGGCGTTATCTGGTTGACGATTCCCGTCATCATCTGTTCGAAATGAATAGCGTTGAAATACCGCTTCACCAGAGCGACTTTTTCCGCGGATGGCGCCGGTTCGGCTGTCTGGGCCTGGCAGATGGCCGGCATGGCAACGAGCATGGCGCCGCTTACGAGCGCGATAAGTGTCTTACGCATGGAAGTTCCCCCCTAAAGCCGGCTGAGTCCGGCGCGGTATCTTTATCTCACAGATTTCGCGCCTGACCAGAGGCAAAGCACAAAAAAAGAGGCCCCTTGCGGAGCCTCTTTCAATTCACTTTCAAAGAAAAAGCTTAGGCTTCTTCCTCTTCCTTCAGCAGGTCTTCCTTGCTGATTGGGGTGTCGGTGACCTTGGCCAGCGAGAAGATCAGGTCGCAGACCTTTTCTTCGTAGATCGGTGCGCGGATCTGGGCGGCCGCACCGGGGTTCTTGGTGTAGAACTCGAATACCTGGCGCTCCTGGCCCGGATAGTTGCGGGCTTCCTGCATGATCGCCTGGTTGACTTCCTGGTCGGTGACCTGGACGTTCTGGCGGGTGCCGATTTCGGCGAGCACGAGACCTAGGCGCACGCGGCGCTCGGCGATCTTCATGTACTCGTCCTTCAACTCCTGCTCGGACTTGCCGGCATCTTCCTCGGCGAGTTGGCCATTGGCCTTGTCCTGCTCGACCTGTTGCCAGATGCCGTTGAATTCGGCTTCCAGCATACGCTTCGGCAGTTCGAAGCTATGCTTTTCGTCAAGCACGTCCAGCAGGGCGCGTTTCATCTTGAAGCGCGACGCCTGGCCGTACTGCTGTTGCAGTTGCGTCTTCAGAATGTCCTTCAGGGCTTGCAGGCTTTCCAGACCGAGACTCTTGGCCAGTTCGTCATCGGCTTCGCCTTCTTTCGGCGCCAGGATGTCCTGAACGGTGGTCTCGAAGGTCGCGGCCTTGCCAGCCAGGTTCTTCGCGCCATAGTTTTCAGGGAAAGTGACGTTGAGCGTCTTGGTCTCGCCCTTCCTGGTGCCGATCAGTTGTTCTTCAAAGCCCGGAATGAACTGGCCCGAACCGATGATCAGTTCTGCGCCTTCGGCCGAACCGCCTTCAAAGACTTCATCACCCAGCTTGCCGACGAAATCGATGATCAGCTTGTCGCCGTCAGCCGCCTTGACCGACTTGCCGGTCTTGGCTTCGTACTGCTTCGAGCCGGCGACAACGGTCTTCAGGGCCTCATCGATATCAGCGTCGGTCGGCTCATAGACCGGGCGGGTCAGTTCGATTGAGGCCGGTTCGATCGGCGTGAAAATCGGCATCATTTCGACGGCAATTTCATAGGCCAGGTCTGACTTGCCGTCGATGACGCCTTCGATGTCGCCGATCGGCTTCAGTTCGGGCTGGCTGGCGGGGCGGATATTGGCATCCTTCATCGCCTGCTCGGTCGTGGCGTTCAGGGTTTCCTGAATGATTTCGCCCATCAGTTCCTTGCCGTACATCTTGCGGACGTGGGCCTGCGGCACCTTGCCCGGACGGAAGCCCTTGATGTTCATCTTGGGGGTGATTTCCGCGATCTTAGCGTCCAGCTTTTGTGTCAGATCGCCCCTGGCGATGGTGACTTCGAGGACGCGGCTCAGGCCTTCATTCAGTTTTTCAACGACTTGCATCGATCAGTTACCTTATGCCGGTTTGGCCCCTGACCTCGCGTCAGGCCCGCACGGGCGGTTAATAATAGCGACAAAGCGCCCCTGCGAAGGCACGGGCGCCAAAAGATGTGCCCTTATGGCATGATTGCGGGCGAGGTCAACGTTTATGTCGGGGGAAAAGGCAGCCAGAATAGAAATTTCAGCGCCACAAAGCTCAAACTACAACAACTATTATGGCTAAAGGCAAATCCAGGTGCTTCATAAACGCTATTGGCGAACTCACTCCCCCTTTAATTGCATTTGTGTTGTGATAAGCTCACCAAAATTACGGGAGGGTCAAAATGGAATTTTCCGACAAGCTGAACAATCTGTCTGCCAAAATCAGACAGCAAATGCTGGTTATAAAAACTGAAGAAGCTACTAAAACGGCCTTTGTCTTGCCTTTTATTAATACGGTCCTGGGCTATGATGTTTTCGACCCTTCGGAGGTCGTTCCTGAATTCATCTGTGACATCGGCACAAAAAAGGGCGAGAAAATTGATTACGCCGTCATGAAGGACGGCAACGTTCAAATGCTTTTTGAATGCAAGAAAATAGGTGAAGCTCTAAACCTAAATCACGCGTCCCAGCTCTTTCGCTATTTCCACGTCACCAATGCCCGCATAGGAATTTTGACAAACGGTCAAAGGTACAAATTTTTTACCGATCTTGATAACAAGAACAAGATGGATGAAAAGCCCTTTCTGGAATTAGATCTCTTGGAAATAGATGACAACATTATATCCGAGTTATCGAAGTTGACGAAAGATGCGTTTGATATAGATTCAATAGTAAATGCCGCGGGAGAACTGAAATATATCGGACAAATAAAAAAAATTATAGCCAATCAATTCTCGAATCCTGACGAAGACCTTGTGAAATTTTTCACTCAGAGGGTTTACGATGGAATCAACACACAGAAAATTAGAGACCAATTTTCAATTCTCACAAAGAAAGCGATGGCTCAATTTTTGAATGACCAGATAAATGATCGTCTAAAAACAGCCTTATCCGGTAACACCGTGCATATACCTTCCACCATAAACTACTCTTCAGTAGCACCAACCGCTGAAATCGAGAACGACGGCATTGTGACAACTGAAGAAGAAATGGAAGGTTACCACATTGTCAAAGCTATTTCCCGTAGTGTCGTTGATGGAAAGCGCATCTTTAGTCGTGATGCCAAGTCTTATTTTGCCATTCTTCTCGATGACAACAATCGAAAGCCGATTGTTCGACTTCATTTCAATAGCAAGAAAAAGCAGATTAGTTTGTTTGACGGCGAAAAAAATGAAGTCAAATATGAAATCGCTGAATTGGACGACATTTACCAATATGCCGATCAAATTCTAACGACGTTGCGAAGTTACTAAATATCGGGAAGCTTAGTTCTCTTTTTACATACCGCTTTTTGAGTTTTTATGTGCGCAGATTTCGGCTTCGTAAGTGGAGACATATCTGTGCACAAAATTGCTTCATCTGTCTTGATCATAGCAGTCACCCTCGGCGCCTGCGAACCCGTGCCCCCGCCACAACGTGCCGAAGGCATCGACCCCACCTTCGAGGGATCAGAACAGGAAAAGCGCACCATGGCTGTGGAGACGGCGCTGATAGACGCCAATCCCGGCCTGGCCCTGCGCAACGACCGCGAACTGACGATCTTTCACAAGGGCGAAGCCGTCACCACCTATACGAATGATCCAAAGGGCTGCCAGCGCTACTTCCTGACCGGGGTGATGAAGCTGCGCGGCAAGGATGGAGAGCTATACCCGGTGGCCGGCGTTACCTGCCATTTCGCCAACTCGGAAAACACCTATCTGGTCCTGCCCAACAGCGACAAATATGTCGTCCGCGAGGAAGCTTCCGCCTCGCCGGACGGACGCGTGCTGGCCTCAGGGTTCGACCGCGCTGACCTGACACAAGGTTCGCTCACCCTCGCCGACTGGCCACATATCCGCGATGTGGTGATATTTCCCGCCCACTGCACCGGCATGGTCTGGCAGGACGCGACGCATTTTACCGCCACCTGCTGGCACAATGAAGGGCCTAACGGTTCAAATCCCTATGACAGCTTTGCCTATTATTTTAAGGCGGATATCGGAAAGGACACCGCTGGTAAATGGCAGATGCAGGCGACTCAGTGGGTGGACCGCGACAGCCTGGCGCCCAGAAATCTGAACAAGCCGCTTTATCATTTCACGGCCGCGCCACCGCCGGAACCCCACTTCGACAAGAGCACTTAAAGCTTTAACGGCTCTTCGACATCAAGCTGCTTTTCCCACTTGGCAATGACGGCAGAGGCGACGCTGTTGCCCAGCACATTGGTGGCCGAACGCCCCATATCGAGCAGGTGATCGACGCCCAGCACCAGCGCAATCCATTCTGCCGGCAGGCCGAAATAGGCCAGGGTCGCCATGATGACCACCAGCGAGGCGCGCGGCACACCGGCAATGCCTTTAGAGGTGATGAGCAGCAGGAACAGCATCATGATGATCTGCGCCGTGGTGAAATGCACGCCATAGGCCTGGGCGATGAACAGGGTAGCGAAAGTGCAGTAGATCATCGAACCGTCGAGATTGAACGAATAGCCAAGCGGCAGGACGAACGATACGATCTTGCGTGAAATCCCGACTGTGGGGAGGCCGGCCAGCAATTTGGGATAAGCGGCCTCGGAGCTGGCGGTCGAAAAAGCCAGAAGGGTCGGTTCGCGGATAACGCCCAAGACCCGCAGCATCCGGCCACCGAGGAACAGGAAGCCAATCACGATCAGCAACGCCCACAGAACGCCCATGGCGCCGTAAAATCCCGCCATGAACTTGGCGTAGGTAACGAGGATCGGTAACCCCTGCTCACTGACCGTCTTGGCCAAAGCGCCAAAAATGGCGAAGGGGGCGAATTTCATGACGATCTCGGTCACCTTCAGCATGATGGCCGAGGCTTCTTCCGCCAGTTCCATGACGCGCGGCGACTTCTTTTCCAGCATGGATATGGCCGTGCCGACGAACACCGCGAAGATGACGATTTGCAGGATTTCATTATCGGCCATCGCCTTGATGATCGAGGACGGGATCAGGTGCTCGATAAACTTCTCTATGGTGAAGCCTTCGGTCGATGGCACCTTGATCGCTTCACCGGCGACCTGGAGGCTCATGCCGACGCCGGGCTTCAGCCACTCGACCATCAGAATACCGTTAACCAGAGACACGATCGACATCAGCAGAAACCAGGCGAGCGCCTTTATCCCCACACGCCCGACGGACGCCGCGTCCTCCATATGACCGATGCCGGCGATAAGGGTGAACAAGACCAGGGGCGCGATGATCATCTTGATCAGGGTGATGAAAATCTTGGTCAGCAGCCCGAATATCATGGTCGCGGTCGCCAGGTTTTCGGCGGCCAGATATTCGTGGCTGGCCCAGCCGGCGCCTACGCCGGCGATCATGGCAAAAAGGATGAACAACGCGAATTTCGACTTCATGCACGGCCCCTGAACGGTATCAGGCGCCGACACTAGCCGAGGCACGGGCGTTGCGCCACCCCTGTTTCAATTTCAACAAATTTCAGAAATGGCTGGTGCGGATGAGAGGACTCGAACCTCCACGCCTTGCAGCGCTGGAACCTAAACCCAGTGCGTCTACCAGTTCCGCCACATCCGCATGTGCCATTCATTCCCGGACGCCAGAGGACGCAGGTCCGAGGGGGCGCTGTCTGACCCAAAGCGCAGCCCCAGTCAAGTGTCATGAAACTGAATCACGAAGCCTGTAATGCTGCGCCGCGTCAATTCAGACGGCCGAACAGCGATTTTTGCATCTGCAATGCGCCAAAATAATTGCAATGGAAACGTATTTTCGCCGATTTAGGGGACGGCCTGCCGAGTCGGGTAAATTTTCTCTTTATAAGCGCGCAAATCGCGCTAAAACGCATTTTCCTTTTGAATTCCCCGCCGTCAGCCGCTAAAGGCTGCGGCACCCGCCGTTCACGCATCGTAAGCAAGTTTTACAGCCATGTGAGATCGCTCGCCGGAAATGAGCTTGCATTCTTGCGCAATGCAAACAAGTTACGGGGCTGAACGGTCTACAGTTTTATGGATAGCTCATGAAAAAGATAGAAGCCGTCATCAAACCCTTTAAGCTCGACGAAGTGAAGGAAGCCCTTCAGGAAATCGGCGTACAAGGCATGACCGTGCTGGAGGCCAAGGGATATGGCCGCCAGAAAGGCCACTCGGAACTTTACCGCGGGGCCGAATACGTTGTTGATTTTCTGCCGAAGATCAAGATCGAACTGGTTGTTGCCGACGACCTCGCGCCCGCTGCCCTGGAAGCCATCCAGACGGCGGCCCGCACGGGCAAGATTGGTGACGGCAAGATTTTTGTGAGCGATGTCCTCGACGTCGTCCGCATCAGAACCGGAGAGTCCGGGCCGCAGGCGGTTTAACCACCGTCGGCGTTTCGCCTCTCCCACACTTTAAATTACAGGCTTAATGGGGCGTCAAATATGACATCTGCAGACATTCTCAAGCTCATCAAGGAAAAGGACGTCAAGTATGTCGACGTGCGTTTCACCGATGTGCGCGGCAAAATGCAACACGTAACCTTCGACATCGACCTCGTCGACGAAGATTTCCTCGATGACGGCACCATGTTCGATGGTTCCTCGATCGCCGGCTGGAAAGCGATCAACGAATCCGACATGAAGCTGCGCCCCGACCTGAACACGGCCTATATCGACCCGTTCTATCAGCAGACCACCCTCTTCATGTTCTGCGACGTTGTAAATCCGGACACCAACGAGCCTTACAACCGTGACCCGCGCTCGATCGCCAAGAAGGCCCTGGCCTATACGCAGTCGGCCGGCGTCGGTGACACGGTCTATTTTGGCCCGGAAGCCGAATTCTTCATGTTCGACGACGTCCGCTGGTCGATCACGCCGGACAACACCGGCTACGCCTTCGACTCGACCGAACTGCCGCACAACTCGGCCAAGGTCTATCCGGAAGGTAATATGGGCCATCGCCCTGGGCCCAAGGGCGGCTACTTCCCCGTCAACCCGGTCGATTCGGCGCAGGACATCCGCGGCGAAATGCTGTCGATCATGGGCGAACTGGGCATGGAACCGGAAAAGCACCACCACGAAGTGGCGCCGGCTCAGCACGAGCTTGGCCTGAAGTTCTCGGACATGCTGACCATGGCCGACCGCACCCAGCTCTACAAGTACGTCGTCCAGAACGTCGCCCATGCCTACGGCAAGTCGGTGACCTTCATGGCCAAGCCGATGTTCGGCGATAACGGTTCGGGTATGCACGTTCACCAGTCGATCTGGAAGGACGGCAAGCCGCTCTTCGCCGGTGACAAATATGCCGGCCTGTCGGACCTCTGCCTGTGGTACATCGGCGGCATCATCAAGCACGCCAAGGCGATCAACGCCTTCTCGAACTCGACGACCAACAGCTACAAGCGCCTTGTTCCGGGTTATGAAGCCCCGGTCAAGCTGGCCTATTCGGCCCGCAACCGTTCCGCCTCGATCCGTATTCCGTGGGTGTCGTCGCCGAAGGGCAAGCGCCTGGAAGCCCGCTTCCCGGATCCGATGGGCAACCCCTACCTGACCTTCACCGCCCTGCTGATGGCCGGTCTTGACGGTATCGAAAACCGCCTCGATCCCGGCGCACCGGCTGACAAGAACCTGTATGATCTGCCGCCCCAAGAGCAAAAGAACATCCCGGAAGTCTGCGGCAGCCTGCGTGAAGCCCTGGAAAACCTCGACAAGGATCGCGCCTTCCTCAAGAAGGGCGGCGTGATGGACGACGATTTCATCGACTCCTACATCGAACTGAAGATGGAAGAAGTAATGAACCTCGAACTGCGTCCGCACCCGATCGAATTCGAGATGTATTACAAGTGCTAATCTGAATTTCCTGTCTCAGGACATGAATTTCACAACAGGCCGTCCCGTAATGGGGCGGCCTGTTTCCTTTGCGCCGCACAATTGAAACGGCAAGGCCGAGATCGGATTGTATTGTACTACATTTTATAGTTTCATATGATATCATTATAATTGCAAATGAAACCGGATAAAAACTCTTTGTTTTCACGCTATTTAGCTGCATTTCGACACATAAATGACGCAAGGCGGCACATGCGCCCCCTTCTCCCCCGATCCGCTCCATAAAGCACTTGCGATAGTTTGCAGTCACGGCACTGTGAGCAGGTGCAATATCCGCTATCCAAGGGGGATACTTTGAAAACGTGGATCAAACTCTCGAAAGTCATCGCCGCGGCGGCGACTCTTCTGCTGGCGGCACCCGTCGCCAGTTTCGCTCTGGCTCAGGAGTCGGCTGCGGCCTCTGCTGAAGCCGTAACCTCCGAAGCGGCCTCCGCTGCGGAATCAACCGCTGCTTCGGAAGCGGCCTCTGAAGCCGCTCCGGCGCCGCCCCTGCTGGCGTCACAAAAAGAACTCGCCATCGACAAGGCGGACACCACCTACCTCATCTTCTCCACCGCCATGGTGCTGATGATGACCCTTCCCGGCCTTGCCTTGTTCTACGGCGGCATGGTTCGCCGCAAGAACGTCATCGCCACCGTCACCCAGTCGGTCAGTGTCACGGCCGTTGTCGCGGTCCTGTGGTATGTTGTCGGCTACAGCATGTCGTTCGGCACGGCCACTGATCTGTTTGGTTTCAGCGGCGAACTGCTTAACAAGTATTTCGGCGGCTTCGATACGGCCATGCTCAACCATGTCACGCCGAATACGGCCTACATGGCCACGGCGGCGGTGCCGGAATATACCTGGATTTCCTACCAGATGACCTTCGCCATCATCACGCCCGCCCTGATCACGGGCGCGTTTGCTGAGCGCGTCAAGTTCTCTGGCCTGATCCTGTTCATGGCCCTGTGGTCGATCCTGGTCTATGCCCCTATCTGTCACATGGTCTGGGGCGGTGGTTTCCTCGGCACCCTGGGCGTCAAGGACTTCGCCGGTGGCGCGGTCGTTCACGTCAACGCCGGTGTCGCTGGCCTCGTCGCGGCCCTCTTCCTCGGCCGCCGCAAGGGCTACGGCACGGAATCGATGCCTGCCAACAATCCGATCTTCGTCCTGATCGGCGCCTCGCTGCTGTTCGTCGGCTGGATTGGCTTCAATGCCGGTTCGGAATGGGCGGGCGATTCGGTTGCTTCGGTGGCCCTGCTCAACACCCTGCTGGCCACCTGCGCCGCCGGCCTGACCTGGAAGGTCGTCGAATGGATCTTCCGCGGCAAGCCGTCGCTGATCGGCATCCTGTCCGGCCTGGTTGCCGGCCTGGTCGCCATCACCCCGGCCTGCGGTTTCGTCAACCCGACGGGCGCCATGATCATCGGTGCGGTCGCCGGTCCGGTCTGCTACGTCTCGGCCACATGGATGAAGAAGCTGCTCGGCTATGACGACTCCCTCGACGCTTTCGGCATCCATGGTGCCGGCGGTTTCCTGGGTGCCATCCTGACGGGCCTGTTTGCCGACACCACGGTAAACTCCCTCGCTGAAGGCGCCACGGTCGTGAAGCAGTTGATCGGCCTGGGCGTCACCATCGGCTGGTCCGCCATTGGCACTCTCGTTATCCTGATCATCTGCAAGTTCACGACGGGTCTCCGCGTGACGGCCGACCAGGAAGAAGCCGGCCTTGATGCCTCGCTTCACGACGAAGTCATGGATCACTAAGCTACTATCTTTAATCAGTTGCACAAATGAGACGGAGCGCCCCTTCACGGAGCGCTCCGTTTTTTACCCACAGCTTTGTTATTATTAATCTTTCCGCCGCTTTTCGGCCGCATTTAATGCAAATATGCCACAGACATGTGTTTTGTAATCACAGGTGTTGGAGTGGCTGTCATAAAAATGTAATCTGATTCCGCGCCGCAATATTCCAATATAAACTGGCGCGGGAAACGCTTCGGATGGGGTTTGGCACACAAACTCAATCTGAGGACACAATAATGAAAAACATGCTCCTGGCCGCTACGGCCATCGCCGCTGCCGTCATCGCCGGCTCGGCTTCCGCCACTGAATTCGCTGGCGGCACTCTCAGCTATAACGTTGCCGCCACCAGCGATTACGTTTTCCGCGGCGTCAGCCAGACGGCAGGCGATCCGGCGATCCAGGGCGGTATCGATTATTCGCACGGCCTGTTCTACGCCGGTGCCTGGGCGTCGAATGTCGATTTCGCCGATTACGAACTCGATCTCTATGCCGGCATCAAGCCGGTCTACAAGGATTTCACCTTCGATCTGGGCGCCATCTATTACAACTACAATGACGATACCCTTGATTCGACCGAACTGAAGGCCGCCGTCAGCCACCCGTTCTACAAGGGCACCATCGGCGCCGCTTATTTCTATAACACCGATGTCGACGACACCGAGTATTATGAAATCAACGGTTCGTATCCGCTGACCAGCAAGCTCAGCGTTTCGGGCGCCGTTGGCGAACAAAAGACCGGTGGTTTCAAGTACACGACCGAAAACCTTGGCCTGACCTACGCCATCACCCCGGTCTTCTCGGTCGATGTTCGCGCGTCCGACACCAACATTCCGGAAGTGATCAAGCCGTCGGCGGCCCGTCTCGCCGTCACGCTTAAGGCTGCTTTCTAAGCTGGTAACAGAGGGCCGCGTTTCAGGATGCGGCCCTCACCTTTTGCACCGCGATACGGTTGCCTTTGCTACTATATGATTTATTTGACTTTTTGATTTCATAATTATGACGATCGCCGCCGCAGCAAATAAAACTGGCTGAAAATCAATGTCATCAGGCGTGGTTTCAAGTACGACCAGGATGCATTAAGCCATTGAAACAAACGTGGTAAATATACATCAAAGCGTTGCTAAATGACATTGGGGGACTTTGCTCGCCCTAAAAACTTGCTACATTAACTTCGGTTTTACCGTCACACACCAAATCCTCCTGAGCCGGCCATTACGAACCGGCGCCAACCACTGAACTGGGATATGATCATGAAAAAGACTCTTGTCGCCGCTGTTGCCATCAGCGCACTTTTCGCCGGCGGGGCTGCAATGGCTCAAGACGATGCCGGTCACCTGAGCTATAATATCGCTGTGACCAGCAACTATGTCTGGCGCGGCGTCACCCAAACCGACAACAATGCGGCCCTGCAAGGCGGCATCGACTACTCGAAGGGCATCTTCTATGCCGGCGCCTGGGCCTCCAACGTTGACTTCCCTTACGGCGACGGCAATGCCGATACCGAACTCGACCTGTATATGGGCCTGACCCCTTCGGCCGGCAATTTCAACTTCGACTTCGGCGTAATTGCCTACACCTACCCGTCCTCCGGCGGTGACGTGATCAGCGAGCTTAAGGCCGCTGTCAACCATCCGATGGGCAAGGGTACGATCGGCGCCGCCATGTACCTCGACACCGACGGGCTGGAAGATCCATATTACGAAGTCAACGCCTCGTACCCGCTGACCGACAAGTGGTCGGTTTCGGGCGCTCTGGGCAATTACGAGTTGTATGGCTACACCACCAAGAATATCGGTGTCACCTACGCCATCAACGACACCCTGGGTCTTGACCTGCGCTGGGCCGACGCGTCGAAGCAGCCTTCGACCTTCGCCGCCACCATCAAGGCGTCGTTCTAAAATTCTAAGCCTGACCAAGGGCAAAGAAATAGCTGGCCGCGAACCTCCGGGTTCGCGGCCTTTTTTATTGTGGGTTGCTTATTGCCTCTTTATGAATGAGGACCGAATCACCCCATGTTAGAGTTATGACGTCCAATATCCCGCAATCCTCGCTTTTTGGGGATGAGCCTGAAAAGCCCGCCTCGCCTTCACCGGAAGCCCCCGCGCCCGCTGCCCGAACCACGCCTGCGCCCGCCAAACCGCACGCGCCGGTCACGGTAGATCCCGGCTACGGCGCCTCAAGCATCGAGGTGCTAGAAGGTCTGGAGCCTGTCCGCAAGCGCCCTGGCATGTATATCGGCGGCACGGATGAAAAAGCGCTTCACCACCTCTTTGCCGAGGTGCTTGATAACGCCATGGACGAGGCAGTCGCCGGTCACGCCAAGGCGATCTGGGTGGAACTGGACAAGGACGGGTACTTAAGCGTCCGTGACGACGGTCGGGGCATTCCGGTTGATCCGCACCCGAAATATCCCGGCAAATCGGCGCTCGAAGTCGTCCTGACCATGCTGCATTCCGGCGGCAAGTTCTCCGGCAAGGCGTATGAAACCTCCGGCGGCCTGCATGGCGTCGGCATTTCGGTGGTCAATGCCCTGTCAGAAAAACTGGAAGTGACTGTCTGGCGCGATGGCTACGAGTGGCAGCAGAACTTCTCCAAGGGCCATAAGCTGACCGATGTCATCCAGGTCGGCCCATCAAAGAAGAAGGGCACGCTGGAGCGGTTCCTGCCTGATCCTGAAATCTTCGGCCCTGAGGCCCGCTTCAAGCCGGCGCGCGTGTACCGCATGGCCAAGGCCAAGGCGTACCTCTTCCGCGGCGTGCAGATTTTCTGGAAATGCGCACCCGAACTGATCCACGACCAGACCCCGGCCGAGGACAAGTTTTACTTCCCGAACGGCCTGGCGGATTATCTCGCCGAACGTGTCAAGGATACCGAAACCCTGGGGGATATTTTCTCTGGGCGCGTCGAGCGCAAAGGCGAGGCCGGCGCGGTCGAGTGGGCCGTGGTGTGGTCCGGCGCCGGTTTCGGCGAGCATGATGGCTTCTGCCAGAGCTATTGTAACACTATCCCGACGCCCGATGGCGGTACGCACGAAGCGGGCCTGCGTGCCGCCCTTACCCGGTCGCTGAAGGCTTACGCCGAAATGACCGGCGACAAGCGTGGTGGCCTGATTACGGCCGAAGACGTCGCGGCTCAGGCAGGCATCGTCATTTCGGTCTTTATCCGCAATCCGGAGTTCCAGGGCCAGACCAAGGACCGCCTGTCGTCCAGCGATGCCCAGCGCCTGGTGGAGAAGGCCCTGGCTGATCCGTTCGATCACTGGCTCACCTCATCCCCCAAGCAGGCCGACCGCATCCTGCAATTTATCGTTGAGCGCGCCGAGGAGCGTCTGAAGCGACGCAAGGACAAGGAAGTGGCGCGGGCCTCCGCCACGCGCAAGCTGCGCCTGCCGGGCAAGCTGGCCGACTGTGCGCGTCAGGATGCCGTGGGCACTGAACTCTTTATTGTCGAAGGTGATTCGGCTGGTGGCTCGGCCAAGCAGGGCCGCAACCGCAATACCCAGGCCATCCTGCCCCTGCGCGGCAAGATCCTGAACGTGGCGTCGGCAACTGGCGAAAAAGCCCGCGCCAATGTGGAACTATCGGATCTCGGCCTGGCGCTCGGTGTTCAGCCTGGCGCCCGTTTCAAGGAAGAGGATCTGCGTTATGAGCGGGTCATCATCATGACCGATGCCGATGTTGACGGCGCTCACATCGCCAGCCTGCTGATCACCTATTTCTACCGGACCATGCCCAACATGATCCGTAACGGCAATCTCTTCCTGGCCATGCCGCCGCTGTATCGCATCAGCCATGGCAAGGAGACGCATTACGCCAAGGACGACGCCCATCGTGCCGAAATCCTGGCAAAGCATTTCAAGGGTAAGAAACCGGAAATCGGCCGCTTCAAGGGTCTGGGTGAAATGATGCCGGCCCAGCTCAAGGAAACCACCATGGACCCCAAGACGCGGACGCTGGCCCGCGTTACCCTGCCCCATGATGAGGAAGATGTCGAAGATCTGGTCGAGACCCTGATGGGGCGCAAGCCGGAACTGCGCTTCCGTTACATCCAGGATCACGCCGAGTTCGTCGCCGACGACCTGGATGTTTAAAAAAGCCTGTTAATTACTGTAAATTCTGGTATCAGACACGCGCGAGCCGAAATATCCGGTTCGCGCGTGTCTGGGCCTGAGCCTTGCTCCGGTTTCGCAGCCACCGGCCGCCCATCCTTTGCGCCAAGATCGGCGCGCCGCATTCCCAGCCCCGTAAGATCGCTTGCCCGGATGGAAATGCATTCCATTCAAAGAGTGTCATGACGAAATTTTCCGATCTGGGCCTGAGCGAACAGGTCCTCAAGGCTGTTGCCGAAACCGGCTACGATACCCCTACCCCTATCCAGGGACAGGCTATTCCGGTGGCCATGACCGGCCTCGATGTCCTTGGAATCGCCCAGACCGGCACCGGCAAGACCGCCGCCTTTACCCTGCCGATGATCGAAAAGCTGGCCGCTGGCCGCTCCCGTGCCCGTATGCCGCGCGCCATTGTGCTGGAACCGACCCGCGAGCTGGCAGACCAGGTCGCCGAAGCCTTCGAGAAATACGCCAAGTACCACAAACTCAACTGGGCGCTTCTGATCGGCGGCGTCTCCATGGCCGACCAGGTGGCCAAGCTCGACAAAGGCGTTGATGTGCTGATCGCCACGCCGGGCCGCCTGCTCGATCTGTTCGAACGCTCCAAGGTTATGCTCAATGGCGTCACCATGATGGTGGTCGATGAAGCCGACCGGATGCTCGACATGGGCTTCATTCCCGACATCGAGCGTATTTTCAAGCTGACGCCGCCGACGCGCCAGACCCTGTTCTTCTCGGCTACCATGCCGCCGGAAATTACCCGCCTGACCGAAGCCTTCCTGAAAAATCCGGTCCGCATAGAGGTGTCCCGCCCGGCCACGACCAACGAAAACATCACCCAGTACGTCCTGCGCGTGCCGCATAAGGATGTAAAAGCCAAGCGGATCGCCCTGCGCGCCCTGCTCAAGACACTGGATATCCAGAACGGGATCGTATTCTGCAACCGCAAGACCGATGTCGATATCGTCGCCAAGTCCCTGAGCGTTCACGGTTTTAACGCGGCGCCGATCCATGGCGACCTGGACCAGTCGCTGCGTATGAAGACGCTCGACGCCTTCCGCAAGGGCGAACTGACCCTGCTGGTGGCTTCGGATGTCGCCGCCCGCGGCCTGGATATTCCCGCGGTGGGGCATGTCTTCAACTTTGATGCCCCAATACACGCCGACGATTATGTCCACCGGATCGGCCGTACCGGCCGCGCCGGCCGGACAGGCGAAACCTACCTGCTGCTGTCGCCGCACGACGAGAAAAATTACGACAAGGTCGTCAAGCTCATCAAGAAAGAGCCGGCCAATCTTGAGCTTGATGTCGATTATTCGGCACTCAGCGATGCGCCGCGCGATGGCTCACGGCAACCTCGACGCGAATCAGGCAAAACCAGGGGTAGGCCGCAGCGTGATCACATGCCCCGCGAACGCTCAGCTCCGCAATCCGCCTCCGTCGAGCCGGTTAAGGCAGAAAAAAAGCCGATTTCCGAAGAAATAATTTCGGCGCCGGATGTACAGGAGGCACGGCCCGCCAAGGCTGCGCGCCGCACGGGCAAGAAAGAAAAAACCGAAGAAAAATCAAAGGCCAAGTCATCAAATGAAACGCCCTTTGGTGATCACATGCCGGCCTTTTTAATGCGGGCTACGCCTCTGAAGGACTAAATTTTACAGCATTTGCCTTCCGGCTGTTAACCGCCTGTCAGAGAAGTTCGTTTAAGGTGTCGATGCGTCCCGAAGAATCAGGTCGCACGAGACCGCCAGGGAAGGTCCCTGAAAGGGGGCCAGAAGAACGAATGAACAACGACATAGAGATCAGCGTAAGAAGTCCTGCCGCCTATGCCCTAGCCGGTGAAGCCTTGCGCCTGATGCAGGATCACGGCGTTTGGCCGACCCCGCTCAACTATGAGATCTGGCTTTATGTCGCCGGCGATCCGGAATGCCCCCTGGCGCAGGAAATCCAGCGGCTGGTCGCCGCCGGAGAAACCATTACCGAGGATATTTCTGAAAGCCTGGCCAGCAAGTTCATTGCCCGCCTGAAGCTGAATGATGAAGTGCGCGACGCCGGCCTGAAGCTGACCCGAGAACTGGCGTCCATCACCGAAGTCATTGTCGAAGCCCAGCAGGCGCAGAAGACCTATGGCGAAACCCTGGAAGGCGCCCGCAAGTCGATGAGCGAGGTTGAGGCCGTCGCGCTCAGGAGCCTGATCGACAGCCTGGCGGAAGCCACCACAACCGTTCTCGATCACCATTCACTGCTGGAAGGCCGTCTCACGGAATCCTCGCGCGAAGTCAATCGTCTCCGCAAGCATCTGGATCAGGTGCGCATGGAGGCCATGACCGACGCACTGACCAACCTGGCCAATCGCAAGTCATTCGACGAAGCTTTGGATCGTCACTGCGAAAACGACGATATTTCCAGCCCGCTGACCCTGGCCGTTATCGATATCGATCACTTCAAGCGTTTCAACGATACCTGGGGCCACCAGACCGGCGACCAGGTTCTGCGTTATGTTGCCTCGGTCCTGGCGCGTATTGGCCGTCCGCCACGCTTGGCCGCTCGTTACGGTGGCGAGGAATTCGGCCTGCTCTTCCCTGGTGAAACCTGTGATACGGTCGAGCGCTTGCTTAACGAAGCGCGTACCGAAATCGCTTCGCGCGTGTTGAAGCGCCGCTCTACCAACGAAGACCTGGGCACGGTCACCATCTCCGCCGGCATCGCTCAGCGCGAATATGCCGAGGATTCCTTCGACCTGCTCGATCGGGCCGACAAGGCGCTCTATACGTCCAAAAATAACGGTCGCAACAAGGTGACCATTGCCGAGTCACTCAAAACGGATTCCAACGCAGCCTAAGCCTGCCCTGAATTCCGATTGACAACATCACTTGAACAATGTTCAAGTGATGTTGTCAATTTGGGGTATGTCTGTCATGCGCAGCTTTCTGTTTGCCGTCGCCTACTGGTTTTTGTCAGTTACCTACAGCCTGATGGCGCTGGTTCTGACGCTTTTTCCAGGGCGCAAACCGGTCAAGTGGATCATTCAGCGCTACACGCGCCGCATGGTGCAGGCGATGCGGATATTCGCCGGCATCCGGCTGGAGGTCCGCGGCCGTGAACATATTCCGGCCCAGCCGGTGATTTTTGCCTGCAAGCATCATAGCTGGGGCGACGGCTTCTGCATCTACTCTCAGTTCGATGACCTCGCCTTCGTCACCGGTGATCATCTTGAAAAATTTCCGCTTATGAGCACCCTCCTCTCCAAGCTGGGCGCCATTGTCGTCAATAACTGCGGTGGTATCGAAGCGCGCAAGAATTTGGCCAGCCGTTCCGCGGATGCAGCGAAAGATGGTCGGAGCATCCTGATATACCCGGAAGGTCACTTGAATGCGCCCGGCACCTATCGGCGCTATCGTTCCGGCGTATGGCACATGATGAACAACTTCAATATGTCCGTAGTACCGGTTGCCACCAATCTGGGTCTGTTCTGGGAGGAAGATCATTACAAGAAGACACCGGGCACGGCCATCCTGGAATTTCTGGAGCCGATACCGCCGGGTATGGGCAAGGACGAATTCCTTGCCACCCTGCGCGACCGGATCGAGGCACGCTCCCAGGCATTGATCAGCGAGGCGACAGGTCAGCCGCTCGCAGCTTCTGTACTGGTGAGCGATTAAGTCTCTTTTTAAAGGTCGCTGCCTATGATCAGCCGTACCGGTGGATCATGGAGTTTCTTATGTCTCGCGGCTTTCGTATCAGCGCCCGTGTTGATGAAGATCAGCATCTGATCGTTTTCAATATCAGCGGCGATATTGACAGCCAGGCCCTGATTGACAAGTGGATCGAGACCTATGCCAGCCTCGCAGAACCTTGGCTGTATGATCGCCTTCTGGACTATCGGCGCGCCGAAGGATTGGTCGACGTCAATGCACTTGAGCGCTTCGCCGTCTGGTGGGAAGACCGCACACGAGGCATTAATTACAGCCTGAAGGCAGCGATCATCGTCAACAACCCTCTGGATGCCCGGCGCGTACATACCGTTAACGGCCTATTCCCGCATGACATCAGGGAATCCTTCGACTCGCTGGACGACGCGTTGACCTGGCTCCAAGAAGATACAGCCAAACGCGCCTCCGGTTGACCATCCGCCTTCCGCAGGTTTGATCGTTACGTTCTCGCCGCAACCCCATTCCAGTACAAATTTGCGGTTGCGGCGTTAGTCGGCGGTAACGGGTTTAATCGTCACACTCTCGCCGCAACCCCATTCCAGTACAAATTTGCGGTTGCGGCGTTAGTCGGCGGTAACGGGTTTGATCGTCACGCTCTCGCCGCAACCGCAGGCATCGGTTTCATTCGGATTATTGAAGACGAACTTCGAGGCCAGCTTGGTCGTCTCGTAATCGATCACCGTGCCGACCAGATAGAGCACGGCCTTGGGCTCGATCAGGATGGTCACGCCCTTGTCAGTGACCACTTCATCAATGGGCCCGACCTCTTCGGCATAGGAAAGCACATATTCCTGCCCCGCGCAGCCGCCCTGCTTCACACCGACGCGTAGCCCGACATAGGGCTTCACGGCTTTCGCCATAATGGCCTTGACCTGCGCGGCGGCCGCGTCAGTCAGGGAGACAACGGCAGGACGTGGACGGCGAACGCGAGGGTTGACTTGTACTTCCATGATCAGAACATATTCAGTTGCAGCTTGGCCTCATCGCTCATTTTCGACGAATCCCAGGGCGGATCGAACACCAGGTTGACATCGCAGTCGCGCACGCCGTTGACGGTCATGACGGCTTCCTTGACCCAGCCTGGCATTTCGCCGGCCACCGGGCAGCCCGGCGCAGTCAGGGTCATATCCACAACCACGTCACGGTCATCCGACACATCAACACGATAGATCAGGCCGAGTTCATAGATATCGACCGGAATTTCCGGATCGAAGACCGTCTTGAAGGCCGCGATCAGGTCATCTGTCAGGCGCGTCAGTTCTTCCTGCGCGAGGGCCGACGGCTGGTTGGCGCCCATCTCATCCAGGCTAAATAAGGATTCTTGTGATTCAACGGCTTCAGTCATGGGGCTCACACATTACGCAAAGAAGGACTGGGCCTTGGCAACAGCCTCGGCCAGGACATCGATCTCGGCTTCCGTATTATATAGGGCGATGGAGGCGCGAACGGTAGAGGTCACGCCCAGGCGGGTCATCAGGGGTTCGGCGCAGTGCGTGCCGGCGCGCACGGCGACATTATAGCGATCAAGGATCTGCGCCACGTCATGGGCGTGCGCCTGCCCGAGCGAGAAGGTCAGGATCGAGCCCTTGCCCGGCGCCTCGCCATGAACGCGCAGGGAATTGATCTGTGTCAGGGCGTCATGCGCGCGCTGATACAGGGCATGTTCATGGGCGATGATCTCCGTCCGGTCAAACTGCGACAGCCAGTCGATGGCGGCTTTCAGGCCAATCACTTCGAGGATGGCTGGCGTGCCGGCTTCAAATCGATGCGGCGGCTCGTTCCAGGTGATCTTTTCCTTGGTGACGTGCGCGATCATCTCGCCGCCGCCCTGCCACGGCGGCATGGCCTCCAGCAATTCTGCCTTGGCATAGAGCACGCCGAGCCCGGTCGGCCCATAGAGCTTATGCGCCGAAAAGGCGTAGAAATCGGCATCGAGCGCTTTTACATCGACCGGCAGATGGACAACGCCCTGGCAGCCATCGACCATGACCTTTGCACCCACGGCATGGGCCCTGGCGATGATATCGGCAATCGGATTAACCGTGCCCAGCACATTCGACATATGGGTGACGCAGACCAGCTTGACCTGCGGGGTCAACAATTGATCGAAGGCGGCCATGTCGAGTGAGCCGTCATCCAGGATCGGCACATAGACCAGCTTCACGCCCTTGCGCTCTGCCAGCATGTACCAAGGCACGATATTGGCGTGGTGCTCCATCTCGGTAGTCAGGATCACGTTACCGGCTTGCAGGCTTTCGCCCCAGGTGTTGGCGACCAGATTGATCGATTCCGTTGCCGACTTGGTGAAGATGATCTCATTGGTCTGCGCGCCGATGAAACGCGCCACCGTCTCGCGGCCGGCCTCATAGGCGTCCGTCGTCTCGTTGGCGAGTGTATGCAGACCACGGTGCACATTCGCGTAGGAATGGCGCATGGCGTACGACATGGCGTCGATCACGGCATTCGGCTTTTGCGCCGAGGCGCCACTATCAAGATAGACCAGCGGCTTGCCCTTGATCTCGCGCGACAGGATCGGAAGATCGGCGCGAGCCTTTTCAACGTCAAAGGGCATGAAAGCTCTCCCCTTCCATGCTCTCAGAAGCATTTTCCAGGAAATTCAACACGGTCTCGCGCAAAACCTCATCCTCTATGGCATCGGCCACCGGCAGGACAAAGGCATGGGTCAGCATGGCGCGCGCCGTTTCTTCGGGAATACCGCGGCTCTCGCAGAAAAACAGGGCTTCCTCATCCAGCGCGCCGATCGTGTTGCCGTGCGCGCACTGTACGTCATCGGCATAGATTTCCAGTTCCGGCTTGGCGCGGATATGCGCGCCGTCGTTCAGGATCAGGGCCTGATGGCGCATACGGGCGTCGGTGCCATCTGCGCCTTTCTCGACAAGGATACGCCCCTGGAAAACACCTGTGGCGGTATCCTTGACCAGCCCCTTGATGAGTTGCGCCGTCTCGCCGTTGATCTGGCTGTGCGTGACGCGCGTGGTCAGGTCGAAATGACGCTTGTCCTTCAGCAGGTAGGCGCCGTTCATCTCGACGACCGCGCCATGACCGGCATGATTGACCTGCGTCTCGAAACGCTGGAACTTCGCGCCCGATGAAAAGACATACTGCTTGAAGACACTATTCGGCGCGGTCTCAACGGTTGACTGGCGCACGGAAACGGCGGTTTCCGGCTCGTCCAGTATCACCACGCGCGTCAACTTCGACCCCTCGGCCAGGGTAAAGCGCAGATGGCTATGGACGGCGTACTCGAAGGCGCCGGTATAGTCTTCGAAGACCACCAGTTCCTGACCGGCAGTCAGGCTGATCTCGCCATGCCCCTGATAACCGAGGTAGCCGTCCTCGTCGCCGAAATCATTGCCGTCGATATAAAGCCGGCCATGCGCCTTATGCATGGCGAAATCGGCCGCAGCCTGTAGGCCGTCGAAACCGGCTTCATCGGCGGAGAAATAGACAAAGCCATCCGGTTCCGCTTCCAGTTCCGACAGGGTGCGGACGACCATCGCCTTCTTGGGCGCCTCACGCAGCACGCGGCTGAGGTCGGAATATTTCCATTCCTCATCACGGCGCGTCGGGTACGACGACGGATCGAAAATGTCCAGCGCTTGTAACGTTTTTGGCAACATTACGCCGCTTCCCCCAGATACTGGTCATAACCGTGGGCTTCGAGTTCCAACGCCAGCTCGGGCCCGCCCGAACGGACGATCCTGCCGCCCACCAGCACATGAACGCGATCCGGCTTGATGTGATCAAGCAAGCGTTGATAGTGGGTGATAACCAGCATGCCGCGATCAGGTGCGCGCAGGGCATTGACGCCATCCGAAACCACTTTCAATGCGTCGATATCGAGGCCGGAGTCGGTCTCGTCGAGGATCAGGAACTTCGGTTCCAGAAGTGCCATTTGCAGCACTTCCATGCGCTTCTTTTCACCGCCGGAGAAGCCGACATTGAGCGGCCGCTTGAGCATGTCCATATCGATCTTCAGGGTCTTGGCGACTTCGCGCACACGCTTGAGGAATTCCGGTGCAGAAACCTCGGCCTCGCCGCGCAGCTTCTTCTGCGCGTTAAGCGCGGTGCGCAGGAAAGTCAGGGCCGGCACACCTGGGATTTCCAGCGGATACTGGAAGCTAAGATAAAGCCCGGCAGCGGCGCGTTCATGCACGTCCTTTTCCAGCAAATCCTCGCCGTTGAAATCGACGCTGCCGCCGGTGATCTCATAGTTCGGGCGACCCGCCAGAGCATAGCCGAGGGTCGACTTGCCGGCGCCATTCGGCCCCATAATGGCGTGTACTTCACCAGCGGGCACATCCAGCGACAAGCCTTTCAGTATCTGTTTGGTGTCAACAGCGACGGATAAGTCTTTGATTGAAAGCATAATAGTCAATTCCTAACCCACCGAGCCTTCGAGGCTGATGGCAACAAGCTTCTGCGCCTCTACGGCGAATTCCATTGGCAGTTCCTGCAACACATCGCGCACGAAACCATTGACCAGCAGGGCGACCGCCTCTTCCTGGCTAAGGCCGCGTTGCATGGCGTAGAACAGTTGATCTTCGGACAACCGCGTCGTCGTCGCCTCGTGCTCGAACTGCGCTTTAGCCGTATCGCTCTCGACATAGGGCACGGTGTGGGCCGCACAGGTCTTGCCGATCAGCAGGCTGTCGCACTGGGTGAAGTTGCGCGCACCGCTGGCCTTGGCATGGGCCGAGACCAGACCGCGATAGGTGTTGGACGACTTACCCGCCGACACGCCCTTGGAAATGATACGCGACTTGGTGTTCTTGCCCAGATGGATCATCTTGGTGCCGGTATCGGCCTGTTGCGCGCCATTGGTAACGGCGATCGAGTAGAACTCGCCGACGCTTTCATCGCCGCGCAGGATGCAGGACGGATACTTCCACGTCACGGCCGAGCCGGTCTCGACCTGGGTCCAGGACACCTTGGAGCGCGCGCCGCGGCAGTCGGCGCGCTTGGTGACAAAATTATAGATGCCGCCCTTGCCCTCGGCATCGCCCGGATACCAGTTCTGCACGGTCGAATATTTGATCTCGGCATCATCCAGCGCCACCAGTTCGACCACAGCGGCATGGAGCTGGTTTTCGTCGCGTTGCGGCGCCGTGCAGCCCTCGAGATAGGAGACGTAAGCGCCCTTATCGGCGATGATCAGAGTGCGCTCGAACTGGCCGGTGTTTTCGGCATTGATGCGGAAATAGGTCGACAGTTCC
The DNA here is from genome assembly GCF_051954415.1 of Asticcacaulis sp. GTDB lineage: Bacteria > Pseudomonadota > Alphaproteobacteria > Caulobacterales > Caulobacteraceae > Asticcacaulis. The sequence goes on from NZ_JBQCHT010000047.1 coordinate 188,929, forward strand.
ATCGGGCAGCGGACGCCAGGCGGCACATAGACGAACGATCCATCTGAAAAGACAGCGGCATTGAGGGCGGCGAAGTAGTTGTCCGACACCGGCACGACTGAACCCAAATATCGACGCACAAGATCAGGATATTCGCGCAAGGCTTCTGAAATCGCACAAAAAATCACGCCATGCTTTTTCAGTTCGTCCTTAAAGGTGGTGACAACCGACACCGAGTCAAACACGGCATCGACGGCATATTTCGGCGCGCCGACAACACCCGCCAGCACTTCCTGCTCCTTTAGCGGAATACCGAGCTTGGCATAGGTCGCCAGCAATTCCGGATCGATCTCGTCGAGCGATTTCGGGCCGTTCTTTTTCTTCGGCGCGGCATAATAATAGAGACCCTGGTAATCGACCTTCTGGTAATTGACCTTGGCCCAGTCCGGCTCTTCCATGGTCAGCCAGCGCTCATAGGCGGCCAGACGCATGTCGAGCATCCATTCGGGCTCGTTTTTCTTGGCGGAGATGAAGCGCACGATATCGGCGTTCAAACCCTTGGGGGCGAACTCCATTTCGATATCGGTGACAAAGCCGTGCTCATAGGTTTCCAGCCCGGCGACCGTCTCGATGGTTTCCTTAACCGCAGCCATTACACCAGCTCTTTCGCGTGACGCTTCAAATACACTTCATAACCCTTTGACCAGACGTCATAAAAACGACGCCAGTCTTCTGCCTTTGTCGTCCAGCCCGAAGAGATGCGAAGCACCTTATCCGCCAGATCGGGACGCCCCATACCGATAACCACACGGCTTGACTTCACCTTGCCCGAAGAACAGGCCGAACCCGATGAGACACAAATCCCGGCCATATCCATATGGATCAGTTGCAGGTTCGACGCCCAGTCTGCTTGCGCGATATAGAGGATGCCCGGTACGCGCTCTGCCTCTTCACCCAATATGGTGACGCCAAGCGACTTTAATGCCGCCTCGATCGAATTTTGTGCGCTGCATAAATCGTCAGATACGCCATGGCAAGCCTCAAGCGCCGCCGCGAAGGCCGCGATGCCGGCAATATTTTCCGTGCCGGCGCGCATGCCCAGTTCCTGGCCGCTGCCGGTGATCAGGGCTTTCAGCGCATGATCGCGGTTATAGATCAGGGCGCCCACGCCCTGCCCGCCGCCAATCTTGTGCGCGCTAACGGCCAGGGAATCCGCCCCCAATGCGGCGAAATCGATATCGATCTTGCCCAGTGCCTGCACCGCATCGACATGCAGCCAGCCGCCGTGCGCATGAACCAGTGACGCCGCCCTGGCGACATCATTGATCACGCCAGTTTCATTATTAGCCAGCATGATCGAGACAAACGGCCTGCCATCGCGCTCTAACAAAGTTTCCAGCGCCGCCAGATCGACCTCGCCCGTGGCTTTCAGGGGCGCAACCGCCGCGCCGGAGACCGCGCCATAGATGCTGTCGTGCTCGCCGGCGGAGACAACGGTGTAGTCATACGCCCTCGCCTGATGCAGTGCCAGCGCATTGGCCTCGGTGCCACCGGAGGTAAAAACCAGCCCGCCAATGCCAATCGCATTGACCGCTGACAATAGATCATTGCGCGCCTCTTCCAGGATCATCTTCGCCTTGCGACCCAGACTATGCACCGACGAGGCATTGCCCCCCTGCTCTGATGCACGCAGAAAGGCGTCACGCGCTTCGGGGCGAAGCGGCGAGGTCGCAGCATGATCAAGATACAGGATGTTCGCCAAAATCTATGCCTCCACCATCAGGGGAGAGACAGCTTCCGGAGTCGTGATGCGGACCGTCTTGCGCGTCCGTTTGCGGATGACATCTTCCAGCGAGACCTGTGACAGGTAGTCATGAATCGCCACGCCTAAGTCTTCCCACAGATTATGCGTCAGGCAGCGTTGGCCGCCCGGCATACAGCCGATTTCACGCACAGCCTGATCCTTGGTGAGGCGCTTGTTGGCGCCCAGCTTGTTTGAGGTCATCGAACAACGGGTGGCCTTGATCGGCTCATCGACGGCCAGCACGATTTCGGAAACGAACAAGGCGCTGCTCTCGCGGGCCAGCGTATAGCCGCCGCCAGGGCCGCGCGCGCTTTTGACCAGTCCGGCCTTGCGCAGACGGGCGAACAACTGCTCCAGATAGGAGAGTGAAATCTGCTGACGTTCGGAAATTTCGGACAGGGAAATGGGACGCCCGCCCTTTTCGCTCCCCTGCGCATTCAGCGCCAGGTCGGTCATGGCCATGACCGCATAACGTCCTTTGGTCGATAGGCGCATGAGGGGTCCTGTATGGATTTGTTTCAAAAACCTGCGCAAAGAGAAATCTTTGTGCTAAGAGGCGCAATTGCTGCCTTTGGCGGTGTGGACCGGAATGTAATAATTCCGACTAACGCAGTCAAGTATTTTGCGCCGCAACATGACAATTTTATGATTTTACAAGGTGATTGAATGCCCGAAGTCATTCTGGCCGGCGCCGCCGGACGCATCGAAGCCCGCTACAGCGCCGGCAAGACGGAGAATGCGCCGATCGCGTTGATTCTGCATCCGCACCCCAAGGCGGGCGGCCACATGAATAATCCGGTCACGGTGCAATTGTTCCACCTGTTCATGACGCGCGGATTTTCGGTGCTGCGCTTCAATTTCCGTGGTATTCAGAAAAGCCAGGGCGAATTCGATTCCGGCATTGGCGAACTGGCGGACGCCGCCACCGCCCTCGATTGGCTGCAGGCCAAGAACCCCACCGCCTCGCAATTCTGGGTAGCCGGCTATGATTTCGGGGCCTATATCGGTATGCAGTTGCTGATGCGCCGCCCGGAGACCGACGGCTTTATCTCGGTTTCGCCGCCGACCAATGCCTATGATTTCAGCTTCCTGGCCCCCTGCCCGGCTTCCGGCATGTTCCTGCATGGCGGCAACGATTCGATCGTGCCGACGGCCGAAGTGGATCGCGTCGTCGCTAAGCTGCGGACACAAAAAGGCATCACCATTGCTTCGGAAGTGGTGCCGGAAGCCAATCACTTCTGGAACGAGCAACTGCCGGAAGTCGAACGCCGCGTCGGTGCCTATATCGACCGCCGCATGGCGGGCGAAAGCGAGTAATTAAGGACAGCGCACGCGCGCCGTATCATCCACCTTGAGGGTCTGGCCGTTATCGGCCAGCACCAGGTGCAGGTCGCGGTCCCACTGCTCGCCTTCGCCGGAAAAAGCGGCCCTGACCGTCACCTCGTCCGGGCCGTTGATGATGACGCTCTTTATGAGCCCGCGGCTTTCCCAGAAGGCCAGTTCCGTCTGGGTAACCACCAGTTTCATGTCACTCGACGCCTTGCAGGTATCCAGACTGGCATCCCAACGCCCGGTGAAGGCTTGCGGCAATAAAACCGCTTCGGGTGCCAGGGACGCCGAGTCACTCTCCGCAGATGAAGCGGCCGCAGAGGCGTCCGATGTCGGCTTGACAGGCGAACAGGCCGCCAGCGCCAGCAACCCGATCATAAGCGCAATTCTCATCTTCCGTCTCCTATCCCGCCAGTGATTGACGGCGGGCTTTCGGATAACTGACACGCCCGCCGGTGAGTGGCATTTTGACGCCGGTGGTGCCGGGGAAGGAAATCGGCAGCCCTTTCAGCGAACGCACGGCCATATAGGCGAAACCTTCTGCCTCCAGCGCGCCGCCGCGCCAGTTCAGGTCTTCGGCCAGCCGTACCTCCGCCGGCGCCAGGGCGACCTTGATCTGTTCGACCAGGTGCCGGTTATGCCGCCCGCCGCCAGCCAGAATGACCGTCTTCGGTTTGACGCCAGTCAGGTCGATGCCCGCCAGAAGGCTTTGCAGCGTAAAGGCACTGAGGGTGGCCAGGCCATCCTCGAAGCTCAGCCCTTCAATGGCCTGCAAAGTGAAATCATACCTATCGAGCGACTTCGGCGCCGCCGCGTTGAAAAATTCATGCGCCATATATTGCGCGACGATATTGTCATGGACCTTGCCGGTCGCAGCCATGCGCCCTTCATGATCGAAATCGCCGCGACCATGCTGACGCATCCATTGATCCATCAATCCATTCGCCGGACCGGTATCCATCGCCACAAGGCCCCTGTCGGAAATCATGGTGATATTGGCCACGCCGCCAAGATTAATGACCACCAGAGGCAAATCCAGACCGGCATTTTCCACCAGGGCCTGATGATAGACCGGCATCAGGGGCGCCGCCTCGCCACCCGCCTCGATATCCGCCTGGCGGAAATCGCAGACCACCGGCACGCCGGTCAGGTCGGCAAAAACCTGGCCGTCGAAAAGCTGCACCGTCCGCCCTTTGACGCCCCCTTTCGGGCGCTCATGCAGGACGGTCTGGCCATGGACGCCCAACACGTCGAAATCAGCAAAACTCAGGCTGTTGCGCTCCAGAAAGTCACTTGCCGCTTGAAAGTGACACTCCACAATCGCGCGCCTGGCCTCATCAAAAATGGCTGGTTCCGCCTCGCCACGCGGCCACTTCAGGGCGGCCTGAATTGTAGCTTCCAATATATCCCGCGTCGCGGTCGGCATGGGCAGTTCCGCCCATGGACCGAAAGCTACTTGCGTTTCACCATCGGTTTCAAGAACAGCCATATCGACGCCATCCAGCGAGGTTCCGGTCATAAAACCAAGCACTTTCATCATCCGGGCCCTCTTATGTCTTGACGTTGCGCTGCATATCAGGCCACACAGGCGGCCCAACTTCGACACTGTTATAGCTATCATGACCGAACACAGCTTCAAATCCGAATTTCTGCGCACTCTGCAAGAGCGCGGTTTCATCCATCAGTGTACCGACGCGGAAGCGCTCGATACCCTGGCGGCGGCAGGCATGATGACCGGCTATATCGGTTTCGATGCCACGGCGTCGTCGCTCCATGCCGGCTCGCTGGTTCAGATCATGCTGCTCTACTGGCTTCAGCAAACCGGCCACAAGCCGATCGTCCTGATGGGCGGCGGCACCACCAAGGTGGGTGATCCGACCTTCAAGGACACCCAGCGCCCGCTGCTGACCGACGAACAGATCCAGTCCAACATGGACGGGATCAAACGCGTCTTCGCTAATTTCCTGAAATTCGGGGAAGACGACAATGACGCCATCATGGTCAATAATGACGACTGGCTATCGCAATTCGGCTATGTCGAGTTCCTGCGCACTTTCGGCACGCACTTCACCATCAACCGGATGCTGACCTTCGATTCCGTCAAGCTGCGGCTTGATCGGGAGCAACCGATGACCTTCCTGGAATTCAACTACATGCTGATGCAGGCGGTGGATTTCCGTGAACTGAACGAAAAATACAATTGCGTCCTGCAGATGGGCGGTTCGGACCAGTGGGGCAATATCATCAACGGTGTCGAACTGACGCGTCGCATGAATACCAAGGCGGCCTTCGGACTGACGACGCCTTTGCTAACCACGGCCTCCGGCGGCAAGATGGGCAAGACGGTCGGCGGCGCCATCTGGCTCAATGCCGATATGCTCAGTGCCTACGACTATTGGCAATACTGGCGCAATACCGAAGACGCCGATGTCGGCCGTTTCCTGCGTCTGTTCACCACCTTGCCGATCGACGAAATCGCCCGCCTTGAAAAGCTCGAAGGCGCCGAGATCAACGAAGCCAAGAAGATCCTGGCCGATGAAGCCACTAAAATGGTCCACGGCGTCGAAGCCGCGGTCATAGCACGCGACACGGCCCAGAAGGCCTTCGAACAAGGCGTACTGTCGGCCGACCTGCCGACAGTGGAAATCGAGACGGCCACCCTGGAGGAAGGCATCATGCTGGCGGCCCTGGCCACCCGTATCGGCCTGACCGCCTCCAATGGCGAGGCGCGGCGTCTGGCCCAGGGCGGTGGCCTGCGCGTCAACGATGTAGCGATCAATGACGGCAATCAACTGGTGACAAAAGCCGACCTGAATGCGGACGGCGTCGTCAAGATTTCGCAGGGCAAGAAGAAGATCGTCCTGGTCAGGCCAGCCTGATTTCCCAAACATAACAGGCCGGCTGGAAATCCAGCCGGCCTATTTTTTCAGGCTCTTGTCGTTGCGGTCACGCAGGTCGTCGAGCTTGTTTTCCAGGGTTGGCAGGTCGAGCGCCGGAAACGGTTCCTTGCGACTGGAATCGAACCACACCTTCATAAAGCCCGGCAAGACGACCGACAGCGGATTAACCAGCACTTCCGGCGCTTTCTGCGTGCCGTGGACATGGTATTTGATCCCGACAAGGCCAAGTCCGTTCGATCTCAGGTCGCCGAAGATGCCATTCAGGCTGTAGGCAGGGATCAGGGTGCCGCTCAAGGCCAAAGCCTTTGTATCCAGGTCGCTTGTGCCCCAGACATTTATGCCGAGCGCCTCACCCTTGGCATAACCGTCACGGATAAAGACGACATTGTCCTTATAGCGGATCGGGAAATCGAAATCGGTGAACAGGATGCCATCGCCCACCAGGGTATCGTTCAGCCCCTGGAGCGACGCCACCGTCAGCAGTTGCGCCAGTATCGGTATCTGTTGGGCGCGGACATCATGTCCCCGCAGGGAGGCGTCTATCTGGCCATTGGCGTAAACCCCGTCGATTACCGCCACGCCCCCCCTGACATTGTGGTTGCCGGTCGCGGTCTCGATGACATTGCCGAGATTACCGGTCCTGGCCGTAAACAGGCTGTAGCCGCCTTCGGAAGTCATGGCCAGGGTGAAGGGGCTGCCATCCATGCTTTCCCCATGTCCTGAGCCGCTCAGGCCATTGCGGCCATCCCAGGTCAGGTCCAGGTTCAGATCGTTAAAAACGCCATCCGGCGCCATGCGCAATTGCGCAAGATCAACCACCAGGTGCGTCGCCGGCACGGGTGCCCCCGCGGTGGCGGTTTCAGCCGGAATCACGGCCTTGGTCACGGCCTTTAGAACGCGCTCCTTCTTGGCGTCCAGCCAGGGACGCAGATCAAGCTGATTGCCGCTGATCGAGATGATATTGGTGTTTTTATCGGGTACGGCATAATATTTGAAGGCGACATCAATGAAGTCCTTCAGATAAAGCTTTGAAAAATCGCCGAATTGCAGGTCGCCTGCGTCCGAGAATGACGCCCGTCCGTCAATACCAATATGTGCGCCCTCGCCATAGATGCGCGACAGGTTTGTGCCCCCATTCGGCCCCTGCTCATCAATGGAGACGGCAAATAACGCCGCTTCGCCCGCCGGCTTGTTCCAGTCCGTTGCCCTCACGCCTAACTGGGCATTGGTGGCATCGAGATTGAGCACGGCGGCTGGTTGTCCCGGTGTATTGTAAAGACTGAACACCAGACCGACATTTCCGGCGATATGAACAGGGGTCTGGGAATAACCCAGGGCCGCCAACACGGCATCACTGGCGGTGCCGCGCACCTGGAGTTCATAAGGCACCGAGGTATTCGGCAGCATGATGGGGGGCGGACTGCCATGGCCGCGCAGGGGCATGTCGAAGGCGATGGTCTGATCCAGTAACTTGACTTCACCGGTTAAACTCTTGTCATCCTGCTGCCACAGGGCGGTGACATTGACTGGCGCGGGCGGTGTGAAAAAGGCTTTCGGCAGGCCCAGAACGTACCAGTCATCCGGCATGACCTTCATGTCGAGACGGCGCCGCAATTCGTCCGTACCTGGTATCTCCGACCAGCCCAGCACGGCGCTCATCTGGTCCAGCTTGAGCAGGGCCTCGCGTGACTGGCCATCAAGGGAGATATTGACCGTCAGGTGGCGCGGTGCCTTAAACATCGGCAAGGCGCCATAGCCCATTTCATCGGCTTCATCCGGCGTAATAACCGATTTATAGACGAGGCGCGGCCGCGTGCCCTGGATATAGGCGATATCGCCGGAAAGCGCTTCCGCATCTATTTCACCGCTCCAGATATCACCGGAACGCAACAGGGATATGCGGGTCGGTATTTCACGCTTCAGGTGCTCGAAAATGGGCAGTCCCTGCCCTTCCATACCATCAGAAAGGATCGCGCCCTCGATCAGCATGTCGGTCGGGCGCTGTTCCTCGCCTTCCGGATTGCCGCTCCAGCTTACATTTCCGCGGAAAATATCCGAACTGATCCGGCCCTTTCCGGCCCGGCCGGCCACGGTAAACTGCCCCGTGATCGCCACCGGCACCTTCGGCGAACCGCCAAACTGCGCCGCATTGAAGTGACCAGTGAAATCAATGTCCTGCGACCTGACGTTCATTTGTGTGCGGTAGCCGATATCACCATAATAGGGCCCCAGATGCGCCGGTCCGGTGATGGTCAGCTTATCGGCCAGCAGATCACCGGTTATGTTCAGTTGCCCCTGGCTCATATCCCAGCCCAATGCTGCCTGTTTGAAGGCTCCATTGTTGATGTGGCCGTTGAATCTGACGCTGAAATTATCATTGGTGATATTGCCGAAGACCGGGAAATCGATCTCGACATGGGCGGTGGCCGCGCCGCTCAAACGCTGGCGGGTCAGCCCATTCTGGCTCAGATGATTATCGGTAATTGGGTCGATCGCCTCGATGACGCTCGGCACATCCGCCTCGGCATCGAGCCAGATATGGGTTTTTGTCCTTCGATCGCGGAAGTCGGGCACGCTCAGCCCGCCCTTGATCAGGTTGACATCCACGAGTCGGCCGCCGGAAACATCCATGGCGAAGCTGTTGCCCAGCAGGATGCCGTGGCCTTTCAGACCCTTGGCGTTTTGCAGGCGATGTTCGAGATAGAGTTCAAGATTTTCGAAATCGAAATCGAGCCGCAGATCCTCGTTTTCGAGATTATGAAAATCCCCCGGCTCAGCCTTGAGGACGAAATCGGCATTGGCGAAATCCCCGCCACGAATGCGTTCGATCAGATTTGCGCGTGTATTCGGCGACAGGTCTTCCGGCCAGAAGGCAAAAACCTCCTCCTTGGTGAAGCGCCCCTTTATCTGCGCCGTCAGGTCGGCGCCCAGTTCGCCCGTATCGTCCGTATAGACAACACCCTGGCTTTGCAACGGCGCGCCATTGATCAGCCCTGTTACGCTTTCAATGTGCAAGCGACGTTGACGCGGCACATAACTGCCCCTGAGGCGGGCATTGGTCAGGGTCTGCAGGGCAAAATCGTCAGCCAGCCGGGCAGTCACCCGCGGTCCGGTAAAATTGAACGCCAGGGCCATGTCACGTTTGGCCTTGGCATCCCCCGGATGCACAATGACCGCGCCCTTCAGGTCGGTATCCAGCATCCGTGACTTGACGCGGAAAGTATCGAACCGCGCGGTATGCGTTGCCGAGGTGTAGTTTGCCCGGATACGGGCTTCATTGAAGGGCTGATGGAAGTCGCCGATATCTATGCGCCCCGCCGCCGCACGGATATCGAAAGCGGCCCCCTCGAATCCCTTTTTCTGGCTGTAATCCACGCGGGTCAGGCCATCTACCGGCGCATTGATGCCCGCCAGGGCGCGGGTCAGGCCCACTGAAGGGAACACCCGGCTCGGCACAAGGTTATGGAGATTGGCCGAGATGCTGGCACGGCCCAGGCCAACCACGCCCGACGCTTCGGCCTTAAAAGTGGCGGGCGCCCCCGCCTCCATGCCCAGGCCGTCAATGGATAAGGCCGTATGCGCCGTCAGTTTGCCATGCAACTTGGTAAAGTCGACGGTCGACACATTGGCCGTCCAGTCAAGCGGCGCACCTTCCTGGATCAGCCTCAACTGGCCATTCTTCAGGCTGAGCTGCCGGGTGAAACTGACCGGCTGGCCCAGCTTTTCCGGCCCCGTCAGGTCATAAAAGAAACGCGCCAGGCCGCTTGTGCGCGCCGGTTTGCCGTGGGCCTCATAGCCGAGATCGTAACGGCCTTCCTTCGAGACCGAGGCGGCGACAAAAAAATCCTCCGCCGTCAGTCGTGCCGGGGCGAAGTGGGCCACAATGAGACTGTCCGCCGCCAGGGCGGCCTCCATCTTCCCTGCGCGGGCAATGATCCGGTGCTGCCGGTCGGTGATGATCAGGTCTTCAAAACGGAACCCGACCGCGCGGGCGTCACCGAACCAGACAAGATCCAGATGCTTGATACTGGCTTCCGTGCGGGGCAATTGCGCTTCGAGGCGAGAAATAATAATGGACCGGATGCCGTCGACGCGGATCGGCCCCTGGGCCAGTCGCGCCCCCAGAACCACGACCATGAACACCACCCAGCCCAGAATGAAAAGGCGCAGCCGCTTGCGGATTATGTCGAAAATTCTCTTCACTTAGACTCGGCTGGGCTCGGCTGTTTTACTTTATTGGCGGCTAGTCACGGGGGCGGTTCATGTATAGGACGGTCGGCGCAAAATAATGTTAACGCAACCCATTCTTCTTTAGAGTCAGAGCGAGGCGATGTCATGGCGAAATCATTGAAAACTGAAACTTATTTCCAGCCTTACAAGGCGCCCAATTTCACCCTGGCCTCCAGTGCCGGGGGCCATGTCTCACTCACCGATCTCCAAGGCCATTGGGCGGTAGTGTTTTTATACCCGGCCGACAATACGCCCACCTGCACACAGGAAGCCTGCGCCTTTTCGGAAGCCCTGCCGGAATTTGAAAAGCTGGGGGCAAAACTCTACGGCCTCTCGAAAGACAGCCTCAAGGATCACGAAAAGTTTATCACCAAATACGGCCTGCGGATGCCGCTTCTGTCCGATCCTGACACATCCGCCATTGCCGCCTTTGGCTCATGGGGCGAGAAAAGTCTGTATGGCCGGGTCTATATGGGCACCGACCGCTCCACCTTTATTATTGATCCGCAAGGTATGATCAGAAAAGAATGGCGAAAGGTAAGGATTAAGGGCCATATCGATGAGGTTTTAAACACATTAAAAGGTCTTGTAAGTGAGTAAGTCAGCTTAATGACAGTTTAGTGAAATTCATGCACAGGCTCGCCCTTTGGCATTTCAGGTTTTGCGGGCGGTTATCCACAACTCGCGTGAAAAGGGATTTTTTGGTAAATTCAGAACGGCATCAATCTTGAATCAGTCTCCTCATAGGCATTCAAATTGGGACACAGGTCATGGCCGCGAATCTTAATAAACTGATTTTATTGAGTATTACCTCGGCGACCTTGGGCGCCTCTCTTCCGGTACGATATACATCTTGCGCAATTAACGTCGTAAAGGCATAGTTAACAGGCGGTTGAGGGTGCGGATGATGACGACCAAGACAAACGAGAGCTCCCTGGGCGGCTGGATGGAATCTATATTTCCGGAACGTCAGCTCTACATTCGTTCGGGCACCGAAACCCGTGGCTATGTTCTAAGCCCCGTAAAACAACTTGTCCTGACGATCTTCGCCTCGGCACTGGTTACCTGGCTGGCCATATCCACAGGTTTTACTCTCTTCTTTGCGGCCAATCACGGCGGTGGGTCTGAAAAGCAACTCCGCATGGTCAAGGCCCAGTCCGAACGCTGGATCGCCGATCGCCAGGCCAGGCTCGATATCGCCACGCAACAGGCGACGGCCAATTCCGGCTCCCTCGACCAGCTAGCCGAAACGGTCGAAAAACGCCACCAGGGGCTGGTTGCACTACTGAAAGATTTCAAGGGAGTTCCCGGCGCTGTGGCCGCGCTGGCGCCGGCGCCCATAGATGACAGCCTGCCGCCTATCGAACGCATCTACTCGGTGCGTGCCGAGCAGGAGCGCATGGTGAGCCAGGCCGAGGTCTTCGCCAAGACCCGCGCCGAAAAGCTGCGCCTGGCCTTCCGCATCGCCGGCCTCAACCCGCAGGCTTTTGCCGGCGGCCGCAGCGGCAACCCCCTGACCGATGCCAAGGATAACAAGGCCCTGGCCAGTTTCCTGGGTGTGGACGAAGATTTCGCCGAACGCATCCGCAATGCGGCCATGGACCTGAGCGATATGCGCGGCCTGCAAAACAGCGCCCAGCGCCTGCCTTTCGATCGCCCGACGATCGGCACGCGTGAAAGCAGCGGCTTTGGCGTTAGATTTGACCCGTTCAATCACCGTCCCCATATGCATCAGGGACAGGACTTCGCCGGTCCCTACCTGACGCCGATCTATTCGACGGCCCCCGGCATCGTTTCCTTCGTCGGCGTCCGCACGGGCTATGGCAATGTGGTCGAGATCGATCACGGCAATGGCTTCAAGACCCGATACGCCCACCTGGCATCCGCCGCCGTTCGTCCCGGACAACGGGTCGCCGTCGATCAGCGGATCGCCTCGATGGGCAGCACAGGCCGCTCGACCGGCAACCACCTTCATTACGAAGTCTGGCAAAATGGTCGCGCTCAAAACCCCGCACGTTTCTTAAAGGCTGGAGATTATGTTCAACAAAACTAGCAAACCGACCCCGCCCGCCGCCAAGCCGCAGCCGACGCCCGCTGTCGTTCCGCCGCTGGAGACGCCCAATGTCAACATGAACCGCACCAAGCCCGCTATGAGCACAGGTGCGCGTCCCCTATCCAGCTTCGGCTCCGGCCTGTTGATCGAGGGCAATATCACCGGCAATGGTGACCTGCATCTCGACGGCACCGTGCGCGGCGATGTTAAGGTCGGCCACCTGATCGTCGGTGAATCCGGCAATATCGAAGGCAAGGTAGAGGCTGAAACCATCGAAGTGCGCGGTCGCATCGTCGGTTCGATCACCGGAAAACAGATCAAGCTGCAGGCCACCGCCTATGTCGAAGGCGATATCACTCATGACCAGTTGGCCATCGATGTCGGCGCCTTCTTCCAGGGACGCTGCCTGCAAAGCCGCCGGGCCGAACCCGTGGCTGTGGCCTCCGTCAGTCCGGCAGCGCCTGCCGCTCCGTCCGATTTTGGTACGCCAAGCCTGAACAGCTACGACCTGAATGCGCTTTCTGACCTGAAGTAGAAAACGCACACCGAATGCAGCCTTGAAGAGACGGAGACATCACCCTCTCCGGCTTTTTTCTTTATTTCCTTTATGCTCATATCCGCGCTTTCGATTCTCCCTTTACCGGCGGCTCCTCATGACGGACACATCTCGCAAGCGCCCGCCCCTGACGCTTCCGGCCTTGTGGTTCATCCTCAAGGAAACCATCCGCGAATGGAATGACGACAAGGTGCCGCGCCTCGGGGCCGCGCTGGCCTTTTACAGTATGCTATCCATCGGCCCGCTGCTCCTGATCGTCATCGCCATGGCCGGTCTGGCTTTCGGGCGGGACGCCGTCAGCGGCTATATTTTCGATGAAATCCGCGGCCTGATCGGCGACCAGGGCGCCAGCGCGATCCAGACCATGCTGGCCAGCACAAGCAATCCCAAGGCCAGCTACATTGCCAGCCTGATCGGTATCGTCACCCTTTTGATCTCGGCCACCAGTTTTTTTGCCCAGTTGCAGGACGCACTCAATACCATCTGGAATGTGGAGGAACGCGAGAACGGCCACTGGACCTGGTTTATCAAGAAACGGCTGCTGTCCTTCGCCATGATTGTCGGCATCGGCTTTCTGCTGCTGATCGCACTGGTCATTTCAGCCGCGCTTTCGGCGATCAGCGCCTTCTTTGGAGATTATATCTCCATCACCTTCCTGCTGCACACCGTCAACCTGGTGATTTCGTTCAGCGTCGTCACCGTGCTGTTCGCCATGATCTTCAAGGTGCTGCCCGACGTCCATATCAAATGGCGCGATGTCTGGATCGGCGCGGCGATCACCGCCATCCTATTCACCTTCGGCAAGTTCCTGATCGGTATTTATCTCGGCCAGAGCGCCTTTAGTTCGGCCTATGGCGCCGCCGGTTCGCTCATCGTGGTCCTGATCTGGATATACTATTCGACGCAGATATTTTTCCTAGGCGCGGAATTCACTCAGGTCTACTCACGCTATATGGGCGCACAGATCGTCATCAAGAAAGGCCGCCGCAAGCAGCCGGCACACATAGCAACGACCGCCCATACTGACGCGGCCGCTCACGCCGAAGTTGTCAATGTCGCCAAGACACCTAGTCATGCGAAAGTCGCAAAACCAGATATTTAATTCAGCTCAAACGCCGGACTAGGCGCCCCCCATGGCACCTCGCATAAGCTCGGGCGCGCTTTGCGCTTGCCGAGTTACAGAAACTCGGAGATCAAGCGTCCCGCGTGACACCGACCCGCTGCGCCAGTGACGCGCCCATGAAGGCATCAAGATCGCCATCGAGTACGCCCTGGGTATCGGAGGTTTCGACATTGGTGCGCAGATCCTTGACCATCTGGTAGGGCTGCAACACGTAGGAACGGATCTGGTGCCCCCAGCCGATATCGGTCTTGGAATCTTCCAGCGCCTGCTGCGCGGCTTCGCGCTTCTGGAGTTCCATCTCGTACAGCCGGGCACGGAGCATCTTCCAGGCTTCGTCACGGTTGGCGTGCTGCGAACGGCCGGCCTGACAAGCGACGGCGATCCCGGTCGGAATGTGCGTCAGGCGCACGGCGGAGTCTGTTTTGTTGATGTGCTGACCGCCGGAACCGGAGGCGCGGTAGGTATCGGTGCGCACATCCGACGGATTGATATCGATGACGATTGTGTCGTCGACCACCGGATAGACCCAGACCGAGGCGAACGAGGTATGGCGCTTGGCGTTGGAATCGAACGGCGAAATCCGCACAAGACGGTGAACGCCGGCTTCGGTCTTCAGCCAGCCATAGGCGTTTTCACCCGATACCTTCAGCGTGATCGACTTGATGCCGGCCTGTTCGCCAGGCGTTTCTTCCTCGACATCGATCGACATGCCATGCGCATTGGCCCAGCGCGAATACATGCGCAGCAGGATGCCCGCCCAGTCGTTGGATTCGGTGCCGCCGGCCCCGGAGTTGATTTCGAGATAGGCATCATTGCCGTCGGCCTCGCCGGATAACAGGGCTTCCAGTTCCGCACGATCGGTACGCGCTTTCAGGTCTTTCAACAGACTGCGGGCTTCCTCAACCAGGCTTTCGTCGCCTTCCATATCGCCGAGTTCGGCGAATTCGATGGCATCCTTCAGTTCTTTTTCGATCGAACGCACTGCTTCAACGGAAGCCGAGAGCTTCGAGCGTTCGCGCGAGACCTTCTGCGCTTCGTCGGGCCTGTCCCATAGAGTCGGGTCTTCTACCCTGGCATTCAATTCATCGAGACGACGCAGGGCGACGTCCCAGTCAAAGACGCCTCCTGAGCAGTCCGATGGACTGCTCGATCTCGGAAGCGGAGGCTTCGATATCCAAACGCATGGTAATTTTCCTAAAAGTGTGCTGGCGGGTTTACAGAGCGTCGCCCTGAATGACAACCCTCATTGCCTAATAAAGCGTGCCGGTATCAGCCTTCTGCTTGGGAGGCGGCGGCGGCTCTTCAGCCGGCACAACCGTTACCGGCCCGCTGGTATCGCCGTCATCCGACCAGGTGTCGAGGTAGGGTTTGGGTCCGTCATCCTCGGATGGCGCCGTATATTTCGGCTCCGTGCCGGGCTTGAAGGCTTCCTCGATGCCGTGCACCGACATATAGACCGCATCCCGCGGCTTGTTGAACTCGCGGTTCGGCTTGCCGGCATTGGCGTTCTTCATGAAGTCCATCCAGATCGGCAAGGCGGCCACCGCGCCGGTTTCATGATTGCCCAGCGAACTGTTGTCATCGAAACCGACAAAGACCCCAACTACCAGGTCCGCCGTGTAACCGACAAACCAGGCACTGCGGTAGTCATTGGTCGTACCGGTCTTGCCACCCATCGGAATGCCAAGCGACCGTGCCGCCGCACCCGTGCCGCGCTGGACCACGCCCTGCAACATCGAATTGACCTGGTAGGCGGTGATTGGGTCGAGCACCACGTCGCCCTGGGGTGACAGGCGCGGGCTTTCCAGACCATCGAAATCAGCCGTACAGGCGGCCGGGCAGTTGCGTTCATCGGCCTTGTAAACCACCTTGCCGTTACGATCCTGCACTTCGTCGATCATATGCGGCTTCACCTTGCGGCCGCCATTGACAAAGATGGAATAGGCATTGGTCAGGCGGTATGGATTGACTTCACCTGCGCCCAGAACCATCGACATTTCCGGCGGCATCTTGTCGAGCACGCCGAAATTGACAATTCCCTGGGTGATCGGCTTGATGCCGGTCTTTTGCGCCAGGCGCACGGTCATCAGGTTGCGCGACAGTTCGAGGCCCCGCCGGATCGGCTGCATGCCGAGATAATCATGCTCGTAGTTCGATGGCGTCCACATCTTGCCATCGCCGCCCATCATGCTGATGGGGCCGTCATCGACCATGGAGGCCGGCGTGAAATCCTTCGATAGCGCCACGGCATAGACAAACGGCTTGATCGAAGAGCCTGGCTGGCGCGAGGCCTGCGTGGCACGGTTGAACTTGGACAGAGAATAGCTATAGCCGCCGACCATGGCGACGATCCGGCCCGAATAGGGATCGATGGCCACCAGCGCGCCATTGACTTTCGGCACTTGGCGCAGGCGGTAAACGCCAGTCGAGGCTTGCGACACATAGACCAGATCGCCCGCTTTCAGGGGGCGGTTGGCCTGCGCCCAGGCCAGATCATCGGCGCGGATCACGCCGTGGCCACCATCGATAGCCCTGACCGAGCCGCTGCTTTTCTCGATCATCCCGACCTGCCAATCGGCGCGCTCGGAAGGCGCCCGGCGCGAGTCCGGCAGATTGTTTTCCGCCTGGAGGGCATCGGATTCCCAGTTATCGGTGACCGGAATATTGCCCCAGGCACCCCGCCAGCCATGGCGGCGGTCATAGACTTCCAACCCGTCCATCAGCGCTTCCCGCGCCATGGTCTGAAGTTTGGGGTCGAGCGTCGTCTTGACGTAATAGCCCTCTGTATAGATGGCGTCGTTGAACAGTTTCCTGGCTCGCAGTTCAACCTCGCTGACGAAATAGTCGGCGTCGGCGTACTTGGCGCGGCGCGGCTTGTCCTGGATGACAAGATCGTCCTGCATGGCGGCGGCGGCTTCTTCGCGCGATACCCAGCCAGCCTTGGCCATTTCGCCCAGCACCCAGTTACGACGGGCGATGGCGGCCGCCTTGTGGGTGGAGGGGCGATAGTTTTCCGGCCCCTTGGGCAGGGCGGCCAGGAAGGCCATTTCGCTTAAAGAAAGCTGGTCGAGCGACTTGCCGAAATAGTTGAAGGCGGCGGCGCCCACGCCATAGGAGCGATAACCGAGATAGATATCATTCAGATACAGTTCGAGGATCTGATCTTTCGGCAGGGAGTTTTCCAGCCGGCGCGCCAGGATGACTTCCTTGAGCTTGCGCCCGACGGTACGCTCATTATTCAGCAGCAGATTCTTGGCCACCTGCTGGGTAATGGTCGAGCCGCCCTCAAACCGTTTGCCGCGCAGCAGGTTGAAAACATTCTTCGCCATGGCGCGCGACACGCCGCTGACATCGACCCCGTTGTGCGTGAAGAAGTTCCGGTCTTCAGCGGCCAGGAACGCCTGGGTCACCCGCGTCGGCATCCGGTTAAAGGGCACATAGATGCGGCGCTCCTGACCATATTCACCGATCAGGGTGCCGTCCCAGGCGAAAACACGCGCCGAGGTCACCGGATGGAAATCCGCC
Organism: Asticcacaulis sp.; assembly: GCF_051954415.1. Lineage (GTDB taxonomy): Bacteria > Pseudomonadota > Alphaproteobacteria > Caulobacterales > Caulobacteraceae > Asticcacaulis. The sequence goes on from NZ_JBQCHT010000047.1 coordinate 206,428, forward strand.
AGTTCGCTGCCATCGGGCATGTCATGGAACAGCCACGCCGCATATATGGCGACCGCGAAGCCCGCTATGGCCACAGCGGTCATCACGGCGACACCGGCCATGGCAAACCAACGTTCAGACGACCTTACCAAAAAACCTCCAACCACCGATCCGGTTCACAGATCGATGCGATCTGCCGTCATTAACGTCAACACTTAGCAAACAGTGCGCGATTGGCAAAGCCATTCAGCGAAATTTCATTCACGCGCGCCTGGCCTGCCTCATTTAAGGCACAGGCGCTTACGCACAACAAAAAAGCCCTGCCGATGATGGCAGGGCTTCTATGTTTTCAATGGCTTGCACCTGTCAGTTAATTCAGACCAGCGAACGAGGCGTACTGGACGCTGTTATCGAAATACTTGTCGATCGCCCTGGCCACCTGCCCCATCATCACGGCTCGGTGTCCCGAATCGTTGAGCATGGCCTCATCCTGCGGATTGTTGACGAAACCCATTTCCAGCAACACGGCCGGCACATCCGGCGCCAGCAGAACCACGAAGCCGGCCTGGCGCTGGTTCGTTTTCAGCAGGGGCGTCGAGTCGCCGATATTATCCATGACCAGTTGGGCGAAAGTAGAAGAGCGATTCTTGGTGGCGCGCTGGGTCAGGTCGATCAGGATTCGGCTGACAATGGCATCGGCCGGCGGTTCGCCCTGCGACCAGTCGCCCTTGATCAGCGCTTTTTTGGCAGCGCGTTCGGTGCCGGAATCCGACAGGGTGTAGATCGAGGCGCCGCGCGTATTGCCGTCGCCGCCTGAATCCGAGTGCAGCGAGATGAACAGGTCGGCATTGGCCGAACGGGCGATACGGACACGCGCCGGCAGATCGACGAAGCTGTCGGTGTCGCGTGTCATGATGACATTGTACCGGCCGGTCTTTTCAAGCGCGGCGCGCAAGGCCTTGGCCGCAGCGAGGTTGACGTCCTTTTCCCAGGTCTTGCCGCCATGGGCGCCAGGGTCTTTGCCGCCGTGCCCGGCGTCGATGACAATGACTTTCTTGCGATTTCTGGGCGCAACCGGCTGAACCGGTGCCTGGGCCGCAGCCGTAACCACCGGTACGGACGCCAGGAGCCGGCTGGCCGCGTCAGGGCCTTTTCCTGCACCCTGAGGCACGACATCCACCACATAGCGATAGACGCTGATGCCATCGGCCGGAGGCAGAAGGAACCGGCGGTAAATCTTGGCGCCGGACTTGAAATTGAGCTTCAGGCGGACGCTGCCGGCCACGTTTTCAAGCTTCCAGTCGCTGACCAGTCCCTGCCCCTGCCCAGCCATGGCCTTGTCGAGATCGATATCCGGCAGGGCGATGACCTGACGGTCGGTTTCGCTGTCGCGCGTGACAATCTTGGCGGCGACCGATTTTTCCAGTTCGATGACGATGCGCGTCTGTGCCGCATCACCACCTAGGCGTACCTTGACCACATCGCTGCCACCCGCCAGCGCCGGCGGCGCGACAAGCACGAACGCGCATAAACTGGCGGCCAGAGTTATCGCCTTCAGGATGGTCTTCGCATTGCCAGGGACGTCAAACCGTCGAAACATTCACTACTCCACGCACCACATTATGTGTGTTTTCTGGCCGGTATTCTCCGGCTGTCCCTCCATATTGCCACAGGGGTGTAGAAATACGATTAAGGGGTACGGTTATCTTTCCATTACCGAATATGGTTGCCATGTTGTTAAGGATCGCAGCGGGGCGGTAAAAATATGTCCCTGCTGACACACACAAAGAATTAGATTGACGTATCCGGCTTTTTGCGAACATGTGACATTCGGGTATCGTCCGTCATGAGTCCGGCCAAAGCGCAGACTTTTCGCCGACTGATTATGACGAACCCTTGTGATAACGGCGCCGCGCGCCTATCTCGCCTTCATGCCCGTTCCGGCAACCCTGCCGGGGAATGAAAGCGCTTTTCGCCCGGAACCCGCATCACACCCTTATTAAGTTTGCGCGGCCTTATGGCGCGCAGATATTGCGTTTGGAACAATACCTTATGGGCTGCGCCTTGAGCCTCAACCGCTATCAAACGAAGACAGATGCCTTAAACGTCGTCCTCGCCTGCGCGCGCCTTCTTACCCCCTATCAGCGCCACGCCCTTGCCGCCGCCGGATCAAGATCCGCGCGGACGCCCGCGTTTGAGCGCTCCGGAGATATTCTTAATGTCAAAGACCATGTTGATCGACTCGACGCACACGGAAGAAACCCGTGTCGTCGTGATGAACGGAAGCCGCGTCGAAGAGTTTGATTTCGAAAGCCACGCCAGAAAACAACTCCGCGGCAACATCTATCTTGCCAAGGTCACACGCGTAGAGCCCAGCCTTCAGGCGGCGTTCGTCGAATATGTCGTCAACCGTCACGGCTTCCTCGCCTTCAACGAAATCCATCCGGACTACTACCAGATCCCGGTCGCCGACCGCGAAAAGCTGATGGCAGAACTGGCCGCGCAGGCCGCCGCCAATAACGGCAATGGCAACGGTCATGCCGAGGATGAAGATGAATCCGAGGACGACGATCACAGTCACGACGATGACCTGCCCGATGAAGAGCGCCGTCTGCGCCAACACCTGATCCGCCGTTACAAGATCCAGGAAGTCATCAAGCGCCGCCAGATCCTGCTCGTTCAGGTCGTCAAGGAAGAGCGCGGCAACAAGGGCGCGGCGCTGACCACCTATATGTCGCTGGCTGGTCGCTATTGCGTGCTGATGCCGAATACGGCACGCGGCGGCGGCATTTCGCGCAAGATCACCAATACCTCCGACCGCAAGCGCCTGAAGACTCTCGTGCAGAGCCTGGATGTGCCGCACGGCATGGGCCTGATCGTTCGCACGGCTGGCGCCAAGCGCACCAAACTGGAGATCAAGCGCGACTATGATTATCTGCTGCGTGTCTGGGAAACCATCCGCGAAACGACGCTGAAATCCAATGCGCCAGCGCTGATCTACGAAGAAGAAGACCTGGTCAAGCGCGCCATCCGCGACCTGTTCGACAAGGATTTCGACGGCGTACTGGTTGAGGGTGAGGACGGTTATCGTTCCGCCAAGGACTTCATGCGCATGATCATGCCGTCCCAGGCCAAGAAGATCCAGCTCTACAAGGCCAATACGCCCCTCTTCGCCCGCTATGGTGTCGAGGATCTGATCTCGAAGATTTATTCGCCGGTCGTGCCGCTGAAATCGGGCGGCTACCTGGTCATCAACCAGACCGAAGCTTTGGTCGCCATCGACGTCAACTCCGGCAAGTCGACCAAGGAACGCAATATCGAGGCGACCGCCCTCAAGACCAACCTGGAAGCGGCTGAAGAATCCGCCCGCCAGATGCGTCTGCGTGACCTGGCCGGGCTGGTGGTCATCGACTTCATCGACATGGATGAGCCGAAGAACAACCGCGCCGTCGAAAAGAAGCTGAAGGATGCCCTGGCCGAGGATCGCGCCCGCATCCAGATGGGCAAGATTTCCGGCTTCGGCCTGATGGAAATCAGCCGCCAGCGTCGCCGCACCGGCTTCCTCGAAGGCACCACCATCGTCTGTCCGCACTGCGAAGGCCAGGGCCGCATCCGTTCGGTCGATTCCGCCGCCCTTTCGGCCATGCGCACCATCGATATGGAAGCTATGCAGAATGGCGCCGGCGCCATCACCGTCAAGGTGCCGATGGATGTCGCGCTCTACATTCTCAATGAAAAGCAGGTTCATCTGTCGAAGCTGCGCCTCGAATGGGGCCTGAAGGTCAATATCGAGATCGATACCGACCTGGGCCACACCGAGGTCCAGATTGTCCGCACGGTTCATGCCGACGAGGTCGATTTCGTTCCGCCCGTTCGGCCGGAGCCGATCGCTTTCGACACCACGCCCGATATAGCCGAGGAAGAGGACGAAGACGAAGAGGCCATCGAAGCCGAAGACAGCGACGAGGATGACGGTGAGACGCGCACTGAGCGTCCGGAACGCGAAGAGCGTGAAGGCGGTCGTAACGGGAAGCGCCGTCGCCGTCGCCGTGGCGGCCGTGACCGGTACGAGAATGAAGAGCGTCCCGCTCAGGCGGAAGCCGCGCAAGGCGAAGAGGACGGTGAAGACGAGGACGACAGCGGCAGCGATGACAGCCGTCGTGGCCGTCGCCGTCGCGGCCGTCGTGGTGGCCGCCGCGCCGGTTTCGACAGCCGCCCGCGCGAGACCTATAGCTGGGTGCGCGCCCGCACGCCGTCACTTGAAGCACCCTACGTCTGGATCGATCCGTTTGAAGAGCAGCAAAAGCGTTTCGAGCAGCCCGCGCGTTCGGCCGATGCCTCGCGCGACGCACTGAAGGAAGCCGCCTCGCCTCAGGCCGCCATTGCCGAGGCCGTGACCTCAGCGCTCGGTGCGGAAACCACGCAGCCAACCTCGCTGGTGCCGGAAAATACCGGTGCGCCGTCCGGTCGTCGTCCACGCCCGCGTCGCAGTCGCAAGGGTGCGCCGGAGGCAGTGACCATGATTGTCGATGAAGCCGCTGCCGCGAACGACACCGCGCCCATGCCCCTGACTCATGATGTCGATGTCGATCCGGAAGCGGCCTTCGCCGCGAGCGCGCCGCCTATGGTCGCCGTTGAGTATGCCCCGCCGGCGCGCAAGACGCGCAGCCGCAAGAAGGTTGCGGACGCCGAAACGGTCGAGGTCGCACCTGCAGAAGAGACAACCAAACCGGCCAAGGCCAGGACGTCACGCGCCAAGGCGGAAAAGAAGGTGGTGGAACCGGCAATAGCGGAACCGACTATCACCGAAACCGTGGCGGTCGCGCCGCCTGAGCCGGAGGCGGTGCCGGAAGTGGTGGCAGCTATTGATCCGAATGAGATCAGCGCGCCGCCGGAGAAACCGAAACGCGGTTGGTGGCGCCGTTAAGCGCCCCAAATATTTGACACCAAATATCCGAGACCTGACAGGGCGGGCATTGATCTGGATCGATGCCGCCTTAGATTTGTCATCCTTACCGCCTAATGAAATTTGCGAAGCGGAGATTGAACAGGGTCTTGAGAATGCCGGCTTTTCAAACGCTGAAACGATATGCGGCGCGGATGCTCATCCCGGCCTGCCTGCTGACAGCCGCCGTTTTTTTGCCGGTCAGCACCAATGCCCAGGACTCGCAAAGCATTATCCGCGATACCGAAGTCGAAGCCTTCCTCAAAACCAATACCCGCCCTGTGCTGGATGCCGCCGGCCTTGACCCTGATCGCGTTCACTACTTGCTGATTGCAAGCGACGAGCTGAACGCCTTTGCCACAACGGGCCTGCGTATCGGCATCAACACCGGCACCATCATGGAAGCCGACAATCCGAACCAGTTGTTCGGCGTCATCGCCCACGAAACCGGACACCTGAGCGGCGGGCATATGATGCGCACCGACGAGATTGAACGCGCCGCCCGCGCGCCCATGGCCATCTCGCTGGGCCTTGGCATTGTGGCGGCCCTGGCCGGCGCGCCGGATGCTGGTCTGGGCATTGCCGCCAGTTCACAGACCTTCGGCACACTCGGTGCCCTGCACTATATGCAGACGGAGGAATCCGCCGCTGATGTGGCGGGTGTCAAGGCCATGGAAAAAGCCGGCATGTCGGCCAAGGGGCTGGTCGATTTCTTCTACAAGTTCCGTAATGTCGAAACCTTCAGCAATGCCGAACGCTACCAGTTCTTCATCACACACCCGCTTTCGCGCGAACGCATCCAGGCCACAACGCGCTTGGCGCAATCGCAGCCGCATTACAACACACCGGATAATCCGGAAACGGTGAAGGAATTTGATATCGTCAAGGCCAAGCTGTCCGGCTTTCTCGACGATCCGCTCAAGACCTACCAGAAGTATCCGGAAACCGACACCTCCTACCCGGCCCGTTACGCCCGCGTGATCGCCACCTACAAGCGCGGCCAATGGGATCAGGCAATCGACCAACTCGATAAGCTGATCACCGAGCAACCGGAAAATCCCTATCTGTGGGAACTGAAGGGACAAATCTATTTCGAGACCGGCCGCGCCGCCCTGGCCGTGCCGGCGCATCTGAAATCAGTTGACTTGATGCCGCAGGCGCCCCTGCTGCAGCTTAATCTGGGCCAAGCCCTGATTGCGGTGGGTGACAAAGACAGCCTCAACGCCGCCGTGGCCCATCTTCAGCAATCGATCAAATACGAGGAGGATGACAGCTTCGCCTGGCAGCAACTGGCGCAGGCTTATGACGCTCTCAATCAGCCGGGTCTCGCCCGTTTATCCACCGCCGAGGCGCAGTTCTATGCCGGCGACTATATGGCTGCCCGCACTTCCGCGGTATGGTCGCAGAAGTACCTCGACATCAAGTCGCCCGAATACCGTCGCGCCCGTGATATCGTGATGACCAGTTCCTCTGAAATGGGGATCGATCCGGTCGATCGGGAAACCCAGCGCCGCCGCAAGAATTGAAAACAGACAAGGCTTAATAAGTGACCGACTCCAAAGTGCCGCCCCAAACATCCGCAAGTCCATGGAAAGACCTGCTCTCCCAGGCCAATATCACAACCGCCCTGGCTGTTTTTGCCGTGGTCCTGGCCGGCGCGCCCTATGTGGTGCCGCAAATCCAGAGCTTCGTCGTTGAAAAGGGAATGCTGAACCGGCCGGCCATGCTGCAAACGGCCATTACGAAGCTGAATGCGCAAAACGATGCCGACAAGGCGAAGGCCATGGCCGCAGCGGTCAAGAGCAAGCATGACTCTCTGTTCAATGACAAATCCGATCCGGTTCTCGGCAACCCGAACGCTAAAATTAAAATCGTCGAATTCCTGGATTACAATTGCGGCTATTGCCGCGCCGCCACGCCGGTCCTGAAGGACTTCCTGGCGAAAAACCCGGACGTCGCCATCATCGTCAAGGAATACCCGGTCATCAACCAGAACTCGCGCCCCCTCGCCGCCTTCGCGCTCGGTGCGGCGAAGGCCGGCCAATATGAAGCGGTTCACTATGCCCTGATGACCGAACAGGTTGGCAGCGAGACTGAAATGACTGCGCTCCTGGGCAGGCTGGGGCTTGATCCGGCGGCCGTCAGGGCCAGCGCGGCATCGGCCGAGGTCAAGGCCCATATAGACAAGGTCATGCAACTGGGCGCCGACCTCGGCATCACAGGCACCCCGACCTTCATCATTGGCGATACGGCCATCGATGGCGCCAAGCTCGATGAACTGGAAAAGGCGGTTGTCGCCGCTCGTAGCGGCAAATAATAAAAAAGCCCCGCAAGCCTGACTTGCGGGGCTTTTTATTCAGATCAGGCCCGCCAGTGGCGATGACGGATCGGCATAAAGCTTGCGCGGCATCCGGCCAGCGAGATAGGCCTCCCTTCCGGCGATGACGGCGTGTTTCATGGCGCGCGCCATGCGGATCGGGTCTTTCGCTTCGGCAATGGCGGTATTCATCAGCACCGCGTCGCAGCCCAGTTCCATGGCCTCGGCCGCTTCGGAGGCCGTACCGACGCCGGCATCAACCAGCACCGGCACCTTGGCGTTTTCGATGATGATACGCAGGGTCACCGGATTCTGGATGCCAAGGCCAGAACCGATGGGCGCAGCCAGCGGCATGATGGCGGCGGCACCGGCCTCTTCCAGCTTTCGGGCATAGACAGGATCATCCGAACAATAGACCATGACGTCGAAGCCGTCCTTGACCAGCAGTTTCAGCGACCGCAGGGTTTCTTCCATGTCGGGATAAAGCGTTTTCGGATCGGACAAGACTTCCAGCTTGACCAGGTTCCAGCCACCGGCCTCGCGCGCCAGGCGCAAGGTGCGCACCGCGTCCTCGCCGGTAAAGCAGCCAGCCGTATTGGGCAGGTAGGTAAATTCATCCTGCTTCACATAGTCCATCAGCATCGGTTGGTTCGGATCGGTCAAATTGACGCGGCGCACCGCCACGGTAACGATCTCGGCGCCAGACGCCCGCGCAGCCGCGGCGTTCTGGGCGTAATCCTTGTACTTGCCGGTGCCGACGATCAGGCGCGAGGTAAAGGTGCGGCCGGCAACGGTCCATGTGTCGCTAATGAGAGATTGATCATCCATGGCTCAGTTGCCGCCTCCAACAAAGTGTACAATTTCCAGCCGGTCGCCGTCATTGAGCGGCGTGGCCAGATAGGTCGAGCGCGGCACGATTTCGAGATTCTTTTCCACGGCCACCTTGCGGCCATCCAGTCCGAGATCTTCGATAAGCGCCGTCAGATTGGAGGCCGTAACCTCCCTTTCTTCGCCGTTCAACAGAATTTTCACCATTTTTACGCCATTTTTTACCGAAACTGACGCCATTTAGCGTCGTTCGGCTTGTGAGCCTATCCGCGACACGTTACAAGGTCCGCTTCGCGCTTTTTCGAAGGTTTCATGTCCAAGCCCATATATGTCCTCAATGGCCCAAACCTCAACCTCCTTGGGGTCCGTGAGCCGGAAATTTATGGTCATGACACGCTCTCGGATATCGAATCGCGCTGCCAGGCCCTGCTAGAAGGCACGGGCCATGGTCTCGTCTTCAGGCAAAGCAATCATGAAGGCGAACTGGTCGACTGGATTCAGGAAGCCCGCGTACAAGCTGACGCCCTGATCATCAATCCGGCGGCCTATACACACACCTCGGTCGCGCTCTATGACGCCCTTAAGGCCCTGAGCATCCCGATTATCGAATGCCACCTCTCCAATCCCCATGCCCGCGAACCTTTCCGGCATCACTCATATGTGTCGCTGGCGGCCAAAGGGGTTATTGCAGGATTTGGCTCCATTGGTTATGAACTGGCCGTTCGCGCCGTTCTGTCCCTCGTTAAACAGTAGAGTCTTTGTTTTTCAAGACTTTGTACAAGGTTATCACATGACGACTCCCAAAGCTCCCGCAGCCGATCCGATCGATCCCAAGCTGATCCGCAAGCTCGCCGACATCCTGAAGGAAACCGAGCTGACTGAGATCGAGGTCGAACAGGGCGAACTGAAGATTCGCGTGGCGCGCCAACTGACCGCTGCCGCCAGCGTTTCCTATGTGCCGCAGGCCGCCGCCCCTGTGGCCGCGTCTGCTCCTGCTCCGGTTGCCGCCCCGGCGGCTGATCCCGCCCCGGCGGCTGCCCCCGCCGTCGCCAAGGACGCCATCAAGTCGCCCATGGTCGGCACCGTCTATATGGCGCCCCAGCCGGGTGCTGCCGCCTTCATCAAGGTGGGTGACAAGGTCAAGCAAGGCCAGACCCTTCTGATCATCGAAGCCATGAAGACCATGAACCCGATCCCCAGCCCGCGTGAAGGCGTGGTGGCGCAGATCCTGGTCAGCGATGCGCAGCCGGTTGAATTTGGCGAACCGCTCGTCGTCTTCGAGTAAGACACATGGTCAAGACATTCGATAAAATCCTGATCGCCAACCGCGGCGAGATCGCCCTTCGCGTCATCCGCGCCGCCAAGGAAATGGGCATCGCCACGGTCGCCGTCCATTCGGAAGCCGACCGCAACGCCATGCACGTCCATCTGGCCGATGAAAGCGTCTGCATCGGGCCGCCGGCCGCCAGCAAGTCCTACCTCAATATACCATCGATCATCGCCGCCGCCGAAATCACCGGCGCCCAGGCGATCCATCCGGGCTATGGCTTCCTGTCGGAAAATGCTCGTTTCGCCGAAATTGTCGGCGCCCACGGCATGACCTTTATTGGTCCAAAGCCCGAACACATCCGCATGATGGGCGACAAGATCACCGCCAAGCAGGCTGCCAAGGATTCCGGCATTCCGGTTGTTCCTGGCTCTGATGGCGGCGTCGCCACGGTCGAGGAAGCCATGGAAGCCGCCGAGAAGATCGGCTTCCCCCTGATCATCAAGGCCGCCGCCGGCGGTGGCGGACGCGGCATGAAGGTCGCCAAGGACCGCGAGTCCCTGGCTGAGCAGGTGATGAGCGCCCAAACAGAAGCCGCCGCTGCCTTCGGTGACGGCACGGTCTATATGGAGCGTTATCTCCAGAAGCCGCGCCACATCGAAATCCAGGTCATCGCCGACAGCCATGGCAATGTCGTCCATCTCGGTGAACGCGACTGCTCCCTGCAGCGCCGCCACCAGAAGGTGCTGGAAGAAGCCCCCTCGCCGGCCATTGACAAGGCGGCGCGCGACAAGATCGGCATGATTGTCGTCAACGCCATCAAGGCGATCGGCTATCTCGGCGTCGGCACCATCGAGTTCCTGTATGAAGACGGCGAATTCTTCTTCATCGAAATGAACACGCGCCTTCAGGTCGAGCATCCGGTCACCGAATATGTCACCGGCATCGATCTGGTGCGTGAACAGATCCGTATCGCCGAAGGCTATCCGTTGAGCTTTACGCAGGCGGATATCGACATGCACGGCCATTCGATCGAAGTTCGGATCAATGCCGAAAATGCCCGCACCTTCGTGCCCTCCCCCGGAACGGTGACGGATTTCCATGCGCCCGGCGGACTGGGCGTGCGCATGGATTCGGCGGTCTATAATGGCTACACCATTCCGCCCTATTATGACTCGATGATCGGCAAGCTGATCGTTCACGGCCGCGACCGTCCGGAAGCCCTGGCTCGCCTGAAACGCGCCCTCGGCGAAACCGTCGTTACCGGCATCGACACCACCATCCCGCTGTTCCTCGACCTGTTGCAGGAAAAGGATATTCAATCGGGCGATTACAATATTCACTGGCTGGAAAACTGGATCAGGGCACAGGAAGCCTTGGCTAATACCGCCTGAATATTCTCCTGAAGCCACCCAGAAAAAGCCTTGCAGCGCGCAAGGCTTTTTTTTTCGTTCATGACAGGTTCATTGATAATGTAAGATAATATCAGGGTTCGCCCGATGCGCATGACTGAGTTATGATGTACGGGTCGTCACGTGAAGGTGGCCTTGGTTTCGTCCACATTGTCACGCATCAACGGGTGCTTTAGAGTGATATTGTCGCCAACATGTTGGGCAAGATGAATTCGGGTCTGGGGTTATTACCTCTTATTTTACTGGTCAGTATGCCGGCGCAGGCAAAGGAATATGTCCTGCCGTCGCGGCCGTTCGATTCCTATGTCCTCAAGGATGTCCATATCGAGCCCTACAAACGGCCGTTGTTTGTCTTCAGCTATATCACCAACTGGCTGGTTATTCCCGTCACCAAATCCGGCTACGCTCCGGACACCGTCCATACCACCTATATCGACAAGAACCAGATGTTGCCGAAGCCCGGCCAGACCTGCGATATCGCCTATCATACAAGTTTTACCGACGGCGCCACCACGCCCTTCGGAAATGTCCGCGTTCCCAACAAGATCATGGACAGTTTCAACTGCAAGGCAACATAAGGCATTGAACCTTATTGCTTTCTGATTTCCAGACGGTATTCATGGGCGCCAGACCACGGATTCGCCGACTTGACAGACTTTACACTCGATGACCTGATCAATTGCTACCGCACCGGCATCTTCCCGATGTCCGACGCCCGCGATGACGATTATCTATTTCTGGTCGATCCCCCGATGCGCGGTGTCCTGCCGCTGGATGGTTTTCATGTGTCGTCGCGGCTGGCCCGCACGGTGCGCCAGGACATGTACACCATCCGCATCGATACGGCCTTCACGCAGATCATCGAGCTATGCGCCGAGGAAGCACAGAACCGTACGTCCACCTGGATCAGCCATTCCATTCAAGCCCTATATCAGGCTCTGTTTGCGCGCGGCCTGGCCCACAGCGTTGAGGTCTGGGACGGTGAAACCCTGCTGGGCGGGCTCTATGGCGTGTCCATTGGCGGCGCATTTTTCGGCGAAAGCATGGTATCGCGCGCCCGCGACGTGTCGAAAATCGCCCTCGTTCATCTGGTGGCGCGGCTGAAGGCCGGCGGCTTCACCCTGCTCGATTGCCAGTTCCAGACTGAGCACCTGCGTCAGTTCGGCGTGGTTGAAATGCCCAAGGCCGAATACCTGGAAAAACTGGCCGCCGCCATCGACCTGAAATCGGATTTCTATGACCTGCCGCGGACAGCTTCCGGCCAAATGGTCATGTCAATTTTGTCTTAGGCATTGCCCGGCAAAGGCTGGCGGCAACCGATCACCCAGGCATCATAAACCGGATGCTGGATCGGATTCAGGCTGGGTGTCGAGGCAAAGGTCCAGCCGCGAAAAACTTCTTTCGACTTCACCGCCGGTGACGTATTGGTGGCCGCCACAGGATTGCTGCGCACGCGCACATAGGCCATGACGTCGCTCATCGGCTCGTCATCGGCTGTGGTTTCGCACGCCTTTACCGTATAGATAAGCCCCTTGTAGCGGATGGGCTTGCCGATGGGGGCCTCGAACCGCACGCTTTCGGCCGTCACCTTGTCCAGCGCCTCGATGATCGCCACGGCGTAACGCGGGCGCTTTTTCGGCGCATAACTGACGACGCTTTCGGACGACGACGACGCGGCCGCGGCTTTCTGAGGCGCATTCGCCTGGGCCACGCTTGCTGAACTGGACGGCACATAAGGATGAAGTTCGCTGAGCGGTTCACCATCCGGCGTTACAGGCGTGGCGGCCGGCTTGACACTGTCCGCGGCCGGCTTGGCCTTCTTCTTCTCAGGCACATAGGGCTTATATTGCACGCCATCGACATAGTAGGGCTGCGGATCATAGTCCGCGTTATCGACATAATGCGGCGCCTGACCGCCATCGCCGCCCCGGTCGGGCGGCGGCACCTGGGCGGAGGCGGGAATGACAACGCACGCCGCAGCCGCCGCCAGCAAGGTCCAGCCGGAAACAGTGATGCGCTTCATGCCACAATTCTCCTTACGGCTTCCAGGCTTCGTAATCGCCTGTCGTCTTCGCGCGCTCGGCTTCGGCATTCATCGAACCCGGCGGAAACTGCGCATAAGGCGTTCCGCTCATATTCGGCAGGTGCGGTTTTTCCCAGGCCTTGCGGCGCAGCGGGGCTTCAGACGGCGGCGTGTCATAGGTGTAGTGCATCCAGCCGTGCCAGTCGGGCGGAATCTTGGAGGCATCGGCATAACCCTTATAGACCACCCAGCGGCGCTTGCGACCGGCATCATAGGTGTTCTTCGCCGTGCGGTCTTCGTAGTAACGATTGCCGAATTCGTCCTCACCGACCTTGCGGCCGCGCTTGCCGATGGTGAACAGAGTGCCAAGCGTGGCGCCATTCCACCAGGTGAATGAGGGAGCGAGTAGATTAAGCAACCATTGCATCGTGATATCCTTGCGTGGAGCCAGTCATGGCCCCGAAACCTGCCAATATCTATAGTGAGACGCCCGCCCAAGGTAAAGCCGGCACTGAAAATATTGTCCATCGTCATACCTTGAGCACAGATCAACATATTGTGGATGAATGGCGCCCACGCCACCAGATTTATTGATGCCTGTTGAAATTAACGCTACATCTGGGGATAAGGCAACATAAACCAAGGATAAAGGCATGTCGTATCTGTCTCCTGCCCTGAGCGCACTCGCCACCTTGCCCGAACTGGAGTTGCGTGAGATCGAGCGCGCGAACGGATTCGCCGAGGTTTTGTGCCCGCGCGACCTGACCACCGTTCAGGCGGAAGCCTGGATGGACTGGGCTGATTCGTTGGCGCGAGACCTGCCGGCTGGTGCCGCCGAGTTGTCGATAAATCCCGAAGAAGACGCGTTCGAGGGCGCCATGGCCGGTTACGCCCATCGTCTTGCGCAATGGGGACTGCGGCTCGGATACTTCCCCGATGCACAGACGGCGGCTGAGTTCGCCGATATGCTGGGAATAACGCTTCTGGCCGGTCTGGCGGCGCCCGCTATCGGGCTTAAGTCCGGACATCGCCTCCACCCGACGGCCGGCGACCGTCTGCCGGAAGCCACGGAAATGGCCCCGCTCTATCTCGATGACTATGCCGGTCGCAGCGCCATAAATCAACTTCTGATAGACGCCCGCGCCCACTCCCTGGCTGCTGTCACGCAGACGCGTCTGGCTCAGGCCCTGGATGAGATTACCAGCGCCATCGACCGGTCCGAAGGCGAGCAGCGCGCCAGTCTAAAACACAATCCGGCGCTTGCCCGCGCCGCTGCCAGGGCGCGGCGCTTCGGGGCTTCGGATGCCCTGATCGCCCGGCAAATTCAGCTCAGCCAGGGAATGTTGCCCGCCGAATGGTCGCGCGCGCCGGCGACTGCCCCGGTATCTTATCGTCTGCGGGCGGTGATCGGCGAACGCGACCTTCTCGCTGCCGGTGATCCGTCGGCGGTTCTGGCGGCCGAAACGGCACTGGAAACCGACGCCCTGCATGTGGTTTTTGCCCCGCAGGATGCTGAAGCTATTGAGGCGCAAAATTTTGCCGCCCGGGCGGCGATCAATGTTGAACGTTTCATTTCAGACGAAGGCGCATTCGCGGTAGACGCTTTTATCGACGCCGTTACGCTCTGGACGCAGGCGCTCGATATCGAAGCCGCCATCGGCTTCTCGGAAACGCTGGATGACGGTCTGCGGCGAGCAGCCACGCGCCCGCTGGCCCTGACCCTGGCGGGTCTCGGTGAAGCCATTATGAGCCGTGGGCTCAGTCTCGGCGAACCCGCCGGCGCCGATTTCGCCACCCACATCTTTGCCCTGTTCGAAGCGGCCGCGGTTCACGCTTCTGCCTCCCTGGCCGCGCATCTGGCCCCTTATGGCAATTTCGCCATCGACAAGGCGGAGCAGACCGATCGCCTCAACCAGCGCCTCTACCGGATCACCGCCCTGAAAGGCCATGCCGAGATAAAATCCGCGGCGCTGGATCTCACCCAGACGGCACTCAAACTGACAAAGAAAACCGGCCTGCGCAACGCCCAGGTGACCGCCCTGTTCGATGATGCCGAACTGGCCTTGCGTATGGGCGCCGGACTGGGCGACAGGGGAGTCAGCGAGCTTCTGACGGTCATGGAAACCGAGGACGGTGTTTTTGTGCCGACAATCAAGTCTTGCGTTATCAGTGGTTTGAGCGCTATTTCTCATAATTGGGGCGATGTACGCCCAATCCTGCTCGGCAGCCGCAGCCTGATCGACGCACCGCATATCAATGTGGCTGCGCTGAAATCGAAGGGTCTGAGCGAGTTCGAGATCAACCGTCTCGAAGCGGCGCTTCTCACGGCATCATCTCTGGCTGAGGTTTTTTCCGTCCGCCATATCGATGCCGCCTTCATCCAGGACATCTGGGGCCTGAGTGAAAGCGATCTCTCAGATCCGGCTTTCAACCTGCTGTCTGTCATGGGTTTTTCAGAAACCGAAATTCAGGAAACAGATGTCCATATCTTCGGCCACAAGGATCCGGAATCGCTTCGCCTGATTTCGGATCAGGCTTATCAGTTACTGAGCCCCCCCGGCCGCAAGGCGCAAATTCACCTCCGCCAATCCATTGAAAGCCTGATCGACACGCCCGCAACAACGCCGTTCCGCCTGACCTGGGATCAGGGCGTGGTTGACGTGATGAAAATCTATTCCCTGGCCGCCAGTTCCGGCCTGCGCGCTGTTTCCGTTCATCGGGCTGATGCGCCATCTGACTTCAAGCTCGACATTCCTGACATCGAGGATTCCCCGAAGCGCCCGGCGCTTGAGCCCATTATCGAAAAGGCGGCGCCACGGGTCATCGAAAAGATCGTCGAACGCGAACGGTCCCGCACCAAGCTGCCGGATCGCCGCAAAGGCTATATCCAGAAGGCCGGCGTTGGCGGCCATAAGGTGTATATCCATACCGGCGAATATGAAGACGGCTCGATCGGTGAGATCTTCATCGACATGCACAAGGAAGGCGCTGCCTTCCGTTCGCTGATGAACAATTTCGCCATCGCCATCTCGATCGGCCTGCAATATGGCGTGCCTCTGGAAGAATTCGTCGACGCCTATGTCTTTACGCGCTTTGAACCGGCCGGTCCGGTCACCGGCAATGACCGGGTCAAGTCGGCGACCTCTATCCTCGACTATATTTTCCGGGAGCTGGCGATCTCCTATCTCGACCGCGACGATCTCTCCAATGCCGATCCGGCTGAACTGAACGCCGATGGTCTGGGCCAGGGTTATTTCCATGGCGACGCCCTGCCCGAAACAGACGACGTGCCGAGCAACGCCATGCCGGCTTCACAACTGATCTCGAAAGGCTTTGCACGCGGCACGGCGACCGACAATCTGGTGGTCGTACCATTTGGCAATCGCAAAAAACAGGATGCGGTTAACCCGGCGTTTGAAAAGGATGATGTAGAGGAACGGTAACGGAGGGTATCAACTGGCCCTTCCCTTGCTGGTCTTCCGGCAGTCAGCGCCAAATCAGCGCTAAATCAGCGAAGGTGTCCTTTTATGAAACGTATTGTCCTGGCTTTGCTGGCCGCTTCCCTCATCAGCGCCCCCGCCATGGCGCAGAATGCTGCCCAGGTTTCCAGCGCGCAAAATGGCGCCAACTGCCCGCGCTGCAATCTCTTTCAGGCCGATTTCAATAACCGCACTCTGAAGAACAGGAATTTCGCCGGTGCGCGCCTGCGTCAGTCGGATATGGGGCTTGGCATCTTCAACGGCACGAACTTCGCCGGGGCCGACCTGCGCGATATCAACGGTTCGGCCGCTCTGTTTGGCCGCGTCAATTTCGCCGGCGCCAACCTGACCAATGCCAATTTTGTCGGCGCCTACCTCGAACACGCCAATTTCAAGGGCGCGATCCTGAGCGGCGTCAATTTTTCCGGTGCGGAAATGGGCTCGGCGATCGGCCTGACGCAGCGCCAGCTTGACCAGACCTGCGGCGACGAGGCGACGGAACTGCCACGCGGCCTGCGTATTCCGGTATGTGTGGTCCACTAAACTTATGGGTCTGGGGCTGCGGCCCCAGGTCCTCGCTTTCCAAAGAAAAACCCGGTCCTTTGAGACCGGGTTTTTTTTGGAATAAGGTAAGATTTGTGCCCCCGAGCCTACTGAACCACGGGCCAACCCCCGGCATCAAATCCAAGCGTATTGATACCCAGTTTCGGTGCGCCGTTGGAATTGCTGTCATAGTAGTGATAGACCAGCTTTACCTGACTGCCGGAAACAAACACACTCTGTCCGCCGGGACCGCGAATATTGTTGTGCGCGCTGAGCAGGATGGTGCCGCCACCGTCCTTCAGATCCAGACCGCCGCGATCGAGATATGGCCCCGTCGGGCTGGTGGCCCGGCCAACAATGATGCTATAGGGGCTATCAGCCTTGCAGCAGACATTGATTGAGGCAAAATAGTAGTAATACTGCGTGCCGCCCAAGATCCACGGGAAGATGAACGGCCCCTCCTCGCCCGCATCCCGTTTGGCAATGCTGAACATGTCCGTCCCCTGGCGCAGGCCCGTTGTCGGATCGAGCGGAATGACATGCGTGCCGTCTTCCCACGAGCCGAACACCATCCACCACTTGCCACTCGCATCGATAAACGGTGCCGGATCGATGGCGTTGAAGGTCGTGGTGCAGCCGGCCGTCTTTCCGCAAGACTCGATAATCTGGCCCGCATCGGTCCAGGGGCCATCGGGATTGGTACTGGTCGCCAAGGCGGTTACCGCCTGCGCGCCATTATTGGTCGTGGAATTGGATGGCGTCTGATAGATCGGGATCGAATAATACTGATAATATTGACCATTGGCGTACATCACCGTCGGCGCCCACAGATCGGTCCGGCCGCTGCCGCCCGTGGTGTTCTTGCTGGCCCACCAACTGAAATCCGTATTGAAAATACCGGCCGGGATCTTGCTGAAGGCCGACAAATCCATTGAACTGGCCAGGGTGTTATGCGTGCCGTAAAGCCAAGCCTTGCCGGTCGGGTCAATCAGGATATCCGGATCATGGACATCGACACCCGTACCGGAAACCGCGGCAGGCATGGGATAGGCGGCACTATTTGTCGGACTTAAAATCCATTCCTGGGAACTGCCTGATGTGGCCCGCGCCGCTTGCGTGACCGCGGTGCCATCCGCCTGAAGATACAAACCGCTGTTCAGATTGCGGATCAGGTAGTTGCCGTTCTTTAGCTTGTAAAACGACCACAGGTGATCACTGGTGCCATTGTCCGCCCATTGCACGACGGTCGCACCAGCATCCTTGGACGCATTCGCAACACCGGCCACCTGGTGGGTCAGCAGGTTTTCGAGATTGTACTGATTGGTTACAAAAGGAATTGCGTGCCACAGCAACTCCTCTCCCGTGCCATCAACAGCCAGGGAAATTGAGGCTCCAGCGGTCTGGCTCGCGCCGGAAATGGTCAGGAACTGCCCGCTGGCTGCATTCTTTATCTTGAGCTGGTGGTCGAAGTCGACCGCTGACAATGTACCGCTTTCAGGTCCGGCGGAAGAGCTTGAAGACGATGATCCGCCGCCGCTACTACTGCCGCCCCCGCCACCACAGGCACTCAGCCCCGTCATAACGATCAGCAAACACAAGGCAGCGGCCATGGATATGGACGCAGGCACGGTACGGCGCATGATATGTCTCCCTGTCGACAGGCGTTATAGCCGCCCTTAAATGTCTGACATTTAAATATCTCAATTGTCGGACATTTGTCAACAGGCAACAAAAAAGCCCGCCTCCTCAGAGACGGGCTTTATGTGGTTAAGCGCGATATCAGGACACCTTGATCGGCATTTGCGTGCGGATATGCAGTTCCTTCAACTGCTTGTCGAGCACATCAGACGGTGCGCTCATCATGACGTCCTGCCCCTGCTGGTTCAGCGGGAAGGCGATGACTTCGCGGATCGCCGTCTGTCCAGCCAGCAGCATGACGATACGGTCGATGCCCGGCGCCAGGCCACCGTGCGGCGGTGCGCCGTACTTGAACGCGTTTAGCATGCCACCGAACTGGCTTTCAACAAACGCTTCGTCATAGCCGGCAATATCGAACGCCTTCAGCATGATGTCCTGCCTGTGGTTCCGGATCGCGCCGGAGCACAGTTCGTAGCCATTGCAGACGATGTCGTATTGATAGGCCAGGATATCGAGCGGATCCTTGGTTTGCAGGGCTTCCATCTCGCCCTGCGGCATCGAGAACGGATTGTGCGAGAAATCGACCTTCTTTTCGTCTTCGTTGTATTCGAACATCGGGAAATCCACGATCCAGCAGAACTTGAACTGGTCTTCATCGATCAGGTTCAGATCGGTGCCGACCTTGGTGCGTGCGTTACCTGCGAACTTATAGAAAACCTTCGGATCGCCGGCCACGAAGAAGGCGGCATCACCCTGACCGAGACCAAGCTGCCCCATGACGGCATTGGTGCCTTCCTGCCCCAGGTTCTTGGCGATCGGGCCGCCCCAGCCGCCCTGGTCTTCGGACCAGAAGATATAGCCAAGACCCGGCTGGCCTTCACCCTGCGCCCAGGAATTCATGCGGTCGCAGAAAGCTCTGCTGCCGCCCTTCGGCGCCGGAATCCCCCAGACGGCATTGGCCGGGTTTTCCAGAATGCGGGCGAAAAGACCGAAACCACCGCCACGGAACTTGTCAGAGACGTCCTGCATCTCGATCGGATTACGCAGGTCCGGCTTGTCCGAGCCGTATTTGGCGATCGATTCCCGATACGGAATACGCACGAATGGATAGGGCGAGACGCGCTTGCCTTCGCCGAACTCGGTGAACAGGCCGTGCATCAGGGGTTCGATGGCGGCGAAGACGTCTTCCTGCGTAACGAAACTCATCTCAACGTCGAGCTGGTAGAATTCCAGCGAACGATCGGCGCGCAGGTCTTCGTCACGGAAGCATGGCGCGATCTGGAAATAGCGGTCGAAACCGGACACCATCAACAGTTGCTTAAACTGTTGCGGCGCCTGCGGCAGGGCGTAGAACTTGCCGGCATGGAGGCGCGACGGCACCAGAAAATCGCGCGCGCCTTCCGGCGACGAGGCCGTCAGGATCGGGGTCTGATACTCAAGGAAGCCCTGGTCTACCATACGCTGACGGATGGAATGGATCACCTTCGAGCGCAGGACGATGTTCTTGTGCAGGGTTTCGCGGCGCAGATCGAGGAAGCGGTTCTTCAGGCGGATTTCTTCCGGATATTCTGGCTCGCCGAAGACCGGCAGCGGCAGTTCGGCGGCTTCCGAAAGCACTTCAACATCACCAACATAGACTTCGACTTCGCCGGTCGGCAGGTTCGGATTGATCGTCGCGGCGTCGCGCGCCACTACCTTGCCGTCGATACGGATCACGCTCTCGGCGCGCAGGCGTTCCACCTTGGCGAAGCCGGGCGAAGATGGATCGAAAACAAGCTGGGTCAGGCCGTAGTGGTCACGAAGGTCGATGAACAGCAGACCGCCGTGGTCGCGCTTGCGGTGAATCCAGCCCGACAGGCGGGTCTGTGTGCCGGCGTCGGAAGCGCGCAGGGCGCCACAGGTATGGGAGCGATAGATATGCATGTGAAAGCCGATGACATAAGGAATTTCGTTGCGCCGTAGGGCACATGATGCGCCAGTAAAGTCAAGCTTTTTGCCACATTTGTCCGGCGCGCCGGGCTGATTTTACTCACAATTCGTCATGGATCGTCCCCGGAATATCTGTCAGGCGGTCATTGTCATAGACGGCCGGCAATTCTACATTAGCCATATGCCCCTGCAACTGCCCCTCGATCTGGAATCCGGCGACCGCTACAGTCGCGACCAATTCATCGTCACCACGGAACTGGCGGCGACCATGGGACTTCTGCTGCATCCGGATCAATGGCTGAGCCCGCACCTGATCCTTTTGGGACCGCCCGGCAGCGGCAAGACCCATCTGGGGCATATTTTCGCGGCGCAGACCGGCGGCCTGTTCCTGACCGCCGCTGAAACGTATGATCTCGACCTCTCCGCCCTACAACCGCTGCCCTATGTGGTCGATGACGCCGAGAAGGCGTCGGAAGAGGCCCTGTTTCACCTTTTCAATCACGTTCAGAAGTCTGGACAACAGTTTGTTCTGCTGACAGAAAATCAACCTATCGCTTGGAACGTAGAGCTTCCGGATCTCGCCAGCCGCCTGAACGCCATGCGGATCATCACCCTGCCCGAACCGGATGAGGACCTGCTGGTCGCCATCCTCAACAAGCTGTTCGCCCAGCGGGCCATTTCGCCTTCGCCCGATTTTATCGACTACATCGTCAGGCGAATGGACCGCTCGGTCAGCGCCGCGCAAAAAATTGTCACAGAACTGGAACATTATGCCAATGGACGTGCGTTCAATCGCGCCCTGGCCAAGTCCTTTTTCGATCACGAAGCGGATATGTTTGGCGATGAGCCTGTAACGCCGTTCGATAATTTGCGATAATCAGCCAGGTCCGGCAGTTTCTTTAGGTTTTTACGCTAAATTGCCGGCAAGGACTGATTCCATTGATGAAGCGACCGATATGACCGATTCGAACCTGGCCCTGGATATGACCTCTGCTCCCGCCCTGACGGAGAGTGGGCCGGTTGCGACTGCCACGGCGCCGGCACCATTCGATTTCAGCGGTGACGCGCCGCTCGATCCATCCCTCTACATCAATCGGGAACTGAGCTGGCTGGCTTTCAACCAGCGCGTCATTGAAGAAGCCAAAAACCCGCGCCATCCCCTGCTGGAACGCCTGCGCTTTCTGTCGATTTCCGCCAACAACCTGGACGAATTTTACATGGTGCGCGTCGCCGGTCTTCAGGGCCAGGTGCGCGAGGGCGTGCGTGTGCTGTCGGTAGACGGCCATACGCCGCAGGAACAACTGGAAATGGTGAACCGCGCCGCCGGCGAACTGATGAGCAAGCAGCAGACCATATGGTCCAGCATTCGCAACCAGCTTCAGGAAAACGGCCTCAACCTGCTTTCGGCAAAGGACGTCAACAAGACGGATACCGCCTGGCTGGAAAAGGTTTACGAAAATCAGCTTTTCCCGGTGCTGACGCCCCTGGCCATCGATCCGGCGCACCCCTTCCCGTTCATCCCCAATCTCGGCTTCTCGATCGTCCTCAAGCTCCTGCGCCGCAAGGACAACAAGACCATGTATGCCCTGGTCCCGATCCCGACCGGCGTGAAGCGCTTCTGGGAGGTTGAATCCGCCGTGCGCAAGCCCGGCGATACCGGCCCGGTCCGCCGCAAGTTCATCTCGCTGGAAAACTTTGTCTCGCTGTTCCTGCATCAGCTTTTCCCCGGTTTTGATATCGTCTCGCGTGGCCTTTTCCGCATCCTGCGTGATTCCGACATTGAAATGGAAGAAGAAGCCGAAGACCTGGTCCGCGAGTTCGAGGCACTCATCAAACAGCGCCGCCTCGGCTCCGTTGTGCGTGTCGAAATCGATTCGACCATGCCGGATGACCTGCGCAGCTTTATCATCGGCCACCTCCATGCCGCGCCGGAAGATATTGTCAATATCACTGGTATACTTGGCATGGCCGAGGTGTCGCAGCTCATTCCGCGCGACCGCAATGACCTGAAATTCAAGCCATTCGAACCGCGCTTCCCGGAGCGTATCCGTGACAATGGCGGCGATGTCTTCGGCGCCATCCGTGAAAAGGACATTCTCGTCCATCACCCGTTTGAATCGTTTGACGCCGTGGTGCAGTTCCTGCGCCAGGCCGCGCGCGATCCGAATGTCATCGCTATCAAGCAGACCCTTTACCGCACTTCGAAGGACAGCCCCATTGTGGCGGCGCTGATCGAGGCGGCTGAACAGGGCAAGAACGTCACCGCCCTCGTCGAGATCAAGGCGCGATTTGACGAAGAAGCCAATCTGCGCTGGGCGCGCGCCATGGAACGCGCCGGCGTCCACGTCGTCTACGGTTTTGTCGAGTACAAGACCCATGCCAAACTGTCGGTGGTCGTCCGACGCGAAGGCGAAGCCTTGCGTACCTACTGCCACTTCGGCACCGGCAATTATCACCCGATCACCGCCAAGATTTACACCGATCTCAGCCTGTTCACCACCAATCCGGAACTGGGCCGCGACGCCATGCGCGTCTTCAATTTCATCACCGGCTATGCCCGGCCTGAAATGATGGAGAAGCTGTATTTCTCGCCTGTCACTTTAAAACCCGGCCTGATACATCTGATAGATCAGGAAATTCTCAATGCCCAGGCAGGAAAACCGGCGCAAATATGGGCAAAGCTCAATGCCCTGGTTGATCCGACCATCATCAAGAAGCTTTATCAGGCCAGCCAGGCCGGCGTTCAGATCGATCTCGTCATTCGCGGCATCTGCTGCCTGCGGCCCGGCGTACCCGGTGTTTCGGAAAATATCCGCGTCAAGTCGATTGTCGGCCGCTTCCTCGAACATGCCCGCATTGTCTGTTTCGCCAATGGCCATGCCCTGCCGTCTGATCAGGCGCGCGTCTTCATTTCCAGCGCAGACTGGATGAGCCGCAATCTCGACCGTCGCGTTGAAACCCTGATCCCGATCGAGAACCCAACGGTTCACCGCCAGGTGCTCGACCAGATCATGGTCGCCAATCTGAACGACGAAGCCCAGACCTGGTTCCTGCAAACGAACGGCACCTATAGCCGGCTCGATGCCAGCCACCTCGACAAGCCCTTCTCCGCCCACGACTATTTCATGACCAATCCGTCGCTCTCCGGCCGCGGCCGCGGCGTCAAGGATCTGCCGCAAGCCTTCGACCACGTCGGCGCGCGCAAATAGTCCACTCACAATGAAGTCAATCGCGCAAACGTTCAGGGGCTGGTAAAAGCCCCTCAAACGAGCTAGCGAAGTTTTGTCTCGGCGTACAATGCGGGAAACGGATATCTTGAATTACAATACCGCAGTCATCGATATCGGCTCGAATTCCGTTCGTCTGGTCATATACCGCGTTGAGGGCCGTTCTATCTGGCCTATCTTCAATGAGAAGGTTCTGGCGGGCCTTGGCCGTGAACTGAAAGTCACCGGCAGTCTGCACAAGGGCGGAATGCAGGAAAGCCTGGTCGCGCTGCGCCGTTTCAAGGCCATACTGGAATCCTATGACCTGAAAGATATCCATGTGGTCGCCACGGCCGCCATCCGTGAAGCCGTGGACGGTCCTGATTTTGTCGCCACCATCCTTGACACAACGGGCTTTCAAGTCCGGGTGCTCAGCGGCGCTGAAGAAGCACATTACTCCGCCATGGGCGTCAAGTGCGGCCATCTCGATGCCGAAGGTGTGGTCGGCGATCTCGGCGGCTCCAGCCTTGAACTGGTCAATCTCAGCAGCGAGAATGAACAGGGTCTGCGCGGCATCACGCTGCCGCTTGGCCCCTTTGCGCTTGGCGCCCCCAAGCCCGTGGAGCTTGAGGCTACTTACCGGGTCATTTGCGACCGACTGGAGCCTTTGCAAGGCCGTTTTTCCAACCAACAGTTCCATGCCGTGGGCGGCGCCTGGCGCAATCTGGCCCTTATCTGGATGCAAAAGCAGAATTATCCGCTGCAAGTCATTCAACAATTTGAGTTACCGGCGCGCGAAGCTCTGTCGATTGCCCGCCTGATCGCCAGCCAGTCGCCGTCATCGCTGGAAAAGCTGCCGGGCGTTTCGAAGCGGCGGCTGGAAAATATCGCTTATGCCGCCCTGGTCATGCAGGGGCTGATCGAGGTTCTGCACTTCGAGACCCTGTGCTTTTCCGCCTTCGGCCTGCGCGAAGGGCTGCTGTTCGAGGCGCTCGAAGCCCCCTTGAGGGTCGATGACCCGCTGATCGCCGGCTGTGCTTCGCTTGGCCATCGTCTCGGCATCAATGACGATCTCGGCCCGGCGCTGGCGCAGTGGGCGACCGAATTCTACGACAGTATCGACGAGGCAATTATCGAGCGCCCCGCCGTCCGGCTGATCCGCGCGGCGGCGAAACTGTCTGACATCGGCGCCCGGTTGCACCCGGATCACCGCGCCGACCTCGCCTGTGATCAGGTGCTGCGCGCGCCCATTCCCGGCCAGAACCATCAGGAACGCGTCTTCCTCGCCTGCACGATCTATACGCGCTACAGCGGCGATCCTTACAACAAGGAGCCGGTTCTGATCAGCCGGATTCTGGGCGAGGACATGCTCAGGCAGGCGACGCAACTGGGGCTTCTCCTGCGTCTCGGCTGCGATCTCTCCGCCAAATCCGCCCAGTTGCTGGGGCATGCCCACATTCGCAAGGACGAACGACACCTGACCTTAAGCGCCAAATCGGGATGGGAAGACCTTCTGCTGGGCGAACAGACGCGCCGGCGCGCCCGCGCCCTGGCCCAGTCGCTCAAGCTGAACCTCAATATTATTACCTATTAGGCTTGCCTGTTTCGCGTTTCGGGCGTTTTCTGTATGAACCATTTTACAGGAGGCGGCCATGAAACATGTCGCGGTTCCAGTACTCTGCGTATCCCTGCTGTCCCTAAACGCCGTCGCTGAGCCCCTGCCGCCGGATATCGCACAGGCTTATCAGGCGGCCGGCATGGTGATGAAAAACGGCCAGTGGACAGGATGCCCGGACGATGAGAACGGCCTCGCCACCATCGCGCCCGAAGACTACCGCGATATAAACGGCGACGGAAAGCCCGACCTCGTCATTACGGACAACGGCACCTATTGCTACGGTATGACCGGCCAGGGATTCAGCCTGCTGAGCAAGGCGTCAGGTAAATGGCAGGTTATCTACGCCAGCCAAGGCATACCGACCTTCCTGCCCACCAAAGTCAAAACACCCGGCGGCTGGCCGGACGTCATGATCGGCGGTCCGGGATTCTGTTTTCCCGTCATGCGCTGGAACGGCAAGACCTATGTGCTGAACCGCAAGGAGGCCGACAGCGGCGGAAGCTGCTAGTCCAGTTCAACCAATTCCACCTTGGTGCCATTCAGCACCAGGGCCAGTTCGCCTCGCTTGAGACGCAGGGCATCATCACCGAAGACGGTTCGGCGCCAGCCTTCCAATGCCGGCACCGGCGCCTTGTCATCCAGCGCGATCTTTTCGAGGTCAGCCACCGTGGCGATCAGCTTAGGCGCCACACCTTCCTCCTCGCAACGGATACGCAGCAGCACTTTCAGCAGTTCGACCACGGAGGCCGGCACCTGAACCGGCGGGGCCGATTTTTCCACCTTCGGGGCGAAGGCATCCGGGTTCTTCAGCACATTGCGGATGATTTCCGCCAGATCGAGGCCGAATTTCGAGGCGCCGAACCCTTTGGAGGTCGAACGCAGATGATCGAATGCCGCCGGATCGGTCGGCATCTGGGTGGCGATCTCGTCAATCCCTTCATCCTTCAAGATTCGGCCGCGCGGCATGTCGCGTTCCTGCGCCATGCGCTCCCGCCATGCCGCGACCTGCGAGAATACGGCCATATATTTGACCGAATGCTTGCGGGGTTTGAGCCGGCGCCAGGCATCATCCGGGCTGGTGGAATAGAGGCCGGGGGCGGTCAGCGCCTTCATTTCCTCGGACACCCAGTCGAGGCGTCCCTGACGTTCCAAACGGTCGCGCAGTTTGGGAAAGAGCTTCGCCAGATGGGTTACATCCCCCAGCGCATAATGCAGTTGCTGGTCTGATAACGGGCGGCGTGCCCAGTCGGTAAACCGCGATCCCTTGTCGATATCGATCTTCAGTTTTTGCCGCACGAGCGAATCATAAGCCACCTGGTCACCGAAACCGGCGGCCATGGCGGCGACCTGGGTATCAAAGACCGGCTTCGGCATAACGCCCAGATTGACGAAAATTTCCATGTCCTGACGGCAGGCGTGAAACACCTTCAGTATGCTTTCATCCGCCAGAACATCGAGAAAAGGCTTTAAATCCAGTCCGTTGGCCAAAGGATCGATAATGGCCGCATGGTCCTCGCTGGCTGCCTGGATCAGGCAAAGTTTCGGCCAGTAGGTCGTCTCGCGCATGAATTCGGTGTCGACCGTGATGAACGGGGCGGATTTTATCGCGTCACAAAAGGCGATCAGGTCATTGGTATTTGTAATTGGCGTCATTTTGTAGTTATAGCAAACCCGAATAGCCCCGATACAGGGCAAAGTGATCACAGGAATTTATTTATGTCCGAACCCGGCTCAAAATCTGGCTTAACCTATGCGGCGTCCGGAGTCGATATCGACGCGGGCGAAGCCCTGGTGGATGCCATCAAGCCGCTGGCCAAATCGACCCGTCGCCCCGGTGCGGAAGCCTCTCTCGGCGGCTTTGGCGCCCTGTTCGACCTGCGCGCCGCCGGTTATGACGATCCGCTGATCGTCACCACGACGGACGGCGTCGGCACCAAGCTCAAGATCGCCATCGAAACCCATCGCCATGATACGGTCGGCATCGACCTCGTCGCCATGTGCGTCAATGACCTGCTGGCCCAGGGCGCGGAACCGCTGATGTTCCTCGACTACTATGCCACCTCGAAGCTCGACGTCGATACCGCCAAGCGCGTCGTGGCCGGCATCGCCGAAGGCTGCAAGCGCGCCGGCTGTGCGCTGGTCGGTGGTGAAACTGCGGAAATGCCGGGCATGTATGGCAATGATGATTACGACCTGGCCGGTTTCTCGGTCGGGGCCGTCGATCGCCACAAGGTGCTGCCGCGCATGGATGATATGCGCGAAGGCGATGTCATCATCGGCCTGGCGTCCTCCGGTCCGCACTCCAACGGCTATTCGCTGATCCGCAAGGTGATCGAGGTGGCTGGACTCAACTGGGCTTCGGACGCGCCGTTCGCCAAGGGCATGTCCCTGGCCCAGGCCCTGCTGGAGCCGACCCGCATCTATATTAAGGCGGTCCTACCGCTGATGAAGTCCGGCCTGATCAAGGGTGGCGCTCATATCACCGGCGGCGGCCTGATTGAGAACCCGGATCGCGCCGTGCCGGACCACCTGACCGCCACCTTCGATTTCGACGGCTGGGAGTTCCCGCCCGTTTTCAAATGGCTGATGGAAACCGGCAATATCGACAGACATGAAATGCTGCGCACCTTCAACTGCGGCGTCGGTTTCGTGGTCTATGTCGCGCCGAAGGATGCCGATGCCGTTCTCGCGGCCCTGCTCAATGCCGGCGAGGATGCCTTTATCGTTGGTCAACTGGCAGCAAAGTAATGCGCAAGATTAAGGCGGCCATTTTTATCTCCGGTCGCGGCTCCAATATGATGGCGCTGGTCGAGGCGGCAAAAGCGCCGGATTTTCCGGCCGAGTTCGTGCTGGTTGTGTCCAATGACCCAAAGGCCAGCGGCCTGGAATGGGCGGCGGCGCATGGTCTCAAGACCTTCGCACTCGATCACAAGCCGTTCGGCAAGGATCGCGAGGCGCATGAGCGACTTATCAATGCCGAACTGCGCGGTAATGGCGTCGAATTCATCTGCCTGGCCGGCTATATGCGGGTGCTCACCCCCTGGCTGGTCCAGCAATG
The DNA here is from genome assembly GCF_051954415.1 of Asticcacaulis sp. Classification (GTDB taxonomy): domain Bacteria; phylum Pseudomonadota; class Alphaproteobacteria; order Caulobacterales; family Caulobacteraceae; genus Asticcacaulis. Next base: position 234,670 of record NZ_JBQCHT010000047.1, read on the forward strand.
GGAAGGCAAGATGATCAATATCCACCCTGCCCTTTTGCCGGACTTCAAGGGCCTGCACACCCACGAACGCGTACTGGAAGCCGGTGTGATCGAACATGGCGCAACCGTTCACTGGGTGTCGAGCGGTGTCGATGAAGGCGAGATCATCGCGCAGGCGCGTGTCCCCGTTCTGGAAGGCGACACGGCCGACATGCTGGCAACGCGCGTCCTGGCCGAGGAACACCGGCTCTATGCCCAGGCAGTGCGCCAGGTTCTTGCGGAAAAGTTCCTTACGAAAATGTAATCCGGACGGTTACACGGTAACAGTCGCAACCGTGCTAAGATCCGGCTTTACATGGTTTGGATATTTGATGATCCGCACAGCTACCCTTGTCTTTTTGGCGATGTTTGCCCTGACCTCCGGACGCGCCACTGCCGAAGAGGGCCTGTGGACGTTCGATAGTTTCCCGCTGGCCAGGGTCAATGCCGCCTACGGCACAAAGCTGGATCAAAAATGGCTTGATCATGTTCAGGGCGCCAGTGTCCGCCTGAGTTCCGGCTGTTCGGGTGCGATCGTCTCAGGCGAAGGTCTGATCTTCACCAATCACCATTGCGTCCTGGAATGCGCGCAGGATTTGTCTGATCCTGAAAAGGACTATGTTACTGAGGGCTATATGGCAGCGCGTGAGGACGAACGCACCTGCCCCGGACTGATGGCCGAAATCCTGACGTCGGTCACGGACTATACGAAGGAGATCAACGCAGCGACGGCCGGCCTGACCGGGGACGCCTTTGTCCGCGCGCAGTCTGCGGCCTCTACTAACATCGAGAAAAAAGCCTGCGGCGGCGATATCAAGACGCACTGCGAAATCGTGCCGCTCTATAAAGGCGGCCAGTACAAGCTCTACAAATACCGCAAATATTCCGATGTACGCCTTGTTTTTGCACCGGAATTTCAGGCGGCATTCTTTGGCGGCGATCCGGATAATTTCAACTTCCCGCGCTATGCCCTCGATATCGGTTTCCTCCGCATCTACGAAAATGATGCGCCTGTCATGACTCCCGATCACTTCGCCTGGAATACCGATATGCCGCGCGAGGGCGATCCGGTTTTTGTCGCCGGCAATCCCGGCACCACCAAACGCCTGATGACCGCCGCTCAACTGGAAACCCTGCGCGATGTGATTTATCCGCCGGTGCAGATGATGAAATCGGAACTGCGCGGCCGGTTGATCACCTTCGCCGAACAGGACGAGGAAAACCGGCGTATCAGCCAGGATGCGATCTTCGGCATCGAAAACGGCTTCAAGGCCATGGCCGCTGAATGGCAGGCATTGCGCGATCCGGCCATGATTGCTGTCAAACGTCAGGAAGAAACCTATCTCAAATCAACCCTGACTGGCTCGTTTGCACTGGAAACCGGCAATCCGTGGGCCGAGATAGCCGAGGCGCAGAAGGCATCTGCCGAGCTTTTCCTCCCCTATAATTTCCTCGAAAACACGCCCTACAGCTCCAGCCTGCTGAACTATGCCCGCGAGCTGGTGCGAGGCGCGGCCGAACGTCAGAACCCCTCCGCCGAACGCCTGCCGGAATATGCCGACTCGCGCCTGCCGGCGATCGAGCGCGACCTGTTCGCCAATTCACAGGTTCAGAAACCACTCGAGCAGCTTTATCTGGAATTTCGCCTCTCCAAGGCGCGGGAGTATTTGGGCGCCGACGCCCCGCAAACGCAGATACTGCTGGGGAAATCCTCGCCAGAAGAACTGGCGGCGTTTCTGGTTGAAAATACCGAATTGGATAATGTCGATACCCGCAAAACCTTGTGGGAAGGCGGCTTGGCGGCGATCAAGGCATCGTCCGACCCCATGATCCAGTACGCCTTGCGCATCGATCCGGCGTCCCGGGATATTCGCCGGCAATATGAAAATCGCGTCTCCGGCCCCACGCGCATCGCGGCGGAAAAAATCGCGCGCGTGCGCTTCAGGGCCTACGGTACGGACACCTATCCCGACGCTACCTGGTCACTGCGCCTCTCCTATGGCCGTATTCAGGGCTGGACCTGGCGCGGCACAACAGTCGCCCCTTTTACCTACATGAAGGGGATATATGACCGGGCCACCGGCAAGGCGCCTTATCAATTGCCGCAATCGTTTATCGAAGCTCGCGGTAAATTCGATGGTAGTACGGTGATGAATTTTGTCACCACCAACGACATTGTCGGCGGCAATTCCGGTTCGCCGGCGGTCAATGCCAGGGGCGAGATCATTGGCGCCGTGTTCGATGGCAATATCCATAGCCTAGGTGGTGCGTATTTTTACGATGGGGCAATCAATCGGGCGGTGGTGGTGTCTACGAACGCCGTCAGCGTGGCGCTCGACAAGATTTACGACAATCAGGCGTTGCTGGCGGAGCTTCTCGCAAACTAATGGGGCATGGGGGCCGTGCCCACAACGTCTTATCTCTTTCAAACAAAAAGCCCGGTCAATCGACCGGGCTTTTTCTTTGAAGAAGACAAGGTTTGTGGGGTCATAGACCCCACACCCGATAAGCTTAACCGACGATCTGGTCTTCGGTGAAGAACTGGGCGATTTCGATCGCGGCGTTCTCATCCGAGTCCGAACCGTGGACCGAGTTTTCACCGATCGACAGGGCGAACAGCTTGCGCAGGGTGCCTTCGGCGGCCTGTTCCGGGTTAGTGGCCCCCATGACTTCGCGGTACTTCGGCACGGCATTGTCGGCTTCCAGAACCTGAACGACGACCGGCTCGGCGGTCATCTGGCCAACCAGTTCACCGAAGAAAGGACGCTCCTTGTGGACGCCGTAGAACTGCTCGGCTTGCGCCTGGGTGAGCTTCACGCGGCGCTGGGCGACGATGCGCAGGCCGGCCGCTTCGATAACGGCGTTGATGGCGCCGGTCAGGTTGCGGCGGGTGGCGTCGGGCTTGATGATCGAGAAGGTACGGGACATTGGAAATCCATTTTGTGTTGCGTTTGCGTTGGCCCGCCTGCTCTCAAAAGCAGGCGATTTTGTAGTAAGAACTCGTGTCAGAATTCAAAAGAGTGCAAAAAAGATGAATGTACAACAATTCTTGCGCTGCACTCTTTTGATTTCTGACACGGGGGCTTATAGCGATGCGAAACGCATTCGCCAACCCGTATTTTCTAAAGTTTTTAAGTCAATGTTGCAGATTACCAACCTGGTCTATGATGCCTATGGCCGGCGCTTTTTTGATGGGGCCAACCTGACCCTGACACCGGGCACCAAGGCGGGACTGGTGGGTCTGAACGGCGTCGGGAAATCGACCCTGTTCGGTCTTATCCTCGGCAAGTCGCAACCCGGGGGCGGTGAGATCACCACGCCGAAATCATGGCGCATCGCCAGCGTCGACCAGGAAATTGCCGCCTCCCCCAAGCATCTTATCGATGAAGTCCTGGACCTTGACGTCCGCCGCCGCGACTTGCTGACCGCGCTGGAAACGGCTGATCCGATGCACCAGGCGGAAATCCACCACGACCTCTATGCCATCGGCGCCGACCGCGCCCCGGCCAAGGCGGCGGAAATCCTCAGCGGCCTTGGCTTTTCCAATGCCGACCTGACCCGGCCGATTTCTGACTTTTCCGGCGGCTGGCGTATGCGCGCCGCTCTGGCTGGCGCCCTGCTGGCCGAACCGGACCTGCTGCTGCTGGATGAGCCGACCAACTATCTCGACCTCGAAGGCGCCCTGTGGCTGGAAGCGCGCCTGAAGCGCTACCCCAATGCCGCCCTGATGATCTCGCACGATCGCGACCTGCTCAATGAATCGGTCGATGCCATCGTCCATGTCGTCGGGCAGCGCCTCGACTATTACAGCGGGAATTACGACAATTACGAACGTATGCGCGCCGAAAAAGCCCGGTTGAACGCCGCCAATGCCGCCAAGCAGGAAGCCGAGCGCGCCCATCTGCAGGCTTTCGTCGATCGCTTCCGCGCCAAGGCATCCAAGGCATCGCAGGCGCAATCGCGGATGAAGAAACTGGAAAAGCTGCCGCCCATCTCCGCCTCCATCGAAGACCGCGTGGCGCCGTTTATATTGCCATCGCCGGAAAAACAGCTTTCGCCGCCCATTCTGCGTCTGGAAGATGCCAGTGTCGGCTATGGCGATACCGTCATCCTGCGCCACATGAACATTCGGCTGGATCCTGATGATCGCATTGGGGTTTTGGGCGTCAACGGCGCCGGTAAATCGACCTTCGCCAAGCTGCTGGCCGGCGCACTGACCGAAAGCCACGGCACCCAATGGCGCGATCGGCGCATGACTGTGGCCTGGTTCCACCAGCACCAGATCGAGGCCATGGATCCGGAAGATACGCCGCTGGAAATGATCCGCCGCGCTCGTCCGGACGAGACCGAAGCCAAGCGCCGCTCGCGCCTGGGCTCGTTCGGCATGACAGCAACCAAGGTCGAGACCAAGGTCAAGGATCTCAGCGGCGGTGAACGCGCCCGCCTGCTGCTTAACATGGTGGCCTTGGATGCGCCGCATCTGCTGATCCTCGACGAACCGACCAACCACCTGGATATCGACAGCCGCCGTGCCCTGCTTGATGCGCTCAATGATTACGAAGGCGCCGTCCTGATCATCACCCACGACCGCTCTCTGGTCGAACTGGTGGCGGACAAGCTGTGGCTTGTCAATGACGGCACGGTGAAGACCTATACCGGCACCATGGACGATTACGCCAGACTTGTCATCGAACGCGCCAAGACCGCAACGCGCGAAGAGGCGCAGGCCGCAGCAAAGGATAAGCCGGCCAATGTCAATACCAAGGAAGCACGTAAGGCCGCCGCCGCCGCGCGGAACGCCATTGCGCCCCTGAAGAAAAAGGCCGACGACCTGGAGCGCCAGATAGAAGTGACCAGCAACCAGATCAAGCTGCTAGATCTCAAACTGGGCGACCCGGACCTTTATGCAAAAAATCAGGCGCTCGCCATAAGCCTCGGCAAAGACAAGGCAAAACTGGAGGAGAAGATGGTCGCACTGGAAGCTGAATGGATGACAGCCGCGGAAATCTACGAAACGGCCAAACTTGAAGCCGGCGTTTAACGCGGAATCGTAAAATTGACCTTCAGGCCGCCCATGTCGGACGGTTCCAGCCAGATTTCACCGCCATGGGCCATGATGATCTTGCGCGCCAGGGTCAGGCCCATGCCCACGCCGGGATAGACTTCATCCGTATGCAGTTTGCGTAAGGGGCGGAACACATCGTCGTAAAACAGCGGATCGATGCCGATACCGTTATCCGAGATGCTGAACTCCCAGAAATCGGCCGTCTTTTCACAGCGAATGCGAATATCGGGCGCCTGATCGGGCTTGCGGAACTTGATGGCATTATCCAGCAGGGCGAAGAATACTGTATGCATTTGCTGGGCATCGGCCATCACTTCCGGCATCCGCGGGTAGTTGAAATGCCCTTTGGTCGCATCCAGTTGTGACTGCAACTGCATGTAGCAACGCGCCACGACGATTTCGAGTTCAACCAGTGAGCGGTTGCGCGGCACCGTATTCAGGCGTGAAAAAGCCAGGAGCCCCTGGATCATTTCCCCCAGTTTCTGGCCGCTTTCGATAATCAGGTCGAGATGAAGCTGATCCTCGGCCTTTTCTACAACCGGCAGGCTTTCTTTCAGCAGTTGAGAAAACGCCACCATCGACCGGACGGGGCCGGCGAGATCGTGTGAAACGATATAGGCGAAATCCTTGAATTCTTCGGCGGGATCGGCGGGAGCAGTCATGGTAATGTGTCGCGGTTCCTGCATGGCACGTCCTCCTTATGCGTCTATATTCTGGGAAGGCACGCAGGCCAGAAGGAAAAAAAACTGTTCTATCAGCGAAATGGCTTCACGGAATTTCGCCAGGTCGACGGGTTTGATGACGTAGGCATTGGCATAAAGTTGGTAACTTTTCAGTATATTGCTGCCGGCACCCGAATTCGACATCACGATCACGGGAATATGCTTGAAGCGCATGTCGCTCTTGATGCGATTAAGCACCTCAACGCCGCTCATCTTTGGCAGACCAAGATCCAGCATGATCAGGTCTGGCAGCCGCTTACCCCGATAATCGCCCTCCTGCGCCAGCATTGCCAGGGCCATTTCCCCGGTAGAGGCGACCGTCAGATTGGATTGGACGCGCGATTCCCTGAAGGCGTGGGCCGCCAGCAGCGCATCGCCGCGGTTATCGTCAACCAGCAGTATTTCCGCCGGCCTTCCCTCACCTATGAGCTTTTTATCCATGCGTTCAAGACCCGATCGTTTGGGTGGGTATGGACGACGGGTCGCCCCGAATACCGTCGATTCGTCTCCTCACTTATACTCAGGGTAGCATCACCCGGATCACAGACCAACGGAAATACCACCCAAAACCGCTAAATCGTGGTTACCCGCATTTAACCGATTCAATGATGCCGGTTTCGCTGCTGAAAACGATGGTCTGGCGATCCGAACGGTATTCCTGGGTCACGATGCAGCTCGAACAGACAACCCGGCGCTTGCCCGGATCGAGCGGCACCGGAATTTCCGTACGCGGCTTGCCCACCAGATACTGCAGGGCCGCAGCGCCACACTGATCCTCAACCATGGGCTTATAAACGGGTTTTGGCGGCGGCGCAGGCCGGCTGACCACCGGCGGATGATAAGCGGGCGCAGGCGCAGGCTTAGGCGCCGGGGCCACAGGCGCTTCCGGTGACGACGCGCACGAAGACAAACCGATGAAAAACAAGGCAAAAAGAGCGCCACGTTCATGTAATTTCTTCATTGCATCTTCTCCCAGCGACCTTGTGCGTTCTGTTTCCAATAAGCGAGATTGGCGCCCTCGCCTTTCAATCGTTTCCATTGTTGCCTTGCCCAGCCGAGATGTTCGTCATCGCTGCCTTCAAAGACAACCAGGCACCTCTGCAATGCAGAGACATCCGGAAAGTCCACCGGTGCAACTGAGACGTAAACATCTGGACTGTTGACCATCTCGCCCGATTCCCCAAGCAGGACCGGCTGGCGCGGCGACAGTTCATCCCCCTCCCGGCCGTGCGCCAGGAAGGAGGCCGGGCTATAGGCCCACAACTGTCCATTCAAGACCTCAATTTTGTCATCGTCATGGCCATGCACATAGGCCCGCCATCCTTTTTGCACGACCTTTTCCAGCAGGTCCGGCAAAACCTGAGGCAGGGGTGTCTTTTCCAGATGGTAGAACCAGATGTCCGGCATGAGACCTATTGCTCGTAAAAGCGCTCGACGAGTTGATTAAGCGTCCGCACACCGAAACCGGTCGCGCCTTCCGGTACGGTCGGGATGCGTTGCTCATTGGTCCAGGCCACGGGCGCGATATCCATGTGCGCCCAGGGCACGTTATTGACGAAGCGTTGCAGGAAGAGCGCCGCGGTGATCGATCCGGCGGGACGACCGCCGATATTACGGATGTCGGCAATCTTGGAATCGATCTGCTTTTCATATTGCGGCGGCAAGGGCATCCGCCAGGTGTTCTCACCCGCGGCCTTAGACGCTTCACCGATTCTCTCAGCCAGTTCATCGTTGTTACTGAAAACACCGGCATAATCCATACCAAGCGCAATGATCATGGCGCCGGTCAGCGTTGCCAGGTCGATCATGAACTGAGGCTTGAAACGGTCCTGGCAATACCACAGGGCATCTGCCAGCACGAGTCGGCCCTCGGCATCGGTATTGATCACCTCGATCGTGGTGCCTGACATCGCCTTGACCACATCGCCGGGACGCTGGGCATTGCCATCCGGCATGTTTTCCACCAGGCCGATGATGCCGACGGCATTGACTTTCGCCTTGCGGCTGGCGAGCGCAATCATGGCGCCGACCACAGCCGCTGAGCCGCCCATGTCCCACTTCATGTCTTCCATGCCTTCGGCGGGCTTGATCGAAATGCCGCCGGTATCGAAGGTTACGCCCTTGCCGACAAAGGCGACGGGCTGGGCCTTGCCCGCGCCCTGCCACTGCATGATGACCAGTTTCGATTCCTTGCGGCTGCCGAGGCCAACACCAAGCAGGGAGTGCATACCGAGCTTTTCCATCTCCGCCACGCCCAGCACTTCGACCTGCAGCCCAGTTGTTTCCAGCGCCTTGACGCGATCGGCATAGGATTGCGGATAGAGCACGTTGGCCGGTTCCGACACCAGGTCGCGGGCAAACAGGATACCGTCACGCAGGGCCGCCAGGGGTTCAAACGCCGCCTCCGCCGCCTTTATATCGTCGCAGACAATGGTGATGTTTTTCAGCGTCGGCGCCTTGTCCAACTTGGCCTGGCCGAAATACTTATCGAAGCGGTAAGACGCCAGATGGAAGGCCAGCAATGCCCGCGCTACAAGCTCCGGCGCGTAGCCGGTAAGGTCGAAACTCAGCCCCTCGAAACCGGCGCCCTTGACGGCGTGATAGAGACTGGCGGCAATGGTTTCCATGCCGGCATCGTCAAGCTTGGCAAGATCGCCGCCTCCGGTTACCGCCAGGGCCACGGCGTCCGTGCCGGCCGGGCGGCTGAGCAGTTGCGTCTTACCGCGCGCCGCCTTGAAACCCAGAGCGGCAAGGGAGGCTTTCGCGTCTTCCGCCGCCTCTGGAACCAGCCTGGAAAACCCGGCGCTGACACCCTCGCCTTCGCCCAGAATGAGCGCCAGGCAGGTTTTGGAGGCAGGTGCGGTGGCGAGTGTGATGGTGGGTTGCGGCATGAATTCCTCCGAAGCAGTGGCCGTCCTGAAACGGCGGCAGTCTTAAGCCCTATGCCTCTTTTTACCCGCCGACAGAAGTGTTTTCTGCAACTTTTTTGTTACCGGATTGGCAGCATGAAAAGGCCGTGTCTGGGGTTTGATCCCGCTTTTATGGCCCGACTGTACATAAGTGTTCAATTTTTTTGCATGGCACCATGCAACAGCTTGTAATTAACTCGGTAAGCGGTCAAAAGAGGACGCGAACAAGGCATCTGACGAGTTAACCTGAAATATGCGCACACTTGACCGCTACATATTCCGCCAACTGATATTGCCGGTTGGCGGCGCCGTGGCGGCACTGACAGCCATTGCTCTGCTCAGCCAGTCCCTGACCCAGTTCGACCTGGTGGTTGAACGCGGCCAGAATGCCTGGACCTTCATCAAGATCACCCTGCTGTCCATGCCGCAGCTCGCCGGGCTGATATTCCCCATCGCCCTGTTCGTCGGCACGCTTGTGGCCCTGACCCGAATGCAGGGTGAACATGAATTCACCGCGGCCTATGCCAGCGGCATGTCGCTGATGCGCGTGGCCTATCCGATTCTGCGTATCGCCATCTACTTCACGCTCATTAGCCTGATGGTGAACCTGTTCATCCAGCCCCTGACCAACCGCGCGATGCGGCAGGCGCTTTTCGATGTCAAGAACGACCTGATCTCCAGCCTGGTAAAGGAGGGTGACTTCTCCACCTCCGAATCGGGCCTGACCATCTATGTCCAGAAGATCGACCAGAATGGCCTCTTGCGGCAGATATTCATCCGTACCGACGAGCCGGATGGAAAGGACCAGACCTTCGCCGCGCGTGAAGGCCGCATCAAGAAAATCAACGGCAGTTCTGTTCTGATCATGCGTAACGGCTCGAACCAGCAACTGGCCGGCAAGGGCGTGCTCGATCACCTGACATGGGATGAATATAGCTTCGACATCACGTCTTATTTCACCAGCGACGATTATCTGCAATACAAGGAAGGCGACCGCTACATGCACGAACTGGCCTTCCCCATCCGTTATGACTATGAAAAGACCGCCTGGCAGAAATACTACGCCGAGGCCAATGCCCGGATCGCCAATCCACTCTACAACCTGGCCTTCGTCATGCTGGCCATTGTCAGCGTGCTGGGTGGCCGGTTCAGCCGCAACGGTTATGCACAGCGGATTGCCATCGCGGCGGCCGCGGCGGCCGGCACCCGTATATTCGGGGTGGTGGTGGAAACGGCCAGCGCCTCGGCCTGGATCATCAATATACTGCAATATGTTGTCCCCCTTGTTCCGGTCTTCCTGTGCTGGCGCCAGATCCGCAGACATGACGGTCTGACACCCGGCTTGCGTCCCCGTGCGGTACAGGCCAAAGCGGCCTTGCGGCCATTGTAGGGGAAATGCCATGAATCTGAGCCGCCCCGAATTTCTCGACAATCTGGCCTATCTCAATCCCTGGCGCAAAAGCCGCCTTGAGACCTACATTCTGCAAACCTGCATCCAGGCGTTCCTGTCGGCGCTGATGATCGTCGCAGCGCTGATTTTCCTGATCGAATATGTCAGCATTTCCAAGACGCTGGGCGCCAAGGCTGACGTTTCTGGCCTGTCGGTCATTGGCCTCATGCTGGAAAAGTCACCGGGTTCGATCCTGGTGCTTCTGCCGTTCGCCTTTCTGTTCGGTGCCCTGTTCGCCTTTGTGAACCTCAATCGTCGCAGCGAACTGATTGCCATGCGTGCCGCCGGCGTTTCGGCCTGGCGCTTCATCCTGCCCGCCACCGTCATGGCGTTTGCCTTCGGCCTGCTAACGATCGGCGTATTGAATCCGGTCGCGTCCAGGCTCAATGATCACTATGAACGCGTGACGGCACGCCTCGGAGAGACAGATGCACCCGTTCAGGGACCGTCAAATGGCGCCATTTATCTGCGTCAGGGCGATGGGCGGCAGCAGATCGTTATCCGCGCAGCCAGCCAGGACAGCAAGGTTATGGGCCACCTGCTGGGCGTCACCTTTTGGATTTACGATATCGACGCCAAGCAGGTGCCGGTATTCCGCAAGCGAATTGACGCCCAGGAAGCCACCCTGCGTCCGGGCTACTGGCAATTGCGCAATGCCCAGGAAGCGACTGTCACCGGTCCGCCAACCGCACCATATGACGTTCTGACTATGCCGTCCAATCTGGACCCGCAAAAGGCTTTCAAGAAATACGCCTCCACCCAGAGCGTCCCCTTCTGGCGCCTGCCCGGATTGATTCACCAGAATCGCGTCTCCGGGTTTTCAACTGCGCTTTATGAACTCAAGCTCCACCAGCTTCTGTCAACACCGCTGATGTTTGCGGCCATGACCGCGCTGGGGGCCGTGTTCAGTCTGCGGCTAATGCGGCTGGGGGGCATGACGGGTCTGGTTATTTCCGGCATCAGCCTTGGTTTCGTCATTTTCTTCGTCAACCAGTTGTTTTCCAGTATGGGCAAGGCCGGCGTGATCCCCCTGTTTCTGGCGGGCTGGTCCCCGGCCATTCTGGCCATGCTGGCCGCCATGACCCTGATCGTTTACACAGAGGACGGCTAAACAGGCTAGTCTTCCCGGTGTGATTCGATTTGTCTCTTGGGGCATGTCTTTTTCGTCGGTTTCTCAGCCGGCTATGTTATATGAACCGATGCGGCATTCCTGCCGGCGTTCTGCGATTTTTGATTTTGAACTACAGGACTGATACGGCAGGCGATGACTAAGCGCTATTCTTACAAGCTGGAGGCAGGCCGGATCGGCGCGGGCGTGATAACCCTGATCGCCATGGGTGCCGGCTGCAGCCATGCCATGGCGCAATCCCAGGCCCAAGATGGTGGATCGACCGGCATGACCGGTACGCAATTTGCCTTTGAACTGGCGCTTGCGCAGGTCGCAGCCACCGAAATAACTCCCCCCATGCCTGTGGTGGACGAAACACGTCCGCCCTATGCCAATGCCAAGCCTATCCCCAAAGTCATTCGCACCGAAACCACGCCGGGCACTGACGGCCTGACCAGGGGCACATCTTACCTGGAAGCCGACCAGGTCATCAACAGCGATGACGATGTCACGACAGCCGTTGGCAGCGTCGAACTGCGCCAGAATGGCCGGACCATCCGCGCCGACAAGGTCATTTCCAATTCCGTGACCGGCGTCACCACGGCCCAAGGCCATACCCAGACGCTGAACGAGGATGGCAGCGTACAGTTCTCCGACAAGATCACCTATGACGACAACATGCAGTCCGGGTATAGTGAGAACTTTGCTTCGATCGGTCGTGACAATTCAAAAGTTTTCGCCCGTCGGCTGGAGCAGATCAGCCCGGATATCAACCGCCTGACCAATGTCATCTATACCCCCTGCGCCCTTTGCGTGAAAAACGGGAAAACACAGGATCCGACCTGGTCAATTGAGGCCAGCCAGATTACCCAGCGCAAAGACAAGAAGATGGTCTTTTACAACAACGCTGTGGTGAAACTGAAAGGCGTTCCGGTCCTGTATGCGCCCTATCTCTGGACGCCGGATCCGGAGCTTGAGCGCGCCTCCGGTTTCCTGCCACCAAAGATTTCGGCCGACGAGAAACGCGGTTTTTCATATGAGCAACCCTATCTCTGGTCGATATCGCCCTACCAGTACCTGATCGTCAGCCCGCAACTGAACGCAAGTGTCAATCCTCTGCTCAACCTGGACTATATGCGCCGCTTCTACTCCGGCACATTGCACGTCCGCGGCGGCTTCACAAACGAGACATTCTTCGACAATGACGGCAATCGCCACGGCGTTTCGGCGACGCGCGAATACCTTCTGGCGAACGGCGCCTTCAAGATAAATAAAGACTGGCGCTGGAACTTCACCGCCCAGCACGTAAAGGATGAGAGCGGCGACCCGAAGGGCGACTACGCCAACTTCTTCGAGCGCTACGGCATTGACGGCGCCTTTGATCAGGTCGGTGACCTGTCCGTTGATTCCCGCCAGCTTATCAATCAGTTCAATGTGACGCGTCAGGTCTCCAATGCCTATTTCGCCGTCACCCTGGCGAATTTCCAAAGTCTGCAGGTCGGCGGCTATCTCGACAGCGCCAGCGGCACCAGTCTGCAGCCCTATGCGATCACCTCTGATTTCTTCCCGACCATCGCGCCGCAGATCGAAGCCTACTGGTCACCAAAATCACGCATCCTTGGCGGGCAACTAACATTATCGGCCAATGCCATTGGCATTTACCACAAGCGCCTTGGTAATGTATCGGGACTCAGGGCCATCGATATCGGCGCGCCTGTGGCATCCGATGGTACAACGGGTTACGACACCAATCGCGTCAGCGCCGGTCTGAACTGGACCGGAGACATGACAAGCCGGAATGGTGTCAAGTGGGGCCCATTCCTGGATGTGCGTCACGACTATTATCAGATCACTGACCTGGATACCACCGGCACGGCCTATGATGTGTCGCGCGACCTGGCGACGGCGGGCCTGAACATCAGCTACCCCATGTACCGCAGGTTCAAGAGCTTTACGGCTATCATAGAGCCCGTCGCGCAGTTCGCGGTATCGCCTGATACACAGGAAAGCCCTTATCTGCCGACTGAAGACAGTCAGTCCTTTGAGTTTGATGAAACAACCCTGTTCAGTTTCAACAAATCTCCGGGCTTTGATATTTATGAGGCCGGCAGTCGGGCAAGCCTTGGCCTGCGCGGCGAACTGCGCTTCAACTCAGGACTTCAGGTAGACGGTTTGATCGGGCGGGTTTTGCGTAATGAAGCGGAGTCACAATTCCTGCAAATCGTGAAGCCGAACGGCAGTACCGCAAGCTATGCCTATGATCCATCGGGTCTTGGCCGTGAAAAATCCGACTGGATCGCCACCGGCAGCTTCGATACCCATACCGGCCTGAATGGTTACACGCGCCTGCGTTTTGACAGCGAAACCGGTCGGCTGAGCCAGGGTGAATATGGCCTGACCGCCATTCGCCAGAATACGACCGCTACTCTGCGCTATATCGTCAATAATGTCCTGACGCCGAATCAGATCACCAGCTATTACGCCGCCAGCGATATTACGGATACTACCGAAAGAGCGGTGGAAAGAGCCGCCCGGCTGGCCGAACTCGCTTCGAACGGCAAGCTGAAAACCTTCGGCGACAATTACCGCAATCTCCAGCTTTACGGCCAGCACTTCTTCACCCAGCATTGGGGCATCGGTGCGCGGCTTGACCGTGACCTGGTTTCTGATTCCTGGCGTAAATCGACCATAAGCCTGATCTATAAGGATGACTGCAGTTGGTTCGAGCTGGTTTATCAGCAAAACAATTCCCAACTTACGGCGCGAAATGGTAAAGCGTCATCCTCGATATTCTTCCGCCTTAACTTAACCACATTGGGAACATCACCTGCGAAGGTTAACGATGTCCGCTAAATTCAGGTCAAACCCTCACGCCATGCACATGTCCTATTCTCTGACCTCCGGCTCATTTATCTCAAGGGTTTTACCCGTCCTGTCCATGGCCTTGATGCTCAGCGCCTCGCCCGTTCTGGCGCAGACTTTCCCGCAGACACCAGATACGGGTGACGCCGCCCTCGCCTCGCAGCCGGCGCTGACACCGGATACTCAGGCGCCGCAACTGCCGCCTCTGGCGGAAGGCATCCTGGTGTCCGTCAATAATGACATGATCACCTCGTATGACCTGAAACAGCGCATGTTGCTGCTGATCGTGACGTCGGGCGTGCAGGTGACCCAGGAAAATTATGCAGCCTTCCAGCAGCAGGCCCTGAACAGCCTGATCGACGAGCGTTTGGAACAGCAGGAGATGGACCACTGGAAGGTCAAGGTGACCGATGCCGAAGTCGACGACGAAATCGCCCGCATGGCGGCGCAAAGCAACCTGAAGCCCGACCAACTCCTGAGCGAACTGAAACGCGTCGGGGTCGAACCGGCAACTCTGCGCGCCCAAATTGCCGCTGAAACCGGTTGGAACCAGTTGGTCGGCGGTCGCTATCATTCCAGTGCCAATGTCGGCACGGCCCAGGTCGATTCCCTGATGGATAAGGTCATCGCCGATGGTCAAAAGCCGCAATATCTTGTGGCCGAAATCTTCATTGACAATACGACAGCCGGCTCGCCCGCCAATGCGCTTCAGGGCGCCAAACAGTTACGTGATCAGATTGCGGCCAAGGTCGCGCCCTTCCAGGCCGTCGCCCGCCAGTTCTCCAATGCGCCTTCGGCGGCCAATGGCGGCGATGCCGGCTGGCTGGTTTCCGGCAATATCGAACCGTCTGTTGAAACGGTCCTGGCCTCGCTCAAGCCCGGTGAAATGAGCGAGCCGATCGTGACCAAGGACGGGGTCTATATCTACCTGCTGCGCCAGAAGACTGACGGCAATGCCGACATGGTTTTCCGTCTCAAGCAAGCGGCTGTTCCTCTGACCGCCAATGCCAGCCCGGCCGATGTGGCCGCCGCCAATGCGGCCCTCTCCAGCTTCCGGTCGCGTGTCAATAGCTGCG
Source organism: Asticcacaulis sp. (assembly GCF_051954415.1). Classification (GTDB taxonomy): domain Bacteria; phylum Pseudomonadota; class Alphaproteobacteria; order Caulobacterales; family Caulobacteraceae; genus Asticcacaulis. The sequence goes on from NZ_JBQCHT010000047.1 coordinate 249,880, forward strand.
AAGCCTTCGACGACCTGGACGGCAAGGCCCCTGCCGGTGTCCAGGTCACTGATCTGGGCGACGCTCAGCTTTCGACGCTTTTGACCAACTACGCCGATGCTTTGCGTCCGCTGAAGAACAACCAGATCACCGAACCACTGCGCAACGCGCAGAACATGAACGTGCTCTATGTCTGCGACCGCCAACTGGCCGGTGATAACGCCCTGAGCCGCGACCAGGTGGAAAACAACCTGGTCAATCAGCGCCTGTCCATGCTGGGGCGCCGCTACCTGCGCGAACTGAGAAGCACGGCGACGATTGAAAACCACTGACGTCCCATTGGTTGTGAGCCTGGGCGATCCCTGCGGGATCGGCCCGGAACTCGCGGCGAAAGCCTGGACCAGCCTGAGAGATCAGGCTGGTTTAGCTTTTTGCGTGGTCGGTGATGCCAGGCTTATGGCGGCAGAGGGTGTGCCGGTCATGCCGGTGGCCGATGTGTCGGAAACCAAGGTACATTTCGCCGACGCCCTGCCGGTGCTGGACAGGCCCCTGAGCGCCCCGGCCCTTGCCGGACATCCGGATGGCGTTCACGCCCCCTTTATCATTGACTGGATCAGGACGGGCGTCGAGCTTTGTCTCGGTGGCCGGGCGCGCGCCCTGATCACCTGCCCGATCTCCAAGTCGGTGCTTTATGCAACCGGTTTTCGTTTTCCCGGCCATACCGAATACCTTGCCGACCTTTGCCGTAAAGGCGATGCCGTCCCCACACCGGTCATGATGTTGACGGCGAAGGATCTGCGCGTGGTCCTGGCGACCATACACACGCCTTTGAGCGCCGTACCTGCGTCCCTGTCGATTGACGGTTTGGTTGAACTGGCGCGCATTACGAATGCCGCGCTAATCAGGGATTTTGCCATAGCCTCGCCGCGTCTGGTCATGGCAGGCCTGAATCCGCACGCTGGTGAAGACGGCACTATAGGCCGCGAGGAAATCGACATTTTGAGCCCCGCTCTACATCAGTTGCAAAACGAGAGCATCAATATTCAGGGCCCATTTCCCGCGGACACGCTGTTCCATGACGAGGCCCGCACGGCTTACGATGCCGTCCTGTGCATGTACCACGACCAAGGCCTGATTCCGTTGAAAACACTCGACTTCTGGGGCGGCGTCAATATTACCCTGGGCCTGCCCATCGTCCGCACCTCACCGGATCACGGCACCGGCTTCAATATCGCCGGGAAGGGCATTGCGCGGGTTGACAGCCTGGTGGCCGCCATTCGTGCTGCCGATGAGATCAGCCGGAACCGCGCTCTATGACCGACCTGCCAACCCTCCGAGAAAGCCTAGAAGCCCACGGCCTGATGGCCAAAAAGAGCTTCGGCCAGCACTTCCTGCTCGATCTTAATATTACCCGCAAGATTGTCCGGCTTGGTGGCCCATTCGATGGCGATATAGTCATCGAGGTTGGCCCCGGTCCTGGCGGTCTGACCCGCGCCTTGCTGGAGACTGAAGCCCGCAAGGTGATCGCTGTCGAGATGGACGGCCGTTTTATCGAACTGCTCGGCGAATTGAATGCCGTCTATGGCGACCGCTTCGAGGTCATTGAAGGCGACGCCACGAAGGTGGACGAAGCCCGTTCGCTTGCGGATCGAAATCTACCCGCGGCGGCGCATATCGTCTCCAACCTGCCATATAATGTCGGCACGCCCCTGCTGATCAAATGGCTGACGGGACCATGGCAGCCTTTATCCATGACCCTGATGTTTCAGCTTGAAGTCGCTTTGCGCGTCGTGGCGCCAGTCGGCGACGATGACTATGGCCGCCTGTCGGTGATCTCCCAGGTGCTCTGTGACTGCGGCAAGATCATGGACCTGCCGGCGCGTGCCTTCACGCCGCCCCCAAAGGTGGACAGCGCCGTCATACATCTGAGACCTAAAGCCGTGCGTCCAGAACCACGCATTATCAAAAATCTTGAAAAAGTCACCGCTGCCGCCTTCGGCCAGCGCCGCAAGATGCTGCGCGCATCCCTAAAATCACTGGGCGGCGAGGCTCTGCTGGAAAAGGCAGACATTACGCCGACTGAACGCGCCGAACAGGTGTCACCGCAGGATTTCCTTCGGCTGGCGCATCTGATCTAACGGGGGTTGGGGCCTGCGGCCCCACCCCCGTTAGACAGGCTCAGACATCAGTTCATCCACAAACGGCGCAATCCACAAACCACGAGACCGGCGCGCGACTTCGGCATGATAGATGTGGATCAGTTCGGCATAGGACCGGTCAAAATCGTCATTCAGGATGACATAGTCATATTCCGCCCAGTGCGCGATCTCGCCCTTGGCACGCGCCAGGCGGCGCTCGATGACTGCCATCTCGTCCTGCGCGCGGGCAATCAGCCGGCGCTTCAGTTCTTCCATGGAGGGCGGCAGGATAAAGATACGCACAACGTCCGATGGCGCCTTGGCCGAAATGCGCTGCGCCCCCTGCCAGTCGATATCGAACAGCACGTTCTTGCCCTGGCTCAGCGCGCGCTCCACCGGTTCGCGCAGTGACCCATAACGATGATCATGTACTGACGCATGCTCCAGGAAGGCGTCCTCGGCGATCAGTTCATCCATATGGGTGTCGTCGATGAAGTGATATTCACGCCCTTCCTGCTCACCGGGGCGGGGTTTGCGCGTGGTGACAGATATCGAGAGATCAAGATCGGCATGATCGGCCATCAGCCGGCGGCACAGCGAGGTCTTGCCGGCGCCGGAGGGCGAGGAAACGATAAGCATGAGACCGCGCTTTATGCGCTGCGTGCCGGGGTTAGAGGTATTCGGCATCGCCTACTCCACATTTTGCGTTTGTTCACGGAACTGATCAATGACGGCTTTAAGCTCCAGCCCCGTCTGGGTCAATTCGATAAAGGCCGATTTCGAGCACAGGGTGTTGGCTTCGCGCATGAACTCCTGCGCCAGGAAATCGAGCTTGCGGCCGGGCGCTGCCTCCCCCTCGATCAACTGATGCGCCTGGTCGAGATGTGAGGTCAGGCGGTCCAGCTCCTCGCGCACATCGGCCTTGGTGGCCAGAAGTGCGGCTTCCTGCAAGACGCGCTCCTGGAAATCCTGGGCATCCGGCAGTAGTTCGTCCAGCCGGCGGGTGAAGCGCTCCCTGATCGCCTCAACCTGCTGATCCGCCAGTCCCTTAGCGCGTTCAACACAGGCCGCCATAGTGATCAGGTGGCCCTTCAATATGGCTTCAAGCGCCTGGCCTTCGCTTTCACGTGCTTCTTTCAGGCGATCAAAGAGCGCCGCAAGATCAGCCGCCAAGACCGTCTCAGCCTCGGCAGTCAACTCGGCGCGCTCGTCACCGGTCGCCTCGATGACGCCACGCAGGCCCAGCAAACCGTCCACGGACGGCGTTACCGCCTCACCGGCATCGATCAGGGCGCGGCTGGCTTCGAGATAGAATTCAAGCACATCCTCGTTAAGCGTCACGCCGGTTTTCGCCGCGGCGCTGCCGACCGATATGGTCAGGTTTACCTGACCACGCTGGAACCGGCTCTTGGCCAGGTCGCGGCCCAGCCTCTCCACGGCCTCAAAACCGGCCGGAAAGCGATATTTGATGTCAAGACCGCGACCATTGACGCTGCGCATTTCCAGGGTCCAGGTCAAGGTGTCATGCCCGCCCTCAAGGCGGGAAAAACCGGTCATGCTAGCCAGGCTCATGGAGTGTCTCCGGATGTCGGGGGTATTAACGCCTGGCGCTCAGACGCACTGGTTTTGCCGCCTTGTCGGTCCTGGCAACAGATGGCGCCACTGGCGGCTCCGGCGCGACGGCAGAAGACGTATAAACATTGACCTGGGCTTCCATGGCTCGCCATTTGGCGACATTGGCGAGGTGCTCCTCGTAGCTGGCCGCAAAGACGTGTCCGCCGGTGCCATTGGCCACAAAATAGAGATCCTGCGTTTTGGCAGGATTGAGCACAGCAGCAATGGACGCCTTGCCGGGATTGGCAATCGGTGTCACCGGCAATTTGTCGATCTGATAGGTGTTCCAAGGCGTCGGCGTATCCAGTTCCTCGCGCGTCAGGCCCCGACCAAGCGGTTCACCATGCGAGATGCCATAGATGACCGTCGGATCAGACCCAAGCCGGATACCACTGCGCAGGCGATTGATAAAAACGGCCGCCACGCGCGGGCGCTCCGCCGGCAAGGCGGTCTCACGCTCGACGATCGAGGCCATGATCAGGGCGTCTTCCTTGGTGGCAAACGGCAGGTTCGGCGCGCGTTTGGCCCACAGCGCGTCCAGCGTATCACGGCCGGCATCGAGCATCCGGTCAAGCACCGCCTGACGTGTTTCGCCTGGTTGATAGAGATAGGTTTCCGGTAGGATAGCGCCTTCCGGTGGCACCTCGACATCGCCGGTCAGATCCTTGACGCCCATCAGGATACGCACAGCCTGGGCCGAGGTCCGCCCTTCGGGGATGGTGATGAAGGTCTGGACCACCTTTCCATCCTCAATCCGCCGCAGTGCGCTCATCAGAGACGTGCCGGCCGGAAACTCATAAGTCCCGGCCTTCAGGCTGTGCCGGCCGCTGAACCTTGCCGCCATCCGGAACAGGCTGGCAGAATGGATGACATGCGCCTTTTCAAGTGCCTGCCCCATGCCTCTGACGCTCAGGCCATGCGCCAGCGTCACGCGCGTGGCGGTTTTCAGACCCGGACCATAAAGCTGGGCATAGAGGAACAGACCGCCGGAAAAAACCAGCAGCAACAAACCGGCCAAAAGCCCCGCCAGAGGGGCCCAAAGCGACTTGCCCCCCTTTTCCGACGATGCCTGGCCGGTGATGCGGATCATTCGTCAACCGCACCCAGGATAAGCGCGGCATTGGTGCCGCCGAAGCCGAAGCTGTTGGAAAGCACCCGCTTGATTTTCATCGGCTTGGCCTTGTGCGGCACCAGGTCGATCGGGGTGTCGACATCCGGATTGTCGAGATTGATGGTCGGCGGGGCGATCTGGTCGCGGATCGCCAGCGTGCAGAAGATCGCTTCCACCGCGCCGGCGCCACCCAGCAGGTGGCCGATCGCCGACTTGGTCGAGGAGACGGTGCCCGTGGTGGCACGTTCGCCGAGGAACTTTTCGATGGCTTTCAGCTCAATGCCATCCGCCATGGTCGAGGTGCCGTGCGAATTGACATAATCAATCGTCTTCGGATCGATATTGCCATTCTTTGCCGCCGCCACCATGGCGCGGTAACCGCCGTCACCGGTCTCGGATGGCGCGGTGATATGGTAGGCATCGCCGGTCAGGCCGTAGCCGAGGACTTCGGCGTAGATTTTGGCGCCGCGCGCCTTGGCGTGTTCATATTCTTCCAGAACGACAATGCCGGCGCCTTCGCCCATGACGAAACCGTCGCGGTCCTTGTCATAGGGGCGCGAGGCTTTTTCAGGCACATCGTTGAAGGCCGTACACAGGGCGCGACAGGCAATAAAACCGGCAATCCCGACCGGCACGATGGCCGATTCCGCGCCGCCAGCCACCATGACATCGGCGTCGCCGAACATGATCAGACGCGCCGCATCGCCGATGGCGTGGGCACCGGTGGCGCAGGCCGTAACGACGGAATGGTTCGGTCCCTTCAGCTTATGGCGGATCGAGACCTGTCCGGAGGCCAGATTGATCAGCGAGGATGGGATAAAGAAGGGCGAAATCCGCTTCGGTCCCTTGTCACGCAGTTCCAGAGCCGTGTCGGCAATGATGCCGAGGCCGCCGATTCCGGACCCGATCAGGGTGCCGGTGCGCTCCTGGTCTTCATCCGTTTCCGGGTGCCAGTTGGCGTCATTCAGGGCCTCGTCAGCCGCCGCGATGGCGTAAAGGATAAAGTCGTCAACCTTGCGCCGTTCCTTGTTGGAAAGCACGGTAGATGGATCGAAGGAGCCCTCGATATCCGGGCCGCCGCCGCCACGTCCATCGACGGTCGGGACTTCGCAGGCCACGGTGCAGGCATAGTCGGTTGTATCGAAAGCCGTGATGGGACCGGCGCCGGACTTGCCTTCCAGCAGGCGTTTCCAGGATATTTCCACCCCGTTACCCAAAGGCGAAACCAGACCGAGACCGGTAATTACGACGCGACGAACCATAGGCGATCAACCTTCAACTTGGCCTTACATTTTACGGCCAAACCTGGATACAACAAAGACCTGGATACAACTAAGCGCGGCCAAACCCCCATAACAGGAGTCTGAAACCGCGCTCAAGCAAGTCTTTGGACTTAGGACTTCAGCTTGCCATCGATATAGGCGACAGCGTCGCCCACGGTCAGGATGTGCTCAGCGGAGTCATCAGGGATTTCGATATCGAATTCTTCTTCGAAAGCCATGACCAGCTCAACGATGTCGAGGCTGTCGGCTTCCAGATCGTCGATAAAGCTCGCCTTTTCCGTGACCTTATCCGGATCAGCATCCAGGTGGTCGATCACGATCTTACGAACACGTTCAAGAACTTCAGACATTTATTGTCCCTTCAGAAAGTAGAAACTCAGGACCCGAGACCGCAGGGTCCCAAGGGGAGGATAGAATCCAGTTTTGTCTTGTAGGCATATAAAACCGGCGTTTCAAGACATTTAAAAGCACCGGCCAAAGCAAGAGCGGCAAAACACACACCAGACGCGCATTTTATCCGCCGTTATATTCAGATCATCGTCCTAGAGCATGGCCCTAGATCATGGCCATGCCGCCGTTGACGTGCAGGGTCTGGCCCGTCACGTAGCCGGCTTCCGCGCTGGCCAGGTAAACGGCCGCCGCGGCAATGTCACTGCCTTCGCCTAAGGCGCCCGCCGGAATTTTCGTCAGGATGGCGGCCTTTTGCGCCTCATTGAGTTCGTCCGTCATGGGCGAGGCAATAAAGCCCGGAGCAATGCAGTTCACGGTTATATTGCGGCTGGCAACCTCCTGCGCAAGGGCCTTCGAAAAACCAATCATGCCGGCCTTGGAGGCGGCATAGTTGGTCTGGCCGGGATTACCGGTCACGCCGACCACCGAAGTAATGCCGATGATGCGGCCATAACGGCGCTTCATCATGCCCTTGGTAGCGGCGCGCGCCAGGCGGAAATAGGCTTCGAGATTGACCCTAATGACGGTTTCCCAGTCCTCGTCCTTCATGCGCAGGATCAGACCGTCACGGGTGATGCCGGCATTGGCGATTAGAATATCGAGTCCGGAACCGGCGGCCTCTTCAGCCTTGGCGACCAGACCATCGACCTGTGCGGAATCGGACAGATTGGCGGCGGCGATGAAGGCGCGATCGCCCAGTTCAGCGGCCAGTTCAGCCAGAACGCTTTCGCGTGTGCCCGACAGCACGACCTTCGCGCCCTGGGCATGAAGCGAGCGGGCAATGGCGGCACCAAGGCCACCGGTAGCGCCGGTGACAAGGGCGGTTTTTCCGGTCAGGTCGAACATGAATCGGCTCCTCAGAAGCGGTGTATGGCGGCGCGTTTAGGCGAAAACCATGTAAGGGATCAAGCAGATTGTCTTCGTCAGGCTTTGAGCGAGGTCGCAAAAGCTTCGAAATCGGCCGCACCATTGAGCGCCACCGAGTTGGTCTCCGGCGCGATGCGCTTGCTCATGCCCGTCAGCACCTTGCCTGCCCCCAACTCGGCGAAGGTCGTGACACCGCCTTCGGTTGCCAACCACTGCACCGATTCACGCCAGCGCACCCGGCCGGTGACCTGGCGGACGAGCAGGTCGGCGATTTCATCCTTGCCGATCGGGCGCGCCGTGACATTGGCCACCAGGGTGGATACCGGCTGATTGATGACAACTTTAGCCAGCGCCGCACGCATTTCCTCGGCGGCTGGCTCCATCAAAGGCGAATGGAAAGGGGCCGAGACATTGAGCAACATACCCTTGGCGCCCAGTTCCTTTGCTTTTTCGACCGCCAGTTCAACCGCCTGCTTCATGCCGGAAATGACGATCTGCCCAGCGTTGTTATCATTGGCGATGACCACCACGCCCGCCGCCGCACCGGCCTCGCAGGCTTTTTCCGCCAGTTCCAGGTCTGCCTTGCCGATCAGGGCCGCCATCGCGCCAACGCCTAACGGCGTGGCGCGCTGCATGGCCTGACCGCGCAGCTTGAGCAGGCGCGCCGTATCAGCCAGGGAGAAGGTGCCCGCCGCCGCATGGGCCGAATATTCACCGAGGCTATGACCAGCAATATATTTCGCGGTGGAACATGGAACACCAAATTCCTTTTCCAGAATACGCGACACGGCGACAGATACCGCCATGATCGCCGGCTGGGCGTTTTCCGTCAGGGTCAGTTGATCCTCAGGGCCTTCGCGCATGATGGAGAACAGCTTCTGCCCAAGCGCCTCATCCACCTCATTGAACACATCCCGCGCCACGGCAAAAGTATCGTAGAGTTCGGCGCCCATGCCGATGCTTTGCGACCCCTGCCCCGGAAAAACAAAAGCCAGTGTCATGATGCTTGCCTCTCAGAATTTAACCGGCGACTCCGTTAGGACAATGCGACCTTCAGGGCAAGCGTGCCGATGCAATTTTAGTTATTACCCTTCGCCGGTAACCGATCTTGCCAGACCGCCGTATAAGGCATAGCGTCACAAAAACAGGAGATACGCTCATGAAGAAAATCACTCTCGGCCTGGCCGCCCTCGCTACCGCCACCCTGCTGGCTTCCCCGGCCTTCGCCGCCCTCAAGGTTGGCGACAAGGCGCCGGGCTTCAGCATTCCGGTCGCCACCAATGGCGTCGTCAGCACATTCTCACTGCAGGACGCCCTCAAATCCGGCCCTGTTGTGGTCTATTTCTATCCGAAAGCCTTTACCGGCGGCTGTTCGCTGGAAGCGCATCAGTTTTCAGAAGCCATCCCAAAGTTCGAGGCGAAGCATGTGACCGTCGTCGGCGTCTCCACGGATGAGATCGGCACGCTGCAAAAGTTTTCTAAGGAAGTTTGCCAGGGCAAGTTCCCGGTTGGCGCCGACACCAAGGCCGTGGTCACCAAAGCCTACGATGCGCAGATGGGCACCATGAACATGTCCAACCGCATTTCCTATGTCGTCGGCACGGATGGGAAGATTGCCTTCGTCCATGACAGCGGCGATGCTTCTACCCACGTCAGCACGCTGTTGCAGGCAGTCGACGCCGGAAAATAAGGCGCGTCTTGCGGAGCGTTTTGAGCGCAAAACTAAACAACTCTTGCCTTTTGAGCGTTCCTCATCTATGAGGGCGCTCCCTTCCGGGTGGTCGGCTGACATCGTGTCATGTCCGATCCATCGTTCTGACCAGACCTTCCGCTGGATCAAGGCGCCACCCGGAGCAACGGAAGAGGATAAACATGCCCTTTTACGAACACACCGTGCTCGCACGGCAAGATATTTCGCCGCAACAGGCGGAAGCTCTGAACGACACCATCAAGCATCTGATCGAAGAAGGCGGTGGTCACATTGCCAAGATCGAATACTGGGGTCTGCGCAACCTGACCTATCGCGTCAAGAAGAACCGCAAGGCTCACTATTCGCTGCTCGCCATCGACGCCCCGGCCCCGGCCGTGAAGGAAATGGAACGCCAGCTCTCGATCAACGAAGACGTCATCCGTTTCCTGACCGTTCGCGTCGAAGAGCTCGACCTCGAACTGTCGCCCGTCCTGTCGCGCCGTGACCGTCCGGAACGCTCGGATCGCTCCGACCGTGCCGAACGCACGCCTGACTTCGCAGAATAAGGGAGCACCAGATGTCTGAAGACGCAATCGCCTCCACCGCTCCCGGCGCGCCTGTCGGCAACGGTCCCGCCCGCCGTCCTTTCTTCCGCCGCCGCAAGGTGTGCCCGTTCTCCGGCGCCAACGCCCCGAAGATCGACTACAAGGACGTCAAGCTCCTGCAACGTTACATCTCGGAACGCGGCAAGATCGTCCCCTCGCGCATCACGGCCGTCAGCCAGAAGAAGCAACGCGAACTGGCCAAGGCCATCAAGCGCGCCCGTTTCCTGGCCCTGCTGCCCTACGTTGTGAAGTAAGGAGCAGAGATCATGAAAGTTGTTTTGCTTGAACGTGTCGAAAACCTCGGCACCATCGGTGACGTGGTTGGCGTGAAGGACGGCTTCGCCCGTAACTTCCTCCTGCCCCGCCACAAGGCCCTGCGCGCCACGGCTGCCAACCTGAAGGTCTTCGAGGCCCAGAAGGAACAGATCGTCGCCCGTAACGCCGCCAACAAGGCCGCCGCCGAGAAGTCGGCTTCGGAACTTGACGGCACGACCTATGTCATCATCCGCCAGGCGGGTGACAGCGGCCAGCTCTACGGTTCGGTCAATGCCCGTGACGTGTCCGAAGCCGTTGCCGAAGCGGGCGGCAAGGTTGAGCGTAACCAGATCGTCCTGAATACGCCGATCAAGACCCTCGGCCTGCACGTCATCACTGTGCGCCTGCACGCGGAAGTCTCGCTGACCATCACGGTCAACGTGGCCCGTTCGGCTGACGAAGCCGAGCGTCAGGCCGCCGGTGAAAACGTCATCGCCTCGCAATTCGAAGAAGATCGCGCTGCTGCTGATGAAGCCGCTGCCGATATGCTCGAAGGCGGCGCTGGCCAGGCCATCGCCGACGCGCCTTACGAAGCTTAATCGCTTCTAAGCGTTGAAGATTTAGCCCCCGAAAGCCAGTCTTTCGGGGGCTTTTCTCTGTTCGGATCACGCCGTGTTTATTGCAACCGGCTGATCCGCCTTGCTATTCTTTGGAAAACAGGTATGGTCGTTGCATTCGAGATTCAGGTTTGACTTGCACGACCGCCCACAAGGCTCCCAAGACGCACTCTTTTCGGATTTTAAAGTTCGCGTAATTCCATGCGTACTTCATGCACGAAGGTGCGATTACTATACGGAGGCCATCATGGCTACGGGTACGGTTAAGTGGTTCAACCCCACTAAAGGTTTTGGTTTCATTCAGCCCGACACCGGCGGTGCGGACGTGTTCGTCCACATCTCGGCTGTTGAGCGCGCCGGTCTGCGCACCCTGAACGAAAATCAGAAGATCAGCTACGAGCTGGTCACTGAAAAGGGCAAGACCTCGGCTGCCAACCTGCAAACCGCGTAATTTAACAGGCTCACGCCTGTGAATTTCAAAGTTTAAGCCTTCGAAAGTTTCGGCTTTCGAGGGCTTTTTGTTTGCGACATGCGCCAGGCTTGTGGGAACACCGTCAAATATGGCCATGATCCAAGGTCACGAATGGTTACAGCTTACGGATATGTTCACGGATTTTGGTTGAGCTGAGCAAACTCGCCGCTCGCAAGAATTTCACATAAATATCTGAAATATAAATATTTTTATACAACTTTCACAAACACTCGCCCATCAGAAAATAGTTTTTCTAACCTGACTTCGCAGGATTTATTGCGGCGCACCCTCTTTAAATATGACGGTAATGCGACCAATTGTGGCTCAGCACAACCGCACGAGTCGGAAAATCGCCTTAAAGACGATCCGAACCGAAATCAATGGAGCCTACGCATGTCCACTTCACGTCTTTATCTGACAACCGCCCTTGTTCTCAGCCTGTCGGCCGGTTTTGCGCCCGCCGCGTTCGCGCAGGATACCCAACAAGCCGCGCCGGCGGCCGATGAACAGCCCACCGAAATCGTCGTTACCGGCCAGCGCGCCAGCCGCCGCTCACGCCTAGATACCCTGGCGCCCGTCGATGTCGTCACCGCGCAAAGCCTGCAAACCCAGGGCTCGACCGAACTGGCGCAGGGCCTTTCCCGCGTCGCCCCCAGCCTGAACTTCCCGCGCCCGGCCGGTGTCGACGGTACCGATAACGTCCGCCCCGCCTCCCTGCGCGGCCTGTCGCCCGACCAGACCCTGGTTCTGGTCGATGGCAAGCGTCGTCACACCTCGGCGCTGGTCAATGTCAACGGCTCGACCGGCCGCGGGTCATCCGCCGTCGATCTCAACGCCATCCCGGAAATCGCGCTCGACCGTCTCGAAGTCCTGCGTGACGGCGCCTCGGCGCAATATGGCTCCGACGCCATCGCCGGCGTGATCAACCTGCACCTGCGCGAGGCCAATCATGGCGCCGGCGTCAGTGTTTCCTACGGCGAATATGATACCGACGTCAGCCCGGCCAACTCCTCGCGTCATGCGTCTGACGGTGCCACCACCAATGTTTCCGGTTGGGTCGGCCTCCCGCTTGGCTCCGACGGCTTCCTCACCATCTCCGCCGAAACCCGCCACCGCGCCCCGACCTCGCGCGGCGATATCGACGGCCTCGTCTCTCCCGCCGTTGTTACCAGCCGCTATGGCGATCCGGCCCAGTTGAGCGCCAGCGTCTTCGTCAATGCCGGCAAGCCGCTGAACGACAACTGGACGCTTTACGGCAATGCCAGCGCTTCGGACCTCAACTCCAAGAGCGCGGCCTTCTTCCGCCACACCAATGCGTCTGGCAACATTCCCGAAATCTATCCGTTCGGCTTCCTGCCGATTATAAATGCGCAATCCAAAGATTATTCCGCCACAATCGGTCTGCGCGGCGCTCTCGGCGAATGGACCAGCGACTTTTCCTTAAGCGCCGGCGGCAACAAGCTCGACTACTACACGCTGAACAGCGTCAACCCGTCCTATGGCGCAGCCTCACCGCGCGATTTCTATGACGGCCAGCTGAAATATGATCAGACCGTCTTCAACGCCGATATCAGCCGTCCGTTCGCGGTTTCCGGCTGGGCCAGCCCGCTGACCCTGGCGCTGGGTCTCGAAGCCCGTCAGGAAAAATACGCCATCAAGGCCGGTGACGTCGCCTCCTACGCGCTCGGTTCCGACACGACCAGGTCGGCAGGTGCCCAGGGCTTCAGCGGCTTCCAGCCGAGCAATGTCGTCGATGTCGATCGTAACAATGTCGGTGTCTATGCCGATGTCGCCGCCGATATCACCGACCGCTTCAGCTTCGATGCCGCTATCCGCGCCGAAAACTATTCCGATTTCGGCGATAATGTCTCCGGCAAACTGGCGGCCCGTTACAAGCTGACTGATAACCTGGCCCTGCGCGGTTCGGTCTCCACCGGCTTCCGCGCACCGTCCCTGGCCCAGCAGTATTTCACCTCGACGGCCAGTGTGCTCGATACCAGCGGCAGCGTCGGCAAGATCGTCGAAACCGGCACCTTCCCGGCCACCAGCCCTGTTGCCGAAGCCCTCGGCGCCGAACCGCTGAACCCGGAAAAGTCGACCAGTTACACCCTGGGCGGCGTCTGGCATAGCGGGCCGTTTGAAGTGACGCTCGATGCCTACAGCATTAAGATCGATGACCGCATCCTGCTGTCGGAAAACATCTCCAGCAGCTTCTCGCCCCAGGTGGCCGCCCTGCTGGCTCCCTATGGCGTGTCCGCGGCGCGCTTCTTCATCAATGGCGCCGATACCACGACCAATGGCGTCGACCTGGTGGCCAATTATCGCCTGCCCACCGATTTCGGTCGTTTCAATTTCTCGCTGGCCTATAACCACAACGAGACCGAGATCGACCGCCTGAACCCGCTGAATAATTCGCCGCTCAATCCGCAGCCGGTACTTTTCGCCCGTGTTCGCCAGGTCATCCTGACCAACTCGTCACCTGAGGATAAAGCCACGGTGGGCGTTGACTGGAATGCCGGAAACTGGACGGTCAATGGCCGCGCCACCTATTACGGCGATGTCATCGATCCGGCCTCGGTTCAGGCCAATGATATCCACAGCGGCGATCATACCCTCGTCGATCTTTCCGCCAGCTACCGCTTCGGCACCGGCACGACCGTCACGCTTGGCGCGGATAACCTGTTTGACGAATATCCAAACGCCACCCCGGCCAACCTGAACATCACCAGCGGAAACGGTGTCGGCGCCCTCTCCTTCACCCGCTTCTCGCCGTTTGGCTTCAATGGCCGGTATCTCTACGCCAAGCTCAGCCAAACCTGGTAAGGGGGCTCGCCCCCTTAACCCGGAATCGTGACAGCGTATGCTGGGGCTTCAGCGGCTCATCACGACCGCCTTATACCTCCCCATCTTTGATGGGGAGGGGGACCGACGCGCCCTTGCGCGTTGGTGGTGGGGTTTCTTGCTGACTTATTCCCCCCTCGCAGGTTCGCCTGTGAGGGGTTTTTATGCTATTATCAGCAGATTCTATCCCCAGACTTCACAGGCTGTGAATTGGCCTTAAGTGGACACAAAAATTAACCGGATGACACGGCTTGCACATGCCGTAACCTGGCTCTATGACCGCCGCCATGCCCGACACCCTCCCCCCGCCTCATACCGCTGCCGAAACGCCCTCAACCATTCCGCACAATCTTGAGGCGGAACAGGCCCTGCTCGGCTGCCTGCTGTTCGATAACGGCGCCTATGAGCGACTGTATGATGGTCTCCAGCCGCGTCATTTTTATGAGCCCTTCCACCAGCGCCTGTTCGCGGTCATCGAAGAGCAGATCCGCATCGGCCACCTGGCGGAACCAATCGTTTTGCTCGACAAATTCAAGGCGGATCAGGCATTCCAGGATCTCGGCGGCATCCGCTACTTCGCCGATCTCGTCGATCGCGCCCCACCGGCAGCCAATGCCTCAGACTATGCCCGAGTCATTTATGACCTGGCCTTGCGCCGCGACCTTATCCGCCTGGGCGGTGAAATTGCCAAGGCCGCGGTGGGTGAGCAGGACGCCCGCGAACAGATCGAAGCGGCGGAATCGCAGCTCTTTTCCATGGCCGAAACCGGCAGTTCCTCCACCGGCTTCGTCAGCTTTTCGGACGCCGTCGCCGGCGCGCTGAACCACGCCGAGGAAGCCTTCCATCGTGATGGCGGCCTGGCCGGTATATCCACAGGCCTGACCGACCTCGACAAGCAGATCGGCGGCCTGCACAAGTCCGACCTGATCATCCTGGCCGGGCGCCCCTCAATGGGGAAAACGGCGCTGGCGACCAATATCGCCATGAATATCGCCAAGAACTATGCCTACGAACCGCAACCCGATGGCACCCGCAAGACCGTGCGCGGCGGTATCGTGGCCTTCTACTCGCTCGAAATGTCCGCCGACCAGTTGGCCGGCCGTCTGCTCTCCGATGCCTCCAGCGTGCCGTCCGACAAAATCCGCAAGGGCGAAATCACGCCCGGTGAATTCATGCAAATCAAGGAGGCGGCGATGGAAATCAGCGCCGCCCCGCTCTATATCGACGATACCGGCGGCATTACCCTGGCCAAGCTGACAGCCCGCGCCCGCCGTTTGAAACGCACAGCCGGCCTTGACTGCCTCATGGTTGACTACCTCCAGCTTGTCACCATCGGCGACGCCGGCGCCAATATGAACCGGGTGCAGGAAGTTTCAACCATCACCATGGGCCTGAAGACCCTCGCCAAGGAACTGGCCATCCCGGTCATCGCCCTGTCACAGCTTTCGCGTACGGTCGAAAGCCGTGATGACAAGCGGCCGCAGCTTTCCGACCTGCGCGAATCCGGCTCGATCGAGCAGGACGCCGATATCGTGATGTTCGTCTATCGGGAAAGCTATTATCTCGGCCGGGCCGAGCCACGCGAGGGCACGCCCGAACACCTGACCTGGCAGGAAGACATGGACCGTTGCCGTAACATGGCCGAGGTCATTATCGGCAAGCAACGTCACGGCCCCATCGGCACTGTCCGCGTGTCGTTCGACGCCAACACGGTTCGCTTCGGCAATCTTGCGAACAGTCATATGTACGAAAGCAGTTACGAATAACCGGTTCTTGACAATGCCGCGAAATCAGAACATATGAAGAACAAATAGCTTCATATGAGTGTGTCATGGCCCGCGATTCCGCCATCTATGTCTGTCAGTCCTGCGGCAATGTCCACAACAAGTGGGCCGGACAGTGCAGCGGATGCGGCCAGTGGAATACGCTCGTGCAGGAGACCTACAGCGCGCCACCCGGCGGGCTGAAAGCTGAACCGCCGGGGAAAATCTCCCGCCTGAACAAGCTGCAATTCGAGACCCTTGAGAGCGAAGATGCGATCCCCGTTCGCATGGTGACGGGTATCGATGAGTTCGATCGGGTATGCGGCGGCGGCGTGGTGCCGGGCTCGGCCATCCTGATTGCCGGCGATCCCGGCGTGGGTAAATCGACCCTGCTGCTACAGGTGGCCGCCAGTGCCGCACTGAAGAATCTGAAAGTCGCCTATATTTCCGGTGAAGAAGCCGTGGAGCAGATACGCGGTCGTGCCGGTCGCATGGGGCTTGCCAAGGCGCCGGTCGATCTGGCTGCCGAAACCGCCCTGCGCACTATCCTTGAAGCGCTGAAACGCGAGAGGTTCGACCTCGTCATCATCGATTCCATCCAGACACTGTGGTCGGATGCCGTCGAGGCGGCGCAAGGCTCGGTGTCACAGGTTCGGGCCTGCGCTGGTGAGTTGGTGCGGCTGGCAAAAAAACAATCCACATCAATCATCATGGTCGGTCATGTCACCAAGGAAGGCCAGATTGCCGGCCCGCGCGTCGTCGAGCACATGGTCGATGCCGTTCTGTCCTTCGAGGGTGAGCGCGGCTACCCCTTCCGTATCCTGCGCGGCACCAAGAACCGTTTCGGCGCCACCGATGAGATCGGCGTGTTTGAAATGGGCGATTCCGGTCTGCGGGAAGTGCCCAACCCGTCAGCCCTGTTTCTCGGTGACGGCCACGAACGCGCCTCAGGCTCAGCGGTCTTTGCCGGTATCGAAGGCTCGCGTCCTGTACTGGTTGAGGTCCAGGCCCTAGTAGCGCCCTCGGCCTATGGTACCCCGCGTCGAGCGGTCGTCGGCTGGGACTCAGGCCGCCTGGCCATGATCCTGGCCGTTCTGGAAGCGCGCTGCGGGGTCGGCTTCGGCCAGAAGGACGTTTACCTTAATGTCGCTGGCGGACTGCGCATTTCCGAACCCGCCGGCGACCTGTGCGTCGCGCTGGCCCTGGTATCCGCCCTGACCGATGTCCCCCTGCCGCGCGACTGCGTGGTCTTTGGCGAAATCAGCCTGTCCGGCGACATCCGCTCCGTTTCCCGCGCCGAAGGACGCCTGAAAGAAGCCCTGAAATTGGGTTTTTCCAGCGCCGTCACCGCGCAATCCGCCAGTGAAAATGCGCCCTTGCAGGTGCGCGGCTTCACCACTCTGGTCGATGCCGTCACCAGCCTGTTCCCGCAAGGCTAGTCGGACCCGCCGGTTAACCCTTGTTGTTAAGGCTGAGCGCAAATGGTATGAGTACGCCCAGGCGCTGCGGCTCACTCCGTCCTCAATAAATACGCTTCAGGACTGGAAAACGGCCGGCGCCATCACATATGGGGGATAACATGCAAGCCTACGATCTCATCTTTCTGGCCATCCTTGCCATATCATGCGTCGCAGGCTTTGTGCGCGGCGGCACCAAGGAACTGGTCAACCTGATTTCCTTCTTCCTGGCACTGTTCGTCTCCGTTATCGCCAAACCCTTCATTGCCAACAGTTTCCACCTGGATACCATCACCGGCTATGTCGCCGCCTTCATCATCTTCCTTTTGATCTATTTCGGCATCCGTTATCTGGGCCATGCCTTGTCGGAGAAGGTCCAGAAACAGAAGGCCCTCAATACCTTCGACCGCGTCCTGGGCATCGGCATCGGAATCTTCCGTACACTGGTGGTTTTGGGCGTATTCCATTTGATTTTTTCCGCGGTGACGCCTATTGACCGGCAACCTCACTGGTTTCGCGCCGCCAAGGTTTATCCACTTAGCGTCAAATGCGCCAAGATCATCCAGGCCTTCATTCCGGCAAGCACGGGTGTGGCCAACAAGGTGGTCGAGGACAATCAGTAACCTGACCTTCCGGTCTCCCCGTGCGGACGGTCACTGCGTTTTAGAAAAGAGATTCCATGCTGTTGTCTCAGCCTGAACTGTCTGCTCTCACCGATCCCCAAGCCCATCAGCGCGATTCCGACGATGACCGCCCCCGCCTCGAATGCGGGGTGTTCGGTGTCTATGGCATAGATGACGCCAGCGCCATCACCGTGCTCGGAATGCACGCCCTGCAACATCGAGGCGAGGAAGCCTGCGGCATCGCCTCCTGCGACGGCAAGCGCTTCTATACCGAACGCGAACATGGCCTGGTCGGCGATGTCTTTACCCAGCCCGAAGTAGTTGCCCGCCTGAAGGGCCGCTCGGCTATTGGCCACACGCGTTATTCGACCGCCGGCGGTGCCTTCATCCGCAACGTCCAGCCGATGTTCGCCGATCTGGATGACGGCGGCATCGCTCTCGCCCACAACGGCAACCTCACCAATTTCATGCACCTGCGCACCAAACTGGTCAGCGAAGGGTCCATCTTCCAGTCGACCTCCGATTCGGAGGTCATTTTGCATCTGATCGCCCGTTCGCGTTCGATCAAGATCATCGATCGCTTCATGGACGCTCTGCGTCATATCGAAGGCGGTTTCGCCCTGGTGGCCCTGACGCGCAATATGATGATCGGCGCTCGTGATCCGCTCGGCATCCGTCCGCTGGTCATCGGCAAGCTGGGTGAGTCCTATGTTTTTGCCTCGGAAACCTGTGCGCTGGACATGATCGGCGCCACTTTCGTGCGCGATGTCGAGCATGGCGAAGTGGTCCAGATCGACGAAACCGGCCTGACCTCCTTCAAACCCTTCGGCCAGAAATCCGCCCGCCCCTGCCTGTTTGAATACATCTACTTCGCCCGTCCGGACAGCGTGGTGAACGGCAAGTCCATCTATGACGTACGCAAGCGCATGGGCCGCCAACTGGCGATAGAGCATCCGGCCGATGCCGATATCGTTGTGCCTGTGCCGGATTCCGGCGTGCCGGCCGCCCTCGGTTTTGCCGAACAGTCCGGCCTGCCGTTCGAACTGGGCATTATCCGCAATCACTATGTCGGCCGCACCTTCATCCAGCCGACCCAAGGCATCCGCGATCTGGGCGTCCGTAAGAAGCACGCCCCTAACCGCATCGTGCTCGAAGGCAAGAAGGTCATCCTGATCGATGACTCAATCGTGCGCGGCACCACTTCGGTCAAGATCGTCCGCATGGTCCGCGCCGCCGGCGCTAAGGAAGTCCACCTGCGTTCGGCTTCGCCGCCGATCATGTGGCCGGACTTCTATGGCATCGATATGCCGGACCGCGAGAAGCTGCTGGCCGCCAACCACACCCTGGAGGAA
This sequence comes from Asticcacaulis sp., assembly GCF_051954415.1. Taxonomy (GTDB): domain Bacteria; phylum Pseudomonadota; class Alphaproteobacteria; order Caulobacterales; family Caulobacteraceae; genus Asticcacaulis. Next base: position 268,997 of record NZ_JBQCHT010000047.1, read on the forward strand.
ATGCGCCAGAAGCTGGAATGCGATTCCTTAGGCTTCCTCTCGGTCGATGGTCTCTACAAGGCGATGGGACATTCGGGCCGCGACAACGCCAATCCACAGTTCACCGATCACTATTTCACCGGTGAATACCCGACGCGCCTGACTGATCGTGAAGTTGAGGCCGAAGGTGAAAATGCCGGCGCCCAGCTTTCGCTGCTCGCCAACAGCTACTAAAATACAGGACTTCAGATGACCGCACAGACCGGCCGTATCGCCCTTGTCACCGGCGCTTCAAGGGGTATCGGCCGCGCCTGCGCCCTGGCCCTCGCCAAGGCCGGTGCTCAGGTCATCGCCTGCGGACGTTCCAAGGCGGCGCTGGAAGAACTGGATGACGAGGTCTTCGCTGCCACCAGCCAGCACGCCACGCTTATTCCGTTCGACATCACCGACAGCGATGCCTTTGATCGCCTGAGTTCTGTTCTGTTCGAACGCTTCGGCCGCATTGACGTCCTGGTCCATGCCGCCGCGATTTCGGGCACGCTCAGCCCGGTCACGCACCACGAACCCAAGGATTTCGACAAGGTCGTCGCCGTTAATCTTGGCGCCACCTGGCGTTTGCTGCGCGCCCTGGAACCGCTTCTGCGCCAGTCCACCGCTGGCCGCGCCATCTTCCTGACCACCGGTGCCAGCGTGACTACAGGCCGGGCCTTCTGGGGCCCCTATGGCGCCACCAAGGCCGCCATGGAAACCCTGGTCCGTGCCTGGGCCGACGAAATCGAGATCACCCCCATTCGCGCCGCCATTGTGTCGCCCGGCGCCATGCGTACCCGGATGCGTGCCGCCGCCTATCCCGGCGAAGATCCTGAAACCCTGCCTATGCCTTCGGAAATCGCGCCGCTTATCCTTGAACTGGCCGATCCCGGCAAGGTGCCGCCACTTGAAACGGTTAGCTTCCCCGACTGGAAACTCAAGGCCGCGCAATACGCCTGAGGCGTCGTCAGTTTGATTTAATTCGCAACCATTTTGTTTAAATTTACTTCCATTTTGTCCAAAATCGGTTCAGAATGTCAGTATGAACAGTCATACGCCCCCCGCCTATCCCAAAGCGCAAAGCGCTTCCATGCTTGAAGAACTCGGCAAATACGTCATCGCCGAGCCTTATCCTTTTGTGGTCGATCTGGCTAATAGCCAGGGCATGACCCTGGCCACGGTGGATGGCGATCGCATTACGGACTGGTGCGGCCTCTATGGCTCAAAGCTTCTGGGCTATAATCACCCGCGCCTGTTCGAGCCTGACTATGTCCGCGAACTGGTCCTGGCCGCCAATAACAAGATGGCCAATCCGGATTTCCTGACGCCGCAATGCCTGGCCTATTATCGTCTGCTCCATCGCCTGGCGCCCGTCTGTATGCGCGATCAGCATGTCGAGGTTTATGCCGTCAATTCGGGGGCCGAGGCCGTCGAAAACATGATGAAATACCTCATCAACCTGCATAATCACAAGCAGCAGGCCAAGGGCAGGACGGTCCTCAACCATCGCTTTATCTATTTCGAGCAAGCCTTTCATGGACGAACGGTTTTTGCCCTGAACATTACCAATCTATCGCACGATCCGGTGGCGACCAGGGACTTCCGCGGCATCATCCATGGCAATCTCCAGGTGCCGTTTCCGGAATATGATGCCCGCCGGTCGAACGCTGAAAATGAGCTGGAAGTCGATCGTTGCCTGAGCCTGATCGAAGCCTTCATGCGCGAGCATCCGGATGAAATCGCCGGCGTCATCCTGGAGCCCCTGCAAGGCGCCGGCGGCCATCGCCTGGCCCTGCCGCGCTTCTATCAGGGCCTGTCCAGGCTCTGCCACGACTATGATATCGGCTGGGGACTGGATGAAGTGCAAACCTCAGGCGGCCAGACCGGCGCTATCTTTTCCATCGATCTGTTCGACGTTCCCTATCCGCCGCAGGCCATTGCTGTTGCCAAGAAGTTCGGCAATGGCGCCGTCTACATGTTGAACCCGATGGAGGATGTCGGCGTGCTCGATTCCACCTGGGGCGGGACGCTCGCCGACATGGTGCGTTTCGTGCAGGAATGGCGGATTGTGGAAGATGAAGGGCTGCTGGATCAGGTGACGGCCAAGGGCCGCTACCTGTTCGACCGCCTCAATCAACTGGTGGAGAAGTTCCCCAATCTGATCAGCAATGTGCGGGGCCTGGGCCTCTACCAGGGCTTTACGGTCAATGACAGGCGCAACAAAGGCCGCCTGGTCGATCTGGCGCTGGAAACTGAAAACCTGCTGCTGCTTGGCGCCGGCACCGACAGCATCCGCTTCCGACCGCCGCTCGATGTCACCATCGCCGATATCGATGCCATGCTGACCAAACTGGCACGCGTTCTGGAGAAGCTCTGAATAAAAAAACGCCCCGGCTATCCGGGGCGTTTTTTTATCGCTTTGGCCTAACCTTGGAACGGCCGCCCGGTCCTGCCGCGCCGGGCTTGGTGCTCGGTCCCATAGCCTTGGCCTTTACAGCCTTGGCCTTGCTGACCTCAGTACGGTCCTTGACCACGACCTTGGGCTTGGGCGGCGGCGCGCCCTTTGGCTTCTGGCGGACGCGGTTCGGGTGCGCCGGCTTTTCTCCCGGTTTGGACTTCGGTTTTGAGCGAACGCGCGGCGGGCCTGAGGTTTCGGACGCAGCCCCTTCGTCATAGGGATTGGTGGTCGAATTGGCCTTGACCGTCAGGCGGATCGGTACACCCGGCATATCAAAAGATTCGCGCAAACTATTGATAAGATAGCGCGTATAGTGATCCGGCATGGCGTAGGCGCGGGCCGCGAACAGCACGAATGTGGGCGGCCGCCCCTTGGTCTGGGCCATGTATTTCGGCTTGATGCGCTTACCGCTGACAGCGGGCGGCGGGTGCCGCTGGATGGCCAGGGCCAGCCAGTCATTTAGATCGCGCGTCTTTATCTTGGCCGACCAGTTGCGATAGGTCTTGAGCACGGCCGGCATCAGGCGTTCCAGCCCCCGGCCGGTAGCGCCGGAGAGCGTCACCAGAGGCGCGCCGCGCAGTTGCGGCAACATACGCTCTGAGATTTCGACGATTTCGTTCAGGCGTGACTGGGGATTCTCGACCAGATCCCACTTGGATACGGCGTAGACCAGCGCCCGGCCCTCACGTTCGACCAGATCGGCGATCTGCAAGTCCTGAACTTCGAAGGCATTGGCCTCATCCATCACCAGCACGACAACCTCGGCGAAGGTAATCGCGCGAATGGTATCGCTGGTGGACAGCTTTTCCAGCTTTTCCTGCACGCGCGCCTTACGACGCAGGCCGGCCGTATCGACCAGGCGAATGGTGCGCCCTTCATATTCCCAGTCCACCGAGATGGAATCACGGGTGATGCCGGCTTCGGGGCCGGTCAGCAGGCGATCCTCGCCCAGCAGCTTGTTGATCAGGGTCGATTTGCCGGCGTTCGGGCGACCGATAATGGCAATGCGGATCGGCTTGGTGTCCTCGTCCTCTGCCTCATCGTCGGCCTCCATGAAGTCGCCTTCAAACATCTGGCGGTACTTTTCAGTGGCTTCGTAGAGTTCGGACATGCCTTCGCCGTGCTCGGCGGAGAGGTGGATCGGCTCACCAAAGCCCAGAACGCGCGCCTCCTCGGCGGTGGCCGCGGCCTGATGCCCCTCGGCCTTGTTGGCGATCATGACGACCGGCTTGTCCTTCTTGCGCAGGATATCGGCGAAGATGCGATCGAGTGGCGTCACGCCTTCGCGGGCATCGACCACGAAAAAGGCAACATCAGCCTCTTCGATGCCGCGCTCAGTCTGAAGCCGCATCCGCGCTTCCAGAGAGTGGTCGCTCAGGTCTTCAAAACCGGCGGTATCGATCAGTTCGAGGTCGATGTCACCGATGCGGCCGGTGGCGTAGCGACGATCACGGGTGACACCGGGCTGGTCATCCACAATGGCCAGCTTCTTGCCCGCGAGGCGGTTAAACAGGGTCGATTTGCCGACATTGGGCCGGCCGACAATGGCTATTTTTAAAGGCATGGCCGCCTTATAGCGAAAAACGCTCAAATAGCCACTTTAAAAGCATGACTACAAATGCGCGCTATTCATAGCGCAGCGCATCCACCGGTTCCAGACGCGCAGCCGCCAAAGCCGGGATCAAAGTGCAAAGACTGGTCGCCACGAAGGCGCCGAAAACAACTGCCAGGGTTTCACCGACATGCAGACTGGCCGGAAGATAGGCCATGCCACCCATAGCAAAGCTGAAATGAAATAACGTCTCTAAGCCCCTTTGCAACGGATAAATAAAAGTAACGATGGTCGCGCCTGCTACAAGCCCGGTAAGTGTACCGGCGCCGCCAACCAAAGCGCCTGCCAGAAAAAATATCCGCGTAATAGAGTTGCTGCTAGCACCGATCGTGCGCAGGATAGCGATATCGCGGGTCTTGTTTTTGACCAGCATCACAATGCCCGACACAATATTCATAGCCGCAATGACTGTGACAAAAAACAGAATAGCCCTCATAGCAGTGGCTTCAAATTTCAGGGCGCCCCAGACAACACTGTCGCGGTGTTTCCAATCTTCGATCTTGGTTGACTGGCCGGCCGCCTCTTTCAGCCGGGGCACGAACCGCTCGATATGATAAGGATTGCGCACACGGATTTCGATCATATCCCATCGATTGCCTTTCCCCAGGAAACCCTGTGCTTCGGACAACGGCATGTAAATATAGGTCTGGTCTATCTTGGCCACCTTTGATCTGAATATACCTGCCACGAGATATGGCCGCCGCACCGCCGCCAGTGCATCGGACTGGCCACCCGGCACCGTCAGCACGATCTGGTCACCCATTCTGAGACCCAGGTTGTCCGAAACGCCTTCGCCGATCAGCACAGTGTCTTTCGTATAGTCATCCAGCGAACCGACGATCAAATCCCGTCCAATGCCGGCGCGCCTCAGGCTTTTGGTCTCACCGCCGCGAATAAAAACCGGCACACTAGAGAACGGACTTTCCGCAAGGGCAGATGATTCGACGTAAGGCGAAGCATCCACCACCCCGGGCACGGTTCTGAGATGCGCAAGCAAGCTATTGCGTTTGCTGTCATTGATTGCCGGTCCAGTAATATCGGCATGACTGTTGAACGTCAGGAAACGGCCCATGATTTCGCCCTGAAAGCCGTTCATCACCGACATGACAGCGATCAATGCCGTCACTGACAGGGCGACACCGACATAAGACAGGATAGCAATAACGGCAATACCACCGTTCTTCCGCTTCGTGCGCAGATAACGGACCGCCAGATCAAACTCCCAGCCTTTAAAGAGAAAGCCGGGCATAGGGGGCGCTTACTGGATCGCGACCAGCTTGGCGTCGTCGGTCACGAGGAACAGCTTGTCGCCCACCGCGATAGGCGCGATGAAACCGGCACCGCCGAGCTTGATCGTTTCCTGGCGATCGCCGGTCTTGGGATCGAAAGCCACGGCCTCGCCCAGGGAATTGACCATCACTAGGCGGTCGGACGCCAGCACAGGCCCCGCCCACAGGGGGATCTTACCGACCTTCTTCTCGCGCCCCAGGCCGAAGAAGCCCTTCTTGGTCTTCTGGAACCCGACATTCAGATCCTTGATCCAGTAAACCTGGCCGCTTTCACGGCTGACGCAGATCAGTTCACCTTGCAGGCTGACCAGGAAAACAACGTCGCCGGCTACCCAGGGCGAGTTGATGCTGTCGGTATCGACCTTCCACGCCGGATTGCCGGTCTTGGCGTCCATGGCCTGGAATACGCCCGAATGGCTGGCGGCGAAGACGGTGCCGTTATAGAGCACTGGACGGCCGGAAATATCACGGATTTCCGACAGGGCGTTGGTGCGGCTTGATTGCGCCAGAACCTGCTGCCAGACCGGATCGCCTGTGGCGGCATTCAGTGCCACCAGTTCACCGGAAGAGAAAGGCGCATAAACGATATCGCCGGAAACGACGGGCGCTGACGATTTCAACAGTCGCGCCGGCTCGGCGATGGCCTGATAGGTCCAGACCATTTCGCCGGTATTACGGTCGAAGGCAAAAATCTGATTATCGACATCGCTGGCGAAGACATAGCTGGCATTGACGGTCGGCGCGGCATGAAGCTGCGTATCGACGACCTTTTTCCATATTTCCGTGCCGGTGGCGGCATCGAGCGCCTCGACAAACCGGAATCCGGAAGTGACGTAGAGCTTGCCGTTATCCAGCGCCAGACCGCCGCCAAAGGCCGTCTTGTCGCGCTTGTTGTGCGGATTGAGATCGACACTCCACACCTGGTTGCCGGTCGCCACATCATGAGCCGAAACTCGCGCCTCGCCATCCATGGTGTAGATCAACTGCCCATCGGAAACCGGCTGGGCCAGAACCTCGCTCGGTCCCTTGCTGGGCGTGCCGATGGACTTGCTCCAGGCCACTTTGAACTCTTTGGCGGCCGCAGCGTTCTGCACCGGAGTGTCAGGTCCGCTCGCCAGCGGCCAGTTGGCTACGGGCGCGGCCGGCGGCAGGTAGTAACCAATCCCTTTCAGGCTCTTGGAGGGCTGGAGTTTCTGATCAAAGGCCACGATGGAGATACGCTGCCCTTGCGAAGCAACCGCCCCCTGATCACTGTTATGATCTTTGAACGGGTTCAGCTTGCTCGCCGTGGCGCAGCCGCTCAAGCCTATGGCCGCAACCGCCGCCAGAACCACCAGGCTGGCGCCATTGCGCTTGACACCTTTGAAATCAACCATCGACAAGCTCATATGCGGGGTTTCCATAACAAGAATTCAGACTGAGACCGGCGGACGCCTGGTCCGTAGCTTATTGTGCCGGTGCCTGCGCCTCTTGCGGCACCGGCATTTGCGGCATGACCGGCATGGGCGCTTCCGGCAGCTTGATCATGGCCTGTGCCGTGCTGATGGCGCCGGAATCGATGGCGGCGACAAAGGCGGCGGCGCGCTGTTTGACGCCATCCGGCGTACCGAGCGTAACGGAAAGCACCTGCAGATCGCTGCGGGCGCCCTTGATGTCGCCGGATTGCAGCTTGGCCATGGCAAGCGCTTCCTTGGCCATGGCGGCAAAGGGACGCTTTTCCTTCATCAGCGGCTCAAGGCGCTTTTGAGTGTCGGCCAGGCTGCTGGTATCCATGGCCAGCAAGGCAGCCTTAAGCGCGGCAGCATCACTGATCAGGGCGCTGTTCGTCGCTTTTGCCGCCTGATCCAGGTCGGCAATGGCTTCCGCCGTCTTGTTGTCTTCAAGCGCCAGGCCGGCCAGTTGCTGAAGAGCCAGGGCCTTGTAAGTGGCGTTGCCGGCCTTCACAGTCGCTTCAAGCTGAGTTTTCGCCACGGCCTTATCGCCCTTGCCGAGCGATTCGACCGCCTGGCCATACGATTCGGCGGCCTTGGCGGCAATACCGGCCTGCCAGCTTTGATATCCCCAGACGCCCAGCGCAATCACCAGAGCCAGAGCCAGGACGCCAGCCACCCAGGGCCAGGCTTTCTTGACGATGCCGATCCACTTATCGGCGCGCAGGTTCTCTTCGGTTTCGTCAAAAATGTCGCTCACGGCGAATCCTTCATCAATCATATAATCAGGGGAATGCCCGTCAGGCGCTCCAATTCGGCGCGAACCTAACCTTTGGCACGGGTTAACGCAACCGGATACAGCGGCGCGGCCGTGAGCCTTCCCCCAAAAATCTCTTAACCCTACTTATTTAGCAAAATATGTCTCTTCTGGGGCGGGGAAGCTACGGTCCCTGACATCTTTCGCATAAGCTTCCACCGCCGCGCCGATCTGGTTACGCAAATCGGCATAATGGCGGACGAATTTCGGCGTCCAGTCGAACAGGCCCAGCATATCGTCGGTCACCAGAACCTGGCCGTCACAATCCGCCGAAGCACCGATGCCAATGGTCGGGATACTGACGAGCCTTGTGATTTCCGCCGCCAGATCCGCCGCCACGCCTTCGACAACAATGGAAAACGCGCCCGCGGCTTCGCTGTCCTGCGCTTCCTTGATGACCTTCTGGCGCTCGGCCTCGGTGCGTCCCTTGGCCTTGAAGCCGCCATCGACATTGACCGCCTGTGGTCGCAGGCCGACATGGCCCATGACGGCAATGCCGCGCTCGGTAAGGTAACGGATGGTGGCGGCGACCGTCGGGCCGCTTTCCAGCTTGACCGCCTGGGCGCCGGTTTCCTTCAGCAGGCGCACGGCATTGGCAAATGCCTGTTCGACGCCGGCTTCGTAAGAGCCGAACGGCATATCGACAACGACGAAGGCCGTATCAGCTCCGCGCATGACGGCCTGACCATGCAGGCTCATCATCTCCATGGTGACGCCGATGGTATTGGGCAGACCGTGGATCACCATGCCCAGGCTATCCCCCACCAGCAGGATATCGCAATGCGGGTCCATGATCCGCGCCATAGGTGTGGTGTAGGCGGTGAGGACAACCAGGGGCATCTTCCCCTTGCGGGCCTGGATTTCAGGGGCGGTCAGGCGTTTGGTTCGGCTGGGGGCGGTTTGGCTGCTCAACTTCGGCTCTCCGTTTCACTTGCCGCGCTATAGCTGAAGCCGGCTGGTGAGTCGAAATTATTAGCTGTCGAGAACCGGAGCGGCCTAAGCGGCCCTGAGACGTATTTTTATACGTGAGCACCGGATCGCAGACAGATGATGATTTCGACTCACCAGACGGCTTCAGATAGTCTCCTCTTGGGAGTAGGCGTAATACAGCGCCAAACACGCAAAACATAGGGAAAAACTGACCCAGAAGAAGATCGGGGTCTGCATGATGCCGAGATAATGCAGCGACGAGTAGAACAGGTTGACCGCATTCTTGCCGATGACATCGAAAAATTCAACGCCGGCGCGGAAGGTCTGGTCGGTTTCGACACGCGCCATCCGGCTGCCGCTCAGGACTTTTTCACCGAAGGACCAGTTGGGCACGCGCACGAACTGCGCCAAGGCATAGAGTCCGCCCACCACGCCGGCCAGAGCCACGAAGCCCTGCCGCAGCCAAAGCTTCAGCCGCAGGCCGCGCATCACACGCGCCTCGAAGGCCGCCGCATCCTCATAAATGGGCGTCGCCGCGAACAGATCGCGGATATCGCCCTCATCCAGTTTCATATCGCTCATGTTCCGGTTTCCAGTACGGGAGCAGGTTTGGCATTCAGAATGGTCTTCAACTGATCCATGGCGCGTTTGATATGGCTTTTGACCGTGCCCAGCGGCAGCTTGAGTTCGTCGGCGATTTCCTGATGGGACAGATCGCCGCTGAAATTGAGCGTTACGCACAGGCGTTCCACAGGTTTGAGGCGATTTAAGGCCGCATCAAGATTATGGGCGCGGAATTCGCCTTCATTGGCCGCAGGTTCGGGTTCAAAAGCGCTCATATCGTCCGTCAGCAGGTATTTTTGATTCGCCCGCACCTTTTTGAGATAGCGTCGGGAGGCGATCCGCTTAAGCCAACCAACAAAGGCGCCGTCAAAACGGAATTCCGACAGATGCTCGTAGGCACTCATGAAAGCCTCCTGCGCCATATCGTCGGCATCCGACCCTTGCGCCCCCATCCGCCGGATATGGGTCCGCAGAAGACTGCCGTGGCGGCGCACCAGCTCAGCGAAGGCCGACTTATCCCCGCCCAGGCACAGGCGCACGAGATCGACATCGGACTGCCGCGTCAGGTCAGGCTTTTCACTTGCCAGGCCCATGATTGAGTTTGCTCCGGGTTGCCGCGAGACGTTTATTTCTTGCGATTGCCGATAATGCCGAGGATCAGCAAGGCAACACCGATAAAGCCTGGGATGGCGGCGACACCGGACAGCTTGCCCAGAATAAAGCTGTGATTGGCCAGGTCCAGTGCGACAAGCCCGAGGGCGATCGCAATCAGGATGAGGCCGGAACGGATGTCATTGGCGGGCGTTTTGCGGGCCTGCATGTTCTTAAGGTTTTCGAGAAACTCCGGGGGCAGGTCAGTCCCCTTCTCGATCGCCATGCGCAGGGTTTTCTGCACCTCAGTTCGTCCCTTGTGACGGAAATAGAAGACGATGGCGACAATGGCGACAGGCATACTGAGCGCCAGAACAACGGCCAGAATACCGGTTAAGCTATCCATATCCATTTAAACACTCCTTTTGACTTCGGGACGCCCATAGCGCCCTTTGACTAATAAGAGGCGCGACACATGCCTTTCGGATGCAGGGAGTCGCATTAAGTTTTCGTAATCAAATAATTTCAAGCCCGCCCTTGCATTCGATGTTAGTTCGATATATCTAATTTATATCGGAACTAAAACATCGATCGATTTATCGGCTTTTTCATTTTCGATATATCGCGTTACGAACTATATATAACAAAAGGAGACCTCATATGCGAGGCATGTTTTTTCACCGTCGCGGACAAGGCGCTTGCGCTGACCGTAATTTCAGCCATCGGGACGGCTTTGGCGGCCCCGGTCATCGTGGTTTTGGCGCCGGCTTCGGCGGCGGTCTTGGCGGTCGCGGTCGTGAAGGCTTTGAACGCGCTTTCGATCGGATGCGCGGCGGCCGCGATGGGCGTGGCTTTGGTCACGGCGGTCTGCGGCTGGTACTGCTCAAACTCATCAGCGAAAAGCCCAGCCACGGCTACGAACTGATCAAGGCCATCGAGGATCGCTTCAACGGCGCCTACAGCCCCTCCCCCGGCGTGATCTATCCAACCCTGAGCTGGCTGGAAGACGAAGGCTTTATCACCATCGCCCCCAATGAGGACGGCCGCAAGTCCGCCACCATTACCGAGGCCGGCATCGCCCATCTGGCGGAGAAGGCCGAGCAGGTCGATCAGCTATTCTCAATGATGGACGGCCAGCGCGGCGAACACGGCGACTACGCCCCCCTCTTCCGCGCCATGGCCAACCTGAAAGCCGCCCTGCGCACCCGCGGGATGCGCCCGATGAACAAGGCCGAGATCGAAGCGGTGGTCGACCTGATCGATGAAACCGCCAAGAAGATCGAAAGACTGTAAGATGGATGCGCTGACCGATGGGCGTTCGGTTACACGCGTCCGCTTTGAAACCCGCCGGCGTGAACTGACCGTTACGCAGGTAAAGGCGATTACGCCTCACCTGCGGCGCGTTACACTTGCCGGCGATTTCACCGGCTTTCAGAGCCTGGGTTTCGACGATCATATCAAGTTGTTCTTTCCCGATCCGGATACCGGCATTCTGATCCTTCCGGAGCCGGGGTTGCCGCCGGGTGACGGCCCGAAGCCGATCATGCGCGACTACACGCCGCGCCGGTTTGACGGCCAGACCCTGGATATCGAATTCGCCCTACATGAGGCCGGCCCGGCCACAGCCTGGGCCATGAATGCAAACATTGGAGACATTCTGAATATCGGCGGGCCACGCGGATCAATGTTGATTCCACCTACCTTTGACCGTTACATATTGATCGGCGACGACACCGCCCTGCCCGCCATCGCGCGACGGCTGGAAGAACTGCCGACGGGCACAAAGGTCTGCGTGGTGGCGGAAGTGGATGGACTGGAAGATCGTCTGCATTTCGAGACGAAAGCCGATGCGAGCTTCCACTGGGTCTATCGCCAGGGCGGCCATGCTAACTGCCTGAACGACGCGCTGAAGGCCATGCACCTGCCTCAAGGCATTGTTCATGCCTGGGTGGCGTGCGAAAGCACACAGGCCAAGCTTATCCGTCAACAATTGATCGATGATCATGGCGTCAACCCGTCATGGATCAAGGCATCCGGCTACTGGCGCAAGGGTGACGCCGGCACGCATGAAACGATCGGCTGATTTTTAACCAAAGCGAAGGCAACAGCGCCTATATTGGTGTCAAAGGCTGGGCTTGTTCATGCGCTTATCAATATCACTTCTGCTGGCTTTTTCGCTGGCCATTCCGGGTACGGCTCTGGCAGCGGATCTGTCCGGTCACTGGCAGCGGGCTAACGGCCAGGCTCAAATCGCTTTTGCGCCCTGCCCTGGCGGCCCGTCCAAGGGGGTTTGCGGCACGATCGCCTGGCTCAGTCCGGCGGTCAAAACGAAAGCCCGTATCGGCGACAAGGTATTTTACGACCTGATCCCCGATGGCGCCAATAGCTGGAAGGGCAAGGCTTACAGCCCCAGGGAAGGCAAGACATACGCGGCAGCCCTTAACCTTCAGGGCACCACCCTTTACAGCCGCGAGTGCCTGTTCGGCGACCGCATCTGCCGCTCCGAAACCTGGACGCGCGTCAGATAAGCAGGCCCTTGAGTTCGGCGCTGTCCGGCTTGAATCCGGCAATCACCTGTCCGTCTTTCTCGAAAATCGGTCGCTTGATCATCGACGGCTGCGCCATCATCAGCGCTATGGCCTTTGCCTCGTCTACCCCCTGCTTCACCTCATCGGGCAGCCCCTTAAATGTGCTGCTGGCACGATTGAGCACCTTTTCCCAGCCCAGCTTTTCCGACCATTCCTTGAGACGCGCAGCATCGATCCCGGCCTTCTTGTAATCATGAAATTCATACGCAACGCCATTGGCGGTCAGCCAGTCACGCGCCTTCTTCACCGTATCGCAGTTCGGTATGCCGTAGAGAATCAGAGTCATGCCCGACTGAATGCCTGTTTTTGCCCGTCACGCCAATGACTATTTTGCGGCCCGCCCCTGCGCCCGCATGGCATTTTTACCGGCCGGGTTATCTAATACGCGCCGGGGGGCTTTCAAAGGAGCATAGTCATGCCGAAGGAAACATCCGGCCAGAAAAAGAAGGTCGAAAAGGTCATGCACGAATTCAAAGAAGGCGATTTGAAAAGTGGCAGCGGCAAAAAGGTCAACAGCCGCAAGCAGGCGACCGCCATAGCCATGCACGAAGCGCACATTCCGAAAAAAGGCAGCAAGTCGCACAGCCACACTCATCACTGAAAATTCGCATATCCTGAAATGGCGCCCTGCGGGGCACCTTTTCATTTCAATCCTGTTGCGGAGTGTCAGGGCTGCATCAAAGCGGACTTAATAGAGCCCTTCTGATTTTCCATTTTCGAGCGGCTTTCATGGCCTTACCGAAAACGGAACTCCGACATCATGCGTAAACACACCCTCCTGACCGCAACAGCCCTCGGACTGGTTCTCGGCACCGGAGGGCTTACACAGGCACTTGCCGAAACATCGATTTCGACCGCGACCACCTCGCCCGTACTGACCAGCACAGCCGGCGATCTCACCGTCACGTCCGACGGCTCCATTACCCTGACCAGCGGCACGGCCATAACGGTAAACAGCGACAACACGCTCGATTTTGAGGGCAGCATCGCCATGTCCGGCTCTGAGTCTGGCTCGACCGGCATTCTGATCACCGATTTCCCCGATCGCACCAAGGGTCTGGTCCTGACCGGCGATATCACGGTCACAGACGATTACACGGCCTCGGATACCACCAGCCTCGACGGGACCGAAGACGGCTACACTGATGCGCCCTGGGCCGAAGGCACCGGCCGCTACGGCATCCATTCTACAGGATCGTCACCTTTTGTCGGCGACGTTTATATCACAAGCGATTCCGCCATCGATGTCGAAGGGAACTCATCCTATGGCGTCCGCTTCGAGAATCAGGTCAAGGGCGCCTTTAACTATGATGGCGCCATGACGCTGATCGGCGATAACTCCACAGGTATTTCTCTCGAAAAAGGCGTTACCGGCAATGTCTACCTGTCCGGATCGGTCGGCGTTCTTGGCGCAAACGCCTCGGCAGTCACGCTGACGGGTGATCTGGGCGGCAACCTGATCATCGACGGTTCATACAGCGGCACGGCCTACAGCTCGACCTCGGCGCTTACCCAGACCCTTTATGAAAACCTGATCCCGGCCAACAACCTGCTTCAGGATGGCCCTTTGGTCAGCATCGCCGGAAATGTCGCTAACGGCGTGCTGCTTGGTTCGTCAGTCACCAGTACGGACGACGACAATACCGATGAGGATGGCGACGGTCTTGTGGACACCTCGCAATCCACGGCCAGCCTGACACAATATGGTTCCGCGCCGGCGCTGGCGATAGGCTCATCAGCCGGCGAAATCACCCTGGGCGGCCTGACCTATGCCTCGACCGCGATCGATCCGCCTTCCGTCAATTACGGATTGCTCAATCGCGGAAGCATCGGCGCTTACGGCGTGCATCCCGGCGTCAATGCCACCGCCCTGCAAATCGGCGGCACGGGCTATGTAACGACGATCGATAATGGCATTGGCAATGCTGGCAGCATCACCGCCAGTTCCTACGGCGGAAACGCGACGGCCATTTCTTTGCTGGAGGGCGCCACAACCCCGCGTCTGGATATCGACGGTACGGTCACCGCCACCACGACGCGTTACCTCACCTCCGCGGAAGATGCCGACGGCAATACGGTCTATACGGTCTCGAATGTCGGCGCGGCGACAGCCATCAGTATTGCGTCCGGCGCCACCCTGCCGGCTGTCAACGTCGCCGCCAGTTCCGGCATCTACGCCTCATCTTCCGGCTCGACCGGCAGCGCCACGGCCATTTCCGATGCCTCCGGCACCCTGACCTCAATCAGCAATTCCGGCACGATAAGCGCCACCATTACCGCCACCGACGATGATGGCGATGGCACAACTGACACCATCACCGGCAAGGCCACTGCCATCGATGTGAGCACTAATACGAGCGGCGTTACCATCACCCAGACAGATAATAACGCGACTGACAGCGATGATGATGAAGCCATCGCCGCCCCCTATATTTACGGCAGCATCCTGTTCGGCTCCGGTAACGACACACTGTCGTCCTCCGGCGGTTATATCTACGGCAATGTGGATTATGGCACGGGCACCGGCAGCTTCAGCCTGACCAATGATGCCGTCTATCTCGGCAAGCTGACCTCGTCAGGCGACATCGCCATGGATATCGACAGCGGCGCCAGCGCTGGTTTGCTGGCTGGCAGCTCGGTCCGGATGAGAACCCTGCATGTCGGTTCGGACAGCAACCTGGCCCTGACGCTCGCCGTCGATAGCCCCACCGTGCCGATCCTGGCCGGCTCCGGTGCGGTGATCTTCGATGACGGCGCCAAGCTGTACTTGACACTCGACAAGATCCTGACCGACCCCACCAGTTTCACGGTCCTGACCGGCTCCAGCATCAGCCTGGGTGATATGACGACCTCGACGCTGGACGGCTATATTCCCTACCTCTATCACTCCGACCTGACGCTGAATGAGACGGATACAGTGCTTTCCGCCAATTTTCGCCTGAAGAGCCAAAGCGAGGCCGGTTATTCATCCAATCAGTACGCCGCGCTCATGCCGATTCTGGCGGTGGTGGCCGAGGACTCCGGCGCTAAATCATCCCTGCTGGCGGCTACCAATAAGGAAGCCTTCGACCAGGTCTACAATCAATATCTGCCCGACTATTCCGGTGAAAACCTGATCTCCCTGTCTGTCGGCTCGGCTTCGTTGAACCGCTCCTTAAGCAACCTGACCCTGATTCCGGATAATAACGGCGGACAGTACTGGCTTCAGGAATATGGTTACGGCATCAATCGCGCCTACAGCGACACGGCCGGATTCAAATCGACCGGTTTCAGTTTCGCCGGCGGCCGCGAACGGCAGGTCTATGGCAACCAGATGGTCGGTACCTACCTGTCCCTGACCTCGGCCTCGCCCCGCGATACCTTTGCCCTGGCGGCAGAGGGCATGTCCAATTCTGATATCACGATCGGCGCCTACTGGCGCCTCAATACCAGCGGCCTGAAAGCGTGGCTGCACGCCGGCGCCGGCTATGACACCTTCAAAAGCACACGCAATATCCTGACCACGACGGTCGATCATGTGGCAACGGCCAAGTGGGACGGCTATTCGGTCAGCGCCGGCGCAGGCGCCTCATATGATTTTCAACTTGGCAAATGGGCGGTTACCCCTGAAATTCTGGCCGACTACTACCAGCTTCATGAAAATGACCATACGGAAAACGGCGGCGGTGATTATTTCGACCTGACGGTCGGCGCGCGTGACGGACACCTGCTGACCTCGACGGCCCTGCTGAACCTCAGCTACAGGACATCCTTCCTGAAGCCGGAGCTTTGGGTGGGTTACAAACAGAATGTCTCCGCCACCCTGCCGGACACGGTAGCGAACTTCACCGGCGGCGACACCTTCACGCTTGTTGGCGGCAATATCGAAGGCGGCGGCCCCGTGGCGGGTTTCCGGTTGTCGGCCGACAATCCCTACAGCTATTTCTCGATCGAAGCCGAGTACCAGGAACTGCCGGAATATACCAACACCTCGGTGTCCCTGCGCACACGCTTCCAGTTTTAGAAACATCCAGATTTACATAGTGCCCGCGGTGATGATCATCCATCCGACGACAAATATGGAAAATCCGATGATGACGATCGCACTCCAGGGAAAACTGTCCCGATGAGATGCGCCTGAGCCCGGGTCCGGCGGCAATATTGCTGACATGACAGCCCTCCTGATTTTTGAACAGCCGGGACAGCATGGCCGCATTCGGATAAAATGCCGGTGCGGCAATGATCAGACGGCGTAAAAAAACGATGCGGCGCGCCCGTTCCCAGCTATGCGTTCGTTATCCTTGGGCCGCCATCAGTGCCGCCAACTGGATGGCGGACAGGCTGCCAATCTGGGCCGGCGTCAGATAGCTGATCTGCTGGGGAGTCAGCGCCTCGATCTGATAGGTATTCAACCCGGTCAGGAATGTCGTCCCCAAAACTGACATCGTCGTTGTCGTCAGGCCGCTGATCTGAATGCCGGAGATCGCTGCCATTTCACCCGGTGACAAATAATCAAGCTGGGTCACGGTCAGGGCGCCGAACTGGCTGGATGACAGCGTCTTGAATTGCGTCACCGTCAGGGCCGCGATCTCGTTTGTTGTCAGGTTGGAAAGTTGCGTCGCCGACAGGCTGCCGACCTGCGTCGTCGTCAGCGCAGCGATCTGAGCCGTCGTCATGGCGCGAAGCTGCATCCTGACCAGGCCGGCCAGTTGCGTTGTGGTCAGCGAGGCGATTTCCGTCGTGCCCAGGGCGGAAATATCCGCTTCCGAAAGCGAGCCGATCTGTGTAGCGGTCAGGCCCGCCAGTTGCGTCAGCGTCAGGGCCTCGATCTGGGTTTCAGTGAGGCCGCTGATGGCATCGGTCGACAGGGCACTGATCTGAGTGGAATTGAAGGCGGCCAGCTGATCGAGTGACAGAGACGCCATTTCCGTCGCCGTCATGCCGCTGATGCCGGTATTGGAGAGAGAGGCGATCTGGGTTGTCGTGATCGAATCGATATGCGCTTCGAGCAAAGCCGCCACGCCAGTACCGGACAGGGAACCGAACTGAACCATCGTCAATTGCGAAATCTGCGTTTGGGTCAGGGCGTTAATGACGGTCGTGGTCAAAGCGCCCATCTGCGTCTGGGTCAGGCCAGATATCTGGGTGGTGGTCAACGCGGCCGTCTGGCCTGCCGTCAACCCGGATAGGCCACGCGTGGACAGGCCGCTGATCTGGCCGGAACTCAAGGCCGCCAGTTGCGTTGTCGACAGGGCATTGACGCCGGTCGAAACCAGTCCGGTCAGTTGCGTCGTCGTCAGACTGGCCAGTTGGTTGGTGCTGAAGGCCGAGATATCGGTGGTCGAAAGCGCGCCCATCTGATCGGCCGTCAGCCCCTTGATCTGGGTCGTGGTCAGGGCGCCGATCTGGGCCGCCGTCAGACCGCTTATATAGGTGGTGGACAGGCCCGATAGCTGGGTGGCGCTCAGGCCCTTGAGTTGCGTCGTCGAAAGCGCCGCCACCAGTTCGGCCGTCAGGCCAGCCATGCCCGCAGGCGACAGTCCGGAAAGCTGGGTCGAGGTCAATGACGCCAGTTGCGTGGTTGTAATCGCCGCGGTCTCAGTTGTGGTCAGCCCTGCCATTTGCGTCGAGGTCAGGACGGCCAGTTGCGCTGCCGTCAACGCCGCCATACCAGTCGCCGCCAGGGCGCCAAGCTGAACGGAGGTCAGGGCCTTGACCTGCGTGGTCGTCAGGGCCTGCAACTGGGTCTCGGTGAAACCGCTGACCGCCGTCACCGAGAGGGCCGCCATCTGGGTCGTGGTCAGCGCCTGAAGCTGCGATGACGTCAGCACCGCCATCTCCGTCGTGGTCAACCCCTTGAGCTGCACGGTTGTCAGATTACCGACCTGTGTCGTCGTCAGTCCCTGGACCTGGATTGTCGTCAGGTTACCGATCTGCGTCGTGGTCAGGCTTTTCAGTTGGGTACTGTTGAAAGCGGCGATCTGCGTGACATTCAGGTCAGCCACATCTTCCGTTTCCATGGCCGCCACCTGCGTAGCGCCCAGCGCCCCGATTTGCGTGGTCGTCAGGTTGCCGATCTGGGTTTCATTCAGGCCGGAAATGGCATCAGGGCTGATGGCGGCCACCTGGGTCGTCGCCAGTGCGCCGATCTGCGCCGTCGTCAGGGCGCCTAATTGCGTATAGGTGAGGCCCGCGATCTGGCTGGTATAGAGACTGGCCAGCCCCGTCGTCGTCAGGCCGGATATTTCATCCGGATTCAGCGCACCAATCTGTGTCTGGGTCAGGCCGTGAAGTTGGGTCGTGGTCAGGCTTGACAAATGTGTGGCGTTCAGCGCCGCCACCTGGCTGGTCGTCAGCGAGCCGATCTGGGTCGAGGTCATGGAGACCAGTTGCGTCAGGGTCATGCCGGCAATCTGATCATCGTTCAGACCCTGAATTCCATCGGTCGATATGGCGGCAAGCTGTGTGGTGGAAAAGGCCGATAGCTGCGTCTGCGACAGGGCCTGCACCTCGGTTGCGTTCAGTCCCTTGATCTGTGTGGTCGTGAGCGCGGTCAACTGGGTTGTGGTCAGGCCCTTAACATTGGTTTCATTCAGATACCCGATCTGGGTCGAACTCAGCCCGCGAAGCTGGGTCGTCGTCAGGGTGGCGACGCCGTCCGAAGTCAGTCCGCCGAGGCTGGCCGTCGCCAGGGCGCCGATCTGGGTCGAGGTCAGCGCGCCCAGTTGTCCGGCCGTCAGAACCTCAAGCTGGGTCGAGGCCAGGCTGCCCATCTGCGTCGCGGAGAAAACGGCGATGTCCGTCGTCGACAGCCCGGCCACCTGCGTTGTGGTCAGGGCGGCGATAAGGGCACCGGTCAGTCCCTTGACCTGGGTCGTGGTCAGGGTGGCGAAATCGGTCATGGACAGGCCGGTTATGCCGGTCACCGACAAACCGCCGAATTGGGTGGAACTCAGGGCGTGCAACTGTGTGGTGGTCAGTTCGTCCACCTGGGTAGAGGACAGGCTGCCGAGGGCGGTGGCGCTGAGGTTCGCAACCTGACTGGTCGTCAGGCTGGCAATCTGGCTCTCCTCCAGTGCTGCGATGCCGGTCGTCGTCAGGCCGGAAATCTGCGTGGTGGTCAGGCCGGCCAGCAGGGTGGTGGAAAGTCCCCTCACCTGGGTTTCGGTCAGGGCGCCGATCTGGGTCGAGGTCAGGCTGGAAACCTGTGTGGTCGTCAGGTTAGATATCTGTGTCGAAGTCAGGCCGCTGACGCCGGTTTCAGACAAATTGGCGACCTGCGTCCGGTCCAGCGCCGCCATCTGGGTGGCGCTCAGGCTTCCGACCTCATCGGCGGTCAGCCCCTTGAGCTGGGTCGTGGTCAGGCCGGACATCTGGAGCGCCGACAATCCTTTAAGCTGCGTCGTCGACAGGTAACCGATTTCTGCCGCGGTCAGGCCCTTGACCTGCGTCGTGGTCAAAAGCGCAATATCGCCAAAGGTCAGTCCGCCAAGGGCCGTAGAAGTCAGAACACCAAGCTGGGTCGAGGTCAGGGCCTTCAACTGGTCATCGCTCAGCGCATTGACCTGGCTGTCGTTCAGCCCGGCCAGCGCCGTCGTCGTCAGGGCGCCGATCTGGGTGCTGTTGAAGGCCGCCAGTTGATCGGCATTGAAGGCGGCAAGGCCCGTGGCGGTCAGCCCCCGGATCTGCGTCGTGGACATGCCCTTCAGGATCGTCACCGTCAGGCCGGATATTTCATCCTCGGTCAGGGAGGCGATCTGCTGGGCCGCCAGGCCGTTCAACTGCGTCGTGTTCAGTTCGGCCATCTGATCGGCCGTCAGGCCGCCAAAGGCTGTCACGGTCAGGGCAGCCAATTGGGTCGAAGTCATCACAGACAGTTGCTCGGGCTGCAACGCCCCGGCTTCCATCGCAGTCAGGGCGGCCATCTGCCCCGTGGTCATGGCGGCGATTTCCGAAGTGGTCAGTCCGGCAATCTGGTCTTCGCTGAACCGGGCGATCTGCGTCGCCGTGAGCGACCGGAACTGCGTCGTGGTAAGGCTTTGCAGTTGGCTTGTCGACAGGCTTTCTATGCCCGTGCCGCTCAGGGCGGCTATCTGACGAGTGCTTAGCGCCGCCAGTTGCTCAGCGGTTAGTGCCGATACCTGCTGTCCACTCAAACCGCCGATGGCCGTGGCGGAAAACGCGCCGATCTGGGTAGTGGTCAGGCTGGCGATCTGGTCGTTGGTCAGGGCCTGCATCTGGGTGGACGTCAGGGCGCCAAGCTGTGCCAGACTCAATGATGACAGGGCCGTGGTGGAAAGGCCGGCAATCTGGTCGGCGGTCATGGCGGCGATCTGCGCGGTGCTGAAAACCGCCATCTGGGTCGCTGTCAGGCTGGATATCTGCGTATTGCTGAGGCCACCCATCCCGCCCTTTGAAAGCGCGGCTATCTGGCTGGTACTCAGAGCCCCCATCTGCGTTTCCGACAAACCGCCAATCGCCGTGGCGGTAAGCCCCATGATCTGCGATGTAGCCAGGCTACTGACCTGGGTCAGGCTCAGGGCCGCCACCTGGTCATCGGTCAGCGCACCAGCCTCCGTGATCGTCAGGCTACGAAGCTGAGTGGTCGTCAGGCTTGCCAGGTCGTCCGGATTCAAGTCCGCGATCTGGGTCGGGTTCAGGCTCCTGATCTGGGTGGTCGTCAGGGATTGCAGCGTCGTCGTGTCCAAGGCGTCAAGCTGTTCACCTGTCAGTCCCTTGACCGCGGCCGTATTGATATAGCGCATCTGTGTCGTGCTTAGCGCCGTCACCTGCTCCGTCGTCAGGCTGGACAGGCCGGAGGCGCTCAGCGCCTTGACCTGTGTGGTCGACAGCAGCGCCATCTGGTTTGTGGTCAGACCTGACAGGTTTCCGGCGCTAAGACCGGCAATGGCCGCGCTGCTCAGACTCAAGAGCTGGCTTGCGCTCAATCCGGATATCTTGTCGGAACTCAGCCCTGCCAGTTGCGCCGCCGTCAGAACGGCGACTTGCGTTGATGCCAGTGCCGTCAGTTGCGTGTCGCTGATCGCCCCCAGTTGCGTCGACGTCAGGCCCTTGATCTGGCTGGTCAGCAAGGCCGCCAGTTGTGAAGCCGTCAATGCGGCGATTTCATCGTTAGACAGGCCGCCGATCTGGGAGACGGTCATCGCCCGCAGCAGGGTTGTGCTCAGGCTGGCCATCTGATCGGCAGTCAGACTTGCGGTCGCGGTCGTGGTCAGGGCCGCAATCTGCTTTGTCGTCAGGACATTGAGCTGGGTCGAACTCAGCGCCGCGACCTGGGTATCTTTCAGCCCGCTCAGGCCGGTGGTGGAGAGGGCTGACATCTGGCTTGTGGTCAGTTGTGCTATCTGGTCTGTCGTCAGCGCCTTGATCTGGACCGAGGTCAGGTTATTCAACTGAGACGCCGTGAACCGGCCCAGGTCCGATGGATTGAGCGAAGCGATCTGATCCGCGCTCAGGGCCTTGACCTGTGTCGTTGTCAGGGCCGCCAATTGAGAGGCCGTAAACGCTGTCAGGTCTTCCGAGGACAGGCTGGCCACCTGGGTTGCCGTCAGGCCAGATACCTGGGTTTCCGAGAGGCTGGCAATCTGCGTATTACTCAGTTCGGCGATATCGGTGGCGTTCAGTCCCTTCAGTTGTGTCGTCGACAATGACCGCAGGAGCGTGGTGGTCAGCGAAGTTACCTGATCCTCGCTGAGCGCGCTGATCTGGCTGGCCGTCATCGCCGCCCATTGATCCGTGCCGAGCGCCGCCAGCTGCGCGGTGCTCAGTTGCGAAATCTCGCTCGTGGTCAGGGCCGCGATCAAGGTCGCCGGCAGCCCCCTGATCTGCGTGGTCGTCAGGCCGGCGATATGGGCTTCGCTTAAGCCCTTGATGGCGCCGGTCGTCAGGGCCGACATCTGGGTTATTGACAGCGCATTGAGCTGGGTATTGGCCAGGGTGCCGATATCCGTTGCCGTCAGACCCTTGATCTGAGTCGTGGTCAGGAGCGTGATCTGGGTCAGGCTCAGGCTGGCGATCTGGTCTTCATTGAGATAGCCGATCTGGGTCACGGTCAGGGCGCGCAACTGCGTGCTGTTCAGGCTGCCGATCTGATCCGCCGTGAGCCCCAGCAGCGCCTTTGAGCCCAGGGCCGATATTTGACCGGCCGTCATCGCCGCCAGTTGGGTATTGCTAATCGAACTGATGATATCCTGGCCAAGACCGCCGATCTGGGTGGCGGTCAGATTGCTGAGTTGGGCCGTGGAAAGCGCCTGCAACTGATCCTGGTTCAGCACGCCGACACCTGCGGCCGTCAGCCCCTTGATCTGCGTCACCGTCAGGTTACCGATCTGGTCTGGGCTGAAGGCACTGACCTGGGTGGTGGTCATGCCGGCGATCTGGGTGGAACTGATGCCAGACAATTGCGTCACGGTCAGGATGCCGATGTCGTCTGCCGTCAAGCCTTTGATCTGCGTCACGCTGAGTGCATTGAGCTGTGTCGAGCCCAGCGCCAGAACCTGGGTGGTGCTGAGCGATTGCATGGCCGTCAGGCTCAGCCCCTTGACCTGGTCGGTACGCAACAGGCCAAGCTCGGTTTCGGTGAGGCTGTAGACCTGCTGGTCCGTCAGGGCGTTCAACTGGGCCGATGTCAGGGCGCCGACCTGGGTCGCCGACAGGCCGGTCAGGAAGGAGGTATCCAGACCCTTTATCTGCGTGGTATTGAGAGCCGAAACCTGAGTCTCTGTCAGCGCCGCCGCCTGCACCGGGGACAAGGCGTCTATCTGCGTCTCGGTGAGTCCCTTCACCTGGGTCGCCGTCATCTGGCTGACCCGGCTGGCGCTCAAGCTCTCAATCTGGTCGTTGCTCAAGCCCCGGAGCGCTGTCGCCGAAAGCGCCGTCCACTGGGTTTGATTCAGGTTGCCTATAAAGGTCGCCGAGAGCTGGCTGAGCTGAGTGGATTGCAGGTAAT
Source organism: Asticcacaulis sp. (assembly GCF_051954415.1). Lineage (GTDB taxonomy): Bacteria > Pseudomonadota > Alphaproteobacteria > Caulobacterales > Caulobacteraceae > Asticcacaulis. Next base: position 292,233 of record NZ_JBQCHT010000047.1, read on the forward strand.
AGGCCTGGGTCGAGGTCAGTCCGCTGAGTTGACCGGCACTCAGGCCATTGAGTTCATCCGCGGTCAGTGCCCGGATCTGGGTTGAATTCAGGGCGGCCAGTTGCGTGGAGGTCAGGGCGTTCAGTTGCGCCGTTGTCAGGGACTGCACCTCTGTGGTGGTCATGCCCTGGATCTGGGTGGCCGAAAGGCTGGCAAAATCGCTGGCATCGAGCGCGCCCAGGCCGTCCGATCCCATCCAGTTGATCTGGGTGGAGGTCAGACCGGACAGTTGCGTCGTCGTCATGGCGTCGATGATCGTCACCGGCAGGGCCTTCATTTGCGTCGAGTTCAGGCCGGATAACTGCGTCGAGGAAAAGGCGCCAAGCTGGGTCGTCGTCAGAATGCCAAGCTGGTCCGCGTCCATGCCCTTGATCTGCAGGGTCGAAAGGACCGAAAGCTGGGCCGGCGACAGAACCGAGAACTGCTGGGTCGAGAATTCGCCGATATCCGTCGCCGTCAGGCCCTGAATCTGCTGCGTGGTCAGGGCGGCGATTTCCTCAACGCCAAAAGCTTCCATCTGGGCTTCGAGCAGAACCGACAACTGCTTGCCGGAAAAGGTCATCTGGCTGGCGGTGAAGGCGGCGATCTGCGTCGTCGTCAGCGCCTTCATCTGGGTGGTCGAAATGGCCGCCAGTTGCGTGGCGTTTAACGCCTGGATGACCTCTACGCCAAAGGCCGAAATCTGCGTCGATGACAGGGAGGCGATGTCCGTCGCCGTCATCGATCCGACGGCCGCCGGGGACAGGGCGGCGATCTGGCTGACGCTGTATGACGAATATACGGAGGTGACCACGCGCGTACGCTTCCCTGCTGCCTTCAAATGGTTAGATTGAAAGGGGCAGCGCAGCCTGCAATTTCAGAAGCCAGGTGTATTTTACACCCACTCACCCGCCTTTAGCACCCATATACCACGTTTGGAGAAAAATGCGGCAAAATAAAGGCAAATTTCACAAGCATCTGTAATAACGCAGCTTTATCAACATATTGGCGCTGCTTCAGTGCATATTGCGCCGGTATTGCAACGGACTTTCAAAACCATGGGCCCAGGCGCCAAGATGGTGAGATTTCGCATAGGATTCGTCGCCGATATATTGTGTAGAGAAACTACGATAAGCGACCGCCAGTCCACGCCGGACCATTTCGCCGCCGATATCCTGGCCGCCGGATATCTTGCAAACGGCCACGGTCCTGCCGTAGGTATCGATTGCCTTCGTCTCACAGATGAGCGTCCGACCCTTTATCAGGTCGCTTAATACTTTTCGCGCCTCGATGCCGCAGCGGAACCGCCCACAGGTCTGATCGCGCTCAAAAGCATCAATTCCGAAAAGGCGGACATGCCGCCTGCGGATCACAAGCGTATCACCGTCAATGACATAGGCCATCCCTGAAATGACTGGCAACCTTGCCGCGACAGGCGCAGCCAGAACACTGAGAACCAAACAGAGCGTAACCGAACGTGACAGCAGAAACCGGTGTTTGCGGTTGCTTTGCCTCGTCATACCCCTTAAGTGCGCGCCCATGATCACCAATTTCGCCAATTCCTTCGCGCTGACGCATATCGACATCATGTCCAAACTCATTTGGGCCTGCAAGTCTGTGCGCCTCATTTCGCGCAAGAAACCCAAGGCGTAAGATCGTCCGATCCGCGCCCCTTCCCGACCCACGGGGCGCATAAAATATCAGGCGCCCGCAAAGGCCCTGCAATGTCTGAACCTTCTGAAAAGAAATCACCGCTACCTACGCCTTGGCTTTTGACCTGGGGTGGGTATATTCTCGCTATGCTGGGCGCCTTTCTTTTCGCCAGCAAGGGCATCTGGATCAAGCTTGCCTATAACTACCAGGTCGATGCCTCGGCCCTGATGGCGCTGCGCCTTTCCGTAGCGACACCGTTTTTCATCGTGTTCGGCGTTATCACCTTCCTGCGTGGCAAGGCGAAAGGCACGCATGACCTGCCGCCGATCGATCGCAATCCCGGCCTCTACCTGCGCACGCTTGGCGTCGGCATCCTCGGCTACTGGGTGGCCAGCTATACGGACTTCGAAAGCCTGACGACCCTGTCGCCGCAATTCGAGCGCCTGATCCTGTTCACCTATCCCTTGTTCGTTATCCTGTTCGGCGCCCTGTTCTTCAAACAACCCATGCGCCTGAAGGCGGTCTGGGCCTTCGCTATCAGCTATATCGGCCTGGGGCTGGTCTTCCTGACCGACTTGCACGCCCAGGGCTCGGCGGTGATCAGCGGCGTGCTGTGGTGTACGGTCTCTTCGGTCGCGTTCGCGCTCTACCTGCTACTGGCCAAGCCGCTGATCAGGCGCATGGGTCCGTCACTCTTCACTTCTTGGGCCATGAGTGGCGCCGCCCTGGCGACCGGTATCCATTTCCTCATCGTCCATAGGCTGAGCGATATCCACATGACCCCGCCCCTCCTAACCCTGGTTATCGGGCTGGCGATCGGCGCCACCGTCCTGCCGAGCTATCTGACCAATTTCGCCTTGAGCCGCATATCCTCGCAGGCCAATGCCATCATCAGCTTTATCAATCCGATCTTCACCCTGGTTCTGAGCGGCCTGATCCTCGGCCAGCACATCAGTCTGGCCGATATAGCTGGCACCCTGCTGGTGCTTACGGGCGTTGGGCTCTATGTCTGGATCGATCAGCGAGCCACGCGTCAGGAAGCGGCATTGTCCAAAGGATAGGCGTCCGTGCCGACTGTAGCCGCCTTAAAAAGCTCAGCCACCGTGCGCTGTAAAACCGGATGCACCCAGTCCGGCGCTATCTCGGCCAGTGGCCCCATAACAAAGGCCCGATCGGCGGCACGCGGGTGCGGCAGGATGAGGCCGTTTTCGCCGCTCATAATGACTTCGCCATAAGCAATCAAATCAAGGTCAAGCACGCGCGGGGCATTGAGGCGTCCATCGCGCACACGCCCGGCTTCACGTTCCAGATCATGCAAAAGCGACATCAATTCCGTGGGTTGCACGTTCGTTTCAACCTGAAGGACAGCATTGACATAGGATGGATCGTCCGGATTTGGCCAAGCTTTGGAAGACCACAGGCGTGAAATCCTGTTCACAATCAGTCCTCGCGCCTGCAAGTTCTTGACAACCTCGTTGAAAGCTTGCGATGCAGTCACCGGGCCAGACAACAGGTTGGAACCGTAGGCAATAAAAACGGACATATTCTTATCTTCGCCTGCCATTTTAACTGCACATTTTCAGGATAGCGTATAGCCATGAGCTTTTATCCGACCGACCGTATCGCGCTTTTTATTGACGGTGCCAACCTCTATTCAGCCGCCAAGGCGCTGAATTTCGACATCGACTATCGTAAACTGCTCGATGAATTCCGCAAACGCGGCATCCTGATCCGCGCCTATTATTACACCGCCCTGGTTGAGGGCGATGATTACTCGCCAATCCGGCCGCTGGTCGACTGGCTCGATTATAACGGCTTCCACCTGATTACCAAGACCGCCAGGGAATATACCGACAGCCAGGGCCGCAAGCGCTGGCGCGGCGACATGGATATCGAAATCGCCTGCGACATGATGGAGATGGCCGAACACGCCGATCACCTGGTGCTGTTCTCCGGCGACGGCGATTTCCGCCGCCTGCTCGAATCCGTCCAGCGCAAGGGCGCGCGCGTCACCGTGGTCTCAACTGTCAAGTCACAGCCGCCCATGACCTCCGATGAACTGCGCCGCCAGGCCGATACCTTCGTCGATCTCGCCGACCTGGCCAATGTCGTCGGCCGCCCGCGCTCCAGCCACAACCCACCGAAATTCCTGGGCGCCGAGGAAGATTACGACGAGACCGTATAGAGCGTTTTCCGATCTGATTGGATCAGATCGGCGCTCTAATTTTTTGCTTCGACGCACTTTTTAATCCGAAAAGTGCGTCACACTTTTCGGAAAGTGCTT
>NZ_JBQCHT010000048.1:0-6015 GCF_051954415.1 Asticcacaulis sp.
GGCCATAAGCCACACAGACAAACGTAAAATGCCGGGCGGCGCTCAAACGCCCGACACTTGGTGACGCGGGGTGGAGCAGCCCGGTAGCTCGTCAGGCTCATAACCTGAAGGTCGTCAGTTCAAATCTGGCCCCCGCAACCAAGCCTATTACACCTTCAAGTGTGACAGACTGAAGCTCACAGGAAGGCGTAACACAGACCCCCGAGGCGAAAGCCAAGGGGGTTTTTGTTTGGCGGCAACCTTCGGCCAGGCACTAAAGGGTTTGGGCGTAGTCGCCGTAGAGTGTCACATAGATGTCGGACGAATTTTCGGCAGGCGTACCCTCGCAGATATGCAGAAAGGCGGCCAAGTTGAATTTGCGGCTATGCTTAGGTCGGATGGTAGTCGAATGTTTGGTCGCGATCATCCTGCTTGTTCGGCACATCTCCGAGGGGCGGATTATGCCTTGCCTGAAGGCAATAAATCTGCAGATGCCCGGCGGACGCGCCAGCCAGCTACGTCGATTGTAATAGATGCGTTGATCGCGGCTTGGTTTTGGCTTCGGGTTCGGCGTCCTCCCAAAACCGATTTTGACGCCCGTTTTCCTCCTAACGCAGAATGGGCGCTTTAAGCTCAATCCATCGACGCGCAGAAAAAAAACGCTGCCCATTGTGGACTCGTTTGACACCCCATGTGAATGTAGCTTATTAAATGTAGCTAAGCTACTTAAGCAAATATATGTATTCAGAGGTGTGTCCATGACCATCAACCGTATCGGCGATCCGCGCTCCGGCAGTGGCGGGCAAATGCTGCCTTTTGCGCAGGCAACGGAAGCCGGCGGGTTTGTGTTCGTGTCCGGCCAGGTCGGTTTCGATGCCGGCGGCGAAATTGTGCAGGGTGGCATCGTCGCCGAGACAAAACAGACCATGGATAATATCGTCGCCATCCTCGCCAAGGCTGGCTGTACCCTGGCCGATGTCGTGAAGGCCAATGTCTGGCTTGACGACACGCGTGACTTTGCGGCGTTCAACCGCGTCTATGCCAGCTATTTCGATGGCCAGTTGCCGGCGCGCTCGTGCGTGCGTTCGCAGATCATGATCGACGCCAAGGTCGAGATCGACGTCATCGCCTACAAGGCCAAATAGGGTGACGGCGGCCGTCTACGCCTATCCGTGGAATCTACACGACCTGGATGCCGATGTCGCGCGTGTCCGGGCCATGGGCGTGGATGAAATAAGCCTCGGGGCCAGCTATCACGCTGGCAAGTTCATTCATCCGGGCGATCCGAAGGCGCGGGTCTATTTCCCGGAAGACGGCAAGGTCTATTTTCGTCCCCGCAAAGCCTACGGCATCGTACAGCCGCAGGTCTCGTCCCTGACGACCGGACGAGATGTGCTGGCGGAATTGTGCAATCGGGATGATGTCGCCGTCAATGCCTGGACGGTGCTGCTGCACAATACGCGTCTGGGCATGAAGCATCCGGACCTGGGGGTGCGCAATGCGTTTGGCGATGCCTATCCTTACAGCCTGTGCCCATCCCAACCGGAGGTGCGCGCCTATGCCGTCACCTTGTGTGCTGATCTGGCGGAAAACTACCGGCTGAAAAGTCTGTTGCTGGAGACGCCGGGCTTCCTGACCTATGGCCACGGCTTCCATCATGAATTTGCGCAAGTGGTGCCTAATGCATGGCTCGATGCCATGCTGGGTTTGTGTTTCTGCCAGCGGTGCCGTGAAGGCGCGAAGGGAGACGGAATCGATGTTGATGGCCTTGCCGCGCGGATATGCGCAGCTGTCGACGCTTGGCTGGCTGGCGGCGCTGATCAGTCGCTGGATCAGTGGAACGCCGAAGATGCGGATCTGGCCGCGTTTCATCGCTTCCGCTGTCAGGTCGTGACTTCACTGGTGGCCGATATTCGCGCGGCGGTGGACCCGGCAGTGAAGGTCAAGGTTATAGCCACTTGCCAGCGGCCCCATGCCACGGCTTATCTGGAAGGCCATGACCTGGCGGCACTTGATGCGGTCAGCAATGGGCTGGAACTGCCACTTTACCAGTCTTCACCTGAAGACGTGGTGGCGGATGGTGGTTATGTGCTTGATCTCGTTCCAGCGTTCCGTACCAGTGTTATCCTGCGTCCCGGTTATCCTGACATGGGTCAGGAGACCGACCTGAGCGCGGCGCTGGCGGGGCTGCGCAATCTGGGAATAGGCGATTTTGCTTTTTACAATTTCGGTATGCTGCGTCCGATAAACCTCGAATGGCTCCGGAACACGCTGACTAAAAAGGTGGCTTATGTTTGATTTTAGCGGAAAAGTGGTTCTGATCACTGGGGCTGCGGGGGGCATCGGCCGGGGGCTGTGCGAAGCTTTTCTCGGCTGGGGTGCCACGGTTTACGCGCTGGATCGCGATGCGGGCGCTCTGTCCACAATGGACACGCGCCTGAAAACGGCGGCAGTCGATCTTACCGATCTGGCGGCCACAAAGGCTGCGATCGATAACCTGGTGACGGCGCACGGATCGGTGGATATCCTGGTCAACAATGCCGGAGCGGCCGCAGCCACGGCTCTGGCAACGCTTAAGCCGGAAGACTGGACGCACGATCTTGCCATCAATCTGAGCGCCGCCTACCACTGCGTCGAGGCGGTGAAGACGTCGATGTTTGCGCGTAAATCGGGCGTCATTATCAATATCGGCACGGTCAATGCCGGCCTCGCCATTGGTCACCCGGCCTACAGCGCCGCCAAGGCCGGGCTGGTCAGCTATACCCGTTCGCTGGCCATCGAATATGGCCCTCTGGGCATCCGCGCCAATCTGGTGGCGCCGGGCACGGTCAAGACCCAGGCCTGGGCCGAACGCGCGGCCAAGAAGCCAGAGGTCTTCGACGACCTGAAGAAGTGGTATCCGCTGCGTGACTTTGCCGACCCGAAGGACATCGCCAATGCCGTCGCCTTTCTCTCCTGCGATCTGTCGCGCATGATCACCGGCGTGGTGCTGCCGGTCGATGCCGGTCTCACGGCAGGCAATCCGGTTCTGGCCGCCGAACTGACCCTGGAGTCGTTCTGATGGCGCTCAAGCTGGATGCTATCCTCGACCTGCCCCTGACGGCACGCATCAAGGGCCTGCCGGCTTCCGCCGAGGGCTTGCCGCTGCGCGAGGCCGGGGCGCAGGACTGGAACCTGCTCGATGGTTCGATCCCGCTGCCGGCGGCGGTGATCCGCAGCAGTGTGCTGACGAAAAACCTGAATGCTTTCCAGATCTATATCGATCAGGCAGGCGCGAAACTGGCGCCGCATGGCAAGACCAGCATGTGCCCGCAACTGTTCGATCGGCAACTGGAAGCTGGCGCCTGGGGCATGACGGTGGCGACGGTTTCCCAGGCCAATACGGCGCTGGATTTCGGCGTTCAAAATCTGCTGATCGCCAATGAACTGGTAGGGGAAGCTGAGATTCGCGCCTTGTCGGCACGTCAGGACGCGGCACCCGATACATGGATCCTCAGCCTGGTCGACAGCCTGGCGGGCGTCGAACGGCTGGAAGCGATCCTGACAGGCGCTGGCGCCAAAAGACCTTTCCAGGTGATGGTCGAACTCGGTCTTTCCGGTGGCCGGACGGGCGCGCGTACGCGTGACCTGGCGCTGGGAATCGCCCGGCGCGTGGCGCGATCGCCCAGGCTCACCCTGCGCGGTGTCGAGGGCTATGAGGGCCTGATCGTGACCGGTGATGCGGCGGCGGATGCTGTCCGCGTCGATGCCTTCCTCGATGACCTGCTGGGCCTGTTCCATACCTGCCGAGACGAAGGGCTGTTTACCGGCGAGCCTGTCATCAGCGCCGGCGGTTCGGCCTATTTCGACCTGGTGGCGCGCGGCCTGAAAACCGAGGGCATCACGCCCTTGCTGCGCAGCGGCTGTTACCTGACCCATGATACCGGTTTCTACAACAGGCTGTTGGCCCATGTCGGTGAGCGCAGAGTGCTTGGTCCGGCGCCGGCGCTTCAACCCGCGCTTGAGGTCTGGGCTCAGGTCGTTTCCCATCCGGAGCCCGACCTGATCATCGTCAATGCCGGCCGCCGCGACCTGTCCGACGATTCCGCCCTGCCCAAGGTCGAATACCATGCCGTGCCGGGCGAGGGCGCCAAGACGCAGGCCGTTGAGGGCTGGTCGTTTTTCCGCATGAACGACCAGCATGGCTATATCCGTCTGCCGCACGGCGCTCAGGTCAGTATCGGCGATTATGTCGGCCTCGGTATCTCACACCCCTGCACCACCTTCGACCGCTGGCCGGTCCTTCTCGAAGTCGATGACGCTTATTCAGTCATCGGCGCGCTCAAGACGTTCTTCTAAGAGTACCAGCCTATGTCACCTGCACCTGCCGATATTCTCCTGCGCAATGGCCTTGTCTTCGATGGGGGGGGGGACGCGCCTTTCAGGGCGGATATCGCCATCCGCGACGGCCTGATCATTGCGGTCGGTGACCTGGCCGACCTGCCGGCGGGTAAAAGCTTCGATCTGGGTGGCAAGGCCGTGGCGCCGGGCTTCATCGATGTTCATTCGCACGACGATTACGCCTGTATCCGTCAGCCGGAAATGACGGCAAAAATCAGCCAGGGCGTGACCACGGTCGTGGTCGGCAATTGCGGCCTGTCGATTGCGCCGCTGCGTTTCCCCAACGAACCGGAAGAACCCTTCAACCTGCTGGGTGACTTCAGGGCCTTTGCCTATGCGAGCTTTGCCGACTATGCCATTGCCGTCGACCAGGCGCGGCCGGCGGTCAATGTGGCGGCTCTGGTCGGCCACACCACCTTGCGCCGCATCTGTTTGCCGGACCTCAAAAAGGCTGCCAGCCCGGCAGAACGCAAACAGATGCAGGCCCTGCTGGCCGAGGCGCTGGAAGCCGGCGCGACCGGTATGAGTTCGGGGGTCTATTATCCGCCGGCCGCCGCCGCCGACCTCGATGAACTGACGGCCCTGGCGCGGACGGTGAGCGCTCATGGCGGTGTCTATGCCACCCATATTCGCAGCGAATATGACGGCATTCTCGAAGCCTTGGAAGAGGCATTCACGACCGCCAGCCCGACCCAGACACCGCTGATTATTTCGCACCACAAGTGCGCGGGGGTGCGCAACTGGGGGCGCTCGGTCGAGACGCTGGGCTTGATCGACAACGCGGCCAAAAAGCAGCCGGTGGCCATGGACTGCTATCCCTATACGGCAGGATCTTCCGTACTGAATCCGGACCTGTGCGATGGTGAGATCAAGGTGCTGATCAATTCGTCGGAAACCCATCCGGACCAGGCCGGGCGTTATCTCCATGATATCGCCAGTGAATGGGGCATTAGCGAATGCGACGCTGCCGTTCGGCTGCTGCCGGGCTATGCCTGCTACTTCCAGATTCACGAAGACGATATGCGCCGGATTTTGGCGCATCCGCTGTGCATGGTTGGTTCCGACGGCCTGCCAAATGACAAGAACCCGCATCCGCGCCTGTGGGGCACTTTCCCGCGCGTGCTGGGGCATTATGCCCGTGAAGAGAAGCTGTTCCCGCTGGCCGAGGCGATTGCCAAAATGACCGGGTTGCCGGCCAAGCGCTTTGGCTTCCATGATCGCGGCCGGATCGCCATTGGCATGGCGGCGGATATCACCGTCTTTGACGCCGATACCGTGGCTGACCGCGCCACTTTTGAGAAACCGGTGCAGATTTCGGCCGGCATCGAAGAGGTTTTCGTCAACGGCGTCCATAGCTGGTCGCAGGGCAGGGGGCTGGATCGCGCCGGTGGCTTCCTGTCACATAAGCGTATCAGGGCCGATGCCGCCGAGTAGTGGCTGTAAATAAATAGGGGAAACAACATCATGCCGACACCTGGACCCGTAACTGCCGCGAATGCACCTGAGAAGACCCCCTGGGGGGCGGTGCTGATGTTCTGCGGCCTGTTCGCCATCTTCGGCTTCGTCACCTGGCTGAACGGCCCGCTGATCACCTTCTCCAAGCTGGCCTTTTCCTTGAGCGATGTCGAAGCCTTCCTGGTGCCGTCGGTCTTCTAC
>NZ_JBQCHT010000049.1:0-9226 GCF_051954415.1 Asticcacaulis sp.
ATACCTCGCCTAACGACCCTTTTCCAAGTCAAAATTGCCAATTAAGAGCCTGACATCTCCTCCCGCCCGACGCTGGGGTGGGGGAATTGGCCCATTAAAGGCCGGCGGGGCGCCCCGCCGGCGCTGCGCGCCACCTCCCCATTGTCATGGGGAGGAGAAAAATCACTTCTTCGCGGCATCGTCCTTGAGCGACAGCGGCAGGGCGATATTGCGACCCTCGCGGCGAACAAGAAGCAGAATGCTGGGGCGGCTCTGCTTCTTCAGGTCAGCCACAATGCCGGAGAACTGCGCCTGAGTGGTCACCGGCTGGTTATTGGCCAGGACGATGACATCGCCCGGCTTCAGACCCTTCTGGTCGCCATCGGAATTGGCCGCCACATCTGTAATGACTAGGCCATTGCTGGTGTCGTCGAGGCCAAACGCCTTGCGGACATCCGGCGTGATCGCCTTGACCGACAGGCCGATGACCGGCGCCGAACCACTGGCCGAACCGCTGGACGAACTGTCGTCCCCGCCGCTCTGGCCGTTCAGCCCCTTCAACAGGTCTTCTTCCGAAGGCCGCAGAGCCGCCGTCAGGGTCAGGTTGATCATCTTGCCGTTGCGCAGCACGCCGAGGGTCACCTTTTCACCGACCTTGACATCGGCAATACGGCGGGTCAGCTCGGTCGGGCTCTTGACCGGATTGCCATCCACCGACTTGACGATATCGCCCAGTTGCACCCCGGCCTTGTCCGCCGGACCGCCACGGGTGGTTTCGGCGATATAGGCGCCGGTGACATCAGTGATGCCGAGCGCCTCGGCATTTTCCTGCGTCACCGACTGGATGGTGACGCCGATATAGCCGCGCTCGATCTTGACACCCTTCATCAACTGGCTGGTGATCTTGTTGGCCACATCCGACGGAATGGCGAAGCCGACGCCGGCATTGGCGCCCGAAGGCGTGACGATGGCGGTGTTGACGCCGATCACCTTGCCGTACAGGTCAAAGGTCGGGCCGCCGGAATTGCCGCGGTTGATGGCGGCGTCGATCTGGAGATAGTCGGTATAGTCCGGACCCGAGGAATTGTCGCGCAGATCACGGCCATAGGCCGAAACGATGCCGGCCGTGGCGGTGTTCGAGAAGTTGAACGGATTGCCGACAGCGATGACCCAGTCACCGACGCGGGGTTGCTTTTCCAGTTCCCAGCGCACGAACGGGAAGTTCGTGCCCTCGACCTTGAGCACGGCCAGGTCGGTGCCGACATCGCGGCCCACTACAGTGGCCTTCAGCTCCTTGTCATTGGTCAGCTTGACGGTGATCTCATCGGCGCCGTCAATGACGTGGTTGTTGGTGACGACATAGCCGTCGGCCGAAATGAAGAAGCCGGAGCCCGCGCCGCGGACCTCCTGTTCCTTCTGGCCGGAACCGTCATCCTGGCCGGGGAAGCTGAAGCCCGGCAGCGACGGGATGCCGGTGTCGATCTTCATCTTGCCCTTGGTCTCGATCGAGACCACGGCCGGCGAGACGCGCTCGATCAGGTCGGCGAAGGACATGGGCGCGCCGGCGGGCGGCTTGACCGGGGTCAGGTCGGCGGTCTTGATCAGTTGCGCGCCGTCATAGCCCGCGCCGATGCCGTGCGAGCCGAAGCCGGTGATGGCCGCGCCGGCGACGCCCGCGCCCAGGACCAGACCGGCGACAGCGCCACCCACTGCCGAACGATTTTTCAGCAGCGCTTTGAAATTCCAATTCCCCATAATCCTACCTTTATCCGTACGAATAAGCCGCGTTTAGTCAGATATCTGAGCGTTAAGCGGGGCGATTACAACCACAAACCGTATCGGACTCACGAAGAATCCCGGTTTCGTCCTTATGTAATCAAAGCGGTGAGGCAAAATCGTGACATCAATCGTGTTTCTTCAGGATATCACGAAGCTTTTTCTCCTCGGCCGCACTCAAGGCATAATCACCTGATTTTTCAGGCTTTCGCCGTGAAGCCCACAGGATCGCACCGCCGATTATGGCGATCAGCGGCGGCAGCAGCCACAGCAGCAGGTTGCCCACTGAAAATCTCGGCCGAAAAAGAACATAATCGCCATAATGCGCGAAGAGTTCCTTGCGGATCTGCGCATCCGTCTTGCCGGCGGCGATATCAGCGCGGATTTCGCGGCGCATGTCTCCGGCGATCTGAGCGTCCGAATCGGCGATGCTTTCGCTCTGGCACTGGACACAGCGCACCTCGGTAAACAACTGCCGGGCGCGGCCCTCCTCCTGCGGCGTGGCCGCGAAAGCGTGCAGCGGCAAGACAATCAAAAACCATATCATACCTCCCCACCTTCGGTGGGGTTTGGCGTCAGCGAAAGTATAGCTTTCGCCAGCCATGGGACCAAAGCGCTCTTGCGCTTTGGTGGTGGGGTTTCTTGCTCTCTTCAAGCTCATCCCTTCGCCGCCTTCTGCACAATCCCAAGCCTTAAGCGTCGATCACTTAGACTTAAGCACCCGCCCAGCGCCATCAGCAGCGGCCCGAAGAAGATCAGCCGCACCCATGGATTATAGAAGAAACGCACCTGCCACGACATGATACCGTCAGCACCGGCCTGCGGTTCCGCCATCACCACATAGAGATCATCCAGCGGCGTGAAGCACAAAGCCACCTTGCTCTGCACCTGGTTTGACGCCGGATAGAACCGGCGCTGCGGCTTTGGCTGACAGATCACGCGCCCCTGCCCGTCCTTCACCTCGAACACCCCGCCCTGCGCATCGTAATTGGCGCCGGGTGTCTGGTAGAGCGACTGGAAACGCAGCTCATATTGCCCCAGCTTCACACTATCCCCCAAGGCCATGCCCTGCATGACACTTAAGCGTTGATGGCCTTCCACCACCGCGCCCAGGACAAACACACCGAGGCCGATATGGGCAAAAATCATCCCCCAGGTCGCCAGCGGCACGCCCGGCAGACGCGAAAGTGCGCCCCCAAATCTTTTCGTAAGATTTGGCAAGGGCGACTGCCCGCCCGAGCTTTTGCGAGGAGCCTGCCCGGCCTCTGAGGGCATAATGCGCTCAAGCACTAGCTTGAGCGTACCGAAGATGAGCCAGAAGCCGACGATCAGGCCCACCAGATACTCCGCCTCGCTGAGAAAGGTCGGCCCCTTGTAAAACAGCGAACCGATAGCCGCCGCCAGCACCGCCACGGCGAAAGCCGCCGCCAGCCTTTGCAACACGCCTTTCAGGTCGGCGCGTTTCCACGACATCAGGCTGGAAACCGGCACCAGCAGCAGGGCCACGATCATGATCGGCCCGAAGACCGCCAGATAATAGGGCGCGCCCACCGACATGGTCTTGTCGAACAGGGCCTGCATCAGGATCGGGTAGAGCGTACCCAGAAAGACCGAGCATAGCGCCGCCGAGATCAGCAGGTTATTGAGCACAAGCGTCGTTTCGCGGCTGACCGTGGCGAAGAGGCCGCCAGGGGCCAGGGTCGGCGCGCGAAGGGCGAACAGGGCAAAGCCGCCGCCGGCCGTCAGCAGCAGGATCGCTGCCAGCAATATGCCGCGCTGCGGATCGACGGCGAAGGAATGCACGCTCGTCAGCAGGCCCGAACGCACCAGGAAGGCCCCCATCATCGAGAAGGTGAAGGCCAGCAGGCCCAGAAACACCGTCCAGGCTTTGAGTGAGTCGCGCTTTTCCATGACGATGGCCGAATGCAAAAGCGCGGTGGCCGCCAGCCAGGGCATGAAGGAAGCGTTCTCCACCGGATCCCAGGCCCACCAGCCGCCCCAGCCCAGTTCATAATAGGCCCAGAAGGCGCCGAGCGTGATGCCGATGGTCAGGAAGCTCCACGCCAGCAGCGCCCACGGCCTGACCCATCTGGCCCAGGCGCGGTCCAGCCGGCCTTCAATCAGGGCCGCCACTGCGAACGAAAACACCACCGACATGCCGACATAACCGAGATAAAGCATGGGCGGATGGAAGGCGAGCGCCGGGTCCTGCAGGGCCGGATTGAGCGACTGTCCCTGTAGAGGGGCATCCGCCAGCCGCGCCAGCGGGTTGGAGGAGAACAACGTAAAGCCGACAAAGGCCGCGCCGAGCAGGCCCTGCACGCCCAGGGCCTTCAGGCGCAAGGATTCCGGCAGACCCTGCCCGCGCAGGGTGATCATGGCGCCATAGACCAGCAGGATGGTACACCACAGCAGCATCGAGCCTTCGTGCGAGCCCCAGGCGCCGGAGATTTTATAGAGCAGCGGCTTGTCGGTGTGCGAATGTTCGGCGACATTCACCACCGAAAAATCGGAGCGGATAAAGGCGAAGATCAGGATAGCGAAGGCGATGACGATGCTGACGGCGCCGGCCAGAGACAGGCCCTCGGCATAGCGGGCGATGCCGCGTCCCTTTCCGGCAACGACAAGCCCCGCCTGCGCCAGTGAGAAACAGAAGGCGAGGACCAGACAGTAGGTGCCGATTTCATTGATATGGGTCATGAAATCTACTCTCCTCCCCTGCGCAGCGGGGGAGGTGGCAGCGCGAGGCCCGCAGGGCCGGTGTCGCTGACGGAGGGGGCGCTTCTTTGCGAGGGACGGCCCCCTCCGTCACGGACTTCGCCGTGACACCTCCCCCGCTGCGTAGGGGAGGAGAAGTTATTTCGCCCCCTCATTGAAACGGCCTCTGGACCGGCTTCGGCTTATCCATTCCCGCTTCCGGACGCCATTCACCCTGCTTTTCCAGCTCTTTCTGCACGTTCTTTGGAATGTACTTCTCGTCGTGCTTGGCCAGAACCTGCGTCGCTTTTAAGGCCGTCTCCCCCGTCACCTCGCCTTCGCAAACCACCCCCTGCCCTTCGCGGAACAGATCCGGCAGTTCGCCCTTATAGACGACGGCGATTTCCTTCATCTTGTCCTGTACGGTAAAACGCGTCACGCCGTCCGGCGTCTTCACCACACTGCCCGGCTTGACCAGGCCGCCCAACCGCACCGTCTTGCCCACCGGCACACCAGCCTCGATCCACTGCGCTGGCGTATAGAAATAGACGACCGTCCCTTTCAGGGCATACAGGCTCAGGGCTACCGCGGCGATAAACACCGGTGCGGCGATCAGGAAAATCGTCAGGCGTCGCCGGGCTTTGACAGATTTCGGCCAAAAGCTCATTTCGCCTCCCTTTCCGACCCGACGCGCGTCTGCGCCTTCGTCAGGATATCAGCGATGACTTCCGGCCGATTGGCATAATGTGCCTGCATCGCCGCCCGCGCCCTGTCATGCGCCGCCTTGTCGCCCAGCACATCATAGGAGCGCAGCAGCCGCGCCCAGCCGTCGGCATTTTCCGGATCGGCCTGCAATTGCGCCTCAAGCCCTGACACCATGCCGGAAATGCGCGCATTCATCGCCTTGGCCGCCGCTTCTGCCGGACCAATACTGTTCAATGCTTCCAGCACCTGCGGCCGGCTGACATCGTCCGGCGCCATGGTCTTCAGAGCCGCTTCATAGTGCCCGCGCGCCGCTTCGTACCTTCCCTCAGCCAGGGCTTGCTGACCGAGATAATAGTGCGCCCGCGCATCATCGGGGTTCAGCAACAGCGCCTTTTCAAACGCCTGCACCGCTTCCGGTCCACTGGTGCCGCCGCCGACAAAGGTCAGGGCCTCGCCCAGCTCCGACCAGGCGGCAAACGTCTGAGGTGATAGCGCCCGCGCCTTTTCATAGTCCTGCGCCCCGGCATAATTATTGCCCGCCAGCATATCGATCCGGCCGAGGAACAGCCAATAGGTCACATCATTGGCGTGCCCCGCCTGCCCTTGCCGCAGCACCGCCGCCATGGCCTGGGGTGGCAAAACATCCGGATTGGTCTGGGCCAGACGCGTCCAGGTTTGCAGGCGCTTTTTGTAGGGCTGATCCGGCTGATCGGGATGACCGACCGTCAGGTAAACCGCCAGGCTCAGGATTGCGGTCATACCGAGCGCCACATAGCCATAAAGCGGTTTTACCGGCACATCGGCGGCCACCGTTTCGCTGGCTTTCAACAGGGCGCGCGCCGCCTGCGCCCGCTCTTCCTGCGCCTGAATGTCGTCGATCTCTCCCCGCGCCTGCCGACGCTCCAGATCGGCGACAAAGCCAGCATAGAGCGCCTTTTCCTGCGTCAGTCCGGACGCTGCGCCGCGTTTCCGTTGCCATGCCCACACCAGCGCCATCAGCGCGGCGCAGATCAGCAGGCAGGTCAGGATGAGCAGGAGCATGTGGCCTCAATAGCCGATTTCAGGCCAAAAGAAAGCCTATACAGGCTCAGGCCACGGATTTCGAGGGGTTCATCAGGTCCGATGACGCGACACGGCGTCGCGCCAGTTGCGCCTTTTCCTCGCCACACAGGGCTTCCATCAGGTCGGTAATCCGCTCAAATCCAGCCAGCAACTGCTCCGCATCAAAGGGTTCATCGCCATTGGCCAAGGCCAGCAATTCGGTGAAATAGGCATCCAACGTCAGTTCGCAGGCTTCGGCCGTCTTGGCCTGGAGGGAGGCGAACCCGCCGGACATGGCGATCGGCCGCACCTTGCGGATAAAGGTCAGGACGCCGTGCGCCGTGGCCGTGACCGCATCCGGCGGCACGCGCGCATAATCCGGCACCTCCTTCTTGACCCGGCCATAGACCCGTTCGGTGCGCATCGGCATGACGCCTTCAAGTGCCTTTTCCGCGCTCTTGAGCTGGTGCTCGACCAGGCCGGCAATGGTCTTCTGGGCCTCGGTGACCCGCTTGCCCCAGGGGCCGCCGCGCGTCAGCTCGACATAGTGCCCGAACGCCTGAATCTGGCTTAGGCAGTGCGCCACCCGCTCGCCGGCCGCGGCCGGATCGTCGCAAACCTGCCCCTTGCCGCCCATGAAAGCCTTGATGGCCGCCAGGTCCGCTTCGATGCGGTCGAGGATGCGTATACCGAAATCCGCCAGCTCCGATTCGGCCAGGAAACGGTCGTTCGGCCGGTCGGACACAATGGCCACGAACTTGATGATCTGGGCGCCGTCGTCCAGATTGGCGAAGATGATCTCCAGAAAGCGCGTGCCGCCGTTGATATCGAGATCGCTGGCGTCACCGAACATGACGCGCAGGGCCGCGGCCTTATCGGCATCGATCCGCCCCATGAAATCATCGAGCCGCGCCAATACCTGACGGGCCAGCCGGTGCAGGTCGAGATAATGGCCGAATTCCGCCACCGCCGCACGGTCTGCCTCATTGGCGTCCGGCCGCAGAATGATCTCCGGTGTCTCATGGCAGATATGGGCCGCCGCCGTCACCAGCCGGAAAAAGACCACCGGCGTCGGGTCTTCCGCGCGCAAGGTGCGTAAGGTCGCTTGCGCCTCGGCACAGAGATCGGGCTCGCTTGTGCCCAGCGCCGACCACAGGGCATTGACGATCCACGGCTCGAACCTGACCCCGGCCAGGCCATCGGCGCGCGCGCGGAACAGCGGCATGAACGGCGCGAAGACCGTCTCGCGTACCTGGCGGAATGCCATCTCGGCCGCAATCAGCTCGCGGACCTCGACCATCCTGGCCTCATTGGTCAGGCCCAGGGCCATTTCCAGCGAGCGCAGCGATGCCTGGGGCAGGGTGCGAACCAGCCCTTTGAGCATATTCATGCGCTTTTCGGCTATCAAGCCTGCCAAAACCGGAAATCCTTACGCCGCAACGCTTTAGGGAAATCGCATCATAGTAACGATCCGGTTAATTTTGTCTGACGGGTATCCGCTCACCCTGCCTGTTCGGACAGAATGGCCGGCAGCTTCGCCAGCACTTTCAAACCGCCCCACGGGGAACGCTCGAAATGCAGCCGTCCGCCATAGGCGCGCACCAGTTCATCGACGATCGACAACCCCAGGCCGGAGCCCGGCACGCTCTCGTCCAGCCGCGCGCCGCGCTTCAGCACCTCATCGAACCGCGCCTCGTCCAGCCCCGGACCGTCATCCTCTATGGCCAGGTTCATCGTTTGGTCGGCAGCGATGAATTCGGCGGTGATCCGCACCTTGCGCTTGCACCAGATGCAGGCGTTTTCCAACAGGTTGCCGGCGATTTCCTGCAGGTCCTGCTTTTCGCCGCGGAAGGCCAGGTCTTCCGGCGCGCGCCAGTCGATGATCACGCCCTTGTCCTGAAATACCTGTTCCAACATCACCGCCAGTTCGTCAAACACCGGCTCCACCGCCGTCCGTTCGCCCATGGCCTGCGAACGCGCCGCGGCCCGCGCTCGCCGCAGATGGTGATCGACCTGGGCCCGCATGGTTTCGGCCTGCTTGCGCATGGTTTCCGGCAGCGGCCCTTCCGCATCGCCCGCCGTCGCCATCAGCACCGATAACGGCGTCTTGAGCGCATGGGCCAGATTGCCGACGTGCATCCGCTGGCGCTCCACCACCTCCTGAGAATAGTCGAGAAAGGCATTGAGCTGGGTCGCCACCGGGGTGATTTCCGCCGGATAGGTCTTGACCAGTCGCTGCTGCTTGCCGCTCTGCACATCGGCGATTTCGCCGGTCAGGTCGAATAGCGGCCGCAGCCCCACCCGCACTTGGATGAAGATGGCCACCAGCGAGCCAAGGGCCAGGATGAACAGCGCCGCCGCTGTCAGCAGGGCAAAGCGGCGAACATCCTTGTCCATCGGCGCGCGATCCTCGGCCGACAGGAACACAAAGGCGCGATCATCGATCATCGAATAGATCGCCGCCACGCGCAAGGGCGCCTTGTTCGGCCCCAGGCTGTCATAGAAAACAGGCTCGCCCGACCGGCTTTTCGCCGCCGCCAGGGTTTTCGCCGGCACGACGATGCGCTCACTCCACAGGGAGCGCGACCGCGCCTGGTCGATCATCTTGCCTTGAACGTTGATTTCGCTGACCTGCCAGTAAAGGCCGGAATAGACCCGGTTGGTGCGGGTATCGAAAAAGACCGGCGTGGTAATGTGGCCGTCGCTGGCGATATCGGTATCGGCGTAGAGATTGTCGGCGATCTGGCCGACATTGAGCTGGAATCGCTGAAGCGCCGCCTGGTGGAAATAGGCGGTGAGCGCGATGCCGGTAATGACCAGCGAGAAGATGAACCACATGGAGGCCAGCCGGATCAGCCGCCCGACCAGCGAATTGCGGCGCGTCAGACGTCGCCAGAGTTTGGCAACGGCGCGAACGATTGGGGCAGCGGTGTCGTTAGTCATTGCCATCGGCCTTGATCCCCCTCTCCCCGTTTACGGGGAGAGGGTGGCCGAAGGCCGGGTGAGGGGCGGCGTCGTTTGATAAGGT